>NZ_CP069338.1:8187500-9684284 GCF_016859125.1 Archangium violaceum | reverse complement strand
ATCGACCCGGACGCCCGTGCCATCCGCAAGACGTACGAGGAGCAGGTCGAGGCCGTCGTCCGCAAGAACAGCGAGCTGATCGCCCAGGCGAAGTTCGAGGTCTACGGCACCGGCATCTATCCGGATGCCACTGGCACGCTGCGCCTCTCCTTCGGCGCCGTGAAGGGCTACATGGAGGATGGCAAGAAGGTGGAGCCCATCACCCTCATGGGCGGCACCTTCGATCGCCACACCGGCAAGGAGCCGTTCGCCCTCCCCAAGAGCTGGCTCGCCGCGAAGAAGGACTTGACGGCCACCACCCCGATGAACTTCGTCACCACCAACGACATCATCGGCGGCAACTCCGGCTCGCCCGTCATCAACAAGGACGCGGAGATCACCGGCCTGGTGTTCGACGGCAACATCCAGTCGCTCGGCGGTGACTACGGCTTCGACGAGAGCGTCAACCGCACCGTCGCCGTCCACAGCGAGGCCCTCATCGAGTCGCTCAAGAAGGTCTACAAGGCCGACCGCATCCTCGAGGAGCTGCGCCCCGGCTCCACGCCCGCCGTGAAGGCCAGCCCGGCCCAGTAGTCCCCACCTGTAGCACCCTGAAAACGGAAGGGGCTGCCCGGATGCACCCGGGCAGCCCCTTTGTTTTCCGCCTCGGCGCCCTTCCCGCGCGGCTACTCCCACTCGATGGTGGCGGGCGGCTTGGAGGAGATGTCGTAGACGACGCGATTGATGCCACGCACCTCGTTGGTGATGCGCGTGGAGATGCGCTCGAGCACCGGGTACGGCAGCCGCGCCCAGTCCGCCGTCATGCCGTCCACGCTCGTCACCGCGCGCAACACGCAGGTGGACTCGTAGGTGCGCTCATCCCCCATCACGCCCACGCTCTGCACCGGCAGCAGCACCGCGAAGGCCTGCCACAGCTCCTTGTACAGCCCCGCGTCGCGGACCTCCTGCTGGACGATCGCGTCCGCGCGGCGCACCAGCTCCAGCCGCTCCTCGGTGATCTCCCCCAGCACCCGGATGGCCAGGCCCGGCCCCGGGAACGGCTGCCGGGAGACCATCTCGTCCGGCAACCCCAGCTCGCGGCCCAGCGCGCGGACCTCGTCCTTGAAGAGCTCGCGCAGTGGCTCCACCAGCTTGAGGTTCATCTTCTCCGGCAGCCCGCCCACGTTGTGGTGGCTCTTGATGGTGACGGACGGGCCCTTGTACGACACGGACTCGATCACGTCCGGGTACAGCGTGCCCTGCGCCAGGAACTCCGCGCCCTGCACCTCGCGCGCGGCCTCCTCGAACACCGCGATGAACTCGCGGCCGATGATCTTCCGCTTCTTCTCCGGATCCGTGACGCCGGCGAGCTGCTCCAGGAAGCGCGCCCGCGCATCGACCGTCTTCAACGGCACGTGGAAGCGATCCACGAAGAGCGCCTCCACCTGCGCGCGCTCCCCCTGCCGCAAGAGGCCGTTGTCCACGAAGATGCACTGCAGCCGCGCGCCGAGCGCCCGGTGCAGCAGCAGCGCCGCCACCGAGCTGTCCACGCCACCCGACAGGCCACAGATGACCCGGCCGTGCTCGCCCACCTGCCGGCGGATGGCCTCCTCCGCCTCCTGGATGAAGCCCCTCATCGTCCAGCTCCCGCTCACCTTGCAGTCGGTGAACAGGAAGGCGCGCAGGATCTCCTTGCCCAGCGGGGTGTGCACCACCTCCGGGTGGAACTGCAGGCCGTAGATGGGCTTGCTCTTGTGCGCCGCCGCCGCGAAGGGCGAGTTGCCGCTGCGGCCAATGGACTCGAAGTCCGGCGGCAGGGCGTCCACCCGGTCTCCGTGGCTCATCCACACCTTCACCCGGTCACCCTGGCGGAACGCGGCCAGGGGGCCTCGCGCCGCCAGCACCTCCACCTCGGCGGCTCCGTACTCGCGGTGCGCGGAACGGTCCACCCGCCCGCCCAGCAGCTTGGAGAGCAGCTGGAGCCCATAGCAGATGCCCAGCACCGGCAGCCCCGCCTCGAAGACGAAGGGATCGCACTTCGGGGAGCCCGGCGCCTCCACCGACGCCGGCCCTCCGGAGAGGATGATGCCCCGTGGAGCGAAGCGGCGGATGTCCTCCGCGGGCAGGTCGGGACGATGGATTTCGCAGTACACCCCGAGCTCCCGCACACGGCGGGCGATCAGCTGCGTGTACTGGCTCCCGAAATCGAGGATCAGGATCTTCTCGGCGTGAATATCCACACACTCTCCATGGGGGGCGCGCGTTGACGGATGCGGCCCTTACCGCTACAAACTTTCGGAAATCAACCATTAAGTCCCGCTCGATGAGGTCCTGGATGCGCCTGCCCGCCGTTGCAACCGTCCTGTTGCTGTCCACCACCGGTTGCGTGAAGGAGATCTCCTCGGAGGAGCGACTGGATCGCGAGACCCAGTTCCTGGGGGCCAGCGGGAGCACCCCGGATGCCGTGGCGCTGGGCAAGATCCATTGCGACGACACCGACGACGCCCTCAACCTGGCCCGGAACGTCAACCGCCCGGAGACCGACCGGGTGCTGAGCTACATCGACCTCTACACCTCGCTGATGAGGCGCAACGCCACCTTCGAGGAGGCGATGAACCGCAACCCGGACCTCCACTACACCGAGGGCAGCCAGGGCCTGGTGGCCGCCCGGGAGAAATGCATCCTGCAGACCGCGGACGTGAGGATGGAGTTCGAGACCTACGTGCGCGAGCTCGTGGAGGTTCCCACCGTGCAGGAGATCAAGGGCGGCAACACCGTCACCGTGGCCCGGCTGGACTTCAACATCCTGCGCCAGGCCATCGAGGCCCTGAATCCGGATGACAAGGAGACCCTGCTGAACCGGGTGGTCAACGCGGAGAAGAAGGTGGCGCCCCCCAAGGTCGAGGAGGAGCCCGCCGCCGCCCCCAGCCCCAGCCCCAGCCGCAGGCGCGGCAAGTAGCGGGCGTGCCCCCCGGCCCCTCACGAGCGCCCTACTCCACCCGGTAGTTGGGCGCCTCCTCGGTGATGAGCACGTCGTGCACGTGGCTCTCCTTGAGCCCGGCCGAGGTGATGCGCACGAACTGGGCCTTGGTGCGCAGGTCCTCGATGGTGGGGCAACCCACGTAGCCCATGCCGCTGCGCAGCCCGCCCAGCATCTGGTGGATGTTCATGGACAGGCTGCCCTTGTACGGCACGCGGCCCTCGATCCCTTCGGGGACGAGCTTCACCGCCTCCACCTCCGACTGGAAGTAGCGGTCCTTGGAGCCCTGCTTCATGGCGCCCATGGAGCCCATGCCGCGGTAGCTCTTGTAGCTGCGCCCCTGGTACAGGATGACCTCGCCTGGCGCCTCCTCGGTGCCCGCGAAGAGCGAGCCGATCATCACCGTACAGGCCCCGGCGGCGAGCGCCTTGACGATGTCGCCGGAGTACTTGATGCCGCCGTCGGCGATGATGGGCACCCCGTGCTTGTCCGCCTCGCGCGCGCAGTCGTCGATGGCGGTGATCTGGGGCACCCCCACGCCGGCCACCACGCGCGTGGTGCAGATGGAGCCGGGACCGATACCCACCTTCACCGCGTCCACGCCCGCCTCGATGAGGGCCCGGGTGGCGGCGGCCGTGGCCACGTTGCCGGCGATCAGCTCGAAGCCGCGGAAGTTCTTCCGCGTGTCGCGCACCGCGTCGATCACTCCCTTGGAGTGGCCATGGGCGGTGTCGATGACGATCACATCCACGCCGGCCTTCACCAGCGCGTCGATCCGGGCCTCGCGATCCGCCGAGGCCCCCACGGCGGCCGCGCACAGCAGCCGGCCCTTGGCGTCCTTCGCCGCGTTGGGCCGCGTCCGGCGCTTCTCCATGTCCTTGATGGTGATGAGGCCCCGGAGCTCGAACTGCTCGTCCACGACGAGCAGCTTCTCGATGCGGTGCTCGTGCAGCAGCTTCTGGGCGTCGGCCTGGCTGATGCCCTCGCGGCCGGTGACGAGCTTGCGCGTCATCACCGCCTCCACCTTCTGATCCAGATCCGTGACGAAGCGCACGTCGCGGCTCGTCACGATGCCCACCAGCTTGCGGCCCCGCACCACGGGGATGCCGGAGATGTTGTTGTGCCGCATCAGCTCGATGGCGCGCGCCAGCGGCGCCTCTGGCTCGACGGTGATGGGGTCCACCACCATCCCGCTCTCGAACTTCTTCACCTTCATGACCTCGAGCGCCTGCTGCTCGGGGGTCATGCTCTTGTGGATGACACCGATGCCGCCCTCCTGCGCCATGGCGATGGCGGTACGGGCCTCGGTGACGGTGTCCATCGCCGCCGACAGCAGCGGGATGTTGAGCCGGAGGTTGCGGGTCAGCCGGGTCGAGAGGTCCGCATCTCGAGGAAGAAAGGTGCTCTCGGCTGGCTGGAGGAGAACGTCATCGAAGGTCAGCGCGAGCCGGATGTCGGAGGTCAGCAAGTGGGCTCCCGGGAGCGGCGGGTCATGCCCGCAGTGAAGCGGCTTTCCATAAGAGGAGAAGATCAGGGGCGCAACGCGCACTTTCACGAGCCGTACGCCTGAGCCACCGGCGAATGATGCTAGGATCGCCCGCTCCCCCCCTTGGTTCCGCCTCGCACAGGACCCCCTTTGACGCAGCCAAACAACAAAGCCGCGGGAGAAGCGCTCGGGTTGGTCGTCAAGCTGCCGTTCTCGACCCCCGAGGAGTTCCTGGCCAGGTACGGAGCGAACGTCACCCGAGGAGGCATCTACCTCCGCTCGAAGACGGTGAAGCCTCCGGGTTCGGCGGTCACCCTGGACCTCAAGCTGGCCGATGGCTCGCGCCTCATCCACGCCTCGGCCGTCGTCCACTTCGTCACCGGCCAGGCCGGTCAGGGCATCTCCGGCATGGGGTTCCGCTTCCTGACCGTGGACCCCGCGACCCGGCAGTTCCTCGACTCCGCGGTGGCCGCCCTGCCACACGCCCAATCATCCCTGCCTCCACTCCCAGCAGGCGTTGGGCCCGCTGATTACACGGTTCCCAACGCCCAGAAGACGCCGACGCTGGCGGATGATGCTCCTGCGGTCGCCCCGGGGCCCACTCCCGCGCCCGGGGAGCAGTTCCCCATGCCATCGTTCACCCCGTGGCCCGGAACCATTCCCGAGGTCCCGGAGCCGCCCGCGTCCCCGCCACGGCCCGCCCCTCCCCCTCATCCGGGAACGGACCCCACCGCCCGGTCTCCGGCGTTCACCCCCGCAGAAGTCCCGGTGGCGACCCAGGCCCCGGTGACCTCGACGCCTTCTGGGCCCGCCTCGTCCATCGCCCCGAGCGCCCCTCCCTTCGATCCACCCACCGAGGAGCCCAAGCGGACCGGGCCCATCATCGGCATCGACCTGGGGACGACGAACTCCTGCGCCGCCTACGTGCGCAACAACAAGCCGGGCGTCCTCCCGAGCAGGGAGGGACACAACACCGTCCCCTCCATCATCGCGCTCAACACCCGCGGCAAGCTCGTGGTGGGCCACCCGGCCAAGGGGCAGATGCTCACCAACCCGCGGCAGACGGTGTACGGCGCCAAGCGCCTGGTGGGCCGCCCCTACGAATCGCCCCTCGTCCGGCAGATCAAGGATCGCTTCGCCTACGAGATCGCCCCCGGCGATGGCGGTGAGGCGGCGGTGCGGCTCGGCGATCGCATCTACACCCTGCAGCAGATCTCCGCGCTCATCCTCCGCGAGGTGAAGGAGGTGGCCCAGAACCAGCTCGGCCAGCCCGTCTCGCGCGCGGTCATCACCGTCCCCGCCTACTACAACGACAACCAGCGCCAGGCCGTGCGCGAGGCCGGCCGGCTCGCCGGGCTCCACGTGGAGCGCATCCTCAACGAGCCCACCGCCGCCGCGCTCGCCTACGGCTTCGGCCGCAAGCTCAACCAGCGCGTGCTCGTCTACGACCTCGGCGGCGGCACCTTCGACGCCTCCGTGCTGGAGCTCAACGACACCCTCTACGAGGTGGTCTCCACCGGCGGCGACACCTTCCTGGGCGGCATCGACTTCGACAACGCCATCGTCGGGTACCTGCTGGAGCAGTTCCAACAGCAGCTCGGCATCCCCTTCCAGGGCGACCGGGTGGCCCTGCAGCGCATCCACGACGCCGCCGAGCGCGCCAAGTGCGCCCTCTCGGAGCGATCGCAGGTGCGCGTCCACGTGGCCTTCCTCACGATGATCAACGGCAAGCCCGTCGATCTCGACGTCAACCTCACCCGCGAGAAGCTCGTCGAGCTCACCGAGAAGCTCGTCGATCGCACCCTCGAGGTCTGTGCAGACGTGCTCGACGCCAAGGGGCTCACCCCCCGGAACATCGACGAGATCATCCTCGTGGGAGGGCAGAGCCGCTTCCCGCTCGTGCACGAGAAGATCTCCTGGTTCTTCGGCAAGGCGCCCACCAAGAGCGTGCACCCGGACGAGGCCGTGGCGCTCGGCGCGGCGCTGCTGGCGCACAGCCTGGGGCAGCTCGAGGGCGTGGTGCTCATCGACGTGCTCCCCATGGCCATCGGCGTGGGGCTGCCCGGTGGGCGCTTCAAGCCGGTGCTGGAGCGCAACGTGTCGCTGCCCACGACCAAGAGCTACCAGCTCGCCACCAGCCGGGATGATCAGCAGGAGCTCGATCTGATCATCCTCCAGGGCGACTCGGAGCGGGCCGTGGAGAACGAATACCTGGGGACGTTGAAGATCTCCGGGCTGCCTCCGGGGCCGCGCGGCTCGGTGAAGGTCTCCATCACCTTCGAGGTGAGCAACGAGTGCATCCTCAAGGTGACCGCGCGCGAGCCGACCAGCGGCGTCGAGGTCATGAGCATCTTCAGCACGCGCGACACCCCGGAAGAGGTGAAGGCGAAGCTGGGGCTCCACCACCCGCACACCTCGTCGCCGGCACGGACGCAGACGGGAGCGGGTGCCACCCCGGTGTACAAGCCCACGGCGGCTCCGCCGGTCCCGCTGCCCATCGCCATGGCCGCGACGGCGCGAGACGTGGCCCCGGGGGGCCTCGTGGGCTGGTTGAAGCGGATCCTCGGACGCACGTGAGCCGGAAAGCAGGGGCCCGAATCTCCCGGGGCCCTTCCCTTCCGGCTCGGGGGGAGGACGTCAGTCGCGGACTTGCAGGCGCTCGGTGCTGGAGGGCTTCTCGAAGACGGGCGCCGCGGCCGACTGGGCCTCGGGAGCGCCGGCCAGCAGGTGCGCGGGCACCGGCGAGGCCTTCACGGCGGCCTTGAGCGCCGCGCTGCGCAGGGCGGCGATCCGCTTGCGCCACACGAAGGCGACCAGGCCCACCACCGCGAGCACGCCCACCACCACCAGCTGGCCTTCCTTCATCCGGTCGATGGCGTAGTCGAGCTTGTCACCGAAGTGGAAGCCGAGCCACACGAAGAACGGCGCGGACAGGAGCGCCGCCAGGCCGTCCCAGAAGATGAAGCGCCAGTAGGACATGCCCGCGGAGCCGGCGGTGAAGTACGTCACCGCGCGCACCCCGGGCAGGAAGCGGGCGATCATCACGATCTTCTGCCCGTGCAGGGCGAACAGCCCCTCCACCCTGGCACGCTTCTCGGGAGTGACGACCCGGGCCAGGAAGCCCGTGGGTGAGCGGCCCACCTGCGTCCCCAGACGGCGCCCGGCGAGGAAGATGAGGCTGTCGCCCACCAGGATGCCTCCGAAGCCGATCAGCATCATCATGGGCAGGCTGGCCGCGCCCTTGTGAGCGAGGAACCCGCCCAGGATGAGCGAGATGTCCTCGGGCAGGGGCACGCCCAGCCCGCAGGCCACCAGGATGCCGAAGACGGTGGCATAGGCGAGGAAGCCGTGGGTACTACCCAGCAGGTTGGTGAGGAATTCTTGCACGCTCGTCTCGTCTCTCTTCACGTCCGTGGAGGCCAGGCGGGCGTCACCCGGACCCTGGCTTCCAGCGCCCCCGCATCAACCAGGGGCGCCTCGTCAAAACTCCGAGCCACATGCCATGGGCCAGTGTACCCCCCACGGCTGGCTGCCCCATCATCTCCCGTCGACCTGTTCTCCTCTTGGAGTCCGAGCAGCCTTAACCACGCGCCTCCATGGCCGCATGCCCTCCTCGTCACCCCCAATGGGTATGTGCGGGTAGACATGGGTAGGAGCACGCGCGAACATCCCTCGTATCGTTCACGGGGAAGGTAGCACGAGGTGCAAGGGGTACATCGTTACAACGTCACGTCTTGCCGACGAGCGACTTCATGGCCTCGCGGTTGTCGCGGACCTTCTGGCCGAAGTGGGTGACGATGCCCATCAGCAGCTTCATGCAGGCCTGGGGCTTCTGGGCGGTCAGCTTCTGGAAATCCGCGTGACGGATCTCCACGGCGGTCACATCCGTGACGGCGATGGCGGTGCACAGCCGCTCGCCCTTCTGGATGAGCGACAGTTCACCCAGGGGCTCACCCGTGCCTACATCCCCGAGCGTCACCTCCTCGCCCGCGGTGTTCCTCGCACTCAGGCGGACGGTGCCATCTCCCACGATGAAGAGGGACTCTCCCGGACGGTTCTCCAGGAAGAGCGCCGAGCCCTTGGGGAAGGCCCGGGCCATCCCGATGGCGGCGAAGATCTGGATGCCGACATCGGTGAAGTCCTTGAAGAGCGGGCTCGCCTTGAGTGCGGCTGCGACCTCCATGCGGTGTGGTCCTAACACGCACGCTGGCGTGCGTCACGTTAACGGCTGGCGCGGTGGTCGGCGGCCGTGTGGACGTAGTGCTTCGCGGACTCGAGAAGGAAGGCGCGCTCCTCGTCGGTGAGGGTCCGCTTCACCTTGCCCGGAGAGCCCACCACCAGCGAGCCCGGAGGAATCTTCGTCCCCGGGGTGAGCAACGTGCCGGCGCCGATGATGCAGTCGTCGCCGATCTCCACGCCGTCCATGACGATGGCGCCCATGCCCACCAGCACGCGGTTGCCCACCGTGCACCCGTGCAGCACCACGTGGTGCCCCACCGTCACGTCGTCACCGATGTGTGTCGCGTACCGGTTGCTGGTGACGTGGATCATCGTGAGATCCTGGATGTTGGTCCGCTGGCCGATGCGGATGGGATTCACGTCCCCCCGCAGCACCGAGTTGAACCACACCGAGGAGTCCTCCCCCAGCTCCACGTCTCCGATCACCTGGGCCGAGTCCTCGATGAAGCAGCTCGGGTGGACGCGCGGGGTCTTGTCCTTGAAACGTCTCAGGGCCATGGGTTTGGGCTCAGGCGACGACGCAGGAGAGCTCGGGTTGAGGGGCCTCGGCGGCGGGCATCACCGTGGGCGGGCTCAGCATCGCCGTCTGCTTCCCGGCGAGCTGGTTGGGCGTGGCGCTCTCCACCAGCACCTTCACGAAGGACCCGGCCGGCGCGTCGCCCTCGAAGTTCACCGTGCGGTTCTCCGGCGTGCGCCCGAAGCGCTTGAGCGGGTTGTAGCGCGAGGGCCCCTCCACCAGCACCTCCACCTCCTGCCCCACCAGCGCCGCGGTCACCTCGGCGCTGATGCGCCGCTGGATCTTCTGCAGGCGCTCCAGCCGCTCGATCTTCACCTCGTGCGGCACCGGACCCCACTCGTCCTCCTTCAGCGCCGCGCCCGTCTTCGGCCGGGGGCTGTAGATGAACGAGAACTGGTTGTCGTAGCGGACCTTCTCCGTGAGCTCGAGCGTGAGCGCGAAGTCCTCCTCCGTCTCGCCGGGGAAGCCCACGATGATGTCCGTGGTCATCGCGATGCCCGGACGCGCCGCGCGCAGCTTCTCCAGCCGCTCCAGGTACTGGGCCACGGTGTAGTCGCGCCGCATCCGCTTGAGCACCGGGTTGGAGCCGCTCTGCACCGGCAGGTGGAAGTGCGGCATGATCTTCGGCTGCGTCCGGAAGGCCTCGATGAGCTCGTCCGACAGATCGTGCGGGTGGCTCGTGGTGAAGCGCACGCGCTCGATGCCCGGCACCTCCGCGGTCCGCAGGAGCAGCTGCGCGAAGCTGATGCCGCCCCGGTACGAGTTCACGTTCTGCCCGATGAGCGTCACCTCGCGCACGCCCACCCGGGCCAGGTCCGCCACCTCCGCGAGCACGTCCGGGAAGGGCCGGCTCACCTCGCGGCCACGGGTGTGCGGCACCACGCAGAAGGAGCAGACGTTGTCACAGCCCTTCATCACCGTGACGAACTCGGTCACCTTGCCGCGGCTCGTCTCGGGGTCCGCGCGCGGGAAGACGTACTCCTCGGAGTCCACCCAGGCCGTCTCCACCACCCGCTCGCGCTCGCCCTGCACGCGGCCGATGATCTCCGGCAGCTTCGCGATGGAGTCCGGGCCGAAGACGAAGTCCAGGTAGGGCACCTTCTTGAGGAGCTTGTCCTTCTCCTGCTGGGCCACGCACCCGCCCACGCCCAGCAGCGTGCCGCGGGCCAGCTTCACCGTGCGATAGCGGCCCAGGGCGGAGAGCATCTTGTCCTCGGCCTTCTCCCGGATGGAGCAGGTGTTGAGGATGATGAGGTCCGCCTCCTCCGGAACCGGCGTGGGCCGGTACTCCAGCTTGCCGAGCACCTCGCTCATGCGGAGCGAGTCGTTGACGTTCATCTGGCAGCCGAAGGTGTGGATGAAGTAGCGCTTCATGTGTCTTTCCGTACGGAGAACGGGCTCTTATGCGATGGCCCCCGGCGGATTGCAACGGTTGCGGGGGACCGGCGGGCAGGCGGGCGGGCGCCTCAGGGCCGGGTCAGGGCCTTCTGCATCCGGGTATGGAGGGCGACCAGGCGATCCTCGTGCTGGTTCAACAGATCGATCGCCTCCTGTCCGTAGCGCCGGGCCAGGGGCTCCAGGTCCTCGATCCGGTGCAGCTCGTCGCGGGCCTTGCGGGCCTTCTCGACGGACACGGCATCGGTCTGCTTCTCCAGCTCCGCCAGCCGGCTGCGCACCTTTCGCGCCGTCCAGCGCTGGCCGGAGTAGGCGCGCAGCAGGGCGTTACCCAGCTCCACCACCTTCACCGCCAGCCCGGACGCCTGGAGGCCCAGCTGATGCGCCGTGGCGAAGGCATCGTGCGCCACCGCGGCCTGCTCCATGTGGGCGAGGAAGGCCTCCTGGTAGCGGAAGAGGCCCTCCAGCTCGGCGGGGGTGAGGGGGTGGGCGGAGAGCCGCAACGTGCGCGAGTCGGCCGCCTCCATGAGTCCGGCCGGCGCGCCATCGATGTCATCGAACATGGAACGGGACATAGGGTGTGCCTCTCAGGCGGGGACGAGCTGCTCCGCGATGCGGGACAGATCGGCCACGGAATTCACCACCACGGTCTGGTGGCACTGTTTCGAATAGGTGAGCATCTCGCTGTCCCCGAAGCCCCAGTTGGGGCGGTCCTCGGGGCAGATCCACAGGAGCCGCTTGCACTTCTGCTTCAGGTCCTTGAGTGCCCAGGCGTTGTTGGCGTTGTAGTTGTTGCGGCCGTCCCCGATGATCATCACCGTGGTACGGCGCGTGATGCTGCCGAGGTAGTCGCGCGAGAAGGCGGCCAGCGCCCGGCCGTAGTTGGAGTTGGCGGTGAGCGAGACGGCCTCCCCCATGGTGGCCAGATCGATCGCGCGGTCCACGTCCTGCTCCTTGAAGTACTGCGTCACCTCGCCCACGTCCGACACGAAGACGAACGAGCGCACGCGCACGAAGAGCGACTGCAGCGTGTAGGTGAAGAGCAGCATCATCCTCGAGGCGTTGCGCACCGAGTCCGAGACGTCACAGAGGACGACGACCTCGGGGCGCTCGGGGCGGCGGGCGCGGAACACGGGCACCATGGGCACCCCACCCCACGGCAGGTTGCGGCGCAGCGTGCGGCGCACGTTCAGCGTCCCCCGCCGCTTCGAGCGCTGCTTGCGGATGAGCCGGGCCTTCAGCTTCTCCGCCAGCGTCTTCACCGCCGCCTCCATCTGGTTCACCTCGGCCTGGCTGAGCTGGTGCAGGGGCTTGTCCACCACGCCGCCCGTGGGCTTGCGGATGCGGGCCTCGGCCTGACGCTTCACCTCGCGCCGCGCCGCGTCCTCCACCTTGCGCATGGCCTCGGCCACGTGGCGCGAGACGATCTCCACGCCCTCCGATGGCAGGCCCCGCTTGCGCAGCTCGTCCTCGAGCGCCTTGAGCTCCGAGCGCGCCCGCTCAATGCCCGCCGCCACCATCAGCCGCCGCGAGAAGAAGCCCGTCTGCATCGAGCTCTGCATCTGCGACAGATCCAGCTGCAGCGTGGCCGAGCGGAAGATCTGCGCCAGCCTCGCCCGATCCCCCATGAGCGCCGCCTGGGCCAGCGGGGACAGCTCGGGGAAGAGCTGGTTCATCTGGTAGAGCAGCATCGTCAGGTTGTCGCCCTCGATGAGCCCCTGCTCCTGGATCTGCTGGGCGAGCGACTTGTCGAGCGCCTCGAACGTCTTCGCCGCCCCCGAGAAGAAGAAGTCGAAGGCACGATTGAAGACGTCCACGTCCTGCTGGCGCTTGACCATCGTGGTCCGCAGCACCGAACGGAAGATGGACCTGTCCTGGAGGCCCACCTCGGAGGCCGCCCGGCTGGCGTCCGAGACCTCGGACGTGCTGACACGCACCCCGTTCTGGCGGAGGACCTCGGCGAACTCGACGATGCGTGCGTCCATGTGGTTATAGGCCCCTCGAATCCGTGCAGACGTTCTAACAGCCCCGGGCCCGCGATGTGATCCTGTATACCCGGCCGCCAGGCAAACCCGACGGAGTCATTCATGCCCACAGCAGTCGTCACCGGAGCCGGCGTCCGGCTCGGCAAGGCCATCGCCCTGGCCCTGGCCGAGGCGGGTTACGACCTGGCCCTGCACGTCCACCGCTCGACCGAGGGAGCCGAGGAGGTCGCCAGGAAGGCTCGCGCCCTGGGCCGCACCGCCACGGTGTACCGCGCCGACCTGGGCTCGCCCCGGGAGGTGGAGTCGCTGGCGGTCACCCTGCGTGAGGCCCACCCCGCCATCGACGTCCTGGTGAACAACGCGGGCCTCTACGAGCGGGTGGCCTTCGAGGACATCACCCGGGAGCAGTACCACCGGATGCTGGGGGTCAACCTGGAGGCGCCCTTCTTCCTCACCCAGGCGTTGCTCCCGGCGCTGCGGACCGCCCCCCAGCCGCTGGTGGTGAACATCACCGACATTGGCGGCGAGCGGCCGGAGAGCCACTACGCCCACTACTCCGTCAGCAAGGCCGGGCTGATCATGCTCACCCGGGCATTGGCGGTGGAACTCGCGCCCCGGGTGCGGGTGAACGCCGTCTCTCCGGGTACGGTCGTCTTCCCGGAGAACTTCGATGAGGCCGCACGGCAGGCCCTCCTCGCCCGCATCCCCCTCGGAAGGGAAGGCTCGGCCGAGGATGTGGCCCGGGTGGTAGTCTTCCTGGCCCGCGAGGCCCCCTATATCTCCGGACAGGTGATCGCCGTGGATGGAGCCCGGAGCGCCCAGCTATGAACCGTTCCCTCTCCGACACCTTCGCGCCCGCCCCTCGTGACGAGCAGGGCCGCCCGTTTGATGTCATCGAACTGCGTCACCTCACCGTCCAGTGCATCGTCGGGGTGTATCCCGCCGAGCGCGGCACGCCGCAGCCGCTGGAGCTCGACGTGGCCCTGTACCTGGACACCCGGAAGGCCGCCGCGGAGGGCAGTCTCCGTGACACGGTGGACTATGCGCGACTGACCGGGGAGCTGCGCTTCCTGCTGGAGACGGCCGACTTCCGCATGCTGGAGACGGCCGCCGAGGCCCTCTGCCGCTACATCCTGGCCCCGCCCACCGCGGACTCGGCGCGAGCCCCCGTGCGGGCCGTCACCCTGCGACTGACGAAGCCGGAGGCCCTGGGACGCGTCGGCCTCGCATCGCTGCAGGTGCACCGCACGGCGGACGAGTACCGCTTCGAGTTGGAGGAGAAGCCCTTTGGCCGGGTGGACATCCTCTTCCAGGACGCGCACGTCGGCATCTACCGGCTGCGCATCGCGCCGGGCCGCACCATCCCCACCCACGAGCACCGGGTGATGAACGAGGCCGAGTTGGTGCTGGGCCACGGGCTGCTGCTCCAGGGCAAGCCCGTGCCGGCGGGCACGGGTTTCCGGTGGCCACGGCATTTGCCGCACCGCTACGACAACCCGAGGCCCATCGAACAGACGGTGCTGTGCGTGGACCGCCCGGCCTTCATCCCCCATGACGAGGTGGAGGTCCCAGAACCTCCGGGCGGACTGGTTCCGGTGGAGGGGCGCCCCTACTACCCGGCGGCGGCGAGCGCTCCGGAGGCAGAGGGCGAGCGATGGTGAGCACACGGCCCGTGGGCACCCGGAAGGTGCTGGTGACCGGCGGGGGAAGTGGCATGGGCCTCGCGGTGGCCGAGGCGCTGCTGCGGGCGGGAGGCCAGGTGGCGGTGAGTGGGCGGCGGGCGGAGCGGCTGGAGGCGGTGGCGCGAGCCTGGCCGGGTCAGGCGGTCGCCCTCCCCTGCGATCTCGCCTCCCCTTCCGAGCGTGTGGGACTGCTGACTCGGGCACGAGAGGCACTGGGCGGACTGGATGGACTGGTCCACTCGGCGGGGGTGGTGGAGCACCAACTCCCTGGCCTCATTTCCGAGGACGCCCTGCGGGCCCAGCTCGAAATCAACCTGGTGGCCCCCCTGCGCCTGGGCGAGGAGGCGCTATCGGTCCTGGAGGACGGTGGGGGCATGGTGTTCATCGCCTCCACCCTGGCCGTGCGGCCGTTGCCCACGAGTGCCGTCTACAGCGCGGCCAAGGCGGGGTTGCTGGCGGCCATGCGCTCCCTGGCCCTCGCGGGGGCCGCGCGGCGGGTCCGGGCCAACGCCGTCTGCCCGGGCGTGGTGGACACGGAGATGGTCCGGGCCCCGCGCTTGAATCCCGGTGAGCCGATCCCCGAGGGCGAGGAACTCCAGCGGCGGATCTCCGCCCAGTTGTCCACGCTGGGGGCGCTCCACCCACTGGGACGACTCGGGAAGGCCGAGGAGGTGGCCGACGCGGTGGTGCACCTGCTCTCGGCACCGTGGACGACCGGCAGCGAGCTGGTCATCGATGGAGGACTGCTGCTGCGCGAGTGAAGCTCAGTCGTGCTCGCCGCGGTAGATGCAGCCCGAGGTGCAGGTCTCGCGCACCATCACCTGGGTGAGCTGCGGGAGCCGAGGCCGGACCCGCTGCCAGATCCACCGCGCCAGGTTCTCGCTGGTGGGGTTGGACAGTCCCTCGATCTCGTTGAGGTAGTAGTGATCGAGCTGGGCCTGGATCGGCTTGAAGGCCTCGGTGATGTCCGCGAAGTCCATCACCCACCCCGTGTTCGCATCCATCGTGCCCTGGACGTGCAGGGTCACCCGGTACGAGTGGCCGTGCAGCCGGGCGCACTTGTGACCCGGGGGGACATTCGGGAGGCGATGGGCCGCCTCGAAGGTGAACTCCTTGAAGATTTCCAAAACGGGCTCCTGTGTGCCGCGGGAGCCTACCCGGGCAGCTCGAAGGACATCACGGATTCCACGTGATGCGTCTGGGGGAACATGTCCACTACCTGAAGTGCCAGCGGCTTGTAACCGGCCTCCACCAGGCCCGCCGCGTCCCGTGCCAGCGAGCCCGGATCGCACGCCACGTACACCGCCCGCTTCACGCCCAACGTCTTGAACCATCGGGCGAGTCCCGGGGCCCCGGTCCGAGGAGGATCCGCCAACGCCAGGTCGAAGCGCCTTCCCTCGCGCATGAGGCCCTCGCACACCTTCCGGGCATCTCCCTGGACGAAGCGCACGTTGGCCACCCCACCCTCCCGTGCGCTGCGCTGAGCCAGCTCCACCGACGCGGGGGAGGACTCCACCCCCAGCACCGAGGCCGCGCTCGCCGCCAGCGGGAACGTGAAGTTGCCGTTGCCCGAATACAGCTCCAGCACCGAGTCCGTTTCGCGCGGAGCCAGCTCGTACAGGGCCGACGTCACCAGCCCCACATTGGCCTCGGCATGGGCCTGGGCGAAGGCATCCGGACGCAGGTACAGCGGCACCTCCGGCCGCAGCGGCGACACCGAGCGCAGCGCCGGCTTCCCAATGACGCGCGGCGAGCCCTCCTTGGGCACCAGCACCGCGCCCTCCAGCCGCAACGAGCGCACCGCCGTCTCGCATGCCTCCACGTGACGGGGCGTCGCCTGTCCCTTCAGCAGCACCGCGAAGGACGCCTTGGCGCCCTCGGCCAGCAGGTGCACCTCCTCCGCGTCCCGGGACACCGGCTTGAGCAGCGGCGCCAGCTTCCCCGGCAGCCCCGAGAGCACCGGCACCAGCGCGGGACATTCGCTCACCGGCACCCGGTCATGGCTCCGCCGGCCGAAGTACGACAGCTCGTCCTTGAGGAAGTGCAGCACCGAGCGCCGCCGGTAGCCAAAGTCCCTCGGTGCCACCAGCAGGGGCCGCACCGTGAAGGTGTCCCGCTTCAACCGGCCCAGGTGCTCCAGCGCGGAGAGGACGATCTCCTGCTTCGCGGAGCGCTGGGCGGGCTCGGCCAGCTCCAGCCAGTCGCACCCGCCACACCGGGCGCTCAGGGCACAGGGCGAGGGGCGCCGATCCGGGCTCGTGGCCAGCACATCGCCGAGCAGGTGCCCGCGCACCACCTTGCCCTCCTGCTCCAGACGCACGCGGACACGCTCGCCGGGGAAGGCACCGGGCACGAAGACGGTGCGGCCCTCGTGGGAGGCCACGCCCTCTCCGAGCTGCCCGAGGCGCTCGATGGTCAATTCAATGGGGGTATCCGGAAGCATGGGAAACGGGGAACTGGCACCCGCTCGGGGTGCCATCCTTATTCGACCTCCGCTCCGGCCTGGGTATTCCGCCGCGGCCCCGGAAGACGGGACCGCGGCGGCACGACGGGAGAACCGGAGGTCCGGTTCAGATCTTCATCTCACGCACGTCCGGGGCGATCTTGAGCTTGGGCTCGGTGATGGCCTGGACCTGCTCCACCGTCACGCCGGGGGCCAGCTCGCGCAGCACGAGGCCCTCGGGCGTCACGTCGATGAGGGCGTACTCGGTGACGATGTGGTTGATGCACTTGAGGCCGGTGATGGGGAGCGAGCACTTCTTGAGGATCTTCGGCTTCCCCTCCTTGTTGACGTGCTCCATGGTCACGAAGACGCGCTTGGCGCCCACCGCGAGATCCATGGCGCCGCCCGGGCCCTTCACCATCTTGCCGGGGATCATCCAGTTGGCCAGGTCCCCCTGCTCGCTCACCTCCATGGCGCCGAGTACGGCCAGGTCCACGTGGCCGCCGCGGATCATCCCGAAGGACAGCGCCGAGTCGAAGAAGGCGGCGCCCTTCACCACCGTCACCGTCTCCTTGCCGGCGTTGATGAGATCCGGATCCTCCTCGCCCTCCATGGGCCAGGGTCCCATGCCGAGGATGCCGTTCTCGGACTGGAACATGATGTCGATGCCCTTCGGAATGTAGTTGGCGACCAGCGTGGGGATGCCGATTCCGAGGTTCACGTAATAGCCGTCGCGCAGCTCCTGGGCGATGCGCTGGGCAATCTGCTCACGGGTCAGGGGCATGGCGTCCTCTCAAGCCTTCTTCTGCACGGTGCGGCGCTCAATCCACTTCTCGAGATTCTTCGACTGGACGATGCGGTGCACGAAGATGCCGGGCAGGTGCACCTGGTCCGGGTCGATCTCGCCGGCGGCCACGATGTGCTCGGCCTCGACGATGGTGACCTTTCCCGCCATGCACATCATCGGCGAGAAGTTGCGGGCCGTCTTGCGGAACACCAGGTTGCCCCAGGTGTCCGCCTTCCAGGCGCGCACGATGGTGAAGTCCGCCTTGAGCGGCGTCTCCAGCACGTGCAGCCGCCCGTCGATCATCCGCGTCTCCTTGCCCTTGGAGAGCTCGGTGCCCGCGCCCGACGGCGTGAAGAAGCCGCCGATGCCACAGCCACCCGCGCGGATGCGCTCGGCCAACGTGCCCTGCGGGTTGAGCTCGACCTCCAGCTTCCCGGAGAGCATCTGCTGCTCGAAGACCTTGTTCTCGCCCACGTAGCTGGCGACGATCTTCTTCACCTGGTTGGCCTTGAGGAGAATCCCCAGGCCCAGCTCGGTGGTGCCGCAGTTGTTGGAGATGATGGTCAAATCCTTCGTCCCCTTGCGGTGCAGCGCCGCGATGAGGTTCTCCGGATTGCCGCACAGCCCGAAGCCGCCGCTCATCAGCGTGGCGCCATCCGGGATGTCGCGGACGGCCTCGTCCGCGCTCGCGATGATCTTGTTCATGACCCCTCCTACGAGAACGGGGCGAGGGCCTTCTCGTGGACCCTCACCCCGCCCCTCTCCCAAGGGAGAGGGAGTATGCGTCCCGTTGGTCTAGCGCTCCACCATCAGCGCGATGCCCTCGCCGCCACCGATGCACAGCGACGCCACGCCCCGCTTCTTGTTCTGATCCTTCAGGGTGTGCAGCAGCGTCACCAGCAGGCGCGCGCCCGAGGCGCCGATCGGGTGGCCGAGCACCACCGCGCCGCCCCGCACGTTCACCTTCGACGCGTCCAGCCCGAGGAGCTTGTTGTTGGCGAGCGCCACCACCGCGAACGCCTCGTTGATCTCCCAGAGGTCCACGTCGCCGACCTTGTGGCCCGTGCGCTTGAGCAGGTTGTTGATGGAGTCCGCCGGAGCGATGGTGAACTCCACCGGCTTGCGGGCGGCCCCGGCGTAGCCAGCGATGCGGCCCAGGACGGTGCGGCCCTCGGCCTTGGCCCGCTCGGCGCTCATCAGCACCAGCGCCGCGGCGCCGTCGTTGATGGAGGACGCGTTGGCCGCCGTCACCGTGCCATCCTTCTTGAAGACGGACTTGAGCGTGGGGATCTTGTCCGGCTTCGCGTTCTTCGGGCCCTCGTCCTCGCTCACCACCACGTCCCCACCCTTTCCGCCGGGGACGGTGACCGGGACGATCTCCGCGGCGAAGAGGCCGGCCTTCTGCGCCTCGATGGCGCGCCGGGTGGACTCGAGCGCGTACTCGTCCTGGTTGGCGCGGCTGATCCCCTGGGTGACGGAGCACTCCTCGGCGCAGTTGCCCATGTGGACGTTGCCGTAGGGATCCCACAGACCGTCGTGGATCATCGCGTCCTTGAACTCCACGTTGCCCATGCGGGCGCCGCCGCGCATGGTGTGGCTCAGGTAGGGCGCGTTGCTCATGGACTCCATGCCGCCAACCACCACCACCTCGGCGTCACCGAGCGCCACGGCCTGGGCGCCGGCGATGACCGCCTTGAGGCCCGAGCCGCACACCTTGTTGATGGTGACGGCGGGGACGCTGTCCGGAATGCCGGCGAAGATGGCGGCCTGACGCGCCGGCGCCTGGCCCACGCCCGCCTGCAGCACGCACCCCATGATGGTCTCGTTGACCTGATCCGGAGAGACACCCGCGCGCTCGAGTGCCGCCTTGATGGCGACCGCGCCCAGCTGCGGCGCCGTCAGCTTCGACAGGGCGCCCTGGAAGGCTCCGATGGGGGTACGGGCCGCGCCCACGATGACCACTTCACGAGCCATGAACTGCCTCCTTGGGGTGCTGAAGACAACTTGGGATAACCGTCGGGAGCGCCCTTATCACCACGCCTTGTGAGAGGGTCAAGCTCCCTTGCCCGCCCTGGAGGCGCATCGTCCACTAAAACGAGAGATGTTCTTCTCGCTCCGAGGAAAGGGCGGAATCACCCGGCGCTAACACGATGCGTCATGCGCTCGGGCCGATGTCAGCTCCCTCGGGGGCGTCGCGTCCCCTCGCACGGCAGGAGCCCTTCCCCATGCGCATCCAGCTCACAAGCTTCGACCCAGACCCAGGAAGCACTCCGGCTGGAGCTCGAGGCGCGCGAGAAGGCGCGTCGGGTGGTGACTCGTGAACAGCGTCGGTCACCAGGTCACTGCTCTCAATTGATGAGAGTTCGGTACCAATCCCGAGCGTCCCGGCACGGAGTGCTGGAGAGAAATGACTCGGGCCGGGAATGGCTCGTCCCGAAGTGGGTTGTGAGCGTCGGGTGAAGGGCGGCGCAGTGTTGACTCCTGGAAATCGTGCGCGACATGCACGAAGGAGTGATGCGCAATCCTTCGCCTCTGGTTATCAATGACGTGCCGCCAGGGTTTTCCCCCTCTCCCTGGCGCGCCCCTTGCCCCGGGGCCCGGAGAAACTTTCCTCCGAGCCCTGGGGCAAGTCTTTTATGGGCTCACTGGCACTCGAAGGGGATGGACGAGATCGAAACCGAACCGGTCTCGTCGATCTTCATCGTGGTGCCCGCGATGACGCCGGACACGGCGCGCGCCGTGGCGATGAAGCCGGAGGGCGTGAGGTCGACGTGGTAGATGAAGCGGCACCCGCCGACCCACGTGCTGTCCGGGACCGGAGCGTTCGTGCCATCCGTGCAGCTCAGGGGCGCGAAGCCGACCTCCGCGATGTCGCTCGAGTACCGGTCCTTCTCCTGCAGGAAGGCCCGCTCGGCGGTGAAGAGGTGCCGGATGTCCCGGAGGCCCTCGCGCTGCTGGGCCGAGCACATGAAGGAGGCGGCCGGCAGGCACTCGTCCCAGCCCACGTAGCGGCTGACACCGTCACGCTCCAGCGTGAGGTTGATCTTGTTGAATGAGGGCGCGCCGATCCGCAGCGTGATGCCCTCGGCCGGCGTGCCCGCGGCCCCCTGCGCAATGGCGGTGTAGGACGAATTCGGAAAACCCGTCATGGCCGTCACCCTGTAGGCGAAGTGGCAGCCGGCGACCCAGCCCGCTCCCGGCACGGGCGCGCGCGTGCCATCGGCGCACGCCGCCGGCGCGAAGCCCACCTCCGCCAGGTCCAGCGAGTACCGATCCCTCTCCTGCAAGAAGGACAGCTCGGCCTGGTACAGCGCCTTCACTTCCCGGATGCCCTCGCACTCGACGGTCCCACAGTCGACCGGAGTGCCCTCCGCCATCGCCGGCAGGGCCCACGACAAGGACAACCCCCCCACTACGGACAGCCACTGCATCGTGTGACGCATCATGTGACTTCCTCCCTTGCGCGCGCGACCGTAGCTGGATTCCGGGGGGATTGAGCAGAAGCTCAATCGTTGGACGAGGCCGCCGGAACACGACCCCAGATGACGGACGTGTAACGGGAGCCGGGCTCGGCCTCGATGCCCAGCTTCTTCAGATCGTCCGAGTACTTCGAGCCCTTCACCACCACCCATCGCCGCGCCACGCGCCGCGCCTCCTCGAGCGTCTCGGGCGTGAGCGGAGCGTGCTCGGCGAAGCGGCGGAGCATCTCGAACGCAGGCTGGGACTTCCTGGGCTTCTCGAACATCGGATCGAAGAAGACGACGTCGAACGAGCCCGAGTGCAGCGAGCGCAGGTACATCTGCGCGTCGGCGTGCACCGTCTCCACGCGGCACGAGTCCGGGCCGTAGTCGTAGGCCTTCAGGCCCTCGGACACGACGGCGTGGAGCGCGAGGCTCTTCTCCAGGCCCACCACCCTCCCGGAAGGCCCCACCACCAGCGCCGCCACCAGCGCGTCCTGTCCGAGCCCGAGGGTGCAGTCGAGGAAGTGGTCTCCCGCGCGCAGCTCGGCCACGCGCACGAGGGCGTCATCTCCGCCTGTCTGCCCCGAGAGGATCCGCAGCCGGCGCAGGTGCGCCATGCCCGGATTGAAGCTGAAGGAGCCTTCCTTGTCCCAGAGCGACACGCCCTCGCGCTCGAAGACGATGAAGGCCTCCGCCGCGGACTCCAGCAGCGGGCCGATCGGCTCCTTCCTGCGCCGGGGGATGAACGGCAGGCCCCACTGGCGCGCCGCCTCTCGGGCCCGTGCGCTCAGCGAGTCCTCCGGCTTTCCGCTCGTCGTCACCGCCAGGGGGACACGGCTCCGCTCTTTCACGACCCTCACCCCCACCCTCTCCCAGGGGGAGAGGGGGCTCTCAACCCTCGACAGCCTGCAGCTTCCTTCCGCCCTGCGCCTCGGCCACCGTCACCGACTGGTTCCGGCCGTGCCGCTTCGCGTAGTACAGGCACTGGTCCGCCTGCTCCACCAGCACCAGCTTGTCCGTGCCGTGGTCCGGCGCCGTCGCGATGCCCAGTGACAACGTCACCTTCAGCGGCCCCATCTCCGTCTGGAACACCTCGGCCTTGATGGCCTCGCGGATCCGCTCGGCGATCACCTTCGCGCCCTTGGCGTCCGTCTCCGGCATGAGGATGGCGAACTCCTCGCCGCCGTAGCGCGCGACGATGTCCGTGTCCCGCGCCTGCTGCTTCAGGATGCGCGCCACGCCCTTGAGCACCTGGTCTCCCGTCAGGTGGCCGTAGGTGTCGTTCACGCTCTTGAAGTGATCCACGTCCGTGAGGATGAGCGAGCACTTGCGCCCGTAGCGCCGCGAGTGCGCCAGCATCTCGTCCGCCTTCGCCTGGAAGGTGCGGTTGTTGTACAGGCCCGTCATGCCGTCCGTCGTGGCCATCCGCTCCATGGCCTCGTACAACTGGGCGCGCAGCACCGCCTGCGCCGCCTGGATGGCGATGACCTCCAACATCCGCAGCACGTCATGGTCCAGCGCGGACTTGCGGCGCGAGCCCGCCACCAGCGTCCCGAGGATCCGGTCTCCCGCCGTGAGCGGGAAGATCTTCAGCGCCCCGAGGCCACGCACCTGCGTCTCCTCGTCGAAGATGACCTGCCGGTCCATGGCCTTGATGTCGCGCCCGGGCAGCGGCGCGCCGTAGCGCACCACGTTGGCCACCAGCCCATTGTTATCCGGGAAGGAGCGGCCCTCGAGCGCCTTGCTGCCCTGCGCCGTGACGCCGAGCATCCGCGCCACCTTGTGGACGCGCTTGCCCTCCACCTCGCTCACGATGGTGACGGCGCAGAAGTCCAGCCCCGCCAGCTGCCGCGCGCTCTCCAGCACCGCCAGGAACACCTGCTCCGGGCTGCCGGCGCGGTTGAGCTCCTCGATGGCACGGAAGAACCGGTCCTTCTCGTCGCGCGTCTTGCGGATGTACGTCATCACCCGCTCCACCTCGATGGAGCGCAGCACCTCCGCCGCGATGGTGGTGAAGAGCTTCTCGTCGTCATCCGAGAACGGGTTGTGCGTCAGCCGATCCGCCACCAGCACGCCGCGCACCAGCCCGCTGCCCTCGATGATGGGCACGGCCAGCACGGCCTTCAGCTCGGGGGCGCCCCCGTCGTACCAGGTGATGCCCTTGAGCCCATGCACCGAGTGCATCCGCACCGGAGCCCGGCGCTTGAGCACCCCGCCCAGCATGCCCTCGCCCGCGTTGAACGTCTCGCGCTGCACCCGGTCCGACATGCTGCGGCAGTCGTACAACTTCAGGCCCTTGTCGTCCGAGGAGAGCAGGAAGGCCGCGCAGGTGTGCGTCTTCAGGGCCGTCTCGGCGATCTCCAGCCCCGCGCCCACCGCGCCTTCAATCTCCTTCACGGACGCCAGCACCCACTTCTCCTCGTCCTTCACGTCGGGCGGGTTGTCGTGGGAGCCGGAGCTGACGAGCCGGAAGGTGCGGGCGCGCTCCTCGACCTCCTTGATGCGCTTCTCCACCGCGGAACTCTCCGCGCGGCGGGCGGCGGCGATGCGCGAGGCGAGCACCAGCTGGTACAGGCCCGCGAAGAGCGAGAGGAAGAGCGAGTGCGTGAAGAAGGCGGTGAGGTTGCGCTCCTGCCCTCCCAGGGTGACGAGCGCGTCGAACGCGAGCGCCACACCGAGCAGCGCCAGGCCCGCGTTGCGCGGCAGGAACGCCACCAGGAAGGCCATGAGCAGGTAGATGAGGGGGAACACCGCGCCCCCGGCGATGGCCACCACGATGAAGGCCGACGCGATGAGCACTGCGCCCAGCTCCAGGTCATCACGCAGGAAGAGCGGCGCGCCCACGGCGCCCCGGGTGAAGCGCCTCCACCCCATCACCGCCAGCGCGGCGAGCAGGAAGAGGACGATGGAGGCCTCCGTCCAACCGAGGGTCTGCAGCCCGCGGAAGCCACCGCGGGCCATGTGGACGAAGCAGGCCAGCACGGCCGCGGCGGGCACGGAGCGCACCGCGAAGCGCAGGAACTTGGAGACTGGAGGGATGACCGAGAGCGCGGACATGATTACTCCAGGTGGAAGACGATCTCGCCCGGCTTGATGTAGCCGAGCTCCTCTCGCGCGGCGCGCTCGAGGGCGGTGGGGTCGTTGCGCAGCGCGTTGATCTCGCGGCGGAGAACGTCGTTCTGTTCGGACAAGATGCGGTTGCGCTCCTGGATGGCCTCGACGTCCTGGCGCAGGAGCAGGTAGCGGCGGAAGCCCTTCGCGTCCACCACCGAAACCAGCGTGAGGAGCGCGGCCACACACGCCGCTATGCCCAGAAGCTTTCGCCGCACCGTCATGAGTGGGCGGAAGGTACCAGTGGCGACTCCCCCGGCAAGAAATCCGCTCCAGGCCTGTAGCGGGCTTCAGCGGCGCAGCAGTTTTTCCACCGCTCGTGAGGTGTCCTCGTGGCTGGCCACGCCCTGCCACGCGCCGGCCACCTGGCCCTCCTTGTCGAGCAGGAAGGTGGCGGGCAGCGCGGGAATGAGCCCGAAGGCGCTCCGGCCCTGCTGTATGCGCTCGTCGGACACCAGCACCGGGAAGTTGAGCGCGTACTGCTCCGCGAAGGGCGCCAGCGTCTTCGCCCCATCCAGATCCAGGCCCACCAGGACCACCTGGAAGCCCTGGGGACCGTACTCCTTCTGGAGCGCCTCCAGCGTGGGCAGCTCCGCCACGCACGGGAAGCACCAGGTGGCGAAGAAGGCCACCATCACCACGCGCCCGGACAGCCGGCGCCAGTCATGCGGCGTGGGGCCCACATAGGGCAGCGCCAACTCCCGCAGGTACGGCGAGGGCCCCAGGGTCGCACCGGGCGTCTCGGGCACCCGGCGGCACCCGGCCAGGGCCAGCACCAGCGCACAGCCCACCGCCAGGACCGAGCGCCTCATGCCTCGCTCTTGGCGGCGGCTCGCTGGCAGTTCCGGCACACCCCGTACAGCTCCATCTTGTGCGACGTCACCTTGAAGCCGTGCTTGGCCGCCACCGCGTCCTGCATGTGCTCGATGCGGTCGTCCTCGAACTCGACGATGGTGCCGCAGTGGGTGCAGATGAGGTGATCGTGGTGGTCGCGCCCGGCGGCCGCCTCGTAGCGCGTCTGCCCGTCACCGAAGTTGCGCGCGTGCGCCAGGCCGCACTCGTTGAGCAGCTTCATGGTGCGGTACACCGTGGCCACCGACACCTTGGCGTCCTGTTCTCGCACCTTGTTCCACAGCTCCTCCACGGACAGGTGACCGCCCACGGAGAAGAAGGTGTCGATGATGAGGCTCCGCTGACGCGTGCTCTTCAGCCCGTGCTGGGCCATGTAGCGCTGAAGGACCTCGTCCATGTCCTGATGATTCACGGCTCGCCTGCCTCCCGACCCACCACGGTGGCCCCAGGTCTCATCGAATGTCCACCGGCCGAACGAACGGGATGCATGCACCCCCGTTCGGGTGTAACACCGACTTGCACCTTCTTCTGGCTGTTTAGATTGGGGCCCGTCGGATTCATTGACACCCGTCTGCCAGCAAAGATAGAGGCACCCGGCCTTGTAAACGAGCATTTTTCCGCAACTTTCATGAACAGTCACTGGCAGAGACAGCGGCAACCCGATGACGTACCCACCCCGGTGGCGGTGGCGGTCTCCGACTTCTGTCGGAGAGCGAAGTCGCCTGCAACCCCCACCGAGGTGCGCGAGGCGCTCGCCCTGCTGTCCGAGGCCGACGACTTCCGTGTACGGACCTTGACGGATGGCGAACCGGCGGCCACGCCGCTCGGCCCCTTCGCGGTGGTGGACGTGCTCCAGGGGACCGACCCCTCGCTCGCCGCGGTGCGGCAGGGGTGCGGCTATTACGACGTGGTGCAGGCGCTGGCCCGCCTCCATGAGGAGAAGCGGCCGCCCGCCCCCGCTCCCGCCCCGGAAATCCCCTCCTTCGCCACGCCCGCGCCCAGGGCCGGCATACCAGCCCCCGTGCCCGCGAAGCCCGAGAAGGCGCCCAGGACGGCCGGAGAGACGCTCCAGCAGCGGATCGCCCCCCGGAAGCGCGCCGCGCCGGAGCTCGCCCCGCCGGAGTCGGACTACGACGAGTCCGAGGCGCCGAGCTTCCTCAAGCGCGATCTGCCGAAGCCCCGCGGACGCTTCACCCGCCTGGACGCCCCCAGGACGAGCCTTCAGGAGCTGACGCGCGCCTCCGGCAAGGAGGCGCTGGAGGCGGCGCTGGAGTCCCACGAGCACCGCTTCGCCCTGCTCAAGTCCTTCGCCCAGCAGTACAATGGCGCCCGGGGCGAGCTGTCGCTGGTGGAGCTGGAAGGAGTCCTGAGGGCTCACGGGTTGATGGAGGCCATGGAAACCCGCGAGCGCACGGCCATCCTCGCCGCCTTCACGGATCAGCGCGGCGCCGCCGGCCGGGTCAGCTGGGCCCTGGGGCTCAGCCCCTCCGAGCTCAACCAGCTCGAGGCGAAGCTCGGCATCTCCCGGGAGGTCGAGGAGCTGCGCGAGCGCTTCCGCCGCGAGGCCCTCACCGCGCGCAACCTCACCCAGCGGTTGGATCTGCTCGGGCGCGAGAAATACCTGGCGGATCTGGGAATCAAGAAGCGTTTCACGGACATGCTCCGCAGGGAGCTCGAGGTGCTGGTGCGCGACGAGCTCCCGGGGGCGAAGACCCTTGCCCAGCTCGCCGAGACGGTGGCCCGCAAGCAGGGAGCCCCGTCGGAGCTGGTGCTCCGCGCTCTCGAGCGCCTGGGAGTGGCCGAGGGGCTGCGCAAGCGGACCTCGGACGACTCCCCTCACTCCACGCCTTAGAAGGAAGAGGCTCAGCCATGCCCATCTACGAGTACGCCTGCAAGTCCTGTGGAAAGATGATCGATGTCCTGCAGAAGGTGAGCGACCCGACGCCGGAGGCCTGCACCGCGTGCGGCGCCCAGGGCTCGCTCAGCAAGGTCGTCAGCCGCTCCAGCTTCGTCCTCAAGGGCGGCGGCTGGTATTCGGACCTGTACAGCTCGACGAAGAAGGACGGGAGCTCCTCCAGCAGCAGCTCGTCCTCCTCTTCTTCCTCTTCCAGTTCCAGCAGTAGCTCGTCGGACTCGGGGTCGAGCGCCTCCAGCACGTCGAGCGCCCCGGCGGCGGCCGCCTCCGGCGCCAAGAGCTGAGCGGCTGAAAAGTCGCGTGGACCCTGGAGCGGGGGGAAACTGGCCTCCGTGCCATTCCCTCCCTCCAAGCGCCCACCTCGCCATTGCGTGCTCTGTGGCCATCCGGAGCTGATCGACGCCCGGGGCCTGGGCCGTTTCCTGCTCGTTCCGGATCCCGAAGGCCGGGGTCCCATCTGTCCGCCATTGAAGGGCTGTGGCGTGCAGAGGCAGCGTGAACGCGACAACGCACCGCTGACGCCGAGCCCCCGCTGAGCTAAGGAAGGGCCCCTCCCGCGTAGTCAAGCCGAGGTGTGCCCGCATGTTGGTTCCCCTGCTGCTCGCGTCATTGTTCGCCGTCACCCCCGTCGAGTCGGCCCCCGCCGCCGATCCGACGGTGTCCTTCGCCCGCTCCATGGAAGGCCGCCACGCGCGGCTGCTCGAGGGGCTGGACCTGGCGGCCACCTTCAAGCCCTCCGAGACGCCACCGCTCCGCCTCACGGACGCGATGCGCTTCGGCCTCATGGACGCTCCCCTGCCCCTGGACACCGGCGGCGGCGTGGACGCGGAGACGCGCCAGGTCCTCGCGCTCGTGCTGGGGCTGATCATCGGCTTCGGCACGGGCCACCTGATCGCGAGGGATCGCGACGGCTTCATCCTGTTCCTGGTGGTGGACCTGGCCATCATCGTCGTCAGCAGCGTCTTCAGGTTCGCCGTGGGCGGTTGGTTCTGGGGGCTGGGAGGCCTCGCGCTGCTCGTCTCGCACGTCATCCAGGGCATCGACGCGCTGGGCAAGGCGGGTGGGCCGCGCCTCGTGGAGCAGACACGCCAGAGGGCGGTGGAGGTGGCGGACGTCTCGCGCGGACGCGACGCCCCGCCCACCACCACCCGCGCCTTCGCCTTCACCTTCTGATCGAGGTTTCCGTGAAACGACTACTCGCCCTGCTCGCCCTCGTCCCCCTGGCCCTGGCCACCGGCTGCGCGAGCCAGACCCTGCTCAGCGCGGAGGATCGGACGAAGCTCCAGCATGATCTGACCACCGGCCCGTCCTCGGAGCGCTACCTGAAGGCCTCCAGCTACATCACCCCGTTCTTCGGGGACTCGTCGAAGCGGCTGCTGACGCCCTACCCGCCGGAGGAGGTGCGGCTGCTCAACGACACCAAGGGCAACCCCATCAACCCCGGCCCGGTGCAGGCGCTGATGCCCGCGGGCACGAAGGTGCGCGTGCTGAAGGTGGAGTTCCCCACCGCGTGGGTGATGGCGGAGCGGGTGCTGTACTCCCCGCGCACTCAGCCCTGGGTGTACCTGGACGTGAAGGGCGCGCCGCCGGGGCCTCCGGTGATCCTCGTGCTCCCGCCGCAGCTCAAGACGAAGGAGGAGGTGCTGACCGAGCTGGATCGGCACCTGCTGACGCAGGATCCGGCGCCGCGGATCTCCAAGTTCCAGTCGCGTTTCCAGGACGCCCTCCGGCAGAAGAAGGTGCTGGAGTACATGCCGGAGGCGGCGGTGGAGATGTCCTGGGGCGCGCCGGAGAGCATCCGCCGCACGCTGGACGGGCAGCAGGTCCACCAGGAGTGGGTGTACCCGGGCGGCAAGCGCCGGGTGTTCATCACCGACGGACTGGTGACCCGGGTCGACGAAGGCACGCCCGCCGAGTCGAAGTAGGAAACACGAAGGTCCCCTCTCCCCTCGCGGGAGAGGGTCGGCCTCTAGCGGCGGCGCCGTCCACCACCGCCGCCACCACCGCCGCCACCACCCCCGCGGCGCTTGCCACCACCCCCGCGAGCGGCCTGGGCCTCGCCCGGACGGGTGAGCCGGGGCAGCTCGCCGGCCATGACGGGGTAGAAGTCCCCGGCCAGCAGCGCGGCCACCAACTGCGCCTGCGTCTGGATGGGATTCTTGAAGAAGGTGGCGCCATAGCCCACCTCGTCCAGGGAGCCCCGGGCGTCGCTGCCACCGGTGCACGGCAGCTTGAGCGCCTCCGCGGCCTCCACGGCCAGGTCGTTCGACGTCTGCTTCACCCGGGCGTTGTAGCCCTCGACGGCGCACAGCACCCCGCCCAGCGTGCGGACATAGTCCATGGCCGGGTTGGGCGTGTCCCGATCGTACGGGCGCGCCGCCACGATGGCCGCGCCCAGTGAGCGCACCTTCGGCAGGCACTCGGCGGCGCTCCAGGGCTTCTCGCGGTTGCTGCCCCACATCTGCACCGGCTCGGGCGCCAGCTCCGGCTTCGGGAAGAAGCACAGGTACTGTCCCCGGTCGGTGATGAGCTCCAGACCGACGAAGACCTTCACCTTGGACTTCGCGCCGATCTCGAAGAGTTCGTCACAGCCGTCCTGGGTATTGGTTTCGGTGAAGGCCACGCCGTCCAGACCGAACAGCGCGGCACGGTCCAGGACCGCGCGCGGATCCAGGTCGCAATCCTTCGAGAGGTAGGAATGCGCGTGCAGATCGATGAGCATGTGCGCCGCTCCCTAACAGGCTCCCGTGGGAGCTGTCGAGTCTCGGCGCACCACCCCGCCCACAATCAGGCGAACGCGTACCCCTGGAGGCCCGTCTGCTTCGTCTGGGTGTTCTTCTCCTCGTGGGTGCGGATGAGGTAGCCCATCAGCATCAGCGACGAGGTGTTCTCCAGCACCCGGGACGGATCCTTGGAGATGAGGTTGGCGCTGTAGTTGAGGAAGAACTGGGCCAGGTCCTCGCCCGCTTCCTTGACGATCAGCGCGTTCAGCGCGGCGGGATCCATCGTCCGGATCTCGTTGATGAAGTCCACCGCCAGGTCCTTTTTGGTCTTCACGTCCACGGCCATCCCCCTTCGCCCATCCCCACCCCGAGGGCCCCTCCCCCGGGCGCCAGATCCAGCGACCTCTGAAATCTAGGCACGCCCCCCCGGGCGGGAAGCCCCGGCCCCTCCCTGGCGCCTACAGGTAAGCTTTTTTGACACCTGTGAATAGCGCGCGATAACCTTCCTCACACTCAGTACGAAAAAAACACAGCGCAAGGAGTGGCAGATGTTCACGGGCGTGAAGGTGTTCTCCGCGACGAAGGCGAAGGAGCGGGAAGAGCTGGGTGAGAACGTGACCCGCTGGATCAGGAGCAACTCGGATCTGGAGATCGTCGACCGGGTCGTGTGCCAGTCCAGCGACAACGAGTTCCACTGCTACACGCTGGTCCTCTTCTACAAGCACAAGTCGCAGCCGTAGCCTGATCCGTTCCTCGCGGATCACCCCCAGCCAGGCGCGGCTCCGTCGGCTCTCCCCCAGGCCCGACGTCGAGCGCGCCTCATCTCCCCTTTTGCCGGACAGCCCCTCGGTCGGTCCGTAACGCGGTCCCTTCATCCGCGAGACCGCCGGGTCCCCTGCCCTATTCCCCGCCGAGCGCCTGGAGATGTTCACACGCCAACGGCGCGGATGGCGTCCGCACGATTCGCCCCGGCGACTAGAGTCCGCGGCCATGGCGAACTCCGAGGCGGGGCTGGCGGAAGTGGAAGCGCTCTACCGGAAGACGGTGAGGGGTGCGTTCGAGCACCTGACCTTCAAGGGTCTCACGCATACAGGCCAGCCCGTGAGCCTGCCGCTCGAGGAAGTGTACGTCGGGCTGAAGGTCCTGGCCGAGGTTCCCGAGGTGGTGGATGACCTCAGCGCCGCCGAGCGCAGGCTCCTTCACGAAGCAAAGCTGCAGGGACGCCTGGAAGAGGAGCAGGACCGGGAGCTGGACAGCTTGCGCTACCGGCGCTGGCGGGAAGAGGCACGCGGCGAACAGACACGCCTCCAACGCCGGAGCCTCGATGCCACGCAGGTGGAGCTGGCCGAGCCCGTCATGGTCCTGCTGGGAGACCCGGGCTCTGGCAAGACGACGCTCCTCCATTACCTGGCCCTGCGCGCCATCGGGCCGGAGCAGACGGGTGGGACGCGGAAGGGACGCCTCCCCCTCTTCGTCCCGCTCGCCGCGTATGACGAGCACCTCAGACGCACGGACGACACCGCCACGCTCGAGCAGTTCCTCGCTATCTACTGGGCGCGCTGGAGCCACCTGCGTGGCCTGGAGCCGCTGTTCCACCAGGCCCTGGAGGAAGGCCGGGCCCTGGTCCTGCTCGATGGCTTGGACGAGGTGCTGGAGCTGACGACGCGGCGGCGCGTGGCCCAACAAGTCAGCGGCCTGCTTCAAAAGTGGGAGGGCCGAGGTAACCGCTTCGTGCTCACCAGCCGATTCATCGGGTACCGGGAGGTCCGGCTTCCGGGCGGAGTGCCGCACTACATGGTGCTGGATTTCGGGCCGGAGGAGATAGAGCGGTTCGCGCACAGGTGGTGCGAGGCTTTCGAGGTGCTGGCCTCGGGTGGCGAGCGCTCGGAGGGGGTGCTGCAACGTGCGCGACAGGAAGCGCAGGCCTTGCTGGAGGACGTGCAGGAGAAGCCAGGCGTGGCGCACCTGGCCTCCAATCCCCTCCTCCTGACGATGCTGGCACAGTTGCGGCGGCAGGAGGGTCGGTTGCCGGCCCGGCGGATAGAGCTCTACGCGCGCTACGTGCGCATGCTGCTGGAGCATTGGGCCGAGCGCGTCCAACCCGATGTGGCCCACCAGCACTTGATGGACCTGGCGCTGTGGCTTCAGCGCCACCGGCCCAGCGGGACGGCGCGACAGAGCGACCTGGTGAAGGTACTGCGTCACCAGGAGATGCGGGATATCGCCGGCCTGCTCGGAGAGAGGGGCCACGATGCCCATGGCTTCCTGCACCTCACCTTCCAGGAGTACTTCGTGGGGCGGGCCCTGGCGCGTGAGTCCCCGGAGAACCGGTGGGAGCTCCTCCGGCCCCACCTGCATGACCCGCGCTGGCATGAGCCGCTCTTGCTGTGTGCGGGCCAGTTGGGAGTCATCGAGGGCCGGGAAGAAGAGGTCGATGACCTGCTGGGGAGAATCCTGGGAGCGGGCAGTGAGCACGAGGAGGTGCTCCACCGGGATTTGTTCCTGGCGATAGCGGTGCTCGAGGAGGACGTCACGCGCTCCAAGAAGAGGCTGAGCGACATGATGGCTCGACTCGAGCCCTTGCGAATGGCTCGGGTGCCTTCGGTCCGCCAACGAGCACTGGCGGGAATGGCTCAGTTGATGCGGCTGGGACATGAACCGGCAAAGGAGGCGTTCCTCGCCTGGATTGAGGAGCAAGCACATACATCGGAAACCTCTCGAGCACTGGCGAAGGTGCCCCCCGGAGAGATTCCCGCGGAGCTTCGCGGAAAGCTGCTCGAGTGGCTGGAGAGAGAGGGCGGCAGGAAGTGGATCGTGGCGGTGGATGTGCTGGGTCCCATGGCGGGCAGCGACGAAGCCGTGCTGCAGGCTCTCCTCCCCCGGATCGATGACGACAGCCCGGGCGGGCCTCCATCCGTGGTCTGGGCGCTGGGACGCGTGGCGGGCAGCAGCGAAGCCGTGCGGGATGCCTTTCTCGCTCGGCTCGCCGACAAGGAATTCGATGTGGGGAGCGCGATGATCCAGGCGCTGAGCGCCATGGTGAGCAGCGACGAAGCCGTGCGTCAGGCCTTCTTTTCTCGGCTCGCCGATGAGCTCCCTCATGTGCGTGAAGCAGCGGCCGAGGCCCTGGGGGCCCTGGCGGACCGCGATGAGTCCGTGCGGCAGGCCCTCCTCTCCCGACTCACTGACGAGAACTGGCCGGTGCGCAGCTCAGCAGCCTGTGCGCTGGGGGCCATGGCGGGCAGCGACGAATTCGTGCGACAGGCCCTCCTCGCCCGGCTCGCTGACGAGGACTCCGATGTGCGTGAAGCAGTGGTCGATGCGCTGAGTGCCAGTGTGGGCAACGACGAATCCGTGCGGGATGCCCTCCTCTCCCGGCTCACCGACGAGGACTGGCTCGTGCGTAGAGCGGCGGCCGAGGCGCTGGGCGCCGTGGCGGGCAGCAGCGAAGCCGTGCGGCAAGCCCTCCTCGCTCGGCTCGACGACGAGGTCCCTCATGTGCGTGAAGTGGCGGCCCTGGCGCTGAGCACTGCGGTGGGCAGCGACGAAGCCGTGCGGCAAGCCCTCCTCTCTATGCTCGATGACGAGAACTACGGTGTGCGTCGAGTGGCGGCCGAGGCGCTGGGAGCCGTGGCGGGCAGCGACGGAGCCGTGCGTCAGGCCCTTCTCTCTGTGCTCGACGATGAGCAGGGAGAGGTGCGTCGCGCGGTGTCCGAGACGTTGGGAACCCAGGTGGGAAGCGACGAAGCCGTGCGACAGGCACTCCTCTCCCGGCTTGGCGGCGAGCGCTGGGAGGTGCGTAGCGCGTCGGTTCGGGTGCTGGGTGCCATGGTAGGCAGCGACGGATCCGTGCGCCAGGCCCTCCTCGAGCGGCTCGACGATGAGCACTGGCAGATACGTGAAGCGGCGGTCGAGGCGTTGGGAGCCGTGGTGGGCAGCGACGGAGCCGTGCGTCAGGCCCTCCTCGAGCGGCTCGACGACGAGGACCCCGATGTGTGTGAAGCGGCGGTCGAGGCGTTGGGAGCCGTGGTGGGCAGCGACGGCGCCATACGTCAGGCCCTCCTCGATCGACTCGCCGACGAGCACTGGTGGATGCGTGAAGTGGCGGCCGAGGCGCTGGGAGCCGTGGCGGGCAGCGACGGAGCCGTACGGGAAGCCCTCCTTGCTCGACTCGATGACGAGACCTCCGACGTGCGTAGCGCGGCAGCCAAGGCGCTGGAAGCAGCCGTGGCGGGCAGCGATGGAACCGTGCGTCAGGCCCTCCTTGCTCGACTCACCGACAAGCACGAGAAGGTGAGGAGAGCGGCAGTCCAGGCGCTGGGAGCCGTGGTGGGCAGCGACGGAGCCGTGCGTCAGGCCCTCCTCTCCCGGCTCAACGACGAGGACGGGTTTGTGCGTCAAGCGGCAGCCAAGGCGCTGGAAGCCGTGGCGGGCAGCGACAAGGCCGTGCAGCAGGCCCTTTTCGCTTTGCTCGACGAGAGGGAGCTCGGTGTGATTCAAGTGGCAGTCGAGGTACTGGGCACCGCTGCGGGCAGTGACGGGTCCGTGCGTCAGGTCCTCCTCGCTCGGCTCGCCGACGAGCACGGGTTTTTGCGTCGAGCGGCAGCCGAGGCGCTGGGGGCCGTGGTTGACAGTGACGGATCCGTACGAAAGGCCCTCCTCGCTCAACTCGACGACAATAACGAGTGGGTGCGTGCAGCGGCGGTCCGGGCATTGGGAGCCGTGGTGGGCAGCGACGGAGCCGTACGAGAGGCCCTCCTCGCTCGACTCAACGACAAGGTCTGGACGGTGCGAGCTGCAACGGTGATGACTCTCTCGGAGAAGAGTCGTGCGGAGGATGTTCCAGTAGAATCCTTCATTCCCTGGCTGGGAGCTGTCGGCTACTCATCCCAAGAAGATCTGCCTGAGCAGGTTCGTCGCTCCGTCGCCCGGGTTGTCGCCCTCGAAGCTCACCACGATGAACATTTGTTGAGGCGTTTGTTGGAGTGGGTGCGTCACCCGGAGTGGGAGACGCGCCAGGGCGCCGCGATGGCACTGATGGCCATTCCCGGAGGACCGCCGCCCCACGCGAAGCCGGCCCTGCTTGGCCTGCTCGACGATCTTCGTGATGAAGGGGCTTGGAGTGAACGCCTGGACATGGCCGAGAGCCTGCTCAATGCGCGTGACCGGGAAGCGAGCAAGAAGGCCATCGACTGTGCGATGAGCGCACTCGATTACGGCATCCAGCCCTGGCACGACGGCGAGCTCACCGGGCAGGTGCGCAGCAGGGCCGCGGAGCTCCTCGGACGGTTGGAGCCAACCCATCGCAACGAGCGCGTGCTCCAGCGATTGCTCCGACTCCTGCAGGAAGACGATGAGGAAGACGTTTGCGACACTGCCTACCAGGCCGCGTTGCGCCTCATCGCGGCACCTGTCGAGCGCCGGTAGAGGCCCGAAACCAAACCTCCAGCCCTGTCAATCGCTATGAGCAATCAAGACTGGCGCCCTCGACTCACCACCATCGATGACCCGATTGCAGACGATCGATGGTCTCTCACCACCCAACAGGGAGAAACAAAGGTCTGCAGGATCGTCGTCGGCCGTCCGCAGCCTCTTCCTGGCGAGGCGGATAGAGCCTGGTACTGCCCGCTCTCCATCGAAGGCTACCTCCCCGGCATCAAGTGCGTCATGGGGGTTGGTCCTGTTGATGCGCTCATGAATGCGATGACGCTCGTGCGGAGGTTCTTCGAGGAGAACTCTGATGTCACGCCCAGAGCAGGAGAGCCGCCCAGCGAGGGCTCCTAGTGCCGAGGCGGTCCGAACTCGGCGCGACATATTTGCTCGCCCGTAGCACCGCGGACCTCCCAGTTTGAAAAGTCCCGGTAACGGTACTCGCCCGCTCGCCAGCCCGGATGGCGGGTAGCCGGACCTCCCCAGCCTGCCCGCTCGCGCGGCGGGGAAACCGGCCATGAGAACAGTCCGGGCAGCGGGTGTGCACCTTGGGGGGCCATTCCTAATGTTCACGGGCCGACGTGACGGACGCCTGGAGCGTCCAACATCGACGCATGGTGAAAAACAGCGCCGGAGCATCGCGGCGCAGGGACCTATAAGGGGCCGCCTGCACTTTATGAGCGAGCGAATCGGAAGCACGGTCATCGAGAATGTCCGGCCACAGCTGGACGCCGGCCGATGGGCAGTGAAGCGCGTCGAGGGTGAATCCCTCACGGTCAAGGCCGACATCTTCAAGGAGGGCCACGACGTCCTGGTGGCCGTGGTGCGTTGGAGGCAATCCGCGCCGAAGGAACAGGCGACGGAGTGGACCGAGACGCCCATGGAGGCCAAGGGCAACGACCTGTGGGAAGCCTCCTTCCCCCTGGCGCGCAACGGCCGCTACGAGTTCACGGTCGAGGCCTGGCCGGACCTCTTCGCCACCTGGGTGTCCGAGCTCAAGCGCAAGGTCGACGTGGGCCGCGACGTGCGCAGCGAGCTGCTCGAGGGCGCCGCGTTGCTCGAGGGCGCCGCCGCCCGGGCCACCCAGGCCAAGGAGCCCGAGGACGCCAGGCGTCTGACCGAGGCCGCCCAGTCCTTCCGCAAGGGCGTCTCCCCCAACGCCATCGCCACGGCGATGGATCCGGGGCTCGCGCTCATCGCGTCGAAGCACGCGGACCGCTCCATCGCCTCCCGGTACGACCGCGTGCTCGAGGTGTTCGTCAACCGCGAGAAGGCGCGCTTCGGCTCCTGGTACGAGTTCTTCCCGCGCTCGGCGCTGCGCGACGGCCGCACGCACGCCACCTTCAAGGACGCGGAAAAGTGGCTGCCGTACGTGCAGTCCCTGGGCTTCGACATCATCTACCTGCCGCCCATCCACCCCATCGGGCGCACGGCGCGCAAGGGCAAGAACAACAGCCTCACCGCGGGCCCCGAGGACGTGGGCAGCCCCTGGGCCATCGGCGCCGCCGAGGGCGGTCACAAGGCCGTGAATCCCAAGCTCGGCACGCTGGAGGACTTCCGCGGCTTCGTGAAGGCCGCCAACGACCTGGGCATCGAGATCGCCCTGGACATCGCCTTCCAGTGCTCGCCGGACCACCCCTACGTGAAGGAACACCCGGAGTGGTTCCAACACCGGCCGGACGGCACCATCAAGACGGCCGAGAACCCGCCCAAGCGCTACGAGGACATCGTCAACTTCGACTGGCTGGGCCCCGGACGCGCCACGCTCTGGCCCGAGCTCAAGTCGGTGGTGATGCACTGGGTGGAACAGGGCGTGCGCATCTTCCGCGTGGACAACCCGCACACCAAGCCCCTGCAGTTCTGGGCCTGGCTCATCCGCGAGGTGCAGACCGTCCGGCCCGACATCGTCTTCCTCTCCGAGGCCTTCACCCGTCCCAAGGTGATGAAGCACCTGGCCAAGGTGGGCTTCCAGCAGTCGTACACCTACTTCACCTGGCGCAACTTCAAGCAGGAGATGGAGGAGTACCTGGAGGAGATCACCTCCGAGCCCGTGTCCGACTACATGCTCGGCAACCTCTGGCCGAATACGCCGGACATCCTCCCCGAGTTCCTCCAGCGGAGCGGACCCGGTGGCTTCCGGCTGCGCGCCGCCATGGCCGCCACGCTCTCCAGCTCCTGGGGCATGTACTGCGGCTACGAGCTGTGCGAGGGCACGCCCGTCAAGCCCGGCAAGGAGGAGTACCTCGACTCGGAGAAGTACGAGCTCAAGGCGTGGGACCTGGACCGGCCGGGCAACATCCGCGACTACATCTCGCGGCTCAACACCATCCGCCGCGAGCACCGCGCCTTCCAGCTCTACTCCAACCTGCGCTTCTTCAAGTCGGACAACGACCAGGTGATGTTCTACCTGAAGCGCACGCCGGACGGCTCCAGCCAGGTGCTGGTGGCGGTGAGCTTCGATCCCTTCCACGCCCAGGAGTCCGTGCTCCACGTGCCCCTGGCCGAGCTGGGCATCCAACCGGACGAGACGTACCAGGTCCACGAACTGATGACGGACGAGCGGAGCCTGTGGCAGGGATCCACCGCGCACGTGCGGCTCACGCCCGAGCAGCCCGCTGCCATCTGGGCCGTGTACCGCTTCCGCCGCAGTGAGCAGGCGTTCGACTACTACGAATGAGACACCCCACCACTTTATGACCCGGACGGATCCGCTCTGGTACAAGAAGGCAGTCATCTACGAGCTACACATCCGAGCGTTTTATGACTCGAACGCGGATGGGCACGGGGACATCCCCGGGCTCATCGAGAAGCTGCCGTACCTTCAGGACCTGGGCGTCACGTGCCTGTGGATCCTCCCCCACTACCCCTCGCCGTTGAAGGACGACGGCTACGACATCGCGGACTACTACGCGGTGCACCCGGACTACGGGACGCTCGCGGACTTCCAGCGGCTGGTGGACGAGGCCCACAAGCGCGACATCCGCATCCTCAGCGAGCTCGTCGTCAACCACACCAGCGACCAGCACGCCTGGTTCCAGGAGGCCCGGAGGGATCCCAAGAGCCCCAAGCGCGACTTCTACGTCTGGAGCGACACGGACGACCGGTACCAGGGCGCGCGCATCATCTTCCTGGATACCGAGCGCTCCAACTGGACGTGGGACCCGGTCGCCAAGCAGTACTTCTGGCACCGCTTCTTCAGCCACCAGCCGGACCTCAACTACGACAACCCCGAGGTCCAGGAAGCCATGCTCGACGTCATGCGCTTCTGGCTGAACATGGGCGTGGACGGCTTCCGCTGCGACGCCGTGCCCTACCTCTTCGAGCGCGAGGGCACCAACTGCGAGAACCTCCCGGAGACGCACGCCTTCCTCAAGAAGCTGCGCAAGGCGATCGACTCGGAGTACCCGGACAAGATGCTCCTGGCCGAGGCCAACCAGTGGCCCGCGGACGTGCGCGTCTACTTCGGTGACGGCGACGAGTTCCACATGGGCTTCCACTTCCCGGTGATGCCCCGCCTCTTCATGGCGCTGCGCAAGGAGGACCGCACCCCCATCGTGGAGATCCTCCAGCAGACGCCGGAGATCCCCGAGACGTGCCAGTGGGCCATCTTCCTGCGCAACCACGACGAGCTGACGCTGGAGATGGTGACGGACGAGGACCGGGACTACATGTACCGGGAGTACGCCACCGATCCGCGCATGCGCATCAACCTGGGCATCCGGCGCCGGCTCGCCCCGCTCATGGACAACGGCCGGCGGCGCATCGAGCTGATGCACAGCCTGCTCTTCACCCTGCCCGGTACCCCCGTCCTCTACTACGGGGACGAGATCGGCATGGGCGACAACATCTACCTGGGCGATCGCAACGGCGTGCGCACGCCCATGCAGTGGACGCCGGACCGCAACGCGGGCTTCTCCCGGGCGGACGGCGCGCGCCTGTACGCCCCCATCATCGGGGACCCCGTCTACGGCTACCAGAGCATCAACGTGGAGGCCCAGGAGCGCGTCCGCTCCTCGCTGCTCAACTGGATGAAGCGCATGCTCCGGGTGCGCCAGCGCTACCCCGCCTTCGCCATGGGCCGGCTGCGCTGGCTCAACCCGGACAACCGCAAGGTGCTCGCCTTCGTGCGCGAGTACGAGGGCCAGACGATCCTCATCATCTGCAACCTGTCGCGCTTCGCGCAGCCGGCCGTCATCGACCTGCGTGACTGGGAGGGCCAGGTGCCCGTGGAGCTCATCGGAGAGACGCCCTTCCCGCGCATCTCCGGCAGCCTGCCGTACCAGCTCACGCTCGGCCCCTACATGTTCCTGTGGTTCCGCCTCGAGAAGCTCGCCCCTGGGAGAGGAATGCCGTGACGACGCCCATCGATCTGACGAAGCTGCCAGACTACCTGCGCAACCAGCGCTGGTTCGCGGGCAAGGCCTGGCCCATCAAGTCGGTGTCCACGGTGGACCATGCCACCGTGCCACTGCCCGGCGGGCGTGACTTCACCCTCGCCGTGGTGGAGGTCATCTACGAGCTCGGCCACCCGGACCGCTACCTGCTACCCGTGCTCCCCTCGAGCGAGGGCATCCAGGACGCCCTGGATGACGTGGAGGCGCTGCGTGCCCTCTTCCAGGTCATCCGCGAGAAGCAGACGCTCCCGAGTGCCTCGGGCCGGTTCGTGGGCGAGTGGCTGGACACCCCCGAGGGCCTGATGGCCCTCCCCTCGCCCGTGCCGGTGCGGCGGCTGCAGGTGGAGCAGAGCAACACCTCGGTGGTGGTCGCCGAGCAGGTCATCTTCAAGGTCATCCGCAAGCTGGAGGCCGGCATCAACCCCGAGTACGAGGTGGGCCGCTTCCTGGCGACGAAGACGTCCTTCCGGGCCACGCCCACCCTGCTCGGCGCGTTGCAGTCCGAGGGCCCCGCGGGCGCCACCCTCGCCGTGGTGCACCGCTACATCCCCAACGTCACCGACGGCTGGCGCTACACGCTGGACAACTTCCGCCGCTCGGCCCGGCTGTCCGACACCTTCCTCGGGGAGCTGCGGGTGCTGGGCCAGCGGTTGGGCGAGCTGCACAAGGCACTCGCCTCCAGCACCGACGAGCCGGGCTTCACCCCGGAGCCCCTCCTCGCGGAGGATCTCCAGCGCTGGAGCGCCTCCATGGTGGGCGAGCTGGGCGTCACCCTCAACGACGCCATGCGCCACTTCCCCGAGCTGGAGGGCCGCCGCGAGGGCCTCATGGGCCGCGCGAAGCAACTGGCGCAGGTCTCCCCCTCGGGGCAGAAGATCCGCATTCACGGAGATCTGCACCTCGGACAGGTGCTCCGGACGGAGGGGGACTGGCTCCTCTTCGACTTCGAGGGAGAGCCGGGGCGCAGCTTCGCCCAGCGGCGGGAGAAGTACTCGGCGCTGCGGGATATCGCGGGGATGTTGCGTTCCTTCGACTACGCGGAGGCCACGGTGCAACTGGAGGGCCTGGCCGCCGGCGAGCGCGTGGCACCGGCACGCGGGGCCTTCCTGGAGGGCTACCGCTCCACCACGCGAGGGGCGCCCTTCCTTCCCCAGGACGACGCGAGCTTCGACGCGATGCTTGACGCGTTCGAGCTGGAGAAGATGCTCTACGAAGTGCGTTACGAGCTACAGAACCGGCCGGACTGGGTGCGCATCCCCGTCCAGGCACTCATGAGGATGGAGGTTCGCAAGTGAAGAAGCCGATGGATCGGCTGCAGGTGGATGCGGAGCTGCAGCAGATGGTGGAGCTGAGGCACCCCGAACCGCACCGCGTGCTGGGCATCCACCCGGATGGGGACGGCACGGTGGTGCGGGCCTACCGCCCGGAGGCGGTCTCCATCCACGTGCTCCCGGAGTTCGGTGGGCGCATTCCCATGACGCACCGGATGGGAGGCGTCTTCGAGGCCCGGATCAACGGCAAGGGGGACGCCTTCAACTACCTGCTGGAGGTGGAGTACCCCGGCAACAAGACGTTCACCCTGAGGGATCCGTACAGCTTCCTGCCCACGCTGGGCGACATGGACCTGTACTTCGCGGGCGAGGGCCGGCACGAGCAGCTGTGGAAGCGCATGGGGGCCCACCCCATCCACCACAACGGCATCAGCGGCGTGGCCTTCGCGGTGTGGGCGCCCACGGCCGCGAGCGTGTCCGTGGTGGGTGACTTCAACAGCTGGGATGGCCGGCTGCACCCCATGCGGCGCATGGGCTCCTCGGGCATCTGGGAGCTGTTCATCCCCGAGGTCGGCGAGGGCACGCGCTACAAGTTCGAGATCCGCCCGGGCGGCGGCGGCCGCCTGCTCAAGGCGGATCCGTTCGCCTTCCGCACCGAGGTGCCGCCGGCCACGGCCTCGGTGGTGCACGACCTGAAGCACTTCCAGTGGACGGACGAGAAGTGGATGACGGAGCGGGCCACGCGCGACGTGGACCACTCGCCCTGGTCCGTCTACGAGGTGCACCTGGCGTCGTGGCGGCGCGTGGTGGAGGACGGGGACAGGTCCCTCTCCTACCGGGAGATGGCCCCCGCGCTCGCGGAGTACGTGAAGAAGACGGGCTTCACCCACGTGGAGCTGATGCCCGTGTCCGAGCACCCCTTCGGCGGCTCCTGGGGCTATCAGGTGGGCAACTACTACGCGCCCACCGCGCGCTTCGGCCACCCGGATGACTTCCGCTACCTGGTCAACTACCTGCACGAGCAGGGCATCGGCGTGCTGCTGGACTGGGTGCCCGGGCACTTCCCGCGGGACGCGCACGCGCTCGGCCAGTTCGACGGCACCGCCCTCTACGAGCACGCGGACCCGCGCCAGGGCACGCAGCCGGACTGGGGCACCTACGTCTTCAACTTCGGCCGCAACGAGGTGCGCAACTTCCTCATCGCCAACGCGCTCTTCTGGCTCGAGGAGTACCACATCGACGGACTGCGCGTGGACGCCGTGGCGTCCATGCTCTACCTCGACTACAGCCGCAAGCACGGCGAGTGGATTCCAAACCGCTGGGGTGGCCGCGAGAACGAGGAGGCCATCTCCTTCCTGCGTGAGCTCAACGACAGCGTGCGCCGCAAGTTCCCCGGCGCGGTGATGATCGCCGAGGAGTCCACGGCGTGGCCCAAGGTGAGCCAGCCCACCCACGAGGGCGGGCTCGGCTTCCACTTCAAGTGGAACATGGGCTGGATGCACGACACGCTGACGTACTTCTCGAAGGATCCCATCTACCGCCAGCACCACCACAACCAGCTCACCTTCGGCCTGCTCTACGCCTTCAGCGAGCACTTCATGCTGCCGCTGAGCCATGACGAGGTGGTGCACGGCAAGGGCTCGCTGCTCGGGAAGATGCCGGGAGACGACTGGCAGAAGCGCGCCAACCTCCGGGCCCTGCTCGCGTGGATGTGGGCGCACCCGGGCAAGAAGCTGCTCTTCATGGGCGGCGAGTTCGGCCAGCCCTCCGAGTGGAACAACGACCGGAGCCTGGACTGGCACCTGTTGGGAGATCCCGGCCATGCCGGCATCCACGCGATGGTGTCGGACCTGAACAGGCTCTACCGGAGCCACCCGGCGCTCTACGACGCGGACAACGAGCCGCTGGGCTTCCAGTGGCTGCAGCCGGACTCGGCGGCGGCCAATGTGTTCGCCTTCGTGCGGCGCTCGCGCCAGCCGGGAGGCCACGTGGTGTGCATCGCCAACCTGTCGCCCGTGCCCCGCGAGGGCTACCGCGTCGGCTTCCCCCGGCACGGCAGCTACGTGGAGCTGATGAACACGGACGCCCGGGACTACGGCGGCTCGGGCATCGGCAACCTGGGGCGCATCCACACCGATGCCTTCGGGTGGGACGGACAGGAGGCCTCGGTCCAGCTGACGCTGCCTCCGCTGTCGGTGCTGTGGTTCACCCCGGGGTGAGCCCACCCTGAAGGAGGGAGGCGCGGCTCACACCAGGTGGGCCCCCTCCCCTCCCGCTCCAGCGTGGGCCGCGTGGGGAGGGGCAGGAGCGCGAGCACCAGGCCCTTCTCAGCGGGGATGGACCCGCACCACGCGCCCGACCACGGCCTCGCGGCCCCACCCTGACATCTGACACGTCAGTGGCCCGCCAGGACGCACGGGCGCTCGCTCCCCCGCCCGGGGATTCATTGCCACTCGGAGTGCGGATGCGAACGGTGTCTGAAACGTACCGTGAAGGAGGAACACGCATGGCCACGGCAATGACCCTGACGAGCCTGGAGGCGCGGCTAGCGAACCACTCGGTGCTGCCACTTCGAGCCACGCTCGGCTCGACGATGCTCTACCACGGCATCTCCAAGCTGAAGCCCGAGGGCCTGGAGCAGACGGCGCAATTCTTCGAGAACATCGGCATCAAGCCCGGCCGGACGTGGGCGCTCGCGACGGGCTGGACGGAGGCGGTAGCTGGCGTGCTCACCTTCCTGGGCATCGGCACCCGCGTGGCCGCCGTCTCCATCCTCGTGACGCAGGCCATGGCCATCGCGAAGGTGCACGGCCCCAAGGGCTTCAACAACCAGGCGGGTGGGTACGAGTTCAACCTGACCCTGATCGCCGGCGCACTCGGGTTGCTGCTGGGTGGACCCGGCAACCTGTCGGTCCACCACGCCGTCCAGCCCCGGGTGCGCCGCGGGGGCCTCCTGGGCCTGCTGCGTCGCCAGCGCGTCAGCCCGATCGGCCGGTTCGCCCCGCTGCTCGCGTAGCTCCGGAGGGCTCCGCCCGTGGGCCGTCACGCGACCCGGGGCGGAGCCTTCGTTGAAAGCCCCGGACTCACCCCGTCGGGAGCAGATCGCGCGGTCCCTGCCTGGCCGAGGTGTCTTCGGCCTCATCCGAGCGGCCGCGGAACAGATCGCTCACCCCGAAGAACACCTTCAGGACGACGATCGAGAGATACAGCCGGCCGCGTCGTACGCCTCGCCGGGCGACGGCCTTGATGCGGCTGGGGGTGGCCCGCTGCCGCGCCCCGATTCTCCGCACTTCGCACTCGGGCTCGGACCGCGCCTCCGGCTCATCCAGGCCGAGGTGCTCCTTCCAATACGTGCTCAGGAAGAGGTCATCCGGATCCATGAACCGCCGGAGCTGCATGAACCGCTCCCACATGGGGTATTGCGTGCGCAGATACCTGGCATCCGCGTGGGAGCCCGGCGAGGGCAGGTACTTGCCCCAGTGCAGGCGGAAGTCGATGTCCTTCTCTCGCAGCAGACACCAGAACCGTTCGAAGAACGCCTCCCGCTCCCAGCGGTCCGCGCCCGTACGGAACCAGAACACGTCCAGTCGGAGGGAATGCCTCCCGTGGCTGGGGCTCATCCAGAAGCGGCTCTTGCGCCCGGGGTAGATCTCGAAGGCATATGCGCCGGTGCGGCCCATGCCCTCCGCGTCCTTCGAGGCCTCGATGTCGTCGGACCTGGGATTGAAATACGCCTCGAGGACCGTCATCACCTTGTCGGCCTGGCCGAGGTCGATGAACAGCTCGGTGAAGTCCGTGGGCATGTGCTTGTCGGAGATCTGATCGTCCATTGGCAGCGCCCTGTGCCAGGCGTCCCGGAACGGCTTCTCCCCCTCGCGCAGGAAGAGCCTCAGGACCCTGCGCACCAGCCTCTCGGTGGACGGCGCATAGGGCAGTCCGTCATCCGCGAGGAAGTTGTAGAACGGATTGATGATGAGCCACTGGAAGACGCGAGGGACCGAGACGAAGGGCCTGCGCGTGAAGCGCTTGCGGCGGTGCAGCGGCGGCTCGTGCGCCTCCCCGTCGCGATGTGCCGACCAGAGCTCCACCTTGTCGACGCCCTTCTGGGGCCACCAGAGCAACCGGGTGTAGGTGTCCCCTCCTTCGTTCTTCTCGTAGTAGCTCTTCAACCCCACCATTCCCGCCTCGAACAGCTTGATGGCGCACTTGCCGGACGCGCTGGTGACCTGCCTGCCCACGACGTCGTAGCGAGGCTCGCACTGGAAGGTGACGGTGGAGATGATGCCCAGCAGTCCCATGGACACGCCCACGGCGTAGAGCGGATTGTTCTGCTCGTCGTTCGGGTCGTCGGGGTTGGGCGCCAGGTCGTGCACCCTGCCGGTGCCGTCGATGATGCGCAGGCCGATGACAGCCCCGCCCAGGTCGTGATGGAGGGTGCCTCCCATCGAGCCCGTCGAGAGGAAGCCGGCCACCGTCTGGTGGGAGATGCCTCCAAGGTCCGGCAGGGCCCAGCCCTTCTTGTCGAGCTGCCACAGAAGGCTGTTCTCCTTCGTCGACAGGGGATCATTCGGATCCACCCCCAGGTGGCACCCGCCCTGGACGGTGACACGCATCCGCTCCTCGTCCCATTCGATGAGCCGGTTGTACCGGTCGAGCTGCACGTTGATGTGCTGTCTCCCCCTATCGGTGTAGATGGCGCGGCGGGGCTTGCAGTGCTCGGAGCCGCGCACCCGGATCTGGACTCCCAGCGCCCGGGCCTTCTTCACGAGCAGGAGGAGCTCCTCCTCCGTCCGGGGATGTTCGAAGCGCGGATCCACGGGCGGGTGGAGGTAATCGTTCACGCGCAGCTGGAGCCGGAGGCCCAGGCTCGCGCCCACCAACAACAGGGAGGCCCCGGCGACATAGATGAGCGTCTCGCGCGTGGGCGCATCCCGCTGGATGGCGCCAATGAGGTGCACACTCTCGATGGCGAAGAACACCAGCTCCGCCACGGTGGCGAAGCCGATGATCAGCCCCAACCGGCGGAGCTGGGCGCGGGAGGACCGGAGCAGCGCCTGGATCGCCGCGAAGGTGATGATGGCGATGAGGGGCACCTCGATGAAATGGAAGGCCCAGACGCACGCGGCGCCCTCGCACGTGGTGAACGAAGTGACGAAGAACGGCTTCGGGTGCGCGAGAACCCCGCTCGCCAGGACCGACGCCGCCAGGGTGAGCCACCCGTAGAAGCGAATCTTCTTCCCTAGCGCCCGCCACTCCGCCTCCTCGACGTCTAGCGTGCCAGCGGAGGCCACCGCGCGCTCGGGCCGCATCACAAGCGGGACGGACGAGGTCTTGGATGTACGAGGGGATTCGAGGGAGGACGGTCCTTCGTCTACACGCATTCCTGGCTCCACCTGAGAAGTAGTCGAGCCCCCGCGCAGGCGGAGGCTCGAGCGCCCGAGGCATCGCGCCAGGAACCCGGCACGAACCTCAGGGCGGTTCCAAGAAAGTGGGAGTAGGCGTCGGGTAGATGTGACCGGCCTCCCAGGGCGCGGCGGCCAGGAGCCCGTCGATGTCGGGTTCCCCGGCGTGTGCCTCCTGGATCCTGGCACGCACCAGGCGGGCCACCCGGAGCTCGGGCGAGTCGAGGCCGGGCGGCAGGGGGTCGAGGTGCTCCGTCAGGAGCTGCTGTGCCTCCCTGCTCCGCCCCTGCTCCTCCAGCAGGTGGCACAGGTTGAGGACGGTCCGCAGCTCGAGACAGCGGGCACCCATCTCCCGGGCGCGCTGGAGCGAGTGGAGGAACTCACTCCTGGCCCTGGCGACGTCGCCCTGGCGCAGCAACAGCTCGCCCCGTAGCCGGTACAGCTCCGCGTCCTCGAGGTGCTGGCCCGTCCGGTGTCCCCAGGCCAGGCCCTCCGCGACCGCCTCCAGTCCCTCGGAGATCATCCCCAGCCGCAAGCGGGCATCCGCGAGCATGCAGAGGAAGTAGGGCCAGCCCGTCTCCGCATTCACCTTCCGCAGTCTGTCGAGCCCGTCCATCAACAGGGCATGGCCCTCCTCCTTCTGCCCGAGCCACACGAGCGCCCAGCCCCGTTTCACGGGCGTCCACCACTCCACGCGCAGGAGCGGATACCGCTCGAAGAGGGCATTCTCCCGATCCGTCATCTCCAGCACCCGCCGCGCGTCGAACCTCGCCTGGTAGAGGGTGCTGGCCGCATGGCAGATCAGGATGAGGGTGTAGGGATGAGCCAGCCGCTCCGCGCGCCGCAGCGCGGCGTCGATCAGCCGCTGCCCTTGCTGTTGATGGCAACGAATGGTCAGCGTCAGGGCCTCATAGGCCTGCGCCATCGCCAGCGGATCCGGCTCGAGCACCCCCAGCGCTGGTGGCTCCCGCTCCCCTCCCTCCGTCCCCCGGGCCACGGCTTCGCTGAACTGTTTCCGGGCCTCCACCACGTGTCCCTGCACGAGCTGACTCATACCCGCCATCAACCGGCCGACCACCAGGAGCTGGGGCTCGTGAACGCGTTCGCCCAGGGAGACGATCTGCTCTGCCAGCGCCAGGGCCAGCGGGAAGTTCAACCGCATCATGTTCTGGTTGAAGAGCCCCCGGCTGGCGGCGACGAGGATCGGGGTGTTCCTCACGTCATGGAAGATCCGCGTGACACGCGCGTAGATCCGCTTCACCTCGGGTGCCGAGTAGTTCCGGGCCGCGCTCAAGGCTTGTCCGAGGAGCACCAGCAGCCGGAGCTCCTCCTCGGCCCGTCGGGGCGTTTCCGGCAGGCGTCCGAGGAGCTGGAGCGCCTGCTCCAGGTGGCCCCCGGACTCCTCGAAGGCCGAGCGATGCAGCGCCAACTCCCCGGCGCGCGTCCAGAACCGGATGGCCGGTTCCAGCTCCCCGGCCTGCGTGTAGTGGTGGGCGATCAGCTCGGGAGGCGCGGTGGTGGTGCCCTGGCGCGGGTGTTCCAGAAGGCGGGCGATTTGATGGTGGTACCGCCGCCTCCGGGGTTTGAGCAGGGACTCGTAGGCCGCCTCCTGGATGAGGGCATGCCGGAACGCGTAGCCAGGCTCCGGCTCATCCCCGCTGTGCAGCAGCAGCCCCTCCTCGACCAGCTCCTCGAGATCCCTCTTCAACGTGGGGCCCTCGCGCCCCGACAGGACGGCCAGTTGCTCCAGCGTGAAGCTCCGGCCGATCACCGCCCCCATCCACGCCAGCTCCTTCTGCTCCTGCGGAAGAGGATCCAACAGGGCCGTGAGCAGCTCCTGCAAGGTGACGGGAAGCGAGCCCACCGTGGGCGCCGCGCCATCGGGCCGGGCCCGGGTGAGCACCATGCGGGTCATCTCCTCGACGAAGAGGGGGATGCCCTCCGTCTGTCTCACCAGCAACGCGAGCGTCTCGTCCGTCAGGCCGGGCCCGTGACCGGTGAGCCTGCGCACCATCTCGGTGGTCTCGTCCGCCCCGAGCCGCTCGAGCATGATCTGGAAGAAGCCGGGATGGTGGGGCCACGGGTGCCGCAGCTCGGGACGCGTGCTCGTCACCACGCACAGCTTCGTCATCTCGATGCGCTCCGCCAGGAGCGTGAGCAGCCGCAGGGTGGACGGGTCCGCCCAGTGCAGGTCCTCCATCACGAGCAGCAGCGCTCCCGAGCCACCCGCTCGCGGGAGCCTCGCGGGAAGTCTCAGCAGGAGCGAGACCAGTGTCTCCAGGGTGCGCTCGCGTTGTTGCTCGGGTGAGAGCAGCAGCGGGGGCAGTCCCTCGCGAGCGGGCAGATCCAGCAGCTGCCCGAGCAGTTGCGATTCTTCCGGCGTGGACATGTCGAACGCCTTCAGCGCCTCCTCCAGACGGGTCCACCGCGCCTCGGCCGGAGCGTCCGGATCCAACCCGAGCAGCTGCACCACCCACCCGAGCACCGGGTGGAAGGCGCTGCGGCTGAACTGGGGCCAGCACTGGCAGGACACGCAGGGCGCCCCTTCCCGGAGCGCATGCGCACACAACTCCTGGACGAGCCGGGACTTGCCGATCCCCGCCTCGCCGCGGAGCAGCACCATCACCCCACGTCCCTGGCGAGCACCCACCCACAGCGCGAGGAGCTGGCGCAGCTCGAGGGTCCGATCCACCAGCGGCGTGAGACCCCGTACCCGCGCCCGCTCGAAGCGGATCGTCTCGGGCCGCTCGCTCACCAACTGGTGGACGTTCACCGCCACCGCGCCCAGCGAGGAGTAGAAGGTCCGCGGGCCCAGCGACGTCGTGACGAAGTTCCCCCGTGCTCCCTGCCAGGTGTTGTCGCTGAGGAGCGCCGTGTCGGGTGCCGCCCGCTCCGCCAGCCATGTCGCCAGGCGGGGCGCCTCTCCCTGGATGGAGGGCGAGAGCCCCTTCGTCCCGGACGAAGGGGACATGTCCAGCACCACCAGATCCGTATGCACCCCCACATGCACCGCGAGCTCCGTCTGGGCCGCCCGCGGTAGCTCCTCCGCCAGCCGCGTCAGCGCGAGCGCGGCCCGCACCGCGTCCAGCACGTCATCCTCCCGGGCCAGCGGATAGCCGAAACACCCCAGTACCTCGTCGCCCATGCGGACCGCCACCCAGCCCCCGTACCGCTCGATGACTCGCGCGCAGGCCTGATGGAACGCCGCCTGGAGCTCACTCAGGTCCTCGGCGTCGAAGGAGCCCAGGTTCCCCGAGAACCGGCAGCACACCAGCGTCACCTGGCGGCGGTGGGGGATGAAGCGCGAGGGCGGCGCCTCGGCGGAGGGAACCAGGCTCCACTCCAGCACCCGCAGCCGCTCGTGCATCTCGAGCGCGCTCTGGAAGCGCCGCGCCGGCTCCTTGGCCAGCGCCCGTGTCAGGAAGCGGTCCACCTGCTCGGGGAGATCCGGGCGGCGCGTGCGCACCGACGCGACGGGCTCGTCCGACAGCACCCAGGCGCGGAGCTCCTTCAGGTTCCCCGAGGGCTGGGGGAGCTCTCCGGTGAGCATCTCGTACAGCAGAAGCCCGGCGGCCCAGGTGTCGGTGCGCATGTCCTGGGGCTGACCCCGCCACTGCTCCGGTGCCATGAAGGCGGGCGTCCCCGAGCGGACCAGGTCCACCCCCAGCGAGGAGGCGAGCCGCGCCAGGCCGAAGTCGAGCAGCTTCACCTTCCCGTCCGGGAGGATGAATACGTTGCTGGGTTTGAGATCCCTGTGGATGATCCCCCGCGAGTGGGCATGCGCCAGCCCGGCCGTGATGTCGCTCAGGATGCGCAGCGCGCGTTGCAGTTCCAGGGGGCCGCGCCGCACGAGGTCCTCCAGCGGCTGTCCCGACAGGCACTCCATGATGATGAAGGGAGCGCCCTTCCACTCGGAGACATCGAAGATGCGGACGATGTTCTCGTGATCCAGCTGGGCGACCAGCCGGGCCTCTTCCTGGAGCAGCCGGTCCAGCGTCTCCCGGTTGAATTCCCGGCCCGGGGAGATGAACTTGAGCGCCACGACACGCCGCAGCACCTCGTCCCGGGCCCGGACGACCAGCCCCATGCCCCCCTTGCCGAGCCTCCCGAGGATCTCGAACCGCCCGCCATCCCGCCCCCCGAGCCGCGTTCCGGGTTCAGGAGGCGAAGGGACGGGCGAGAATTCGACGATCTCCCGTAGGAAGGAGTCGCCGAAGTCCGAAGAACCCTCTCCGCTCTCGTGGCCGTCCTCGTCGCGCCGGGTCATGCTCTCCCCCAGCGGGTACGATGGAGAGAGCCCGGCGCGGATGGCATCCCCCGCCACCGTCCCGCTCGGCCGCTCGGACAAGCCCCTCCGTTTCAGGCCACGTTGGCCAGGGGAGGCTCCCCGGACTCGGAGGAGGAGGACTCCTCCTGCTTGCGTCGCGAGCCGGGCTCCGACGACAGGCGCCGCAGCGTCCCCAGCAGATCCCGTGCCGGCTCCTTCCCCCGCCGCATCGACACGAACAGCGACCCGCGCCGCCCCGCCCGCTCCAGGCACGACTCCAGCGAGTGCTTCACCAACGGATGCGGGCTGACCTCCAGGAAGGTGTCGTGCCCGTCACCCAGCAGCGTGTCCACCGCCTCGCGGAACAGCACCGGCTCGGCCAGGTTGCGCACCCAGTAGTCCGCGTCGAAGTGCCGCCCCGCGAGCCCTCCGCCCGTCACCGTGGAGATGATGGGCAGCAATTCCGGCCGCGGACGGAGTCCCTCGAGCCTGCCGCGCAGATCCTCGCGCAGCGGCTCCACCTGGGGGCAGTGCGCCGCCACCTCCGAGTCGATCCGGCGAGCTGGCACGCCCCTGCTCCTCAGCGCCACCAGCACCTGCTCCAGCACCGGCGGCTCCGCGGCCAGCACCGTCCATTCCGGGCTCGCGTGGATGACGCGCCACACCCGGCCCGTGAACTCGGGCAGCGCCTCGACGGCCCGCTCCCAGGGCAACCCCACCATCGCCATGGCCCCCTTCCCCCGGAGCATCCCGATGGTGCGGCCCTGGTGGCAGATGACCCGCATCGCCTCTTCCAGCGTCAGCACACCCGCCACGTACGCCGCCGCCACCTCGCCGATGCTGTGCCCCACCACCGCCGCCGGTTCGATCCCCCACGAGCGCCACAGCGCCGCCAGGGCGATCTCCATCGACACGATGGCCGGACAGCTCACCTCGATGTCGCCCAGGCGCGCGTTCTCCGCCGTCAGCGCCTCCATCAGCGACCAGCCCATGAACCGCTGGACGTGGACATCACAGGCCTTGAGCACCATCCCGAAGACCGTCGAGAGCTCCAGCAGGGCCCGTCCCATTCCCGTCCACTGCGAGCCCTGACCGGAAAACACGAAAACCGGCCGGCGACGCTCCAGCTCACGGCCCGTCGGCTCCTCGTGCCTCATCAGGGACTCCTTGGAGCTCCAACGCATGCTCCACTCCCCTCGCCAAGGGGTGCCCACCCGCCCTGAGAAGGCGGGTCAAAACAGCCCCACAGAATCAATTCAGCCTGGGTGGATTATTAGCCTCTTTTTCAGAGTAGGTGAAGAAAGTTTTTCCAGGAGTAATGGATTACGAGGACTTTTGATGATCTTGAGGTCGAAGTAACCCCAGGGGTTCCCCGTATGGGGCAGATTCCACACAAGTTCCCAGTTGCTCACTGGCGGTGGAAGGCGGGGAGGTCGTAAAACTACGGAACTCATGAGCCAGGTTCGTTACGAAATACTCGGTCCCCTCATCCCTGGCGAGGGCTCCCGCCCATCTCTCGCGCTGGCCCTCGAGGACGGCGCTCCACCGCGGCCCGTGGTGCTGGTGTGGGCCCCCGCCGACGTGGTGCAGGACGCGGCCATGCTGAGCCGGCTGCGGCGGGAGACGGAACGCGCCGTCGTCTTCGAGCACCCCAACATCCTGCGCGTGCACGGCCTGGTGACACTGGATGGCCGCGTCGCCCGGGTGACGGAATTCGCCGATGGAGAATCCCTGCGCCAAGTGCTGGAGGCGGGCCAACGCCTGCCGTTGCCATTCGCCGCGCTGATCGCCGCGGATGTGGCCAAGGGCGTGCACTACGCCCACGTGGCGGGCAACGATGATGGAACGCCGCTGATCCACGGAGATATCCGCCCGGAGACCGTCATGGTCTCCTTCAATGGTGTCTGCAAGCTGTCGGGGTACGGGGCGCTCGGGGTGGCGCCGCGGGAGCGCAATGGCCGCCGGGTGCGCAACCGGCGCCTGTACAGCGCCCCCGAGCAGCTCATGGGCGGCCGTGAGGCCTCCTCCGTCCTGACGGACGTGTTCCTCCTGGGCCTGTTGCTGTACGAGTGCCTCTCGGGGCGCAAGCCGTTCCAGGACTCGATCGACCAGGACAAGGCCATCCTCAACCGGCCGCTGCCGCCGCTGCCGGCCGAGGTGCCGCTGCGCTTCAACGAGGTGGTACGACGCGCCACGGCGAAGCGCTCCGGCGATCGCTACCCGAGCGCCCTCGCCTTCCGCGATGCGCTGGTGGAGGTCGCGGGCGATCTGTCCTCCTCCGCGGCGTTCGCGGAGTACCTCACGAAGGTGATCCCCGCCAACGGCGAGGCCCGGGTCGCCCGGAAGAAGATGATCGAGGAGGGCATCGCCGCGGTGGCGAGCCGCGCGGCGGCGCCCATCACCGCGTCCACGCCCATCATCCGCGGCGCCGCGCCCGCCTACACCCCCCCGCCCATCTCGGGCTCCGCGCCCACCATCACGGCGCCCATGCCCGTGATCGCGCCGGCGGCCCCTCCCGCTCCGAGTACGCCCTCCCCCGCCGGGCCCGAGGCCCCCGTCGCCGCCATTCCCCCGGTCGCGCCGCCGGGTGCCGCGCCCGCGCGTCCCCATCGCTCGGCCGTGCCGCTCGTCGTGGGTGTGGGCGCGCTGCTGCTCGTGAGCGCGGTGGGCACCGTCTGGAGCACCCGGAAGAAGGCGGATCTCTCGATCCCCGAGGACACGGGCAATGCCACCGTGAGCTTCGAGCCCCCCGTGCTGCTCGAGGCCGAGCCCCCGGATGCCGGGATGATCCAGAAGGCCACCCCCACGCCTGGCGTCGCGCGCACGATGGTCTCGCTCTCCGTGAGCCCCAGTGTGGCCGTGGCCATCGACGGCCGGGCGGCCGGCGTGTCGCCCCTGACGGTTCCGCTGACGCCCGGACGCCACCTGCTCACCTTCACCGACGAGTCGAAGGGCCTGAAGACGGCCCGGCTGATCGACGTGCGCGCCACGACGGACACGGTGTCCTTCACCATCCGCCTGGGCATGGGCTCGGTGCTGCTCCACGCGCCGTCGGGGGCCCGGGTGTCCCTGGATGGCCAGGACCTGGGGACGGCGCCGATCGCCGAGAGGACGCTGTTCGAGGGCGAGCACACCCTCCGGGTCACCCAGAAGGACGCGGTCTGGGAGAAGGCCTTCGTCCTGCAGGGAGATCAGCGCCTGGTCTTCGACGCCGACCTCGAGTCCGAGTGACTCAGGGGGACAGGGCCTGCTCGAGGTCGCGGATGAGGTCCGCCGGGGCCTCCAGTCCGATCGACAGGCGGAAGATGCCGTCTCCCGCCCAGGTCCGGTAGCGCGCCAGGAGCTCGGGCGGGAGCTGGAAGGAGGTCCGCTGCAGATCGTCCGTGGGCAGGTAGAAGACGAGGCTGTGCGGCTTGCCGAGCGAGACGGCGTACTTGATGACCTTCAGCCTGTCGGCGAGGCGACGCGCCACCGCCGGGCCGTCCTCCGCCTGGAAGGCGATCATCCCCGAGGTATTGCGCAGCTGCCCGCGCGCGAGCTCCGCCTGCGGATGTGAATCGAGCCCGGGATGGAGGACGTGGTGCACGCGCGGGTGGGACTCGAGGAACGAGGCCACTGCCCGGGCCGAGGCCTCGTGGGCGGCCATGCGTTGAGGCAGGGTGGCGAGGCTGCGGAGGATCAACCACGCGGGGAAGGGATTGAGCACGGCGCCCAGGTGGATGAGCGAGTCCTGACGCAGGGCGGCCAGGTCCGTCCGCCGCCCCACGACGACACCTCCCAGCACGTCACCGTGGCCCCCGATGTACTTGGTCAACGAGTGGATGACGAAGTCGGCGCCGAGGGCGAGCGGCTGCAGGCCCATGGGTGTCGCGAGCGTCGAGTCCACGGCGAGGCGCGCCCCGGCGCCGTGCGCGAGGGAGGCCACCGCCGCCACGTCGGTGAGCTTCAGGATGGGGTTGCACGGCGTCTCGATGTAGACGAGCCGCGTGTTCGGCCGCAGGGCGGCGCGCACCTGGTCGAGGTCCGAGGTATCGACGAGGCTCACCTCCACGCCGAAGCGCCGCAGCTTCCCGCGGACGAACTCCGCCGCGCCCGCGTAGCAGATGTCACTGATGACGAGGTGGTCTCCGGGCGCGAGCAGGTGCAGCAGGAGCCCGGTGATGGCGGCCATTCCGCTGGCGAAGCAGAGGGCATCCTCTCCGCCCTCGAGCTCGGCCAGACGCCGCTCCAGGGTGCGCACGGTGGGAGTCGACCAACGCGCGTAGAAGTAGGGCGACTCCTCCTGCATGTCCTCGGCGGAGAACCCCACCCCCTCGGGGTGGGCGCGGAAGGTGGTGGAGAGCACCAGGGGCGTGTTGAGCGGAGCCCCCTCCTCGTCATCGGCATCGGCCTGCACGAGCCGGGTCCGCACGTCCCATTCTGAAGCCACCGGTCACCTCGTTCGTTGGAGCGCCCCGGTGAGGGTGCATGCGCGACACGGCTCTGTCCACGGGCTTCGTGGCCACGCCACTAATAGCCGGACACATCCGCGTCGTCGGAGGGGAACTTCAGGGTGACGATGGGCCCGCCTCCGCCTCCGCCTCCGCCGCACTCGTCCGAATCCGAGGGGTACTTCTTGGACACGGTGCCGGTGCCGCCCGCCACCTGTTCGAGCTCCTGCGTCTCCAGCAAACGCGCGAAGAAGGGCTTCTTTCCCTTCCTCGACTCCGAGTCCTTCGCGTTCTTCTTCATGTCGGATCTCCTGTCGGTCCTTGGGATGCACGAGCCACCGCATCGCTCGGGGGGGCGGCGCTCCAGTGACTCGATAGGACCGAGTCCGCACGGGCCAGATGTGACGACCCACGTTTCGCGGGCGCGCTCCCCTGCCCGCCCACCACGGAAAGAACCAGGAAGATCAAGGGCTTCCCCCGGGCGGCCCGGGTGCGGACAAAATACGGAAGCAACCTTTCGGGACGCACCGCGATAATCGCGGGAGAGGCAGGGTCCGAGCCTCCGCAGCCCACCCTCATCTGGAGCATCTGGAGACTGTCATGTCCGTGAGCCACGCCGCGAATGACGCCACGCATGCGGCGTTGAAGCATTCCACCGGCTTCTCCCCGGAGGAGAAGAAACTGCTGTCCGGTCTCTCGGGAGCCGATCGGGCGAGGGCCGAGGCCCAGCTCTCGCTCCAGAAGCAGCAGGAGACCGTCGCCTTCATCTCCAAGGTCCTGAAGAACGACACGACGATGCAGGTGCTCAACAACATGAAGTAGCCAGCCCTGCTGACGGAACGAGCGCCAGCTCGAGCGCGATGGCCTCGAACGGTTCGGGTTGGCATGTGGTCGGGCTGGACGCGGGCCGCGGTACAGCTCACCGTCGGGGATCTCCGCCACCATCTCCTCCGGGGCTGCCTGGAAGGCCGCCTCGACGGACGGAGGAACGCCGCGCGATCAGCGGGTCTTGAGCAGCCGGGTGAGCTCCCGGTCCAGGGTGGCGGCGAACTGCTGGCGATCCTGGGCGGAGAATCCCCCGGGGCCACCGGTCATCACGCCACTGTCGCGCAGCTCCTGCATGAAGTTCCGCACGGAGAGGCGCTCGGCGATGTTCTCCTCGCTGAAGAGCTCGCCGCGCGGATCGATCACCACCACGCCCTTGGGGACGAGCAGCGCGGCGAGTGGGATGTCCTGGGTGACGGCGAGATCTCCGGTCTGGGCCGAGGCGGCGATGTGACCGTCCGCCACGTCGAGCCCTGCGCCCACCTGCACCGTGGAGACGAACTCCGAGAGGGGCAGTGACAGGCGCTTGTTGGCCACGAAGACGGTGGACACCCGGAGCCGTTGCGCGGCTCGCAGGAGGATGTCCCGTACCGGCCCCGGACACGCATCGGCATCGACCCAGATCTTCATGCGGCCGGGCATTCTGGCAGAGGGATGGAGGGAGGACACGCGATCTCCGCGGATAGAAGCGGACAGCCAGCCCGCTTGTGGTAGACGGCACGGCAACGCACTCGCCTGGCAGGGCAGGTGAGCGTCGAGCTTCGCTGCAAGAGAACGTAGCCAACCCCATCATGAGCCGAGCGTGGCAGGAGCCCCCGCGCATGCCTCGCTGCCACGCCCGAGGAGGGCATCCATGGAAATCGCGAAGGACAGCGTCGTCGCCATCGACTACCGACTGCACCTGGGAGACGGGAAGATCATCGACGAGAGCGACCCGGGAGATCCGCTCGTCTACCTGCATGGGTACGAGGAGATCGTGCCTGGGCTCGAGAAGGCACTCGAGGGGAAGACGCCGGGCGCGTCCCTGAAGGTGCAGGTCTCTCCCGAGGACGGCTACGGGGAATACGATCCGGATGGCGTGGAGGAGGTACCGCGCGAGGACTTCCCGCCGGACATGGAGCTGGAGGCGGGAGGGATCGTCACCGCCACGGACGACGAGGGGGATGATGTGGAGTTCCTCGTCAAGGAGGTGCGTCCCAAGACGGTCGTGGTGGACTTCAACCACCCGCTGGCGGGCAAGACGCTCCACTTCGAGGTGACCGTCAAGGAGGTGCGCGCGGCCACGAAGGAAGAGCTGGAGCACGGCCACGCCCACGCCCCGGGCCACGAGCACTGAAGAACGGGGGGATGCGCTCCGCGAAGCGCGTCCCCCGCGTGCCGGGGACCCCGCGGAGACCAGATCCGCTCCACCCCACGTGATGAAGTGTTGTCAGCAGTATCCTGAGATGCCGGTTGCCTCGGGCCCTCCTGGTGATTGAAGGTCGGCGCCCCCCATCAAGGAACTGCCCGATGCGACATCTCCTCTCGTCCCTCACCAGGGCCGGCGCGCTCGCGCTCGCCACCCTCCTGGCCTGCGGCCCCATTCAGGATCCGCCGCCCTCCCCCACCGCCCCTGCCACGAGCGCCCAGGCCCAGACCTCCGCCAATGGACTGGTGACGCTGGAGTCCGTGGCCACCGGCAGGCCCTACACCTTCGCCACGGCGGAGGTGGGCACGAAGCTCTACATCGACCGCGCCTACACCATCACGGGCCTGTCCTGGCGGCTCCAGGGCGGCGTGCTGCTCCAGGCGGCCAATGACGACAAGCTCTACACCGGCACGCAGCAGGTGCGGTTGGACCTGAACGCGGCGGCCACCGTCTTCGTGGCCATGGACCGCCGCAACACCGTGCTGCCGGCGTGGCTCGCGGACGGCACCTGGGCGCTCACCAACGAGATCTTCGCCACCAATGATCAGTCCGCCACCTCCTCGAATCCGTCCACGCCCATGAAGGTGTACGCGAAGTCGGTGCCGGCGGGGACGCTCGTCCTGGGGGGCGGAATGGCCCCGCCCGCGCAGGGCACCAACGCGCAGTACGCCGTGGTCATCCAGTACGCCACTTCCTACCCAGGGGTGATGGCGCGCTTCTTCCCCAACCTCCAGATGCGGGGCGTCCCGGTGCTGCGCTACCTGCCCGACATGAGCCTGAGCGCCGGCCTCGAAGCTCCCGTGGACGGCATCCCGGCGGACTTCTTTGGCGTGCGCTTCGAGGGCTTCGTGACGCCCGAGTACTCGGAGACGTACACCTTCCGCACCTCCGCGAGCGGCGGCGTGCGCCTGTGGGTGAATGGCCGGCTCCTGGTGGATGACTGGTTCGAACACGACCTCGAGCAGCATTCCGGAAGCATCCGGCTCGCGGCCGACATCCCCGCCAGCGTCGTGGTCGAGTTCTTCGATGCGATGGACCTCGCCTCGCTGCGGCTCCAGTGGGCGAGCGTCAGCCAGCCGCTCCAGGACGTCCCTGTGTCGCGCCTGCGGACGCCGATACAGGTTCTTCCTCGTCCGCTGGGGGCGCACTGCTCGGAGGACGCCGAGTGCCGCTCGGGCAACTGCAGCGTGTACCCGGTGGGCAACGTCACCATCTGGAACGAGGGCGATGCCGTGTGCGCCCCCGAGGTGCCCGAGGGCGAGCCCGGTGTGAAGGCCGAGTACTTCTCCTCCGAGTTCCTCTACAACCGCGTCGCGGTGCGCCGTGAGGACGCCGTCTCCGGCTCGTGGGGCGCCACGGCTCCGGCGCCAGGTGTGCCGGCGGACCGCTGGTCCGCGCGCTGGTCGGCCACGCTCACCGCGCCGGCCACCGGCACGTACACGCTGTGGACCACCACCGAGGACGGTGTGCGCCTGTGGCTCGATGGCGCGCTGCTGATCGACAGATGGCTCGAGGCGGAGGGTGGGCAGACGCGTGCCGCCACCGTGTCCATGACCGCCGGCAGCAGGCACGACCTGGTGATGGAGTACTTCGAGGGCTACGGCAATGCCCAGGCGCGGCTGGCCTGGTCCGGCCCGGGCTTCCCCATGCAGACCCTCACCTCCGCCCTGACCACGCCGTCCCTCTTCGCCTGCAGGCCGCTGGGCTCGCAGTGCAGGTCGGACGCGGACTGCTGCGGCGCCTTCTGTTCCGTGCACCCGGTGGGCAACGTCACCATCTGGAACGAAGGCGCCACCGTGTGCAGCCCGCGGTGAGCGGAACGCCGTTGGCGGGCGGCCTTCCCGGTGATCTAGGATTCCTCTGGCAGTGAACCCCCCCACCCACTCAGCGCCGACGTGGAGCGCTCCAGGAAGCCCCGATGACCCTCCCTTTGCTGACCTCGTGAAGTCGTGGACCCGCCCGCTGCTCGTCGCGAGCTGCATGGCCTTCGCTGGATGTGGTGCCGGAGTGGAAGAGCCTTCCGTGCCCGGCGCCGACGAGCAGAGCTCCACGCGGAACGCAGCGGAGTACTGGGAGGGCGACTGCGACGGACCCAATGATTGCCCGGTGTCCAGCTCGATCGTCGACTGTGGCCCCGGACAGCCCCAGGCCTACGCCTGGAGGACGAACGACGGTGGCTACTGCATCGAGCGGAATGCCTGTGGCCCGAACGGGCTGGCCTGCCCGATCTGGTAGCAACCCGGCAAGTGAGGGAGCGCCCTCGCCTCGAGGCCCGCTCCCCCACCGCCGTCCGCATTGGAGACCTCAGTTCACCGTCACGGTCCGGTGGAGATCATTGAACCCGGTGGAGGCCTCCCAGACGTTCTGGTTCGCGAGCTGGATGGCGTACTCCGGACGCGTGCTCAGTGACGGCGCTGGATCCGGAAGGTTCAGCAGCAGCGCGTAGCTTCCGGCGGGAAGGGTCGACGGAATCGTGACGGTCTGGCTGATCGTCACGCGCGTCCCCGGCATCCATCGACGCGGATCCGCCGACAGGGGCAGGCGGTAGGTGGCGCCGCTCGAGGTGTTGCGAAGGATCAGCTGCACCGACCGGGGATTGAAGGGAGCGGCCCACCCCTCGTTCTCGAGGGTGAGCTCGATGGGCATCGCCGCGCCACGGGTGGCGGTTTCCGGGAAGGTGCCCGACACGAGGGCGAACCTGTACCCGAGCCGGCGGTCGATCTCGGGCCTGCACCCGCCGGTGTCCCAACTGCTGATGACGGAAGGCTCGTAGTCGGCGTTCAGATAGGAGTAGTGGAACAACCCCATCTCGTTCAACGCGGAGGCGCACGCCGAGCGCGGCGGGTTGAGGTTGCAGGTCTCGCCACCCATGGCGAGGTAGTTCGTCTCGGCGGCCAGGTACGGGTATTCGACCGTCGTGTTCTCGTAGGTCCCCCAGTCATCGGGGCTGGCCAGGAAGCAGTCGTTGTGGTGTCCGATGCGAGCGTTCGCGGTGCCGTTGTAGGCCTGCGAGGCGGAGAGCGCCGTCGAACCGTACAGGGTGCGTTTGAACTTGGGGGTCCGCAGCTGGACCATGCGGGTGGTCGGGAGGACGGCCAGGAGCTTGTCGACCACGGCCTTCCGGTTGTTCCAATCGGTTTGCGACAGGTTCCCCGCGTTCCCGAAGTTCTGCGTGTAGTACCACTCGCCCCAGGCACCGATGAGTCCGGCCTGCACCACGGAGATGACATCGCTGTTGGCGCTCAGATACGGCGCCAGCTGATCCAGGTGCGCGGTGACACGGCTCAGGGGGGCGTCGTCCCCGTCGGGCGAGGCGGTATAGGCGAAGCGAACGATCATCTTGAGTCCCGCGGCCCGGACCGTGTTCGCCTGCCGTTGGAAGCGATCCAGCTGGGCCTGGCTGATGGGACTGTTCTTGAATTCTGAGAGATAGAAGATGCAGAAGATCTGGGTGATCTTCTCGTTGGTTCTGTAAGCCCTCAGCGTGGACTCGACGAAGTCGCTTTGGTTGCAATCACCGGTGTAGTGATAGAAGCCGCGCTCCGGGTTGGCGAGGGTGGCGCTGCTCGCCGTGTACTGCGTCGTCGTGCCGGAGCCCGTGCCCCCACTGTAGACGTGCGTGTACTTGGGGGACGTCTCGAGCGGCGTTTCGACCTGGAAGACGAGATCCGCGTCATTCGGGGTCGCGCTCTCTCCGAGGGAGGCTCGCGAAACCGTCCACTGAGCAACACTCGCGGAGGCCGTGTGCGTCACCGCCTCGATGAACTGCCAACTCCAACCACCTCCCAGGTGCTTGTACAGGGAGCCGTTCTCGAGGAGGTAGTCCGCTCCAATTCCTTGTTGTGAGAATCCGGTAGCGGGATTCCGGTCGACGTCGATGTACGCGCGCCGGAAGGCCGGGGTCCCACTGTATTGGAACTGGTACGAGACGGAGGTGGCGTCGTTGCCGAGCACCACCGAGGTGATGGCCGCATGAGCGGGCCGTGACCCGAGTGTCAGACTCGATAGCAACAATCCAAGAGCAGCGAGCTCCGTGATGAGCGGGTGGTGGAACCGGCGTGGTGAGCGATGCATGTCCATTCCTCATGCGGAACAGCAGGGTCTGTATTCGACCCGGAGCCATATACGTCAGTCCGATGGGAATCCACCGTCGGATATACAGTGCCGCGCGTCGCGCGATGAACGTGCGACTTTTCGACGGAGGAACACATGAATCAGAGGGGGCGCATGCTGCTGCCAGGGTTGGTGGCTGCATGGATGATGATTGTTTCGGGTTGCCAGCCGGAGGTGGTGAGTTCCTCCCAGTCCTCCCCCGTGCCGGAGAGCGGCACCGTGACGCTGCGGCTGGAGGCGAAGGATCCGCAGAACACCGCGCTCGGCTTCACGTGGGAGGCGAGCACGGGAACGCTGGGCGCTCCCACGAACACCACCTCGACGAGCGAGGTCGCCTGGACGGTGCCCGAATGCGTGCCCGGCGAGAAACCCGTGTCCATCACGGCCACGGTGAGCAACGCGCTGGGGCTGTCCACGTCCAAGGCCTTCACCATCCGGGGAGCGCCGGGTTGCCCGCCCTCCGGCTCGTGGGCCTCGACGGGCGGGTTGAGCTGGGCCCATGAGCCCCATACGGCGACGCTGCTGCCCTCGGGCAAGGTGCTGGTGATTGGCGGAGACCAGTGGTCCTCCGAGTCCGCGGCCCGGATGACGGAGCTGTACGACCCGGAGACGGAGCTGTCCATCCTGGGCGGGCAGCTGGTGACGTTCCGCGCGTCCCACACCGCCACGCTGCTGCCCTCGGGCAAGGTGCTGGTGGCCGGAGGCCTCAAGATGCTGGGCTTGGGCGACCACGCGACGGCGGAGCTGTATGATCCGGAGACGCGGACGTCGGTCCCGACGGGCTCCATGGCCGTGGCCCGTGCCGATCACACGGCGACCCTGCTGCCCTCGGGCAAGGTGCTGGTGGTGGGAGGCCGTGACGCCAATGGCGTGAGCCACGCGACGGCGGAGCTGTACGATCCGGCGACGGGCACGTGGAGCCCGGCGGGGACCCTGTCCGCGCCACACCAGTCCCACACGGCGACGCTGCTGCCCTCGGGCAAGGTGCTGGTGGCCGGAGGCGCGACGACGGTGGTGGAGCTGTACGACCCCGAGACGGGAGCGTGGAGCACCACCGGGGCCCTGGATGACGCCCGGTCCTGGCACGCGGCGGCGCTCCTGCAGTCGGGCAAGGTGCTGGTGGTGGGGGGGAAGACCGCGAGCACGACGCTGGCGACGGCGCAGGTGTATGACCCGGCGACGGGCACGTGGACCTCGACGGGAGCCATGGCCCATCCGCGTGAGAAGCTCGCGGCCACGGTGCTGGCATCGGGAAAGGTGCTGGTGGCCACGGGAATGAACCAGTGGACGGCTTACAGCAAGACGGAGCTGTACGATCCGGAAACGGGAACCTGGACGGCCACCGGCTCGCTGTACATGGGCCGGGGCCAGGCCTCGGCGACGCTGTTGCCCTCGGGCAAGGTGCTGCTCCTCGGAGGCCTGGGTAGCAGCTACAACCTCTTCAACACGGAGGTGTATGACCCGGCGAAGGGCACCTGGAAGAGCACCTCCTCCGTCTCGTACACCGGTCGTCACGAACACACGGCGACGCTGTTGCCCTCGGGCAAGGTGCTGGTGGCCGGAGGCCGCACGGACCGAGCCGATCTGTACGACCCGGCGACGAGGACCTGGGCGTACGGGGGCTACACTTTCGAGCACACGGGGGGGGTTACGGCGACGCTGTTGCCCTCGGGCAAGGTGCTGCTGGCCGGAGGGAGACCCTACATCTTCGACGATCCCCCGGTGGAGCTGTACGACCCGGAGACGAACACGTGGAGGTGGGTGGCCTCCATGAACGAATCGCGCAACGGGCACACGGCGACCCTGCTGCCCTCGGGCAAGGTGATGGTGGTCGGAGGCAGCAGATCGACCACGACCACGGTGGAGCTGTACGATCCGGCGACGGACACGTGGGCGCTGTCGGGCAACACGTCCGAGCCCCGTAACGGGCACACGGCGACGATGCTGAAGTCGGGCAAGGTGCTGGTGGCCGGAGGCGGCAGAACGGCCTCGGCGGAGCTGTACGACCCGGAGACGAACACGTGGACGCTGACGGGCAGCATGATCCAGGACCGTAGCTCGCACACGGCGACGCTGCTGCCCTCGGGCAAGGTGCTGGTGACAGGAGGATTCACGGACATCGCGGCCTTGACGGCCACCGCGGAGCTGTACGACCCGGAGACGGACACGTGGACGCCGGTGAGCAACATGGCCAGTGCCCGTGGCTCGCACACGGCGACGTTGCTGAACTCGGGCAAGGTGCTGGTGGTGGGGGGTTACAATGTGCCCATCGCCAAGGACGTGGAGCTGTACGACCCGGAGACGGACACGTGGTCTCCCGCGGAGGATTCCGGCCAGGCGCGTACGGACCACACCGCGACGCTGCTGCCCTCCGGACAGGTGCTGGTGGTGGGCGGCCCCAACTACAACATGAACCTGGCGGTGCTCTACACCCCCTGACATCGCCTCTGGCTTCACCCGCCTTCGGAGGAATCACCTCCGAAGGCGGGTGGATGTCAGGACTCGCTTCAGCCCCGTGCCTCAGGGCGTGATGAACCGGATGATGCCGTCATTCACCGTGATGCCCCACACCGTTCCGTCGGACGCCGCGGAGATCTGCTTCAGCATGCCGGGCATCTGCGTCCAGGCCGAGCCACTCCACTTGTAGACGTTGCCGGAGCCATCGAGCGCCCAGATGTGGGCGGCGCTGCCGACGGACACGTAGGTCATCCCCGTGGGGATGTCGTACGCCCACTCGGTGCCGTTCCACTTCAGGACGCGCAGGGAGTCCGCTGGATTGGTGGCCCACAGCACACCGTCGGAACCGGCGGAGATCTGCGCGACACAGCAGACCTTCTTGTCCCAGTTCCATGCGGACTCATTCCACTGGAACAACCAGCCCTCGTTGTCCAACCCCCACACGGTGTTCGCGTTGACGACCGAGACCTGCTTCATTCCCGAAGGAATGGAGAACGCATCCCACTCGGTGTCAGCCCACCGGAGGACGCGCATGTCATCGGGGGGGTTGGTGGCCCACAGCGTGCCATCCGCGGCGCCGGAGATCTCTGTCACGCAGCATCGCTGATGGTCCCAGGCAGACCCGTTCCACTTGTAGTGGTTTCCATTGGTGGCGAGTGCCCAGATGGCGTTCGCGCTCCCGACGGAGAGTTGCTTGATGGTGGCCCCGTCCGGAAGCGCCGCCACCTCGGACCAGTCCCCCTGGAGGGGGATGACGAGCGAGTAGAGCAGCCGGTTGGGAGAGCCCTTCACGTCCTGCACGGCGTCCGGGGTGCTGCCATCGAGGAGGGCCTTCGTCACGGCGGCGGGAGTCGCGGAGGGGTTCTTCTCCAGGAAGAGCGCCGCCACGCCAGCCACGTGCGGCGCGGCCATGGAGGTGCCGCTGATGGTGTGGGTCGCATCGTTCGCGGTGTACCAGGTGGACTTGATGTCCTGGCCCGGCGCGAAGAGGTCCACGCAGGAGCCCCAGTTGGAGAACCAGGCGCGCTTGTCCTCGATGGACGTGGCCCCCACGGTCAACGCCTCGGGGGTGCGCGCCGGGCTCTTCTGGCACGCATCCCCGTCGTTGTTTCCCGCCGCGACGACGTACGTCACGCCCGCCGCGATGGACTTGCGGACCGCGTCATCGATGAACGGGTGGGCACCACCACCCAGGCTCATGTTGGCCACCGCGGGCTTCTGGCGGCTCCGGGTCACCCAGTCGATGCCCGCGATGACTCCGCCGAGGCTCCCCGACCCTTCGCAATCGAGCACGCGTACCGGGTGGAGGATGACGTCCTTGGCCACGCCCCAGGTGGAGCCTCCGATGGTGCCAGCCACGTGGGTTCCGTGCCCACCGCAGTCCTCCGCGCCCCGGCCGTCGTTGATCGCCGTCGCGCCGTTACCGATACGCCCCGCGAAGTCCACGTGGGAGGTGCGAATGCCCGTATCGATGACGTAGACGTGCACGCCCTTGCCCGTGGTGCTCTGCACGTAGCGCTGGTCGAGCGCCCGGGTGCGCGTATCGATGCGATCCAGGCCCCAGGTGGCACTGTCCTGGACGCTCTCCAGCTTGATCCGGCCATCCTGGCCGACGGTCTTCACGCGGGAATCCGAGGCGATGGCGAGCGCCTTGAGGTCATCGAGCCCGTTGGCCGAGAAGCCCACCAGGCTGCTCTCGTAGACGTCCAGCAGGGAGCCCCCGTGTTGGGCGAGCAGCTCCTCGGCCGTGGCCCGGGCCTTGTCCGGTGTGACGGCCGCTTCATCGAAGAGGAAGAGGTACTGGCCCTCGATGGCGTCATCGGGCCGGACGATCTTGGAGGTATCGGGCGGATCCGGCTCCTTCGGAGGCGTCGAGGGGCAGGCGGTGAGCCCGAGGCAGGAAGCCAGCATCAGCGCCTTGGGAAGGCGCGACGACAGACGAGACTTGAGGATGGTCATGGTAGCGCCGCGCTCTTCAAATCCCCGGCCAACACCCGACAGGGGGCGGACAGGCACGAGCTCAGAGGAAGGGTTCGTGGGTGCGCGTGTCCGTCAACGCGTCGATCTCACAGCTTGACGTGTCACCTGGACTCGTTGACGCGCCAGCCCCACTCCCTCCCCTACTTCCGCTTGTCGGGTGACAACGCCCCGAAGAGCAGCAGGTCCACCACCTGGTGGAGGAAGTCGTCGTCGATGTCCCGGCCCTCCATGAAGAGCCGGTGCTGGAGGATGCCCGCGAGGAAGCGGAAGAGCCGCGCGGCCTCGAAACCTGGAGCGAACTCGCCGCGTGCCCTGGCTGCGTCGATGACGGGGAGCGGCAGGGCGTCCATTGACTCACGCAACTGACTGGCGATGGCCATGAACTCCGGGTTGCGCTCCTCGGCGATGAGGATGCGCCTGAGAGCCTGTCCCCCCGCTGAGCTCATGGCGGCGGCCATGTGGCGCCCGACCTCGAGCAGATCGCCACGGAGCGAGCCCGTGTCTGGCTGGACGATCCAATCGACCGTGACCGACCGGAGCGCCGCTCCCACCAGCTCCTGCTTCGTCGGCCAGCGCCGGTAGATGGTGGTCTTGTTGACCCCAGCGCGAGCGGCCACGTCGTCGATTCGCAGGGCGCCATAGCCAATGATGGAGAGCTCCTCGAGCGTGGCTTCGAGTACGCCTCGCACCACCGGCTCTCCGCGCACGAGCACTCGCTTCTTGGAGGATGAGGATTTCCGCTTCGCTCCCACTTGGCTCCCACTGCATCACACACTCTCAACGCCGGCAACCCTGGCGCTCGGGCGAGCATCGCAACTTCTCGTTGCGATGCTGACGCGACGGATCTATAGGCATCGCAACTTCTTGTTGCGGTCGTTCACGCGGATGCGTGAGCCCCTCTCCCCCGACTCCCCCCGTGCAGGACACGAGCATGCCCTCGATCTCCGATGCTTCCCGAAAGCCCGCCACGTTCTTGCTGACGAGCTCGACCGCGCCAGGACACTTCCTGCGTGTGCTCGATCTCGCGCAGCAGCTCACCTCCCGTGGACACCGGGTGCTGTTCAAGGCGAAGGCCACCAAGGCGGCCGAGGTGAAGGCCGCCGGCGCGGAGCTGCTCCCCTACGAGCACCAGCTGGATCTGCAGGACCTCGCGACAATCGGCGCACACTCCGAGCTGCCACGCTGGATGCCGAGGGTTCCGTTCTTCCTCGCGCAGTTCCGCGGCTTCGCGCATGCGAACAATGTCCAGCTCGCGCTCGAGCTCGAGCCCATCCTCACGCGCGAGCAGGTGGACTGCGTGGTCTACGACTTCTTCGAGGTTGGCGCGGCCTGGGCCGCGGAGCGTGCCGGCATCCCCTGGGTGAGCGCCGGGAACATGGGCACCACCCTCACGCGCGATGAGCTGCCCTTGATGTTCAACGTGCAGCCGCCGCTGCGGCACCTCGGCAAGGTCCCCGCGCTGGCGCACGCGTTCTTCAACCAGTTCATCTCCCTGCGGGCGCCACGAGCCAGGCTCGGCCTCCCTCCCCATACCGGCCGTACGGCGGAGCTCGTGCAGTCGATGATCTCGCCCAGGCTGCACATCGTCATGGCCCACCGGGGCCTCGCCGGTGACATCCCGCTCCGAGACAACCAGCTGTTCGCCGGTCCGACGGCCTTCAACGTCCCCGCCAAGGCCCGCGAAGAGGCGCTGCGGGTCGATCCCGGGACCGTGATCATCAGCACGACGACGACTCCCGGTGACAACGGCCTGTTCCGGAGGGTGTTGGAGGCCGTCGCGCCGATGAACGTCCCCGTCCTCGCCACGTCCGCGGGTGCCCGGGACATTCCCGCGGGGCTCGGCGCCCATATCCGTATCGAGCAGTACGTTCCGCACGATGCGGTGTTTCCCCAGGCGCGGGCGCTGATCACCCATGGTGGCTGGGGAACGGTGGGACGCGCCCTGACGTACGGGCTGCCCATGCTGGTCATCCCCCTCTTCGGCGATCAGATCCTGAACGCGACGCTGGTGGAGCGAGCGGGGCTCGGGCGCTACCTGCCCCTGAAGAAGGCGACCCCCGAGGCGATCCGCGCCGAGCTGAACGCGCTCCTGGCGGACGACGGAATCCGAGCCCGCGCCCAACGCGCCGCCGCCGAGATCAAGCAACTCAAGGACGAGCAGGTCGCCGCCCGAGCGCTCGAGCGGATCGCCTTCGAGCGGAGAGCGGGCGGCACGACCCGGGCCTCCGCGGCCTGACAACGGCCTGGACATCACCATGACAATGACTGTTACCGCCCCCGCGACGATGCCCGGCGAGCGCATCGACTACGCGAATACACTCTCGCCGCGCACGAAGGCGCTCGTCCTGGCCGGCGTGATGATGGGCCTGTTCCTGGCCGCGCTCGATCAGACGATCGTCGCCACGGCCCTGCCACGCATCGTCGCCGAGCTCCAGGGCATGGAGCTCTTCGCGTGGACCTCGACGTCGTACCTGCTCGCCAGCACCACCATGGTGCCCATCTACGGGAAGCTCTCGGACAGCTTTGGCCGCAAGACGGTCATCCTCGTGGGGATCGGCATCTTCCTGCTGGGCTCGGTGCTGTGCGGCCTGGCGGGCTCCATGCTGGCGCTGGTGATCTTCCGGGGGATCCAGGGGCTCGGCGCGGCGGCGATCACCTCCACCGCCTTCGCCGTGCCGGCGGACCTGTTCGTCCCCGCCGAGCGAGCGCGCTACCAGGGCATCTTCGGCACGGTGTTCGCCGTCTCCAGCATCATCGGTCCAGTCCTGGGCGGCACGCTCACGGACACGGTGGGCTGGCGCTGGGTCTTCTTCATCAACCTGCCGCTCGGCGCCATCGCGGTCGCGTTCATCGTGAGCAAGATGCCACGGCTGCACAGCGGCCTCGCCAGCAAGGTGGACTGGCTCGGCGCCCTGCTGTTGATCATCGCGACGGTGCCCTTCCTGCTCACGCTGCGGGGGAATCGGCCGCTCGAGGCGTGGCTGTCACCCGGGGTGCTCGGGATGCTCGCCCTGTCGCTCGTGGGGTTGGTGCTGTTCATCCTCGTCGAGCGACGCACGCCTCACGCGATCATCCCGTTCGCGCTGTTCCGCAGCCGCGTGTTCGTGCTGGTGTGCCTGACGTCGGTGTGCACCGGCGCGGCGTTCTTCGCCGCCCTGCTCTTCCTGTCGATCTTCGCCGTCAATGGGCTCGGAGCCACGGCGAGGGAGGCGGGAATGGCGATGATGCCGCTCACGGCCGCGGTGGTGCCGACCTCGCTCCTGACGGCGCGACTGGTGAGCCGCACCGGTCGCTACAAGGGGGTCATCGTGGTGGGCCTCGTGCTGCTGTGCCTGGGGCTGTTCCTGCTGAGCACGCTCACGGCGGAGAGCACCCTCTGGGACATTGGCGTGAGCACCTTCGTCTTCGGCTGCGGCATGGGCCCCGTGCTCCCGATGCTCACCCTGTCCATCCAGAACGCCGTGCCGCCACATCAGGTGGGTACCGCCACGGCGGGCCGGCAGTTCTTCCAGCAGCTCGGACAGGCCCTGGGCAGCGCGGTCTTCGGCATCATCCTCACCACGTCGCTGGCTCATGCGCTCACGGACACGCTCGGGCCCGTGCGCGCGGAGCTGCCCGTGGCCATGCACGAGCGGTTCGATCGCTGGTTCGATACGGAGAGCCTCCAGAGAGGCGGAGTGTCGGAGGAGAGCCCTGGCGCAGGTCAGGGCTCGGCCAGCGCGCGCATCGCGGACGAGGTCCGCGCGCACTACGACACCCTGCGACGCGAGCCCGGCGCCAACGAGGAAGCGCTCACGCGGGAGGAAGCGCGGGTGCTCGAGCTCGGTCGCGCAGGCGAGCAGGCGGTGCGCCTGTCATTCACCAAGGCCGTGACGCGCGTCTATGATTGGGCACTGCTCGTGGGGCTGTGCGCACTGCTCCTCGCCTTGTTCACCCGCGAGATCCCACTGCGCAAAGCCACCGCTCCGGAGCCTTCGTTGGCGAGCGAGTAGGCCCCCCTCACCTCTCCGCAATCACACGCTGACGGTCGTCAGCGGAACGCTTCAAGCACCACGGGAAGACACATGCGACTTGCAGTCATTGGAACGGGTTACGTCGGCCTGGTGGCCGGTGTGGGGTTCGCGGACATCGGGAATGACGTCGTCTGCGTGGACGTCGATGAGACGAAGATCGCGCGCCTGAAGCGCGGCGAGGTCCCCATCTACGAGCCCGGGCTCGACGCCCTCATCGAGACCAACGTCAAGGCCGGGCGCCTGACCTTCTCGACGGACCTCGCCACCGCGATCCGCGCCGCCGAGGTCGTCATCATCGCCGTGGGCACGCCGCCCGCGGCGGACGGCTCCGCGGATCTGTCCGCCGTCTTCGCGGTCGCGGAGACCCTCGGGAAGAACCTGAACGGCTTCAAGGTGGTGGTCACCAAGAGCACCGTGCCCGTGGGCACCGCCGATCGCATCGAGGAGCGCATCCGCCGTCACACGGATCAGCCCTTCGGCGTCGCCTCCAACCCGGAGTTCTTGAAGGAGGGCGCGGCGATCGAGGACTTCCTGAAGCCGGATCGCGTGGTGATCGGCTCGAACAACGCGCGAGCGCTCGAGGTGCTGCGGACCCTGTACACCCCACTGGTCCGCACGAGCGAAGACATCCACGAGATGGACGCGCGCTCGGCCGAGCTGACCAAGTACGCGGCCAACGCGATGCTCGCGACGCGCATCTCGTTCATGAACGACCTGGCCGTGCTCAGCGAGAAGCTGGGCGCGGACATCGAACGGGTGCGCAAGGCCGTGGGCGCGGATCCGCGCATCGGCCCCAGGTTCCTGTACCCGGGCGCGGGCTTCGGCGGCTCGTGCTTCCCCAAGGACATCTCCGCGCTGATCCAGATCGCGCAGGGGGCGGGGCACGATCTCGAGGTGGTGCGCGCGGTCGAGTCCGTGAACAAGCGGCAGAAGCGGCTGCTGTTCGAGAAGCTCCGCCGTCACCTGGACGGAGCGCTCGAGGGCCGGACGGTGGCGGTGTGGGGGCTCGCGTTCAAGCCCCAGACCGACGACATCCGCGAGGCCCCCGCGCTCGTGCTGATCCGCGAGTTGCTCGAGGCCGGCGCGAAGGTGCGCGCGCACGACCCGGAGGCCATGAACAACGTGCGAGCGGTCCTCGGCGACCGCATCACGTACTGCGAGAACATGTACGAGGCCCTCGAGGGCGCGGATGCCCTCGCGCTCCTCACCGAGTGGCAGGAGTACCGGCGGCCGGACTTCGAGCGGATCAAACGCCTCATGCGCACGCCCACGCTCCTCGACGGTCGCAACATCTGGGAGCCCCAGGAACTGCGCGCCCTCGGATTCTGGTACACCGGCATCGGGCGGCCGTAGGGCAGCGCCTGCTACGAGGGAGGCCACGAGGAGTTGTTGAGGACCCCTCGAGGGATGCCGAAATGTTCGAGCAGGGCCTGCTCGACGTCCTCCTCCATCTCGAGGATCCGCACCCTACGCAACCCCGCCTCCGTGATGATGAGGCGCTGCCCGCTCAAGGTCACCCTGCCCGTGGCTGTCTTTCGCGTGCAGAGCCGATTCTTGCGAAAGAAGGAGTCCGGAGAGGTCTGGTGGTAGAGGCACATCTCCGAGAATTCCTCCAACCGTCTCGGTACACGCGAGAACACATAGAGGAGCCGCCACGTGCCCTCCGGTTGCTCTTGTGAGAGTGCCCAATCGCCGCCCCGCTGCTCCAGGCGGAACATCTTCCCTTGCGAGGCCCACTGCCCCGGTATGAGCGGAAGTGGATCCGCGAAGGCGTCACCGAAGCCCACGTCGACGAGCCAGGAGCCGTCCCACGTGACTTCCAGGAGGAGGTGATCGAATTCGGGGCCGTTGTCCTGGACGCCATCCGAGGACACCCGCCCCGACAGGTACGTCACCTGGAAGCCCAGCTTGCGCAGGAGCGCGGCGAACAGGCCGTTCAGCTCGTAGCAGAACCCGCCTCGGCGCTGCCGGATGAGCTTGTCGAAGAAGGCCGCCTCGTCGAGGACGATGGGCCGCTGGCTGTGGATGTCGAGGTTCTCGAAAGGAACGGATTCGATGTGACGACGATGCAGCGCGCGCAGGGTATCCAGCCCAGGCACGTGAGGCCCCGCGTAACCAATCCGCTGAAGGTACTGGCCGACGTCCATGGCTCCCCCCAAACCGGCTCCAGAATACCGCCTACATTGTAAGGTGGTATAGGTGGGCAGCGCCGTCTACCGCGCAAGAGCCGACCTCACGGGCATGCCCGCCTGTGAAGCCCTCTCGCGCGGAACAGGTGCCAGAAAGTTCAAATTGACCGCAGTGCGGTGAGCACATGCCTGAGCAGAAGGGTCTCTGTGTGCTGCCGGCCAGCCGAGGCGGCCGGAGGGGCCGCGGCCCACCCAGAGGCGGACACTTGGAACCGGCTATCGGACGGAGGAGTGAGTCCGGTCAGAAGCCGAAGCGGGCCTCGAGCACCGTGTCGACCGTACGGAAGGCACCGATCGCCCAGCCCGGACGGTTGCTCCACGCCTCGCCGACGAGCATCAGGTCCTCACGACCTTTCAGCGGCTCGATCGACCAGCGCTCGATCTCGGCGATGGTCATCGAGGTCCCGGAGCGAACGTAGTACCAGCCGGCTGGCCACACGTGGAACGTCGTCTCGAGCGGTTTGGGCACGGCGATCTGCTGCCCCGGAGCGCCCGTGTTGAACGTCAGGTTCAGTCCGCGCACGACTTCAGCCTCCACCGCCGGAAGGCCGCCCTTCTTGAACAGGTCCTCCCAGAAGGCGACGCACTTCGGCTCCTCGGCGTAGACGGAGCGAAGGACGTGCGCCCCGGCCAGGTAGGGCTCCCGCGGGATCTCCGTGTGCTGGACGCAGTGGTCGGTGGTGTAGACCCGAAACGGCTTGCCGGTCAGGTCCTCGCGCTTCGGGTTGTCCACGTTCTCCCACCAGGGCGAGCTCCAGCGCTGGTTGATGACCACGATGCGGAGCGGAATCAGCGCCTGGTACGCGGGCTGCGCGCGAATCTCCTCGGCGAGCGGGCCTTGGACGAAGTCGAACCCCGACGGCGGCGCCGCGATGACGAGCTTTCGCACCGTCACGTCGTAGCTCGGCGTCCGCAAGGCGTAGCCGGCGCCCGGGCCGGGGCCCGCGGTGTCCAAGGAAAGGAGCGGCTCGGACGTGTAGATGCGCACGCCCCGGGCCGCCGCCCTCTCGGCCAGCTCGAGCGGAAACATGCTCATGCCGCCGACGGGGTAATGGTTGACGCTCGAGAGTTGCATCTCCTCCTCGAGGATTTCGATGTAGTTGGCGGCGGAATGGGCGAGGTCGAAGTCGGAGTGGAATCGCGACACGCTGCGCAGGTACTCGGACGAGGCCGGGCCGGCGACGGCGTCGACGAAGTCGCGGAAGTTCGGATACGCCTTCGCCCTGGCCTTCTCGCGCAGGAGCAGCGCGTAGAGCTCGTCCTCGCGCGTCGTTGCCGGATCGTCATCGAGCGGTCCCTTCAGCCCCGGGAAGAGGTCGACGAAGTCGTCGGGGGAGTAGCCGAAACGGCCTTTGACGAGCATGAGGTGGCCGCGCGGCTCCGGCGTCTCGAGCTCGATGTCGAGCTCGCGTGCCAGCTCCTTCACGTAGCCCTGGCTGTCGTTGACACGACGCGCCCCCCACCCGACCCGCACACCGCCGAGCGTCTCGTCGCGCAAGCGCCCGCCGACCTCGACCTCCTTTTCGAAGAGACAGACGCCCGCGCCGAAGCGCGGCGCCAGCCGATACGCCATATAGGTCCCGGCCGGGCCGCCGCCGACGATGCCGATTTCGCACGAGAGGGACCGTCGCTCGGTCGCAGCGACATGCGTCGTCGCTGGGTCATGGACCTTGCAGCCCGCTGCGACGAGGAGCGCCACCGCGCCGAGCACGGCGGCCCACGGTACGGCGCGGCGCCTCTGGCTCGCGGTCAAGTTGGAACTGCCCAAATCGGGGACGCGGACTTCTTTGAGTTCGGCCATGAAATTTCCTGTCAGAGGGAGCATCCGCTTCGATATCGACTCCTTCGGGCCGTCCAACAACTTCGTCACCTGAGGGGCCATGAACCTCGAGCAGCTACGGAAGCATCCGTCCTTTCCATTCCTGGCCTTCAAGCAGAACGATCTGGAGTTCCTGCTGCTGGAGATGTTTTGGGCCGAGTTCTTCCGGGACTGCCTTGAGAAGCCCGAGGATGCACGGGACTGGGACCCACTGTTCCCGGCCGAACGGGATGGCGTGCCGATCCTCGTCGTCGCCAATGCCAGCCGCAACCGGGCCGTGCGCATCCACCTGCGAATCAACGAGGACGACAAGCCCCTCTACCCCGCGGGCAGTCCGGAGATGCCCGGCGAGTACTTCCTCCCCCTGGACCTGTGGCTCGACGAGGTTCGCGACGCCACAGGCGCCACGGCGTACCCAGCCGTGGTCATCTCCACGGACATGTCACCGTCCGCGCTGGACATGACGCGGCAGGTGCTAACGCAGTTCTGCCGGGAAGACGAACCCGCGGGGCCCACCCAGGCCTGGATTGACAGGTATTACGAGGAACTGGCGGAGCGCGGCTACCATTGGAAGTGAGCCGTCACGCTTCCATCCGAAAATTCGACGCCTCGGACCGCGAGGGTGTCCGGCGCATCCTGCGTGAGGCGTGGGCCCAGTGCTCTACGCGGGACTGGGTGTGCTCGAATCGATGTACACGCTGCTCGAGGACGACTCGCTCACCTTCCTCCTCCCGAAGGCGGGTGAGACGGCCCTGATGGCCTGTGTCGACGGCCAGCCGGCGGGCGTCCTGGTGACCCGGCGTGTGCGGGGGGTGGACTGCACTCTGGCGTTGTACATCCACCCGAGGTTCCAGCGGCAGGGGATTGGCAGGGCGCTACTGACGCGGGCGGGATTCATCTCCGCCGAGTTTGGGGAGACCCACCAGATAGCTCGAAACTCCAGGGCTTTTCATGGTCGGGGAGACAGGACTCGAACCTGAGTCCCCTGGTCTCGGACCCAGGGGGCTCGACCCACCGCCATCCCCTACTCCCCGCGGCGCAGCCGCTCGATGTACTCCGCGGGCAGTCCCGCGCTCTGCGCGCCACGCACCAGCGCCTCGATGAACCGCTGGCTGAGGGGGCCCTCGGTGGACGCGCGCCTCGGCGACGTCACGAACGCCGTGGCCTGCAGTTCCTGCCCCTCCACCCGGACGCGCACGAGCCGCTCCACGCACATGCTCGTCACCGCGCCCTCCTTGTGCTGGATGATGGGCCAGTCCTTTCCGCCAATCTCGAAGAGCCTCCCGTACACGCTCCTGCCCGGCGCGTCCGTCAGCCCCGCCACCCGCCCTCCCCACCACCTCGAGGGGAAGTCGTACACCAGGTCCACGTCCAGCGCCTCGGCCAGCTTGCCCTCGGGCAGCTCGAAGAAGTCGTAGCCGTGCTGCGAGCGCCACTCCTCGAAGGCCGCCCGGTCCAGGATCGTCGAGTAGGCGAAGTACAGCTTCGAGGCCGCGGTATCCGCCGTGTTCCGCGCCTTCATCACCTGATCGTAATGCGAGTCCATGCCGTGCTCCTCGGGCCCCCAGGCCGTCTCACTGCCGGTTCGAGTCCTCGCGCAGCGCGCCGAGGATGGCGCCCACGTCCAGGCGCGCCGTCTTGATGAACAGCCGTAACGCGCGCTCGACGTGCTCGGCAAGGGTGGCCATCTTCTCCAGCCGGGAGAGATGTTCGGGAGGAACGTTCCCCGCCGCCTGGGCGAGCCGCCGGGCCTCGGCCAGATCGGCGCGGATGCGCTCGATGAAGCCGGCCTCCCGCTGCTCGATCACATGCGACACCATGCGGATGAGATCCGTCTCGGCGGCGTAGCGCCAGGCGCTGTCCTGGGGCGAGCGCACGCGCCGCACCACGCCCCAGCGCTCCAGATCCCTGAGCAGCATGGACACTCCGCCCTTGGAGAGCTCCAGCTCGCGCTCGAGCTCTCCGGCGGTGAGGGGCTCGCCGCGCAGGTACAGCAGGGCCCAGACGCGGCCCTGGTTGCGCTTGAAGCCCCAGAACTCAATCACATTGCCAACGGCATCGACGGCGATGGCTTCCCAGGGAGCGAGACGTCCGTTGTTCGAGCCCACCCCCCGGGCCGATTCGAGACCGCCTGTCCACAGGTAGCCTTTCATGCAGCGCGGCTCCGTTCCTGCGCCTGGGCGGCGATGCCCACGGACAGCTTGCGTGCCCAGTCCACCAGCTCCGCGCCCGTGCCCTGCTGGCCGTACGGCCCGAGCGCGTCCAGGGCGGCCTCGAGCTCCTTGTTCATCCGCTCCATGGCCAGCTCCACGGCGCCGGTGGCCTCGATGGCGTCGCCGATGGCGCGGGTGCGCTCGGGGTTCACCGTGGTGAAGGCCCAGGCGTCCTTCAGCTTGCTCTTCAGGCTGCCGTCACGCGCCACCGCCAGGAGGATGGGCAGCGAGGGCGTCCCCGAGAGCACGTCGGCGTAGCGCGGCTTGCCGGGATCCGTGCCAAGCACGTCGCGGATGTCATCGGCGATCTGGAAGGCCACGCCGAAGCGGCGGCCGAAGCGATCGAAGCGCTCGGCGGCCTCGGGCAGACCGGCGAGCGTGGCGGCGGCACTGCCACACCAGCCGAAGAGCGAGCCCGTCTTGCCCTCGGCGACGTAGCGCAGGCGCTCCAGGGGCAGATCCAGGTTGCCGCGGGACTCCACCTCGGTGATGGCGGCGCGGGACATCTCCATGACCACGGCCAGGGCGCTCTGGGTGAGGCGCGAGTCCAGGGTGGACAGGCGGTGGAGCGCGGTGGACAGGATGAGGTCCCCGCTCATCACCGCGACGATGTTGCCCCAGCGGGCGTTCACCGTGGGCCGGGCGCGGCGGTACATGCCGGCGTCCACCACGTCGTCGTGCAGGAGGCTGGAGGAGTGGATCATCTCCGAGGCCACGGCCACGTCCACGAGCTTCTCGGGGGCCACGCCCACCGCGCCGCCGAACAGGCGCACCAGGAGGGGGCGGGCGCGTTTGCCGCCGGTGCCGATGCACAGGTGGCGCGCGGCCTCCATGAGCGTATCGCCCTTCACACCTGGGCCCGCATCCCCATCCTCGAGCATCGAGCCCAGCCGCTGCTCCACGCTCCCCAGAAAATCCGCCAGTTCACGCGCGAGTTCCATGTACCCCTCTTCTCCTCTGGGCCCGTTCATATAGTTCAAGACCGTGTGAACTGCACCTGCTTCCTGCATGGCCGGGCAGGCGGAGGGGCCTGCAAGGGCGGCAGGCAGGCCCGGGAGGTCGGTTTGAGTGGGCGCGGTGCGTCGTGAGACAGACTCGGCCTCTACAGCCACAAGGGTTCGTGTGTCACTCGCCGTCGTGCGCCGCAACGTTCTGCGCAGCTTCGCTGCCCTGGCATCCGCCGTTCCCCTCTTCCGGCCTGGAAACTCGCTGCCGGGTTCCGCCGCCCCGCTGCTGGGGGCTCCCGCCGCGAGCACCACCGCGACGTCCGCTCCGGACACCGCGGGACGCAGGGCCCTGCGTTGCTCGCTGAAGGCCTCGGTGTCCGAGGGCATCGTGGCGGAGGTGTTCACCGCGTGCGCGGGAGCCACGGTGCTCACCGCCTGGGCGCTGGCGCTGAAGCTGGGGCCCTTCCTGGTGGGGGTGATGACCGCCCTGCCCTTCTTCGCCCAGTTCATTCAATTCCCGGCGGCGTGGCTGACGTCCACCTTTGGCTACCGGCGTGTGGCGCTGGTGGCGGTGTTCCTGTCGCGTCAGGTGATGCTGCCGCTGTGCGTGTTGCCCTGGCTGCCGCTGACGCTGGAGGGGCAACAGCGGCTGCTGGTGGCGGTGGCGGCGGTGTCGGCCGTGCTGGGCGTCATCGGCAACAACGCCTGGGTGGCGTGGATGGGCGAGCTGGTGCCCGAGTCCATCCGGGGGCGATTCTTCGGCCGGCGCACGGCGCTGTGCACACTGGGTGGCACGCTGACCTCGCTGGTGGCGGGCGTGGTGATGGACAAGCTGCGCCCTCCCGAGGGCGTGGGCGTGGGTCTGCCGCTGCTGGCGGCGCTCGCCTGCGTGGCGGGCCTGGTGACCACGGTGCTGATGGCGCGCCAGCATGATCCCGCGCCGAGCAGGGAGAAGACGAAGCTGGACTTCCACGTGGCCCTGCTGCCGCTGCGTGACGATCGGGCGCGCCGGGTGCTGCTGTATCAGGTGGCCTGGAACGCGGCGGTGGGTCTGTCCGCGCCCTTCTTCTCGTTCCACATGCTGAAGAACCTGAAGATGAGCTTCCTGACCATGGCGCTGTACCTGGCGGCGGTGGCCGGGATGCGCATGCTCACCGCGCCCCTGTGGGGCAAGCTCATCGACAGACTGGGAGCCCAGCCGGTGCTGCTGGCGTGCTCGCTGGGAATCGGCTTCATCCCCGCCATCTGGCTGTTCCCCACGGCCACGTTCCTCTGGCCGCTGCTGCTGGACGTGGTGATGGCCGGCGCGCTCTGGGGTGGCCATGGCCTGGCCATCTTCGCGCTGCCGCTGTCGGTGGCACCGCGCAAGGGCCGTCCCTTCTACCTCGCGGCGTTCTCCACGGCGGGTGGGTTGGCCTACGCGGCGGCCTCGACGCTGGGCGGGGGACTGGCGAGCCTGCTGCCCACGGAGTTCACCCTCGGGGGCCACCTCTGGGTGAACCTGCACGTGCTCTTCGTGCTGTCCGCGGTGACGCGGGTGGCCGCGGCCTTCCTGGCCATGCGCATCGTCGAGCCGGACGCGAAGCCGGTGCGCTCATTGGGGGCACTGGTGTCGCTGGTGGGCTCGTGGCTCCAGGCCCGTGCGGCGCGGGAGCCCGCTCAGGCCCCAGTGCTCGCCGACAGCCCGTCCGCCAGCACCAGGCCCTGACCCACTGGCCGCGTTCCTCCGCGACTTGTCCGACTGTCGGACAGGTCCGAGGAGAGAGCGCGGCGGCGCCCCACTCCCGAGACTCATTCCGGGGACTCAGGAGGTCGGCAGGTCGATCTTGAAGCCCGCGCGCTCCAGCATCTGCTTGAACTCCGCCTTGGCGATGGCCTTGACGTACGCATCGTTCGGCTCGCACAGCTTCTTCTTCACCAGATCCAGCAGGGCATCGTTGAGCGTCTGCATGCCGATGCCGCGCGAGGTCTGCATGATGGAGGGAATCTGGAACGTCTTTCCCTCGCGAATGAGGTTGGACACGGAGTTGGTGCACAGGAGCACCTCCTGCGCCGGCACGCGGCCTCCGCCGATCTTCTTCACCAGCATCTGCGAGATGACGCCCTTGAGGGACTCGGAGAGCATCATGCGGATCTGCTCCTGCCGGTCCGCGGGGAACTGGTCGATGATGCGGTCCACCGTCGAGGGCGCCGTGTTGGTGTGCAGCGTTCCGAAGACGAGGTGGCCCGTTTCGGCCGTTTCGATCGCGATGGCGATCGTCTCGAGGTCTCGCATTTCGCCCACCAGCACGATGTCCGGGTCCTCGCGGAGGGCGGCGCGCAGGGCGTTCTTGAAGCCCTGGGTATGGACGTGCACCTCGCGCTGGTTGACCAGGCACTTCTTGTTCGGGTGCACGAACTCGATCGGGTCCTCGATCGTGATGATGTGGTCCTCGCGATTGCGATTGATGAAATCGATCATCGCGGCCAGCGTCGTGGACTTACCCGAGCCCGTCGGACCCGTGACGAGCACCAGCCCCTTGCTGAGGAAGCACAGGTCGAGGATGTGCTTGGAGAGCCCCATGTCCTCGGCGGTCATGATCTTGTTGGGGATCTGCCGCATCACCGAGCCGATGCCCTTGCGATCCTCGAAGACGTTGACGCGGAAGCGGGCGCGCTCGGTCTCGTAGGCGAAGTCCGTGTCGCGCATCTCCTCCCACTGCTTCTTGTTCTTCTCCGGAGCGATCGTCCAGAGCATCGCCTTGAGGCGCTCGGGGGACAGGGGCCGGTAGTCCTCCTGCGGCACCATGTCGCCGTCGATGCGCAGCATGGGCACCACGGTGCTCGACAGGTGGAGGTCCGAGGCCTTCTTGTCGAGCATGCGATCCAACAGCGCGCGCAGGGCCTGGAGCGCATCCGTGTCCGCCCCATCCACCGGCAGCACCTGGATGGCCGGCTTCTGCTCGGCGGCGGGAGCAGCAGCGGGAGCGGCCGGGGCCTTGGCGGCCGGAGCCGCGGGAGCACGGGCGGGAGCGGCGGAGGCGAATGCACCGCCGGCGCCACGGGCCGCCAACTCCATCATGTCGGAGGGCGAGGCCAGCTCCAGCTTGTCGTCCTCGGACGCGGGAGGCAGATCCAGGGCAACGGGGGCCGAGGGCGCCGCCGCCACGGTGTTCACCGCCGGCTGCGAGGGCGCCTTGTAGGGCACCAGAGCCACCTTCAAGTGGCCCCCGACGTTCTGCACCTTCACCTGCACCGCGCCAGCGGGAGCGGCGTACGGGAAGTTGGTGACTCCCTCGGCGGGGAAGTTCCCGCGCATGTCGGCGGGGAGGATCTCCGAGAGCGCGCCGATGATCTGCTGCGAGTTGAGCCCCGCTTTCACCATGGGCACGTTGCCCGAGGCGGTCCGCAGGGTGATGCCACTGCCGGTCTCCAGCATGATGGCGACACCGGATTCCTTGTAGAGCTTCTCGATGAAGGCGTCGAACCGAGCCATGGCTTCTCAGCGGCGAAGGGTTTCCACGTACGCGACGTGACGTTTGTTGACGAGCGCGACCTTCTCCCCCTCCAGAACGGGGATGAACGGGGGCGCGCTGTTGAGGTAGTCCGTCAGGCGCGAGTGCGCCTCGGGCAGCACGTAGGTGATGAGCCCACGCAGCTTCTGGCCATCCACCAGTCGCACCTCCACCTCGTGCTCGGTGGGGATGGTGAACTGATCGACGACGTTGGGCTCGAGCTCGGCGGCCACACGCGCCAGGGCGAGGTTCTCGCACCGGACGAACGTCATGGCGTCCGTCTCCGCGTCCACCGCGGGGATGAACTGCGAGCCACTGTTGTTGAGCAGGTCCGACAACCGCTCGCCACCGGTGTGCCCGGGCGCGGCTTCGGCGAGGAACACGGCCACTTCACGCGACGAGCCGCCGGGAAGGACGAACTGGGCCGCTACGCGTCGCTTGGGAACGGAGAGGGATTCCAGCATAGGGGGGGGTCAGCGAGATGTGCGTTGTTTAGCACATTCGACGTGCCCCCCAGGAATCCGGACCCCGGGTACGCACATTTCCTACCCTCAGTCGTACCGAGCGGCCGCGGCACATCCGGCGCCAGTCCCCGCGATCAGCGATCTCCACTCGGAGAAACCGTGGTAGCAGGGGGATTTTTCCTTGCCAGCTTCCCTTCCTACAACGTCCTACACACCCACTTCGCCATGAAGACGTTCCGTTCCATCAATCCCGAGCTCCTCCCGAAGCACTTCGAGGCAGAAAACGTCGAGAAGCGCCTCGATGCCTGGTGGGAGTCGGAGGGTCTCTACCGGTACGATCCCTCGCGCTCGCGGGAGGAGACCTTCGTCGTCGACACGCCGCCGCCGACGGTGTCCGGCTCGCTGCACGTGGGCCACATCTTCAGCTACACGCATACGGACGTCATCGCCCGGCAGCAGCGTATGCTCGGACGGAACATCTTCTACCCCATGGGCTGGGACGACAACGGCCTGCCCACCGAGCGCCGGGTGCAGAACTACTTCAACGTGCGCGCCGACGTCCGCACCCCGCACGAGCCCGGCCTGCGCATGGAGCAGGTCTCGGCCGAGGCCGCCAAACAGCCGCCGCGCACGGTGTCTCGCCCCAACTTCATCGAGCTGTGCCACCAGGTGACACAGCAGGACGAGCAGGTCTTCAAGGGGCTGTTCCGGCGCATCGGCCTGTCGGTGGACTGGAGCGAGGAGTACGCCACCATCGACGATCACAGCCGCCAGCTGGCGCAGCTCTCCTTCCTGGACTTGTACGAGAAGGGCCACGCGTACTCGGTGACGGCGCCCACGATGTGGGACGTGGACTTCCAGACGGCGGTGGCGCAGGCGGAGGTGGAGGATCGGCCGCAGGCGGGCGCGTTCCACGACATCGAGTTCGGCGTGGAGGGCTCGGACGCGCGCTTCACCATCGCCACCACGCGGCCGGAGCTGCTGGCGGCGTGCGTGGGCGTCACCGCGCACCCGGAGGACGAGCGCTACAAGGGCCTCTTCGGCAAGCGCGCCATCACCCCGCTCTTCCGCGTCCCGGTGCCCATCTTCCCGAGCGAGCTGGCGGACCCCACCAAGGGCACGGGCATCCTGATGGTGTGCACCTTCGGTGACGCCACGGACGTGCTCTGGTGGCGTCAGCAGAAGCTGCCGCTGCGGCAGATCATCGGGCGCAACGGGCGGCTGATGCCCGTCACCTTCGGGACGCCGGGCTGGGAGAGCCTCGACGCCACGGCGGCGCAGGGTTTCTACACGGGCCTGCAGGGCAAGTCGGTGAAGCAGGCCCGGACGGCCATGGTGGAGCTGCTGCGGCGCGAGGACGCCGCGTCGAAGCCGGGCCTGGGCGTTCCGCTGATCGGCGAGCCGAAGCCCCTCCAGCGCGACGTGAAGTTCTTCGAGAAGGGAGATCAGCCGCTCGAGTTCATCTCCACGCGCCAGTGGTTCGTGCGGTTGATGGACAAGAAGGAGCAGCTGCTGCGCTTCGGTGAGCGGGTGAAGTGGCACCCCGAGCACATGGGCTCGCGCTACCGCAACTGGACGGAGAACCTGCAGCTCGACTGGTGCATCAGCCGCCAGCGCTACTTCGGCGTGCAATTCCCCGTGTGGTACCCGCTGGACGCGGAGGGCAACCCCGTCCACGACAAGCCCATCCTCGCGACGCGCGAGCGGCTGCCGGTGGATCCAACGGTGGATCTGCCCCCTGGCTACGAGGCCTCCCAGCGCGACCAGCCCAACGGCTTCACGGCCGAGTCGGACGTGTTCGACACCTGGTTCACCAGCTCGCTGACGCCGCAGATCGCCTCGGGGTGGGTGCTGGACGAGAAGCGCCACCGCAACCTGTTCCCGGCGGACATCCGGCCGCAGAGCCACGAGATCATCCGGACGTGGGCCTTCTACACCATCGCCAAGGCGATGCTGCACGAGGACTCCATCCCCTGGAAGCACGTGATCATCTCCGGGTGGATCCTGGATCCGGACCGCAAGAAGATGTCCAAGAGCAAGGGCAACGTCATCACGCCCATGCACCTGCTGGAGAACTACGGGGCGGACGCGGTGCGCTACTGGTCGGCCTCGGCACGCCTGGGCACGGACACCGCCTTCGACGAGAAGGTCTTCAAGGTGGGCAAGCGGCTCGTGACGAAGCTCTTCAACGCGGGCAAGTACGTGCTGAGCCAGACGGCGCAGGAGCACCCCATCACCCACGAGTTGGACCGGGCCTTCGTGGCGAAGCTGGCGGGCGTGGTGGAGGCGGCGACGGCGTCCTACAAGGACTTCGAGTTCGCGCCGGCGCTGGCGAACACGGAGAGCTTCTTCTGGTCGAGCTTCACGGACACGTACCTGGAACTGGTGAAGGCGCGTGCGCGCGGTGAGTCCGCCGGTGGCGAGGATGCGCGCGGCTCGGCGGTGGCGGCGCTGAGGCTGGGCCTGAACGTGCTGCTGCGGCTGTTCGCGCCGGTGCTGCCCTACATCACCGAGGAGGTGTGGAGCTGGGCCTTCGCGGAGGAGACGGGGCACAAGAGCATCCACCGCGCCCCGTGGCCCGATGCGAGGACCTTCGAGGGCATCGCGAAGCCGGAGAACCCGGCCTCGTTCCAGCTCGCGGAGGGCGCGCAGCAGGCGATCAACAAGCGCAAGAGCGAGTCGGGAGTGGGCGTGGGCCGGGGCGTCGCTCGCATGAAGCTCGCGGCGAATGCCGCCACCCTCGCCGGCTTCGAGCGGGTGCGGGAGGACGTTCTGTCCGCGACCCGCTGCCAGAGCGCGGAGCTGGTGGAGAAGGCGGAGCTGGCCGACGGCACGTTCGAGATCATCGACTTCGAGCTGGCGCCCGCCGCGGAGAAGACCCCGGAGCCCACCGAGGCGTGACGACTCCGGCGCTCCGGCTCACATGAGGGCAGCGAGCCACTGCCGCTGCCTGAAGGCCGAAGCGCCGACATCGAGGAGTGGCTGGCCGGGGTGTCTCAGGGCCAGCTCCAGGGCCGCGGCCTTCCGCTCACGCTGGCGGCCGAACTGGAGTGCGCCCCGGAGCGCCTCCGGTGTCATGGGCCGTCCGAGCAGATGGCGCGCCTCCGGGTGGAAGTCCCTTTTCCGCTCGGCCCACCATGACTCCACGGCCTCCGGAGCCGGCCAGGGCGGCTCCTCATCGGGATCATCCTCGGCCTCGATGCCTTCCGGAGCCTTCCCTTCGAAACGGGGCTCCGAGAGGTCGGCTCCGGTGATGAAGCGGAAGGACTCCCCTGCCACGCGGGCGAACTCCGGCACGCGCATCACGTGTAGCAACCAGGGAATGAGGAATGGATCGCCCAGGGCCGCACTGCCGAGGAAAGCGAGACGGCGGTGCTCGGGCCGCTCGGTGAACCCCATCAACCACGCACGGGCATCACGGTGTGTCATCCGCCTCACGGCCAGTTCACAGGAGTCCATCGCATGGGGACCACCCTGCTCGGCGAGGGAACGGAGGACGGGCAAGGCCGCCCTCTCTCCCAACAGAACACACGTCCTGGCGGCGGAGAACCTGCATCCCTCATCAGCGGAGGCCAGGGACTGACTGGCAAGGGGAAGCAACTCCCGGCGACCCTGCTCGCCCACGACCTGGAGAGCCCGAGCGCGGAGCTGCACGTCGGTACTGGCGAGCGCCCGGGAGAGCGCTGCACCCGCGTCCTGACGATGCGCGGCATACCCGGAGAGGGCCACCCGGAGCAGGGCGGGTTCCTCCTCCTTGGAGAGCTGCTCGATGACACCCGCCACCCGAGGCCACGGCAACCAGGAGAGCGCCGCGAGAAGAGCTTCCAGGCCGGGCTCCGACTCACGAGCGAGCTCCAACACGGGCGGGAAGCGGGCCCTCGGCCCGGTGTCGAGCGCGGAGACGGCCGAGGTGAAGATCTCCCCCATTCCGGCCACGGGCAGTGCCTCATCGACAATGGCTCGGGCGGCCTCGCCCGCGACACGCAATCCATCCAGATGAGCCTCGATGCGCTCGTCGAGCCGCTCCAGTTCCACGAAGGTGTAGTGGGGGGCGTGTATGGCCCCGCGACGCAAGCTCCAGAGGAAGGAGGACTCCTCGAAGTGGAGCGAAACGAATTCGGGCAATGGACCGTTGGAAGGAAGCGGCATGGGGTGGCTCATTCTGGAATGGGGTGGCCGAAGAAGTAGCGCACGCCCTCCTCGTACCGGGCAGCCCGCGGGCTCTCCAAGAACCCCTCGAGGATGGCAGCGGCCGTGAGCGGCTGGAACTCTCGGTCCTTATAGAAGCCCGAGCAGTCGATGCCCGTGCTGGCCTCGAATCTCCGCCGGTAGAAGGGCTGCATGGCTCTCTCGAAATGGCTGTCACCCAGGCTCCTCAGCATCCGGCGAGCCAGCGACACCACTCCAAAACGCTCCCCGTGCAGCAGAATGACGTCATCCGTCCCGAACTTCTGTTTGAGTTCCTCGTACTGCTCCACCACCCGATCCTCATAGGCAAGCAGCTCATCTTCGGTCGGGAAATCGGACAGAGGACCCCATTCCATCTCCAAGATAGTCGACAGCATGAGAGGTAACGCATCCATGCTTTGGAACCCGAAATATCTATCGTAAGACTTGAGGAAGGCTGGTATGGCGGACAGGCTGCCCCATGCCTCGAATGCATGACAAAAATCTCCCGCCCTATCGGGATCCAAAGTATCATCCAACTCAAGAACCATGCGATTGAGACAGAACGCCGTGCCCGCATCTCCCAAAATCTGAGCACAGGCCCAGCGCAGGAGGTGGGATCTGGTCGCAGCATGGATGTCCAAAAGTCGGGCAATCCGGTTGAAATCTCCAGCTTTCGCCTGAGTCAGGATTCCCTGCACTTCCAACCAGAGAGATGAACTCTCATCCGCTTTCAAATCCGGGTCATCGGCAGAGGAACTGGGAACAAAGTATCCACGGCTCTTCCAATCCACTGGCTCCCAATAGAAGAACGGTCTCATTGCTACCTCCCCTGCCACTCCTCGGTAAAGAAATCATCAATTGCCTGACATACCCTGCACAAAGTCTGCTGCGGCTGGAGGTTGTTCGGGCTGGTTGGACAACCGGACGCCTCCTTGGGCACCAAGTGGTTGATTCTCTCCAGCTTCTTGGCCTTCGTGCTCAGCTTCTTGTAGTCCCGCGCATCCTTCAAGAGTTGAGCATCATGAGGCTTTTGGTGCTTTTCTAATTGTTCGAGTGCTTCCAACTCCCGCTTCGTCATCTTGGTAGTAGCTCTCAAGGCCTGCGGCCTACCGGTATCATGCAGAAATTCGTCCAAGAAATCCGCTGCACTTTTGAGCCTCACGCCAGTCATTCTCTCGTAACTCTCCCTGTATTGCCTGATTTCTTTACCCCATGCGGCTTCAATATCTTTTCGTCGCTGCCCCCCGCGTTCACTTGCTCTGAATACATCACAGGGGGGTTCGGGAAAGACCCGGCCATTACATTTACAGAGCTTCTGCTTGTCCTCCATCAGCAATTTAAAATACTCCCGCCGGGACGTATCAATGTCCACCCTATAGAACTCCTCCATCGTCAGCGGCTCATCGTCCTCCTTGAAGGCCGCTGGGCAGGTGTCCTTCCCGCAGCAGGGGCACTGCCCCTCTTTCATCCGCTGTTGGGCAAGCTCCTGCGCCTGCGCGATCTGCGCCTCCGACAGGTTCGGGAACGGCGGCGTCGCTCCCGGGTAGCTCCCGTGATTCGACGTCGTCAGGTCCATGTGCCGCACCACCCCCTTTCCCTCCACCTTCACGTCCATCGACCACGAGGCGAAGTACGTCTTCCCGGTGAGCGTATGCGTCACCACGCTCGCCCCGAAGCTCCTCGTCGCCGCCTCATTCCCCAACGGAGAGGACTGGTAGTAGGACTCGTCCTGGAGAGCCACCTCCTTGTTGGCGATCTGCACCGTCCGGCTTCCCGCCTTCAGCTCGTTCGCGGAGGAGCTGTCCGCGTACGGCACTGGCACGGGGCCCGCTGGCGGTGGAGGCGGGCTCATGCACACGTCCGGAAAGGCCGCCGTTACCTTCCCGGCGCCGCCCTTCCTCACCACCTCGTTCCCGTTCGCATACACCTTGCCGCTCATCGGCGTCCCTCCCCAGCTTGTTTCGGCCGCTGCACCACCGCCACCGCCCTCTCTCCAGATGCACTGCTGGTGAAGCACATCGCGCGCTCTCCGGGCGCATAGCCCCGCTGATAGGCCTGCGTCACCCGCACGAGCTGACAGAGCCCCGCCGCGGCTCCCACCTCCCCGATGGACTCGGCACACAGCCACAACGGGAAGGATTCCCGCTTCACCCGCAGCAGGCGTGTCAGCGCCAGTGCCTGTTCCTTGAAGCCATACGACTCCCCCGAGATATCCGACAGGCGCAGGTCCATGTCCTGCATCCTCAGCCCGGCCTCCTCCAGGGCGGCGTGCCCGGCCCGCACCAGCCCGTCCGCGCGGAGGGGCTCCTCATTGAGTACCGAGGCAGGCTCCCGGGCGAAGCCCAATCCCACGAGCGTGGCCAGCGGCTGGCGAGTCCTCCCCATGTGGCCCTCCACCCGGACGCACGCCGCCGCCTCTCCGGGAATGACACCGTCTGCGTTGCGCCGGGTCTTCAGACGCCCGTGTTCCTCCAACCAGAGCAGCGAGCGGGCGTTGAGGAAGGAGTCCACCGCGCAGACGAGGCAGGCATCGGCCCGGCGCTCCATCACCCACTTCCGAGCTGTCTCCAGCGCCTGGAAACCAGCGGCGTTACCTCCCGGCAGCACGCGCGACAGGCGAGGGTGGAACCTCCGCTCGAGCCGACGCTCCACCCGGGCCACCAGCTCGCCCGCGATGTCCGCTCCGCTGCCGGGGCGCTCTGGCTCGGCCACCGCCACCAGCAGGGGAACGTGTTCGAGCCCAGCCCCTGCCTCTCCGCCCAGAGCATCCGAGATCGCCATCGCCAGCAGATCCACCAGCCGCTCGTGGCGTCCCCTGTCGAGCGGCAGCACTGGGACCGCCGAACCGGTAACGGGCTTGCGCGCATCGTCCCAATAGGGAAGCCGCCCAAAGGCGGACAGGCCCGCTCGCATGGCGGCGCTAGCCGAAGCGGCATTCAGCCCCACCGGGCACACCATGCCCGTGGCCGTCACGTGTAGCCGGATGGTGCTCATCGCTGGCCCACCTTTCGCTGGCTCTTCCGGTACATGGCCACGACCTCGGCGAGCGATTTGAAATGCCGCTTTCCGCCGCCTCGCCCGGGTGGCAAGCGAACCGGCTGATGTCCCACCAGGATCTCCCGCAGCCTCCCGGGTTTCCTGCCCAGGGGAACCGAGCTCCGCCAGGTCAGCATCATCCGATGCGAATCCGGCTCGACGAGGAGGGTGTCCAGGAGAGGCTCGAGGCACTGGTCCCGATCGTCGAACCGGAAGGTGACGGGGAACCGCAGCGAGGGGACACGAGCCACCAGTGCGCCCTCTCGTGTCATTCCCGTACAGCGCAAGGTCTCTCCGCCCCGGAGGTAGGGCACCTGCTGATCCACAGGCGCGCAGAGGAAGTACTGCGTATCGAAATCGCGTGGCAGGAAGGGATGGTCCTCCTCCAGCCATCGCTGGTCGTAGGTTCCCGCGTGGGAGAGGCGCGGTTGCCAGCTCCGGCCGACCGGACCGAACCCCATGGGCTGTGGAGTGTCCTTCCATCCGGAGATGGGTTGCCGGGGATCCTCCATGTTCGGAAGACGCGTCCCCTCCGCCGCCTGGGCATCAGGATTCTTGTGGTAGCCCACCCCCACCGGGTTGCGCAGCTCAGCACCCTGGTGACGCAACTCCGGGTGTGACACATCCGTCCCGCCAAAGGCCCGCTCATAGACGAGCGGCATCTGGACGAAGGCCTGGGGCGGAGAGGAACGCAACCCGAGCAGTCCTCGTTCCCACCGGCGATCTCCGGTGACCCGGATGGACTTGCGCAGCGTCCCCAGCTCCAGTGTCACCAGGAGCGAGTCGACTGCCCGTCCCGTGGGCGACACGGCCTGGCCGTTGAGGAGAATGTCCGCCCGGGGTTTGAAGGGCGCGAAATCGCACTCATATTGGATGCTCGTGGACCCGGGGTCACCCCGGTGGACATCCGCCCCCCTCGGGTGATGAGGCGAAATCGCAGGAAAAACGATTGCCTCAACGGGATGGACGCTACCATGTGCTACCGACAACGCTTCAGCGAGAATGGCTCATGGCCAATCCAGCGTGGACCCATCGCACGGCGGTCGTCTTCATCCCGCCCGCCGAAGTCTGGCCACCCATCCAGGCGATCCGACGTGTGCATGATCGCCAGGTCCAGCGCTGGATGCCTCATGTCACCCTGCTCTACCCGTTCGCACCTCGCTACGAGCTGCCGAAGCTGCTGCCCGCGCTCGAGGCCGCCTGCTCCGCGCTGAGCCCTTTCGAGGCGACCCTCGCCTCGTTCCGGGTCTTCCAGCACCGCGCCGACCGGAGCACCCTCTGGCTCGCGCCGGAGCCTCGCGAGTCCTTCGCGCGCATCCAGGCCGCGCTCCAGGCCGCCGCTCCCGATTACACCCAGACCTCGCGCTTCGCGGGTGGCTTCACGCCTCACCTCAGCGTGGGCCAGTCCGGAAGCCCCGAGCAGGTGGCGGAGCTCCGCTCACGGCTGAGTGAGACCTGGACGCCCCTCGTCTTCCAGGTTGCCGAGGTCAGCATCATCGCGCGTGAGGGAGATCGCCCCTTCGAAGTGGTGCGGACACTCCGACTCGGAGCCACGCCACTTCCGGGTTGAAAGTGTTCCGTGAAGCACTCGGAGGAGGCCCCGCGACAACTCGCCGCAGTGGGTCACCTCACCCCGGCCGATAGAGTACCTCCCATGTGGAAGTCCTCGCTCGTCGCCGCGCTGACCCTGGCCACCCTCCTCGTCTCCACGGAGGGGCGTGCCTGTGCCACCTGCGCCTGTGGAGATCCGACCCTCACCTCCATGGGCACCGAGCAGCCCTTCGCCGGTCGCCTGAGGTTCGCCACCCAGATGCGTGCCTGGGGCATGACGACAGGCCAACAGTCCGTCGACGCCGTCTCCCTCCGCGAGCTGCGCATGGACCTGTCGGTGGCCTATGCCCCCCTCTCGTGGCTCTTCCTGTCGGCTACACTGCCCCTGCAGACCCGGGCGGTGCGGGACGTCAGCCTCGCGCGGGAGACGTCGTGGGGGCTCGGCGACATGGAGGTCAGCGCCAAGGCCTTCGTCTTCCGGGATCGTGAGTTCTCGCCGGACCACCTCTTTGGAATCCTCGCCGGCGCCCGGCTCCCCACCTCGACCACGGTGCGCGACGCGGATGGGAGAATGCTGTCGCTCGATGCCCAACTCGGCACCGGCTCCCTGGATCCGCTCCTGGGTCTCTCCTATTCGACCTTCCGCGCGGACTGGTCCTTCTTCGCCAGCGCCACGGGCTACCTCCCCACGCGTGGCCGCGAGGGCTTCCGCGCCGGCCCCTCCCTGCGCACCACCCTGGCCGCGCAGTACCAACCCGACCCTCGCTGGGCCCTGCACCTCGCGCTGGATGGCCTCCTGGATGGCGTCAGCGACACGAACGGCGTGCGCGATCCGGTGGGCAGTGGCGTCATCGCCTACGTCTCCCCGGACGTCCTCTTCAGCCCGGCCACCGACGTGGTGATGTCGCTCGGCGTGCGAGTGCCCGTCCTCAACTTCCTGCATGGCAACGTCCGACAGCTGCCCATCCTCCAGGCCGCCGTCGCCTACGACCTATGAAGATCCACCCCTCCCTCCTCCTGCTGGCCCTCTGCGCGTGCGGCTCGCGCGAGGAGGGCATCCGGCTGCACCTCGACCTCGACCTCCGTCCCGCCCGGGAGGCGCGGACGGAGGGCCAGGTCCGCCAGTTCACCACCGCGCAGGGCGCTCGCGTCGCCCTGACCCGAGCCCATGTCACCCTGGGCAGCGTGGAGATCTTCCCCTGCCAGACGACGAGCAGGACGTGGCGATGGCTGCGCGCGCTCTCTCCCATCGGCACGGCCCATGCGCACGAGGCCAGCACCCCCCGTCGGTTGGGCATTCCCCACGTGAGTGGCCTGGAGCGTCCGGATGGCGAAGCGCTGGCGCTGGGCACCCTGCAACCCCCTCCCGGCAGCTATTGCCGCGCCCGGCTCGTCTTCGCTCCGGCGGACGCGGACGCCGAGGGGCTGACGACCGCGAGGGACATGGAGGGGAAGACCCTGCTGCTGGAGGGACGGTTCGAGCCCCCCAGCGGTGAGGAGCCCGCCCAGACCTTCCATCTGGAGAGCGCCAGCCTCGCCAACGTCGAGGTCTGGCTGGAGGGAATCTCCCTCTCCGAGGATGCGCTGGAGGCGAGCCGCACCATCCACCTGGCCTATGACACGTGGATGGATGGTGTGGACCCCACGGCGGACGACGCCGCCGAGCAGGTGCTGAAGAACATCGCCCACTCCGCCACGCTCGGGCCCTGAGCGTCTCCGGTCACCGCGTGCTCAGCGGAGCTCCGTGCGCTCGAACACGCGGGCGCCGAGCACCAGCGCCCCCCAGGAGGCCACGAAGGCGGCGGCCAGCGCGATGACTCCCAGGAGAGGCATCGACGCGTCGAACCAGATGAAGTTCGCCCCCAGCACGATCAGCTCGCGCAGCCGCTCACGCCCATCGAACAGGTCGGGGCGGTAGAGCAGCACCGCGCTCGGGAGGACTGGCACGAGCCAGAGCACGAACGCGATGAGGAATCCCTGGAGCGCATCGCGCACCCGGAGCAGCGGGACGACGAGCACGGAGAGCAGCAGCACCGCCAGCGCCGTGAAGACGAGCCCGGACCCCAGCGCCCCCGCCACGCTCACGGTGGCCCCGTCTCCGGTGAAGGGACGCACGAGGAGCGCCGTGGCCAGGGACATCGCGACGCCCACGACCGTGGAGGCGAGCAGGACGGGACCCACCCGGGCCACCAGGAAGGCTCCGCGGGAGATGGGCTTGCTGAGCAACAGCTCCAGGGAGCGGTTCTCCCGGGGCTCGACGAGGGCCCTCATCAACCCCGTGGCACCGCAGAAGAAGGCCAGGAAGTAGATGCCGATGTACTCGTTCAACAGGATCACGGCACCGAGCCCGCGGATCAGGAAGGCTCGCTCCATGAAGGCGTTGACCGCGGTGGGCAGCCGCGGAATGAGCGCGGCCGTGAGGACCACGAGGATGATGCCCACGAACAGGGACAGGAGGGGCACCCACCCAACGGCATGGCGAGCCTCGAGGAGACGGTAGCGGCGAAGAGTGGCTTGCATGATCGTCACACCTCCAGATGGCGCACCCGCAGGGCGCCGAGGGCGAGTACGGCCGCGTTCATCCCCATCAAGACGGCGATGGGCAGCAACACATGCCCGGGACGCAGGTCATCCACGTGGCCGAGCACGGAGATGCCCTGGGTGATGGGGTTGAAGAAGGCGAGCCCACTCCAGGCGGGGTTGTAGAAGCCCATGAAGGCCAGACCCACGAGCAGGCTGAGGACCAACAGGCTCACGAGCCCCGCGAGCGCCCGCTTCCGGATGAGTACGGCCATGAGCGCGCTGAAGCAGACGGCGAAGAACGCGGCGAAGAGGTGCACCGCCATCGACGCGAAGAAGAGCCCCGAGCGAAACCCCGGCATGCTCCGAGCAACGAGGGGCGCGACGGCCAGATGCGCGCCCACGTAGAGCACCGCCATGACGGCACAGGCCGACAACGTCCGCACCAGGAAGTACGAGGCGGGTGATACGGGCTTGGACAACAACACCGCGAGTTGCCCCGTCTCGCGCTCGCGGATGACCAGGCTGCCCGCGAGCACCACGCTGAGCACGAGGATGCTCTTGTTCATCGCCAGATCGGTCCAGATGAAGAGGAAGAGGATGAAGGGATCCGTGGTGGTGAACCACCCCTTCAAGGCCGAGAGCACATGCTCGGGCGGCTTCGCCACGAGGACGGGCATGGAGATCGCCGCGTAGGCCATCATCCCCGCGGCCAGCCACGTCTTGCGCTCGCCGAGCATGGCGCGCACGTCGAGCCAGAGGAAGCGCGCCTTCATGCGGCCCTCCGCGCGAGCGACAGGTAGAGCTCGTCCATGTTCGAGGAGCGGTACTCGCTCTTGAGCGCCTCGATGGGACCGAAGGCGACGAGCCGGCCCTGGTGCAGCGCCGCGACGCGCCGGCAGAGCGTCTCGATGTCCGACAGGATGTGGCTGGAGAAGAGCACGGTGACGCCTCGCTCGGAGGACAGGTGGCGCAGGTGCTCGAGCAGCTCGTATCGACCGAGCGGATCCAACCCGGAGGTCGGCTCGTCCAGCAGGACGATACGGGGCTCGTTGATGAGGGCCTGGGCGAGCCCCACCTTCTGCGTCATACCGGTGGAGAAGCCACCGAGCTTGCGATCCGCGGCGGCCTGGATGCCGAAGAGCTGGAGCAGCGACTGGATGCGCGCCTCGGCGACGTCCGCCTCCAGGTCGAACATGGCGGCGATGTAGTGGAGGAACTGGCGCGCCGTCATGTGGGCCGGGAGCGCGTAGCTCGCCGGGAGGAAGCCGCACTGGCGGCGCACCTCGAGGCTCTCGCGCACCACGTCGTGGCCGAGCACCCGGGCACTGCCCGACGTGGGACGCGTCAGCCCGAGCAGCATCCGCAGCGTGGTCGTCTTCCCCGCGCCGTTGTGTCCCATGAATCCGAAGATCTCCCCGGACTCGACGTGGAAGCTCACTCCATCCACGGCCCGGACGGAGCCGTAGATGCGGGTCAGCCGATCGATCTCGATGGCATGCATGGCGTTACCTCTTGGATGGCGCGGAGAGTCCCGCGATGAAGATGTCGATGACCGCGTCGAGCAGCCGCTCGCGGGTGATGCGGTCTCCCGTGGTGATGAGCGCGGTGTGGTAGTGCAGGAAGCGCAGCAGGCCGATGACGAAGGGCACCGCGTCGACGTCCAGGTCGGCGCGGAGCTCGCCCCGCTCGATGCCCTCGCGCACCCAGCCGCGAATCATCTCCACCTGGACATCCGCCTTGCGTGGGTTGTCCCCGGCCTTCGCCAGGGATTGGAACACCGCCAGCTCGGGATCCTCGCGGCCGAGTCGCTCGAACAAGGCATCGCGAGCGAACTCGCGGTAGGCGAAGCGCAGAGTGGCGCGCAGCCGCTCGCGGGGCGACTCCAGCGGCAGCACCTCCTCGGCGTACCGACGCCCGATCTCCACGAACAGGGCCTCGATGACCGCGTGGAGCAGCACTTCCTTGCTCTCGAACTCCAGGTAGACGGCCCCCTTCGCGATACCGGCGTCGCGGGCGATGTCCTCGATGCGGGTGCGGCGGAACCCGAAGCGCTCGAAGTGGCCCTTGGCCACCTGGAGGATGCGCTGGCGCCGGGCCTCGGCGGATGCGCGGCCGGCGGATGACGCCGGAGGATGGGAGGATGCGGCCATGGAGACAATATGACCAGGTTCGTATTTTCAGTCAAATGGTCATGAAGCCAAGCCTCCCCGGCTGGCGCCACAACGCGGGGTCGTTGCCTTGGACAACGAAATAGCGTTGCCCCGGCTGCCTGGCCGCCTTACTCAGGCCCTTCCATGATCACCGGCGATTTCCAGACCCTGACCGGTCGGCTGGAGGAGCTGACCCGCCTGGCCGGCACCCCGGGGCGGCTCGAGGAGCTCCTCACCCGCGCGCTCGACGCGCTCGGCTCGACCATTCCGCATGATCTCGTGGCGCTGCTCGAGCTGGAGGCGGGCGTCCTCCAGGTACGCGTGGCGCGAGGCCCCCTGGTGGACAAGCGGGTGCTCGCCCACCGGCTGCCGCTCGAGCGCCACCCCACCCTGCGCAGCGTGATGGAGACGCGCCGGGCGCGGGTACTCGAGGAGCACCACCACTCCGGGGACGAAGGCGACCCGTACGATGGCGTGCTGGAGCTGCCGCATGGTCACTCGTGCATGGTCATCCCCGTCTTCGCCGGCGAGAGGAACCTCGGCGTCATCACCTTCGACAGCCGCACCTGTGGCCTCTACCCGCCGGAGCTGGTGTCCATGGTGACGGTGTACGGCCAGGTCATCGGTCTGGCCATGGTGACCGCGGAGCTGGCCGGGGCGCTCGACCGCCACCGCCGCCGCTTGCAGGAACACAATCGGCTGCTCGAGGACGAGGCGCGTGGTGGGGAGGACGCGGGCGAATCGCTCGCGCGCTCACGCCATCCGGAGATGCGCCGGGTGGTGGACGCGGCCCGGCAGGTGGCGGTGACGGACGCGCCGGTTCTCCTCTCCGGGGAGACGGGCACTGGCAAGGAGGTGCTGGCGCGAGCGCTCCACGGTTGGAGCAACCGGCGCGACATGCCCTTCGTGAAGGTCAATTGCGCCGCGCTCCCGGCCGGGCTGGTGGAGAGCGAGCTGTTCGGCCATGTGAAGGGTGCCTTCAGTGGCGCGGTGCGGGACCGTCCGGGCCGCTTCCAGTTGGCGGACGGAGGCACCCTGCTGCTCGACGAGGTGGGCGACATGCCCCTCGAAATCCAGGCCCGGCTGCTGCGCGTGCTCCAGGAGGGGACACTCCAACCGGTGGGCTCCGATCACACGATGAGGGTGGACGTGCGCGTCATCGCCGCCACCCACGTGGATCTGGAGAAGGCGGTGGAAGAAGGCACCTTCCGGGAGGATCTCTACTACCGGCTCTCCGTCTTCCCCTTGCGGCTGCCGCCCCTGCGCGAGCGACGCGAGGATCTGCCCCAGCTGGCGGCGCACATCCTCGAGGGCATCCAGCGGAGGACCGGCCGCGGCCCCTGGCTCCTGAGCGAGGAGAGCCTGTGCCGGATGCAGTCCTACGAGTGGCCGGGCAACATCCGCGAGTTGGTGAACGTGCTCGAGCGTGCCCGCATCCTCGCCCGGGGAAGCGAGCTGGACGTGGAGCTGCCGCGCGTCCGCAACCGCCCACCTGCTGGCGCTGCGATGAAGACGAACGTGGAGCAGCCCTCTGGGAGCAAGCTGCCCTCGCTCGTCGAGAACGAGCGTGCCTACCTCGAGCGGTTGCTGGCACACACCGAGGGCCGGGTGTACGGCGCCGGGGGCGCGGCCGAGATCGCGGGCGTGCCGCCCACCACCCTGCAGAGCCGGCTCGCTCGCCTCGGGCTCAAGCGCAAGGCACGGTGAGCGCCCCGGCAACGACGATATTTCGTTGCCACGACGACCCGTCGTTGATCCTCTCGGACCCTCCGCGATAACTCCCTGAAACTCCTGGGGTTCTGGCGTTGGTCCGTTTCCCGCAGTGGTGCAGGTGCAGCGGGTGGCCCGGTGAGCTCCACGGGCGCCCCCTACCCCGACACGAGGAGCGACGACCCCATGAGACACCTGATTCGCACGACGCTGATGGCCCTGGCCCTGGGTGTGAGCGGAGGCGCCCTGGCCGCCTCGCCGCTGACCACCGATAGCGGCGCCCCGGTGGGCACCAACCAGAGCAGCAAGACGGCGGGACCGCGCGGCGGCATCCTGCTGGAGGACTTCCACCTCATCGAGAAGCTGGCGCGCTTCGATCGCGAGCGCATTCCGGAGCGGGTGGTGCACGCGCGCGGCGTGGGCGCCTATGGCGAGTTCGTCAGCGACGGTGACTTCTCGAACCTCACGCGCCTGTCGATGCTGTCGGCCAAGGGGAAGAAGACGCCCATGTTCGTGCGCTTCTCCACGGTCATCCACCCGAAGGGCTCGCCCGAGACGCTGAGGGATCCGCGCGGGTTCGCCCTCAAGTTCTACACGGACGAGGGCAACTGGGACGTGGTGGGCAACAACCTGCCGGTCTTCTTCATCCGGGACGCCATCAAGTTCCCGGACATGGTGCACTCGCTGAAGCCCTCGCCGGTCACCAACCGCCAGGATCCCAACCGCTTCTTCGACTTCTTCAGCCACGTGCCCGAGAGCACGCACATGCTGACCCAGGTCTACTCGGATCTCGGCATCCCGGCGAACTACCGGCAGATGGACGGGTTCGGCGTGCACGCCTTCAAGTTCGTCAACGCGAAGGGCGAGGTGAAGTACGTGAAGTTCGCCTGGCGCAGCCAGCAGGGCGTGAAGTCGCTCACCGCCGAGGAGGCGGAGCGGCTCCAGGGGAAGGACTTCCAGCACGCCACCCATGATCTCTACGAGAGCATCGGCAAGGGCCAGTTCCCCTCGTGGGTACTGACGGCGCAGGTGCTGGATCCAAAGGATCTGGACGCGTTCGATTTCGATCCGCTGGACGCCACCAAGGTGTGGCCCGAGAGCAAGGCCCCGGTCATCAAGCTGGGCCGCTTCACGCTCAACCGGATGCCGGACAACTTCTTCGAGGAGACGGAGCAGGCCGCCTTCTCGCCGGGTGTGATGCCGTCCGGGGTGGAGCCGAGTGAGGACCGGTTGCTGCAGGGCCGCCTGTTCGCCTACGCCGACACCCAGCGCTACCGGGTGGGAACCAACTACCTCCAACTGCCGATCAACCGTGCCCGGAGCACCGAGGTGCGCAACAACAACCAGGCGGGCAGCATGAACTTCGCCAACACCCGCCTGGACGTGAACTACGAGCCGAGCATCATCGGGCGCACGGGGGACGATACGCGCTTCCTGCTGTCGCGCGCGCCGCTGTCCGGGACCACGCAGCAGCAGCCCATCCAGAAGACGCTGAACTTCGCCCAGGCCGGTGAGTTCTACCGGGCCCTCCCGGCGGATGCTCGCGCCCGGCTGGTGAAGAACTTCGCGGCCGACCTCGGCCAGGTGAAGAGCGCCGAGGTGAAGACGCGCATCGTCGGCTTCCTGCTCCAGGCGGATCCCGAGTACGGCGCGCAGGTGGCGCGCGCGGTGGGGGTCAAGCTGGAGAAGGCCCGCACCGCCGACGTGGTCCCCTGAGCCGACGCGGGGAGCCGCGCACCCTCTTCTCTTCCGGAGACACCCTCATGAGTACCTTCAAAACCAACACCCGAGTCCGGCGCGCGGTGGGCGCCGCGACCCTCCTCGTCCTCACGGTCCTCGCCCTCTCCTCGGGGATGGCGCTCTTCCGGCCGACCCACGCGGAGGCGGCTCCGGCGGGAGTCCGCCGGGAGCTTGCCGTCACCGAGGCGGAGAACATCCTCCTCGCGGCGGCTCGCGAGGGAGACACCGAGGTGGTGCGCGGACTGCTCGCGGCCGGCACGCCCGCCTCTCCCCGGGACGCGCGCGGCTACACGCCCCTCATCCTCGCCGCCTACCACGGGCACCTGGAGACGGTGAGAGCGCTCATCTCGGGCGGGGCGAACCCCTGCGCGCCGGACACCCGGGGCAACACCGCGCTCATGGGCGCCGCCTTCCGGGGGCACCAGGCGGTGGTGGATCTGCTCATCGAGAGCGGCTGCCGCGTGGATCAGCAGAACCTGCTGGGCCAGACGGCGCTGATGTTCAGCGCGCTCACCGGACGCATCGACGTGTCTCACGCGCTCGAGCGGAACGGCGCCCGCCGCGAGGTGCGGGACGCCCAGGGCCGCACCGCGGAGGACTGGGCCGCCACCCAGGGCGTGGAGCTGCCCGCACCGCACCAGGGGGCACCCACCGGGCAGTAGCCCGTCACTCCCGATAGGGGGTCCGCCGAAGGAAGCGATGCCGCTGGCCCTCCATGCGGTCACTAGGGCATTGGCCAGGGGAGCGCCATGCGGTTAGAAACCGTTCTACCACATGGCTTCCCCCAGCCCGGTCCCCTCCGATTCGCTCCCGCCCGATGACGGCAGGGGCGGCGTCCGCGTGCAGATCTCCGGCCTCCGGCGGATCTTTCCAGGCGGCGTCCCCGTGCTCGACGGGATGGACCTGGACATCGCCGCGGGCTCGTTCGTGGCCCTGGTGGGTCCCTCGGGATGCGGCAAGTCCACCCTGCTGCGCCTGGTGGCCGGGCTGGACAAACCCGACGCCGGTACCCTCACCTTCTCCCCGCCCCTCGAACGAACCCGAGGCGCGCGCACGCCCATCGCCTACGTCTTCCAGGACGCGCACCTGCTGCCCTGGCGCTCGGTGCTGGACAACGTGGCCCTGCCGCTGGAGCTGGCCGGCGTCCCCGCCTCCGAGCGCCATACCGCGGCGCACGCCCTGCTGAAGGAGGTCGGGCTCGGCGATGCCACCTCGCGCTACCCGGCCGAGCTCTCCGGAGGCATGCGCATGCGTGTCTCCCTGGCTCGGGCGCTCGTCACCCGTCCCCGGCTGCTGCTCCTGGACGAGCCCTTCGCCGCCCTCGATGAACTGACGCGCAACCGGCTGGACGATCAACTCCTGGCGCTGTGGAAGGAGCTGGGGATGACCGTCCTCTTCGTCACCCACTCGCTCTCCGAGGCCGCCTACCTGGCCGAGCGGGCCGTGGTGCTGTCCCGGCGTCCCGCGCGCGTGATGCTGGACCACACGCTCGCCCTGCCCCGGGAGCGCACCCCCGTCCTGCGCGCCGAGCCCGACTTCGCCCGCGAGATGGGCCTGCTCCTCCAGGCTCTGGAGCGAGGAGACGCCACATGAAGACCTCATTCCCGAGCGCGGCCCTGGCACCCGTGGCCGCGCTCGCCGTGCTCCTGGGGCTCTGGGAGGGCGTGACACGCGCCTTCGCCGTCCCCGTCTGGCTGCTGCCGCCTCCCTCTGCCGTCGCTATTGTCGGGGCCCACGAGGCGACGGCCCTGCTGAGCGCGGCGCTCACCACGGGACGCTCCGCGTTGCTGGGTTTTGGGCTGAGCGCGACGGTGGGCGTGCTCGCCGCCATCATCCTCTCCTCGTCGAGGTTGCTGGAGCGGGCGTTCTATCCCTACACCCTCTTCCTACAGACGGTGCCCGTCATCGCCATTGCCCCACTGCTGGTGCTGTGGTTCGGCCCGGGGGGACGCGCGGTGGCCGCCTCGTCCTTCATCGTCTCGCTCTTTCCCGTGATCGCCAACACGCTCTCTGGGATGCGATCGGTGGAGCCGGCGCTGCGGGATCTGTTCCGCCTCTACGGGGCGCGCCGGCTCGCCACGCTGTGGAAGCTGGAGCTGCCCGCCGCGCTGCCGCACCTGTTCACCGGCCTGAGGGTCGCCTCGGGGCTGGCCGTCATCGGCGCCATCGGCGGCGAGTTCGTCGCCGGCTTCTCCGAGGACGCCGCCGGCCTGGGCATCCTGGTGCTGTCCGCCTACCGGCAGCTGCGAACGGATCTCCTCTTCGCCGCGGTGCTGGCGGCCTCGGTGGTGGGGCTGGCACTGTTCGGAGCGGTGAGCCTGACGGGCTCCCGGCTGCTGAGGCGCTGGCACCCGTCGGCTTCGGGCTCATGAAGCACTACTTCTTCAGGAGGGAACCACAAGTGAGAAGACGTCTCGTCGGATTGCTGGGCTGTGTGGCGCTGCTCGTCGCCGTGGGGGCGTGCTCTCGCTCGAAGGAAGGCACGAAACAGGCCGAGGGCACGGATGCGGGCAGTAGCGCGCAGGAGGCGCGGACGGCCCAGGTGAAGCTGGCCCTCAACTGGGTGCCCGAGCCCGAGTTCGGCGGCTTCTATGCCGCGCGGGAGACGGGAGCCTTCAAGCGGCACGGGCTGGAGGTGAACATCCTCGGCGGTGGAGCGGGCGTGCCGGTGATGCAGATGGTGGCCTCCGGACAGGTGGAGTTCGGCATCGTGGCCGCGGATGATGTCCTCACCGCCCGGGTGCGCGGCGTGGACGTGATTCCCCTGTTCGCCGTGTACCAGACGTCACCCCACGGCATCATGGTGCACGCCTCACGGGGGGCGAAGGGCATCAAGGACGTGCTCGCCTCGGGGACCATCGCCCTGGAGCCCGGCCTGCCGTATGCCGCGTACCTGAAGAAGAAGTACGGCTTCGACAAGGTGAAGGTGGTGCCCTACGACGGTGGCGTGGCTCGCTTCGTGGCGGACAAGGACTTCGCGCAGCAGTGCTTCATCACCTCGGAGCCCATCGCGGCGCGCAAGCAGGGTGCGGACCCGACCGTGTTCCTGGTGGCCGAGGAGGGCTTCAATCCCTACCAGGCCGTGGTCATCACCCGCCGGGAGTTGTGGAAGGAGCAGCCGGAGCGGGTGAAGGCGTTCGTGGCGGCGGTACGCGAGGGCTGGAGCAACTACCTGGAGAACCCGGATCCCGCCAACGCGGTCATGGCGAAGCTGAACACCACGATGGACGCGGAGACGTTCGCGGCGGCGGCGCAGGCGCAGAAGCCGCTCATCGAGACGGAGGAGACGCGCGCCCGGGGGCTGGGGACCATGAGCCGCGAGCGGTGGGAGACACTGGGGCGTCAGCTCGTGGAGCTGGGCCTCATCGAGAAGGCGCCGTCCGTGGACGAGTTCCTGCTCCCAGAGCTCACGGCGTCGGCCAGCAAGACCTCCCCGTAGCACGGAGGGAGCAACTGGCAAGCGAGTCGGGGTGGCGGCGGCTGGGTTCTCCACCGCCCCACAAACAATGACAAACAAAATCGACACAAAACAAACAAAAGACAAAACAAAATCCCGCAATCAATTGCACCAGCAAACAAAAAAACAAACACAGAGCAACGCGCACGTCATTAATCAATCACAAACAGAGCCCCAAGAAAAAACAAATAAAACACAAACAAACCCGCTTGTATTTATGTATGTAATTGACGTGCAGTGCTACATCTGCTTTATTTGTATGACTTGTCGCGATATGTAGGCATGGACTTTGATGTTTGACTTTACAGCCTCATTGAAACGCGGAAATATGCCGAAATGTGGGCTCAATAGCTGGAATACAGAGCCCGCAGATGTCACGACATGTAGGCATGATGACTGAGGGGGGCTCCAAGAAACGCCAGATTGAAGTGGGATGTATCGGCCGGCGTGTTTCAATGTAAGTGTAATGCGGGGTGAAGGAGGCATCCGCCAGATTCGGGAATGGCGCGGCCATGAGTCGCCCGCGAGCGGCCCTCTGGCACACGCATCCCCGCGCCTCATCACCCTCGGGCTACTGGATGGAGCCTGGCGTGCACGGCCGGCCATCCGCGCGGCGTTCGCGCGTGGCCTGACCACGACCTGCCCGACCGGGCTCGGGGTGGCGAGCGCGACGCCTCACGCGGGGCCGCGCTCGAGCCAACACCGTAAAGACAACGCCCTACCCCACCCCACACGGGGCGAGGGTAGACCCATTCAACGACACAGCCGGACCGCGGCCCGCGCGTTCAGCGCACGTCCTGACGCACGCGAACGAGGCCCTCCTGGGCCACGGACGCCACCAGGCGCCCCTCCCGGGTGAAGATGTGCCCGCGCGACAGCCCTCGGGCATTGCCCGCCCAGGGGCTGTCCATGGCGTACAGGAGCCAATCGTTCACGCGCACGTTGGCGTGGAACCACAGGGCGTGGTCGAGGCTCGCCATCTGCATGTTGCGCTGCATGAAGCTGGCGCCATGCGGCTGGAGCGCGGTGGTGATGAGGTTGAAGTCGGAGGCGTAGGCCAGCACGTACTTGTGCACCTGCGGATCCTCCGGGAGCGGCCCGTCGGCGCGGAACCACACGTACCTGATGGGCTCGCACACCTTGGGATCGAACGGGTCCACCTGCGTCACCGGGCGGATCTCGATCGGCTTGTCGCACAGGAGCTTGTCCCGCACCCGCTCGGGGATGAGGTGGGCCTTGCGGCGCAGCAGCTCGCGGTCCACCGGGAACTCCTCCGGCCCGGGCACCGCCGGCATCTTCGCCTGGTGCTCGAAACCGGGCTCGTCGCCCTGGAAGGAGGCCATCATGGTGAAGATGGGCTGGCCCTTCTGGATGGCCGTCACGCTGCGGGTGGTGAAGCTGCCACCATCACGCACACGTGTGACGGTGTAGACCACGGGCAGGCTGGCGTCGCCGGGGCGCAGGAAGTAACCGTGCAGCGAGTGGACATGGCGCTCGGGCGCCACCGTCTGGCTGGCCGCCGAGAGCGACTGACCGAGCACCTGTCCACCGAAGAGCTGCCGGTACCCGAGGTCCTGGCTCCGGCCACGGAACAGGTTCTCCTCGATGGCCTCCAACTTCAGAAGCTCCAGCAGATCCTCCAGAACTCGACTCATTGCGTCACACCTCCAATGTGGTCGCTTTAGAGGAAATGGAGGGACTCCGCCAGAGACAGCCGCGGGAGCCAGCGCCAGGGCCCCGGCCCCTCGCGGGGTAGCCGCGTCTGGCGGGGAAGAAAGAGAATACGGCCGTTCCCCGAGCCGTCAGGAATGTCCGTACACTGCGGTCAGTTCCTACCCCCCCCTTGGAGGAGATCCCTGCCCATGCGCATCCTGGTGGTACTCGCCTGCTTGATGGGACTGTTCGGCGCCTTCCCGGCACACGCCTCGGGTCTCGAGGACGTCTTCGGGCGGGAGGTTCCGCTCGGACAAGGGCGGCCGGCGGTGGTGCTGTACGCCAACCGGGACACGCGCCAGGTCCTCCGCGAGCACGCCATGCGGTTCGCCTACGAGCTGCGCCACGAGAACCCCATCGTGGTGGTGCATGTGGACCTGCGAGGCATCCCTGGCTTCTTCATGGGGGCCGCGAGCCGGGAGATCCGCAAGATCCACAGGGATTCGCTCGACAAGGTCCGGCAGCTGTTCCTGGAGCAGGGCCAGCAGCCGCCGGACGACCTGGAGGCGTCGTTCTACATGGTGGCCGACTCCAGCGGCGAGCCGCACAGCGCGCTGGGGCTGGTGAAGGGCTTCCAACAGGTGCTCATCCAGGCGATGAGCCCCTCGGGCCTGGAGCTCGCGCGAGGGCCGTTCCCCCAGGCCTCCGAGACCATCCGCCAGGTGCTCGAAGCTAGGGCGCGGTGATCGTCGTCTCGATCACCGGGCACTGCACCGGCATGGACTGGAGCTGATCCAGGCTCCGGGGCACGTCCGACTGCTGGTCGGCGACATCCATGAGCTGGTTGCGGAACTCGATGCGATAGTGCCCCGGCTGGTTCATCTCGTAGGCCAGGGTCAGCTCCACCCGGGCCTCCACCGACGCACCGGGCGCGATCGCCACGTAGCTCTCCGCCGACGGGTTGCCCCGCTTCACCATCGGCCCCTGGTAGGGAATGTCGGTGCCGTCGCGGGTCACCTGGAAGTCATTGCCGCGCAGGCCCTCGAGCGGCGTACGCCATTTGAGCACGAACAGGGGCCGCGCCGTGCGGTTGGTGAGCTGGAAACGAACCTCCACGGGCTCACCCGCACGCACACTCGGAGGCACGCTCAACGAGCACTCCAGGGGCGATGCCATGGCCGGGTTCTCCTTCTGAGGTGGGGCCTCCTGTTGCTGCGCCGGCTCCGGCTGCGCCGGGATGTCCTTGCGCGTACATGCGCTACCACCGAATGCCAGACAGCACAGCGCGACCCAACCAACGTGTCCACGAATCATAGGACGGATGCTCTCCGCTCCAGGCGCGTCTGGGATGGGCTCACGCGCCAGAAAAGAAAAACGGGAGCGTCGCCGCTCCCGTTTCCCATCAAATCCCTACCCTAACCGAGATCACGGCAGGGAGGGCGTGTTCTCCGCGAAGTATTCATGGTTGTCCGCGTTGTCCAGCGCCCGGGTGGGGCTGGAGGTCGCCAGGCTCTTGGCCGCGGTCTGCCCGTAGGCGTGGTCATCCGTGCCCGCCACCACGTTGAAGTGGCTCATCTCGTGGACCAGCGTGCCCGCCTTGGAGTCCGTGCCCGTCGTGGGGGCGCTCCAGAAGGCGTTGCACACGTAGATCTTGTACGGCTGGGTCGGGTACACGTAGGCGTAGTAGCTGTCGTTGCAGCTGCAGTCGACCACGATCGCCGCGTTGGCCAGGGCGTTCTTGATGTTGGTGAAGTGGTTGCGCGCCGTGGTCAGGTTGGTGCTCGAGAAGGTGCCGAACCATGTCTTGTAGCGCGTGGTGCTGGCGGAGATGCCGTTGAGGTAGGTCGACGCGTTGTTCGCGTAGGTCCTCGCGTACGTCAGCGCCGAGCTGATCGACGACTGCTCGGAGCTGGTGCAGGCGCCGGAGTACGACAGGCCCTGGGCGGACACGGTGCCCTGCGCCTGGAGCTCGGACAGGCCGCTGTCACGGCCCTCGATCCACAGGTTCACGAGGTTCGAGTCGAGCTGCGCCGCCTTGGTGAGCACCGCGCTGTGCTGCTCCAGCGAGCGCGCCGCGTAGCGGACGGTATAGCTGCCGGTCTCGGACAGATCATACATGCCGGAGACGGGCGCCGAGCCCGACAGGCTCTCGCCGGGCTGCAGGGTGATGTAGTCCTCGGGGCGCGGCGCCGCGCGTTTGATGTGCGGACCGATGTACTCCACGGGCTCGCCATTGCGCGTCACCTCGAAGAGGCCCTCCTTGAGGCGCCCATCCGGGATGTAGAACTTGAGCAGTTGCACCGGCTCCGAGGAGATGTTGGTGAGGGTGACCGTCACCGCCACGTCCTCGCGGGCGCTGAGGGAGGCCTTGGCCACGGACAGGCTCACCGCCACCTCGCCCGTAGCCTGCGCGTCGACCTGCTCGGAGGCAGTCTCGCCCTCGGCCGGAGCGCCACACGCGCCCAGCATGGACACACCGACGATTCCTCCCACCAGCCACTTGAAACCGCGAACGCTCTTGCTCACGCAGTGACTTCCTTTCCGACTGTGGACCGGTAGCTCTCTGGCTACACCGGTTAATCAACACTTATAGCAAAAACATGGAATCCGTCCACGAAGAGTCTTCAATGAAATGCTTTGAAATAATTATTTCCCTGTAAATCCATTGAAGCATCAACGAAGGATGACATGCAAAGGGATTTCAGGAATTTCATGTTTTACCTGTTTGAGTGGCCGATCCGCTGTTCACCGGGTCTGGACTTATTCAGCCCGAAGGTCCACTTGTGTATACTCCCGCCGCTGCGCTGAAGGCGAAAGTCGAGGGGCAGGCGCCCTGGCAGTACGCGGTCGGACTTTTCGAGCATCAGCGGAGTCGTAGTGCCGCTCCCGGCGCTGGTGCTCGATGTGGGTGCCGGACGGCCGGTCACCTCCTCGATGAAGTCCGGTGGAGTCAATCCATGTCCATGCCGTGGCCTCGCTGGCCTCTGCTCCTCGCCACGTTCTTGACGGCGGGTCCCTCCCTCGCGGGTGAAAGAATCACCCCGCTCTCCCAATCCGCGTTCACACAGCTCCGTGCAAGGGAGCCGTCACGCGTGGCCGAATCCCTTTCGACGCTGCGAGCGCAGAAGACCCGCCTCGGGCTGAACGACGGGGATGACTTCCGGATGTCCGGCGCCCATACGGACCGCTTCGGCCTCACGCACTCCCACTTCCAGCAACTCCACCAGGGCGTGCCGGTCTGGGGGGCCATGGCCATCACCCACCTGGATCCAAGCGGACGGAGCCTGCCGGTGACGGCGGACGGGCTGCGCACGGGCATCCGCATGTCCACCCAGCCCACGGTGGACGCGGCCAGCGCCATCTCCCTGGCGACCCTGGAGATCTCCCCGCGCGGCCTGATGGGTGCCGAGCCGAGCGCCGAGCTCGTCATCTACCCGGAGACGCGCCGGGTGAACCTCGCGCCGCACAAGTCCTTCAAGCAGCTGAACGCGGCGGACTTCAGGCAGGAGGTGGTGGGCTACCGGCTCGCCTGGCACGTCCACGTCGAGCTGGACAACCCCCAGGATGGCATCGCCCACACGGACCTCCTTCTCGACGCGCGTTCCGGCGAGGTGCTGAAGAAGTGGAGCTCGCTGCAGACCTCGGCGGCCATTGGAAAGGGCAACTCCCAGCACAACGGGAGCGTGCAGCTCAACGTCTGGAAGAACGCCGAGGGCCTCTACGAGCTGCGCGACACGACCCGCGCGCTCGGCGAGGGCCTGCGGACCTATGACGTGAACCACGCCGATCTGCAGAACGGCGCCGAGGCCACGCTCACCCTGTACACGGACCCCGACAACACCTGGGGTGACGGGGCGAACTACGTCCCCGGACAGCCCACGCTCGGCGACAACGGCCAGACGGCCGCCGTGGATGCGCACTACGGCCTGCAGGCCACGTGGGACTACTACCTGAAGATCCACGGCCGCCTGGGCATCGACAACGCCGGCACCCCCACCTTCAACCGGGTGCACGTCAGCAACCTCTACAACAACGCCTTCTGGAACAGCTCGTGCTTCTGCATGAGCTACGGCGACGGCTCCTACCCGGGCGACCCCACGGGCTCCAAGTCGCTCGCCGCGCTCGACGTGTCGGCCCACGAGCTGAGCCACGGCGTCATGTCGCAGACGGCCGCGCTCATCTACTCCGGCGAGTCCGGCGGCCTGAACGAGGCCAACTCCGACATCTTCGGCACCATGACGGAGTTCTGGGTGCGCAACGGCCAGGGCTCCACCATCGGAGATGGCACCAAGGGCAACTGGTTCATCGGCGAGAGCCTGAACCCGTACGCTCCGATGCGCTACATGCACAAGCCGAGTCTGGACGGCGTGAGCGTGGATGCCTGGTACCCCGGCATCGAGAACATCGACGTCCACTTCAGCAGCGGCCCGATGAACCGCGCCTTCTACTTCCTGTCCCAGGGCGCGGACAAGGCGAGCTTCGGGCTCGAGACCTCCAGCGAGTACCTGCCCGAGGGCATGGAGGGGATCGGCAACGACAAGGCGGCGGCCATCTGGTACCGGGCCATCACCGTCTACATGTTCCCGTCAGCCAACTACCTGGTGGCCCGCACGGCGTCCCTGCGGTCGGCGGCGGACCTCTTCGGCGCCGCGTCCAACGAGTACCGCGCGGTGCAGAACGCCTTCGCCGCCATCAACGTGGGCTACACCGCCAACACCTATGATGACCGGATGGCGCCGTCCGTCACCGCGAGCGTCTCGGGCACCGCCCCTGGCCTCCAGCTGCACGCCCTGGGCACGGACAACGTGGGCATCACGCGCGTGGAGTTCCTCGTCGACGGGGCCATCGTGGGCACGGATTCCTCGCTGCCCTTCACGGTGCCGCTCGACACCACCACGCTCTCCAACGGAACGCACCAGTTGGTGGTGAAGGCCTACGACCTGGCTGGCAACGTGGGCCCGTCGGCGCCCTACTCCTTCAACGTGGCCAACAGCTTCGATCAGCTCCTGAGGGATCCGGGCTTCGAGAAGGCTGGCGAGGGATGGGAGGCCGATCCCCGCGGCAACATCAACCATCCCGTGACCGGCGCGCACACGGGCCAGGGTTACGTCTGGCTCAACGGGTACGGCACCGTCCACGTGGACAACCTCTACCAGGACGTCACCATCCCCGCCTCCGCCGCGCGGGCCTCGCTGACCTTCTACCTCGAGCTCACCACCGCGGAGCCGGCCACCGCCGCCAGGGACACCCTGGTGGTGCAGGTGCGCAGCACCTCGGGAGAGGTGCTGGAGACGCTCGCCACCTGGTCCAACCTGGACGCGACGCTCGGGTGGGTGCAGCGCAGCTTCGACCTCTCCGCCTACGCGGGCCAGACCGTCCGCATCTACCTGGAGGGCAACGAGGACGCCACGCTCGGCACCAGCTTCAAGCTGGATGACTTCACGCTGCGCGTGAGCGGCTCCGCCGACTCCGAGACACCTTCCGTGACGGCCCAGGCCGTCGTGGTGGGCGGCAAGGTGGGGCTCTTCGCGAACGTGTCGGACAACGGCCATGTCGACGCCGTCGAGTTCTTCCTGGATGGTGCGTCGGTGGGGACCGCGTCCAACGTGTTCACCCACGTGGTGGACGCCTCGTCGCTGTCCAACGGCGCGCACACCGTCATGGCCCGAGCCGTGGACGCGGCCGGCAACGTGGGGGAGTCGGCCCTGGTGGCGTTCTTCCTCGACCGCAACCAACAGCAGCGGGTGCTGAACCCCGGCTTCGAGGACTCGACCGCCGCGGGTCAGGCGCTCTGGCCGATCACCACGACCCTGACTGGCTCGTCCCGCTTCTTCACGAACAGCTCGTTCGCCCACACGGGCGCGAGGTTCTTCCTCTTCTGGTCGAACCTGGGCCCCCACACGTCGTCCGTGGGCCAGACCCTCACCATCCCAGCGGACTCCACCTCGGCCATCTACAGCTTCTGGCTGCGCCTCCACAACAGCGCGTTCACCGATGGGGAGGCGCACCACACCCTCATCGCGAAGGTGCGGGACTCCAGCGGCACGGCTCTGAGGACGCTCCAGTCCTTCTCCAACCTGGATGACACCGCCGGCGACTACTATGAGCACCGCTTCGATCTGAGCGCCTACAGGGGCCAGACGATCCAGCTCGTCTTCGAGGCCAACCAGACGGAGGCGCCGCAGCTCCCGGATGGCGTCACCCAGATGTTCCTCGACGACGTGACGCTGACCACCACGAGCACGCCGGACACGCTGGCGCCCCAGCTCACCGCGTCCGTCAGTGGCACCTACGGGAAGACGGTCCAACTCCACGCCGCCGTGAGCGACAACGTCTGGACGTCGCGCCTGGAGTTCTCCGTGGACGGCAACCCGGTGGCCACGCGCACGGATCCCCATGGCAGCTACACGGAGCCGTTCGACGCGGCCGACCTGACCAACGGTCCCCACACCCTGACGGTCAAGGCGGTGGACATCTCGGGCAACGAGAGCACCGCGGAGGTGGCCTTCGACATCTTCAACTCCAAGGTGGAGGACGTGGCCGGCCCCACTGTCAGCGTGGGCCTGGAGGGCATGTTCGAGACGACGGTCCTGAAGGCCGAGGCCACCGACGACACGGGCGTCACCGCCGTGGAGTTCTACGTGGATGGCGCGTTCAAGGGCCGGGCCCTGGCACCGCCCTACACGCTCCCCTTCAGCCTCCTCCCGCTGTCGCCCGGCGAGCACACCCTGGAGGCGGTCGCGTACGACGCCTACGGCCACTCCAACAAGGCCTCGACCACCTTCACGAGCGAGGCCGTCTCCGTGAGCGTCGGGTCGCCCTTCATCGTGGTGCCGGTGGGCGGCTCGGCCACCCTCACCGCGAGCGTCGCCCATGCGGTGGACACGTCATTCACCTGGGTCCTGAAGGAAGGACGCATCTGCGGTTCCCTCTCCGCGGATGGCGTCTACACCGCGCCCACCGCGACGGGCTTCTGCCACGCCACGGCCACCAGCACCGTCGCCCCCGGAGCGAGCGCTACGACGACCATCAAGGTCTTCACCGGCGATCTCAACGGAGATCATGTCGTGGACGGAGAGGACATGGGCCGGATGGCCCGGGCCTACGGCGCCACCGACTCCGACGCCCCGCTCTACAGCGAGGACGTGGATCTCGATGCGAGCAGCTCCGTGGACGACAACGACGTCACCCTCTTCGTCAGCCAGTTCGGACGGTAAGCCATGAAAACGTTGACTCAATTCATTGTTCCGCTGCTGCTCGGGCTGCTTACCGCCTGCGGCAACCCCAACGCGGGGCCGGTGACGATCTCACCGAAGACCGCCACCATGAACGCGGGTGAGAAGCTCACCTTCACCGCCACCGTCAAGGACGCCAAGGAGCCCCGGGTGCTCTGGTCGGTGGAGGGCGGCGATGCCCACGGCACCATCACCAGCACGGGTGTCTACACCGCGCCCTCGGAGCCCGGCACCTACACCGTGGTGGCCACGAACGCGGTGGACACCTCGAAGAAGGACACGGCCACCGTCACCGTGCCGGGCACCTCGGGCGTTGGCTATCAGGATCCGACGGGCACCGGCTGGCGCTTCGTGAAGAACACCAGTGCCTCCACGGACAGCCGGCTCGTGCTGGATCTCGTGGGCCCCGCGGATCAGTCCGGCCGGGGCGTGGGCCTGACGCTCTCGGTGGACCCGACCCGGGCGAGCTGGGCCAAGGTGTCCGACGCGGACACCGAGTACGTGACCAACCGGCTGTTCGAGCTGGGCGCCGAGCCTCGGCTCTTCAAGAGCAACGTCAAGGAGGGCACCCTCACGGTCGGCGTGTTCCAGAAGGGCACGCTCGGCCCGGCGACGGCGTACTCCGGGGCCCTGCTCTCGGTGGCGCTGGATCTGAAGACCGGCCCCTCGACGCCGGCGGGAACCCTCGTTCCCATCTCCGTCGTCAAGGCGCACGCCCTGTCGGACAGCGGCGCCCTGGGTGCCATCGACGTGGCCGTGGGGACGCTCACCACCCGGTGAGCCGGTGAGTCCTCACTCCTGGTAGTTCGAACGGCGGTCTCCTTCCCGGGAGGCCGCCGTTTTCATGTACCGCGTCACCCGGCGCGACTGGTTGTGGCAACAGGGTTGTAAAAAGCCGGTGGGGGGTGCGGCGCGAGCGCGGACACATGACGGACGGAAGTCGCACTTCGCGTGCGTTAGCTTCATCGGTCATGCGTTCATCCCTCGTGACGTCGTTGTTGCTCCTGCTGTGGTGTTCCCCCTCATGGGCCGCGGTGCCCGAGGGCTTCTCGGAGACGAGCTACACGTCCAGCGAGCTGACGCCCGCCACGAGCATGGCCTGGGCGCCGGATGGCTCGGGCCGCCTGTTCATCACCCTCAAGAATGGCGTGGTGCGGACGGTGGCGATGAAGAACGGTGCCCTGGAGACGCAGGCGGGGACGAACACGCCCGTCTCCAGCGTGTTCGCGACGGAGCCCGCCATCTACACCAACAGCGAGTGCGGCCTCATCGGCATCGCGTTCGACCCGAACTACGTGGTCAACCGGTACGTCTACTTCTTCGTCACCGTCTCCTCCACCGAGCAGCGCATCGTCCGCTACACGGACGCCAATGGCGTGGGCACCGCGCGCACGGAGGTCGTCACCCGGCTGCCCACCGCCGGGCAGAACCATAACGGTGGCGGCCTGGGCTTCGGCGCGGACGGGAAGCTCTACTGGTCCATCGGCGACCTGGGCAACGGCACCGGTGTGAATGCCGACCTGACGTCGCTCGCGGCGAAGGTGGGGCGCGCCAACCTGGACGGCACGCCCGCCAACGACAACCCCTTCTATGACGGCGTGGGCCCCAACAACGAGTACATCTGGGCGAGAGGCTTCCGCAATCCGTTCACCCTCACCTTCCAACCGGCAACCGGGGAGCTGTGGAGCAACACCGTGGGCACGGACTACGAGCAGGTCTTCGTGGTGAGCATGAGAGACCACGCCGGCTACAGCAGCTACGAGAACAACCAGCCCGCCGGGTACCTCCCGCCGGTCATCAAGTACCGCACCAACGGCGTCGACATGCGCAACCTCACCGCGGGTGGGGCGGTGCGCAGCGGGGGCGTCACCACCTTCACCACCACCAGGCAGCACGGCTTCCGCAAGGGAGAGAAGCTCACCCTCGCGGGCGTGGACGACGCGAGCTTCAACGGTACCTTCTACGTCGCCAGCATCCCCGCCTCCCCCTCCGCCACCACCTTCACCGTGGCACAGCCGGGGCAGCCGGATGCGAGCAGCGGGGGCGGCACCGCGACGACGCAGGCGCTGGGCGGCTCCATCACCGGCGGCACCTTCTATGACGCCACGCTCTTCCCGCCGGAGTACCGCGGCAACTACTTCTTCGGGGACTACAACTCCGGGCAGGTGACTCGCGCCACGCTGGCGGCGGACAACTCGGTGGCCACGGTGGATGAGTGGGGCACGGGCTTCTCGTCGAACGTGGACATGGAGGTGGGGCCGGACGGAGCGCTGTATGCGCTCGGGTACAACAACGGCACCGTGCGCCGCATCGCCCCTTCCGCGCCCGGTCAGAAGTTGGTGGTGTCCGGACTCAACCCGCGCGTGGTGGAGGGCGGGCGCACCGCCTTCACCGTGCGCCTGGCCCAGGCGCCCACCGCGGCCGTCACGGTGCAGGTGACTCGGGCGATGGGTGGCTCGGAGGATTTGAGCGTCGCCAGCGGAGCGTCGCTCACCTTCTCCCAGGCGGACTGGAGCGTGCCTCGCGTGGTGACGATCGCGGCGGCGGAGGACGCGGACTCCAATGCGGACATCGCCACCTTCACGGTGACGGCGGCGGGACTGGGGGAAGAGTCAGCGAGGGTCACCACCATCGACAACAACGCCCCGAGGCTGGTGCTGTCCTCCTCACGGGTATCCGTCCCGGAGAACGGCACCGCCACCTTCGGCGTGTCGCTGTCCAAGCAGCCCTCGGGTCGCGTCACCGTCAACGTGGCCCGCACGCATGGCGACGCGGACATCATGGTGCAGGACGGGGCTTCGCTCACCTTCACTTCCGTCGACTGGAACACGCCCAGGACAGTCACGCTGTGGGCCGCGTCGGACGCGGACAACCTGACCGGGGTCGCCACCATCACCGTGGCCGCGGCGGGACAGGACGCGCGCTCGGTGGAGGCCGTCGAGGTGGATGATGAGCCGCTGGCCCCCGTCATCACCTCCACGCCCCTCACCACCGCGGTGGTGGGCATCCCCTTCAGCTACGACGTGGAGGCGGAGGCCCGGCCGGCCCCCCTGTATGAGTTGGTGGGCGTGCCGCCGCCAGAGGGGATGACCATCGACGCGACCACCGGCCTCATCTCCTGGACGCCCTCGGCGGCGGGCTCGGCGGACGTCATCGTGCGGGTGAGCAACGGCGAGGCGCCGGACGCGGAGCAGGCCTTCACCATCACGGTGTGCGTCGGTGACGGGAACTGCGCGCTGGACCAGCCGGACGCGGGGACGGGCGGGGAGCAGGTGCCGGAGGGCGGCTGCGGTTGCGGCGCGGCCCCGGTGGCGCCGCTCGCGTGGCTCGCGCTGGGCACGCTGGCATTCCGGCGGAGGCGGGCGCGCGGTGTACAGCGCGTTGGCCAGTTCGAACACTGAGGGCACCCGGGGAGCCAACAAATTCCGGTTCCCAATTTCCGCCCCTGCTTCAGGGCCACAACATATCCGTGCTGATCGACTTCTCGGCCCGGCTGAGGCCAAATCCCTCCATGCGCTTCCAGCCACCGTGGAGCGGAGCCTTCCGTCTCCAGAGCTTCTTCCACCGCACGCCCGACGCCCTGCCCGTGGACGCCATCGAGGCCATCCGGTCGGCCATCCTGGGCTCCTCCCTGCTGGGCGAGACCAACCTGTCCTCCCATTTCTCGGGGACCTATGGCTTCTCGGTGACGTTCCGACGCGAGGCCCTCTCCGAGGTGACGGACCGCTTCCCCGCCTTCGCCCCGTTCCTCCAGGCCGCGATCCTGCCGGAGTGCAACGCGTTCCTGCTCAACCCGCTCCTGGTCCAGAACGGGCGCGGGGTGGATGCGCACCTGGATCGCAGCATGACCTTCTACGGAGCGGGCGCCGACGGCCCGCTCGCCGTGAGCGTGCTCTACGTCCAGGTGCCCGAGCAGCTCGCGGGGGGCGAGCTGCGGCTGTATCACCGCGGCGCGAGGGTGGCGGCGTTGGCGCCCCTGCCACGCTCGCTGGTGACGTTCCGGGGAGACCTGGTGCACGAGGTGGTGGCGGTCGAGGCCGGGGCTCCGGAGCTCTCGGCGGCGCGCATCAGCCTGGTGGTCGAGCAATACCGCATGCCGGAAGCGCTGCTCATGAAGGTGCCCCGGTTCCAACTGCGGACCCGGGAGGGAGCGCTGGCATGAGCGACATGCGCGAGTTGACGATGGAGTGGTGGGTGGGCCAGAGCCGGGAGCAGGTCTTCGCGGCCATCGAGGACCCCTTCCGGATGCGACGCTGGTACGGGGCCCCACCGGGAGGCCATCGCCTTGGAGAGGAGGGAAACGACGAAGAGGACGGGCCGTTCCGGGTGAATCTGCTCGATGCGAAGGGCGCTCCCCTGACGCAGACCGGCCGCATCCTCGAGATGTACCCTCGCATGGGATTCTTGATGGAGCTGAGCTGGGACGGCGGGGACCTCGGCCACGAGACGACCCGCGTCACCTTCACCCTCCTCCCCGATGGCGAGGGGACTCGCATCAAGATCCGCCAGGGACCGTTCTCGAGCCGGGAGGTCGAGGAGGCCTACAGGGCATACTGGGACGTCAACGTGGGACGCCTGATCCGCGTCGCCTCTGGAGAGACCGTGCCCTGCTTCGAGGAGTTCTGGGAGGAGTCGAATGGCTTCGTCGAGCCGCTCGGCATGGCGGCCTATACCGTCCTGGCCGGCATGCGGGAGGCCGGTGCGGCGCCCGAGCTCATCGCTCAAATGGAGGAGACGCTCTACACGCACCTCTCCCGCGTGCCGGAGGAGACCGCGAAGGTGTTGGGAACGGTCCTCCGCGCGCGCCTCAACCAATAGGGGCGGGAGTCAGTCGAGCAACTGCATGAGGTCCGCCCGCGTGATGGCCGCGGCCCCGGAGGCCCCACCGAGCGCGGACTCGAAGAGAGCGCGCTTCTTCTCCTGCAGGGTGAGGATCTTCTCCTCCACCGTGCCCTGGGACACCAGCCGGTACACCATCACCGGCCGCTGTTGACCGATACGGTGCGCGCGGTCCGCCGCCTGCGCCTCCACGGACGGGTTCCACCACGGGTCCACCAGGAAGACGTGGTCCGCCGCCGTGAGGTTGAGCCCCGTGGCGCCCGCCTTGAGGGAGATCAACATCACCGGAGGGCCCTTCGGATCCTGGAACGACGCGGCCACGGCGCCGCGGTTGGACGTGCCGCCGTCCAGCCGGATGAACCCGATGCCCGCCTCCTTCAGCGCCGGCTCGATGAGATCCAACAGGGACGTCCACTGCGAGAAGACGAGCGCCTTGTGCCCCTCCTCCACCGCGGTGCCGAGCGCCTCGACCAGCGCCTCCACCTTGGAGGACGTCTTCGCCTGCTGTCCCGGCACGAGCGCCGGGTGGCACGCCGCCTGACGCAGCCGCAGCAGCGCCTCCAGCGCCTTCAGGACGCTGCCCCCCTCCTCCAGCTGGGACACCACCTCCTCGCGCGTGGCGGCGTACACCGCGTCATAGACGGCGCGCTCCCGCTCGTTGAGGGTGACGTGCAGCACGGAGTCGGTGCGCGGCGGGAGCTCGGGTGCCACGTCCCGCTTGAGCCTGCGCAGCACGAAGGGGCGGATGCGCGCGCGCAGCTGCTCGGCCGCGCCCTTCTGGTTGTCCGATACGGGCCGCGCCCACCGCTCCTCGAATTCCTTGCGCCCCCCGAGCAACCCCTGGTTGGTGAAATGCATCAGGCTCCAGAGCTCCTCGAGCCGGTTCTCGATGGGCGTACCGCTCAAGGCGATCCGGAAGGAGGCCTGCAGCCCGTACGCCGCGCGCGCCACCTGGCTGTCCGGGTTCTTGATGGCCTGGGCCTCGTCCAGCACCACCGTGTCCCACGTCTTCGCCCCGAGCACCTCCGCGTCCAGGCGCAGCAGCGCGTAGGTGGTGAGCGTCACGTCGGCCGTCTCGTCCAGGGTGCGGCCGGGGCCGTGGTACACGGAGACCTTCAACGAGGGACGGAAGCGCCTCACCTCCGCCTCCCAGTTGGGAAGCACGCTCGTGGGGGCCACCACCAGCGTGCCCGGCCCCAACATGCAGAGGGTCTGCAGCGTCTTGCCCAGACCCATGTCGTCCGCGAGCACGCCGCCGAGGCCCGCCTGCCGCAGGAAGGTGAGCCAGCTGACGCCCTGGAGCTGGTAGGGGCGCAGCGTCGCGGTGAGATCCTTCGGGAGCTGCACGTCCGGCAGCTTCTCGAAGCCCTCCACCAGGGGCGCCAGACGCTCGAGCCCGGGCGGAGGCGGATGCTCCAGCGCCTCGCACAATCCGGTGAGCTGAGGAAGGGCGTGGTTGGCGAGCCGCCCGTCCTTCCCGCGAGCGGCCAGCAGATCCGCCACGCGCTGGCCGTGCGTCTTCAACCACGCGGTGGGCAGCGGCGCCCACCCGCCGCCCTCGAGCGGCACCAATCCCAGCCCCTCCTCCCACGCGCGCATCACCGCGCCCGCGTCCACCGAGCGCGGCGCGCCCGGCCCCGCGCCCTCGACCTGGAAGTCGAGCGAGAACTCCACCCGCGGCACACCCGTCTGCGTGGCGCCCGCCTCCACCGAGAGCATGGGACGCAGCTGCACGTTGGGGCTCACCACGCGCGCCGCGTCCCCGGTGAGATCGCCGCGCCAGCGCCGCAGCTTGTCGGCGAGCTGCACGGCCTCCTTGCCGTGCACCGTCACGCGCCGGCCGGGCACCATGTTCAGATCATCGCGCAGCTGGTGGATGAGCTTCTGCTCGGCGGCCTCGTCGCGCACGGGCACCGCGCCCTTCAGGTACACCATGCGCCCGTTGTCGATGCGCACCGAGGGCGGAGAGCCGTACACCAGCGTGGGCAACACCGAGAGTCCGGAGTCCAGCTGGTTGAGCTCCAGGGAGATGCGCGGCTCGAGCGTGCGGTCGATGGGCGGAATCCGCTGGCTCCTCACGTCCACCGGCATGCGCCGCGCGAAGTCCGGCAACACCTTGCCGGTGAGGTCCCCCATCTGCTCGGGTGAGAAGACACGCTCCTGCGGCAGCTTCTCCAGCCACGCACCCGTGAGGCTCTGCTCGCCGAGCCGGCAGAGCGTGCCTCCGCACACCGCCACCCCGGAGCTCACCACCTCGGTGATGCGCGGATCCTTCTCCACCTTGAGCACCGTCTGCTCGCCCCGGTCCTCCACGGTGACACGCGGAAGCAGGGGCTCGCTCGAGACGGACACCAGGACGCCGTCGAAGAGCACGGTGCGCGCGGGCTCCAGCACACGCAGGAGCGCATCGAGCCGCTCGGGAGGAAGCGCTCCCCGCGTGGGCCGCATCAGCAGCTTGTCCGCGAGCAGATCGCACGGCTCCACCTGGATCCGGGCCGCCTCCACGGGGTTCGTCAGCACCGACGCCAGACTGCGAGCCAGCAGCCGAGCGGTGTTGTCCGGACGCACCAGAAGGCGCTCGAGTTGCAGCCCTCCCTCCACGCGCTTGAAGCGGTACACCATGCGCTCCGGCTTCGGCGTGGCACCCGGGCGCGGGCCGGCCTGGACCGAGGAGGCCGCGGCGGGCCGTGCCGGCATGGACGAAGCGGGAGCACGTGGCGCCGGGGCGCGCTGTGCGGGGGGACGCTGGGCCACCGAGTGATGGAGGATGATGGCCGCCGCCACCACGTGCTCGCAGGGGTCCACCCGGCCGCGGCAGTCACACTCCCAGATTTCGTCCTCCGGGTAGAGCACGGTGGTCAGCGGGGCGGGCCGGCCGGCCGCGCGCACTCGCAGCACGGCCTCCTCCTGCCCGACGGACTGCACCGAGACGGCACCCGCGCGGGCCAGACCCATGCCGACGGACCAGGTGTCCGGGCGCGCTTCCTCCCGGACGGCTTCGAGCAGCTCGGCGGTCACAGACATACGAAGACCGCATCCCTACCCTCCCGGCGGTCCCCGCGCAACAAAGGCACCCGCCCGGTCGCGTCGGAGCCAATTGCTCTTGAGGTGCGGTGCTCCCCCGTGGCGGGCCCCTACCTCGTGAGGGAGTGCTCACCGAGCCAGCTCTGCTGCTCGGCATCGACGCCCGTCGGACCCGGCCGGATGATGAGGCGCTCTACGGACGGGATGTTGATCTCGAGCGTGGTCTCCGCCGTCACCTCATCATCGACCGAGAGCGTCACCTTCTCGGGAATCTGGAGCGCGAGTGCTTTGAAGGCGCCTCGTTCGTCGACGAGGAACGCATACGCGAGTTGGCGCTCCTTGTCCTTGATGTGCTCCCCTCCGTTCCCTGACTCCGAGGACTTCTCTCGGAGGCGTATCCAAAGCACGCTGCTGGACGACTTCTCCAGTGGCTGGAGCTTCATGCCAATGGGCTTCACCTGCTGCCAATGATCAGGCGTGAAGGGATATTGCGTGGCGAGCGGGCTGTAGGACACAGGTCCGCTCTTCTGGTGCTTGCGCACGAGCAACCACTGCTGCTGGCCGCCACGAGGCTCGGAGTGTTTGGCCAGGCGAACCAGGGTGAACTGCCGATCACCAACATTCAGGCGCTCGACGACTTCCCAGTATGAATCCAGTGACTCGTCCTCAACACTCCATTGCAGAACCTTTGCGTAGTTGCGCAGGAGAGACTGCTCGCTGTCTTCATCGTCGATGGCACCAGCAGGCACGATCGTGGGAGGCTTCACGGCTGTGGCGGCCTGGGGGCCTGCATCCATGGCGGCCGCCTCCGCGCCTGTGCTCCCGGCATCGGTTTCCGAATCCGCCCCTCCTCCAGCATCAACCACCACAACACCCGCATCACCAGCCACGAGATTGGGTGCGGTCTTCTTGTCAGGGCACCCCGGAACGACCATCAGCCACGCGAGCCAGAGCATGGCTCTGATGACGCGACACTGCGTGAGCGCATTCGACATTGCTCCGGATACATGGCGGAACGCAATCATCGAGAATGCTCCAGGGAGCCATACAAATGGGTCGAGTTACTCCCCTTGGCATCAGCCTTGACGCTGGCGAGGTCCGCGACGGACTGCACCGAGACGGCACCCGCGCGGGCCAGACCCATGCCGGCGGACCAGGTGTCCGGGCGCGCTTCCTCCCGGACGGCTTCGAGCAGCTCGGCGGTCACAGACATACGAAGACCGCATCCCTACCCTCCCGGCGGTCCCCGCGCAAAAAAGGAACCCCCGGGCCCCCGCGCGGCCGGCCCTTCACCCACCCGTAAGCACTCAGGGGGCGTTCGGGTCCCCAATTCCCTTGAAGGGATTGAACGTGTACGTCGTCGAGAACCGGGAGGACGGGCTGAAGTAGTGCGCCGCGAGCTTCGCCGGATCGGAGGCGATCTCACCGCGCTGGATGGGACCATCGTTCCCGTCATCCCAGCCCCAGGGCGCGTTCGCCGAGTTCGAGGAGCAGAGGCCCGCGATGAGGCCGCAGCCACCACTCGTGTCTCCCCGGAACGTGCCCTCGGACACGAACAGCTCGGAAAGGCCCCGGCGCTGCCACAACCCCTCGGAACCGTAGATGTCGATGAGCTTGTAGCGCACGTCGGAATCGGTGGCCGACGAGGGCTCCTCGGCGGTAGTGAGCGAGGGGTAGTACTTCACGCCGTCACCCACGATGTCATAGGCCGGCCAGGCCTTGAGCCCGTGCCCCTTGGCCTCCTGCGCGGTGATGGGGTGCTGGACTCCCTCGAAGGGCGCCAACGACAGCTTGCCGTCGACCGACTCCGCGCCCGCGCTGATCGGGCTGCCATCCGGCAGGAACGAGAAGAAGTCCTTGTGCGCCACCGTCACGGCGCCGATGAGCTTGCCGTACTCGGTCCCGTCACGCTCCACGATGAGCAGCACGCCTTCGCCGTCGTTCTCGTGCTCCGTGTCGAAGATGGTGTCGGACCAGTCGCGCGGGTGGAAGAAGGTGTAGACGATGTACCAGTGCGAGCTCGTCTCCACCACGGACTGATAGGCATGCGCGGTGAGCGGCCTGGACGCGGCGTTGTCCCAGTTGTTCGTCCCGCTCCAGTCCCCATCGAAGTCAACCCGGCTGATGTAGTCGGACCGGCCGCCGAGCGAGTGCGAGCCCGTCACGTCCACGTCCTGGTAGTGGATGGGCGCCCAACGCTTGGCGAGGGCGGCCCGGAACGCGGACGAGCCCACACCCGTCGCGAGCGCCTCCTGGGCCTCTCCAACGGTTTCATCTTCCAGAGAGCTCGCTCCGCAAGCGGAGAGCAACATCACGGCAACAGGGACGACGGCGCGCGCAATGACGCCAGAAGACTGACGACGAATGAGGAGCATCGGTGATCCCGCCTTTCTTGGGGCGGACCACTAAACGATTTCCCGAATCATCAGGTAAACTGTTTTTTCTCGTTACCCTCTTTTTACGTCCGTCACATCCCGGTCGCCGCCGCGTTCGCGGCTGCCTCGGTCGCGTCCAGCCGGGCCTTCCACGGATCGGGCTGAGCAACCGGTTCGCCGCTCGCCGAGAAATCCAGGATCAGGTCCGTACCGGGTTCGTATCGTGGCCATTGGGGCAGACCCTGTCCGTTCGGATCACTCGTCCTGGCGAAGTTGGCGAAATAGGCGTTGGCCTCGCGTCCGACCTTGCGGTCGAGCTCGGTTGCCTCCGCCCCGTACCTGGCCTGGACCGTGTCGAACACGTAGGGGATCTCGGTCGCGTGCGGAGCCCCGGTCTTCCACTCGTCACGCATGGAGTCGGCGACGTAGGAGAAGCGGTAGTGGTAGGCAGGCAGCCCCTGGGCGGCCACGAGTCGGGCCGTGTACCGCGCGGGCTCGATCATGGTGCGATCCATCGCGGTGAGGGCGACCAGCGTGCGCACGTCGGCCTCTCCGGTCGGATCATAGGCCGCGCGAGCCGCCGCCTGATCCGGGAAGGGAGCGAACACCTCGTCCCTGGTCCGGGCGAAGCCGAAGCCCAGGTCCGCGCTGGTGGCCCCCACCATCACCGGCACCCTGGCCCAGCGGCCGGCACGGTAGGCGACGTCCGGCCACTCGACGACGATCTGACCGTCGAGGATCGGGCCCGAGTAGGTCGGCACGCCCATGTTCATCATGCTGAGGTCACCGATCCGCTCCACCGGCAGGGCGCGCAGCGCGGCCAGCGCTTCCGGACCCGTTTGCTGGATACCAACGCTCCTGGCGAACTCCACGCCGACGGACTCCGCCGAGCGCGGCCCACCCGGCGTGTCTTCGCTCAGCTTGCTACCACCGAGCAGCGGACCCCGCCCTCCGCCCGACATGATGATGGCCTTGTGGAACAGGCCTCGAGCCTTCGGCGAGGTCAGCAGGGTGTGGACCGAGCCGCCACCAGCGGACTCGCCAAAAATGGTGACGTTGTTCGGATCACCCCCGAATGCGGCGATGTTGTTCCTCACCCACTCCAAGGCCGCGATCTGATCCATGTAGCCGAAGTTGCCGGTGGGGGCACCCTCCGCCTCGGCCGTGAGCGCCGGGTGTGCGAAGAAGCCCAACCGTCCGAGGCGATAGTTGAAGCTGACCAGCACCACGCCCTGCTGGGCGAACCGCGAGCCGTCGTACACGGACGGAGACGAGCCACCGTTCACGAAGCCGCCGCCGTAGATCCACACCATCACCGGCAACCTGCCGTCCGCGGGCGCGTCGGCCGCGCGCCAGACATTGAGGGTCAGACAGTCCTCGGCGGGCGGAGTCCCCAGCGGGGCGGCGTCGCCCGCGAAGGGGACCTGCATGCAGTCGTGACCGAAGGCGGTCGCCTGGCGCACACCGCTCCACTCCTGGACGGGTTGGGGCGGGCGCCAGCGCAGGTCGCCCACGGGCGGCGCGGCGAAGGGGATCCCCTTGAAGGCCAGGACGCCGTTCTCCACCGAGCCCTGCACGATGCCCCCCGAGACCCGCACCTGCTCGGGCGACGTCGAGGGCTTCTGGGCCGATGCGCACCCGGTGACCGCCGCTGCCAGCGCCGCCAACATCACCATCCGCGACTTCATGCTCCCTCCGAGAAGAACCGGGCGGGCCGGAGGCACCGCCCGTCGACGTTCAAGCGCGGGACCGTGTACCAGCACCGCCTCCCGTCCCGCGCCGCGAGATCCGTGAGACTCGCAAAGTGAACGTTTCCGGCCGATGTCTTCACGTCCAAGCCAGGAGAAGAAAGTCTCGTCAGGGGCCTGAACGAATCCAGAGCAGGAGACCCTCCGGGCCCGGTCTTCAGCAACTTGTCCGATTGCCGGACAGGTTGGAGGAAAGTGCGGCCGGAGGGCAGCGGGGATGAGGTCGTGACTGGCGCACGGCTTCGACACGAAGGAACGCGAACGGCCGCTCCGGGTGGTGATCCCCCGAAGCGGCCGTCCTCACGACCCGCTCACCGGGGGATCAAGGCGAGCTCGACCTTGCAGGTAGCGGAGCAGCCGTCGCCGCCCACCTTGTTGCCGTCGTCGCACTCCTCGCCCTTGTCCTCCTGGACGACCTTGTCGCCGCAGCGGGGTCCCCACACGCAACCGCGGGCGCACTTGCCATAGTCGCCGTTGTTGATGCCGTCATCGCACTCCTCGCCCGGGTCGACGATCTTGTTGCCGCAGGTGGCGCGGCACTCGGTGCGGCGCGTGACGAAATCGGTGAGTGTGAGCTTGTACTGGGAACCCGTCGTGTGGCGCTCGGCCTGGAACACGACGGCCTCATAGATGCGGCCCTTGACCAGGCCGAGCTCGCTTGCCTTGCTCTTGAGGTTGATGGTGCCAGACAGCGGCCCGTGGACGCCGCCCAGGTCGAGCGCCAGACGGCCGTTGATGAACACCCAGACGTCATCATCACCGTAGAAGTCGAGCACCTCGGTTTCCTTGTACTCGAACCAGTAGCGCACCTCGCTCGTGAAGCTGAAGTTGTGGCCGCCTGACCGCGAGGACTCCTTGCCAAGGGCCACCCAGCCCTTGTTGTCGAGCGGGAAGAAGGAGGTGTTCTCGAACACGTAGGAGGTGGAAGTGCCGTTGCGCTTCAGGGTGAGCTTGTCTACCACCGGCACGTTCACGTTCGCCACGTCGCGGTACCACTGATCGAACGCCTCCTTGCCGTGGGTCGTGCTGGAGGAGCCGCTCGTCTTGGCGTATTGGGGCTTGCCGTCGCTGCTGAGCGTGCTCGTCACGATGCCCGACTCCGTGCCATTGGCGTTCTCGAAGTCGATGTGGCCCCTCGGCAGGCCGCCACTGGCCGCCAGGTCATAGCCACGGAAGTCGCGGTAGACGATGGGGAGTTCCACCTGCTGGGGCGGAGTGGACTCGGTGATCGTGCAGACGAAGCCCGACTCGGTCTTGCAGTCCGGCGAGCAGCCGTCGTTGGCGCGCCTGTTGCCGTCGTCGCACTCCTCCGTGGAGACGCCGGCGGGAAGCATCAGACCATCGCCGCACACTTCCTCGCAGGTGCCATTCGTGCACTTGGGCTCGCGCTTGCACAGCGGGGTGCACCCATCCCCCAGGTTGTTGTTGCCATCGTCACACTCCTCCGTGCCCTCGACGATCTTGTCGCCGCAGGTGGTGCGTGTGCACTTCTCGCCGATGGTGGGGCACTTCCAGCCCTCCTCGAGCCGGCAGACCGCGCTGCAACCGTCATTCGCCGTGGCGTTGCCGTCCTCGCACTCCTCGTCGCCCGCGATGATCTTGTCACCGCACCTCGCGGCCACGCACCGCCCACCCGTCGACGGGCAGTTCCATCCCGCCTCCGTCCCGCAGTTGGCCGAGCAGCCATCGCCGGCCGTCGTGTTGGCGTCGTCGCAGGTCTCGGCGGCCTCAACCTGGCCATTGCCGCACGTTCCCGTGAAGACGCAGGGGACGCCCGGGACCTCGCACGTATAGCCCTCCGCGCGCTCCTTGCAGTCGGCCGAACAGCCATCGTCCGCCGCCGTGTTGCCATCGTCGCAGACCTCGCCGGCCTGGAGGATGCCATCACCACAGCGGCCGCCCGTGGGCAGACCCGCGTCGGTGCCGGCGTCGGTGGACGGCTCGGACGTACCCGAGTCCGGGGTCGGGGTCGGGACCGGAGTCGGATCGCAAGCTATGAGGGAGAGGAGGGAGGCCAGCGCGAGACCCGCGAGCCGTGAACGGGTTGGGGAATTCGCCATGAATAAACCGAACCTGAAGGGGGGGGATGGTTGGAAACGGAACCATTGTAGCGCCTCTGGCCGCCTCATGGATCGTTTCCCTTGCCTCCTTGCTTCCATGGCGCTTCCAACCGTGAGCCCATTCCCGGATGCGAATCATTTCCGCGTCCCGAGTCTTATCCATCAAGAGAGCGTTGTCGCTCCGGGGTGCGACAGCGGGCGCCAGATGCCTCGCGGCTCCTACACTTCGAATCAGGGGAGGCCCGGTTTCGTGTCCAGGACATCCAGCGCGGGATTCTTGGAGAAGAAACCAGAGGGACTCAGCGTGAACCTGAGCACCGGGTCGCTGTTCTCGAGCGACCTTCCATTAACAAGACATAACCGAAGAAGAAATGTCTGACCGAGCGGTACGCGAATCTGGGAATGGGGTGCATGTCAGCAATCAACCCGCTTCCCGGATGAGGCGAACCGGCCCTCGCGAAAGTACTCCTCCGCCGAGGACCGGCTCCCTCCATCCCCATCCCTCACGCCCGAGCCGTCCGGACTGAAGCAGGCCCGACTGCCCTGCTCTGACTGGCGTACTGCCCCGACCTACCCGCCGCCCCTACTGCCACTGCCCCTACTGCCACTGCCCCTACTGCCCCGACCTACCCGCCCCCCCGTACTGCCCCGACCTACCCGCCGCCCTTACCGCCACTGCCCCGTACCGCCCCGACCTACCCGCCGCCCTTACCGCCACTGCCCCGTACTGCCCCGACCTACCCGCCACCCGTACCGCCCCGTGCTGCCATGAGACCTCATAGCAGGGCACGTGCCAGGCTTGGACCCGAGACACGGACCAAGTGTTTTCAAGCACTTGGGCGGAGTAGCACCGGGAAACGGGGGCACGGGTCTCCCCTCTCCAGTAAAAAATCGGGTGCACATCCCCCTGCGCCGCCCAAGACCTTCCAGACATGGAACAAGCAACCGGCACCCAGGACATAGGCCCTGCGTGGCGACGAGCTTCGCGGCAGGAGTTCCGGTGGCAATCTCGGAAGTGAGCGGTTAACGGATGCCCATGACAAAGCAGACATCTCCCCCATGACCGGTACGACGTCGGTGGTCGGCTGCCCTGTTGGCGGTGGCGTTCACCGATGAGCTCGCGACGGGCGTGGTGCCCTCCGGTGCACCCGAGCTCCTCGGCGCGTTCGGACTGACGCCTGCCCAGGCGGCGGGCTGGACCCTGTTCGCCTTCCAGGTACTCGGCGCGGTGCTCGAGCCACCGCTGCTCGCGATGGCACATGGCCGTCGTGAGCGGCCGATGCGGGTGGCGGGCCTGGCACTGATGGCGGTGACCACCCTGGCGGCGGCGCTCGCACCCTCGTACTGGCTGCTCCTGGCGGCGCTGGTGCTCTATGGCCCGGCGAGCGGCCTCGGCGTCAATCTGGCCCAGGCCGCGCTCGTCTCCGCGGACCCGAAGCGGAGCGAGGCGGTGCTCGCACGCTGGGGGTTGCTCGGGCTCGTCGGGGACCTGTTGGCCCCCGCCGCGCTGGCCGTTTCGGTGGCGCTGGGCACGGGCTGGAGGGGCGCGCTGATCGCGGTGGGGGTGCTCGCGGCGTTGCAGGCGGCGGTCGCGCTCCGCGCCCCCGGCACCGGGGATGGCACGAGCGAAGAGCAGGAAGTACCCGTGCTCGAGACCCTGCGCGCCGCCGTGCGCAGTCCGCCGCTCGTGGCCTGGTCGGTGATCGTGGTGCTGTGCGGCCTGATGGACGAGGTGCTGGTCGCCTTCGGAGCGCTCTTCCTGTCCGAGCGCCTGGGCGCGAACGCCACCGAGCGGGCCGCCATTCTCTCCGCCGCGGTGCTGGGCGGAATACTCGGGGCGGTGCTGCTCGAGCGGGTCGCGTCGCGCTTCCGTCCGTCCACGCTCCTGGCCATCTCGGGCCTGGGCTGTGCCCTTGGCTACTCGGCCTGGCTGGCGGCGACCACCTGGCTCACCAGCGCGTTGGCGCTCGGAGTGGCCGGGCTGTTCGCGACCGCCCACTACCCGCTGCTGCGGGCGAGGGCCTTCGCGGCCATGCCGGAGAGGCCCAACGTGGTGCTCGCGGCGGGCTCCTTGTTCGGCGCGTTGGAGCTGACGTTGCCGCTGCTCGTCGGCGCGGTGGCGAACGGCCCCGGACTCTTCGCGGCCCTGCTCGTCCTGCTCGCCCAGCCGCTGGGGGTACTGCTGGCCGCCGTAGCGGCCCACCGGGGTGAGCGAGTCCCCGCCGCGCGTCAGCGGAAAGGCAGGGAGAGGTAATGGGCGCCCAGCTCCGTCACGGCGCCCGGAGCGCCCAACAGGCTCGCGAAGCACGGGTCGTTCTGCCACCGTCCCGTGAACCAGGCGTAGCGGAACACGTCTTCACGGTTCTCGCAGACCGCCACCATCTCCGTCATCTGGGCCTTCTGCCTGGCGACCGAGTCGATCTGCGCGCCGTCCTGCTGGCTATGGCAGTTGGCGAATTCCGTGACCCAGAACTGCTTGCCATACTTCTTCAGCCGGTCCAGCTGACCCGCGAGCCCATAGTCATACCAGTGAAACGCGAGGTAATCGATGCGGGGATCGCGATTCCCGTTCGCCGCGCGGTAGGTCGCGTAGAACGCATCGAGCCAGACAACCGGGTCCGAGTAACCCGGATAGGTGCCCCAATTCATCGCGGGCCCGACCAGCTTGACCCCCGTCTTCTCGGCGACGCTCTCGTACCTGGGCCACAGCCGTGCCGCGTCCTGGGGCGACATGTTGGCCTGGTCGGTGAGGTTGGGCTCGTTGAGGAGCAGCAGGTACTTGATGTCTGGATTGGCCTCGAGGAAGGCCTCGATGCTCGCGCTGTCGAAGTCCCCGTTCCACAGCATGGGGATGAAGTCCATCCCGTAGCGCGTCCGGTAGTCTGCGGGCACATTCGAATGGGGCCGAGGGCTCCAGTTGTACCACCAGCTCACCCCTGGGGCGACGGCAGCGAGGTCCTCCGGAGTCGCGAGGTCGAAGGCAATCCCCCGTTTGGCGCTCTTGGTGGGAAGAGACGTCGGGGTGCCCGAGTCAGGGGTACCCGCATCAGACGAGGGCAAGGCCCCCGTGCCCGACGTGCTCGCACCACAACCCAGCAGCAGGAGGACAGCGATGAATGAGGGAGCGACCAGACGCCTCATGTGTCTTCACCTTGGAGAGGGAGAGAGTCCCTTCTACCTCGGTAACCCAGCCCGAAGAACACGGGGTACAGCGGATGGGCCGTGTCGTGCGGCATGTCCGACCGCCGGGCCTCCACCTCCGCCATCGAGGAGGGCAACTCGAAGGGCAGCTTGCCTCGTGGCTCGGCCTTGCCCGTCAAGACGTCGAACAGCGCGGAATCGCTCACGCCGAAGTTACCGAGGAGGGCGCTGACCTTGTCCTTCACGTTCGTCAGGATCGCCGGGCGATCCAGGTAGACCGTGACGAGGGTCGGCACCTTGGCGCTCACGCTCTTGATGATCTCATAGTCGGCGTTGCCATCCTCGAAGGCGAGGTTTCCTTCATGCTGCCGGAGTCCGAACACGTACTGGGGATGGAGGGTTTCGAACGGGGCCTCGGTCCGGATGATCGCGACGTCCGCTTCCTCGGGGGTGCCGACGACCGTCAGACCATATCTGGCGGCAACCGCACCTTCGATGCCATGGAGGTAGACCTTCCGGATGTTGGCTTTCAGGGGGAGGATCTCGTTCTTGTTTTCCAGCAGGACGAGTGAGCGCCGCTGGGCCTCCGTCGCCTCTTCCTGGAAGGCGGAGCTCCCCACCACCTCACCCGCTCCTTCCACATCGACGTACGGGTTCTCGAACAAACCTTGTTGGAACTTCTGCAGCAGGATCCGGTACACCGACTCGTCCAGGCGCGCCTCGGTCACCAGGCCGGCGTTGACCGCGGCCACGAGCGCATCGGGATCATCGACCCCACCAAACTGATCCAACCCCGCGTTCACGCCCTTGGCGAAGCGCTCCACCCTCGACAGGGTCTCCACTCCCCAGGGAGTTCCAAACCCCACGAAGGAGGGCTTCTGCCCGGGAGGCGCGCCGTTCACACACGCCTCATCACAATCGTTGGTGATGGCCCAGTCCGAGAGGATGACTCCGTCGAAACCGTACCGGCCTCGCAACAGGTCCGTCAGGAGCTGCTTGTTGAAGCCCGCGCCGACCTGCTCCAGGGGCTGTCCGTTCAAGGTGACCCCTTCGAGGATGGAGTAGGTCGGCATCACCCCGCCGGTCTTCGCGGCGAAGGCGCCCTCGAAGGGCTTGACGTGGTACTCGAAGTTGTTGCCCGGGAACACCGCGTACTTCCCGTAGGCATTGTGGCTGTCGAAGCCATCCTTCGCGGCGCCGTAGCCCACCCAGTGCTTCACGACGGCCACCACGCTGTCCCTGCCAATCCCTTCGCCGCCGTTCTGGAAGCCCTCGATGTAGGCCCGCACGAGCTTCCTGGCGAGATCGGCGTCCTCACCGAAGGTCCCATTGATGCGCGACCAACGCGGCTCGGTGGCGAGGTCCGCCTGCGGAGAGAGCGCTTCCTGGATGCCGACCGCACGGTACTCCCGCCGGGCGATGTCTCCGAAGCGCCTCATCAGGGCCTCGTCACCGATGGCCGCGAACCCCAGGACCTCTGGCCACTGGGAGAAGCTCCCCGCGGCGACGCTGGCGCCAGGCGTGAACTGAAAATGATTGCGAGGGTCCGTGCTGATGGTGGCGGGAATGCCCAGGCGCGTCGCTTCCGCGATCTCCTGCAAGGCATTGTTCTCCTCGGCGAGGAACCGCGCGGCGCCGTCCAGTCGCGTGATGAAGCTGTTGACGCCCTTCTCGGCGATCATCCGGGTGGCGAGCGCCCTGTCATAACGCGTGACGCCTTCCGTCGCCTGGGTGGGCGCCGTTCCATGCATCATGACGCCCGCTTTCTCCTGCAGCGTCATCCGGCCGAGGAGGTCCCTCGCCCGCTCTTCAGGAGTCCGCCGCCAGTCCTCGTAGGGCTCGACCTGACCATTCTTGTTCAGGTCCTTGAAGCGCAGACCGTCCTTGACGATGAAGCCGACTCCCCTGCCCCCGAGCTCAACCTGATGCGCGGCCGAAGCATCGGCGATGTCCTTGCTACACGATGACACGCTCATTCCCAATATCACCCGGCCCATGGCCTTGTTGGATTCCAGCAGCCTGGGCTCCGGTGATACGTGGAGGACCGGCGCTTCCGCAACGCGAACATGCCGGGCAGAGCGATGACACGCGACGTCATGTATGGAATGATCGACACCGTGAGGCATATGCATTCCGGTTACCGGAGCATGTGCCCCACTGGAGGCAATTCGACATGACTCCCCACTTCCTTCCTCGGCGAGGTTTCTGGCTCGCCTTGTTGCCGATCCTCAGCTGCACACCATCCACCCCGGATGGCGGCACCCTTCCCTCCTCCGCTGCGCCCACCTCCCAGGCCCTCCCACTGAACACGGGCCCCACGCTGCTACGCGACATCAACACCCTGCCGAGCCCCTTCCCGCCCATCCTCACCGACACCTACTCCTATGGGGGAGGCGTCGCCACGCTGGCCAATGGCACGACCCTCATGGTGCTCGAGGATCACCTGACGGGCCTGGAGCTATGGCGCAGCAATGGCACCGCGGCGGGCACCACGCTGACGAGGGACCTGACCCCAGGCCTGCTGTCGAGTTCCCAGGGGCCCACCGCCCTGACCGCCGCCGGCAACGTGGCCTACTTCTTCAGCGCCACGAGCTTCGCCGGGAAGCTGGGCCTGTGGAAGACGGATGGAACCACACCCGGGACGCTCGTCCTCCACGAGTTCGACAGCGTCCTGGATGACCACGGCTGGCGGCAAGGTGAAATCGCGGCGCTCGGTTCCTCCGCCTTCTTCTCTTTTGATGACGGGCTGTGGAAGACGGACGGCACGGTGGCGGGGACCCGGGAGCTCAAACGCTTCCCGCCCGCGGAGCTCTACGACACCGAGAGGCGCGGCATCGAGGTCGCGCAGGCGCTGGGTGACGTGATGCTGCTCGTGGCCAATGACGCCGCCTCCGGCATGGAGCTGTGGAAGACGGATGGAACGGAGGCGGGGACCGTGCTGGTCAAGGATCTCGTCCCCGGCCCCGCGTCGAGCTGGCCCCGGTGGTTCACCCGCTCGGGCTCGAATGTCTTCTTCGCCGCGGGACCCGAACAGGCACGGAACGAGCTCTGGAAGACCGACGGAACCCCGGAGGGCACCGTCCGGCTGCTGGAGTTCCCCATCCATATGAATCACATCGGCGGGATGGCCGCGGCGGGAGGCACCCTCTTCTTCTCCACCTACAGGTTCTCCACCTTCGGGGCGCTCTGGAAGACAGATGGAACCCCGCAGGGAACCGTGGAGGTCATGCCCTTCAATAGCTGGCGGTATCACGACCTGACGCCCGTGGGCAACCGGGTCTTCTTCGTCGCGCACGACAGCGCGGGCGAGGAACTGTGGACGAGCGATGGCACGGCCACTGGCACGTCGCGCGTGGCGGACCTGTGGCCTGGAGCGGGCGACGCCCAACCGACCAACCTCTTCGCATGGAAGGGCCACCTCTACTTCCAGGCCACGCCCCGCGAACGGGTGCTCGCCCTGTACAGGACGGATGGCACGGCCGCGGGCACCGTGGAGCTGAAGTCCTGGGAGGGCTACACCGGGGACTCCATTCCCAGCAGACTCCATCCCATCAACGTGGGCGACAGCCTGGTCTTCCGCGTCGAGCCGCTCTCCGGCGGCGTCGAAATGTGGCGCACCGACGGAACCGTGGCGGGAACGCGAATCCTCGAGCCGCTGAGGCCGGATGCGACACAGTCATCCCAGGTTGGCCTGAGGAATGTCGGCATCCTGAATGATCAGGTCTTCTTCCTGGCATCCGACGATGGCGTGACGTCCTCGCTCTGGAGGAGCAATGGCACGGCGGCTGGCACGTCGCGCGTCCGGCGCTTCGAGGGCGCGTCGACGTACTTCTTCTTCGCGGAAGGAACCGCCGGCCAGCGAGTGGGCAGTCAGCTGTTCTTCGTGCCCGACAACGACATCCACCGGGCGGAGCTCTGGAAAACGGACGGAACGGAGGCCGGGACGGTGCGTGTAAAGGATTTCGCCACGGGTCCCGGTGAGTACAACAACGTGAGCAACCTCGTCGAGCTGGGTGGGGCGCTCATCTTCTCCACGGGAAGCTACGCGCCGGTGAGGCTCTGGCGCAGCGACGGGACGGAAGCCGGGACCACGCAGTTCGTCCCCTCGGACACGTCGGGCGACTTCATCATGGAGAAAACCCGCCTCGTGAAGCTGGGCTCCCAGATCCTCTTCTTCGCTCAGGACGAGGAAGAGAACAAAGCGCTCTGGACGACGGATGGCACCTCAGCGGGGACGCGGCGGCTCGAGCTCTTCACGCCGGGTGAGGAGTCGGACTACGCCTACGTCGGTGAGGTGGTGGCCGGAGAGGGCGCCATCTACTTCGAGGTGAACCTGTACTCGTGGAAGACCCAGGAGCAGCTCGTCCAGCTCTGGAAGAGCGACGGGACGGAGGCGGGCACGGTGCCGCTGATCACCCAGGGGCTCAGCAGCATCGACAAACTCGCCTGGGCGAACGGGCGTCTCTATTTCTCGGGAGAAGACGCGGTGCACGGCGCGGAGCTCTGGGTGAGCGACGGAACGGTGGAGGGCACCCGGCTGCTCGCGGAGCTCGCCTCCGGACCGGCGTCGAGCTACCCCCACCAGTTCACGAAGCTCGGCACCTCCGTGTTCTTCACCGCCCATGACGCCACGCACGGCTTCGAGCCCTTCGTGACGAACGGCACACCCGAGGGTACCGTCCGGCTGGCGGATATCTGGCCGGGCGCCGAGTCCGGCATGCGCATCCTCGATGAGGACCAGACGGCCTTCATCACACCGCTCGCGCTCGAGGACCGAGGTGTCGTGATCTTCACGGCCGCGGAGCCGGAAGGCGGTGCGGAACTGTGGCGCACGGACGGCACGGCGGCCGGCACCTACCGGTGGGTGGATGCAGTGCCTGGCGCCATCTCCGCCGACCCCTCCAATCTCGCACGGGTCGGAGACCGGCTCTTCTTCTTCGCGGTGGACGAGGCACATGGCCGCGAGCCCTGGGCCGTCTCACTCGACCACCCCGGGACGTGACATCTCCAGAGCTGATCTACCTGGAGCATCGGTGATGACCTCGCGCTCGCGTCCGAGAGCGCGGTAGCGTCGTTCGAGCATTGCAGGATCAAGGAAAGGCACGATGAATCGCACCCACTCTCATCGAGCAACACTGCATGTATGGGCACCATGCCGCGGGCGTGGCGGACCGGCAGTCCGCGACCTATGAAGCGACCCTGAGCAACGGCAAGCTCGTTGTCACCCGGGTGAGCAAGAGCAAGAAAACGCACCACACGTGGGAGTAATCCCGCCGGATACAACGAGGGGCGGGAGAAATCCCCCCCGCCCCTCTGCGAACAACACCTACGAACTACGCCTTCGCCTTCTCACCCTCGCCCGGGCCCTTGACGAGGATGCGCTTGGGCTGCACCTCGGGCTTTTTGGGCACCACCACGTTCAGGACGCCGTCCTTGAGCTCGGCCTGGACGTGGTCCACGTCGATGCCCTCCGGCAGGGTGAAGGAGCGCGAGAAGCTGCCGAAGCTGCGCTCGTAGACGAAGTGCCTGTCGCCCTCGTCCTTCTTCTCCTCCTGCCGCTGGCCGGAGATGGTCAGCCGGTTGCCGGTGAGGGAGATGTCGAGCCCGTCCTCCTTGATGCCAGGGAGGTCCGCCTTGAAGACGTACGAGTCCTTCGTCTCCTTCACCTCAAACGCGGGGATGAAGTTCGTGACCTCCGTACCACCGACCACGCCGCGGGACAGCTCACGGAAGGGGTCCCACCGCAGGAGGTCCTGCATCATCTCGAACGGATCCAGACCACGGTTCCGCACGAGGCCCCGATCGGTATCGTTCCTTCGAATGATGGCCATGACAAACGCCTCCTTACTTGGATGTGATTGAAGTTGTTCGAGAAGGTTCCCTCGAGCTCCACCCGGGGGAACTCCCTCTCTCCAAGGGCCAATGTAACCAGCGGTTGGCGTTGTCCAGTCGCCCCCGACTCACGACCCCAGATAGGAGGGCCACGCTCCCTGATTGCTTGCCCGCCAGGCAGGCAACCCGGGGCTCATCCCAAGCCATCCGGAACCCGGGCCCACGGCCCTCGAGGCTCCTCGCTGACTTCGTGGGGAATACGCCTGAGACCGTGGCAGTCTTGCGCGCCATGCGACTTCCCCACGCGCTGACCCTGGCCTTCACGGCCCTCACGACGCTCGCGGCCCATGCCGCGCAGCCCGCCTCCCCCTCCCTGCCCCCTGGCTACTGGCCCGAGGAGAAGGTGGCGGAGATCCTCGCCAAGACGGAGGAGGTGCGGCTGGCGCCCGACCTCTCGCGCCTCACGCCCGACGAGCAGGCCGCGGTGAAGGATCTGCTGGAGGTGGGACAGCTCCTCCAGGGCATCTACGAGGCCTCACGCCACCACCAGGCCCTCGCGTCGCACGCGCGGTTGCAGGCACTCGACAAGAAGCTGGGCAGCCCGAAGCGCACGCAGGACCTGCTCACGCTCTACCGCCTCTACCAGGGCCCCATCGCCAGCACGCTGACCAACGCGCGCGAGGCCTTCCTTCCCGTGGATCCGCAGGTGCCCGCGCGCAACGTCTACCCGCCGGACGCGACGCGCGCGGAGGTGGACGCGTTTCTCGCCGCGCACCCCGAACAGCGCGCCTCGCTGATGGACGAGCTCACCGTGGTGCGCCGGGCCACCGCGGACAACCTGCGCCAGGACGTGAAGGTGCTCCAGACGTACCCGGTGCTGGACTCGCTGCACCCCGGACTGCGCGAGGCGCTCCAGGCCCGTGCGAAGCGGCCCGACGCGAAGAGCCTGTACGCGGTGCCCTACGCGGTGGCCTACGGGCCGGAGTTGGTAAAGGCATACGGACTGCTCATGCGCGCGGCGGGACGGCTGGATGCGAGCGACGAGGAGCTGGCGCGCTACCTGCGCAACCGCGCGAGGGATCTCCTCACCAACGACTACGAGAGCGGCGACGCGGCGTGGGTGACAGGCCGCTTCAAGCACCTCAACGTGCAGCTCGGCCCGTACGAGACGTATGACGATGCGCTCTATGGCGTGAAGGCCTTCTACGGCGTGTCCGTGCTGTTGCTGAACGAGCAGGCGACGGCGGAGCTGCGCAAGCGAATGGGCGGACTGCAGGGCGTGGAGGACTCGCTGCCGTACCCCACGAAGAAGCGCATCCGCGAGGACGTCCCGGTGGGCGTGTACGAGGTGGTGGCGGACTTCGGCCAGGCGCGCGGCACCAACACCGCGTCGATCCTCCCCAATGATCCGCTCTATTCGCGCCGCTACGGCCGCACCATCCTGCTGCGCGAGAACATCATGAAGAACCCGGACCTGTTCGCCGCGGACGAGCGCATCTGGCGCACCGCGACGGCGGACGCGCACGCGAAGGACCTCACCTCCGAGGGCAACTTCCAGCGCACGCTCTGGCACGAGGTGGGCCACTACCTGGGCCCGGACCGCGACACGAAGGGCCGCACGCTGGACGTGGCGCTCGAGGACTACGCGGACGCCATGGAGGAGATGAAGGCGGACCTGGTCAGCCTCTTCGCGCTGCACACCTTCCAGAAGAACGGCTCGCTGGATGCCGCCAGCCTGCGCGCCGTGCAGGCCTCGGGCATCCGCCGCACGCTGCAGAACGTGCGCCCGCGCGAGGACCAGCCGTACCAGCGCATGCAGCTGGTGCAGTTCAACTGGTTCCTGGAGCACGGCCTGCTTCGCGCGGACCCGAAGACGGCGCGTCTCACCATCCAGTACGACCGGTACCTGGACACGGTCAGCTCGCTGCTCGAGGAGGTCATCAAGCTCCAGCACGCGGGAGACAAGGCGGCGACGGAGAAGTTCTTCGCGCGCTGGAGCGCGTGGACGCCCGAGCTGCACGACGTGCTCGCCGCCCGCATCCGCGAGGCCCAGGGGGCGCGCTTCCGCGTGGTTCGCTACGGGTCGCTCGGCGAGAAGTGATGGAGGAAGGAGAGTTGCTCAGTCGAGCCCGCGCTTCCCCGCGGACCAGTACGCCTTCACCTTCTGCGCCGCACTCACGCCCTCTTGCCGGAGCCGTGCGCGCAGCGCCTGGATGGCCTGCGCCCGACCCGTCATGACGAGGTGCGCGCCAGGACGCCGCTTCAGTGCGGCGCCCAGACGCTCCGCTACGGCGGGCAGGTGTTCCTCGTCGGGCGCGCGCTCCACCAAGGCGCTGTCCGACAGGTGGAGCTCCCGCAGCACCGGCTCGGACGCGTCTCGGGAAGAGACCTCGAACACCCGCTCGACACCATCCGCGCCGGCCCGCAGGTTCCGCAGCGTGTGGGCCACGGCGAAGGACGTCTCGTCTCCGAACAGCACCACGGGTCCCTGAAGGGACGAGAGCGCCAGGGAACCGCGAGGCCCCATGAACTGGCAGCGGTCCCCCACCCGCACGTCGCGGCCCCACTCCGCGCCGGGGCTGTGGCCATGGAGGTAGACGAGCAACTGCGTCGCCCCGCGAGCCGAGTCCCACGCCAGGGGCGTGTACGTTCGCATCCCCACGCGTGGAAGGAACACCTGCACCTTGTCCCCCGCGCTCCAGGAGACGTCGCGCAGCGCCTCGCCTTCCAGCTCCATCCAGCGAAAGCGAGGTGAGACGTCACGCACCTGCGTGACCCGCGCGTCGCGGAACAGGAACCGCCCCAGCATTCCTCCGAGAATCGCCTTCCCTGATGCCATTGCGTATCACTCCCGGGGCACCCTGCCCCTTTCACGCGGACCATCCTCGCACCGGCCCGCCAGAGCGGGATGAACTCGTGTGACGGGAACATGAAGAAGCGTGAAGCGCTCCAGGGTCATCTCCGGAACGTGGCTGCACGGCGCGCGCGAACTGGCCCGGGGTGAGGCCGATGATGCGCTTGAAGTGCCGGTTGAGCTGGCTCTGATCATAGAGCCCCACCCGGAGCGCGACCTCCGAGGGTGTCAGGCCCTGGGTCAGCAATCCCATGGCCCGGGCGATGCGCAGGTGGGTGAGGTACGCGTAGGGAGGCATCCCCACCTCTTCCCGGAAGGCGCGGCACAGGTGGAACTTGTCCAGTTCCGCTTGCCTGGCCAGGGCGTCCAGCGAGATGCCCTGCTCCAGGGCCTCGTGCAGCGCCTCGAGCGCCCGGCGGACGGGCAAGCGAGAGCGTCGCTCCGGCTCGTCCGAGTCACCGAAGCACGAGGCCAGTGCACAGAGCGCCTCGGTCAGTGCCGTCTGGAGCTCCAGTGTGTTGGAGGGCTCCACCCTGCCCTCGCCCAACAAGGCATGGAGACGAACGAAGGGAGCCGCCGTGGGCTGCCCGCGCTCGAGCTGTACCCGCCGCAGGTGGGATGAGGCCGGGTAGCCCAGCGCCTCACGGGCCTCGGTGACGAGCGCCTCATCGAAGGAGATCACCTGGAAGCGGGAGGGACCCTCGCGGCGCAGATCGCGGTGGACATCTCCGAGCTGCTTGAGGTCGAGCGTCCCGGGAGTAGAGACCCGGACCTCGCCACGGCACCACCACTCCGAGCGGCCCGAGTACGTCATCGTCACCGAGAAGCGCTCCTTCACGGAGCGCCACAGCCGCTCGTCGGTCCTGTAGCGCACGACCCGCAGGCCCGGCAACTCAGGGGGGAGGAAGACCCGGATGGAGAGCGGGCCGTCGGAGACGGCGCGAAGCGGAGTGCTCACACCTCGATTCTAACGCGAGCCGCCACCGTGGCTTGGGCGTTCTTGGCGGGACAGGCCCCGCCAACAATGCCCAAGATCGTCGTGCGTCCGCCGTCTACACCCTTGCCGCTCCTCCAAGGAGACAGGAAGGGAGAACATCGTGTCGGGAATCAAAGACAAGGTTGTCGTCATCACGGGCGCGAGCAGCGGAATCGGTGAGGCGACCGCACTCCTGCTGGCTGAGCGCGGTGCGAAGGTCGTACTCGGCGCGCGCCGAGCGGATCGCCTCGAGGCTCTGGCTGCCCGTATCGCGGGAGCGGGTGGCGAGACAGCCCATGCACGCACGGACGTCAAACGGCGCGAGGACCTCTCCAACCTCGTCAAGTTGGCATGTGAGCGGTATGGCAAGCTCGACGTTCTCGTCAACAACGCCGGTGTCATGCCGGTCTCTCCCCTGGACGATCTGCGCGTCGAGGATTGGGAGGAGATGATCGACGTCAACATCAAAGGTGTTCTGTATGGCATCGCCGCGGCGCTGCCTGTCTTCCGCGAGCAGGGGTTCGGGCATTTCGTCAACATCGCTTCCACAGCAGGACATCGCACGGTACCGAACCAGTCGGTCTATTCAGGCACGAAGTTCGCCGTGCGCGCCATCTCCGAGGGGTTGCGCCAGGAGGCCGGCGACAAGCTGCGCGTGACGATCATCTCGCCTGGTCTCGTCCGGACGAACTTCGCGGAAGGCGTGACGAATCCGGAGGTGAAAGCCCAGCTCGCCGCATCCCGGGACAAGTTCGCGATGCCACCGGATGCGATCGCCCGCGCCATTGCGTTCGCGCTCGAGCAGCCGGCCGATGTCGATGTGAACGAGGTGGTCATCCGGCCCACCGCGCAGGTGTGACTCTGACCCGGAGACCCTCGCCAGCGAATTGAGCGCCTGTTGCGTTCTCAGCCGGCCCTGACCGCGTAGAGGAAGCGTGCGTAGCCGATCTCGGCGGCGTTCTTCGTGAGCTCGACATTGACCCACGCGACGACGTCGCCGAACGGACGGTCCTGCAAAGGCCATCGTGTCCGCTGTGCCGATCGCAGGTCGTCGTCGGTGACCTGCTCGAGCACTGCTCGCCACTGATTCTGAAGTCCGCCGATCCACTGGCGTACGCCTTCAGCGGTACCAGGCCACATCACGTTCTCGCGTGAGAGGGTTCCGTCGCCGAATGAGTGATTGAGTACCATGGACCACCAGAAGCCGAGGTGCCACGTCAGCCACGCGATGCTCGACGGACCGATGTCGTAGTCCTCGCGATCCGGCCAATCGGCGAGCCACCTTCCATCAGGGGCTCGGTGCACATGCAATCCCTTATGAGCAGGGCGCCACAAGCACTCCTCGGTGGTGAGTCCGTTGAGGTGGAATTGGGTGAGCGCCCACGCCGTTTCGAACTGCCGACTCAAGTAGTCACGAACTTCGTTGGTCATGGGCGGAGCATATCCCCTACCGCGGGGCAGGGTCCCACGAAGCGCGAAGGCGTCCCCATACTGAAGTTTGAGTTGCAATGACATCAAGGTTGTCCCGTTTGGCTCCAACACGGTTGAGCTCCCTCCCCTCCTCTCGTGAAACCCTCGGTTTTTCCGAAGGGAGTATGTCAGTTTATCTGTTTTTCGCGGAGGCAAAGCGAAGGTATCTCTAGCGACAGCATGGGCAATTCCGCTCGCTGACGGCGCGAGAGCGACCCCTCTCTCCTGAATGTACTACCCAAACATCGACTCCCCCGCTTCCGGCAACGCGCCCGTCCACTCCGACACGCGCACCCCCGAGGTGCTCGAGCAACTCCTCTCCGAGCTCGCCCATACCGCGGGTGTCGAGCCTGCGAGCAACGCCGTACGGACGGTGCTCCTCGATGCCTCGCGGCAGTGCACCGGCTCTCTCGAGGACACGTGGAGCCAACACCTCCTGCACGCGGGTCAATCGCTCGGCCTCACCCTCACCACCTTGCGGCGCTCACCTGAGGACGTCCTGCGCCAGGGCAGCAGCCAGGGGCCGATCGCCACCGTGTGTTTTACGGAGCATGGGGCCCGGTGGGTCCTGCTCGCCGAGTGGGCAGGCGCCCGAGTTCACGTGCGCTCCAACCTGCTGGCCTCCGGACAGGCGTGGATGGACCGCCAGGGGCTCTCCCAGCTGCTTGCTCCCTTCGCAGCGCAATCCCTCACCTGGGTGCTCGCCGAGGAGGCGGAGCCCATCCACGCCCTGCGAGCCAGTGAGGGAACCCCGCCCAAGCCCCCCTCCCCCTTCGTTCGGCTGCGCGCATTGATGCACCTGGAGGCCGCGGACCTGCACGCGGTGGTGATGTATGCAGTGGGCGTTGGGCTCTTCGCCCTGACTACGCCAATCGCAGTCCAATCACTGGTCAACACCGTGGCCTTCGGCGCCCTGCTCCAGCCGCTGGTGGTGCTGAGCATCCTGCTGCTGGGCGGCCTCGTGTTCGCCGGCGGCCTGCGCGCCATGCAGAACTGGGTGGTGGAGATCCTCCAGCAGCGTCTGTTCATCCGCGTCGTCAGCGATCTCAGCCACCGGCTGCCGCGCGTCCAAGTGCGAGCCTTTGATCGCGCCCACGGGCCCGAGCTCGCCAACCGCTTCTTCGACGTGGTCTCCGTGCAGAAAGCCAGCTCCACGTTGCTGCTCGAAGGCCTCTCCGTGGTGCTCCAGGCAGGCATTGGCCTGCTGATGCTGGCCTTCTACCACCCGCTGCTGCTGGCTTTCGACGTCCTGCTCCTGCTGGCCCTGGCCGGCATCATCTTCGGCTACGGGCACCCGGCCACCGCGGCGAGTCTCAAAGAGTCCAAGGCCAAGTACGCGGTGGCGGCCTGGCTCCAGGAGCTGGCGCGCCACCCCATCACCTTCCGCCAGCGCGGCGGGAGTGCCCATGCCCAGCGGCGTGCCGACGAGCTCGCCCGTGAGTACCTCACCACCCGGCGCAAGCACTTCAAGTACCTCTTCCGGCAGATCCTCGGGGCCCTCGGCCTCCAGGCAGTGGCTAGCGCGCTGCTGCTCGGGCTGGGCGGCTGGCTCGTCATCAACCGCCAACTCACCCTCGGCCAGCTCGTCGCCGCCGAGCTGATCGTCACCGCGGTGGTGGCGGCCATCTCCAAGTTCGGCAAGCACCTGGAGGCCTGGTACGACCTGCTCGCGTCCATGGACAAGCTGGGCCAGCTCGTGGACTTGCCCCTGGAGCAAGACACCGGAGAGAGCGTCCCCGCGCGCTCCGGCCCCGCGGCGCTGGAGCTACACGGGCTGGAGTTCCACTACCGCGAGGGCGCGCCCGTGCTGAGCGGCGCCAGCCTCGAGGTGCGGGCCGGAGAAAAGGTGGCCATCACCGGCGCCACCGCTGGCGGCAAGAGCACCCTGGTGGATCTGCTCTACGGCCTGCGCGCGCCCTCTGGGGGTCGCATCCTGCTGGACGGCACCGATTTACGGGATCTCTCGCTCGCCTCGCTACGCCGCGACGTCGTGATCGTCAAGGCGCCGGAGATCTTCGCCGGCACGCTCGTGGATAACGTCCGTATGGGACAGCCGGAGCTGCCCTTGAGCGAGGTCCGCCGGGTGCTCGAGGCCGTGGGCCTGGGAGAGACGCTCGCCCGGCTCCCCGAGGGCCTCCACACCGAGATCAGCACCGGTGGCCTGCCGCTGTCCTCGGGACAGGTGGCGCTGCTGCACCTGGCGCGCGCGCTCGTGCTCCGCCCGCGACTGCTCGTCCTCGACGAGGTGCTGGACACCCTCGACCCACAGGCGCGCGACCACGTCCTCCAGACGTTGATGGCCGAGGACGCCCCCTGGACCCTGCTCCTCATCACCCGCGGCCCCGAGCTGCGCGACCGCTGCGTGCGCGCCTACGAGCTCCTCGGCGGCCGGCTCTGCCCGCGCCACCCCGAGCGGCATTCCCTGGTGGCCAACCCCTCCTGAGTCTGGAGCCAAGACCCTGACGATGCCCTCCTCGCGAAACGAAGAAACCCCCACGGAGCTGCCCGCCATGCGTCTCGTGCGGCACTCGACCCGGGTGGCACGCCTGGTGGCGCGGCTGCTCCTGCTCGCCCTGCTGCTCGCCGCGCTCGGGCTGCTGCTGGCCCCCTGGCAGCAGAACGTCACCGGCCAGGGCCGCGTCATCGCCTACGCGCCCCTGGAGCGCCAGCAGTCCATCCAGGCCCCCATCGCCGGGCGCATCACCCACTGGGCCGTCCAGGAGGGCTCGCGCGTGAAAGAGGGGGACCTGATCGTCGAGCTCTCCGACAACGACGCGGATCTGATGGCGCGCCTGCAGGAGCAGCGTAACGCCATCGAGGCCCGCCTCAGCGCCGCCCAGAGCCAGAGGATGGCCTACGAGTCCCGCGTGGAGGCCCTGCGCTCCTCGCGCGCGGCGAGCATCGAAGCGGCCGGCTCGCGCGTGCGCATGGTGCAGGAGCGCATCCGCTCCGCCGAGCAGTCGCTGGCCGCAGCCGAGGCGGCTCGCGAGACGGCGCGGCTCAACCTGGAGCGGCAGCGCACCCTGCACAAGGACGGTCTGACCGCTACCCGCAGCGTGGAGCTCGCCCAGCTCGAGCTCACCAAGGCCACCACCGACGCGGAGAGCGCCCGTGCCAGCCTGAGCGCCGCCCGCAACGAGCTCGGGGCGCTCGGCTCCGATCGCCAACGCATCCAGACCGATGCCGATGCCCACATCAACGACGGCCTCGCCAAATACGAGTACGCCAAGGCCGAGCTCGCCAAGGAGCGCATCGAGCTGGCGAAGCTGGAGAGCACCATGGCCCGCCAGTCCACCCAACAGGTGCGAGCGCCGCGTGCCGGCACCATCCTGAGGCAGGTGGCCCGGCAGGGCGCCGAGGTGGTCAAGGCCGGCGACACCCTCGCCGTTCTGGTGCCCGACACCCAGTCCAGCGCCGTCGAGCTCTACGTCCACGGCAATGACGCCCCGCTCATCTCCCCGGGCCGCCACGTGCGCCTCCAGTTCGAGGGATGGCCCGCCGTCCAGTTCGCCGGCTGGCCCTCCGTGGCCGTGGGCACCTTCGGGGGCACCGTGGCCTTCGTCGACGCAGCCGATGACGGGCGCGGCAGGTTCCGCATCGTCGTGGTTCCCGACAAAGACGAGGAATGGCCCTCCGGCCGCTTCCTCCGCCAGGGCGTACGCGCCAACGGGTGGATCCTCCTCGACAAGGTCCGCCTTGGCTATGAGATGTGGCGCCAGTTCAACGGCTTCCCCCCCGCGCTCTCCTCGTCGGAGGCGAGCCTGGCTGGCACGGAGAAGTCCGGCCACAAGTCCGAGGACAAGGACGATGACAAGGACGATGGCTCGGGAGGGAAGTCATGAGCCCGCTGCGCATGCGATCCGCCGCGCTGAGGTTGTTGGCCGTGTTGCTAGGAGTGACGGGTGCGGCCCCGCTCGCGCAAGCCACCGTCGCCCCGCTTACCCTCGAGGAGGTGCTCGACTCCGTGCGCGAGCGGCATCCTCAGGTAGCGGTGGCCCGGCAGGGCGTGGCCAGCGCCGAGGCCGAACTGCTGTCCGCGAAGGGCGGCTTCGACACCGTCTTGAAGACCAAAGGCGTCTACGTCCCCTTCAGCTACTACCCTCACGAGCGCCTGGATGCGGTTGTCGAGCAGCCCCTCCCACTCGGGGGGATGCGCCTCTTCGGTGGCTACCGCCTCGGGCAGGGCAAGTTCCCCACATACTACGGCCAATACGAGACGCTCAGCAGCGGCGAGCTGCGAGCCGGCCTCGAGCTCCCGCTGTGGCGCAATGGCTCCATTGACAAGCGGCGGGCCGACATCTCCAAGGCGCGCCTGCGGAAGGAGATGACCGGAACCACGCTCGCGGGTGATCGGCTCGAGCTGCAGCGCGAGGCGGCCTATCACTATTGGGACTGGGTCGCCGCCGGACAGCAGCTCGGCATTGTCAGTGCCCAGTATGGGTTGGCCGTCACCCGCCACGAGCAGCTCGCCCGCCGCGCTGCCGCGGGCGACATCCCGCAGATCGAGCACACCGAGAACGAGCGGGTGCTGCTGGAGCGCGAGGCCGAGCTGATCGCCGCCCGGCGTAAGCTGGAGCAGGCAGCGCTCAAGCTCTCGCTCTACCTGCGTGACACCGAGGGCGAGCCGCTCGTCGTCTCCCCCTCGCGCATGCCCGGCGGCCTGCCCGTCCCCAACGCCGTGCTCAATGCCCAGCTGGACACGCAGCTGGAGCAGGCGCTGCGGCAGCGGCCCGAGCTGCGTGAGCTGGCCCTCCAGCGCGAGCTGTTCCAGGTCGACGCCAGGCTCGCTCGCAACCAGGCGGCCCCGGCCGTGGACCTCGGCGTGTCCGTGGCGAAGGATCTGGGAGCAGGGCCTGCGAACCTGCGGCCCACCGAGCTGCAGGCCTCGCTTACGCTCGACGTGCCCCTCCAGGCCCGGGGAGCGCGTGGCCAGCGCCAGGCCGCCGAGGCCAAACGGGCCGCGGTGGAGGCCAAGACCCGGCTGGCGCGAGACAAGGTCGCCACCGAGGTCCGTGACACACTCTCGGCCCTGCACGCCGCCTATGAGCGGGTGGGCCTCGCCCGAAGTGCCGCGGACGTGGCACGCCGGCTCGCCCGGGGAGAGCTGACGCGCTTCGAGCAGGGCGCCACCAGCCTCCTATTCGTCAACCTTCGCGAGCAAGCCGCGGTCGACGCGGAGCTCAAGGAGATCAAGGCGCTGGTGGACTACCACCGGGCGGTGATCGATCTGCGTGCCGCCACGGCCTCGCAGGAGCCCGCCCCCCTGCTGGACGCAACGGGCCCCCAGCTTCCTGGAGACATGCTGGAGACGGGCTCCGCGACGCAGGGAATGACAGGCGGGTGAGAAAAGACGAAGGGCCCGGAACCTTGCGGAGGAGTCCTCGGGCCAGTCCCCGGCTGTCCCAAGTGAACACCGCGGCGAGGGGATAGCTCAGCGCTCCGGTGCCACCGGCGCTCCGGGTGGAACGATGCGAAAGGAGCCGTCGAAGTCACCGCCGTGTGCCCAGGTGAAGAGCCCGGGGTCGGTCTGCGGGAAGAACGGGTTGAGCTCCAGCAGACGGATGGCCGGAAGCGCGGGAGCCTCGGGCAGCGGCGTGACGGCGAACACATCGAACACCACGTCGTCCAGGTGGCAGGCCTCGCAGAAGGGCACGAAGAAAGCCTCGATGGCGGCCCGCAGCCTGGAAGCGTGCGCATGCAGCTCCGGGCTGGCCCCAAGGCCACGGCAGTTGTACTGAGTGACGCCCACCAACTGCCAGCCGCGCATGAAGCAGCGCAGTTCCGCCCAGGCCGGCAGATCGAGCCATTCCCGAACGAAAAGGCAGGGGGTGTACCCCTGGCGCAGCGCGAGCCGGAGGTCGAAGGCAACGCGCGCCGAACCACTCGTGAGCAGGGAGAGGGCCTCGGCGGCACTGGACACCCGCAGCCCTCGGAAGAGCGCATGCTGCGAGTCCTTCGCGCTGCGCGAGCCCAGCCGCACGAAGGCCCCTGAGGGGAAGTGTCGCAGCGCCTCGCCGAGCTCCCGCGACACCCGCTCCAGTCCCTCGGGCGTCTTCCGGGTGCTCCAGCCCCGGGGAGCCGCCCCGGCCTGGCGTCCCAGCACCTCCGCCTCTTCCCGGGTCAGCGGGAGAGACATCTGGCGGAGTGAGAGCGTGTGCAGAGCCCGAGGCCAGTTCTCCAGGTACGTCGGCCGGACAGTGGCGAAGTACTCCAGCGTCATGGAGGGTCGGTCAGCGCGCCCAGGAACTCATCCAGGCTGTTCGCGACAAACCCCAGGTAGTCGTACTCCTGGACCTCGTCCGGGTCCTCGGGCTCGTGCTCCCGCATCCAGAAGTAGACCTTGCCCTGGTTCTTCCCTCCCAGCGTCAGGAGGATGGGATTGCCGCCCGGGTCTCGTGCGATGGGAATCGTGTCCCGGGGAATGCGGTCCTCGTAGCTGACGAGGTAGTCCGCGATGGTTTCATGCTTGCCGTCCAGACCCAGGAAGTAGGCAATCAAGGCCCAATCCTTCTCCCCATTGCTCCTCGGCTGGACGAACTCGAAACCGCACGGCTCCGGGTGCCCCCCGTGGTGCTCCAGCAAGAATCGCTTGTAGTCCTCCGGGAACTTCCGGCCCAGCCGCTGCTCCGCCTCCTGGATGGCCTTGGGCGTAAGCGGTGCCTTCTCCTTGGTGAATTGAAGTGCCATGGCCTCAGTATCCCGCATCTTTCACGACGGATACGCCCCCTGTGTGGGGCACGTTGTTGTTGATACTCTTCGGCACCAGCATCATCCTCTTTCCGTCCTCATGGTGATGCCAAGTCATGCCCTCGGGTGGATCCGCCGTATCGCCAAAGCCCGCCTTGACGTTGGCGTCCCTGAAGTCGGACGTGTGGTTCCCCATCATGTCGATGGTCACGGTCTTCTGGGAATAGGGGGAGAAGTCCGGGTAGCCATCTTTGAACTGGATGGGTTTGCCGCCCGTGGCTTCGAGAATCTCCTTGCCCCTGGGTGTATTCGGGTCGGGGCTCCAGGCCGAATTGCCCTTCTCACCACTCCAGGTGCCGTCCCGGGGCAGTTGAGTGCCAAAGCGGTTGGCATTGGGGTTGGCGGGCCTGGTGCCATCCGGGCATGTCTTGCACACCTTCTTCTCGGCTGCCTTGGCTGCGCCATCCGACGCACGGCGGGCGCGGACGGCAGCCGCTGCTCGCGCCTGTGCCGCCTCTCCCGGGCCTTGTTGAGGTTGGCCGTGGCGGCATTGATAGCCTTGCGCAGGTTGGCCATCCGCTTGGCGAGCCGGGCGCCCTTGGCAGTCTTCGCGAGCGCGTCACCCGCGTAGGGAATCATCGAGACGAGGGACAGGCCTGCGCCGATGAGGTCTCCCTTGGCCAGGCTCATTCCGGCACCAATGGCGTCCGAGATGGTGTTGGCGTTCACGAGGAAGCGCGGGAATTTGGACGAGCCGAGCGTCGCGGCCTGAAACTGGCGGGCAGAGGTAGGAGGAGGTAGCGCAGAGAGCCGGGACGAGGGCGCCAAAAAGAAGAGGGCCCGGAGCTGGTACCTCCGGACCCTCAGGCCGAATCACGGGGACGCGATGCGGGAGGAGCACGCTCGCACGAGGCCGTGAGGCGGTCCAGTTTCCAGGCGTCTCGAGCCTGGGGACGCGTGGATTCACTGCGGATGGCGCAGTGCGCGCTCGGCACCTGCCGGGCACTCTTCTACCTGTGCCGTCGGCACGACCGGGGCCAGCGCTACTGCTCGCGTGAGTGTAGTGCGCAGGCGCGGCGCCAGAGCCAGAGGGAGTCGGGGCGACGCTACGCTCGCGGCTTCGCGGGCCGGTGGGCCGCGGCCAGGCGCCAGGCCCGGAGCCGTGAGCGGCGAGCACGGAAAGTCACGCATCAGGGTAGCCCGCCACTGGAGGGCGCGGGCACCTTGGCGCCGCCGACGCCAGAGGTCGCCCTGGAGGCCACCACTTTTCGCGTCGGCCAGGAGCCGACTGATGCGGACAGACGGGAAGAGAAGGACACGGGGCGAGTGCCCGGTGCCGAGGCGGACGAGGGACGGGCTGGCGAGGGCGCTGTGGCGAGCGTGCGAGCCCCTGCCAGTGCCGGGAGCGGTGCACGCTGCGCGGTGTGCGGATGCCGTGCGGACTTCGTCCGTCATGGGCCCTGGGAGCCACGCCCCGGGCCCCGGGCCAGGAGGGCGCCATGGTGACTGACGAGCAGCGCGCCCGCATCCGCCGCCTCTACTTCGCCGAGCACTGGAAGGTGGGCACCATCGCCGCCGAGCTGGGCGTGCACCACGACACCGTGAGGGGAGCCCTGGAGGTGGAGCGCTTCGTGCGCACCACCGCCCGGGTGAGGCCCACCATGCTTGACCCCTACCGGGATTTGATTGCCCAGACACTGGCGCAGCACCCCAAGCTGCGCGCCACGCGCTTGTACGAGATGCTCCGTGCTCGCGGCTACCAGGGCAGCGCCCTCCAGGTGCGGCGCTACGTGGCCCGGCACCGGCCGGTGTCCTCGGCCGAGGCCTACTTGCGGCTGTCCACGCTGCCGGGTGAGCAGGCCCAGGTGGACTGGGCCCACTTCGGCCGGCTGCGCATTGGCGGGGCCGAGCGCCCCCTGTGCGCCTTCGTCCTGGTGCTCTCCTGGTCGCGCGCTCTCTACGCGCGCTTCGTCCTGGAGCAGTCCCTGGAGAGCTTCCTGCCACTACCTGCGCCACTCCTTCTTCGCCGCACGTACCTACTCCTCGCTGGATGACCTCAACTCCCAGCTGTCGCGCTGGATTGAGGACACCGCCCACGCACGCCCCCTCCCACAGGACACCTCTCGCCGCGTGCACCAGGCCCTGGAGGAGGAGCGTCCCCGGCTGCTGGCACTGCCAGAGAATGCCTTCGGCTGCGACGTGGTGCGCACCCTCCACAGCGGCAAGACGCCCTACGTCCGCTTCGACGGCAACGACTACTCCATTCCCCACACCCTGGTGACAAAGCCTCTCACCTTGGTGGCCAGTGACTCGCTGGTGCGCCTGCTGGACGGCACCCGGGAGGTGGCCCGCCACACGCGCTGCTGGGACAAGGGCAAGACTCTCGAATGCGAGGAGCACCTGGCCGCCCTCGCCGCCCACAAGCGCCACGCCCACGAGCTGCGCGGGCGCGACAGGCTGCGCCAGTCCTGCCCCAGCGCCGACGCCTTCATCGCCGCGCTCGCCTCGCGCAACGCCCACCTCGCAGGCCATACCTCGCGCTTGCTCAAGCTGCTCGACTCCCATGGCCCCGAGGCTCTCGAGGCCGCCCTGTCCACCGCCCTCTCTCGCGGTGCCATTGGCGCCGAGTCCGTCGCCCACCTCCTGGAGCACTCCCGCCGCCAGCAGCACCTGCCTCCCGTCCTCTCTGTCTCCCTCCCCGACGACCCCCGCGTGCGCTCCGCCCGCGTCCAGCCCCACTCCCTCTCCGACTACGACGCCCTCTTGCGAAAGGACTCCCCGTGACTTCCTCCCTGGCTCATTCCCTCTCCGGGCTCGGCCTGCACCGCACCAGCGCCGAGCTCGATGACCTCGTCGCTCGCGCCACCAAGGCCCGCCTCTCTCCCACCCAGCTGCTGGAGCAGATTGTCCAACTGGAGTCCGACGAGCGCGCCCGCCGCTCCCTGGAGCGCCGCACCCTGCGCAGCCGCCTGGGCCGCTTCAAGCCCATGGCCGACTTCGACTGGAGCTGGCCCAAGTCCATAGACAGGCCCCTGGTGGAGAGCCTGCTGCGTCTGGACTTCCTCCAGGACGCTCGCAACGTGGTGCTGCTCGCCGCCCAGGGCCTGGGCAAGACGATGATTGCCCAGAACCTCGCTCACGAGGCCCTGCGCTCCGGCCACTCCGTCCTCTTCACCACCGCCTCCCAGCTGCTACTCGACCTCGGCTCGCGCGACTCTTCCCGCGCCTTGGAGTCCCGCCTGCGCCACTACGCTCGCGTGGGCCTGCTCATCATCGACGAGCTGGGCTACCTCTCCTACGACGCGCGCAACGCCGACCTGCTCTTCCAACTCGTCAACTTGCGCTATGAGAAACGCAGCCTCGTCCTCACCACCAATCAGGCCTTCAGCGACTGGCCTACCATCTTCCCCAACGCCAGCTGCGCCACCGCCCTCATCGACCGCGTCATCCACCACTGCGACATCGTCTCCATAGAGGGCGACAGCTACCGCCGCCGCGAAGCCGAAGCCTCTCTGGAGTCTCGCCGCTCCCGCCGCTCCGGCTGACGCCCTGGGGGACTACATCCCCCAGTCCCCCTGTGGCTCCGCTCCGGCCCGCCCCCAACTGCGGTGCGGGCCTCCTCGGAGCGCGAGCCCCGCCGCTCCTCGCCCCCAAACCGGCTGGTTCATTTTCCCGCGCTTCTTCATGTTCAGCGACACCGAGATGGGCATAGGGTCCACGATTCCCGCGATATCCACCGCCGCCTGCGCCAGGTCCGACTTCAGCGCATCCTGCAGCTTCGATAGGTGGGATTCGGCGCCCTGACCTTCTCGTCATGCAGGAGGAAGGCGTCACGCTGTTCCTTGGGGATTCGAAGCATGGGCAGGGTCCGTCCGCTCTTGTGGGAGTCTGAGCACGGCTCCCGGAGGGAGTCTGGATCTACGCTTGAGGGTTGGACAAAGTCCCACAGGGCGAAGGACGCGGCCATCAGTCTGCTGGACACGGCGGGCGCCCAGTTTCCTGGAGACGGGCTCCGCGACGCAGGGAATGACAGGCGGGTGAGAAAAGACGAAGGGCCCGGAACCTTGCGATTCCGGGCCCTTCTATTGGCGAGGAGTACGGGACTTGAACCCGTGGACGAGGGGGGCCCTAAACCCGCGACGGCACACGCCTTTCGAGGAATCGCGAGTGAATCCGGGCACTTCGAGTCCACGGGCCAGTCCCCGGCTGTCCCACCTGTTCCTCGGAGTCCCCTCCCGCCCTGGAGACATTTTGGAGACGGAAACAGGGGCGTTGGGTTGGGAGGGGTGAGTGACGGGGTCCAGGCGAGAGTACGGGCAGCATGGGTTGGTGTGTACTCCAAGGGTACTTCCCACCCCATGCTGACTCGGGCGGCTCCATTGCACGGGCCGTGCGGATGGGCGCACTCCCTGCTCACTCGACCCCCGGGTGTCGTCAGACTTCGATGACCACCGGTTTCGCCTCGTCTTCAACCCTCAGAGCGCAGCACCTGCGTCCATCCCCGAGCTTGGAGGCGGCCTTGGCCTCCTTCTGAAGGTGGTCAGCACGCACTTTCTCCTCATGGGGCTTTGCTTGTGGGCTGGTTATCGTCACCAACCCACAAGCCGACGACAGCTTCCGAGGCTCCCCCTTCACGCTGATCGCCTCTCCGGCGAGCGACACCAAAACTGAGCGCATGCGCTGCCGAGCCTCCACCAGCGGCGTCCCGGGCATGATGACCACCACTTCGTCGCCGCCCACGCGGTAGGCGTCTCCCGCGCCCGAGACCCCCTTCTCCACCGCATGGAAGAATGTCTTGATGGCGTCGTCACCTGTGGCGTGGTCGCCGTCCTCGTTGAAGGCCTTGAGGCCGTTCATGTCGAGGTAGGCGAGAGAAACAGGCGCCTCGGGGCTGCTGTTCAGGATGGCCATCGCCAGATCACGCTCAACGTGCCGTCCGTCGAAGAGGATGCCGAACATCTCCCGTTGGCGCGTCGCCTTCAGCTGGTCCTGAAGCTCGTAGAGACGCAAGCGCCCCATGTGCCCCATCTCCAAGGGTACTTCGCTGCCGCCCAGAAGAGACTCGATGAGATGTGCCCTCTCATAGCGCTCCTGGTTCTCCAAGGTCGCGGCAAGCGATTCGTGGAGCGGCCTGGGGTACTTGACCGAATAAAGCGTTGTCCGGCTGTCCGGTCCATTGAGCATCCCGCGCAGGATGAGCGATAGGACCATCTGTCGTTCCCTGCTTTGTTCAACAACACCCAAGACGCCGCGAGGGTAGCTCACGGTGACTGTGCGGCTCTGCTCAAGCCGAGCGAGGAACTGCATCTCCTGAAAGCGGGCGTCGTTCGTGTAGTCAGGCACGTCGGTCCTCCATCCTCTTGGGGCATAGCAGGCTGTGGCCCCGCAGCCGAGGCCAGACTCTTGTCTACTCAACAACCCCGGAGGCGACATCTACCCTCCGGTGGGGCTCGGAGTCAGCCGGGCTCAATCGTTCAGCCAGTAGGCTTGGCCCTCACGCAGGGCCCGCTCCAAGAAGTCCGAGAAGGAACTGGCGATCTGGTCACAATACTTTGGGTCCGGCCACGCCTCGTGCCAGCCGTCGATGACGGGGTAGCGGCCATTCTCCTGCCGGGCCACATCCACCAACAGGTAGTTGCCATCCTGCACGTCGCAGATGGCCCACATCGAAGCAGGGCCGTGAGCGTCGTCATCGTTCTTCTTCCCGAAGATGGCGACCCGCGCCCGGACGATCTTCGACAGGGGAAGGATGCGGTAGGGGGCATCCGGCAGCCGCTTGAACAGCTCCGCCCCGTTGCAGTGCAGGTAGAAGGCCCGGAGGTCAGGGTCCAGCCGCCAGCCCACCCGCTGCTCGAACTCCTCGATCTCCTCGGGTGTGGCGGGGGGATGGGGGAAGTGCGCACGGGAGACCTCTTCGAGCAAGCTGCTAAGGGGCGTGGCCATCGTCAGTTGTCCGTGTAGGGCAAGTCGGGGCCCACTGTATTCCAGGGAGATTTGCCGTCGTAGCAAGCGGGGTACTGCTCGTTGAAGACCTCGTGAACATCAGGCTCGGCGGGGATGATGTTGTTGGGGTCAACCGGATCCCCCCCGTGCTTGAGATCCCGGACGTGGTGCCCTGGCCAGGACACGTCACCTTTCTCCGGCCACGTTCCGAACTTCTCGCTCCAACCCCGCCGGAAGGACTCCCTCTTCCCCTCCCACTTCTTGCGAGCGGCGCGTGTGTCCTCCTTCGACAGCTCGGTGTAGTTGCAGCAGCAGTGATAGATGCCGTAGCGGCTTCCGGCCTTCACAGGGACGGGCAAGACGACGAGGCTTCCCTCCCAGTCGAACTTGAGATCGGCCAGCCACATGCAGCCCTTGAGCTTGTAGCTCGCGCCGCACTCCGTCTGGCACTGGTTCATGAACTCCCGGCGGCACTGCCAGGGACCGTAGAAGAGGGTCGTCTTCATCCGTCCGCCCGGCACGTTCAACCAGGGGAGTTCCTTCTTCACGGCGGGTTTGGCCCCCGGTGAGGGTGAAGGACCAGATCCGCCCGTTCCAGGGCCGTCCGCTCTCTGGGTTGTCGCACATCCGGAGAGGAGCACCACCAGCACCACCGTTCCGGCCAGCTTCATGGGAATTCCCCGTGGTGATGGCCACCCCTGATGGGTTGCCAGTCCGAGGGAATACCCGATGAGTCTGACATACGCCGAAGCGCCAGGGGTCAGGGGAAGGTCACGTTGCCGATGGTGACGAGCCGCATCCCGCTCTCGTCCCACAGCTTCAAGGTGAAGGGGCCTTGGGCTTCCCGGGCCGTCAGCTCGAAGTCCACCACGACCACACCCGGCTCCTTTGGGTTCGGCGGGACGGGCGAGGGCTGCCAGCCCACCTTCATCGGCTTGGGCTCTTGGCCCTTGCTCACCAGCGCCGCATCCGCGAACGCCCAGGGCTGCGTGCCCGGGTTCACCAGCTCCACGGCCACGGCCACCCGCACCACGTTCTCCTCGCGTGTGGTGCCGCGGTAGCTGAGGACACGGCGAATAGCGAGGGCGTTACTCGCGGGCCGGGTGATGCCCTTCGTAATGTCCTCGGCCTTCACGCCCTGGTCGTCCACCATCAATCCGCTGGCGATCAGTCCCGTGAGGCCGCTCGGCCCCTTCTCCAGCCGCATCCGCTCCAGTTCCAGGCCGAGCTGCTGGGACTTCTTGCGCTCCTCTTGGGTTTCCTTCTGGTAGTCCTCGACGGTGCGCTTGTGGCGGAACACGTTTACCTGTCGTGTCCCGAGCGCGGGGTGTCCCACCAGCATGAAGGTGGCGCTCGTCGGGGCCGCACCATCCGCGAAGCGTACCGTCACCTTGAACCGCTCCCCGGTCTGGAGGTCCGCCGGGGGATGGAGGGTGAAGCTCCGCGTCCCTGGGGCCACGTCCTCGAAACGCTCGCGCTCTTGCAGTTCCAGCGAGCCCGGCACCAGCAGCGAATCGAAGCGGAAGGTGATGGGCAGCTCCGGGCTGATGCACACCTCCTGCACCTTGCCGGTGGGCTCCGCTGGCAGCTCCACGCGGGACGGTGACGCCTCACAGTCCGGGAGACGCGGCTGGGCGATGGCGCTGGCCCCCGCGAGGAGCACCAGCGCCACGAGGGCGGCGGGGGACAAGACGGACACGGGGCGGGGACCTCACGCAAGGGGGAAGAGACCGGAGACGTGGCCTCTACCACACCTTCCCCCCTGGTAGTGCGTGGGCCGCGTCCAGCTTGCAGCCCACCAACCGCTAGGATGCTCCTACTCGAAGCGATCCACCGCCTTCACGGCTACGAGGGAGAAGACCTTGGCGGTGTTCGCTCCCCCGTCCGGCTCCATCTCGGCACCGCGCCCCTTCTCCCATATCTCCAGGCAGACCTTGTACGTGTCCCCCGTGGGCGTCTTGGCTTCGGTGAACCGGCCATAGACGCGACCTTCCCCGAAGTAGAGGCGTCCGTGGAGGATGGTCCCCCCCGGCAGTTTTCCCCACGTGCGGCTGGTCTCCACCGAGGTGAAGCCCTCGCGCACGGAGACGGGCTGGGGCTGGAGGCCCACATGGGGGAAGTCCACGTCAACCTTGTTCCCAATGTCGATGCCGAGCGTGTCGGTCATGGTCTTGACGGCGCCTGTTGGGCACGCCTCGGCCTCGGGGCCTGGACGTACCTGGGCACCGGGACAGGCCATGTTGGCGGCAGCGGCGGCGCCGACACACCACTTGGCCACGGGAGAAAGGGCCCCCTTCTGCTTCGTGTCCCCCTGGGGGCTGGGGGCCTGCTGCTTCTTCAAGGCGTCGTCCTTGGGTCGCGTCACCAGCGAGGCGACGACCGCAGGGGTTTGCTTCGCCGGGGGCGGAGCTGCGGCCTGTTCAGCTTCCGGCGGCGGCCACGAGGGCGCCACTTCCTGACCGAGAAGAGACTTCAACGTCTGGGAGGGGGAGGACAACGCCACGGGTGGGGGCGCGGGCTTCCACCGCTGCGCGAGCCACCACCCCACCAGGGCCGCGCCCACCAGCACGGCCATCCACACCAACGCACGCCGAAACGCATGGAGCGCCATGGCCTGCATGGGCACGTCCGCCACCGTTGCCGGAGTCGGTGTCGCCGGGGTGGGCTCCACGGGTGGCGCGGCTGCCTCGGGCTTCTCCTTCCGTGCTGCGGCTACCCGGCGCCCTCTCCTCGGTAGACGGGGACCGTCATGCAGGGGCACCCGCCAGGAAGCATCCGCACGGGCCAGCAGGTGCGTCAGCTCCTTCCCCAGCTCCAGGACGTTCGGGTAACGCTTCTCCGGCTTCTTCTCCAACAGCTTCATGCACAGGTCACTCACCACCTGCGGCACGTTGGGGTTGACGATGTGCGGCGGCAGGGGCTCCTTGTTGATGACTGCATTCACCGATGCCTCGTCATCCCACGCCACCTCGAAGGGGAAACGACGGGTGAGCAGCCGGTAGAGCACCACGCCCAGGGCGTATTGGTCGTCCGCCTTCCCGGGCCGGTAGGTGACTTTCCGCTCGTTCCAGTGCTCCAGGCCGAAGCGCCACGCCTCGGGGCTGCGGTAGTTGGGCGTACCCGGGGGGAACATGCCCTCGGTGATGGTGGCCTGTCCCTCACGCTTGGCGGCCCCGAAGTCCAACAGCACCGGCTCCCCGTCGCTGTCGCGCACGATGATGTTGGCCTCCTTCACGTCGCGGTGGACGACGTTCTCGTCATGCACCACGGCCAGCCCCCGCGCCACACCCACCATCTTGCCCACCACGGCCAGCGTGTCGGGGTTCTCTTCCCAGGCCCACACGTCGAGCGTGCGGCCCTCGACGTAGAGCATCTTCAAGCAGAAGAACTCGGGCAGCACGGGCGGCCAGTAGCTGAAGCCCACCTGCCGCACGAGGTTCTTGTGCTGGAAGTACATGGCGAGGGTGCCCTCGCGCTCGGCCCACTGCTTGGCCCGGTGGAGCGGGACGAACTTGAGGGCCAACAGGGTGCCAGACAGCTTGTCCCGTGCCCGGTACACGGTGCCGTAGCCCCCTCTATCCACCAGCTCTTCGATGATCGCGCCGTTGACGCTCGTGCCGGGCAGCAGGTCCGGCATGTCCCGCTCGTTCATGGCGCCCACGCTAGCCCGGATTATTCACCAGGGCCTGGCGAGAAGCCGCGAAGGGGCCGTGCGCAGACCCAGGGGGCACGATCTGACTCGTTGCCCCCATCTGTCAGGTGAGCGGAATTCAGGTTGGCAAAGGGGCGTGAAACCCGTGGGGTTGGATGCCAGTGACTCGCGCGCAGCACCAGACGCACCTCGGCCGTGTCGGCCAGGTGGTCGAAGCAGGAGCAGCGGGGTGTGCACCGCGAGTCAGCTCACGAGGGCACCCAGCTCAGCGAGCCGGCCAGGGCCATGAAGACGGCAGCCAGCGGGAAGGACGTCGGCAAGCGCACCCACAGCCGACGCGCCGAGCGTGTCACGTGGGCCGCCACCTTCAACAGGCTCAGCCGCAGCGTGTCCATCTGCACCGTGGCCAGGGCGGGAGCCTGTCGGCCCGCCTCGGTGCGCAGCGCATGCATCAACACGTAGGCCGCCGCGTGAAGCAGCAAGCGCAGGAAGTTGGCCCAGAAGCTGGAGCAACTCAGCCGGTCGGCCAGCAGGGCGTTCTTCAAGTCCTTTATGTAATTCTCGCACTGCCCGCGCTCGCAGTAGGCGTCGTAGAGCAGCTCGGGCGGGAAGCCTTGCAGCGAGGTGACGACGAAGCGCGGGTTTTCACCCTTGGCGCTCACCTCGGCCTTCATCACCACGTGGCGCTCGTGGGGCCAGGACTCGGCGGCGTAAGAGAAGGCGCCGAAGTGGCGCACGTAGGGGCGGCCCTGAGCGTACTGCTCGTTGGCGGCGGCCATGACAGCCTCGCCCCTGCGCTGGAGGACGGGATTGCGCGCCAGTCCCAGCAGGTAGTCGATGTCGCCCAGCTGCTCGTTGAGCTCCTCGAGCATTCGCATGACGCGCGGCATGGCGAAGCCCGAGTCGCCGCGCACCACCACCCGTACGTTGGGGAAGCGCTGCTTGAGAGCGACAATCAGCCGGCGCAGCACTCCGGCGGCTCCTCGTGCGGCATGGGCGGTGCCCGGCCTCAAAATGGCGGTGACGAGCTGGCCCGTGGTGCCGTCGAACACCAGCAGCGGATGGTACATGTGGGTGTCGTAGAAGCCGTGGAAGAGCGAGAGCTGCTGCTGGCCGTGCGTGGGGTCGTCCGTGCTGTCGATGTCGAGCACCACCACCTCGGGGGGCGAGGTGAAGGAGTCGAGGTAATGCTGCTCCAGGACGCCCAGCAGCTTGCGCACGCTGCGCCCGTCCACGGCGTTCTCCAGGCGGCAGAGCGTGGGCTGCGAGGACAGGGGCGAGCCGCTGTGCGGCATCAGGTCGCATGCCACCTGGAGGGCCGGGTCATGACGCAGGGCGTGCGCGTCGTTGCAGTCTTCGTAGCCCAGGGCCATCTGGTAGACGCGCTGGCGCACCTGCTCCAGACGCGAGTGCACCACCCGCGCCGGGTCGCGTGCGTCAGGAATGCAGGCGGCCAGCTTCTGCGTGAGCCCCAAACGCTCGTCCATCAGCCTCAGCAACAGCGCTCCCCCATCGCTGGAGGTGTGGGGCGCGTCGCACGTGAGCTGAACCGGAAGAGTGGGGTGGAAGTGGAGGACGGCTGGAGTACAGTGCGTCATACGGGCGGGCGCTTCCGAGTCGGCCTGAGTTCTGGATAAACCCAAGCTAAATCAGGGCGTTACGCCCGCAACCGCCCTCCTTCTCCTCTACCCTGGTGAATAATCCGGGCTAGGGTTCGCGACCCGAAAGACCGTCCTTCCTCGGCGGCTTGCCCCCCTTTCAACCCGAGGACCGCCGCGCCTGCCAGTGGCGCATGAGGAGGCGGATGCACATGGGTACTCCCCGTCCGGGCATGGGCCCCGTGCCCAGGAATCCCAAGCACCGGTTCAAGGGCCCGCAGGACGCCATGCAGTTGCTTCGCAGGCGGCGCACCAGGGAACAGATCGTCAAACTCGCCCGGAATTCCGAGTTGGCCATCTGCTTGGCGAAGACGTTCGCCTGGGTGAATCGCCACGAGGAGGCGCTGCTCTCGGAGGACTACTTGCGAGCGTTTCCCAAGTTGCCGAAGGGAGTGTGCGGCATTGATTCCAGCCAGCTCACGCCCCTGCTGGCCCCCCAGGCGCACCTCCTCGCTCAAGGGCTGGAGGTCGTCACGGCCTACTCCCACTTCCTCCAGGCGGGCGAGCAGCTCCGGGCCACCGTCAAGCGCTTCTACGAACAGCACCCGTGGGCTCGGGAGCACACGAGGCTCTGGCAGAGCGAGCAGCGGCTGTTCTGCGCATTCTCCCAGCTCGCGGTGGAGGCTGAGGGCATGGGACCCAAGCTCTCGCCGCAGGAGATGGAGGCGCTGGCGCTCGTGGTGGGCATCCGATTCCCGCGTGAGGAGTTCGAGCAGGACCCCAAGTCCAACAAGCAGCGCAAGGCCGCCTGGAAGAGCATGATGCGAGAGGTAGAAGAGAGTGGCGTGCTGCCGCTTCTTCGGACCATCGCCGCCGAGCACCTTCCACTCGGGCAAGAGGCCGTGCCGCCTGCGACTCCAGCCATGCAGCAGTCGGTCGTCTCGCCGCCGAGCACTCCACCGGAGGCCGCCGAGCATTCCGTAGGGGATGGGGGGGATAAGAAGTAGGTCGGAGCGCATGGAGTCCTCCCGCTCCCCCTCACCCAGCGCCACGTCCACCATGTGCCTCGTCTTCACGAGGTTCAGATGCGGGACGTGATTCAGTTGAGCAGTGATGGCGGGAGGCCACCGTGTCCAGCGTAGAGGCCGGGCTGCGTGAGTTCATCCGCGCCCTGGTGCGAGAGGAGCTGGCCGCGCTCCACGGGGATGCAACTCACCGCGAGCTGGTGCAGGTGCAGGCGAGTCCTCCGAGCAGCACCACGCCAGAGGGCCAGGACCAGCCCCCGCTCGACAAGGCCGTCTACACCGCCGAGGAGGTGGCCCGCCTTCTCGGGTGCAGCCCCAAGGCCGTGTACGCGAAGGTCTCGCGGGGCCAGCTTCCTGGCGCGTTCCGCGTGGGCCGCTCACTGCGGTTTCGCGGGAGCGAGCTGTTACCGTTCATTCTCGAAGGGCGTGTGCCGTCGCCGAGGAGGTCTCGGCGATGAGCGTGAAGGTCAGGGAGTACAAGAAGCGCGGCAAGAGCGGATGGTAGGTGGACATCATGTTCAAGTGGCCCGATGGCGAGCTGTACCGCGAGCGCGTGAAGGCTCCGGTGGGCTCCAAGTCGGGCGAGAAGGCGTGGGGTGAGCAGCGGCAGGCCGAGCTGCTCGCGCGAGGCCGCAAGGCCATGGACGTGGAGAAGAAGAAGGAAGTGCCGACGTTGAAGGAGTTCGCCCCCAGGTTCATCGACGGGGACGCCAGGGCCAATCGGCAGAAGCCCAGCACCATCACCAGCAAGGAGTCCCTGTTGCGGCTCTACCTGCTGCCGCGCTTCGGTGAGCGGCGGCTGGACGAGGTGACGAACGAGGACATCCAGCACCTCAAGGCGGAGCTGCGTGACCTGTCCACCAAGACGGTGAACAACGTCCTCACGGTGTTCAACCGGCTGTTGAAGGTGGCCGTGGAGTGGGGCGTGCTCGACAAGATGCCCGCGACCATCAAGCTGTTGAAGGCGCCCAAGCCCACCATGGCCTTCTACGACTTCGCGGAGTACGAGCGGCTGGTGGAGGCGGCGGGCAAGTTGGACTGGCGCATTCAGCTCATGGTGCTCCTCGGGGGCGATGCTGGGCTGCGCAGCGGGGAGATCATCGCGCTGGAGTGGCCGGACATCGACTTCCGCCGGGGCCAACTCCACATCCGGCAGGCCGAGTGGCGAGGTCACGTCACCGTGCCCAAGGGCGGACGCGACCGCCGGGTGCCGATGACGAAGCGGCTGGCGGCGTTGTTGGCGGCCAACCGTCACCTGCGAGGGGCCCGGGTGCTCTACCGCGACGACGGCGAGCCCGTGGCCAGGGCCACCGTCTCCCGCTGGATGAAGAAGGCACAGACACGGGCCGGGCTGCCGGTCACCGGGGCGCTGCACATCCTCCGGCATACCTTCTGCTCACGGCTGGCGATGCGCGGGGCTCCCGCCAAGGCCATCCAAGAGCTGGCGGGCCACGAGAGTCTCACCACCACGCAGAGGTACATGCACCTCACCCCGGCGGCGAAGGACGCAGCCATCAGCCTGCTCGACGCAGCGGACCCCCAGCATTCTGGAGACATGCTGGAGACGGGCTCCGCGACGCAGGGAATGGCAGGCGGGTGAGAAAAGACGAAGGGCCCGGAACCTTGCGATTCCGGGCCCTTCTCTTGGCGAGGAGTACGGGACTTGAACCCGTGGCCTCCGGCGTGACAGGCCGGCGTTCTAACCAACTGAACTAACTCCCCACATCACTTCCCCTCTGGAAGGGAGAAGTGAAGGCCCTGGAGTCCACCGCAAAGTGAAACTCCAGGGCCTTCGATGGTCGGGGCGACTGGATTTGAACCAGCGACCACTTGCACCCCAAGCAAGTGCGCTACCAGGCTGCGCTACGCCCCGATGTGTGTCCCGCCGGCGTCGGCGAGATGGGCTGCCTTATGCCTTCACCTGCCCCATGGGTCAAGTACGAGATCGAGCAGCCCTTCAAAAACTCATTCGGCCTTCGCCTTCATTCCGCCCACGGAAGCCTTGTACTCCGGGAGCTCCTCCAGCTCCTCGTCCAGATCCTCGGGATCCAGACCCGCGGCCTCGGCCGCGTCGGCGGCGGCCTCCTCCGCGGCATCCAGCTCGGAGTGGTTCTCCGGAATCTGCTCGCCGTTGAGCGCGGCCTTCAGCACCGCGCTCGGCCGGAAGGTCAGCACCCGACGCGCCGAGATCTCGATCTCCTTGCCGGTCTGCGGATTGCGGCCCACGCGCGCCTTCTTCTGGCGCACCTGGAAGTTGCCGAACCCCGAGATCTTGATCTTGTCCCCGCGCTCGAGCGTTTCCTTGAAGGTGTCGAAGACGAGCTCGACGATCTCCGCCGACTCCTTCTTGGAGAAGCCGACCTTCTCGTAGACCCCTTCGATGATGTCCGCCTTGGTCATGCGAGTACCTTCGCGCCCCTCTCTGCGGTGAACCCGGCGGACTGTGACAGCCTTCCCTGACAGCTGTCAACCCACCGGTTTCACTCAGGTTTTCCCCTTGGAGCCTCTCACTCAGGTCCGGAGGGCTCCGCCCAGTCGCTGGTTGACCTCGGAGATGATGCGCTGGTGGGCGGCGCTCACTTCCGCGTCGGTGAGGGTGCGCTCGGGCGAGCGGTAGCGGATGGCGTAGGCCAGGTTCTTGCTTCCCTCGGGGATGGGCTTGCCGGTGTAGACGTCGAAGATGAGGGCGTCCTCCACCAGGGGGCCACCGACCTCCAGGATGACGCGGCGGACCTCGTCGTTCTGGAGCTCCAGGGGCACCACCACGGCCAGGTCCCGGAGCACGGCGGGGAAGCGAGGCAGCCCTCCCCAGGCGGGAACCAGCCGGGCGGCCGAGTACAGGGGCGCCGTGTCCACCTCGAAGGCGAAGACGTCCCGAGGCAGCTCCAGGGCCTTGCTCACGCGAGGGTGCAGCTCGCCCACGTAGCCCAGCACCGTGCCGTCGGACAGCTCCACCCGGGCGCAGGCGCGGGGGTGGTAGGACGGAGCCTCGGAGGCGACGAAGCGGACGCCTTCCACATGGAGTGCGTGCAGCACGGCCTCCAGGGCGCCCTTGGCGTCATAGAAGTCCGCCCGGGCCTCCTTCTGGGTCCAGGTCCGCCCACCGCGCAGACCCCACACGAGGCCCGCGAGCCGGGGTACCTCGCGCGCGGCCGGACGCTGGCCCCGGCCACCCTCCGGATCCCGGAAGTAGGCCCGACCCATCTCGTACACGGCGACGGTGTCCACCTGATGACGCACGCTGCGGGAGAGGTTCTCCAGCAGGCCCGGCAACAGGCTGGTGCGCATCACCGACTGCTCCATGCTGAGCGGGTTGAGCAGCGCCACCGGCTTCTCCGTCCCTCCCAGCACCTCCAGCGTGCGCGGCGGAACGAAGGAGTAGTTCACCACCTCACTCAGGCCCAGGCCGGCCAGGGCCTGGCGGGCGCGACGCTCGGCCTCGGCGGCGGCCGGCTCGGGACCCAGCTCGGCGATGCCACGCGGCAACCGGGCGGGGATGTTGTCGTAGCCGTAGACGCGGGCCAACTCCTCCATGAGGTCCTCCTCGCGCTCCACGTCCACGCGAGCCCGAGGCACCTCGAAGGTGGTCTGCCCACTCCCCTCCTCCACCGACTTGAAGCCCAGGGTACCGAGGATGCGCCGGCACTCGGACTCGGGGATGGCCACGCCCAGCACCTTCTCCACGCGGCCGTAGCGCAGCGTCACCCGGCGCTGCGTCTGGGGCTGCGGGTACACGTCCACCCGGCCCGGAGCCACCGTGCCCCCCGCCAGCTCGGCGATGAGGGCCGCGGCGCGATCCACCGCGGGGATGACGGCGTCGAGGTCCGCGCCGCGCTCGAAGCGGTGCGAGGCCTCGGTGTGCAGGCCATGGCGCTTGGACGAGCGGCGGATGCTCGAGGGCTGGAAGTGGGCGGACTCGATCACCACGCGCGTCGTGCCCGCGCTCACCTCGCTGTCCGCGCCGCCCATCACGCCGGCCAGGGCCTGGGCCCGGTCACGGTCGCAGATGAGCAGATCCTCGGGCTCCAGCGCCCGCTCCTTGCCGTCGAGCGTGGTCATCTTCTCGCCCGGCTTCGCGGTGCGGACGATGATCTCCTGGCCCGAGACCTTGTCCAGGTCGAAGGCGTGCAGCGGCTGGCCGTACTCGAGGAGGACGAAGTTGGTGACGTCCACCACGTTGCTGATGGGGCGCACGCCACAGGCCTTGAGCCGATCCTGCAGCCACTGGGGCGAGGGACCGATCTTCACGTTCTCCACGACGCGGGCCGCGTAGCGCGGGCAGCGCGCCGCGTCCTCGATGCGCACCTTCACCTTCTCGGAGGTGGTGGAGCCGGACTCGGCGAGCTTCGGCTGGGGCGGACGCAGGGTGCCCCCGGTGGCCACCGCCACCTCCCGGGCCACGCCCAGGTGCGACAGGGCATCCGGCCGGTTGGGGGTGACGTTCACCTCCAGCACCACGTCATCCAACCCGAGCGCCTCGGCGATGGGCGTGCCGGGCTTCAGGTCCTGCGGGAGGATGAGCAGGCCGGAGGACTCCTCGGACAGGCCCAGCTCCTTGGCCGAGCAGAGCATGCCGAAGCTGTCCACGCCGCGCAGGGGCGCCTGCTTGATCTCCACGCCATTGGGCAGCTTCGTGCCGATGGTGGCCAGCGGCACCTTGTCGCCGACCTTGAAGTTCTTGGCGCCGCAGACGATCTGGAGCGGCTCCGGGCCACCCAGGTCCACCTTGGTGACGGACAGCTTGTCCGCGTTGGGGTGCTGCACGGACTCCTTGATCTGCGCCACCACCACGCCGCGCAGCCCCTCGCCGGGGCGCTCGAGGCCTTCAATCTCCAGACCCACGGCGGTCAGCTTGCGTGCCAGCTCCTCCACACTGGCCGGCAGCGCCACGTAGTCTCCGAGCCACTTGACCGAGATCTTCATCAGAACTGCTCCAGGAAGCGCGCGTCGTTCTCGAACATCATCCGCAGGTCATCGATGCGGTAGCGCAGCATGGCGATGCGCTCCACGCCCATGCCGAACGCGTACCCGGTGACCTGGGTGGAGTCGTAACCGCTGTACTTGAAGACGTTGGGGTGCACCATGCCGCTGCCGAGCACCTCCAACCAGCCGGTCTGCTTGCACACGCGGCAGCCCTTGCCGCCGCACGAGGTGCAGGAGATGTCCACCTCGGCCGAGGGCTCGGTGAAGGGGAAGAAGGACGGGCGGAAGCGCGTGCGCGTGTCCGAGCCGAAGAAGGCCTTCACGAAGGCGTCCAGGGTGCCCTTGAGTTCGGCGAAGCTGACGTCCTTGTCCACCAGCAGGCCCTCCACCTGGTGGAACATGGGCGTGTGGGTGATGTCCGAGTCGCGCCGGTAGACGCGGCCGGGCATGACGGCGCGCAGGGGTGGCTGGCGGTTGAGCATGAAGCGCACCTGCACCGGGGACGTGTGCGTGCGCAGCAGCACCGGGCTGTCCGCCTTCTGCGCGTGGCCGAGCGAGGCGTCGTCCACGTAGAAGGTGTCCTGCATGTCGCGCGCGGGGTGATCCTTCGGGAGGTTGAGCGCCTCGAAGTTGAAGTAGTCGAGCTCGATCTCCGGCCCGTGGGCCACCTCGAAGCCGAGCCGCTGGAAGGTGCGGACGATCTCCTCCATCGTCCGGGACACCGGGTGGCGGCTGCCGGGGGTGATGGCGCGGCCGGGCAGCGTCACGTCCAGCTTGGGGCCGCGCAGCTCGGCCTCCATCGCCGCCTCCTCCACGCGCTGGACGGCGTCGGCCAGGAGCTTCTCGATCTCGGCCTTGACCTGGTTGGCCACCTCGCCGAGGGCGCGGCGCTCGTCGGGGGGCAGCTTGCCCATTCCACCGAGGACACCGGACAACTCCCCCTTCTTGCCGAGGTAACGGATTCGGAGCGCCTCCACCGCGGACGGCTCCGAGGCGACGGAGATCTCCCGCCGCGCCGCGTCCGCGAGCGCTTGCAAGCGGTCTCGCATTGACTTCGCCTCCCACCCCGGCCGTGCCGGGGCAAAAAAAAGGGCCGCCCGAAGGGGCAGCCCGCTTTCAAACCCACGAGTGGCAACGGCCTTCCAGGAAGACCGCGGCCACCCGCTCTCGATGCCGGCCTGTGCGGCCGGCCGTCATTCTCAGGCCGCCTTCGCGATGTTGGCGACAGCGGCAAAACCGGCGGGATCCGCCACGGCCATGTCGGCCAGGACCTTGCGATCCAGGGCGATCTTGTTCTTGGCCAGACCGGCGATCAGGCGGGAGTAGGACAGGCCCACGGTGCGGGCGGCCGCGTTGATGCGGACGATCCACAGGGAGCGGAAGTTGCGCTTCCGCGCGGCGCGGTCGCGGGTGGCGTAATCCAGCGCGCGCTCCACGGCCTGGTTGGCCCGCTTGTAGCAGTTCTTGCGACGGCCACGGTAACCCTTGGCCAGCTTCAGAATCCGATTACGACGGCGACGAGCCTTGAAACCCTTCTTGACGCGCATTGCTGACTCCTAACTACGGTGAGGTGTTCGAAAACCCCCGGCGCATTGGCTCATCGCCACACCGACAGGGCCCTCTGTACTGCGTCCTGCTTAGTTCGCCCCGAAGGGGAAGAGCTCCTTGATCACCTTCTTGGCGTCCATGTCCTTCAGGTGCCCGGTGCCGCGGTGCTCGCGCTTGAGCTTCTGGGACTTGGCGTGGGTGAAGAGGTGCTTGCCGAAGGCCTTGGCGAACTTCACCTTGCCGGACTTCTTCACCTGGAAGCGCTTCTTGGCGCCGCTACGGGTCTTCAACTTGGGCATGTTGCGGTTCCTTCCTTCAACTACCAATCCGCCGCAGCGAATCGCCGTCAGCGTCTGTCAAGGGCCGTCGGCTTTGCAGCAATCCGACGGCCGGGTCCAACTATTTCGCGCCCCCGGACTGGGACGCCGGAGCGGCCGCCGCGGGAGCAGGCACGGGGGCCTGAGCCACTGCCTGATCCTCGGCCTTGCCGCCTGCCGCGGGAGCCTCGGACTTCTTGCCACCCTCGGACTTGCCCTCCGCCTTCTCCGCCGCCGCCGCCTGCTGCCGGGCAAGCTCGCGCGCCCTCGCCGCCACCTTCGGGTTCGGGGCGATGATCATGAACATCTGCCGCCCTTCCATCCGCGGCATCTGCTCCACCACCGCCACGTCCTTCAAATCCTTGATGACGTCGTCCAGGATGGCCGAGCCCAGCTCCTTGTGCGTGATCTCCCGGCCACGGAACATGATCGTGACCTTGGCCTTGTTCCCCTCCTCGAGGAAGCGGCGCACGTTGCGAACCTTGAACTCGTAGTCATGCTCCTCCGTCTTCGGGCGGAGCTTGATTTCCTTCAGGTGGACGACGACCTGCTTCTTCTTCGCTTCCGAGGCCCGCTTCTTCTCCTCGTACTTGAACTTGCCGTAGTCCATGATCTTGCAGACCGGCGGCTTGGCCATGGGGTTGACCTCGACGAGGTCCATCCCCGCGGACTGAGCACGCTCCAGGGCTGCTTCGATCGGCAGGACTCCGAGCTGCTCGCCTTCCGGCCCTACGACGCGGACTTCCCGAGCACGGATGCGGCGATTCGTTCTTTGGTCGCGAGCGATGTGAAAGCCCTCCAGCAGTGGGAGTAGGTACTCCCCTCGGAAGACGGGCAAGATACTTGCCAGCCTCCCGGAGTCAAGGCCTGTCAAGGGCCTGTGACTCCCAGTGCGACATCACGGCCAGGCGGCCTCTTTCTCCAGGAGCGCCTCGAAGGCCTCGAGCTTCATGGTCTTGAGGTCCTCGCCGCCATAGCGACGGGGGGACACCCCACCCGCCTCCACCTCGTTGTCTCCAACCACGAGGGTGAAGGGGATCTTCTGGAGCTGGGCGTCGCGGATCTTCGCGTTGAGCGTGAGCCCGCGCTCGTCGTAGTCGACCCGGTAGCCCTTGGCGCGCAGCTGGTCGCGCACCTTGAGGGCGTAGTCCCGCTGACGGTCCGCCACGGTGACGATCACGCCCTGGATCGGAGCCAGCCACGCGGGGAAGGCGCCGGCGAAGTGCTCGATGAGGATGGCGATGAAGCGCTCGAACGAGCCGTAGATGGCGCGGTGGAGGACCACCGGGCGGTGCTCGGCGTTGTCCTCCCCCACGTAGGAGAGGTCGAAGCGCTCGGGGGCCAGGTAGTCGAGCTGGATGGTGCCCAGCTGCCACTTGCGGCCGATGCTGTCGGACACGTCGAAGTCGATCTTCGGACCGTAGAAGGCACCGTCGCCGGGCTTCAGCTCGTACTGGAGGCCGAGGCTCTCCAGGGCGCTCTTGAGGCCGGCCTCGGCGCGATCCCACAGCGCGTCATCACCGAGCCGCTTCTCCGGCCGGGTGGACAGCTTCACCGAGTAGCTCAGACCCACCGCCTTGTAGACGCGGTCCAGCAGTTGCACGAAGCGCCGCACCTCGTCCGGGATCTGATCCTCGCGGCAGTAGATGTGGGCGTCGTCCTGGCAGAACTGGCGCACGCGGGTGAGGCCGCCCAGCGAGCCCGCCGCCTCGTTGCGGTGGAGCACGTCCTGGGTGTGCAGGCGCAGGGGCAGGTCCCGGTAGCTGTGCTTCTTGAAGCCGTAGTACAGGTGGTGACTCGGGCAGTTCATCGGCTTCAGCGAGAAGTCATGCTCCCCGCTCTCGCTGTCGAGCACGAGGAACATGTTCTCCTTGTACTTGCCCCAGTGGCCGCTCGTCTCCCACAGGCCCTTGTTGTAGAGCAGCGGGGTCTTGATCTCGACGTAGCCGGTCTCGCTCGTCAGCCGACGCATGAAGGCCGACAGGGTGTTGTAGAGCGTGGTGCCCTTGGGGGTCCAGAAGGCCGCGCCCGGCGAGTACTGGTGGAAGTGGAAGAGATCCAGCTCCTTGCCCAGCTTGCGGTGGTCGCGCTTGCGCGCCTCCTCCATCCGCGTGAGGTACTCCTGGAGCGCCTTCTTGTCGAAGAAGGCCGTGCCGTAGATGCGCTGGAGCATCGGGTTGCGATGGTCTCCGCGCCAGTAGGCACCGCTGGTGGACAGCAGCTTGATGACGCCGATCTTCCCCGTGGTGGGCGCGTGGGGCCCCAGGCAGAAGTCCACCCAGTCACCGTGGGTGTAGAGCGTGAGCGTCCTGGCGCCCTTGGCCGCGATGTCCCTGACGATCTCGACCTTGAACTTCTCCCCCTTCTCCTCGAAGAGCTTGATGGCCTCGTCCATGGACACCTCGGTCCGGACGAAGGGGAGGTTCTTGGCGATCTCCTTGTTGGCCTCTTCCTCGATCTTCTCGAGGTCCTCGGGCGTGAAGGGCTTCTCCCGGAAGAAGTCGTAGTAGAAGCCCTCCTCCGTCGCCGGACCGATGGTCACCTGCGTGCCCGGGAAGAGGCGCTGCACCGCGCTGGCCACCACGTGGGCGGCGTCGTGCCGGATGAGCTCCAGCCCCTCGGGGCTCTTCGAGGTGAAGATCTGGAGCTTCGCGTCCTCGTTGAGGGGGCGGGACAGATCCATGTCCTCGCCATTCACGCGCGCGAACAGGGCGGCCTTGGCCAGGCCCGCCCCGATGCTCTCGCGCACGAAGTCCCCGATGGTCATGCCCCGCGGCGCCTGCTTCTGGCTGCCGTCGGGGAGGGTCACCGTGATCTGATCCGCCATGCGAGACCTCGGAAAAGGACGCGGGCGGCAGGCTGTTGAGCCTGTCGCCCGCTGTGGAACCACTTTGCTGAAGTGGGTCGTAGTGGGATCGAACCACTGACCCCTACCGTGTCAAGGTAGTGCTCTACCGCTGAGCTAACGACCCGTTTGCCTCGGGACTTCTGTCGTCGAAGGCGAGCGGGGAATACAGCGGGCGCCCCGCAGCTGTCAAGGAAACAGCGCGCGCGGTGTTTCATCTTCCCCGACGATTTTCGATCAGCTCCCGGGCCCGGCCCATCACCGCGTCGAACATGGCGGGGGTGAGCCGGCCCGTCTGGGTGTTCTGCTGGCTCACGTGGTAGCAGCCCAGCAGCACCGGCGCCCCCGGCAGGGCCAGCTCCGCACCGTGGCCGAACGCGGGCCGGGGCGAGGGAATGTCCACCCCCACCCTCTCCAGCCAGGCGAGGGTCGCGCTCCAGGCGATGGCCCCCAGGGCCAGGACCACCCGGGTGGGCAGCAGCGCCATCTCCCGGTCCATGAAGGGCGTGCACCGGGCCAGCTCCTCCGGCAGGGGCTTGTTGTCCGGCGGCGCGCACTTGCACGGCGCGACGATGTAGGCCCCCTTCAACGCGAGGCCGTCCTCCCGGTGCTCGCTCCGGGGCTGGTTGGCGAACCCCGCCCGGTGCAGCCCGGCGAAGAGGAAGTCCCCCGAGCGATCCCCGGTGAAGACCCGGCCCGTCCGGTTGGCCCCATGTGCCGCCGGCGCCAGCCCGATGATGACCAGTTCCGCCCGGGCGTCTCCGAAGCCAGGGACCGGCCGGCCCCAGTACGTCCAGTCCCGGAAGGCCCGGCGCTTCTCCCGCGCCACCTGCTCCCGCCACTCCACCAGCCGGGGACACGCCCGGCAGGTGATGATCTCCTCATGCAGGCGCGCCCATTCCGCCGCGCCCTTCCCCGCTGCCTTGCTCTCGGACACGATGCCCTTCCCCGGCCCCGGACGACTCAGGCGGCCGGTCCCTCTCCCTTGTAGAGGACCGTCTTCTGGTAACGCTCCACCACCACGCGCAGCACCACCTTGAGGATGGCCGTCGTGGGCACCGCGAGCAGGATGCCGGTGAAGCCGAACAGCTCGCCGAAGGCCAGGATGGCGATGATGACGGACACCGACGAGAGGCCCACCTTGTCCCCCACCACGCGCGGGGTGATGACGAACCCCTCGGCCATCTGGCCCACCACGAACGTGCCGGCGACCACCGCGAGCTGCCACGGCCCCTGCCAGGACAGCATCAGCCCCAGCAGCGCCAGCACCACGCCCAGGGTCGTTCCCAGATAGGGCACCATGTTGCCGAACCCGGAGATGACGCCGATGACGATGGCCATGTCGATGCGCGCGAACCCCAGGCCCGTGCTGTAGAGCACCGACAGGATGGCCCCCACGGTGATCTGGCCGCGCACGAAGGCGGACAGGACGTCATCCACCTCGGAGAAGCGCCGGCTGACCAGCCCCACCGCCCGGCGAGGCACCAGCCCCTTCACCAGCCCCACCAGGTTCGGGTAGTCCTGCAGGAAGAAGAAGGCCAGCACCGGCACCACCAGCAGGCCCAGCAGCGTGGCCACGAACCGGGCGGTGTTGCCCGCGAAGCTCGCCACCAGCCGCGCCGCCGTGGGCCCCGCGCTCTGGAGCAGCTCCGAGGCCTGTCCCCCCAGCTCCGTCATGCGCTGCCTCAGCAGATCCGGCAACGGGCGCCCCAGCAGCGTCTCCACCTGCGGCACCACCCGCTCGCTGGCCCGGAGGAAGAAGTCCGGCAACTTGGCCGCCTCGTCGCGGAAGACGGGGATGAGGTACAGCACCGCCCCCACCATCAGCAGCACGCACGCGCCGAACACCACGCTCGAGCCCACGGCGCGGTTGAGGCCCCGGCGCTCCAGCGCGGTGACGGGCGGGTTGAGCACGTACGCCATGAAGAGCGCCAGCAACACCGGCACCGCCACCCCGCCGAATACCGACAGCAGCGCGAACACCAGCGCCAACGAGCCCACCATGCCCAGCGACCAGGCGAAGTCCACCCGCCGCGCCTCCGCCTCGGAGAGCCCCACCTCGGGCTCCGGTGGCTCCACCGGAGACGGCGCCGGCCCTGGCTCGAACCTGACCACCTGCAGGGGAACCTCCGCCGGGACCTCCCGCGCCATGGGCGCCTTCACCGCGCGCGCCTTGCCTCTCTTGTTACGTCCGATGGCGAACCTCCGTGCTGAGGTGAGGGTATACCGGATGTGCGCCCCGCGGCTCAGTCCGCGCCGCCGCGCTACGGCTCCACCGGCCGCAATTTGATGGTCAGCCTCGCACGGGCACGGCCTGGCTCGTAATACGTGGTGTACGGCCAGTAGCCGTCCTTCTTCACGTCGATGCGGTGCAGCCCCACCCCGACCTGGAGCCCGTTCGGCCCTCCATCGAAGTCGGTGCACACGCCCTGGACCACTCCATCCAGGTACACCTCGGCATCCGAGGGCTCGCACCGCAACAGCAGGTTGCCATCACGCGAATGAGAGGAACGCAGCAGCTCGCGCGCGCGGTCCGCCGCCGGGGATTGCACCTGCTCTGGACGGGGACCCGAGGCACACCCGAGAACCAGCCCCCCGAGCACCAGGGCAACCCCTCGCCTGCCCCGCCACTTCCCACTCCAGACCAGCATCACCAGGCTCCTCGCTCCCCCATCTACTTGATGAGGATCCCTACCCGCCCCTCGGTGAGCAGGCTCGGGTCCAGACCCTCGAGCGCCTTCGCCGCGTCCGGCCCCAACTGAAGATCCGAGCCCTCGAGCCGCGCCGCCTCCAGCATCAGCGGTTTCGTCCCCACCAGCTCCGACTTCCTGGCCGCCTCGGGGCTCTTGAAGAATCCGGCAACACCCGTGCTCTTCCGAGCCTCCGCAGACAACGACTCGACGCCATAGAGCTGCTGGCCGGACGCATCGAGCAACCGGGGCGCCAACGCCGGCACCATGCCCAGCTTCCGGGCGTCCACCACCAGCCCCGTGTACTTCGCCTTGGCGGCCTTCTTCGTCTCGGCGGGCTTCACCTCGGCCTGGGCGGGGGTGCCCGAGGGCGCCGGAGACACCAGCACCCCGGTGAGCGCCGAGAGCGGAACCTCCACGTCCATCTGCACGCCGCTGTCCGAGTAGTAGCGCTTCCCCACGACCGTATAGCCGCGGAGCACCTCCTCGACCTGGCGGCGCGTGTCCTCACGGGCCATCTCGTCGCCCACGGTCCTGTCCGCCCGGACGCGGACGCCCTTCACCTGCTCCAGCAGATCCGCGAAAGCATCCGCCTTCGCCGAGCGCTCCGCGCCCAACCTCGCCTGGGACGGGTTGGAAGCCTTCACGTCCGGTGGCCCATCCCCCGTCACCCGGAGGACCTGCCGCTGCCAATCCACCCCACTACCCTGTGCCAGTGCCGACAGCGGAGCCGCCAGCACCAGCGCCCACAGTGCACGCCTCACCTGAATCCTCCACGCTCTCGTTCAGATGGTCGGATTCAACCGGCCGGCTCCGAGCCAGGTCAAGGCGGCTCTGTCCATCCGCCCGCCAGAGGAGCATGGCTCAGTGGCCCTGCGTGTTGCGTGTCACGTAGTCATCAATCAGCCGGCGGTGCCGCTCGGTGAGCAGCGTGAAGCGAACGCCCGAACGCTCGTCGCGGCGCGGGCTGCCGGCCTCCACCCACTCACGCACCACCTCGCCCTCGGCGTAGATGACCTCTTCCGAGCCGGGCAGCTGGAACTGGAGCCCCACCCGCCGGGCGTCCTGCTCGGGCTCCAACAGGCGCGCCAGGCTCACGCCCTCCTGGCTGATGTCGGCGGCTCGGGCCATGTACGGGACGCCCCCCATGTACTTGTTCAGGTAGACGTCGAGGGGAACCCGCGCGCTCTTCCGCTTGTCGCTCATCCTCACACCCTCCCGGTGGCTCGGCTGCTACAGGTCGCTTCCTCGCTGCAGCAGGCTGTCGCGAAGGTACGAGCATCCGGACAGGCCGCAAGAAAACGACCAGCCAGAAGGCCCGGGCGGGCCTATCCTTCCGCCTCCATTGAGAAAGGCGGTTCACATGCGATTCGGAATGTTGGCGGCGGCACTGCTCGGCCTCGCCGGGATGCAGGCCCAGGCTCAGCAGGCGCAGGGACAAACACAGCTCAAGACCGAGGATGAGAAGACGGTCTATGCACTCGGCCTGTCGATCGGACGCAGCATCAAGGTCTTCGACCTGAGCCCAGCCGAGATCGAGATCGTCAAGAAGGGCATGACGGACTCCCTCACCAACGCCAAGCCCGCGGTGGAGCTGGACACCTATGGACCCAAGCTCCAGGGGCTCGCCAAGGCCCGGGGCGAGAAGGCCGGCCAGAAGTTCCTGGAGGAGGCCGCCAAGGAGAAGGGCGCGGTCAAGCTGCCCTCCGGCGTCATCTACAAGGAGCTGAAGGCCGGCACCGGCCCGAGCCCCAAGGCCTCGGACACGGTGAAGGTGAACTACCGCGGCACGCTCACCAGCGGCGTCGAGTTCGACAGCTCCTACAAGCGCGGCCAGCCCGCCGAGTTCCCGCTCGACGGCGTCATCCCCTGCTGGACCGAGGGCGTGCAGAAGATGAAGGTCGGTGGCAAGGCCCAGCTCGTGTGCCCCGCCAAGCAGGCCTACGGTGAGCAGGGCTCGCCTCCCACCATCCCGCCCAACGCCACCCTGGTGTTCGAGGTCGAGCTGCTCAGCATCGGAAGCCAGGGCGCGGATGTCCCGCGCGCGCAGCCCGCGAAGCCGGGCAAGCAGTAGGCGTTCGGGTGATTCGGGTGAGGGACTGACGGATGCTCAGACCCTCACCCCGGCCCTCTCCCAGACCAGGGGGAGGGCGAGCTGGCTCACAGACTGGAGCGGATCGCCTGGAACCAGCGCTCGGCCATCTTCGCCTCGCCCGTGGCGTTCGGATGGACTCCGTCGTAGGTGTCCGTCGACGCGTTGAACCCCGTCCACTGATCCACGACGATCACCGGCGAGGTCGTCGTGCTCTTCGACGTGGCGAACGCCGGGATGCGCTGATTGAAGGCATCCAGGGTGGTGTTCGATCTCGTGGACTGGATGACCTTGGCGAGGAACACCTTGACGCTCGGGTTCACCGCGCGGAGCTTGTCGATGATCTGCCCGATCTCCTGAAGGGTGCTGTCGATGGTGTTGCCCTGGAAGAGATCGTTCGTCCCCAGGTGGATCAACACGATGTCCGGCCGGTAGGTGGTCGCCCACCCGGAGATGCTGGCCAGGATCTGATCGGCACGCCAGCCCCAGTGCCCCTCGTGGTTGACGTCGAACCCGCTGACCGTGCAGCTGTTCGCGCCGGAGTACCCGCCCGTCTGGCTTCCGACGAAATCGGCGGTGTAACCGCCAGCGCGGATCTTCTGCCACAGCGGGCAGCGGTAGCTGGCATGGCCCGCGGCGGCCTGGGTGATGGAGTCCCCAATGGGCATGACCTTCCGGGTCACGAGCGCCTGCTCCTCCGTCGGTGTCACATCACCCTGCTCGACCGCATCGGCGCCTCCACAACCGAACGCGCCCAGCATCAAGGCACACAGTCCCGCTGCCGACTTCCGCAGGGTGCGCTTCACGAATCGAGACATGGGATTCCTCCTTGTTGGGGGTTTCGTACGACCTGGAATGGACCCATACAAACCTGTAACACAGGCCATACCCGCCTCAACTGGAATCCAATGAATACAGGTGAATTCCTACTTCCTGGGACGAATTCTCAATATCCGAGGAGCGCAGACTCCGTGGCTCGCAGCAGCGGCTCGGCGCTCACCGGCGCGCCCGTGGCGTTCGTCATCCACACGTCCGGAGTGAGGGCGCCCTGGCTCGCCATCCGCTCGAACTCCGCACCCAGGTTGCCCGCCTTGTGCAGGTGCTCCTCGATCTGGAACGCGATCAGGTGCCCCAGCGGATAGTCCGTCAGGTACAGGGGATAGGAGATCATGTGGCTGTAGATGCCCAGCAGCGGCGTCCCCTGCCCTCCCAGCACCGGCGCGTAGTAGCGATCCCACGTCTCCTGGGCGATGCGCACCACCGCCTCGCGCAGCTGCGCCGGCGTGGCCTCCGGGTGCTCGTACATCCAGTGCCACACCGCGATGTCCACCAGCGCCACCCCGGCGATCTCCCACGTCTGCCAGAAGTCGTTGAGCACCCGCTCGCGCTCACGGGCCGCGTCCGGCTTCGCCTGTCCCAGCAGCTCCAGGTCCCTGGCCTGGAAGACGAAGGCCAGCGCCTCGGTGAAGGCGTTGTTGGGCACTCCCGCCAGCAGCGTGTGGTCCACCGCGTAGAGCGAGAACACCTGCTCCACGTTGTGCCCCAGCTCGTGCACCGCGATGTTGTAGCCCTTGTAGTCCATGCCGTTGGGGCCCACCCGCGTCCGCAGCCGGGGGAAGTCCCCGCGCCGCATCGACTGCATCGCGTGTCCCGCCCCTCGCGATGGATCCACCCGGATGTGCTCCGACAGGAAGGCCGCCTTCTCCTTCGAGAAGCCCAGCCCCTGGAGGATCCGCGGCAGATCCTTCGCGAAGGCCTCCGCCGTCGGGTAGCGCTGGCGCGTCAGCTTGTCGAGCTCCGCCTCGGACAGCTTCGCGTTCGCCCTGAAGCCGGCGTACCACAGGTCCTGGGGCTCCAGCTTCCGCCCCAGCCGCTGCTCGATGAGCCGCGCCACCTTCGGAACCAGTGGGGACGTCAGCACCTGCTCCAGCAGCGCCTTCACCCGGGCCTCGGGCAGCTCACGCCCCAGCTCGAAGCTGCGCGCGATCGCCGTGGGCGCCACCGGTACGTAGGGGTCCTCCCTCCGGGCCGCGTGGAACTGCGCCAGCAGCTTCGTGTAGCGCACGTCGTCCTCGCGCTTCCCGTCCAGCACCACCGGGCGCTGGGGCGCGTCCGGCTCGAGCTCCTCCGCCGGTGCCGCCTTCACCTCGTTGGTGAACGGATTCCAGTCCACCCGGGGATTGTCGATGACGGCCGCGGGAATCGTCTGCGTGACGATGCGCTCCATCACCTTGATGATCATCCGCTGCTTCGCCACGCCCTCCGGATCCGCGTACCGGGACTTCAGCTCGTCCCGCAGATTCCAGTGGCTGATCAACCTCATCCCCTTCGGGAAGAGCCGGCGCCCCTGGTCATCCACCAGGTGGTGCATCCAGATGTTGTACTCGGCGATGTAGAGGTCCGCGTCCGCCGTCGCGCGCGTCGACGCCTGCCGCACCTCCGCGGGGACGCGGCGGCTGAAACGGCCGGTGAGCCGGGCCTCGGCCCACTGGCGGCGGGTGTAGCCCGGGCCCTTCTCCATCCGCTCGGCCAGCGTGGTGAGCGGGAAGTTGAGCAGCGCCACGAACCCCACCTTCGCCTGGAAGAGATCCTCGGTGGTGTGCGCGCCCGGGTCATACGCCGCGAGCAGCGGATCCACCGGCAGCAACGGCCCCAGGTCCAGATCCGTGGGACGCCGCAGCTCCCGGCTGATCTCGTTCAGGTGCCCGTCGAGCTGCTCGAAGGCCGTCTCCAGCCGGGCCAGGGTGGCCTCGAGCTGCTTCTCGTCGGCGATGAAGTACTCGCGCACGAAGGCGGCCAGGTCCCCGTCCTCCGCGCGCCACAACGCGGCCACCTGATCCACACCCCTCTCGATGCGGGCCCGCTGTGCCTCGCCATGGCGGGCAACGAGCTGGGCCTTCAGGGCGGAGAGATCGGCGGTCTGCGTCATGGGACGAGCCTCCGCGGGCGCGGCGCCCGCCTGGACATGGGGCTGGCCGGACGCACAGCCGAGCACGGCCAGCAGGGGAAACACCGGGGCACGCTTCAGGAGGAACCGGGATGAGAGGACAAACATGCGAGGACTCCGGACATGAAAAAGGGCCCGGCCCCAATGGGTCGGACCCTTTTCAGGAACAACCTACGAAGAGAGCCGGACTAGGCGGGACGCACGTTCTGCGCCTGCAGGCCCTTGGGGCCCTTGGTCACCTCGAACTCGACCCGCTGACCCTCGGCCAGGGTGCGGAACCCATCCATGTTGATCGCGGTGTGGTGGCAGAACACGTCCTCGCCACCGCCATCCTGCGTGATGAATCCGAACCCCTTCGCATCGTTGAACCACTTCACCGTACCAGTCGCCATTTGCTCTCTTCTTCCTTCAGACAAACGGGCGCGGAAATCTGCCGCCCGTCCCGGTCGGATGAGACCCGACCGAGCGGGCAAGAATGTAGGCTCGGCCGCTTTCCGTGTCTACCTCGCAACTCCTACCAACCGCACTTTTGACCCTTGTTCTGCTCCTGCAGCCAGGTTCGCAGCGGAGTGAAGTACTCCAGCATGGCTGAAGCATCCATCTCCCGCTGTCCGGTGAGGGCCTCGAGCGCGTCGGGCCACGGCTTGCTGGCGCCCATCTCCAGCATGGCCTGGAGCCGCTTTCCGGCCTCCTTGTTGCCGTAGATGGAGCACTCGTGGAGGGCGCCCTGGTGCCCGGCGGCCTGGCAGAGCGCGCGGTGGAACTGGAACTGGAGGATACGCGCCAGGAAGTAGCGCGTGTAGGGGACGTTGGCGGGGACGTGGTACTTGGCGCCCGGATCGAAGTCCTGCTCGGAGCGCGCCACCGGCGCGCGCACGCCCTGGTACTTCTCGCGAAGTGCCCACCACGCCTTGTTGTAGTCCTCCGGCTTCACCCGCCCGGAGAGCACCTCCCAGCGCCACTGGTCCACGAGCAGACCGAAGGGCAGGAAGGCCACCTTCTCCATGGCGTCCTTCATCTGCAGGTTGATGAGGCCCTTGTCCCCCTTGGGCACCTCCTTCAGCAGACCCATCTGCTTGAGATAGCCCGGCGTGATGGAGAGGGTGATCGCATCGCCGATGGCCTCGTGGAAGCCGTCATGCGCGCCCTGCTGATAGAGGGCGGGGAGCTTGTAGTAGTACGTGTAGTAGTAGTTGTGCCCCAACTCGTGGTGGATGGTGACCAGATCCTCCTCGGTGGGCTTGATACACATCTTGATGCGCAGATCGTTGTCGTAGGTGACGTCCCACGCGCTGGCATGGCACACCACCTCGCGGTCGCGCGGCTTGGTGAACTGCGAGCGCTCCCAGAACGTCTGCGGCAGCGGCTCGAGGCCCAACGAGGTGAAGAAGCCCTCGCCCGTCTTCACCATGCGGATGGCGTCGTAGTCCTGCCGCTTCAGCTCGGCGTCCACGTCCAGGCTGGGCTGCCCCTTGTAGGGCTCCACCAGGTTGTAGATGTTGTTCCACTCCTGCGCCCACATGTTGCCGAGCAGGTGCGCGGGGATGGCCTTGCCGGCGGGCACCTTGTCCTCGCCGTACTGCTTCGCCAGCCGGGCGCGCACGTAGCAGTGCAGGTCGTCATAGAGGGGCTTCACCTGCCCCCACAGCCGCTGGGCCTCCTTCTCGAAGGCCTCGGGCGGCATGTCGTAGTTGGAGCGCCAGAGCGCGCCGAGGTCCGGGAAACCGATCTCCTGGGCCCCCTCGTTGGAGATGCTCACCATGCGCTGGTAGAGCGGGCGCATCGGCTGCGCGATGGCGTGCCACCCCACCCAGGCCTCGAGCAGCTCGTCGTAGTCGCGGCTCTTCGCCATCACATCGGACAGCTCGCCCAGGTCCTTGCACTGGCCCTTGCCATCCTTGCCGCAGTACTTGCCCTTGCCGTAAAGGCCCTCGAGCTTCGCGGCGATGGAGGCCAGCTCCGAGCGCTTCCGCGCATCGCTGGGCGCGACCAGCGAGGAGGACACGCGCAACAGGTGCAGCGTGCGCGCGGTGTCCGCGTCCAGCCCCTGCACGTCCTTGAAGCGGGCGGCCTCCTTGATGGCCTGGTTGATGTAGCCCATCACCTCCTCGTTGACGGTGGCCGCGTTCCGCTCGGTGTCGTCGGTGATGTAGGTGGCCTTGATCCACTCGGCCGTGGACTGCCGTACCCACAGCCGCTTGAGTTCCTCGTTCACGCGGGTGGCGAACTGACGCGCGTCCTCGGCCGTGGGCTGGACCTCGGCGGACTTCTGCGTCTGAGTGGAAGACTCCGAGGCACGAGGCTCCTGGGAGGCGGCGGTGGAGCCATGCGCCGAGGGCGTACAGCCAGGAGTTGCGACGAGCGGCACGGCCACGAGGGCCGCGCGCAGGAGGTGCTTGACGGGAGGGGTACGATTCATGGCGGGGCACAACCGTAGAGGAATGCCCGCGCGAAACGCACCTCTAAAGTGAGGGGGTGTTCACGGGTTGGGCGAGGGATTCTTGACGCAGTGCGAAGAGCGCCAGGTCCTTGTCCTTGGCCTCCAGCATCAGGTCCGCCGGACCGTCCAGCGCCGCCACCACGGCCCGGAAATCCTCCGGGTCGATGCGATCCGCGTGAGCCCCCGGCCGGCCGTCCGGCTTCTGGCTCGCCAGGTGGAACTTGGGCCTCAGGTCCAACGCGCGCCAGGAGGCCGCCGACTCGCGCAGCAGCTCCTCGAGGGACATCACCGGCTCCGAGGGCTCGATGACGTTGTGCAGGTTGTCCGCGAGCCAGGGCAGCCCGTGCGAGCGCGCCAGCGGGGCGACCTCTCGCGCGCTCCAGATCTTGTCATCGTGCTCGAGGACGAGCCGGTTGCGTAGCTCCTCGGGCATGGCGTCCAGCATGCGATGCGCGTTGTCCAGGGCCTCGGGCCGGCCCGGCGCGGCACCTCCGAGGTGGAGGACCACGCGAGCCTCGGGCCCCTGGCCGAGCAGATCCAACACCCGGGCGCTGTAGCGCAGCTCGGCGATCGCGGCGTCGCGCACCCGCTGGTGCACGGACGTCAACGAGGCCGCCGCCGGCGAGGGGTGCATCGAGAGGCGTTGGCGCGAGCGCCGGGCGATATGCCCCAGCCGCTCGAATTCCCGCGCCCACCTCCGCCACCACTTCAGCGTGTTGACCGGGTGCGAGCCGAACGGGATGAGCGACGAGCCGATGCGGAACAGCTCGATGCCGTGCGCCTCGTTGAAGAGGAGGATCTGCTCGAGCTCGGAGAGGTTCTGCTCGATGAGCGCCTCCAGCCGCTGAGGCGTGGCCCCCGCGAGCCGGCACGTGTGGCTGGCTCCCAGGCCGAGGGAGAGGCAATTGGCGACGTAGCCGAGTCGATATGAAGAGAGTCCTTCTCGCACCCTTCTAGGATTCGTATGGACGGAAGCATCGCCCAGGCTCGCTGAACCCGACCGGGAGGCGATCGACCCGGCTGGCCCTCTGCCCACTCGTCCACCCGGGGCCGATGCGATAGAAGGACAACCGATGTCCCCGCTTCGTCGCGCGCTTCCCGCCTTCCTCCTGGCTCCATTGCTCGCCTGCAGCTCGAGCGAGCCAGACTGTTCCCGCTACGAAATCCAGCACGCACCGCCCCCCGAGAGCACCCGGCACCTCACCTGTTCGAGCACCGCGTGTGGAGACGGGCTGAACCCACCCACCAGCGGCGAGCATTGCAGTGACACCCTGCGCTGCCGGGTCCACGACACCGAGCCGAACCGGTGCGTGTGGCTGCACAACCTGGAGCACGGGCACGCGGTCTTCCTCTACAACTGCCCCGAGGGCTGCCCCGAGCTCGTGTCCACACTGGAGTCCGTCCGGCAGGAGGCGAAGGTCGGAAGCAACGGCGTGGTTCGCGCCCTCGTCGCTCCGGACTCGCGCATCCCCCATCGCGTGGCGGCGCTCCTGTGGCGGCGCTCCTGGGTCTCGGACGAGGCCGACCCGGACGCCCTGCGCTGCCTGCTGCGCTTCCAGGACGACGAAGCTCCCGAACCCGGCCTCGCCTGCCTCCCATGAGTCCCGCGCCTCCCTCCGATCGCGTCCGCGCCATCGACTGGCTGCGCGGCATCGCGGTGCTGTTCATGGTCCAGTGCCACGCGTTGGTGCTGCTGCGCCCGGAGCTGCGCCAGAGTCCGACGACGAAGTTCCTGCTCCGGATCGACGGGCTGGTGGCCCCGGCCTTCCTCTTCTCGGCGGGCTTCGCGCTCTCGCTGCTGCTGGTCCGCAGCGCCGCCAGTGGAAAGCGGAGTGAGCGGCTCGGGCGCAACCTGCGCCGGGCCCTGCAGGTGCTCGGCGTGGCCACGCTCGTCAACTGGATGTGGTTCCCCCTCTTCCAGCAGCCGAAGTGGCTGGTGCGCCTGGACATCCTCCACTGCGTGGGGCTGTCGCTGCTGATCCTCCTGCCCTTCACCGCGGGAATGGCCTCGCGGCCCCGCGTGCTGCGCGGCGTGGCCCTGGCCCTGGCGCTCGTCACCTTCTTCCTGTCACCGCTCGGCGAGGCCGTGAACGGGCCATGGGCCTACGTCCTCAACAAGTCCACCGGAGCCGTGTTCCCCCTGCTGCCGTGGCTCGGCTTCTCATGGCTCGGGGCCTATGCCGGGGCGGTGGCCGGCGAGCAGGGCCGTGCCGGACTCGTCCGCGCCCTGCTCTTCCTCACCGGGCTCGGCGCCGTGGGCTGGCTGGCGGCGGAGCCCCTCCGCAACCTGTACCCGGAGCACCGGTTCTTCGTCACCAACCCCTCCAACGCGGCCGAGCGATGGATGTGGATATGCATCGTGCTGCTCGGGTTGATGGTGCTGGAGCGGCGGATGGCGCGGGGGACCGCGCCCTCCCGGGTGCGGCGCTTCGTGGAGACGTTCGGCACCTCCTCCCTGTCCGCGTACGTCTTCCACGAGGGGCTGCTCTACTTCCACATCTTCGGCTTCTCCTTCGAGAGGGTGTGGGGCCACCGGAGCGGCTGGGGGCAGTACACGCTGCTGACGGTGGCGCTCATCGGCCTGACGTACGGGCTGTGCCTGGCGGTGGATGGGCTCCAGCGGCTCCCCCGGACCGTGGGCCCCCTTCTTCGGGCGAGGTGGGCGGCCCTCGGTGCCGGACAGTCGCGGTGAGGGCTCGGGCCCCCGCCGGCTGCCCGGCTCACCCCGAGGCGGCGCTCAATACGGCGTGACGGTGTAGCGCAGGCCGACCTTCAGGTTCTTGTACTCGCCGATGACCTCCTGGTACCCCTTCGGCGACCAGTCCTTCAGGTAGGTGCTGAAGATGTGCGTGATGCCGGGGGTGACCTTCTTGGTGTTCTCCCAGACATCCGCTCGCACCCGCAGGGAGTTGCCCTCCTGCTGGAGCAGGGTGACCATCCGCGACACGTTCAGGGCGATGCTCTCCTTGTCACCACGCTTCACGTTGCGCCCGGACGCCACGAGCGAGTCGCCCACGTAGACGTCGTAGTTCATCTCGCCCTTCCCGATCGTCTCTCCGTTCGCGTAGATGTACAGCTCGCCCAGCGCCACGGACATGGTGGACGTCTTCCCGACGCAGGACGGCACCGTGTAGCTGGTCGTCGAGGCCACCACGAGCGGCTGGTAGTTGCTCAGGTAGCGCACCGTATAGGACAGCGGAACACCCGGAGAGCTCGGCGAGAAGTTGGCCCCATCCTGGAAGTACTTCTGGAGCGAGGTGATCTTGTCCAGACCGGTGCCGATGACCTCCACCGCGCTGCCGGCGGGCCCGCCCAGCGCCAGGAGCGTCATCTTCGTGTTCTGGAGGGTCTTCTGCTGCTCGTAGTCCAGGTTGATGGAGCCGCCCACCTTGCCCTTCGTGAAGACGACGTCGAGCGTCGAGGACACCTTGGAGCTGTCCTCCGAGGACTCGAACTTGATGAGCAGCCGGCGGCCATACGTGACGGAGCTGAGGTAGCCGGGCGGATTGCCGTCGTAGATGAACGGCCTCAGCTCATCGACCGTCACGGACGGCGCGAAGAAGGCCGAGGGCTCCGCGGGCGCCCCGAAGGAGACGGTGTAATAGGACTGGGTGAAGTCCACCAGGATGGTCGTCTTGCTCTGCGTCCACTGCTGGCCGAAGGTGGTGTTGAGCGAGTTGCCCGCGAACTGCACCGCGATGCCCGCCTTGACCGAGCCCTCGTTGAGCGAGTGCGCCTGGTGCATCGTGTAGGCGATCTTGGCCGCGTAGTTGACGCTCTCCGCCGTCAGGATGTTCTGGATCGCGTCATGGGTGCTCGCCAGGCTCGGAGACGCCAGGGTCCGGCTGTACACGTACTCGGTCGGCGTGGAACCGTCGATCCGCGCGTTGGTCAGGGTGATCGTCCCCGGAGCACGCGGCGCCCCGATGGGCGACAGGAGCCCGAGCGACAGCGACTGCCCCTGCACGAGCGCACCCGGCCAGAGCACATCCGCGTTCGGATCGAAGGAGACCAGCTTGTCGAAATGGCTCGTCTCCGAGACCTGGGTGTACGTGCAGACGTTGATCGTCGCGTCACGCACCTCCTCCTGGGTGGAGGTGCTCTCGCTATGGCTCGGCGTCGGGAGGATGAGCGGCGACAGCCGGGTGAGGTAATCGAAGATCGCCTGGTTCTGGATCAGCTCCTGATTCACGCTCACCGTCTCGCCCACGGGGGCGGCCGGGGACGTCCCCTCGGGCTCTCCTCCACAGGCGTTCAGACCCGCGACGGACAGGCCCGTCAGCATCAACACGCTTCGAAGTTTGTTCATGGTGCTTGAATTTTAACGGTTTCAAGCAAAACAAGTCAAAGCAGCAATATCGCATAATCAGAAAATCCTGTTCCGCTTGCTCGTTGGATGAGAGCGAGGAGGAGGCGGGGTAGACCGAACGCGCGGCTGGTTCGTTTCGAACGTCACCTTCACCACCTTTCGGAGCGCACATGCCGACGTCCAAGCTGAACCGTCTGACCCGCTGGGGAAGCGCCGCCCTTGCCCTGGGCCTCGTCCCCGGGTGCAGCAGCACGCCATCCAGACTCTCTGGAGAGAGCACGGAGTCCCTCGCGCAGGTCCAGCCGGGTGAGCTCAAGGAGGAGGCGGGACCCGCCCAGGCCCCGGTGGATGACGTAGTGGACGCGGAGGCCGAGGGCGCCCCGATGGCAGATGCCCCCGCCCCCAGAATGCCGGGGCTGAAGCCGGTATCCGCCTCCGCGGGGATGGTCCTGGGTGGGGCTCCCGTGGCGCACAGGGGTGGCGCGGAGATGAAGCGCGCCGAGGTGCTGCGTGGCAGGGTGGCCTCCGCCCCGGCCACACCGCCGCCACCGCCTCCGCCCGCGAAGATGCTTCCACCAGGCTCGCGCATGCAGCCCCCGGAGCCCGTGTCCCAGGGCAACAGCTTCACCGAGCACGCGCCCAACGCGTTCACCGAGACCGCCACGGATCGCTTCTCCACCTTCGCGGTGGACGTGGACACGGCGTCGTACGCGGTGTCTCGCCGCTACCTCACCCAGGGAGCCCTGCCGCCGCACGCGGCCGTCCGGGTCGAGGAGTTCGTCAACTACTTCAAGTACCGCTACACCCCGCCCGAGAAGGGGGCCTTCACCGTGCACCTCGAGGGCGCGCCCTCGCCGTTCAACGCGAACCGTCACTTCGTGCGCGTGGGCGTGCAGGGGAAGGTCGTCTCGCGCTCGCAGCGCAAGCCCGCGCACCTGGTCTTCCTGGTGGACACCAGCGGCTCCATGAACCAGCAGGACAAGCTGCCGCTGGCCAAGGAGGCGATGAAGCTCGCGGTGAAGAACCTCAACGAGAACGACACGGTGGCGATCGTCACCTACGCGGGCAGCACCCGGGACGTGCTCTCCCCCACTCCGGCCACCGGCCTGGAGCGCATCTACAAGGCCATCGACGGCCTGGAGTCCGGCGGCGGCACGGCCATGGGCTCGGGCATGGAGATGGCGTACAAGCACGCGGTGAAGAAGGCCTCGGGCAAGGTGGTGTCGCGCGTGGTGGTGCTCACGGATGGTGACGCCAACATCGGCCCCAACGTCTCCGCGGACACCATGCTCAACAGCATCCAGGGCTACGTGAAGGAAGGCGTCACCCTGTCCGCCATTGGCTTCGGCATGGGCAACTACCGGGACGATCTGATGGAGAAGCTGGCCGACAAGGGCAACGGCAACTGCTTCTACATCGACAGCTACAAGGAGGCGAAGAAGGTCTTCGAGTCGCAGCTCACCGGCACGCTGGAGGTCATCGCCAAGGATGTGAAGCTCCAGGTGGAGTTCGACCCGAAGGTGGTGCGCCGCTACCGGCTGGTGGGCTACGAGAACCGGGACATCGCCGACAAGGACTTCCGCGACGACAAGGTGGACGCGGGAGAGATTGGCGCGGGCCACAGCGTCACCGCGGTGTACGAGGTGGAGCTGACGGGCGAGAAGGCGGCGTTGGGCACGGTGCGCATCCGCGCCAAGGCGCCCAACGGCACCGAGGCCGCCGAGCAGGCCTTCCCCTTCGAGCAGCGGATGATGCGCGCCACGCTGGACGCGGCCTCGCCGGACTTCCGCTTCGCGCTGGCGGTGGCGGCCACGGCAGACGTGCTGCGCGGCAGCCCGAGCGCCCAGGGGTGGAACCTGGCCACGGCGCAGAAGCTCGCCGTGGGCGCCACGGAGGGCCTGTCGGATCGCGAGGAGTTCACGAAGCTGGTGGCCCGGGCGCGCGGCCTGCTGGGCAACGCCGTGGCTCGCGACGGCCGCTGAAGCGCGAGCCTCCTGTGGCGATCGACATCCACGAAGGGGAGAAGGTCGACGCGGGCGCGTTCAATGCGAAGGGGTGGAGCGCCCACCGATCTCCGGGAAGCGCTCGTAGGCCCGTTTGAGCGCGTCCAGGTGGGCGGGGTTGTCCAGGTCGAGAGGTGCACAGTTCCAGCGCCGCGTCCCGGATACGCGCGCGAGCGGTCAGATCGTCACGCGGTGCCCCCATGACACCCGCGTCCGCTGGGCGTCCCCGCGCGAGTGCCAGTCCTGGCACGTTCCTCCCCGACGCGAGTGTCGTCACGTGGCCCGGAGTCGCGCAAGCCCTGGAGATGACAGGGAATCCGCCACCCTCCGCGTCCTGGCGCGGGGGTTGCTCAAGGTACGCACGTCGCGCCGGAAAGGACCGGCGCGCGTGACCCCGAGTGTTACTGCATGCATCGCGTACCCCCGTGGAAGCAGTCCCTCCGTTCCCTTCTCATCGCGCCTCTCATGGCGGGGCTCGTCCCTGGCTGTGATGCCGGCGAAGCGCCGCCGGAGCCGGCCTCACCGGAGCCTCCGGCGCGTGCCCGGACCGCTCCACTCACCCCAGCCCCCACACCCAAGCAGGTCATCCTGGAGCCCGAGGCGGACACGTACGTCTGGTCCGGCAACCCGGCCACGAACTTCGGTACGGCCGGGAACCTGGTCGTCGACCCCGGCAAGGGCGAGGCCTACCTGCGCTTCAACCTGGACGGCATCCCGGCCGGAGCCCAGATCGCCTCGGTCCGGCTGGAGACGCTGGCCTACGACGGCTATGCCTACTACGGCAACGGCAGCGTCCGGACGCACCTGGTGCCCGACGACACCTGGAGCGAGACGGCCATGACGTGGAACACCCGGCCCGCGGTGGCCGACGACATCCTGGGCTCCTGGTGGCTCTGGTACAACAACATCACCCCCAAGCCCCTGCAGCAGGGCGTCAACTTCGACCCGAAGCTGACCGCCCCCGTGCAGCAGGCCCTGGACTCGGATCAGCGCATCTCCTTCCGGCTGAGCTCCCCGGGCTACCGGACGCTGTACCGCTCCCGTGAGCACGCCGTCGCCAGTGAGCGGCCCAGGCTCGTCGTCACCTACTTCGAGCCCGGGGATCTGCCGGTGACCTCCGGCCTCCAGGTGGCGGCCCTCGTCCCCATGGCGGACGCGCAGGTCCTGGCGAGCAACCCCACCGGGAACTCCGGCGGGAGCCCGAGCCTGACCGTCGACCGCGCCGACGCGGAGACCTTCCTTCGCTTCGGCCTGGGCAGCGTCCCGATCGACGCGCAGGTGGTCGCCGTCTCCCTGGTGGCGACGTCCAACAACGGCTACATCGACGACGGCGCGGACGGCAACGTCTACACGCGGCTGGTCTCCGACGACTCCTGGAGTGAGGCCGGCATCACCTGGAACAACAAGCCTGCCGCCTCCAGCGAGGACCTCGGCTCCTGGCTGTTGTGGAACCGCGATGGCCAGTACACGACGCAGGTGGGCATCAACTCGAGCCCGAAGCTGGTGGAGCCCGTGCTGCAGGCGCTGGACTCGGACGGAGTGCTCTCCCTGCGGTTGGATTCGCCCGGGTCCCGGACGCTGTACCACTCGAGTGAGTATACGGAAACGGTGGCCCGCTGGCCCCAGTTGCTCGTCTCCTACTTCGTGCCGCCCCCGTGCCCCGCGTCCACCGCCTCCACACCCAAGCAGGTGGTCCTGGAGCCCGAGGCGGACACGTACGTCTGGTCCGATAACGCGGCCACGAACTTCGGTACGGCCGGGAACCTGGTCGTCGACCCCGGCAAGGGCGAGGCCTACCTGCGCTTCAACCTGGACGGCATCCCGGCCGGAGCCCACATCGCCTCGGTCCGGCTGGAGGCGCTGGCCTACGACGGCTATGCCTACTACGGCAACGGCAGCGTCCAGACGCACCTGGTGCCCGACGACACCTGGAGCGAGACGGCCATGACGTGGAACACCCGGCCCGCGGTGGCCGGCGACATCCTGGGCTCCTGGTGGCTCTGGTACAACAACATCACCCCCAAGCCCCTGCAGCAGGGCGTCAACTTCGACCCGAAGCTGACCGCCCCCGTGCAGCAGGCCCTGGACTCGGATCAGCGCATCTCCTTCCGGCTGAGCTCCCCGGGCTACCGGACGCTGTACCGCTCCCGTGAGCACGCCGTCGCCAGTGAGCGGCCCAGGCTCGTCGTCACCTACTTCGAGCCCGGAGATCCGCAGGTGACCTCCGATCTCCAGGTGGCGGAGTTCTTCCCGTCGGCGGATGGGTACGGGCAGTGGAGCAACCCCAAAGCGAGCTTCGGCACGTCCACGAGTCTGCTCGTCGACCGGGCCGACGCGGAGGCCTACCTGCGCTTCAATCTCGGCAACAGCATCCCCCCCACCGCCCAGGTGGCCTCCGTCGTCCTGGTGACCACGTCCACGGGGGGCGACGTCACGCCCGGCGCGGACGCCAACGTCTACACGCGACTCGTCCCCAACAACACCTGGAGCGAGACCGGCCTCTCCTGGAACACCCGGCCCTCCAGCTTCAGCTGCGACCTGGGCTCCTGGCAGTTCCCAAGCCGGCCCGTGCCGTACCTCACGCAGGCGCTCGTCAACGCGAGCCCGAAGCTGGTGGCGCCCGTGCAGCAGGCGCTGGCCTCGGACGGGGTGATCTCCTTCAAGCTCGACTCCCCGGGAAGCCGCTCCGTCTACGACTCGCGCGAGTACCCGGAGTCCCCGGCCCGCCTGCCGCGACTGCTCGTCTACTACTCCTTCCCCACGGCCACGCCTTGAGGTGAGGACAGTCGGCTGCCACGGGCCACCCGCTGGCAGCCGGCCTGACGGACGAGCACATCAACGCCTCACATTCTCCCTTCTGTGAAGCGGCCCCCCGAATCAGGCACCTCGCCCTGTTTCACTTTCAACAACAGCCATCCCTACCCAAATACTTTCCTTCAGCCCCTCGTCGCCGCGGCCGCGCCCGCCTCGCCCTTGGCCCCACGCGTGGGGGCGGGCGCGGGTGCGGCGACGGCCTCGAAGGACTGTGCGCCTCCTGTACGCCTTCTGGCTTGCTGCTCTCTCTCCTCGAGGTCCCTTCATCCTTCTGTTCGCGCTCAACCAGGGGCGGGCTGTGCCGCCGGCGCATGGGGAGATTCGACAGCGGGGGCGCCTTCTATACTTCGGCCCTGTGCTGCTTTGGCCAAGGCGGAATACGCGCTCACCCGCCCGTCGAAACCTGTTGGAGAAGCCGCTCACCTTCAGGCGGCAGGCCGTTGCTCCCTCAGCTCAGGCTGCCTCCATCTCCTCCTCCTGTGCTTGGGGTGGCCGGTATTGCGTCCCATCGCGCATCATGGCGAAGAGGATTCCGGCCAGCCTGCGTGCCAGTGCCACCACCGCAATCTTCTTGCCTCGCCGGGCGGCAATCTTCTCGGCCCACTCTCGCAGGTGTTCCGTTTCTGGCCTCTTCACCCGTAGCAGGGAGAGGGCCGCTTGTATCAGCAGCCAGCGCACCCGGCTGTTTCCTGTCTTCGTTATCGGGCCTCGGTGTTGCTTCTCTCCCGAGCTCTTCTCGCCCGGCACCAACCCCAGGTACGCCTCCACCTGGTGCGGCCCGCTGAAACGCTCGGGCTCATCCACCGCGGACACGAAGGCACACGCCGTCACCGGCCCCACCTGGGGCACCGTGCACAGGCGCGCCACCTGCTCGTCCTTGTGGGCCACTCGCTCGAGCACCCCATTCATGAAGGCAATCTGCTCGTTGAGGTGCTGCATGAGATTGAGCAGCGGCGCCACCTGCGCCATGAGCCTGCCCGGCAGAGGCAGGGCCGCCACCCGCTTGACGAAGGACTCCGCCTCCCCATCCGCCACCCTTCGTACCGCACCAGGGCGCTCACCAGGGAAATGTAGCGGGTACGCGTGCGCACCAGCGCCTCACGCACCGCCAGCTGCGCCTTCAGGTGCCTCCTGCCGTCCGAAATGCGGTGCGCCGGCCGGTATGCCCCCAACCTGCACGCCTCCGCCAGGCTGCGCGCATCCCTCTTGTCTGTCTTCACCCGACGGCTGCGCGTGGCGTACATGGGTGCGAAATTCGGGTCTGCCACCACCACCTCGTGACCCCTCTCCTCCAAGTACCGCGCCACCCATTCGCTCTCGGTGGAGGCCTCCAATAGCACCCGGGCCTTCGGGCGCTTGCTCAGTAGCTCCCCCAACCGCTCCCGTTGCGTCCTCACCCGCTGCTCCAGCACCACCTCGCCACTCTCGCCCAGAATGCACACCTGGCTGTCCCGCTTGTGCACGTCGATGCCAATGTACTCCATCGCCCATTCCCCCCACTTCGGCGGTCACCTCTGCTCCGCCGCAATGTAGGGCTCGGTGCGCCTCCTCGCCCCCTTGGCCGCCCGGCCGCTTCATCTCCTCTATACTCCAGCCTTCCGGAGCCCGAGCGCGCTCCGGAAGGCCTGGGGTGGCCCTCGTTCTGGGGCCAGGCGCGCACCTGCCATGGGCAATCCCAGGTGCTCCAAAATCGCTTGCCGAACGGACCTGCCTGGACTCGCCCGGACAGATGGGCGCCTCGTTTTCAGAGGGAAAACGGGGGTGTGCCTCTGGTCCCGAGCGAGGGCGGATCCACCCCTGGCGGCTTCGATTCCCGCCGCCTCCACTAGAAGCAACCCGCCGCTACCGCGCGTGCTGAGACGGCGCTCCATGCCCGCCGCACCCACCCGTTCATCCTCCGACATCGTCGTCGATTGACACTGGAAGTCCCGGAAAACCTACTTTGCCCGACCTCTCTTCCTGTGTATCTGAGCCGGCAGTGACATCAGGGCCGGGACTCCCCCTGCCCCCCCCGACTGACGAAGAGGTGGAGTGCATGCGCGCCGTGACGACGAGACGTGGAGTGGTCCTCAAGACGCTGGGCTGTGCCCTGGCCCTGGGCCTGGCGGCGCCGGCCGAGGCGGGTGTCTTCGTGCACCTGTTCGAGTGGCGCTGGCCCGACGTGGCCCGTGAGTGCGAGACGTTCCTCGGACCCAAGGGCTACACCGCGGTGCAGGTGTCCCCGCCCAACGAGCACATCACCGGCAGCCAGTGGTGGACCCGTTATCAGCCCGTCAGCTACAAGCTCGAGTCGCGCGGCGGCACGCGGGCCCAGTTCATCGACATGGTGCAGCGCTGCAACGCCGCCGGGGTGGCCATCTACGCCGACCTCGTCATCAACCACACGGCGTCCTTCAACAGCGGCGTGGGCACCGGCGGCACCTCGTGGACGCCCCGCAACCACCCGATGTACTCGCCCGCCGATTACCACTCGCCCATCTGCTCCATCACCAACTACCAGGACGCCTGGAACGTGCAGAACTGCGATCTGAACGGCCTGCCGGACCTGAACACGGGTTCGAGCTACGTGCAGCAGACGATCGCCAACTACATCAATGATCTCACGTCCATTGGCGTGAAGGGCTACCGGGTGGACGCCGCCAAGCACATGACCCCCGGCGACGTGTCCGGCATCCGCGGCCGCATGACGGGCTCGCCCTACGTCTTCCAGGAGGTCATCGACCCGGGGGGCGAGGCGGTCAAGTCCAGCCAGTACTTCGGCACCGGCGCGGTGACCGAGTTCAAGTACAGCACCAACATCGGCAACCAGTTCAAGAACGGCCAGCTCAAGAACCTGACCAACTTCGGCGAGAGCTGGGGCTTCATGTCCAGCAACTACGCCGTGGTGTTCACCGACAACCACGACAACCAGCGCGGCCACGGCGCGGGCGGCCCCAACATCCTCACCTACAAGGACGGCGCGCTCTACACCCTGGCCAACGTCTTCATGCTGGGCTGGCCGTATGGATACCCGAAGGTGATGTCCAGCTACGCCTTCACCGACCCGGACGCGGGCCCTCCGGGCTCGGCCGTGCACAATGGCACCAGCGTCAACTGCTTCGGGAGCGCGTGGCAGTGCGAGCACCGCTGGAGGGAGATCGCCAACATGGTGCGCTTCCGCGCGGTGACCGAGGGCGCCGGCGTGTCCAAGTGGTGGGACAACGGCAACAACCAGGTGGCCTTCGCCCGCACGGGCAAGGGCTTCGTGGTCATCAACCGCGAGGGCTCCACGCTCTCGCGCACCTTCTCCACCAACCTGCCCGCGGGAACCTACTGCAACATCATCGCCGGGGACGCAACCAACGGCACCTGCTCGGGCGACAGCATCACCGTGGACGCCAGCGGCAACGCCACCTTTTCCGTGCCCGCCATGGCGGCGGCCGCCATCCACGTGGGCGCGCTGGGCTCGGGCGGCACGACGCCTCCGCCCACCACGGGCAACGTCACGGTGAACTTCACCTGCACCAATGGCACGACGTACATGGGCCAGAGCGCCTACGTCGTGGGCAATCACGCCAGCCTGGGCAACTGGGCGCCCGCGAGCGCCGTGAAGCTCAACCCCACGAGCTACCCCACCTGGACGGGTTCCCTCTCCCTGCCGGCCAACACCTCCCTCGAGTGGAAGTGCCTCAAGCGAGAGGAGAACAACCCCGCTAATGGCGTGGTGTGGCAGCCGGGCTCCAACGTGAAGTACACCACGCCCGCCTCGGGCACGGGCTCCACCTCGGGCGCCTTCTAGCCGCGCGGGCCGCCCGCGCTTCTGGCCAATCTGCAACCCCAGCAGGGCCAGGTGCGCGGAGGACAGGGGGTTGCGCAGCTCGAGTCGATGGCGGCCGCCGAGGCGCGGCTCGCCATGTCTGTCTTTCAAAGGAGACAATTCCCAAAGAGTCGGCGCCAGCGAATGGCTGGCGGCTGTGCTGGATCAGCCTCTGCGCCTGGTTCGCCTTGGACAGAATGGCCTGACCCACGAAGCCCTGACGCCCCTGCGTGTCCTTTCCCTGGCTTCAGTCTCAGAGAACAAGAAGAACAACGGCCATCTGGCACGGAGCGTGTCATGAGAATGTCACCCTCCTCTCAAGACCTCCTCGAATCCTCAATCAATGCTAATCAGCTCAAACGTGCAAAAGCGGTTGATCCGGATTTCGCCTCTCGTTAGATTGAATTCAATCCAAGGAACAATCCCTCCACCTGGAGAAGAATGCCCATGAATATTCAACTCAAAGGATTGTGCCGCCTGTCGGTACTCCTGGGTATGACGGCGTCCGTCTTCCCCGCCACGAATGCCCTGGCCGCTGGAGTCACCGACTACAACCTCACCGGGTTCGCCGCTGGCAACACCGGTGGAGGCGTGATCAGCGAGTCGGACACCGCCCGCTACAGGAAGGTCTACACCGCGACGGAGCTCGCCCAGGCCTTGAAGAAGGGCTCCGGCGTCAAGGTCGTGGAGATCATGAATGATCTGAACCTGGGCTGGAACGAGCTCCCCGCCGCGGCCAAGGTCTCTCCCTTCTCCGCCCACAACGCGGCGCTGACCCATCCCGTGCTCAAGACGACGGGCGTCAGCAAGCTCAATGTGGATGGATTCAACGGGTTGACCATCTTCTCCGCCAACGGCGCCAAACTCAAGCATGTCGCCATCACGATCAAGCGCAGCTCGAACGTGATCATCCGGAACCTGGAGTTCGATGAGCTGTGGGAGTGGGACGAGAAGACCAAGGGAGACTACGACTCCAACGATTGGGATTACCTGACGTTGGAGCAGGACAACAAGGTCTGGATCGACCACTGCACGTTCAACAAGGCCTACGATGGCCTCGTCGACTCGAAGAAGGGCACCTCGGGTGTGACCATTTCCTGGTCCATGTTCAAGGGTGATGACGGCAGCGCGAACAGCTGGGTGACCCAGCAGATCGACGCGCTCGAGGCGAACAAGTCCGCCTACCCGATGTACAACCACCTTCGCAGCAGCGCGGTGGGCCTGAGCAGGAGCGACATCATCGAGATCGCCGGTTCGCAGAAGAAGGGCCACCTGGTCGGCTCGACCGAGTTCGCCTCGGACAATCCGAACCTCTCCATCACCCTGCACCACAACTATTACAAGAACATCCAGGACCGGATGCCCCGCCTGAGGGGCGGCAACGCGCACGCCTACAACATCGTCATGGATAGCGCGGGGGCCTGGGCGGCCAAGAAGAAGCTCACCTCGGCCATGGCCTCGGCCATCTCGTCCAAGGGCTATCACTTCTCCGTGACGAGCAACGGCGCCATCTCCACGGAAAGCGGCGCCCTCCTGCTCGAGAAGTCCCACATCATCGATGTCCAGAACCCGGTCCGCAACAACCAGACGGATCCCTCGGATGCGAGCTACACGGGGAAGATCCGCGCCGTCGACACCATCGACTCCCTGAATGGAGTGTCCTTCCGGGGAGACAGTGACACCTCCGGCAGCCCGCTCAGTCCAGAACCCGCCGACGTGAAGGCCTTCTCCTGGAACGGCTTCTCCACCCTGCCCTATGGCTATACGCCGGATGATCCGTCCATCCTCATGAGCCGGCTGACGGCCGCCGATGGAGCCGGCGCGGGGAAGCTGACCTGGGCGAAGAGCAACTGGCTGAAGACCAGCTACTAGCACCAAACGCCCGATGGTACCGGTGAGGGAGCAGATGGCGGTGCCGAGCTCTGGGAGCGAGGGGGCGCGAGGGAGTAGAGGACGAGGCGGTCGTCCATCCAGGGGAGCCGCAGCTTCTTGGCGTTGAGCTGCTCGACCTGCTGCTGCCACCAGGAGCGAAACCACCGGGGGTGGAGGACGACGAACAGGGCCCGGTCGGTGAGGTAGAGGTCGGCCGGGAAGTTGAACCACCAGCGCCGCAGCGTCCGCGGATGGGCCCACTTGAACCTCGCGGGCAGCGAGGTGGAAAAGGCCGTGAGGGCGTTGACCGCCAGCCCGGCCAGCCAGGCGTAGAGCGTTATGGCGTTCTTGCGAAAGCCGGGCCTGTCCGGGTTGCGACTCTTCTTGTTGTAGCCGGAGGGCACGGTGTCGACGAAGGCATCGTGCAGCAGGATTCTATACGCCTGCTCGTGGTGTTGGCGGGCGCGAAACTCCTGCAGGAGGGTGAGGGCCTCGGTGGCGTTGTCGCGGAACACGAAGAGCGCATGCCACCGGTCCTTGCCCCGTCGTTTCTCCTCGCGCACGACGAGGGTACGTACCTCTCTGACGGGCGCGCCCTTTTCTGCCCTGAGGGGCGTGGTTGTCTGGGCGACGTGGATGCGTTTGGCGGGTGCGCCCTTGTAGCGGCCGGGCTCGTCATGGGCCGTGAAGAGCTCTTCGGGCAGTGCCTTCCAGCGCTCCAGGTACGCCTTGCGCCTGGGCGCGCGCACCAGGAGCACCTGGTTGGGGTCGTGGTCGGCCACCTCGAGCAACTCGCGATGACTCTGTGCCGCCCCTGCATCGAGGACGGCGCGCAGCAAGCAACTGGTGCGGCAGCGAGCGCGCACCGCGCCCAGCATTTTCGAGGCAACAGGGGCGAGCCGGCCGTTGCCCGGGGTGACGATGAGGTTGAGCAAGGTACGCGTGGCGGTGTCGAAGGAGAAGAAGAGCTTCTCGGCGCGCATCTTCTTGTTGCGAATGGTGTGGAAGCCCTTGGGGATGAGGAACTTGCGAGTGAAGCGGGCCACGACGTGCTCGTCGATGGAAACCGCGAGGTGCTGGGTGGCACTCACCACCGGCTGCGTGAGCCGGTGGAACTTGTTGACGGCGCGCGTGGAGACGGCACGCACCAGCCCGCCCAGTGTGCGGCGCGAAAGACAGCGGTGCCCTCCGGTGAGCAAGGCGAAGCCCACGTCGGTGAGCGTGTCGAAGTGGAAGATGCGCTGGACGCCCAGCAGGGCCTTGAAGAAGAGCGAGAGGACGAGGCGGCCTCCCTGGTGCGCGCCCACCGTGCCAAAACAGGAGGCCGCCACGCGGTAGAGCCGCACCGCTTCCTCCATCAGTGCGAACGCGCCTCCATGGGCCGTGCGGCCGACAAAAGGGGGGAGCCCGTGACGGACTCCTCACGCAGGCAGCCCAGGCCATAGCGCTCCAGGAAGCGGCGCAGGGTGTGCCTCTCCAGGTGACGTCGAAGCTCTTGTGGATGAAGCCCAGAAGCTCCGCCACCGAGCACTGCTTGTGCTCGGAGAGGAACTTCGCCACCAGTCCCACGTGCTCCGGGCGGAGCTTGGGTGGAGGATGGCCCCGCTTGGCCTCTTGCATCCGCTGCCAGAATTCACGCGGCGGGTACTGGCGTGCCTTGCGCACGGCCCGGTCGCTCGTGCCCACCACCGCGCCGATGACCGCCGAACTCAACCCCATCCCACAGTGCGCCAGCAGGTAGGCCACCATGCGTCGCAGTGTCGGCAGTCCTCCCACGAAACCCAGGAATGTCAGCGCGGCCACCACCACCGCGCGCTGGCCCGAGTCGAGCGAGGCCAGGTCGATGCCACTGGAGGCCGACCACGCTGAAAGACACTGTTGACGTTCCGCTTCACCGAGGACCGCTGGGCTCTGCATGGGCGCACCCTCACCTTTGGCTCCACCTCCTCGGTCAACACGCGGACATGACTTCTCGAACCAGGCGATTGGGCAGCCGTCTTCCTATCTGCTCCGGTAGGGGGTTGCTGCATGACCTCCCAGGTCAAAGCCCCAGCCGCAATCTCCCCGTGCTTGCCTGGTGGCGGGGCCGCAGCCCAGCGCAGGCGCGCCTCCCCCGCCATCTCCGTCAGCGGAACTCTGCGGGGCACCCGTTCCGGCCTTACTGCGCGTTTGGTGCTAGCTCCAGGCTCACGTGGGAGCGGGCGGTTGAGTGGCGCGGACGTCCGGAGTCTAATGGTGTGATGTTCGCCCATTTCGCATCCAACGGACGCGTCACCCGGTGGATTCACCCACTCGTGTGGATCCTCTTGTTGTTGACCGGCGTGGCGTGTGAGGAGACCGGCCCCAAGCTCGAAGCGAAGGCGCAGCGGGCCGAAGCCGAGAACCGGCACGAGGACGCGCTGAAGTTCCACAAGCGCGCCTGTGAGAAGAACGTCTTCACCAGTTGCCTGCGCCAGGGCAACCTCCTGGCCAAGGGCCTGGGGGCGCCCAAGAACGAGGCCGAGGCGTTGAAGGCATGGCTACGCGCGTGCGACGCCCAGCTTCCGGAGGGCTGCTCGGAAGCCGCGGGCGTCCTCGCCCGAACACCCGCCAACGAGGGGCGCGCACAGGAGCTCGACAAGAAGGCGTGTACGTTGGGTCGCAAGGCCTCGTGCATCGAGTGGTCCCGGCGCGTGATCGATGCCTTGCGCGACAAGATCTCCGATGCGCCCATGGAGCAGAAGGAAGAGTACGGCCGCGCCTTCGCGCGCCTGCGGGAGGCGTGCAGAGCCGGAGAGCGACTCGCGTGCGAGCTCGCCTGCTCGAGGACGAACGGCATTGACGAGGACTCTTGCGGTGCGGCCTGCGACAAGGGAGCACCCGCGGCGTGTCACACCGTCGCGCAGGTGCGTCTGAAGGACGAGAAGCGTGACTTGAAGGCAGTCCAGGCGCTCGAGACGAAGGCTTGTGAAGGCGGCGAGCCCACGGCATGCCTGTCACTCGCGCGCGGAGCGAAGCGTGGTTGGTTCAAGGGCGCGCAGCCCGTGGCGGTGCTCGTCAAGCGCGCCTGCGAGCTCGGAGACTGTTCCGCCGCATGCGAGCTGGGAGACGCCTCGGCGTGTCAATCGGAGGCGCAGCGGCTCGCCTCGAAGGGCGATCGCGAGGCCTCCGAGGCGTACGCGGCCACCGCCTGCCGCCGGGGCCTGGCCGCCGCCTGCAAGGCCCAGAACCCGAGCGCACCGGCTCCGGAAGGCGCGGAAGCGAGTGACGAGCCCTTCGAGCTGATGCGAGCGGTGTGCGGCGTGGAGCCCCTCCGCGGTCGCTCCGAGGGCTCGGACAAGGAGTCGATCGTCTGCCCACGTTGCCCCCTCGCCTTCACCGCGAGCGACTCACGCAATCCCACCTTCGACGCGGTAGCCCTGGGCTCGTTCGTCGAGCCCGGCCGGAAGGAGGCCCTCGTCGTGCTGGAAGGGTGCGAGGGGTACGAGTTCTCCGGCATCACAAGCGGCACGTTCGGCCGGCGGATGCTCCTGGCGAACGTGGACGGCCATTGGAAACAGCTCCGCTACTACCCCACCAACACGCCCTCCCTGGGAGAGGCCACCCTGAGGCTGCGCACCAACGACGGCAGGGACGTCTTCTTGAGCCATGAGGTTTCGAGCTGCCGCATGGGCGCGTGCTCGGAGGTCTGGAAGCTGGTGCGCCTGACGAAGAAGAACCTCGAGCAGCGCGTGGTCCTCTCCTCCGAGTACGACGACTCGAAGTGGTCCTGGAGCGAGCCCCGGTTGGACGAGGACGGGACGGTCCGCCTCATGCTCTTCCCCAAGGAGGATGAAGGTGAGTACATCGTCGAGTGGAAGTGGGACGGCGACGACCTGACGCTTCAACGGGACGACGTCTCCTCATTGGAGGAGAGCGGCGTGGAGGCGAAGACGTCGGAGGGGAGCTGGCGAGCGGCGCGCTCCTTCGACTAGCCCGGGTGGCTACTCGCCCGGGGCCGTGCTCGGGGCGTATTCGGGCGCGGGACGACGGGTGGGGTCGAGCATCACCTCGTCGAAGATCTTGCGATCCAACCCGCCTTCCCACCGCGACACCACGACGGTGGCCACGGCGTTGCCGATGAAGTTGGTCAACGCCCGGCACTCGGACATGAAGCGATCGACGCCGAGGATGAGGGCCATGCCGGCGATGGGCACGGAGGGCACCACCGACAGGGTGGCCGCCAGGGTGATGAAGCCCGAGCCCGTCACTCCCGCGGCTCCCTTGGAGCTCACCATGGCCACCAGCAGCAGCAACACCTGCTGGCTGAGGCTCAAATGGGTGTTGGTCGCCTGGGCGATGAAGAGCGCCGCCAGCGTCATGTAGATGTTGGTGCCATCGAGGTTGAAGGAGTAGCCGGTGGGCACCACCAGGCCGACGATCTGCTTGGGACAGCCCGCCCGCTCCATCTTCTCCATCAGGCTGGGCAGGGCGGCCTCGGACGAGCTGGTGCCGAGCACGAGCAGCAACTCCGCCTTGAGGTAGCGGATGAGCCGCAGGATGGAGAAGCCGTTGTAGCGGGCCACCAGCCCCAGCACCACGAGCACGAAGACGGCCGAGGTCAGATAGAAGGTGAGCACGAGCGCCGCCAGGTTCACCACCGAGCCAATCCCGTACTTGCCAATGGTGAAGGCGAACGCGCCGAAGGCGCCGATGGGCGCGGCCTTCATGAGGATGCCCACCAGCCGGAAGAAGGCATGGCTCAGTGAGTGGAGCAGCTCGATCACCGGCCGGGCCTTCTCCCCCACCGAGGCCAGGGCGATGCCGAACAGCACGGAGACGAACAGCACCTGGAGGATGTCCCCCTCGGAGAAGGCGCTCACCACCGTCGTGGGGATGATGTTGAGCAGGAACTTCACCAGCGACTGGTCATGCGCCTTGGCGGCATAGGTGCCCACCTCGCCCGCCGAGGAGAGGGTGCTCGGCTCGATGTTCATCCCCTCCCCCGGCCGCACCACGTTGGCGATGATCATGCCCACCACCAGGGCCAGCGAGGAGAAGGTGAGGAAGTAGGCGAAGGCCTTGGCGGCCACGCGTCCCACCTTGTTCAGGTCCGTGGAGCCCGCGATGCCCGTCACCACCGTGAGGAAGATGACGGGGGAGATCACCATCTTCACGAGCTTGATGAAGCCGTCGCCCAGGGGCTTCAGGGACGCGCCGAGCTCCGGGTAGAAGTGGCCGAGCAGCGCACCCAGGGCGATTGCCGCGAGCACCTGGACGTAGAGATGCCGGTGAAGACCGCGGGAGGCGGGCTCCGCCTTGGAGAGATCCTGGAGGGCCATGGAGGTCGTTGTCCTTGGAGGGTGCGGGTGCCCGAGCCTATCGCGGTCCGGGCGCTCGACCACCTCAAGATGGGTCCGGGTCGAGCAGCCTCGGACCCGGCCCCTCGTCGGAGAGCTCGTCCCAGGGGTTGCGCAGCGGGCAGGCGTTCAGTGAGAGACAGCCGCAGCCGATGCAGCCATCCAGCTGGTCGCGCAGCCGTGTCAGCCGCTGGATGCGGCCGTCCAGCTCGGCCCTCCACGAAGCGGACAGCCTGGCCCAGTCCTCGGCCGTGGGCGTACGCCCATCCGGCAACGAACTCAGGGCCTCACGGATGGTCGCCAGGGGAATGCCCGCGCGCTGCGCGACCTTGATGATCGCCACCCGGCGCAGCACGTCCCGCGCGTAACGGCGGTGATTGCCGGAGTTGCGCCAGCCGCTGATGAGGCCCTGTGCCTCGTAGAAGTGGAGGGTGGAGACGGCCACCCCGCTGCGCGCCGCCACCTCGCCCACGCTGAGCTCCTTCGTGAAACGCTTCGGATCGATTCGTGCCACGCGCTCCCACCTCTTGACCTCAAGTAATGTTGAGGTCTTAGAGATAGAGGCATGAACTTTCAAGAGCGGACGCCTTCATTGTCGTCACGCCCGAGTACAACCACGGCTACCCCGCGTCGCTCAAGTTCCTCATCGTTCGCGGAGCTGCACGCGGTCACCATTCGGGACTGTGTGAGCTTCAGCAATGCCTGGCAGCAGTTCGACGAGACCGGCGAGTTGCGCCAGCCCGAGCCCGCCCGGAAGACCATGGACCAGATGCTCTCGCGACTCGGTTGGTGGGCCAGGGCTCTGCACGGCGCACGGGAGGCCACCCCCTACAGGTAGGCGGCCGGGCATGGACGCACGGGACGGGCCACGCCTCTCAGGTGATGCCGCCGTTGGCACCGATGACCTGACCCGTGACCCAGCCCGCGTCGTCCGAGACGAGAAACGCCACGACGTCCGCGATCTCCTCCGGCCGTCCGATGCGTCCCAACGGAGTGACCCCGGGCGCAGCCTCGCGGCGGGTGGGCCCCAGCATCTCGGTGTCCGTGGGGCCCGGCGCCACCGCGTTCACCGTGATTCTCCGAGACCCCAGCTCCTTGGCGAGCGTCTTGACGAACTGCTCCACCACCGCCTTTCCGGCCTGGTAGAGGCCGAGACCCGGCCGCCCCTGGAGTGTCAGACAGGTCGAGAACCCGATGACCCGGCCGCCATCCGGCACCCGTCTGGCGGCCTCGATGAAGGTGAGAAAAGAGCCGCGTGCATTGACCGCGAAGCCGACGTCGAAGTCGGCCTCGGTCATCTCGGCGAAGGGCCTGGCGAAGAGGGTGCCGGCATTGGCCACGACGATGCTCGGACGACCGAAACGGCGCTCGGTCTCATCGAAGAGCCGCTTCACGTCCTCGTGGCGGGAGACATCGGCCTGGATGGCGGTGGCCTTGCCTCCCGCCGCGGCAATCGAGGCAACGACAGCCTCGGCCTTGTCCTGGCTGCCCGCGTAGTTGACCGCGACGGATGCGCCGTCACGCGCCAGACGTTCCGCGATGGCTCGGCCGATGCCCCGTGATGCGCCCGTCACCAGTGCGACACGCCCCGAAAGTCGATTCATCTCTCGTCTCCATCCGTGAGGAGTGACCGCCGATTCCGGCGCGTCACCCCGTGGTGATGGACAACAGATGCACTTCATCGAGGCGGTTGATAATCACCCCGGATGGCGAAGGACCTTCAAGTTCCATGAAAAGATGAGAGGAACCATGGATCGATTCCAGAGCATGGCGGTGTTCACCCGGGTGGTCGCGAGCGGCAGCCTCTCGAAAGCTGGCCGTGAGCTCGGGATGTCCCCGGCGGGGGTGAGCCATCACCTCCGCGCGCTGGAGGACTGGCTGGGCGCACGGCTGCTCAACCGCACGACGCGGCGGCTCTCCTTGACGGAGGTCGGCACGGGCTTCCACGCGCGTTGCGTCCGGATCCTCGAGGAGGTGGAGGAGGCACGCTCCGCCGTTGACGCGTTGCAGGCCACGCCGCGAGGGCTCCTCCGGGTCAATGCACCCATCACGTTCGGCATGAGGCACCTCTCACCGGCGATCGCCGACTATCTGGCGGCCCATCCGGAGATGGCCATCGACATCGCCCTCAGTGACCGCAGGGTCGACCTCCTCGAGGAGGGCATCGATGTCGCCATCCGCATCGGCGTGCTCGCCGACTCGAGCCTCGTCGCGCGACGCCTCGCGCCGAGCCGTTCCGTGCTCTGTGCCGCCCCCGCCTATGTCGAGCGTTTCGGCTCACCGTCGTCGCCGGCCGACCTCGTCCACCACCAGTGCCTCGAGTACACCTACCGATCGACCCCCGGGGAGTGGCGGTTCGTCGGGCCGGAAGGAAAAGAGGAGTCCGTGAGCATCCGTGGGCGGCTGACGGCGACCAACGGCGAGCTGCTGCGAATCGCCGCGCTCCGAGGACTGGGGCTCACCCTCGCGCCAACCTTCATCGTGGGAGAGGATCTCGCCGCCGGCCGTCTGGTATGCCTCATGCCCGGCTACGAGCCGGCGGAGGTCGCCATCCACGCGGTGTATCCTCAGGGCCGTCATCTCTCGGCCAAGGTCCGCAGCTTCGTCGACTTCCTCGCGGCCCGATTCGGGAAGGAGCCTGAGTGGGACCGGCCGCCGCGTAGGACTTCCTCGAGCAGGAGCGGAGGAGGCAGGCGTGGCGCCTGAGAACAAGGGTAGAAGGATCCCCATGCTCACCATCTTCGATTGTGACGGCGTACTGATCGATTCGGAGCTCCTGGCGGCCGGCGTACACGCCGAGCTGCTGACCGGACTGGGTTTCGTGATCTCCCAGGAGGAGGTCATCACCCGCTTCACCGGGCTGACCGATGCGCAGCTCAGGAGCGTGGTCACCCAGCAGCTCGGGCGCCCTCTGCCTGAGGACTACCGTGAGCGTTCGAACCTCGCAATCGACCGCAGACTGGAGAGCGTGAAGCCCATCGCGGGCGTGCACGCGCTGCTCGATCGGCTCACGGGCCCACGCTGCGTGTGCTCGAACTCGAGCACCCGGCGGCTGAAGATCAGCATGAACGCCGCGGGCCTTTGGGAGCGCTTCCATCCTCACATCTTCTCGGCCCCCGAGGTGGGACGCTCGAAGCCCGCACCCGACGTCTTCCTGCACGCGGCCCGGGTGTTCGGGGTCGATCCACGAGACACGCTCGTCATCGAGGATTCGTCGCATGGTATCGAGGGGGCAGTCGCAGCCGGAATGAGGGTGATCGGTTTCACGGGAGGCGGGCATAGCTGGCCCGGTCATGCCGAGACCCTGGCGAACGCGGGGGCCATGAAGGTGGTGTCTCGGCTCGAGGACGTAGGGGCGGCCATCGAGGAGCTCTCCTCCTGAGATGCTGGCGCCTGCCCATGGCCCCGACAACGGTTCAAGCCCGAGGAAGCCGGACGAGGAAGGTCGTCCCTTCATCCCTGGAGGACTCCACATCGACGAGGCCGCCGTGTGCCATGACGACGTGCCTCACGATGAAGAGCCCCAGCCCAATGCTTCGGCTGCTCCTGTCCTTGGAGAAAGGCCCTCGCTGCATGGGTTCGAAGAGCCGTGAACGCTGCTCGGGCGGGATGGGCTCGCCCGCGTTGTGGATGGAGAGCACCGGGTCCCCGCCCCCGCCTCGGACCTCCACCTGCACCGGCGTATCCGGGGGACTATAGGCCAGTGCATTACACAGGAGATTGGTGCGCACCTGGGCGAGCCGATCTCCATCCCAGCGCGTGAACCCGGTCACATCCCGGCTGAGGCTCAACACGGAGCCCACCTGGCCGCGTGCGTCGCGCTCGGGAACGAAACGCGTCTGAATACAACGTTCTCCTCCCGAAGCGTGGATGGGGATGAGCATCTCCACGTCCTCGCCCGCGAACGCTCTGTCGAGTGTCGCCTCACAGCGTGCCAACACCTCGGAAGGAATTCCCAGCTCACGAGGGGTTCGACCCAGCAGATCGTCGGGCCCACGGCCCATCGCATGGCAGGCGGCTGGGTTGGCGTAGACGATCCGGCGCCGCGGGTCGATGCGTGAGACGAGATCCGGGATGTTCTCGGTGAGGCGACGAAAGCTCGCCTCACTCTCACGCAGCGCCGCCTCCGTCAGGACCTGCCGGCGGTAGCCCGCCCAGGCGGCACCACCGACGAGGGCCAGCGAGACGCACGTCGAGAGGATGAAGAGCCGCAGCTGGTGCCCGCGATGTTGAGCCTGTGCCGCCAGCCCTCCCAGAAGACGCTGCTCCTCCTGGTTCACCTCCTGAAGAACGTCGCGAACCTCGTCCATGGTTCTCCTGCCCAGGTCCGTGCGAACGACGATCTGGGCGGCCTCCAGGCCCACCTGCTGCCGGAGCTGGATGGTGCGAGCGAGCTCCTCCATCTTCGTTTCGACCAGGGGCTCCAGCCTCTCGACCCTCCGTTGTTGGACAGGGCTGTAGGCGGCAAGCTGCCGCACTTCCGCGAGGGCTGCCCGGTACCTCCCCAGGGCCTGCCGGTAGGGAGTGAGATATGACTCATTGCCCGTGACGAGGAAGCCGCGCTGGCCTGTTTCGGCATCCACGAGGACGCTCCGGAGGCGCTCCGTCGCGAGTTGAATCTCGTGGGTGTGCTTCACCCAGGCTTCCGCCTCGATGAGACTCTGCCAGGAGCGGTTGGATGCCCAGAGGAGGAGCGCGAGGAGCATGCTGGCGACAAGGGCCAATCCGGCCGGCTGAAGCGGCAGCTTCCGTCTCATCAACAACCCCCAAGGGCATCGGCGCCCCACTGGCAACACCACCCCGGAGAACGCCTATTCTGGGGGACGGGGTGGTGTCGTCATGGCTGCCCGTTGCATGCGGCGCTCGACCGCACGGATGCTCGAAGGAGAGGCCACTCTCGAGCTCGGGAAGCGACTCGACGAGCGTTGAACCCCCGCGCTGGCGGTTCCTACTTCGGCAACAAGGCGCTCATCTGATTGTAGATGAACCGCGCCGCGCGCTGGGGATTCAGTCTGTAGACGGCATCCATGAACCTGGCGTCGGCTCCCACCAGGACGCGGTAGCGGTTGTTCTCGATGCCGTCGATGATGATCCGCGCGGCCTTGTCAGGCGCGAGCATCTTGTGCGAGCTCTCCTTGAGATCGCCCATGGCTTGCAGGCTGTCCATCACCCCCGAGTTCACCGCGATGTTCGTGCCAATCGCGCCCGGGAAGACGACCGTGACCCTCACGTTCGTCCCCAGGAGCTCGGAGTTCAGACCTTCCGTCAGGAGCTTCACGCCCGCCTTGGCGGCCCCGTAGATGGTCTGTCCCGGCACGGGCAGGAATCCACCCATGCTGGAGATGTTCGTGATGTGCGCTTCGGGGCGTGCGAGCAGGTGCGGCAGGAACGCCTTGGTCATGTAGAGCGTTCCGAACAGGTTGACGTTCATCACCCGATCGATCGCCGCATAGTCGAGGTCCTTCAATCTGACGAAGGGTTGAATGACGCCAGCGTTGTTGATGATGCCGTCAACGGTCCCGAAGCGGGAGATGACCTGACCGGGAAGCGCTTCCACCGCCGCCCGGTCCGTGACGTTCGCGACGTAGGTCGCCAGCTTGGCTCGATGGATCCCCGCCAGCGAGAGGGTCTCCTCGAGGGCGGACGCGTTGATGTCCACGGCGGCGACGCTCGCGCCCTTCGACAGAAGAGCCAGGACGAGCTCCCTTCCCATGCCATTTCCGCCACCGGTGACGACGACAACCTTGTTCTGGACCTTCATTGCCGTGCTCTCCTCCGTTCCTACACACCACAGCCATGAGCTCCGCGACCGAGGAAGTTCTCAGGGCACCGGCACGAACCGGTAGAGAGCGCTCTCGATATCGGATGACAGGTAGATGGTCCCCGAGCCGCCCACGGCGACCCCCGTGGGGATGTAGCCCGGCGGCAGGCCCTCGCTCTCGGGAAGACCGATGCGCAGACCGCTCGCGATCACGGTGGAGCGTCCCGTGGCCGGATCGATGCGCACCAGCCGCTTGCGGCCCACCTCGGCGACGATCAATCCGCCATCGGGATGCCGGGCGATGCCCTCCGGTGCCTTCAGGCCCTTGGCCACCGTGCGCCGGGCCCCATCCGACAGGCGCACCCGGGTCACCCGCCCCGAGCGCACCTCGGTCACGTACACCCCCGGCTCCTTCGCCTCCGTGTCGGCCACGAGTCCCACCGGCCCCGCCAGGCCCTCCGTCAGCACCGTGGTCCCCGCGGGCTCGGCGTCGTCCACACGGACGAGCCTGCCCGTGGTGGCCTCGGCGACGAGCAGCGTGCCATCTGGGAGCTCGAGCGCGCCCTGGACGCCATTCGTGTTGGGAAGGGTCCGCAGGATTTCTCCGGAGGCCCGATCCAGGACCTGCACGCTGCCCAGGTAGGCACTGCTCAGCACCACGTGCTTCGCGCCCAGGCTCACATTCATCGGGAAGGTCATCCGGGTGGAGAGCACTCGGGTCGTCTGGGTGATCTTCCCATCACGCCCGCCCACGCGGCGAAGAGCGTACACATCCGCCACGTACAGGCTCTCGTCCGGATCATCCGGCGCGACGGCGAGGCCCGAGGGCACGCTCAAGCGCGCCTCGACGACGGGACGGATGGAGCCATCCGCGGGATTGACCACGCGGATGTCGTTGTCCACCATGTTGGACACGTACACCTGGTCATCGGGGCCGATCGCCAGGTTGTCGAGCCCGGTGGGCAGCTTCGCGACGACCTCCTTCGCTCCCGTGGCCACCCGGACGCGGACCAGCTCGCCACGCGCCGCGTCGACCACGTAGAGGTTCTCGCGGCTCGAGTCGAAGTTGACGGCGGTCGGCATCGCGAAGCCCTCCGCCACGACCTCGATGGCCCCCGTGTCCACGTCCACACGGGCGATCTGCCCCTTCATCAGGAGCGGACCGTACAACCGGTCGTCCGTGCCGAACTCGAAGCCGTTGAGGAAGCCGAGCCCGGAGAGGATCTTGCGAGGAGGCTTGATCCCGCGCGGATCCACTTCCGACAGCGCATCATCGCCCCGGCCGAGCTGGGTCACGTAGAGCCTGCCGTCGCGGCGGAAGGCCAGCGAGTTGAGGCCCGGCAGCTCCTTGGCGAGGACGCGCGTCTTTCCATCCGGGGTGCGCCGCATCAACCGGCCGGAGAAATAGCCGGTCCAGTAGACGGAGCCGTCGGGCCCCAGGGTCACATCATCCGCGCCGCCCCGCGGAGGCCCCACCAGGGTGGACACCGCTCCACTGGCCAGGTCGATGGAGTGGACCGACTGGCCGAGCAGATTGCTGGCCAGCAGGTGCCCCTTGCCATCGACGGCCATTCCATGGACGCCCTGGAAGGGAGAGCCGGCCACCACCACCTCCTGGCGGTAGACCGGTGGAGGAGCGGCCAGGGCCTGACAGCTCATCATCAACATCCAGGTGACCAGGGACTTGTAGGGGAATCGGTGCATGGGGTCTCCGGCTGGGGATCAGGCGCTCACGCCCTGCCGGTTGCGCGGGGTGCCGTGAATGGGATCCATGTCGAGCCTGATTGTTTTTGACTGATATTTTTATCAATCAAAAACCCTTGGAGCAAGCACCGAGTGGCCCCCCCTACCGTTGAGCGGCCCGGGCGAGACGCTCGGACAGGCGGCGAAGGTGTTCGATGAGCTCCTTCGGTTCGTGCACCTCGAAATCGAACCCCAGCCATCCGAGGTAGAACGCGAGCGCCTCGAGGCTGTCGGCGCCGGCGTGGACCAGGCAGCGCTCCGCATCCAGCTCCTCGATGCGCCCAGCCACTCCGGACAACCGCTCGGAGACGACGCGCGAGGGGGCATGCACCGTCACGAGCGCGCGGAACTTGTACGCGTCCGTCGAGACCGCTTGCGAGACGTAGGCGGCCACGTCCTCGGAAGGCAGCGGGCGGGCCTTGAAGGAACGCCCGGTTCTCGGCCCCGGACCGATGCGATCGACGCGAAAGGTCCGCCACCCTTCCCTGTCGAGATCGTAGGCGAGGAGATACCAACGGTAGCTGGTGTGCACGAGGCGGTAGGGCTCGACATGACGCTCGCTCGCCGTGCCCTCGCGGCTGCTGTAGTCGAACCGAAGCAGCTCGGAGTCGCGGCACGCATGGGCGATCACCGCCAGCGCCTCCGCGTCGACCCTGGGCCCCGCCGCATCGCCGAGCCGCACGCTCACGGCCTGGAGCGCGGCCACCCTCCGCCGAAGCCTCTTCGGCAACACCTGCTCCAGCTTTCCGAGCGCCCTCACCGCGGCCTCCTCCAGCCCCTTCACCGGCCCGGTCGCCGCCACGCGAAGCCCCACCGCGACGGCGACCGCCTCATCGTCCTCGAGCGGCAGCGGGGGCAGCTCCTTCCCGGCGCCCAGCTGGTATCCGCCGCCGACACCCGCGGTCGCATGCACCGGGTACCCGAGGCTCCGGAGCCGATCCACGTCCCGGCGGACGCTGCGCTCGGTCACCCCGAGCTCGCGCGCCAGGTCCCCTCCCGCCCAGAAGCGACGGGACTGCAACAACGACAGGACCTGTAGCAGCCGGGCGGACGTCTGGACCATGGGAAGGCTCCTCTCATCGCGGACCGAATCTGTCCGCGATCCTTCCTACATTCTCTTCATCCCAAGGGCGAGGCCCCTGAAGGCGTCCCGCCCCCAGCCCTGGAGCATCCAGCCATGAGCAACCTCCGGACATACAAAGGCAGCTGTCAGTGTGGCGCCGTGCGCTTCGAAGTCGACTTCGACCCGAGCAATGGGACGACCCGGTGCAATTGCACCATCTGCACCAAGACGGCCTGGTGGGGCGTCAACGTGAAGCCGGACGCCTTCCGCCTCCTCTCCGGTGGAGAGGTCCTGGGCGACTACTCGCGGCATGAGACCATGCATGCCAGGTTCTGCAAGGTGTGCGGAATCCGCATGTTCGGACACGGGGACATCCCGGAGCTGGGCGGGGCGTTCTACAGCGTGAACCTGAACTGCCTCGATGACGCCGACCTCTCCGGCATCCAGATCAAGTACCTCGACGGACTCCACGACACCTGGGAGCAGCTCGCCGTCGCACCGTATGTGGATCCGTTCTCCGCCGGGAAGCGCGCGGATAGCCCAGCGCGCGCCTGACCACTCGACTCCAGCAAGGAGCCCTACGTCTTCGCCCTCGACGCGAGCGGCCGGGTGAGCGCCGTCGTGCATGGCACCGCCGATTCTCCCCAGGCCGCGCGCATCGGGTCTTCCCTGATGCGTGACTCCATGCTGACCCGAATGATCTCGCGCTCAGCGCGCGGTGGGATCGCTCGAGTCCTTCTTCGACTCACGAATCCAGGACATCATCTCGCGAAGACGCCGGCCCACATCCTCGATGGGATGCTCGCGGCCCTGCTCGCGCAGCTTGTCGAACACCGGGCGGCCGGCCTGGTTCTCGAGGATCCACTCGCGCGCGAAGACACCGGTCTGGATCTCCTTGAGGACCTTCCGCATCTCCGCGCGCACCGATTCGTTGATGAGGCGCGGTCCGCGCGTGTAGTCACCGTACTCGGCGGTGTCGCTGATGGAGTGGCGCATCCAGCCCATGCCGCCCTCGTACATGAGGTCCACGATGAGCTTGAGCTCATGCAGGCACTCGAAGTAGGCGCTCTCGGGCTGGTAGCCCGCTTCCACCAGCGTGTCGAAGCCGGCCTGGACGAGAGCGGTGACACCTCCACAGAGCACCGCCTGCTCACCGAAGAGATCCGTCTCGGTCTCCTCCTTGAACGTGGTTTCCAGCAAGCCGGCACGCGTCGTGCCGATGGCGCGCGCATAGGACATGCCGAGCGCCTTGGCCTTGCCAGTGGCGTCCTGGTGCACCGCGATGAGCGCGGGAGTTCCCTTGCCCTCCTGATAGAGGCGGCGCACCAGGTGCCCGGGTGACTTCGGGGCGATGAGCAGCACGTCCACGTCCGCCGGCGGGCGGATCTGCCCGTAGTGGATGTTGAAGCCGTGGGCGAAGAACAGGGCCTTGCCCCGGGTGAGGTGGGGCGCGATGTCCGCGTCGTAGATCTGCTTCTGGGTCTGATCCGGAGCGAGGATCATGATGAGGTCGGCCCACTGGGCCGCCTCGGCGACGGACGACACCTCGAGACCCGCCGCTTCCGCCTTGGCGCGCGAGCGGCTGGCCGCATGCAACCCCACCCGCACCTTCACGCCGGATTCCTTGAGGTTGAGGGCGTGCGCATGTCCCTGGCTCCCGTAGCCGATGATCGCGACCTTGCGGGCGTGAATGGGCTCGAGGGAGGCGTCCTTGTCGTAATAGATGGTGGTCATTGTTCGTTCCTTGAGGCGGTGGGGGTGGGACTAGGGAACTGCGGCCACCTGCCGCCGCTCGGCGGAGGGAGCCTTGGGTGAAGCCTGGGGTTGAGGGGGCCGTGTGATCGCGCCCTCGGAGGCCGAGGACACCAGCGCGGCGTACTTCGCGAAGACACCCGAGGTGTAGCGGGGCGGAGGCGGTTGGAATCCCCGCAGGCGCTCGGCGATCTGCTCCGCGGAGAGCTCCACGGACAGCTGCCGGGCCTCCACGTCGATGGTGATGATGTCACCCGTGCGAACCGCCGCGATCGGGCCGCCCACGGCCGCCTCGGGGGCCACATGGCCCACCATCAGGCCACGGGTGGCGCCGCTGAAGCGCCCGTCGGTGAGGAGTGCCACGGAGTCACCCAGCCCCTGCCCCACGAGCGCCGCGGTCACCCCCAGCATCTCGCGCATGCCCGGGCCGCCGCGCGGTCCCTCGTAGCGGATGACCACCACGGAACCGGGCTGGATGCGGCGCTCCTTCACCGCCGCGAAGGCATCCTCCTCGCGGTCGAACACCCACGCGGGCCCGCGGTGATGGCCGCGCTCGTGCCCCGACATCTTCACCACGCACCCTTCCGGGGCGAGGTTGCCATGCAGGATGACCAGCCCACCCGTGGAGCGGATGGGCTCGCTCAGGGGCCGGATGACCTGCTGTCCCGCCTGCTCGGTGGCGCTGGCCGAGGACTCGGCCCAGGTGCGTCCCTCGATGGTACGGGCGCTCCCGTCCATGAAGCCGCCCGCCATCAATCTCCGGACGAGCAGGGGCACCCCCCCGGCACGGTCCATGTCCACCGCGGCGAAACGGCCACCCGGTTTGAGGTCCGCGAGGAGTGGGGTGCGCCGGCTCACCTCGTCGAAGTCCTTCAGGGCGAGCGGCACGCCCATCTCCCCCGCCAGCGCGAGCAGGTGCAGCACGGCGTTGGTCGAGCCACCGGTGGCCGCCACGGCCGCGATGGCGTTGTCGAACGAGGCGCGCGTCACGACGTCCCGAGGGCACGTCCCTCGCTGGAGCACGTCCATGATGAGTCGGCCCGCGGCGACGCTCGCCGCGTCCTTGCGCGCATCCTCCGCGGGAATGGTGGCGTAGCCCACCGGAGCGAGCCCGAGCATCTCGATGGCCAGGGCCATGGTGTTGGCGGTGTACTGACCGCCACAGGCCCCTGCTCCCGGGCAGGCAACGTTCTCGATCTCCGCGAGCGCCTCGAGGGACATCTTCCCGGCGGCCACGGCGCCCACGGCCTCGAACATGTCCTGCACGGTGACGTCCTTGCCCTTGTAGCAGCCGGGGGCGATGGAGCCACCGTAGAGGATCAGCGAGGGGAGGTTCAGCCGGAGCACCGCCATGGCCGCGGCGGGAATGGTCTTGTCACAGCCCACCAGCGTCACCACCGCGTCGAACATGTGGCCGCGGCACATCAGCTCGATGGAGTCCGCGATCACCTCGCGGCTGACCAGCGAGGCCCGCATGCCCTCGGTGCCCATGGTCACCCCATCACTCACGGAGATGGTGTTGAACTCCATGGGTGTTCCACCCGCGGCCCGGATGCCCTCCTTCACCTTCTCCGCCAGGCGGCGCAGGTGGAAGTTGCAGGGCATCGTCTCGGTCCAGGTGTTGGCCACGCCGATGAGGGGCTTGGAGAGATCCTCGTCGGTGAAGCCAATGGCCTTCAGCATGGCGCGGGCGGGCGCGCGTTCGAAGCCTTCGGTGATGGCGCGACTGTTGCGGCGTGTGTCTTGGGACATGGGGGTTCCTGGAATGCCGTGAAGGAGAAGGGAGGAATTAGCGCGCGTGCCCGCCGAGCCGGTCGAGCACGGCCCGGCCAGCCTCCTGGGTTCCCGCGGGCCGGGTGCCCGGGGGAATGAGGTCGGCGGTGAGGACGCCGGCATCGAGCGAGGAGGCCACCGCGCGTTCCACCGCACGAGCCTCCTGCTCGAGCCCGAGCGAGTGGCGCAACAGCAACGCCACGCTCAGCAGCGTCCCGTAGGGGTTGGCCACTCCGCGGCCGGCGATGTCCGGGGCGGAGCCGTGAATGGGCTCATAGAGCCCGCGCCGGTTCGCCCCCAGCGAGGCCGAGGGCAACATGCCGATGGAGCCCGAGAGCATGGCCGCCTCGTCCGTGAGGATGTCGCCGAACATGTTCTCCGTGACGATGACGTCGAAGTCGGCGGGCCGTTTGATCAGGTGCATGGCGCAGGCGTCCACCAGCATGTGCTTCAGCTCGATGTCTGGGAACTCCTCGCGGATGACCCGCTCGGTGACCGCGCGCCACAGCCGCGAGGTCTCCAGCACGTTGGCCTTGTCCACCGAGGTGAGCCTCTTGCAGCGGGCCCGCGCGAGGGAGGCGGCGGCGCGAACCACCCGCACCACCTCATCCACCGTGTAGACACAGGCATCGAAGGCCCGGTCCTCCTCGCGACGCTTCTCACCGAAGTAGATGCCACCGGTGAGCTCGCGCACCACCAGCAGGTCCACTCCGCGCAGCACCTCGGGCTTGAGCGTGGAGGTGTCGTGGAGCGAGGGAAAGGGCGCCACGGGCCGTAGGTTGGCATAGAGGCCCAGCTCCTTGCGCAACGCGAGCAGCCCCTGCTCCGGACGCACCTTCGCGGGCGGATCCCACTTCGGTCCTCCCACGGCGCCCAGCAGCACCGCATCCGCCCGCTGGCAGAGGGCGAGCGTCTCTGGAGGCAGCGGCGCGCCGGTGAGGTCGATGGCCACGCCTCCCATGGGCGCCTCCACCAGTTCGAAGGAGTGGCCGAAGCGCTCCGCCACCGCCTTCAGCAGGAGCGTCCCCTGCTCCACCACCTCGGGTCCGATGCCGTCTCCCGGAAGAACCGCGATGAGCGCTTTCATGTGCGGGCCTCCTCGAAGCGGGTGATGGCCTCTTCCTGGCCGAGCAGGAACCCCAGCTCGTCCACTCCGTTCATCAGGCAGTAGCGGGCGAACGGATCCAGCGGGAACGTCGCCTCCGTTCCATCCGCGAGCCGCACCGTGCGGTGCTCCAGATCGATGCTCACCTCCGCGCCCGGCTCGTCCAGGAGGCGGCGGTGGAACCCGGCGTCCACCCGCACCGGCAGCAGACCGTTCTTGACCGCGTTGTTGGAGAAGATGTCCGCGATGGAGGAGCTGATGACCGCGCGGAAGCCCCAATCCACCAGGGCCCACGGGGCGTGCTCGCGCGAGGAGCCGCAGCCGAAGTTGTCACCCGCGACCAGCACCCGGGCGCCCTGGGCCTCTGGCTGCTCGAGGATGAAATCCGGCCGGGGGCTGCCGTCCGGCTGGTAACGCCAGTCCGCGAAGAGCCAGCGGCCCAGGCCGGCGCGGTGGGTGATCTTCAGGAAGCGGGCGGGGATGATTTGATCCGTGTCGATGTTCTGCCGCGCCAGGACGACGGTGCGCGAGCGCAGCGTGCGGAACGGTTCCATGGGACTCACCTCAAGAGCTCGCGGGGATCGGTGACCTTGCCGGTGACGGCGGCGGCGGCGGCGGTAAGCGGACTGGCCAGGAAGGTCCGGCTTCCCTTGCCCTGCCGCCCCTCGAAGTTGCGATTGCTGGTGCTCACCACGTACTGACCGGGCTTCGCCTGGTCCCCGTTCATGGCGATGCACATCGAACAGCCGGGCTCCCGCCATTCCGCGCCTGCTTCGCGGAAGATGTCGTGCAGCCCCTCGGATTCCGCCGCCCGCTTGACCTCCTGGGAGCCCGGCACCACGAGCGTACGCACGCGGGAGTCCACCTTGCGCCCACGCAGGACATGGGCCGCGGCGCGCAGGTCCGACAGCCGCGAGTTGGTGCAGCTGCCGATGAACACCACGTCGATGGGCTGGCCGATCAGGCGTTGTCCCGGCGTCAGCCCCATGTAGCGCAGCGCACGCTCCAGCGAGTCGCGGGCGCTCGCATCCGTCAGCTGGTGCGGGGCGGGCACGGTGCCGGTGACGGGAATCCCCATGCCGGGGTGGGTCCCGTACGTGAGCATCGGTTCGAGCGCGTCGGCATCCAGCGTCACCGCCGCGTCATAGGTGGCGCCCGGATCCGTCGGCAGCGTGCGCCAGTGCGCCACCGCCCTGTCCCAGGCCTCTCCCCGGGGAGCGCGCGGGCGGCGGGCGAGGTACTCGAAGGTGGTGTCGTCCGGAGCGATGAGACCCGCGCGCGCGCCGGCTTCGATGGACATGTTGCACACCGTCATCCGCTCCTCCATGGAGAGGCCGCGGATGGCGCTTCCGGTGTACTCGAGCACGTGCCCCGTGCCACCGCCCACCCCTACCCTGGCGATGATGCCCAGGATGATGTCCTTGGCGCTCACGCCAGGGCGGAGGCGGCCCTCCACGCGAACCTCCATCGTCTTCGGCCGGCGCTGCAGCAGGCACTGCGTGGCCAGCACATGCCCCACCTCGCTGGTGCCGATGCCGAAGGCCAGCGCACCGAAGGCACCGTGGGTGCTGGTGTGGCTGTCACCGCACACGATGGTGGAGCCAGGCACCGTCAGACCGAGCTCGGGCCCGATGACGTGGACGATGCCCTGCCGCTCGGTGCCCAGCGCGTGCAGCTCCACGCCGAACTCGCGACAGTTGTCCTCCAGCTGCGAGAGCTGCGCCGCCGCCTCCGCGTCCGCCACGGGGAAACGCCCTTGCGCATCCCGCGGGAGGGTCGGGGTGGAGTGGTCCATGGTGGCGACGGTCCGCTCGGGCCGCCGCACACGCAGGCCCCGCTCGCGCAGCAGGCTGAAGGCCTGGGGTGAGGTCACCTCGTGCACCAGGTGGAGATCCACGTAGAGGACCGCGGGGATCTCGGCCGTCTCCGGCCGGACGAGGTGGGACTCCCAGATCTTCTGGAACAGGTTTCGGGGTCCAGGAGGGTTCATGTCACGCGCTCACTTCCATGGAGGGGACGTCGTGGCTGGAAACGGGGATGGGGCTCGTGGTGTTGGCCGCCCGGTTGAGGGCTTCGAGCAGGGCACGGGCGCTCGCGACGATGATGTCGGTGCTCACGGCCCGGCCGCGGAACCGGCGGGTGCCTGATTCCACCTCCAGGTCGACATGCCCCTGGGCATCCTCGCCGTCGGTGACGCTCGTCACCTGGTAGCGACACAGGCGGACCTGCTGGCCGGTGATGCGCTCGACGGCCTTGAAGACGGCGTCCACGGGCCCATCGCCGCACGCGGCATCGCGGACCCGGCGCCCATCGGAGTGCTCGAGGCAGACGGTGGCCGAGGGGACGGTCCCCACACCGGAGACACAGCTGAGCGTCTCCAGCTTCCAGGCCGGCTGCTCCCGAGGGCCGATGAATCCCTGGATGAGGGCCTCCAGGTCCGCGTCGAAGACCTCCTTCTTGTGATCCGCCAGCCGCTTGAACTCCTCGAACAGCTTGTCGATCTGCGGACCGTCCAGCTGGTAGCCGAGCTCCTTCACCCGCTGGCGCAGCACGTGGCGGCCGCTGTGCTTGCCCAGCACCAGGCTGTTGCCGGTGAATCCCACGTCCTCGGCACGCATGATCTCGTAGGTGCCCCGGTGCATCAGCACTCCGTGCTGATGGATGCCCGCCTCGTGGGCGAAGGCGTTCTGCCCCACCACGGCCTTGTTGCGCTGGACCTGCAGCCCCGTGACGTTGGAGAGCAGCCGGCTGGTGGGATACAGACGCTCGGTGCGGATGCCGGTCCGCACGCCGAAGAAGTCGTGGCGCGTGCGCAGGGCCATCACCACCTCCTCCAGTGCGCAGTTGCCCGCCCGCTCGCCGATGCCATTGATGGTGCACTCCACCTGCCGCGCGCCTTCCACCACCGCGGCCAGACTGTTGGCCACCGCCAGCCCGAGGTCGTTGTGGCAGTGGACACTCAGCACGACGCGCTCGATGCCGCGCACGTGGCGCCGCAGGTACGCGATGAGGGAGGAGTACTGGGCCGGCATCGCGTAACCCACCGTGTCCGGGATGTTGACCGTGGTGGCGCCGGCCTCGATGACGCGCTCCACCACCTCGGCGAGGAACTCGGGCTCGGTGCGCACCGCGTCCTCGGCGGAGAACTGCACGTCCTCGAAGCGCTCGCGCGCATAGCGCACGGCCTCCACGGCGCGCCGGAGGACCTCCTCCTGGCTCATCTTCAACTTGAACTCGCGGTGGAGCGGACTGGTGGCGAGGAACACGTGGAGGCGCCGGCGCTCGGCCGTGCGAAGGGCCTCCCACGTCCGGTCGATGTCCTCCCTGTTGGCACGGGCCAGGGCGCACAGCGTGGGGCCCTCGACCCGCCCGGCCACGGTGGCGACGGCCTCGAAGTCCCCTTGCGAAGCGACCGGAAATCCAAGCTCGAGGATGTCCACGCCAAGGTCTCGAAGCGCGAGTGCCACCTGGAGCTTCTGCGCCACGTTCATGCTGGCGCCGGGCGACTGCTCGCCGTCGCGCAGGGTGGTGTCGAAGATGATGACGCGATCCTTCGTGCTCTCCGTACTCATCCGTTCGCCTCTTCTCCTGTGCTGTGAACCGCTACCTGTTGGGTACGTAGGTCAACCACTCCGCGGCGCGTGGCAGCTCGCCACGGACGGCCGCGTGATAGGCCTGTTGAATCTTCTGGGTGATGGGGCCGGTGCGGCCGTTTCCGATGGTGCGGAAGTCGATCTCCCGCAGGCCGATGACCTCGGCGGCCGTTCCGGTGACGAAGACCTCGTCGGCCGTGTAGAGCTGGTCGCGCGAGATGGGCTGGGCGCTGACCTCCAGGCCCATCTCGCGGGCCAGGATCATCACCGTGTCCCGGGTGATGCCCTCGAGGATCTGCCCCTCGGGCGGCGTCATCACCCGGTTGCCCCGGACGATGAAGATGTTCTCACCGGTGCACTCGGCCACCAGGCCCTGCGTGTCCAGCATGATCGCCTCGTCGAACCCCAGGCGGACCGACTCCGTCTTGGCGAGCACCGAGTTGGGATAGTTCCCCGCGACCTTCGACTTGGTCATCACCACGTTGGGATGGTGACGGGTGAACGAGGAGACGTTGGCGCGCACTCCCTTTTCAGCGGCCTGCGCGCCGAGATAGGCGTTCCAGGACCACACGGCGATGCCCACGTGCGCCTGGCCGCTGTCGATGTTGAGGTTCCACCCTCCGCCACCGAGGTAGATGAGCGGGCGGATGTAGCATTCCTCATGGCCATTGGCCCAGACCGTCTCCAGGCAGGCCTCGATGAGCTGCCCCACGCTGAAGGGCAGCTCACGCCAGCCGAGGATCGTCGCGGACCTGTGGAGCCGCTCGATGTGCTCGCGAAGACGGAAGATCGCGGGCCCCTTCGCCGTCCGGTAGCAGCGGATGCCCTCGAACACCGCCATGCCGTAGTGCGTGGCGGGCGTGAGGAAGTTCATCTGCGCCTCGGCGGCGGCCACCAGCTTCCCGTTCATCCAGATGTGCTTACAGTCCATGCGTGCTGCCTCTTTGGGTAATACGAGGGTTTCTTCCTCACGCCTCGGGAGCGGAGGGAGTTGCTGCATTGCCAATGACAGGGTTCGCCTACGCCGCTTGCTCCGGGGGCGCCGCATCCAACACGTCGGCGAGGGGGGACCGGGCTCCCCTCTCCATCGCGACGGCACCGGTGCGTACCAGCTCGATGATTCCGGAGGGACGAAGCACCTCGATGAGCCCGTCGATCTTGTCCGGCGTTCCGGTGAGCTCCACCACCAGCGCCGAGGGCGTCACGTCGATGGCACGAGCGCGGAACACGTCGCAGACCTGCAGGATCTGCGGGCGGGTCTCCTCGGTGGCTTTCACCTTGATGAGGGCCAGCTCGCGAACCAGCGGGCCCTGGTGCGTGACGTCCTCCACGTAGAGGACGTTGATGAGCTTGTAGAGATTGGCTTCCAGCAGACGCGCCTCTCGGTCATCCACCACCACCACCAGGGTGATGCGTGAGATGGAGGGACGCTCGGTGCGCGCCACCGTGAGCGAGTCGATGTTGTAGGCGCGGCGCCGGAAGAGCGAGATGACACGGTTGAGGACGCCGGGGCGATCCTCGACGTGAACGATGAAGGTCCGTTGAAGGGATGTGCTCATGGCGTTGGCTCCTCAGACGGCCCCACTGCTCCAGGGAGAGGTCGCGCAGACCTCGCTCTCATCCTGCGGACGGCGGATCATCTCGTCGAGGTTCGCACCCGCTGGAACCATGGGGTAGACGATGTCCTCCTGCTCCACCCTGAAGTCAATGACGGCGGTGCAGGGACTGGCCCGCGCCTGTGCCACTGCATCCGGAATCTCCTCTCGCCGGGTGACGCGCAGGCCGGTCAATCCGTGCGCTTCGACGAGCTTCACGAAGTCCGGGTTCCTCAGGGGGGTGGCGGTGTAGCGGTTCTCATAGAAGAACTGTTGCAACTGCCGCACCATGCCGAGATAGCCATTGTTGATGATGGCCACGTGGAGCTTGATGCCTTCCTGGGCACAGGTCGACAGCTCGGCCGCCGACATCTGGAAACCGCCGTCGCCCACCACCACCCAGACCTCCTCGCCCGGCTGGGCGAGGCGTGCGCCCATCGCGGCCGGCAGGGCGAAGCCCATGGTCCCCAGCCCACCGGAGGTGATGAGTTGCCGCGGGCGCTCATGCCGGTAGTACTGGGCCTCCCACATCTGATGCTGACCCACGTCGGTGACCATGAGGGCCTTGCCCCGGGTCAGCCACCACAAGTCATGGATGACGTGAGCCGCGTGGAGCCTCCCGTTGTGCGGCATGTATTGGATGTCTCGCGCCGCCGAGTTGCTCTTGAGGGCATTGATGTGCTGCACCCAGGGGGTGCACGTGCGCCGCGCGACGCGGGGAATCAGCTCCGTGAGCGTCCGGCGCAGCTCCCCCGCCAGCGCGACGTCCACCTGGACGTTCTTGTTGAGCTCGGAGGGGTCGATCTCGACGTGGATCTTCCGCGCCTTGCGCGCATACGTCTTCAGGTTGCCGGTCACCCGGTCGTCGAAGCGCATGCCCAGGGCAATCAGGAGATCGGACTCCTGGATGGCGGTGTTGACCCACGCCTCCCCGTGCATGCCCATCATCCCGAGGCTGAGCGGGTGCGTCGCCGGAAAGCCGCCCAGGCCGAGCAGCGTGCTGGCCACCGGAATGCCCGTCTTCTCCACCAGCTCCATCAGCTGCGGGGAGGCCTCGGCCTTGATGATGCCGTGACCGGCGAGGATGAGCGGCCGCTCCGCCGCAGCGATGAGCTCGGCGGCGCGCGTCAGGTCCTCCGCGGATGGGTGGTGCGCGGGACGGTAGCCGGGCAGCCGCACGGCCGGGGGCCGGGGCTCGATGGCGGCGGTGGCCTGCTGCGCATCCTTGGTGATGTCCACGAGCACGGGCCCGGGACGGCCCGAGCGCGCGATGAAGAAGGCTTCCCGGAGGGTGGGTGCGATGTCCTCCGCCCGGGTCACCAGGTAGTTGTGTTTGGTGATGGGGAGGGTGACGCCCGTGATGTCGAGCTCCTGGAAGGCGTCACTGCCCAGCAGCGAGGCGGGGACCTGGCCGGTGATACAGACGAGGGGGGAGGAATCCAGCATCGCGGTGGCGATTCCCGTCACCAGGTTGGTGGCCCCTGGACCGGAGGTGGCCAGACACACACCGACCCTTCCCGAGGCGCGCGCATAACCATCCGCCATGTGTGCCGCCCCCTGCTCATGGCGCACGAGGACGTGGCGGATCGGCCGCTGATGCAAGGCATTGTAGATGGGCATGATGGCCCCGCCCGGGTAGCCAAAGACGACCTCGACTCCCTCGCTGGCGAGGACCTCCCAGACGATTTCGGCTCCGGTTCGTTTCGTCGTACTCCTGGCGTGTTCCGGGGCGGAGCCGCTCGAGGAATCGCCGTGCCCCGTGGGCACCTGCTCTATCTTGGGGCTTGTGCCAGCTTTCGTCATTGCGCCTCCACTGCGAACCACGAGGGGTTGAGGACGCCGAAAAACGAAAAGCCCCGCCTCCGTTTTCGGGGGCAGGGCTTCTCGCTCAGGCCTGGATTCTCTCCAGTGTCAGAACGGTGGCCCGGCCCCCGGCGCAAGAAGCACCGCGAGGAGCACTACGGCTACCAGGACGACTACGAGCACCACCACGAGCGAACGCACGCCACGGTTCGTCGCCGGGCGAAGGGTCAGCTCGAGGGTGGAGAGGGTGTTCGTCATGGTCCGTTCAGTCAGAGGCTCGCGAGTATGCACCCAAACGGCCCCCAAAGGCAAATCAGAAGAGCGTCAGTCCACTTTCCATCACATCCAATACCGTCAGATGATTCTTTGATTTCTCAATCAGAAGACCCGGCCGGCACCCGCGCCGCCACGGTTCAGGCGCCAGGAGTCCCTTCCAGGAGCCAATCTCGCACTGTGAGAAAGCGCGCCGTGGGAGCCGCGGCCCGGCGCCAGGCAACCCAGAGGATCCCTCGAGGACGCCGGATGGAGCGCCGGCCGGACTCCGGCGTGAGCACCACCACCCTTCCCGCGCGGACCGCCGGCTCCACCAGATAGTCGGGCAGCACCGCGATGCCGCTGCCCGCCTCGGCGAGCGCCAACATCTCATCCAGGTTGGCGATGCGGCACACCACCCGCGTGGGCAGCGGCTCGCGGGAACCGAAGGCCGCGCGCCACCATGGGCCGAGCATCGCCAGATCGGCATCGAACGCGATGAAGCGATGGGCCCCGAAGTCGCTCACCGTCCGGGGTGTGCCCCACCGCCGCACGTAGCCCGGCGAGGCCACGGCCACGAACTCCTCCTGGCCCACCCGCCGCACCTCCAACCCCGGGGCCTCCGGCAACACGCCGAGGAGGGCCACGTCCAGCTCGCCCGCGAGGAGCCGGCGCACGAGCAGGCTCGGTACGTCGAAGCGCACGTTCAAGCGCAGCTCGGGATGGCGCTCCAGCAACTCCGGCAGGCGCGGACGCAACCAGTACCGGTAGAAGGGCCAAGGCCCACCCAACGACACTTCTCCCCGCACCGCCCTGTGGGCCTCGGACGCCTCCTCGAGCGCGGCGTCCAGGGCGGGCAGGTGCTCTCCAAGACGCTCGACGAGCGCGGTCCCCGCGGCCGTGAGCCGGGCCCGCCGCCCTACCCGCTCGAACAGCGCCACGCCCACGCGCGCCTCCAGGGCCTTGAGTTGCTGTCCCACGGCGGAGGGAGTGATGCCCAGGCGCGCGGCCGCGGCGGCATGGGTGCCCGCCCGGCTCACCTCCCAGAGCGTCCACAACGCTTCATGATTGCCAAGCATGGCTTCACATTATGCGAAGAGCCTCTCGATTTTCTTCAGCCAGGCGCGGCGGTACTTGTCCGCTCCGTTGGCCCCCGTACCGGGTGGCCCGATGAAGGAGCACGCACCATGAAGGCACTGACCGCCGTGAAGATCCTGCTGATCGTCACCAGTCACACGCAGTTGGGAAACACGAAGGAGACCACCGGCTTCTGGCTCGAGGAGATGGCGGCCCCCTACGCCGAGTTCACGAAGGCGGGCGCGCAGGTGGACATCGCCTCGCCCCTGGGCGGAATGGCCCCGGCGGACCCCAAGAGCGAGAAGGAGGCCTCCGAGGCCACCCGCGCCTTCCTCGCGGACGAGACGGCGAAGAAGAAGCTCGCGAACACCCTCGTCCTCGAGAAGGTGAAGGACACCTATGACGCCTACTTCGTGGTGGGCGGCCACGGCGTGATGTGGGACCTGGCGACGCACGCGCCGTTGCACTCGCTGCTCACGACGGCGTATGCCCGGGGCGCGGTGGTCTCGGCCGTCTGCCACGGGCCGGCGGCCCTCGTGGGCGTGAAGGGACCGGATGGCAAACCCATCGTGGAGGGCAAGCGCGTGGCGGCCTTCACCAACGAGGAGGAGAAGGCGGTGAGGCTGGACACGGTGGTGCCCTTCCCCCTGGAGACCCGGCTGCGGGAGCAGGGCGCCCGCTTCGAGTCCGGCCCCATGTGGGGCAGCTTCGCGGTGCGTGACGGGCGGCTCGTCACCGGACAGAACCCGGCCTCGTCCGTAGCCGCCGCGCGCGAGGTCCTCGCCGCACTGCGCGAGAAATAGTCACCCGGGGCGCAGGGGCGCGTACGGGGCAAGCTGGTCGCTCAACTCTTCATCCCTCATCCAGCATTGGGTAGAGCGCCCAGCAGTTCGAAGGATGATTCGCCCGCCGCGTGGATGCGGAGCACTCGGAGTCCGTGCGCATCCATCCCGTCGTTCATCTGTGTTCGTCGAGCGGTCCGGGCGCTGTAGCGTGCGCACTGATGAAACTCTCACCTCGCGGATACATCGTCCTCGCCAGCTCGCTCCTCCTCGCCGCCTGCGCATCCGATCCCGACCCCGGTCAAGGATCCGAGCCGTCCGCTCCGCCGCTGCCGACTTCGCCGAATGTACCGGCGAAGGAGTGCACCATCGAGCTGACGAGGTGGAACATCTGGAACGACGGGACACACCCGGACGAGACGACCGATGGCATCAACGCCGCCCTCCAGGCGCTCGTCGACGAGGGCTGCGGCCGCGTGAAACTCCCGACCGGCCATTACTCCATCGGGAAGAAGCTCTCGGATTCCTACACGGGAGGGATCGTCCTCCCGAGCCGGATGATCCTGGTGATGGACGACGACACGGTGCTCCAACTCCGTCCGACCGACACCTGGGCCTACTGCGTGATCGACATCTCTCACGCGCATGATGTGGGCGTCTCAGGCGGGTCGATCATCGGCGACCGCGACGTCCATGACTTCAAGGTGAATGGAGAGGAGGGCCACTGCATCTGCATCGAGGACGAGAGCGAGCGCGTCGCCATCGACCGCGTCCGCCTGAGCAAGGCGATTGGCGACGGCGTCCTGATCGTCGCGCAGGGCGAGGAGGGCTCCTCCTGCAAGGACGTTTCCATCACCCACAGCGAGATCTTCGACAACCGTCGTCAGGGCATTTCGATCGTCGGTGGTATGCGCGTCCTGATCGAGAACAACGAGATCCACCACATCAACGGGACGGCGCCGCAGTTCGGGATCGACATCGAGAGCCTGAAGTACAAGAGCCAGGACATCACGATCCGCGGCAACCAGTTCCACCACAACCGAGGGGGTGACTTCGTCAACACCGACGGTCGCGGCGTCCTCCTGGAGCGCAACACCATGCGGGACGGAGACGGAAACCGCTACATCGACGGCCCCATCATCTATTGGAGCAACACCGATCAGATCATCCGTGGGAACCACATCACCATGGCGCTGGGCTCCGCGAACGGGAAGATGGGGATCCTCGAGTACTCCCACAAGGCGCCGCGCACGAATCCAACGCGGAACCTGGTCGAGGAGAACACGCTCGAGGGCTGCTCGATCGACCTGATGTACGACTCGCTCGTCACGGTCCGTCGGAACAGCGTGCGCAACGCCTCCATCATCCTCTACCATGTGGACGGCGTGGAGCTCGTGGGGAACATCATCGAGAAGGAGGGACGCTCCTACTCATACATGATCCACCAGAGTACGGGGACGGCGTCCGAGAACATCCTGAACGGCACGCCCTACGAGATCGCGATGACGCCCGACGCACCGTTCTCGAACTGGGACGGACAGTAGCCCAAGCATCAAGTATTCCTGCTCGGACCCGGTTCCGAGCAGGCTTCCGACGGGATGCATCGATACCCGTGCACGGGTCATGCCCCGGGTGTGATATTCCTACCCCTGTATGAGCACCTGGTCCCCCACTTCCTGGAAGACGAAGCCCATCACCCAAGACGTCCGCTACGAGGATCCGAAGGAGGTCGAGGACGTCGTCGCGGCGCTCGGCCGCCTGCCTCCACTGGTCACCTCCTGGGAGGTGGAGCGGCTGCGCGAGCTGCTGGCGGAGGCCCAGCAGGGCCGCCGCTTCCTGCTGCAGGGCGGAGACTGCGCCGAGTCGCTCTCCGACTGCCGTTCGGACATCATCACCAACCGGCAGAAGATCATCCTGCAGATGTCGCTGGTGCTCATCCATGGGGGGCACCGGCCCGTCATCCGGGTGGGACGCATCGCCGGCCAGTACGCCAAGCCGCGCTCCAAGCCCACCGAGGTGCGCGGGGGCGTGGAGCTACCCAGCTACTTCGGGGACCTGGTCAACCGGCCGGAGTTCACCCCCGAGGCGCGGCGGGCGGACCCGAAGTTGCTGCTGGCCTGCTACCACCACGCGGCGATGACGCTCAACTTCGTGCGCTCGCTGAGCGACGGTGGCTTCGCGGACGTGCACCACCCCGAGTACTGGGACCTGAGCTTCTTCCGGCAGGCCGCCGTGCCGGGCGAGATGCGCGAGGAGTACGAGCAGACCACCCGCAAGCTCAGCGAGGCCCTGCGCTTCATGGAGGCCCTGGGCGAGCGCACCGTGGCGGACCTCACCCGCGTGGACTTCTACACCAGCCACGAGGGCCTCAACCTCCACTACGAGTCGGCCCAGACACGCCAGGTCCCGTGGAAGAAGGGCTGGTACGATCTGACGACGCACCTGCCGTGGATTGGCGAGCGCACCCGGGCCCTGGACGGGGCACACGTGGAGTTCTTCCGCGGCATCCGCAACCCGGTGGGGGTGAAGCTGGGCCCCAGCGTGTCTCCCGAGGACGCCGTCCGCCTGACCGAGCAGCTCAACCCGGACAATGAGCCGGGCAAGCTCGTCCTCATCACCCGCATGGGCGCCCAGAAGGTGGCGGACGCGCTCCCCCCGGTGGTGGAGGCCATGAGGCGGGCGGGCCGGCTCGTGCTGTGGGTGTGCGATCCGATGCACGGCAACACCGTGAGCACCTCCTCCGGCATCAAGACGCGCAACTTCCAGGACGTCCTGCGCGAGGTGGAGCAGAGCTTCGACGTGCACGAGAAGCTCGGCTCCTACCTGGGTGGGGTGCACTTCGAGCTCACGGGTGAGGACGTCACCGAGTGCGTGGGCGGTGCTGTTGGCATCACCGAGCAGGATCTGGAGCGCAACTACGCCACCCTCTGCGATCCGCGACTCAACTACCGTCAGGCGCTGGAGATGAGCTTCCACATCGCCCGGCGCATGAGCCGCCTGCCCCGCGTACACCAGCCCTGAGCCGGGGGAGCGCGGACCCCGGATGCAAGCCAGCTCGATCCCCAGTCGAGCTGGCGTCCCATCATTGGGGTTGCAGCCACAGCGGTTATGAGCGGCTCATCTGGGATCCGGCGGCTCGCAAGTTCGTCTCCATCTGCAAGACCGACAACAGCAACCGGATCGCGTTCGCCCCCACCTACAGGGCAATCGCTATCAGGACTTCGTGGCCTTCCCGGACGGCAGCGTAGCCTTCGCCGCACCGGGCAGCAGCGCGACGAAGATCAAGATCCTCCGCATCCTCCCCTGCGCGGGGTGAGACGGGGCCGGGTGACGCGTCCGCCCGCGCGATGACCCGAAAAATGGGCCTCCGGTCTCCATAACGCCTGCATGAACCTGGCGGCGCGGCTCGATGAACCCTGCCCGACCAGGCATCCAGGGGGCGTGGAGAAGGCCTCTCGCCTCCTCCTTCTCGTGCATTTTGGAGGCGTTATGCGACGTGGTGCATTGGGTCTGTCCGCCACGGTGGCGGCCATCCTGTTCCTGGGAACTGCTTGCGGTGAGCATGACGCCACCCCGCTGGCGGAGAACAAGAGCTCGCTGCTGGCGGCCTGCTCCGAGTGGACCGAAGGCGCGAGCTACACGGCCGGCCAGGTGGTGACCTACCAGGGAGCGACGTACACCGCACGGGTGGCCCACACCGCCCAGCCCGGGACCAACTGGAACCCCAGGGACACGGCCTCGCTCTGGCAGCCAGGAGGGAGCTGCGATGGCGGTGGAGGAGGCTCCGACGGAGGCGTGGGTGGCGGCACGGACGCTGGCACCGACACGGCCGCGCCCTGGGCCGCCAACACGCGGTACTCGGTGGGCGACGTCGTTTCCTACAATGGCGTGAAGTACCAGTGCATCTTCTCCCACACCTCCGCGGCGGGCTGGGAGCCGCCCAACGCCTCCACACTGTGGAAGGTGGCGCCGACCGACACGGGCGGCGGTGGCGGCCCCACGACGCCGTTCTGCGCACCCGCGTGGGTGGCCACCCGGATTTATGCGAAGGGGAAGATCGTCGGATACAACGGCAGGGCCTATCGCGCCCTCGCCGACGTGCATGGAATCAGGCCCGACGACACCATCTACAACATGTGGGAGCTCGTCGGCGTTCCGGATGACAACCTGTGCCCGGTGGCCATCCCCAACAACATCGACTACGGCCAGCCGTCGGTGGTGACGGGCAACCCGCGCGCGGGCAGCACCCTGCCTTCTGGGCCCATCAGCGCGGCCCATCCGGTCTCCGGCACCGGCACCGGCGGCACTCGCGGCGGGATCGACCCCTCGACGGACCCGGGTGGCAATCACCCCGGCTTCGACGCGGACACGGGTGGGCGCGTCTCCAAGCTTCCTCCCGGGACGCTGCCACTCCAGCACAACGTGTATCAGCTGAGCGCCGGACAGGAGATCGTCGAGTACCTCGGGGACTGGGCCATCTATGGCCGTCGCTTCGACTTCAACAAGCTGCCGGTGAAGAACGTGCACCGGCTCGTCTACGGGTTCGCTGGCATCTGCTACCCGGCCGCGAAGAACACGCAGGACCCGGGCTTCCCCACCACCGCGCCCGCGGCGGTCAATCGAACGTGCAAGCAGAGCAACCTGCCGGACGGCGCGATGGCCGTCGCGGACTTCGAGGCGGCCTTCGTCCGCATCCAGCCGGGCCAGAGCGGAGGCAAGGTGACGGGCACGGAGCCCATGTATGATCTGGACCCGAAGGACGTGGCGGGCGTGTTCGGTGTCCTCTACAAGCTGCGTCAGGAGAATCCGCACCTGAAGCTGGACCTGTCGGTCGGCGGGTGGACCCTGAGCGAGGGCTTCCCGTGGATGGCGCATGATCCGACGCGGCGCAAGGCGTTCGTGGACTCGGTGGTCCGCTTCCTGGAGCAGTTCGACTTCGATGGCATCGACATCGACTGGGAGTACCCGGGCACCGACGGCGCGGTGCCCGGTATGTCCCGCCCGGACGACCCGCAGAACTACCTGCAGTTGCTGAAGGAGCTACGCGCCGGCATGGACTGGCTGGGCAAGAAGACCGGCAAGCAGTACCGCCTCTCCAGCGCCATCTCGGCGGTCCCGAGCAAGCTGAAGCTCATCAACTGGGCGGAGACGAGCAAGTACCTCGACCGCCTGTACCTGATGACGTACGACTTCTCCGGTTCCTGGGAGCGCGCGTTCACCCACCACACGCCGCTCTTCACCAATCCCAACTACAAGGATGCCCAGGGGAACATCGCGCCCTTCTCCGTGGACGCGGCGGTCCGGACGCTGAGGGAAGAGGGAGCGCCGGCGAACAAGATCATGATTGGCATCGCCAACTACCACCGCGCCAAGGCCATCAACGTCGGTGACATCACCGAGTACACCAACGGCCTGAAGGGGAGCTCCACCTTCGGCAACCTGAGCGCCACCGGCGTCGGGCTCGTGCTGGGCATCGCCGGTGTCGGCTCGTGGGAGGCCGGCGTGGTGGAGGGCTATGATCTGTACCAGAACTTCCTCGACAAGGACCTGAAGCCCAAGAACGGCTACCGCCTCTACACGGACAAGGCCTCCAACGCGGACTACCTGGTCAACCCGATCGGCTCGTTCATCACCATCGAGACGCCTCGCACCGTGGCGCTGAAGGCCTCCTACGCGAAGGCGAACGGCCTGGCCGGGGTGTTCGGTTGGCAGATGGAGCAGGACAACGGCTACAACCTCAACGCGCTCAACCACGTGCTCGGCAACGCGCTGGTGAGCAACCAGTCGGACGCGAGGCCGCAGGACCAGATCGCGGTCTGCGGTGAGAACGTCTCCGCCGCGGAGTGCGCGCAGCTCAACCAGAACATCAAGTAGTCACCGCGCTTGCGGCGCGGATGAGGGGCACACCCACCCGGGTGTGCCCCTGGCGCTCCGGCCCACTGTGCGAGTCATCTCCCCGAGATATCCGCCCAGAGGGTGCGGACGTTGCTCAATATCCGTTCGCTTCGAGGGCCGCATCGACGATGAGCGAGCCTTCGCCGAGCCCGAAGAGGATGATGCGGCTCTTGATCGTCGACTGGACCGAGATATTCAGCGTGTAGACCGACGCCATGTCACCGAGAAGGGGCGTCGCTTCGCTCTTCCCCACCCCCGTCATCTCGACTGGCTGGGTCGTGAGCTCCTCTGGCCCGTAGGTCTTCTTGAGCATCACCGAGTCGGCGATGCCCTGGAACGCCCCCGCGAGGGCTCCGAAGCCAAAGCCGGTGAGGAACGCCCGCCCCAGTCCATCCGAGAGCGAGACATTGGCCTCTCCGAGGACCTTCTTCTCGGCCACATTCGACATGAACTGCGTGAACATGTCCCCAACCCCCGTGGTGACAGACCCGAACGCCGCCCACAGGGTCGCGCGCGCGGTGTACTGGAGCGTCTTCTCGAGAGCCTCTTCCGACAGCAACTGGATGCCCCGTGAAGTCGCCCACTGAAGACCTCTCTGCACCAGCGCGTTCGCGGCGAAGTCGATGGCGGGGCTGAACGCCGTGGCCAGGCCGCCCGTGATGGCGCCGACCGCGAAGCCGACGCCGGCATTGACGCCGTAGCCCTTCCAGAAGGCAGAGCCATGAACGTCTTTGTGCGTGTAGGAGTAGATGCCCGCATTGAGCCCCGCGCCGACAAGCCCTGTCCCGATGATGGCCCCGGCAGCGACGACCCACGGTGTCGCCGCCCCGCCGGTGAGCACGATGGCCGCCGCGCCGACGAAGAAGAGCAGGACGGCGAGCGCGAAACCGGCGCCCCAGGCCGCGTGTCCCGTCGGATCCACGAGGTTGATGGGGTTGTTCAGCTCGAACGCGAAGCGGTTGAAGGCATCCGGGTGGAGGAGGTAGTCCGAACCGGGTTGCGAGTCGGGCGTCAGGAACCGGCCGATGGCCGGATCGTAGTAGCGCGCACCGAAGTAGTAGAGGCCGAGCTCGGTGTCGAAGGGGCGCTGCTCGTACTCGGGAGCGAAGCCGGTGCCACTCACGATCCGCCGCTCACCGTAGCCGCCGTAGGCGATCTGCGTGACGACCGTGGCCTCCGCACCGAAGGCGTGCGTATTGCTCCCCTTGAAGTCGCGCCGGAAGTAGACGACGCCACTGCTCGTGATCGCAGCGGCTGTGCCCCGGTCGTCCAGGAGGTATTTCGTGACGGTGTCGCGGCCCCCGTTGGGCCGGTAGACCTGATAGGCGGGGTCGATGAACAGGGTGACGTTGCCGTCCGCATCGACCTGGCGGAGGAGCCGGCCCACGTGGTCGGACAACATCTCGCGCAGCGTGCTTCCGTCGGCCGCCGTCACCTTTCGCAGGCAGGAGAGGCCGTCGTATTCGAAGCCCAGCGTCACGCCGTACGACGTGCGGGACCGCGTACGCCCACAGGCGTCAGGCGTCGCCGAATAGACCTGCTCGCCATGACGAATGCCTCTCGACACGAAGTGCGCCGTCGAGGTGTAGATGACCTCGTCCTTCGTGGTGAGATTGCCGGAGTCGTCATACGCGTAGGAGCCGCCGGTGAAGCCAGGGACCGACGCGCTCGTGAGGCGGCGGTTGAGATAGGTGAATGACTGCGATTGATTGCCATCGCTGTTGTCCGTCACCGAGAGCAACTGATTGAGCGGATCGTAGGTATAGGAGAGGTCGAGCACCCTGCCCGAGGCGGCATTGACGACCTCACCCACCACCTGGCCGAGCGGACTGAATGTGTAGTTCGTCACGACGCCGTTTCCGGGAAGGAGCCCCTGCCCGTAGACGGACGTGCCCGCCTTCTGCCAGGCGCTGTAGTCGTCGAGCGGGTAATCGGTGCGAGCCCCGTCGAGTGTCCCGGAGATGAACTGGCCGTAGGAGTAGGTGCGCTCCAGGGTCGTGGCGTCGGGATAGGTCTGACGGACCACGCGCTTCTGTGCATCGAAGACGCTGCTGATGGAAAAGGGGGAGGACTCTCCCTCGAGGGTCAGCACATTGGCGTTGAGGTTGCCGTACGGGTCGTACCCGAAGTCGTATTGCGACTCCACCGTACCGTCGGCCTGCGTCGCAACGACCTTCGCGAGCCGCCCGTTTCCGTTCGTCCCGGTGTCGTAGGTATAGGTGAAGGTCCTCGAGTCGCTGAGCGTCTTGGTGAGCAGGCGACCGAGGCCGTCATAGGTGTACGAGGTCGTCGCCCGGGCTGCATCGGTCTGGCCGGACTGCAGTCCCGTCGCCGCGTCATAGGTGAACGTCATCGCCTTGATGCTCGAATCCCCGGTCGTATTCTGGTCGGGATTGTCCATCCACTTGCGGCGGTCGAGCGAGTCGTAGGCGAGGGTGTTGCTGACACCGTTCGGGCTCGTCGGGGTGGGCGGATCCGTCACGGAGGTGAGCCGCGCCACCGCGTCATACGTGAACACCGTCGTCGCGTTCGCGCCGTCTGGATCCACGGTGACGGCGGTCACGGTGTCCTTGCCGTTGTAATAGTGGTGGGTATGTACCTCGACGTAGGGCGTGTCCGAGCCGGAGGCACTCGTGATGGTGACGGCACCACCACTTCCGTAGAACCACGTCGTGACCGAGGCCATCGTGCCATCGGGACCCGAGGGCACCGTGCGCTGGATGGGCCGGCCGAGGATGTCATAGGTGGTGAGGAGCGAATACGGGGCGCTGGAGACGACCGACGTCGAGGAGAAGAAGGGAAAGCTCTCCACTGACGGCTTGTCCTGGGAGTAGTCGGTCAGGACGATGGCATTGCCGGCCTGTTGCCCGGTCTGGCGCACCACCTCGCGTGAGCGCGCACGGCCGTCGACATAGCTCTGCTTCCAGACGAGCTCACGCGCGTCTGTCGTCGGGAAGGATTGGAGCGACTGCACCTCGGTGTAGATGCCACCCTGGCCATCATCGAGGTACCGCGTGAGCTGCGTCGTCACGACGGGGGCATTCTGGAACGTGGCGCGGAGGTCGGCCGTTCCCGTGACGAGCGATGTGACGCCATTCGCGTCGCCCTGTGTGCCCGAGGGGACCGGGCCCTGCCCCAGCTCCTTGCGCCCGAAGGCATCGAGCTTCGAGACGAAGATGACGCCGTTCGCGTCGCCGCTCGCGACCTGGACGCCGTAGCGAGGGTCGTAGCCACTCGTTGTGACCAGCGCCACACCCTGCTGGTTGGGCGGCGTGGTCGTACGCATCACATACGTGTGGTAGTCCGGGTCATAGTCGTACGTCGTGGCGAAGCCGCCGGGCTTCGTCTCGGTCTTCTTGTTGCCGAAGGCGTCGTAGCCGTAGCGGACCGTCAGAAAGGCATTGTTCGTGTCATCCCACTGGCCCTGCGTGAGCAGGTTGTACGTCGACGGCTCGTACGTGCACACCTGCAGGTGGTAGTCGCCCGGCAGGAATCGGGTGATGTCCGGGTCCTCGGCGTTGGCGCTCTCCTTCGCGTAGCGGAGGTAACCGAGCGCCCAGCCCGGACTGAGGAGGTCATTCTGGAACTGCCGGTGCTGGTACACCGCCTCCGAGGGATTGAGCGGCTGCCCGTCGGCGTCGACGTACCCCAGGGTCGCATCGAGCGTCTCGTTGCCGTAGTCGTCGTAATTGTACGTGTGGGCGAGCGCGTAGTCGAAGGTGCCGTAGCTCCACGTCTCCCACCGCACGGACGTCCGCAGCGTCTCATGGACGATGGGATGGGGCGACGTGGCGCCCGTGGCGCGGGTATACGCCGTGTACTCCTGCGCCGTGACGCTCATCAGCACCGTCTGATCCTTCGGAACACGTGGATCCGACGAGTAGGCGCCGTTGGCCTCGACACGCGAGGACGCCTTGGTACCCGTATAGGGGAAGTCCTGGTTGTAGGTGTCCACCGTGACGAGCCCGGTGTCCTGCGCCAGGTTCGTCACGGTCTTGAACCCCTGCCACCCGCGGCCCAGCAGGTTGAGCTGCGCGCCGGCGTACGTCACGGTATTCGTCGTGCTGTAGGCGAAGCGATTGGCGGACGACTCGTTGCGCTGGGTGTACCGAGATACGACGTAGGTCGCGCGGCCGATGACCGCCTGGACCGGGTACTGCGTCGGCGTCAAGGGATTGGGATAGCGCCCCCCCGCTCCCGCCGGGAAGGTGAGCGGGTCACCCGGGCCATAGACGCTGGAGTCAGAGAGCGGCGCGTAGCCGATCTCGACCACGCCGCCCAGTGAGTTCGTGAAGGCAGCCACGAGATCCACCGCACCGCCCGACGAGGTGTACGGAACGACGACGGGCTGCTGGTTCACGTCGGTGCCGACTCGCATCAGGTCGGCCTTGCCATCGCCGTTCACGTCGCACGGGTAGAACTTCGCGTTGACGACGGTGGTTCCGGCATCGCCAGCATCGAACGGCTCGAGCACACGGTAGGTACCCGACGGCGAGCCGCGGAAGGCGGTGAACATCAGGCGGTTGTCGCCGGAGATCCACTTGTTGACGATGGCGGTGATGCCGCTCCCGTCGAGGTCCATGGGAAAGAAGCCGTCCGGATCGATCGTCTCGTCCTGGAAGGCCGAGTCAGGCCCCTGGACGAACGCCCCCGCCGCATTGCACAGGAATGTCGTCAGGTGCAGCGTCGTCGAGGAGTTGCCTGTCTCCCGCCAGATCTGCAGCAGATCCAGGACACCATCACCGTTGATGTCGACCGGGAGGAAGGCGATCTGGCTGGTGAGATTGAGCGTGCCCAGGTTGCTCTTGACCGAGGACGTGAAGGAGACGTCATCGATGCCGCTGCTCTCTCCCAGGTACGCCGTCGCGACGAGGGTCTGGTCGGAGCCATCCTGCCAGACGCGCACGAGATCCAGCATCCCATCGCCGTTGACATCCATGGGCCAGAACGCAAGCACCCGGGCCGGGTTCGCCGGGTCGTCCGTCGGACTGACGATTCCCTCGGTGAACGTGGCGTCCGGTGCATCACCGAACTTCGAGAGGTACGCGCGGAAGTAGAGGAGCTCGCCCTGGTTCGGGTCGTAGTGCGCGTACGCCTCCACCAGGTCCGTGCGCCCATCTCCATTGACGTCCATGGGAAAGAACTGGATGTGTTTCGAGGTCCAGGAGTCGCCGGTCTCGAAGATACCGCCGTCGTCGAACGACGTTCCATTCGAGAGGAAGGCCGCGAGGCGAAGGTCGCTGTTCGGTCCGCTCGCGTAGACGATCAGGAGATCCGTGCGCCCATCGCCGTTGAGATCCACGGGGTGGATCTCGCGCGGATCGGGAAACGAGCCGAGGTTCGTGTCGGCGGCGCGAACATAGGTCGTTCCATCACTCCCCGGCGTGGCCAGATACGTCGTGGCGTGCAACGAGCCGTCCTTGTCGGTCCAGAGCTGCACGAGGTCGGTGCGCCCATCGCCGTTGACATCCATCGTGCGGATGTCGGACTGACCGAGATGCTGATCCAGCGTCGAGGAGGAGTTGATGTCGAAGCCCGGCGAGGCAACGTCCTGCCAGACGAGCGTCGTCGGCGGAAGCGACGGTGAGCCTTCCGACTTCGAGCCGGTGAGGGTGATCGACTCCAAGCAGCTGAGCCGCGTGGCGGAGCTGGTGCGATAGCCAAGCGTGAGGGTCCGGACCGTCTCGTCTTCGCCCACCGACGTCATGATGGACGTCAGGCGGTAGTAGAGATTGACCGGATATCCAGCCACGTAGTCCTCGATCGGATCGGGGCGCTGCTCGTAGGTGAAGTCGACGAAGCGGTTCGCCTGCGTGCCGTCGTCTCGAACCGTGTAGGCGATGCGCTGGATGAAATAGGAGCCCGAGTCGGCGTTCTGGCCGTCCGGAGAGAGCGTGTAGGTGAACTCGACGCGGTTGCCATCTCGGTCCGTCACGGAGGCGAGCACCCAGGCGCGGATGTGGGTGCTACCGGGAGCGAGGATGCGGCTGTTGGCCGTCGTGCCGTACGCGCGGAGCTCGCCCGACTTGCCGTAGACGGTGAAGCCCTCCTCCGGTGTCGCGCCCGCCAGCACGTAGTTCCAGCTCTGCATCTCGGTGTTGTAGACGGTGCCCGCGGAGCCGTAGTCGCCCTGCACGTTGATGAGGCGCTGGCCGTCCAGGGCGAAGCGGTCGTTCGGGCCGTAGGTGACGGCGCCGTTGAAGCCATCCACCGCGTAGGTGGCCTTGAGCCGCGTGATGGCCGAAAGGCCCGAGAGACTCCAGCCCACGCCCATGAGGCCATTGGGCTGGCGGTGGTTGTAGACGAGTGCGAGGCTCGGCTGGAAGTTGCCGATGCCTGGTGGCAGATCGATCGGGAGCTTGTAGGTGGCCTGACCGTTCGCATCGACCTCGAACGTTCCCTGAGCAAGGCCGGCGGCGGAGAGAGAGTCTTTGGCGGGCATCGTCACACTTCCGTTTGAGAAATGAGTCGCACGGGGACGGCGGCTTTGTGACGGCCGCCGTCCTGAGGTGAGAGGTGGAATGGAGGAAGGAACGGCGGAGCGGATCAGTCCGCGCCCTTGAGCCTGTAGACCGTGCCGGAGTACGCGTTGTAGTTCGCCTGCGCGACGAACACGTTCGGCACGTTGGAGACCGCCCAGATGGTGCAGTCGTCGTCGGCACCGGAGTCCTCATCGTTCCAGATCTGCGTCGTCGCTGACGACTGCTCGACCAGGTCACGACGGATGCAGCGGTAGTTCTGGATGTCGGGCCTGGTGTAACCGAGCTGGCCTACCATCCCGATCGGCACATAGCCGTCGTGGGGAACGGCCGCCCAGATGGACCAGTCGTAGTCGCCGCCACTACCCTCGTCCGTGTAGACGACGCTCCAGTCCTTCGGCGACTTGAGCAGCGGTGAGTTGGGATCATCGTTGATGGCCTTCACGATGAACGAGGCGCCGGTGGGGCTCCCGTAGTTCCCCTGGGCGTAATCGCCGATGATGAAGTAGCTCGAATCGTCGGGATTCGGGCGGAAGAGCGTGACGTCCAGGGTGGCGCCAGAACCGACATCGCTGCAGATCCAGTTGTAGGTGCCCGTGGTGCTGATGATGAGCGAGGGCTCCCCCTGCGTGGTCAGACGGATGATCTTGGGGGCATGACGCTTGTCCATCATGAGGTGCATCCTTTCGAAGCTTCGGGGTGACGCTGCCAGGGCAGCTGCCGAGGCCTCGAGCAACAGCCATGCCGAGGACGCACCGACGCGAAGGAGGCGAAAATCCGGGCTGAGGAGGTGGACGACACACCATCGGCACACGAGCCGACGCGTCGGCCGACGCGTCGGCTGAGGTCCGTGCGAAGAATGGCTACTCGCTCACCTCCACGGTGGCCCTGGCGCTCGCCGCGAGGCCGAAGTCCTCCTGATGGATCTGCAGGTCCACGGTGTGCAGCCCAGAGGCGTTCACCGGGATGGACTTCGTCATCGTGAAGGAGAAGGCGCCACCTGGAGGGAGGTTCACCCCCCAGTCGGACCAGGTCGTCTCCCAGGCCGCCGGCTGGGTGGACACGAAGTCGTACCAGACCCAATTGCACGACGCGGAGTCGTTGTTGGTCACGTTCACCGTCCAGGTGACCGCCGAGCCAGGGGCCGCCTTCACGGTGCTCGGCGAGAGCGTGAGCGTGGGTGCCGACGGGACGCAGCGCTCGACGATCCTCATCGTGCTCGTCCCCTGCACCGTGTAGCCGTCGCGGGTGACGGCCACGCCCGCGGTGTAGAGCCCTGGCTCCATGCGATAGGGCACATACGTCTGGAGGGTCACGTACGCCGTGCTCGACGCGGCGACCGTGAGCTGCGCGGGCAGCGGATCGGCGCCCCATCCCTCCGGGAGGATGGCGCCGAGCTGGAAGGTGCTCGGGCCACAACCCGCCGAGTCCTGATTGGTGAGGGCGATCTCGAACTCCGGCCGGCCACCGGGCCAGGCGGTGTCCGCGAAGGACGTCACCCGCACTCCGGGAGGCGCCCGCACACACGGTTTCTGCGCATACCGGACCTGCACCATGAGCCCCGCGGGCGTCGCGGATTGCACCGTCACGGAGAGGTTGCTGTACGGGTCGTCCCAGGTCCTTCCCGGCAGCAGGGCCGGGTCGCTCCAGGACGAGGTCTCCGGCGTGAAGTCGAGCAGGTGCGAGCCATCCCTCGTCGCCTCGTCCTCGTAGTGCACGAGGGCGCCGCCGAAGACCTGGTGACCCAGGGTCTCCTCATAGGGGCCCAGGGCCTGGCGATATTCCAGCCACAGCCAACCGCCGCTCGAGGAACCCCGGCGCACCTTGAGGGCCTTCAACCCGCCGGACGACACCACGGGCGCGAGCGTGAAGGTGCCACCCACGCCATCCACCTCGGCCACGGCGGCCGGCGCCAGCCAGCCGATGCGTGCCTTGTGCGGCGCCGCGTAGTGGCCCAGGTTCCAGGTGCCCATGGTGGAAAAGAGGTCCCCGTACTCGGTGACGACGCCCTGGGTGCCCAGGTACCCGAGCGGCTCGGCGCCGAAGTCGCGCGAGCCCGCGTGGTTCAGCGAGAGGTTATGCCCCGCCTCATGCGTCACCAACTCCACGGCCATGTCGTGCTGGCTCATGTACCCGGCGACGAGCCATGCGGTGGATGCCTGGACCGTGCCGTCCGGCGTCGACAGCGAGGCGCAGGACAGCGTGGCCAGGCCCGAGTAGGAGCAACCCTCCTGGGGCATGGGGTGGACGATGAAGACGCGGTCATACCGGGTGAAGTCCACGTCCGCGTCCGCCGCCCTCAGGGCCGCTTCACGCATGGCATGGGTGTCATTACAGGAATAGGCACGGTCCAGCGTGTACCAGCCCACCACGTCGCCCGTGGTGGTGGTGCGGCCCTCGGACACCTCGTGCCAATAGCCGGCCAGCGAACGGCGCGTGGAGGAAAAGAAGACCTCCCGCGTCCCTTCCACGGTGTTGGTCGGCCTGGGCCCCGGGAACGCCGCCAGGATGACCAGGCTGCGTTGCACTCCTGTGACGCCACAGGTCCCGGCGGCGGCTTGGAGGGCCGCCGCATGCGTGTCCACCTCGGCCTCCTCGGCGACGAGTCGGTCACCCACCCGCCGCCCGCGCAGCTTCAGCTTCAGGCCACTGCGGAGCCCCTCCGGTGCCCCCTGACTGAAGACCACCGGGCGACGCTGGTGCCCCTCGACGAGGAAATACTCCAGGCGCGACTCCCCGAGCGACGGAGAGTCCACCACGAGGACCTCCAGTTCTCCACCCCACTCCTCTCTCGAGACCGCCTCTTCCGCGCTCTCCTCCTCCTCCTGGGGAGAGGACACCTGCGTGCTACACGCCGCGAGCCACATCGCGGCAACCATGCTCCACGTACGACCGGACATTTCGCCTCCAGCGAACGGCGGCCTGGTGCGAAGACACCAGGAGACCGCCGCGCGCCTTCTGCCCGCGAGCGTGCACGGTTGCAACACGGTGCCCGGGTTCTTCCTCTACTTCCCGAGCCGCGCCCAGGTCTCCCCCTCCTTCCGGGCCTTCATGGACACCGCCCGGGAGGTGACGGCGAACCCGAGGAAGAACGCATGAAGGTGGGGCCGAGTCGCTCCGTGGTGTCGTGGAGATCGGCCTCCGCCTCGCCGGAGCCGAACCGAACGCCCCGATCGCCCGCACGCTTCACGAAGGCGCCCGGTGTGAGCCCGACGAGCTCCCGGAAGTCGGCAATGAGGTGCGCCTGGTCGTAATAGCCCGCGTCCGCGGCGATGCGTCCCCAGTCCTTCGAGGTCGCCGCCATCCCCACGGCACGCTGCAGGCGAACGGCCCGCGCGAAATCCTTCGGCCCGATGCCGACGCTCTCCGTGAAGGCGCGGCGAAGATGCCGCGCCGTGACGCCAAGCCGCTCCGCCACGCTCTCCACCCGAACCTCGTCTCCTTCGAACAAGCGCACCGCGCGGCGAGCGAGCCGTGCCGAGGCCGGGTCGAATGTCTGGTGGGCACGAAGGGCGATCGCGTGGGAGAGTCGGTCGAGCATCTCCGGCAGGCTTCGCGCCGCAAGGAGCTCGAGGCAGAGGTCGCCGCCCGAACGGCCCCAGATGTCTTCCAGCGGGACGATCCGGTCCGTCAGCGCGCTCGCGGCCACGCCCAGGAGCTGCGCCGACCAGCCTGGCTTGAACTGAAGCATGACCGCCCGCGCGACGCCGGTTGCGTTCTTGAACAGCGCCTGCGTTCGCGGGCCAGCGACGGCCACATCCCCTTTCCGACCCTCCTCGAACACTCGAAAGACAAGGATCGTTCTTCCGTCGGGCAGCCGTTCGTGACTTGCGCGTCCAGCGACTGGCACGAGACCGCGAACGTCCTCGACGAAGCGGGAAAGTGAGAACGTCAAGGCGGCAGAGTCCATCGTGCGCGGCACCCTCGTATCCTCGCGCGGCCACTGCGGCCGTTCAAGCCGGCGCGGAGGGAACGATGAAAATGTCCGGTCCTTCCAATTCACGGATCGCGCCGCGCAGCAAAGTTCGCGCTCTCGTCTCCGGGCGTTTTCACGGGGCCGAGCCCACGAAAGGAAATCAGAATCATGAGCGAACCGACTTCCGCGGCCAACACCCCCAGCGCACCCACACCGGTCCTCTCGGTCAGCCCAGTCGTGCTGCCAGCTCCCGGCCGCGCCGTCGATCTCCAGGTGCGAGTCTCCGCGCCCGTGACCGGAAGCGAACTGCCCATCATCCTGCTCTCGCACGGCCACGGCCGCTCCAACCACCTCTCCTCATTGAACGGCTACGCCCCACTCGCCAACTACTTCGCGGCACACGGCTTCGTCGTCATCCAGCCCACCCATCTCGACTCAAAGACGCTCACCCTCGACTCCAATGATCCCGATGCGCCTCTGTACTGGCGCGCGCGGGCCGAGGACATGAAGCGCATCCTCGACCAACTCGACGCGATCGAGCGCGCCGTCACTGAGCTCGCCGGGCGCTTGGACCGAAGCAAGGTGGCCGTCGTCGGGCACTCGATGGGCGGGCACACCGCGAGCCTGCTGCTTGGCGCGCGGCACACGGATCCCCACGACGGAACGGAAGTGAACCTCGCCGAACCCCGGATCAAGGCGGGCGTGCTGCTCGCCGCGCCCGGCAGAGGCGACGCCCTCAGCAAGTTCGCAGCCGAGAACTACTCCTTCTTCTCGACCATCGACTACTCCAGGATGACGACGCCCGCGCTCGTGGTCGCCGGCGACAAGGACGACTCTCCCCACCTGACGGTCGCAGGCGCCGACTGGCACGCCGATCCATACTTCCTCTCCCCAAGCCCCAAGTCCCTGCTCACCCTGTTCGACGCAGGGCACGGGCTGGGCGGAGTCTCGGGATATGACGTCGCCGAGACCACGGACGAGAACCCCGAGCGAGTGGCTGCCGTTCAGCTTCTCACCTGGGCCTACCTCCGCACCGCGCTCTACCCCGGAGACTCCGCCTGGCAGGAAGCGCAAAACGCGCTGACGGGCGTAGCCAGGCCGCTCGGACGGGTCGAGTCCAAATAAGCGAAGGAGGCCCATCCGTCGCGGACCTGCAGCACGAGCGGGTCAGCGCGTTTCTGGACATGTGGAGGCAGGCACCGGGTGCCCGGGTCGGCCGCCGTGAGCTCAAATGAGGATCAGGGCTGCCACCGCGCGGGTGCGTCGCACTCGGCGGGGGCGCATGCAGGAGTGTATTCCGGAGCGGAGCGTTCATGCCGCGTCAGCGCTCGCGCGTCACACGGAGACCCTCGCGAAGAAGCTGACACGTGGCGGCGATGACCCGCTGGCGGTCGGCTCCATCGGCGACGCTGTCCGCGCTTCCGTGAATGAGGTGGAACACGAGCGATGCCGTGGTCTCGACGTCCTCCACCGAGATTGCGCCGAGCGCGGCGCCCTGATGCAGCATGCCGGCGACGAGGACCTCGGCCGAGAGCCCCTCCGGGCTCGGACGCAGGGAGACCGGCCCGTGAAAGAGCGCGCGGTGGAGCGGCCCGAGCTCGACCTGGAAGTCGATGAAGGCGCCGACCTCCTTCTCCATCCAGGCCCACCAGTCGAGTCCGACGCGGAGCTCACCGAGGCGGGTGGCGGCCGCGGCGGCGTACTCCTGAACGACGCGCTCCCGCAGCGCGAGGAGCAGCGCGTCGACGGACTCGAAGTACAGGTAGAAGGTGCCCTTCGCGGCGCCGGCGGCGCGGGTGATGTCCTCGACGCGCAGCCCCACCTCTCCTCGCGTCTTGAGCAGCTCATACGCGGCATCGAGCAGCTCGCTCCGGCGCTCGGAGGAGGCGAGGCGACGTCGACGGGCTTTCCTTGGGGGCGGCACGCGCTCTCGCTTCGAGTCAGATCCCATGCCTGGCCTCAATCACACCGCGAATCACACCGCGATACACCCCTTCGAGCAAGGAAGGATCGCCGCGCGCTTCCGTCCTCCGGGCCCGCGTGCGAGCGATTGCCTACTGACTTCGAGTCATTTATAATGACCGCGAGTCAGTAAGCAGGAGGTCACGCCATGCGGTTTCTCGGCATGCGGCACATCGCGTTGAGGGTGAGGGACGTCGAGCGGTCGGCCCGGTTCTACGAGCGAGCGTTCGGGATGCGCCGCTTCGGACCGGCCAAGAGCGGCGGAACGTTCGTTCCGCTCGTGTCCCCGAATCTCGAGGATCAGATCTCGCTGAGCAGCGAGCCGGAGTCTGGAGAGACCGAGCGGACGCTGGGGCACCCGGGAGAACAGGGGGGCATCGACCATTTCGGGTTCATCGTCTCCCCGGGGACGCGGCTCGAGGCGGTGCAGGAGCACCTCGTGGCCTGCGGAGCGACGTTCCTGCGCCGCGTCGACATCGACCGGCGCGTCCCGACGCTCTTCTTCGCCGATCCCGACGGCTACGTCTTCCAGGTGAGCCGGTTTCCCCGATTCACGAGGCTGTTCATCGCGCTGTTGCCGCTGCTGAACGCGCTCCGCTCCCGCAGGCGACCGCAGATCGCGACCCGACACTGACGTACCTGACGGCACCCGGTGGGGTGCGTGGCTCTTCACTTGGATTCGCTGAGCGAGATCGCGTACACCTCGAACCGCGCGTCGTTCGGCAGGGTCAAGGAGTGCACCTGCTTCGCCGGGTCGAGTGCGAGTGACTGGCCGAACAATCGCACCGGTGGCCCGTCCACGCCGCTCCCGGCCTTGATCCGATGAGGCATGTCGAGCGGCACGGTGGTGCCCGACGGCGTGCTTCCCGCCCAGTCCCCCGCCGTGACCGGGATGTCCGTCTGGCTGCCATCCGAATACCGGACGGTGATCGTCGTCGTCACGGGACCGTTGTGCGACACGGATATCAGGTGAAGCGTCTTATAATTGCCCTCCGGAAGAAGGATTGCCTGACCGCGAGCCTCCACGAAGTTGTTCGCGCTCCCGCTCGGATCGGGCGCCGAATACGTCACACCCGACCAGGTGATGGGTCCGGCCACGGGGAGCAGGCTTCCGTCGTAACTCCAGCCCAGGCCGTCGAAGTTGCCCTCTCGCGATTGGGTGACCGTCGCGGTGCCGTCATGGTTGCGGTCGTGCGTCAGATCCACGGCGCATTGCTCGGGAATCTCGGGCAGGCAGGTTCCCGCCGGCCGGACCTCGATGGTCACGTTTCGGGTCAGGGTGTTCGCGCCATCCGCCGAGACGGAAACCTGGAGCGGATACACGCCCGACGAAGTGTTCGCGGGCACGGTGATGGCGAGTGGCCCCGTCCACTGCACGGGCAGACCCTGTGACGACAGCCGGAATGATGGCGCCGTGGCGGACCAGCCCGCGGGTACGGCCGGCGTCACGGAGATGTCCAACTCGAGAGGCGCCTGGCCGAGCACGTCCAGGGTCAGCTCGACCGTCTGGGCCGCGTTGCTCGCCGCGATGACAGCCGAGGAAGGCCGCACGGACGCGTCGACGTGACGGCGGGAGTCCCGCTCGGCCTGATTGACCGACGGTGGCCTCGCGTCGCTCGCGGTTCCCCAGCTCGAGGGCTCGCCGCCGAGCGTATGTGCCAGGGTGCCGCCCCGCACGAGCTCGTTCCAGTCCAGGTAGGTCCTTGGGACATCCCGTCCGTCGAGCGTCACGCGCTGGATGTACCGTTGGGTGTCGCTGGCGCCGGGCGCCGTGATGTTCAGCGTGCCGCCCTGGCGGGTGCCGAAGTGCCCGATGCGGACCACGGCGGACTCGAACTGGGGGCTGGACAGGGCGAGGAAGTTCGCGCCACTCATCGTCGGGTACAGCCCGAGCGAGGAGAACACGTACCACGCCGACATCGTGCCCAGGTCGTCGTTGCCGGTCATGCCGTCCGGCCCCGTGGTGAACAACGTCATCGCCGCGCGCACGACCGTGGCCGTCTTCGCGGGTGCTCCCGCCCACAGGTACATGTAGGGCGCGAGCAGATCGGGCTCGTTGTTCGGGTTGTACGTGGGCTTGCCGTAGTAGTCGTAGGGCTGGGTGATCCAGTCACCGCGGGCGGTTCCCGCGGGATCGGCGAGCAGCTTGTCGTAGGCGAAGAATGCATCCAACCGCTGCTCGGTCGCGCGCTCTCCGCCCATGAGCGCGATCAGCCCGGCGGGATCCTGTGGCACCAGCCACTGATATTGGTAGGCCCCTCCCTCGTGGAACTGGTGGGAGGCCGCCACCGGGTCGTACGGCGTCATCCACGTGCCGTCGGCCGTGCGCGGACGGAACTGGCCGATGGAGGAGTCCCACAGGTTGCGGTACCACTGCCCGCGCTCGGCGAACATCCGTGCATCGTCCTCGTGCCCGAGCCCCCGCGCCATCAACGCGAGCGCCGCGTCGGCCGCCGAGTATTCGAGCGTCGCCGACGCCGGGTGCACGCAGTCGTTGTCACCGCCCTTGTGCGCGCAGTCGACGCCCAGGCGCAGACCGGACGGGAGGTATCCGCGGGTGTTGTAGTACTCGACGCCCGAGCGACCGTTGTATGGCGAATCCGAGGGCGGAGTGCCGAGCGCGTTCTTGCGCAGCAGCGCGTAGGCCTCTTGTTCATGGCCCTCGAGGAGCCCCCGGGCCCAGGCCTCGACGAGGAACGGCGTGACCGGATCCCCGGTCATGATGTTGGTCTCGCTGTTGGCGAGCGCCCAGCGTGGCAGCCAGCCACCCTCCCGGCCAATGGCGATGATCGACAGCGCGACGTCCCGGGCGACCTGGGGTTGGAGCAGCTCCAGCAACTGGTTCTGGGGGCGGTACGTGTCCCACAACGAGAAGTTCTGGTACGGCGTGTAGCCGCTCGCGGCGTGCACCTGGTTGTCGAAACCGACGTACCGGCCGTCCACGTCGCCGGCCAGGTTCGGGTGCAAGTGCGCATGGTACAGCGCGCTGTAGAAGGCGACCTGCCGGTCGCGGGAACCTCCGCTGATCTTGATCGACCTGAGCGTGTCGACCCACGTGTCATGCAGCCGGGTCCGCGTGGCATCGAAGTCGAAGGAGTCGCCCGTCTCCTTCGCGAGATTCTGTCTGGCGCCGTCGAGCCCGGTATAGGACAGCCCGACCTTCACCGTGACGTCACGGTCCGTGGTCGTGTCGAACGTCACCCAGGCCCCGTTGCCCCCTGGACCGGCCGCGTCCCGCGAACCGGGTGTCGGGGTGGAGCCGCGCCAGGTGCCGTGGGACGCGAAGGGCCGATCGAACGTGGCCGTGAAGTACACCGTGTGTTGGTCACGCCCGGCGCAGAAGCCGCCGGCCTTGATCCGGCCCTCGAGGGTCCGGTCCCCGACGACGTGGATCTCCGAGTCCTGAACCGCCTGGTTGGCCTTCCCGGTGTTGAACAGGACATTCGCGGCGGCCGTGGCCGGGAAGGTGAATCGCTGCCAACCGGTCCGCTCGGTGGCCGTGAGCTCGGCCTTGATGCCGTAGCGGGAGAGGCCGACGCGGTAGTACCCGGGCGTGGCCTCCTCGTCGTCATGCGAGTACTGCGACTTGTAGCCATTGATGTCAACGGTGTCGACAGCGCCAGTCGTGGGCATGATTGGCAATTCACCCATGACGCCGCAGCCGACACCGGACAGGTGCGTCTGGCTGAACCCGTAGATGGAATCCTGCTGGTAGTCGTATCCACCCTGCCCGCCCGTGTCAGGGCTGACCTGCACCATCCCGAAGGGCGCACTCGCGCCGGGAAAGGTATTGCCGAAGTTCTGGGTGCCGATGAAGGGGTTGACGAATTGGGTGGGATCCACCTCGGTGGGCTCTCCCCCCCCCGGGACATCGGGCTCGTCGACCGGGGGGGGCACGGTGCTCTTGCAACCGGCGAGCAGTCCAACGACCGCCAGTCCTGCCATTCTTCTCTTGCTGAGCAACCACATGAGCGGAACTCCTCGTTGTGACGACGTTTTCGGGGAAACGAGGAGCCTTATATGTGAGTGGTCGGCGTCGGGCGCGCCGATACTGGGCAACTGCGGCCTGGCGCTCACAACACCACACCAGCCGCGGAGGCCCCGTCTACCCCGGGCAGGAGGTGCTGCTGCCCACCGCGCTGAAGCTCCAACCCGGCGAGGACGGCACTCTGCTCCGAGAGGAACTTCCCGGAGCGGGCGCGAGTGCTGGAGGAGATCTACCCTACGCTCCCGTACAGCATCAGAATCATTCAACGAGCTGCTGAAGTGATAAGCCCGCCCAGTTCAACAGCCACTCAGGAGTCCACCATGACCATGGCGGCTGATCCGTTGTTCCTGCTCCTGCCCCAGGCAACCTATGGCGACGTGAGCACGGGGAAGACGGGGCACGCGGAGGCCGTGCGCGTTGTCTTCGACCCGAAGGTGCTGACGTACGAGACGCTGCTGGAGAAGTGGTTCTTCCGCATGCACGATCCGACGACGCTCAATCGGCAGGGCAATGACGTGGGCACGCAGTACCGCTCCGCCATCTTCTACCTCTCGGAGGAGCAGCACCGGGTGGCGTGAGGCTCCCGGTGGGCTGCTCAAGGCCGCCTCGCGTGCGCCTGCCCCGGTGATGCAGCCAACACCGCGAGAAGGTCGGGTAGGGGACTCCTCCACGGGCTCGAATCCCGTCGGGGACCAGAATATCTCCACGCCGGAGGCTCACTCCGCCCCTCCTCGCGACCGATGGACTACGCGGCGGGCTGCTCCTTGTGAGAGCGCCAGATGAACGAGTAGACATCCATCAGGTCGCGAGGCAGGTGCCCCGCAGCGACCAGCCGCTCCGACGTCTTCCGCGCCACCTCCAGGCAGCGCTCGTAGGCGGTGCTGGTGACGGGCGCGTGCTTGTCAGCCGTGAGGTTCAAGAGGAGCGCCTGCTGCTCGAAGACGGTGGGCTTCACGAAGGTATGCTGCGCGGGGGCGTACAGCGCCTGCAGCAGCGTGGCCAGGGGCCAGGTGACCTTGCGGCCCTGGCCCGCCGCGTCCCAGATACGGACCGAGCTCGCGAACTTCTCGAAGCGCGGCCCGTGCGCGCCCTCGCCGTGCAGCAGCTCGCCCAGTGCCGCCACGAACGCGGCCCGGTCCTCCTCCTTCATGGAGGTGAAGGGGATGGGGCCCTCCAAGGGGAAGACGAGGTTGGTGAGGCCCAGCAGCTTCTTGGAGACCTCGAAGGTCTCCTCCGGCGTGGCGCTCGCCAGCCGCTCGGGCGAGAGCCGCTCCTGGGCGAGCTTGATGGCGGCGGTCTTGTACCCCTTCTTGCCCTTGGCCTCGGGCGCTCCTCGCTCCTCGGAAACGAACTTCTCCCCCGCGAAGCCGCCGGGGAAGAAGGTCTCGAACCAGCGCACCTGAGCCTCGAAGGATGGGAAGGCGGCGACGAGCGGGCGCGCCACCTTGGCCTTGGCGGGTTTCTTCGCCGCGCCGCCGTGCGGGTGCTTCCCACGCAGCCGGGCCTCCACCGTCCGGGCCTCGTCATCCCACAGCTCGACGGCCTGGAGCCCCTTCACCTGGGACTTGATGAAGACGCGCCGCCCCCCGTGCTCGAAGAAGAGGACGAGCTTGCCGTCCTTATCGTCCAACAGGGCCGCGCGACCCCAGGCGGGTTGGCTCTCCAGCGTGAAGAGGGTCGGGGTGGCAGTGGCGCGCATGTAGGTCTCCTGGGTTTCAGCCGTCCGCGTCCGCGACGGGCTCGTCGCGGTGGCGCTCTTCGGCAAGGCCCCACGGCTGAGGGGGCAGCCCAGGATACGCCAGGGACGGAAAACATGTTGGCCAACCACGGCAGGCGGTCGCCGTGCCTCAATACTCTCCCAGCGAGGAATCGAGCCACGCGGCCAGCACGGGCGCATGCGGCTCGAAGAGCAGCACTTTTCTCCTGACAGCCCCGTTCAACCGAACATGCCTCGCTCGGCATGGATGGCGGTGACGAGCCGATCCAGCTCCTCGGACGTGTTGAACAGGGCCGGCGTCACGCGTACGACCGGCCCCGAGGCGAGTCCGCGTTTCATGGCCGCGATCTCCCGCCCTGGCAGGCATATCCTCGGAGCCGCCGTTCAGCCCAGCGCGGTGAGCACCTCGCAGCCCTCCCGGGTGACGAGAACGGTGTGCTCGAACTGGGCGGAGAGGCTCCCGTCCGCCGTCACCACCGTCCACTTGTCCGGCAATATCCGGATGCCGGGGCGCCCGAGGTTCACCATGGGCTCGATGGTGAGGACCATGCCCGCGCGCAGGGTGATGCCCGTGCCCCGCCGCCCCACGTGGGACACATGGGGCTCCTGGTGCATGAAGCGTCCGATGCCGTGCCCTCCGAACTCCTCCACCACGCTGCACCCCTCGGCCCGCGCCAGCTCCTCGATGACCGCGCCGATGTCTCCCAGCTTCGCGCCGTGACGCACCACCGCCACGCCCGCGTCCCGGCACCGGCGTGCCACGTCCACCACGTGCCGCGCCTCCTGGGACACCTCGCCGATGAGGAACGTGGCCGACGTGTCCCCGTGGAACCCCTCCAGGCACGTGGTCACGTCCACGTTGATGATGTCTCCTGGCGCGAGCCGCTCGTCCGCGCGGGGGATGCCGTGGCAGACCACGTGGTTGCGGCTGGTGCACACCGCCGCGGGAAAGCCGTGGTAGCCCAGCTGGCTCGGCGTGCCCCCGCGCCTCGCCGTGTCCTCCCGCACCCACGCGTCGATGTCCGCCGTCGTGATTCCCGGTGCCAGCCGCGCCGCGACGTACGCCAGTGTCCCCGCCGCCGCCTGCCCCGCCAGACGCAGCCGCTCGACCTCGGTGCCCTTCAGCAGTGGAATTCCCATACACGGCAAGGTGGCACCCGTGCGTCCGGAGCGTCCAATGCTGTTTCGGTATGACGTCCGGCCTCCCGGTGAACACCGCCTGGGGGCGGCCCGTGCACGGGCGCCGGGGCGTGCGTTAATCTCCACGGCGTGAGTCTCACGCACATCCAGTCCTTCATCGCCGTGGCCGAGGAGCGCAACGTGGGGCGCGCCGCGCGCCGGCTCCACCTCACCCAGCCGCCCCTCAGCCGCCACATCCTCGCGCTCGAGGACGAGCTCGGCACCCGCCTGTTCGAGCGCACGCCGAGCGGCATGCGCCTGTTGCCGGCCGGCGAGGCCTTCCTCCAGCACGCGCGCCGCATCCTCGCCGAGGTGGACGCCGCGATGCACACCGTGCGGGATGTCGCGGCGCGCACACAGGAGTCCTGATCGGGGCCCCCCGTCCGTGCGCCCCCGGGCTACTTCTTCGAGCGCGACGAGGAGCTCCGGCTCCGCGAGCCGCTCGACTTGCGATTTGGTCCAAATCTGGTCCGACAAGAACCGATTTGGTCCCCTGAGGCGATCCACGCCTCCTCGTTAGGAGTGGGTTTGACTCAAGGCGGCGGGATCGAATCCGCCGCCGGAAGCCCGCCGCGGAAGCTCTGCTGGTTTCCGCTCTGGCTACGGCCCGCTCGCTCCAGACATGGCCCGTTCGCGTTGGCTCCTTCCGGAACAGGCGATCAGGCGCCCAGCACGCTCAGCGCACGCTGGTAGTAGGCGTCACGGCTCGCCTTGCCGTTGTAGCCGCCGTTCACCCGGTAGGTGATGGCGTCGAAGTTGCCCGCATCCGCATAGGCGTTGAGGTTGCGGCTGTTCCAGAACCACGCGGCGGTGCGGAAGCCCACGTCCGGATCAGCGGCGCGGTGGGGGTTGTTCTCCAGGTCGATGCCGAGCGCCTGGCCCGCCGCGCGGTAGTTGGAGCGACCCGTGAGCTGGATCGGCCCACGGCCCTTGAACCGCACGCCGTCACCCGGCTGGGTGTTGCCCAGGTCCCTGCGGCCCTCATAGGCCGCGCCGGAGGCAATCTCCTCGAAGTAGCGGAACTGCGCGCTCTCGTGCGCGAGCTGGGCGAGGAAGGCCGCCTGACGGCGGGGCGTGTTGATGTTCGCCTCCCTCATGGCGGAGTTGAGGTGCGGCAGGAGCTGCTGCGCCCGATCCACGGAGAGGTTGGGCATGATGGCCCGGAGTTGCTGGAGCGACACGCCGCCAGAGGTGCCCGGCTCGTTGCCCGGGCCAGTGACGGGGCCAGGACCGGACACGGGACCGCCACCGCCGCCTCCAGGAATGGTGAGGCGCTGACCCGCGAAGATGCGGTTGGGGTTGGAGATGCCGTTGGCGGACGCGAGCGCACTCACGGTGGTGCCGAAACGTCCGGCGATGCCACTGAGCGTGTCTCCCGACTGGACGGTGTAGCTGCGCGAGCCACCGCTGGCAGGAGGCGCGCTGGGCGCCTGCGCCGGAGCTCCGCCAGGAATGGTGAGGCGCTGGCCCGCGAAGATGCGGTTGGGGTTGGAGATGCCGTTGGCGGACGCGAGCGCACTCACGGTGGTCCCGAAACGCCCGGCGATGCCACTGAGCGTGTCCCCCGACTGGACGGTGTAGCCGCGCGAGCCACCGCTGGAGCTCGCGGGGGCCGCATCGAAGCCGTCGGGGATGACGAGCTGCTGGCCCGCGAGGATACGATCCGGGTTGGAGATGCGGTTGGCCTGCGCGAGGCGCTCCACGGAGGTGTTGAAACGGCGCGCGACGGCACCCAGGGTATCGCCACTGCGGATCGTATAGGACTGGCTCACGGGAACTCCGCTCGAAGGAGACATCCGGATTTTCGAATCGAGCACCGAGAAGTTGCTGAAAAAAATTCTCAGCCTTCGAGCAGACGGTTCAAGGACACCGCGCCAGGGGGAGGGCATGGTAGGACCCCCCCCCAAGAAATATTCGTCCAGCGGGCCGGCCGCGGACGTTCAGCAGCGGATGGCTTCCGCACACCGCGCGGTCGAGACCCCGCGCTTCTTCAAGATGGCTTCGTCGACCCCGGATACAGCCCCGCGAGAGGCCGGACCGTCGTGGCTGGACCGTTTCCATGCCGGAGACGCCGAGGTCCTGCAGGCGTGCTACCAGGAGCACTTCGAGGGGGTCCTGCGGCTGGTTTCGCGGCTCCTCCCCGCCGTGGATGCCGAGACGGTCATCCACGACCTCTTCCTGCGGCTGCTCTCGAGCGAAGAGGTGAGGCGCTCCTTCCAGGGAGGGTCCCTGCCCGCCTGGCTGAACACGCTCGCGCGCAACCAGGCCCTGGACGTGTTGCGCCGGCACCAGCGCGAGCAGGAGGCCCTGGCGCGCTTCGCCAGCGAGCAGGAGGACACGGCCACGGAGCCCCTGGAGCCCGCGCTCGACGCCGAGTCCCTGCTGGAACGCTTCCGCCGGGAGCGACTCCCACCCAAGTGGGCCCCCGTCTTCGAGGCCCGCTTCATCCGCCAGCTCAGCCAGAGAGAAGCGGCCGAGTCCCTGAACATGCACCGCACCACCCTGGCCTACCAGGAGCTGCGTGTGCGCCACCTGTTGAAGAAGTTCCTACTCTCCCCGGAGGTGCGCTGATGGGTGCGGCCTGCGACATGACCCCGCTGGTGGACCGTCACTTCGCGGCGAGCATCTCCCCCGAGGACGAGCGCCAGATGCGCGCACACGTCACCGGCTGCGCCACGTGCCGGGACCGCTATACACGCCTCGAGCTGCTAGCCCGTCTGGATCCTCGGGCCCCGAAGGCACGGGAGCGGCTGGCGCGCGGACTCGGGTTCTCCTCAAGCGCGGCGACAACCCCCTCCACCCCCTGGCTGCCCGCGCTCACCGTGCTGGCCGCCGCGTGTGTGGCACTCCTCCTGGTGCGAGTGCCGGGAGTACGGGAAGACGCGGCCTTCACGCCCCGGGGAGGAGAAGCCGTGGCGGAGCCCGCGCTCCTCGTGGTGTATGCCGTGGGGCGGGACGGGAGCGTGGCGCCGGTGGGTGACAGGGTACGGCCCGAGCAGGAGCTGGCGTTCGGCTATCGAAACCCCGAGGCGAAGCGCTTCCTGATGGTGTTCGGCGTGGACTCGGCCGGGCGCGTGCACTGGTACTTTCCGAGCTGGACGGTCCCGGAGGAAGATCCCACCGCGCTCCCCATCTCCCCTGGCGACGAGCTGCATGAGCTCCCGGAAGCCATCTCCCACCCCCTCGCGCCGGGCCACCTGTCCGTGCACGCCATCTTCCTCGACGTGCCGCTCACGGTCCGGCAGATGGAGGAGCGGCTCGGGGCCGCGGGGTCACGAGAGGTCACCACCGCGCTGCCCGAGGGGGCGCTGCACACCACACTCGAGCTTCAGGTAACCCCATGAGACCCCTGCTCTTCCTGTGTGCGCTCCTCACCGTCACGGCCGCCGCGGCCGGGGAGCCCGCACCTCGCGCGGAGGGCCCGCGAACGGCCGTGTTCGCCCTCATCATCGGCGTCAACCGGAGCCACGAGGCGAACCTGCCCACGCTGCGCTACGCGGACGACGACGCGGCGCGCTACCTCGACTTGTTCCGCCTGCTCGGTGCGCGCACGTACCTGCTGTCCCGCCTGGACGAGAACACGCGGCGGCTCCACCCGCAGGCGGCCGCCGAGGCGGTGGACCCCCATCGTGACGCGCTCACCCAGGCCGTCGGCGCGCTCGCGAAGGACATCGCCCTGGCGCGCGAGCGCGGCGTGGAGGCAGTGGCCTACGTCGTCTACGCGGGCCATGGCAACGTGCGCAATGGAGAGGGCTACCTCAGCCTGGAAGACGGGACGCTCACGGGCCACGCGCTGGCGCGGGAGGTGGTGGGACGGCTCGCCGCGGACCGGGTGCACCTCATCGTGGACGCCTGCCATTCCTATTTCCTCGCCTACAGCCGGGGGCCGGGTGGGCAGCGCCGTGCGCTCGCGAAGGGATTCAGTGAGACCCAGGGGCTCGCCCAGGACGACAACGTCGGGCTGCTGCTCTCCACCTCCTCGGCACGCGAGAGCCACGAGTGGGAGGCCTACCAGGCGGGAGTCTTCCATCACGAGGTGCGCTCGGGCCTGTTCGGAGCCGCGGATGCGGACGGCGATGGCCAGGTGAGCTACCGGGAGATCGCCGCCTTCGTGGAGCGCGCGAACTCGGCCATCCCCAACGAGCGCTTCCGGCCCCAGGTTCACGCGCGGCCCCCTCGTGGCTCCGAGTTGCTGGTGGACCTGCGCCCCGGTCTCCAGCGCCGCCTGGAGGTGGACGGAGCCTCCGGTGCGCACTACATCCTCGAGGACGTCAACGGGGTGCGGCTCGCGGAGTTCCACAACGCGCCCGGCCAGCCGCTGAACCTGCTGCGGCCCCCGCCGCGTGGGCCCACGTTCCTGCGGAAGATGGGCGAGGAAGAGCAGGAGTACCCGCTGCCGCCCATCCCGGACGTGGTGCGAGTGGCGGAGCTCGCCTCCGAGCCGGCGCGCGTGGCCTCGCGCGGCGCGGCGCACGCCTCCTTCGAGCACATCTTCACCCTCCCCTTCGATGAGCGAGTCGTGGCCGGGTACGTCTACCCCCAGCCCCTGGCGCCCGAGCTGGTGGGTTCGCGAGAGCTCTCGCCGCGCGCGAAGCTGGGATGGACGGGCCTGGCCGCCGGTGGCGCGGCGCTGGGCTCCAGCCTGGCCACGGTCCTGGTGGCCCGCCACACGCGGGAGGGCGTCACGGATGACATGCCGCAGCGAGAGGTGGCCCTGCGCAACGCGCGCATCCGCTCGCTCAACACCGCGGGAGCCGTGCTCGCCACGGCGGGCGGCGCGGTCGCGCTGGGTGGAGCCCTCCTGCTCCTCTGGCCCGAAACGGAGACGCTGCCTCAACTGGCGGTGGGGCCGGAGGGTGCGGTGCTCGGCATCGCGGGAGCATTTTGATTCGTCCAACCGAGGGCCCCCTCTCGTTGAGGGGATATGAAAAAACATCTCTCACTCTTCCGAGCATCACTGTTGGCCGTGCTCGTCACGACCTCCGCGTGTGTGACCCTCATCCTGGAGGACGACCGCCCCTGCCCCTGCGACGAGGGCTGGACCTGCTGCGAGGAGGCACAGGTCTGCGTCCCGAAGGGAATGATGGGGACGAAGTGCCTGGTGGTGAAGCCTCCGCCCGAGGAGCCCCCCGGGTTCTGCCAGGAGCCGGACTGCCAGGTGGATCAGCTCGTGTCCTTCGAACAGGGCGAGGGACCGCTCTACGCTGACTACTTCTCGTTCTTCCGAAGCGAGGAAGCGTTCCTGTGGGGCTCGACCGTCGTCCATCAAGAACCCAGGATCTGCATGCGGCCCTACTGCCAGTGGTCCATCCCCCTGTACAAGTGGACCGTTCCCCACGTCGAGGAAGAGCCGAGCTGGCTCGAACCCGTGGGACTGCGCGGGATGCAGAGCCTGGTCCTCATACCGGGGACGAAAGCAGATGCGCCCGGCACCTTGCGACTGCGGTGGTGTGACCCGGGGACCAACGGGTGCGGAAAGGCTCCGGATGCACTCGTGTTCCAGACCAGCGGGGGGTTCCCCCACGTCCTCCTCGTGGGAGATGACGTGCTCGTCGCCAGCGCCGGGACGATCGGGAATGCACCGGCCGGTTCCATCCTGCGGCAGGTGCCCGGCCGGAATGAGTTGGAGGTGCTGGTCGCCGGTGGAGAGGCGGCGCCGCACCGCTACCTGAAGGACGAAGAGGTGAAGGTCGGCGAGCATCTGGCCAGGGCCTCCACGAGCATGGGGGTGTCGAACGGGATGCTGTTCTGGCGCGCGGGACAGCGCATCTGGAGTTGCCCGCTGACGGGGTGCCCCACCACGGGACCGGTGGAGCAGGCCTACAACCGGGACGGCATCGACACGCTCCTCGTGCATGGGGACTTCCTGTACTGGACGTCACGCGGGCAGGCTCCCGGCCTGGAGGCCGAGCTCTTCTCCGTGTTCCGGCGCAGGTGGAACGATGTCGCCACCCCGATTGAGCTGCTGCTGTCGGAGGCACGCATCGGCAACGAGGTCTCCACCCGTATCGCGGTGGACGAGCACGGGCTCTACTTCCTGAAGGAGACGTTCACGCCGAACGAGCAGGGAGAGCAGATCTGGACGGGGGCGGAGCTGCGCGCCTGCCCGGAGATGAAGTGCGATACCGAGGAGCGCGTCCTGCTGCGAGGCGGCACCCGGGGCGATGCCCTCTACGGTCTGACCTCGGGCCCGGACGGGCTCTACCTCCACAACGGCAAGGGCATCATGCGGGTCCGCCCTCACACGTTCGGGGACAAGGCCTCGCAATAGACAGACATGGCTTCGGGGCGCCCCGTCGGAACGCAACGGGGAGCCCTGGAGGCCAGGGCCAGAAGCTCTCCCAGATGCCGTAGAACATGTCATTCGTGACGACGCAGCTGTGCGCGGGCACGTTCGGCCGGGTCGCGCTGTAGCAGTTCTCCGTGGTGTTCGAGGTCGTATGACCATGAGAGCCGGCATTCAGCCGGTCCGGACCCCAGTGCGTGGTGGCGGCGGTGTAGAACTCTTCGTCGGTATGGACGAGCCCCCGGTAGTTCCCTCCGCCAGCGGGGGTGGCGAGCCCGCCGGAGAGCGTGTAGCTGGGAAAGATCGTTTTGCCACGATGGTCGGTGGGTCCCGCCAACATCACCACGGTATCGACGGTGTGGTCCCGGGCGATGACGGCCGCATGGCCGGCGCCCTGCGAGTGCCCCGCGACGATGAGCTTTTCCCAGACGATGGAGCAGGGAGCCGTGGCGTTCCTGGTCCCGTTGCAGTTCGAGGGTGAGAGATAGGAACCCCATCCGCCCGAGGTGTCCTGGGTATCGCGCAGGAAGACCAACACCCGGATGAGGCGGGCCTCGATACCATCGTAGTAGTTCATTTTCCCCCTCAACGACTCGAGGGCGCCTTCCTGGAAGACACCGGTGATGAAGGTCCGGCGTGTCTGCACGAAGCAGTCCGCTCCCGCGCTGACTCCATCACAGCTCGTCCGGATGTTCGGCGTGGCACGGTGCGTGAGGCCAATCACGCGATACCCCTTGTTCACCGCGCTCGCGAAGAAGTGGGTCGATGGCGTGCTGTACGAGGGGTTGATGAAACCGGCAGCAGAGCCGTGGAGATGACGGCATGGGTCTCGACGCCGGTCTCGCCACCGCTGAAAGAATTCTCATCTTCCAAGGAGCCGCAACCCCAAACGGCCAGGAGTGAGAATAGAGGGAGGAAGAAAGAGCTTCGGTACGACACCTTCATGGGGAGCCTCGTGAAAGGGAGTTCCTGGCTATATTCGTCATTCATGGAATTCTGTTTCCCGATTGAATTACGGATTGTTTTCCCCGAATAGCTCCTTTATCAGTCCTGGCGGTTCCTCGTGAGCCTTTCCCCCCACCCCCAGGACCTCCTCATGCGCTCTGTAGCCCCCAATCGAATCACGACATGGAAGGCGTTCGCCTCGGCTATCGCCCTGACACTCTCCGCGGGAGGCTGCGGGCCCGAGTCGCACGAGGACTCCGCGCCGGACGAGACAGGCGTGGAGCAGATGGCCCTCAGCGTCACGGCCCGGCGCGCGGATGACTTCATCGACTCGGTCGGCGTCAACACCCATCTGGGTTACACGAACAGGGCGTACGGCGCCTACTCCACCATCATCAAGCCACGGCTGCAGGAACTGGGCATCCGGCACGTCCGGGATTCCGCCAAGACCGGAGCCAACGACACCCGCGACTCCCTCTACTACCAGCGCTGCCGCGATCTGGCGGCGATCGGCATCCGGTTCAACCTCATCACCGACATGCCGACGTCTCGAAACAGTGGCACCAACTACGCACTGCTGGACGACATCTACGGCTGGTGCGACAACGCGGTGGTCTCCTTCGAGGGCCACAACGAGCCGGAGCTGGATGAGGGCGTCAGCGATTGGGTGCCCGTCATCCGGACCGCGCAGCGCACGCTCTTCGAGACGGTGAAGGGCAACGCCACCATCAAGCACCTGCGCGTCATCGGACCCTCCATCCTCAAGGAGGCCGCGGCCAACTCGCTGGGCGACCTCAGCGCGTACATGGACCAGGGCAACCTCCACAACTATTACGGAGGCCGGAATCCGGAGAGCGCTGGCTGGGGCAACAATGGTTTCGGCAGCGTCACCTGGCAGTTCAAATACGTGGCCAGTCCGGTGAGCGGGACGAAGCCCGTCACCTCGACCGAGACGGGCTGGCACAACGCCCTGAACACCACCGACGAGCATAAGCCCACACCGGAGAAGATCGTCGGGCGCTACATGCCACGCCTGATGCTGTGGCACTTCCTCAAGGGAATGGGGCGCACCTATCCGTATGAGCTGATTGACGAGCTCCCCAACGCCGAGCTGAACCAGCACGAGTTCAACTTCGGCCTGCTGCGCAACGACGGAACGCCCAAGCCCGCCTTCACCGCGCTCAAGAACATGCTGGGGCTGCTGAAGGATCCGGGCGCCAGCTTCACGCCGGGTTCGCTGGACTACACCCTCACCGCCTCGAACATGGGCGACGTGCGGAACGTCCTGCTGCAGAAGCGGGATGGCACCTTCTACCTCGCGCTCTGGCTCGGCAAGCCCAGCTGGGATCCCAACGCGAAGACGGAGATTACGGTCCCCGGCCGGGCGGTGACGCTCACGCTGCCCACGACCATCAAGACCGCCACCGTGTACACGCTCAGCGACACGGGGGACATGACCTCCACGAAGAAGACGGTGGCCGGGAGCCTCGCGCTCACCCTGACGGACCGGGTGATGTTCCTGGCCATCAAGCCCGGCATCTAATTCCCTGCGGCCATATCCCCTCTCCCACCGGGAGAGGGAGCATCAATCTCCTTCGGTCTCTTCCCTGTAGGAGATTAACGAGGAGCTCAGAACCGGTCGCCCTCCTGTCTGGACCTCGGACAGCCAACATCCGGGCGCTCGGGTCCCTTCGTCTCGTTCGGGAATCGGACACCGCTCCGGTCCTGGTGCTGCGGTGACCTTCGCGGGCGCCTAGCGTGTCGCGAAGGAGGTTCCGTGCTGGGAATCGACGAGATCAAGGCCCGGGTGCGCGAGGCCGGGGGACCCGAGCTGCTCGAGCGATTGGAGCGGCTCGACGCGGAGCGCGTCCGCCCGCCGATCGAAGCACCTTCCGTGCGCGCCCCCGGAAGGGGCACCCGCCCGGACTTCGACGTGGTGCTCGCGGGCGGTGGGCTCTCCCTGATGTACGCGCCCATGCTGGCGGGGCTCGGATTGAAGGTTGGGGTGTTCGAGCGCTCCCGCGCGGCGGTGGCGCATCGGGAGTGGAACATCAGCGGCCCCGAGCTCGCGCCCTTGACGGTGAGTGGCCTCTTCCGCCCCGAGGAAGTGGAGTCGCTCATCGTCGCCCGCTACGAGGACGGCGTCTGCCGCTGGCATGGTGGCGGTGAGTATCCGGTTCGGGGCGTGCTCGACCACGCCATCGATGCCGGCCGGCTCCTCCGCGAAATCCGCCAACGGGCCGAGCAGCGCGGCGTCGCCTTCCATGACGGCCATGCCTTGGTGGGCGTGGGCGAGGGTCCCCAGACCGTGCGCCTGCTGTTCGAGCGGGCCGGAGGTCGACGGGCCGAGGTGACCGCCCGCGTGGTGCTCGACGCGCGGGGGAGCTCCAGTCCCCATGCAACCGCGGATCTCCTGTGTCCCACCGTCGGAGGGGTTCTCTCCGGGCTGAAGGAAGGCACCGCCCCCGATGAGATGAATCCCCGAAGGGGCGACATCCTGGTGACGACCGAGGGCGTCGAGGAAGGGCGCCAGCACATCTGGGAAGGGTTTCCCGGACGTCCGGGCGAGGCGACGGTCTACCTGTTCTATTACGCCCAGGCGCGCCGGATCCGCGAGCACGCGCTGCTCCGGCTCTACGGGCGCTTCTTCGAGCGCCTGGGACGGTACAAGCGGGGTGAGCCACGTCTGCTCCGGCCAACGTTCGGCTACATCCCGGGCTGGTCCCGGTTGGTGGCGCCCCCGCGAGCCCCGGGGCGCCGCGTGGTGTTGGTGGGCGATGCGGCCGCGCGGCACTCGCCGCTCACCTACTGCGGCTTCGGCGCGATGATGCGCTCCTTCCTCCCCGGGTCCAGGGCCATCGCCGCCGCGCTCTCGTATGGCCGCGTCCCTCCCGAGTCCATCGTCCATGACACGCCGCTGCACTCGGTGACCGGGGCGCTGGCGCTCTTCATGGCCCTGCCTTCCCCCGCGCCCGAGCGCCGCGACGAGGTGAACCAGCTCCTGGACACCGCCTTCGCCGCCCTCCATGGAATGGGCAACGACGCCTACGCGGCCCTGCTCAAGGATCAGATGCCCGGGACCGACTTCGTGCGCTTCCTCCAGCACATCGCGAGGAACCGGCCCCAGGTGTACAGGGACGCCCTCACGCTCGCGGGATTCGGGCCGCTCGCACTCGCCCGTTGGCTGGGCGGGCTCTCCCGCGTGTTGATCCCCCTGCCCGCCTCACCCTGACCGGAGCGACCCATGCGCCTTCCGCTCGCATTGCCAAAACTGCCCGCCGGGCGTTTCTCCCCCGAGCGGCTCGCCCCCTCTCCCCGAGCGAAGCGCCCGCGCGCGCCCGAGGGCCTCTCCGCCGCGGTGGTGGGCGGCGGACTGGCCGGCATGGCGGCCGCCACCGTCCTGGCCGAGCGCGGCGTTCGCGTCACCGTCATCGAGCGCGAGCCGTTCCTCGGTGGCCGGGTGGGAGCCTGGAGGGAGCGCCTGGCGGACGGAGAGCCCTTCGACATGGAGCGCGGTTTCCATGCCTTCTTCCGCCAGTACTACAACCTGCGCGCGCTGCTGCGCCGCGTGGATCCCCGACTGGAGCGTCTGCGCCGGCTGGAGGACTACCCCATCCACGGCCCTGGAGGGAGCGTGGAGTCGTTCTCACACCTCCCCGCGCTCCCGCCCTTCAATCTCATCAGCCTCGTTCGCCGCTCCCCGTCGCTGCGGCTGATGGAGCTGCGCCACCTCGACGTCCGCTCCGGCCTGGCGATGCTCGCGTTCGACATGGAGCGGACGTACGCCACGTTCGACCACCGCAACGCGCGCGAGTACCTGGACTCGCTCCGTTTCCCGCCCCATGCCCGGCGCATGCTGTTCAATGTCTTCTCCCACTCCTTCTTCAATCCGGAGGAGGACATGTCGGCGGCCGAGCTGCTGATGATGTTCCACTTCTATTTCATGGGGAATCCGGAGGGCCTCGTCTTCGACGTGCTCGACGAGTCGTTCGCCTCGGCGCTGTGGCACCCGCTGCGCCGCTACCTGGAGGAGAGACAGGTCCGGTTCCGGCTCGGCCAGTCGGTCACCGCGGTGAACCCTCGCGCGGACGGGGGCGTGCTCATCCAGGTGGACGGCGAGGAGCCCGTCGAGGCGGACGCGGTGGTGCTCGCCACCACGGTGCCAGCGCTCCAGCGGATCGTGACGGAGTCTCCGGAGCTGCTCGACACGGGGTGGCGCGAGAAGGTCCTGGGGCTCTCGTTGACCTCGCCGTTCGCGGTCTGGCGGCTGTGGCTCGATCGCCCGTCCGCGCCGGGCCGCCATCCCTTCGTGGGCACCACCGGGCTGGGAATCATCGACAACATCTCGCTCTATCACCTGTTCGAGGGCGAGAGCCGTCGGTGGGCGGCGCGGACGGGCGGCTCGGTGGTCGAGCTCCACGCCTATGGTCTACCGCTGGAGATCGACGAGGCGTCGGTGCGGCGCGAGCTCCTGGGAGGACTGCACGCGCTCTATCCGGAGCTTCGGGACGCGCGCACGCTCGAGGAGCGGTTCCTGCTCCGCCGGGATTGCCCCTCCTTCGCTCCGGGCTCCTTCCGGACGCGGCCCACGGTGGAGACGCCCTCGCCTCGGGTGGCGCTCGCCGGAGACTTCGTCCGCCTGCCCATCCCCACGGCCCTGATGGAGCGCGCCACCACCTCGGGCTTCATGGCGGCCAACCATCTCCTCGCGGGCTGGGACATCCAGGGAGAGGAGATCTGGTCCGTGCCCCGAGCTGGACTGCTCGCGGGGCTCGCTACCGCCCGGGCTCCAGGGGCTGGGGTTCTCCAGCCGTCTTGAGGAAGAGCACGGCGTCGACCCCTTCCCCCTTCGCGGAGAGGGACAGCCGGATCTCCTGCTCCCGGCTGCGGAAGACCCCGGGCGCTTCCTCCTTGTATCCAGCGCGGGCGAGCCGCACACGATACCAGTCCAGCACCTGCGCCTCCTTCGCCGCCACCCGGAAGGTGAGCGTCCGTGCTCCCTCGAAGTCCCCATGCAGGACGTTCACCGCTCCGGGGTACACGGGCATGAGGTTGGAAGGAGCGGCCGGCCGGGGCGCGTCCAGCTTCGCCTCGCCGAGCACCACCGACGTGAGCCCTCCGGGTTCGGGCTCGAGGATGACGGTGTAGGAGGTGAAGGTCCGCGTATCCAGCGCGGTGAGGTGGGGTTGGGCGATCAGCTGCTGCTGCTCGCGCTGGATGAAGAAGCCGGCCTCGTCGAAGGCAGTGGCGAAGTACTGGAGGAGGCGCTGCACGGTCTCCCGCGAGGTGTAGACCTGGAGGCGCACGGGCACGCCTCCCACGCTCATCTGGGCGGGCACCTCCACCGTGGACACCAGCCCCGGCACCTTCCAGTGGAAGGGATCCCTCGCCTCCGCGGTGGTGGGTGCGGCCATCAACAACTCGAGGACGAGCAGCCAGCTCAGCATTCCTTCAACCCCAGGAAACAGACGTTGGACTGACGGCGCAGGGCGGTCGGCTTGTGCTCTATACCGCCGGTATTTCGTGGCCGGTCCATCTCATCCAGGGACTCGCCCGGCGGCGTGCTCTGCTCGATGTAGTCGTCCTCCTCGCCGCGGTAGCTCATGAAGAAGCCGTTCTCGTCGATGGGGCTGAAGCCGACGAAGTAGTCGGCGAAGTCGGAGGAGGCGTGGCCGGCGGCGCGCCCGTTCTTGTCGAACACATTCCGGGCCGCCTCATAGAAGGCCCCGTTCCCACCGCAGGGCGCGTCCGGCTGCTCCGGCCGGAGGGGACAGTGCCCGCTCACCTCGCGATCGGCGAAGCCGTAGTCTCCGAGCAGGATGCCGTAGCTCCCCTGACACCTGCCCCCCACGGCCCGGCCCGCCGCGCACACCCGCATGTCGAGCCCCATGGAGTGCTTCTCCTCGAAGAAGCCCGTGCGTCCCTCGAGGAAGGTGGTGGGCAACGACGGCAGCCCCTCGATGTGGGCCTCCGCTTCACAGCGGATGCCCCCCAGGTTCTCGTAAACACCGTCGAGCACGCTGTCCTCCGCGTCCCCTATGTCCTGTCCGGGCGGGGCCTCGGGCCAGTCGCCCTGCCGTGGCGCCATGAGGATGGGGCGATGGCTCCGGGGAATGTCGAACTCCAGCTCGTCCTCGCGGTCGCACCGCACACGCATCTCATTCAGCCGGGTGAAGACCTGGGTGATCTGAGCGCGGGAGCCCGGCGTGGAGCTGCGTCCGTCGAAGTCGACGTAGCGCGCGTTGGCGTTGGCCATCACCGCGGGAGCGATGGCGGGGAAGGTGCTGAAGTCACCGACGGCGCCCCGCTGCTCGCGCATCCGATGCACCCGGAGCGCCGTGCTGTCCCAGAGCGGGGAGACGGCGGCCTCGTGCACCTTGAGCGACAGGTAGCCCACCTCGGCGAAGTGGATGCCGAACATGATCACGGTGACGAAGACGATCAGCCCCAGGGCCAGTTCCAACGAGGACTGGCCGCGTGGAGCGCGGCGACGCATGCCCCTCATCAGTGCACTCCCCTGTAGCCGGCCCGGATGAGCTGCCGGTAGGCCTCGGCCGCCGGTCCGCCCACGGTGTCCGGGATGTCGGTGCCCCCGCGCCTCAGGTCGCCCCCACTGTCGATGTCCGCGGCGACGAGCGTGGCGCGCCAGAAGGGATTCCAGAGGTTGGGCGGCTCGTTCCAGTGTCCGCGCCGGTGGTAGTAGGCCAGCCCGGTGGCGAGCGCGGACTGCACGCTGATGTCCGTGCCGTCCGCCAGGTGCAGGCCGTGGTTGTCGAAGGTGCTGTCGCGCCCGGGGGTAAAGCGGAAGCGGAAGAGGAGGTTCCACGGATCCGCTCGCAGCCCCCGCTCCTTGTAGTCCCGCTGGGCGAGCGCGAAGATCTTCGGCTGGGCCCAGATGTTGTCGTCCGAGTGATCGCTCGTGTTGTACGCCATGCCCCCGACGAAGGTGGTCGGGCAGTACTCGCGCGGCCAGCAGGGCAGGAGCGTGTGCCGGTACTGCTTCTCCATGCCCGGGTCCGCGTTTCCGAGCACCGGACTGCTGGGGGACCACCAGTGGTTGTCGGAGTCATCCTGCCGGTCGGTGGCCTTCACGCCCGCGAAGGCCGTCACGCGGAAGGGCGCGCAGCCGGGGAAGGTGACCTCCACCACGGCATGATCCTCCGCCCAGGTGAACCAGGTCTTGTCCGCCCGTCCCCCATGCCCCAGGGCCGCGCCCCAATAGGCGCTGCCTCCCCCGCGGATGACGCGCAGGCTGCCCCCCGCGGCCGAGATCGCTCCCAGGAGGCCCCCGGCCGCATTGATGGCCGGTATGCCCTGGCGGCGGGTGATGAACTCGTAGCCCCGGCTGGCCATGGCCATGTCCACGGCGTGGTCGAAGCCGCCGGTGGTGGCATACGACAGCTCACCCAGGGACACCGGGGTGGGCCCCGCACGCAGCTCATTCGGAAAGCGGCTGCCCTCGTTGGCCAGCTTCGCCAGCTGCTCGGCGAAGGACTTCTCCCCTCCCCCGACGCTCTCCTGGAGTTGCTGGAACATCATGCCCTGCAGGTACGCCAGATGGTGGGTGAGGATATGGATGTTGTAGGTCTGGACACCCGCCTCCGCGTCCAGCTCATGCCACTTTTGAGAGATCTCCTCGTTCTTGCTGTCCAGGGCCTCGAGCGCCTCGGCGGCGGCGGGACAGCCCGCGGCGGCCAGACGCGAGGCGTTGAGGTTGGCGCGCATCATGCTGGTCCAGCTGATGAGGCTCATCGTCCCGGTCGCGGCCACCAGGTGCGCGGTCTGGGCGCGGCGCATCAGGGCGATGCTGTTGAAGGTGCGCGCGGTGGCCACCGCTCCGCTGTAGGCGGCCAGGTCCGCCACGCTCTGGGTCTCCATCTTCTCGCGAATCTTCAGGGAGAACGAGAGCGTCAGGCAGACCATCACCGTGACCAGCAGCATCGTCAGGCACAGGAGCACCAGGGACTGGCCGCGAGGGGGGCGCATGGGGCTCATAGGCCCTCCGGAGTGAGGGGACAGTTCTGCGTCCGGAAGTACCGGGCCCGTGCCGACGTCATCATGCGCATCGAGTAACTGGCCTGGAGCGGGAAGACATAGTCATGACGCTCGGCGCGCGAGAGCAGCTCCTGGCGGATGGCCGCATCGAGCGAGGCGACCACCTGGCCGGTCCAACGCGCCGAGTGGGTCGGAATGAGCGGATCCGTGGAGGAGTATTCACGCAACCCCAGGTGGGCCAGGAACATCCGGCCCAACACCCAGTCCGCGAAGGGGATGCGCAGGGGAAACCAGAAGACGAGCCGCACCTCCAACCGCATCACATCCGCCACGCTGGCGTAGCGCGCCGGATCATCGAAGGACTCCTCCTCGTCCGCGCGGATCTCCCCGCGCAGCGGACGCTCCCGGGCAATCCACACGATGCTGCCGCTGTGCCCCGAGTCGTGCTCGGGCCGGTACTGGTTCTCCCGGTGGTTGCGGAAGGCCGTCCCGAGCGCCGCCGGCGAGTCGGTCCGCGCGAAGGTGGGCAGCAACACCGCGATGGCCGCGTGGGTCATGGCCTCGCAATCCCCGTGTTTGACACTGCCCGTGCGCACGGCCCGGAACGCCGCGTACTCGGTCAGAGCACGCGCCTGGAGCAACAGGAAGAGTTGGAGCGTCCCCAGGACCAGGAAGACCGCCAATGGAAGCGTGAGCGCTGCTTCCACCGCCGCCTGGCCAGACTGAAGCGCAGCTGGGAGATTCCGCGACATGGCGGAGGGCCCTTTTGCTCGGATTCGGTCCGGGAATCCAGAGAATGATGGAGATATGTCCAATATCTCTGTTTTCCTGGATTATAGGAGGATAACTGGGGGTGAGGAACACCGCCCCTGGGGAACCAGGATCACCCCGTAGCGCCCGCCGTGGCTGCTACATCCTTGTAGCAACACGTGGCTCCACCAACGAACGGGAGCCCCTGGGGGCAGGTGACCCGGGGGGTAGACGATCCGGGAGGGACGGCCCAGATCGCGGGAGTGGATCACCCCGAGGCCATTTCCCAGCGGCTCACCCTGCTGGCGGCGTGGCGACACGGACGGCACCGCTCCCCTCCTGGGGAGGGCGCCACGATGTACCCCACGCAGGGGGATGTGGATGTGGCCGCCGGCGCGAGCCGGATGCACACGGGGATCACGCGCGCCGCGCGCGGGTCCCTGGGGAGGCGGTGACGTGGCCGGGTTGGATTGGGTACAGGTGGACGTGGGCTTTCCCATGAGCCTCCCCGTGGTGTGCGCGGCACGCACACTGGGGATGGATCGGCGAGCCTTCCTGGGCGCCATGGTGGAGCTTCAGATCTGGGCGGTGCAGGCCCTGCCCACCGGACGCTTCGAACCCTTCCCCGCGTCCGGCGGACACGTCCCGGACATGTCCGCGGACGCGTCCGCGGACGAGGCGGTGTGGCGGGACGCGGTCGAGGGCGCGGTCCGGTGGACGGGCGAGCCCGGAGCCTTCTGGGACGCGCTGCTCCGCGCCGGACTCCTGGTGCGGGAAGGAGACGGCGTCCGCTTCACCCTCTGCGATCGCTACGTGCAAGTCCTCGAAAAGAAGAGGAAGGAGGCCGAGCGCAAGCGCCGGGAGCGTGCCGCCAAGGGTTCCGGCGTGTCCGCCGGACGTCCCGCGGACGAACCCGGGACGTCCCCCGCAAGAAAGAAGAGGGAGAAGGAGAGTGAGAAGAAGACTTCTTCTTCTGCTGCAGCAGAGGCCCTGGAAGCGGCAATGTCCGCCGGACGTCTCGCCCCCGTCGCCCCGCTGCCCCGCCCGGACGAGGACGCGTCCGCGGACGACATGCCCGTCCAGCTCGCCCTGCCCGGCACGCACATCGTGCCCGCGTCGCCTCCCCGCGAGGAATGGCGTCAGGCCGTGGCCACCGCCGTGCTGACGACCTCCGCGTCCGAGGACACGGAGTCCCAGGCGTCCCGGGCTCCGGAGAAGGCCTCGGACGGGGCCGCGGCCTTCTTCGAGACCTGTCAGGAGGAACGTTGCCGCGCGCTGCCCGGCATTCCCCCCGAGGAACAACCCAAGGGGTGGGCGATCTGGTATCGCGGCGCACTGAACAAGGTGGGCGGCGACGAGGGACGGCTCCTGGAGGCCTGGCGGGGCTACCTCCACTCCGATTGGGGGCGCTCCCGCGAGCCCCGCTGCACGGCGGAAGCCTTCTGTACCCCTCGGGTCTGGGGCCGCTACCTCCAGCCCGTCCCGCAGGAGAACCCGGCCAGGGCGCCGTCCGGTCCTCCGTCCGTGGACGTGAGCACCGAGGCCGGCCGCCTGTGGCAGGCGTGCCTCTCCTCACTCAACGACCATGGGAAGCGGTACGCCCTCACCTGGCTCGCCCAGGCCCGTCCCGTGGACGTGGAGGACGGATACCTGGTGCTCTCCGTGCCAGACCTCTACTTCCGCCAATGGGTGCAGGAGCACTATGGCCAGATGGTCGACCAGCTCGCCCGGGAGCTCGGCCTCGTGGGCGTGCGCTGGCTGCTGGCGTCGAACCTCAGCGGTGCTCCTCGAGGAGCTCGCGTCTCCGATCGGGGCGCTCGCGGATGAACTGGAGCGTCCGCTCCGCGGGAAAGGGCGGGGAAGGAAGCAGGCCCCCGTCCCCATCCACCGAGGTGGGGGACTCCTCCCTCCGGGCCCCCCACCCGCTCGCCCGGAGCCTCGGTGGGTTCACTTCTGTGGCGAAGCGCCACTGTCCTGATATAGGGTCCCCATACCCTGAGGAGCGCTGCAACGGGGGTCCTCCCCCGCCAGGCTCAGGTTCGTGCAACGGCGCTCGCTGACTCGTGGCTGGATGCCCGGGAGGCGAGCAAGAGCCGTCTGCCACATCCAGCCCCCTGCCAATCAGGAGCAATGCATGCGGGCTGTAACCGATCTGAGCAAGTTCACCGATTACAAGGTCGCGGACATCAAGCTGGCCGAGTGGGGTCGCAAGGAGATCGCGATCGCCGAGACCGAGATGCCGGGCCTCATGGCGATCCGCGAGGAGTTCGCCAAGACCCAGCCGCTGAAGGGCGCGCGCATCGCCGGCTCGCTCCACATGACCATCCAGACCGCGGTGCTGATCCAGACGCTGGAGGCCCTGGGCGCGGAGGTCCGCTGGGCGTCCTGCAACATCTTCTCGACCCAGGATCACGCCGCGGCCGCGATCGCCGCGGGCGGCACGCCGGTGTTCGCCTACAAGGGCGAGTCGCTCGAGGAGTACTGGGAGTACACCCACCGGATCTTCGACTGGGCCGACGGCGGCACGCCCAACATGATCCTGGATGACGGTGGCGACGCCACGCTGCTCATCCACCTGGGCACGCGCGCCGAGAAGGATCCCTCCGTGCTGGCCAACCCCGGCAGCGAGGAGGAGACGGTGCTCTTCGCCGCGATCAAGAAGCAGCTGGCGGCGAAGCCGGGCTGGTACTCGAAGAACCTCCAGAGCATCCAGGGCGTGACCGAGGAGACCACCACGGGCGTGCACCGCCTCTACCAGATGGCCAAGGAGGGGAAGCTGGCGTTCCCGGCCATCAACGTCAACGACTCGGTGACCAAGTCCAAGTTCGACAACATCTACGGTTGCCGCGAGTCCCTGGTGGACGGCATCAAGCGCGCCACGGACGTGATGATCGCGGGCAAGGTGGCCGTGGTCGCCGGCTACGGCGAGGTGGGTAAGGGCTCGGCGCAGGCGCTGCGCGGACTTCAGGCCCAGGTGTGGGTCACCGAGATCGATCCCATCTGCGCGCTGCAGGCGGCGATGGAGGGTTACCGGGTCGTGACCATGGAGTACGCGGCGGACAAGGCCGACATCTTCGTGACCGCGACGGGCAACTACCAGGTCATCACCCACGAGCACATGAAGCGGATGAAGAACAACGCGATCGTGTGCAACATCGGCCACTTCGACAACGAGATCGATGTGGCGAGCCTGAAGCAGTACAAGTGGGAGAACATCAAGCCGCAGGTCGACCACATCATCTTCCCGGACAACAAGCGCATCATCCTGTTGGCCCAGGGGCGTCTGGTGAACCTGGGCTGCGGCACGGGCCACCCCAGCTACGTGATGAGCTCGTCCTTCGCCAACCAGGTGCTGGCGCAGGTGGAGATCTTCACCAACCCGGGCAAGTACAAGCCGGGCGTGTACATGCTGCCGCGGCACCTGGATGAGAAGGTGGCGCGCCTGCAGCTCACCAAGCTGGGCGCGATGCTCACCGAGCTCACGCCGGATCAGGCGAAGTACATCGGCGTGCCCAAGGAAGGGCCGTACAAGAGCGACCACTACCGCTACTAAGCGGTAGCGCTCCGAGGCGGAGGGCTCGACTCCCGCCGCCCCCACACATTCAGAAGCCCAGCAATCTCAATGGGTTGCTGGGCTTTTTTTGTCCTCGGGTTCTTTCGCCCCGTCCGTGGGCGTCTCATAATGCCCGAATCACACGGGAGCCTCGGACCGGCGCCGCCTCCTGCCAGGCTCCCCGAAGACATCTCTCCATGCCCACACCTCTCCCTCCCGGCCCCCGCTTACCGGGCCCGGTCCAGACCGCGCTCTACCTCTCTCAGCCGTTGCACTACCTGCGGCAGTGGCACCAGCAGTACGGCGAGGCGTTCACCCTGCGCATGGCGGGCGCGGGGAACATGGTCTTCATCAGCTCGCCCCAGGACATCAAGCGCGTCTTCAACGCCCCCATGGAAGTGGTTCACGCCGGAGAGAGCAACTCGCTGCTGCGGCCCTTCCTGGGCCCCCACTCCGTCGTCATCCTCGATGAGTGGGATCACGTCCGTCAGCGCCGACTGCTGCTGCCGCCCTTCCAGGGCGAGCGGATGCAGGCCTATGCCGAGGTAATGCGCGAGGTGACCCATGCCTCGCTGGAGCGCTGGCCGATGGCACGGCCCTTCCCGCTGCTCGACGTCATGACGGAGCTCACCCTCGAGTTGATGCTGCGCAACGTCTTCGGGCTGGAGACGCCTGAGGAGATCGCCGCGTTCTCCCGGGACTTCTCCTCGCTGGTGGACAGCACCAACTCGCCGCTGCGGATGCTGCCCTCGCTGATCGGGATGGATCTCTTCACGCTGCTGCCCTGGGCGCGCGCCTCGCGGCTGAAGAGACGGGTGGACGCGGCCATCTACGCGCTCGTGGCGAGGCGCCGTGCGGAGCCTCGGAGGCCGGAACGGACGGACGTGCTCGGCCTGCTGCTGGAGAGCACCCACGAGGACGGCAAGCCCATGAGCGACCAGGAATTGCGAGACGCGCTCCTGACGCTCATCGTCGCGGGCTACGAAACCACCGCCATCGGCCTGTCGTTCACGGTGGAGCGGCTGCTGGCCGAGCCCAGGACCCTGACCCGGATGCACGAGGAGCTGGAGCGGGTGGTGGGCGACGACGAGCTGGGGCCGGAGCACATCGGACAGCTCGAGTACCTCGATGCGACCATCAAGGAGGCGCTGCGGGTCCGTCCGCTGGTGCCGCTCATCTCCCGCCAGCTCAAGGGGCCCCTGGAGTTGACGCACTACACGCTGCCGGCGGGAGTGACGGTCCTCCCCGCCATCGTGCTCACCCACTTCCGCGAGGATCTCTACCCGGAGCCCGAGCACTTCAAGCCCGAGCGCTTCCTCGAGCAGAAGCCGGATCCCTACGCGTGGCTGCCCTTCGGAGGCGGCGCCCGCAGGTGTCTGGGAATGGCTTTCGCGATGTACGAGATGAAGGTGGTGCTCGCGACACTGCTCTGGAGGGCGAAGCTCCGGCTGGCCTCATCGGAGCCGGTGCCGATGATCAATCGCCACATCATGCTCGCGCCAGGTGGCGGTGTGCCCGTGGTGCTGGACGAGGTGCGGGCCCGGCGAGAGGGACCCCGGCGGACGGGCTGAGAGGACATCAGAGATGGGGGCCCCGATGATCTGCCTGGTCTGTGCCGAGCTACGTGAGGAGGAGACTGCCGGCACCTGTCCGGACTGCGGCGCCAGGCTCGAGCCCGCGACGCGGGCCCACCTGGACAGGCTCGTCCAGGAGAAGCTGAAGCGGCGGATCGCCGACTGGCAGGCCACGAGGCTGCTGGACCCGTCCACCGCGTCCCAGCTCACCGAGTCCCTCTCCGATGCCGCCACCGCGAGCGCCGCCGTCGCGGTGCCGCTGCTCGAGGACGCGAGCACGCTGGAGCAGAAGGCCAACGCGCTCGCCGGGAAGCTCGAGGCGCTCGAGGACTGGCGCCCCACGTGGGGACAGGCGTTCTTCCAGGCCCTGGAGAACGCGGCTCGTGAGGAGCGAGAGCGCGAGGCCGCGCCCCAGTCCCACCTCGAGGAGGAAGGCATCGGCCTGGCGTCGGACTCGGGGCAGGCGCTCTTCCACCGCGTGGAGGCGAGCGCGCTCGGGGGCGGGCTGGATGCCATGGTGGCGCTCGATGACTCCGCGAGCGGCGCGGCGCCCAGGCTGTACGAGTACGTGTGGTGGTTCCTCGGCGCGGTGCTGGTGCTCGGCGGCTCCCTCATGGGCGTGCGCGAGGCCTGGCGCGCGCTCGGGGGCGTGCCGCGGCAGCTGCTCGTCACGGGCGCTCTCTTCGCCTACCACGCGGCCTTCATCGGGCTCGGAGTGCTCCTCGCCAGGCGCTCGGCCTCGGCGGGACGGGTGCTCGCGAGCATCGGCATCGCGCTGTTGCCCGTCGTCTTCGTCGCGCTCTCCTCCCTGGTGGGACTGGCCCCGGCGTTGGGTGGGCCCGCCTCGGCCGGAGTCGCCGCACTGGCCCTGCTCACCCTGAGGCCCACGGGCCGCCTGCTGTATGGCGCCTCCACGGTGTCGCTCGGGGTGGCGCTGCTCCCCTCGCTGCTGGCCGGACTGCCCTTGATGGGGCTAGAGGAGGCGCCCTGGTCGCGCACCCTCTGTGCCTTCGCCGGTGTGGCGGCCTTCGGGGCCTCGGCGTGGCGCGCCCGCCGGGAGGAGGCCCGGGCCGGGCTCTCCGTCCTCACCACGAGCCTCTATGGCGCGGCCGCCCTGGCCGTCTTCGCCGTCGCGAGTGCACCGTCCGGCTTCGCGGCCCTCTCCCCGGGGAGCCCGCTCTTCGCCGGGATGATGCTCTGGGCGATGGCACTCGCCGCGGTGGCCGCGGGTGTGGCGAGCCAGCCCTCGGCGCGCGAGGCCCATCCCCAGGCTGCGCCCGTGGTGGAGACACTCGCGCACGCGGTGCTGGCCAGTGGAGCGCTCGCCGCGGCGCTCGCGGCCTTCTCCGTACAGCCTGGGTGGGAGCCCGGGGTGGACCTCGCCTCGGCACTCACGCCGGTGGCGGGGGCGCTGGTCTTCTTCGTGCTCGAGCCCCGGCGCCGCGCGCTTGTCCATCCGGCCGTGTTGGCCCTCGCCCTGGCCGGTGTCCTGGTGGCACGGCTGGTAAGCCCCACCGAGCCGGGTGGGTGGATGGTGGGACTCGCCGCCGTGGGAGCGGGGCTGATGGCCGTGGCCCGTCTGAACCCCTGGCGCGCCCTTGGCTTGTGGCTGCTGGCCTGGGGCGTGGTGCTCTCGCTGGCCTCGCTCCCGCTGACCGCGTACGCGTCCACGTCTTCGGGCTCGGACACGGGGTGGCCGGCGGTCGCCGCGGGCGCGCTGGTGGCCGTGGCCGCGCACCTCACGGGCGGGTACCGCTGGCGGGCCCTGCATTACCTGGGGGGAATCGCCGTCGTCTTCGGGACCTTCGGCGTCATCGACGCCACGGGCGTGGAGGCGAGGGACTGGGCGCTGCTGTCCGTGCTCACCCTGGCGGCGGCGCTCTACGGCGCGGCGGGGCTCCTCCAGGACGCGTGGATGCGCCGGAAGGGAAGGAGCGACGAACTGCTGCCCCTGGACGACCTTTCGCTCGGCGTGGCCGCGCTGTCGATCCTGCTCGCCCTCCCCCGAGTGTACCCGCGCTTCCACGGGCCGCCCTTCTTGCCGAGACGCTTCGCCAATCTCGACGAGCTCTCCCTGACGCTCATGATTGGCTGCGCGCCGACCCTCCTCGCCTCGGTGCTCCTGCTGCTGCGCGTGAGACGGGAGCGCAGCCGGCTCGTCAGCACCCTGGCGGCATGGGGACTCGCACACTCGGCCTTGCAGTTCTTCCTGCAGCGCGACACTCCGCCGCAGGGAGAGCGCGCCCTGCTCTTCGCGAGCCTGACGCTCGGCCTCTGCGCCATCGCGGCACTGCGGGGACGCGAGGGCGAGGCACCCACTCCGGCCCCGAGAGGCCGGCGACTGCTCGGGTGGCTCCGGTTGCCCTTCCCCGAGTCGGGACGCCCGCTCTACACCGATGGCTTCGCCGCCGTATCGGCCGTGGGGGTCGCGTTCACCGTCCTCGCCCTCCTGGGCTGGATGCAGCGCCCGGACGAGGCCCAGCGCTCCCTGGCCGTGCTCGCGGGTGCCCTGCTCACGGGAAGCGCGGTGCTCGCCTTCCTCTCGCGCGGCTTCGTCACGTGGCGCCTGCGCGGCTCGGTGGGAGTGCTCGCCGCCGCGGGACTCTTCGTCGCCCTCACGGCGATGCTCAACCGCGCGGGACGCCCGCTCCCGCCCGACATGAGCGCCCTGCGCCTCCCGCTCATCGGCGTGGGCCTCTGGCTGCTGGCGCTCGCCACCCGGCGCTTCGGTCCATGGCTCGCATGCCGTTTGGAGAACGAGCTCCACGGCCGCCTCTACCACCTCGTCCCTCACGCCGGTGTGGCCGCGCTGGCCGTGGTGCTCTCGGTGAGCGCGTGGAGCACCGGTGGTCCCCGCCTCTCCCGCGCGCTGACGGTGGTGCCTCCGCTGCTGCTCCTGGGGGCCGCGCTCCTGGTGCTGCTGCTCGCCTTCTCCTTCCGGGCTCCGGTGCTCACCCATCTGGGGTTGCTCCTGGGGCTCCCGGGGGCCGCGCTGTGGGCCGTCCATCGCACCGTGCTCGGACATGCGCTGGTGGCGGCGAGTCCTCCGGGTGGGCAGTGGGTGCGCGCCGAATTCCTGGAGGCCGCCCGGAGCGGCCACTGGCTCGCGTCCGGGTCGTGGCTGGGCCCCGGGGAGACGGTCCCCCAGTTGTGGTACCGGGCCTTCGCGGGAGTCGCCGCCGCGGGGCTCGCGTATGCCTGCGCGGGGCTGGCGCCAGGAACCCACTTCTTCGGCCCGGGACTCCGCCAGGTGTTGCACCGTTGGTCGGGCATCGCCGCGGGGCTCGTCTTCGCGGCGGCGTTCTTCCAGCCCGGGCTGGAGGCCGCCGTGCTCACCCTCGGCGCCGGGCTGCTGCTGCTCGCGGTCCGGGCACGGCCGCAGGGGCATCTGGTGCCGGGCCTTGGCCTCCTCCTGGTCATCCACGCCCTGGCCCATCGTGAGCCCACCGTCGGCGCCTGGCCGGGCCCCCTGCTCGCCCTCGTGGGGCTGGGCGTGGTGGCGCTGAGCCCGTGGGTGGCCCGCTGGCGGGGGCACGACGAGGGCCGGGCTCGCGCTCGTGCTCAGCTCGGAGCCCTGTTCTACGCCCTGAACGCGGGGGTGTACGCGCTGGCCAGCGGTGGCTCGACCCAACCAGAGGTATCCGTTCCCGGACTGCTGCTCTCGAGCGTCTACGGCCTCGCCAGGGACTGGATGCGCTCCCCTGCCCTCCCCCTCACCACGGCGCTCATCGCCGCCACGCTGTTCATCGGCGCATCCCAGTGGAAGGGCGCGCTGGCACGGATGGGAGCGGGATGGGCCACGGTGCTGGCGGGGCTCTCCGCGCTGACGGGCCTCTCGGTTGCGCTCGTGGTGGGCGCGACGGAGCCAGGATACACGGCCCTCCTCGCGTGGCACGGCCCGGCCCTGGCGCTCTGCGCGGCGGGAGTGGCGGCGCTCGCGCATGCGGCCAACCGCCGGCTCCGTGAGGGACGCGAGGACCTCGCGCGGGGGCTCGCCTGGGGCAGGGACTGGTGGCTCATCGCCACGGGGGGGCTGCTCGCGCTGGTGGCGGCCTGGATGAGCACGCCGGACGAATGGGCGCTCCCGCTGGCGGGCTCGGCCATCGCCCTGGCGGTGGCGGTGTCGCTGCACTGCGCGTGGCGGGAGATGACTGGCCGGCACGTGTACTTCGTGCAGGTGGCGGTGGTGGGCGTGTACGCGCTCGTGAGGGCCCTCTACGCCAGGGAACTGCGCCCCGAGCACGATGCCCTCTTCGCCCTGGCGCTTGGCTTCGTGCTGGTGGGCGTGACGGTGCTGGCGCGGCGGGCGGGAGTTCCGCCGGTGGAGCGGGCGACCCGCCGATTCGCGGCGTTGCTGCCCGTGGGCATGGCGCTGGTGCTGCCCGCCGAGGCCACGCAGGAGGCCGCGCTGCTGGCGGGTGGCTCGGGCCTCCTGTACGCGGCCCTGGGCGCGGTGGAGCGCAGCCGGCTGTTCGGCTCGCTCGCGGCCACCGCCTGCAACGCGGCGCTGCTCATCGGCGCGCTTTCCCTGGACATGGAAGGCATTGAAATCTACCTGGCGCCGCTCGGGCTGCTGCTGTTGATGTTGGGCCAGCTCTTCACGCGCAGCCTGCCGCGAGCGGCGAGGAACGCGGTGCGCATCCTGGGCGGCCTGCTGCTGTACGTGCCCGCGGCGGCGAAGCTGACACTGCAGATCGGCCAGGCGGAGAATGGCACCTATGCCTTCGTGTTCGGCGCGGCGTGCCTGCTGGGCGTGGCGGCCGGCATGGTGCTGCACATCCGCGCCTACCTGGCCCTGGGGACGCTGTTCCTCACGCTGGACGTGGTGGCCACGCTCGTCCACGCGGGGTTGAGGGATCATCGCATCGGCTTCGGGGTGATGACACTCACCGGCCTCACCATCGTGGGTGGCCGGGTGCTCGCCACCCTTCGCCGCCAGGAGCTGGACCGGTGGCTCCGGGGCGTGCGCGTCGCGCTCAGGGGCTGGGACTAGATAAGAAGGACCGAAAGCGGCGGCTTCGATTCCCGCCGCCTCCAATCAAGGCTGCCCGCCGCCTTGAGTCGAACCCACTCCTAAAAAGGAGGCACGGCTCGCCAGGCCCAGGGGAAGGCAGCAGGGGCGTGGGCGTCTTTGGCACCGTGACTGCTCAAGGCTCAACACCACGCGTGCTGGGGTGGTCCCTGCGCTGCAGCCAGCTGAGCAGGCCGCGTGGGCAGTGACAGGTGCTCCAGAATGGGGCGCACTGCGTTGGGTGCCGTCAGGTACGCCAACACTCGGCGCCTGCCTCCACACCAGGCACAGGTGAAGACATCCAATGCGAACGTTCTGCGCAGCAGCTTCGCCCAGTCCACTCGCGGCATCCGCTTCTTCTTCGGCTCCTTCCTGACCGCTGCCTGGGGTGCCACGCTCGCCCCCTCCTCACCTGCTTGAGGGAACGGAAGGCACTCCGCAGAAGCTGTGCTTCGCCTCCTACGACTGGTTAGCAGGCTCGACAGAAATGGAGAGCTGGAGGCCCGATCCAGTTTGACTTTTCCTAACATACACCTTGGCATCAAGCGCAAGCCCTGTACGTCCATTCCCAGAGCTGGACGCGCGACGCGCTAGTTCGTTGAACCAATCATTTCACTGTTCTCGGCGTAGAGATTTGCTTTCATTGGATCCCATTTGCATCGTGAAGGGTTATGCCCTGACGGCATAGCACAACTCTCCATCTATTGCCCAGCCCCATGCACTCCTCATGAGATCAGCCCACGAAACCATGTTCAGCTCACGCCCACCTATTCGACGGAGAGGGGGCTTGGGGCGCCCACTGATTGAGCCACCTCTAGAATCCGCACGCACTTAGGGGGTGTCGGCGCTCGCGACAAGCCGCTGCCGACACAACCCAAAGCGAAGGAGGCAAGCAACGTGAACAGTGCATTGACGAAGATCGCGACTGCTCAGGCGGCGGTCGGCGGGCGCTATCCGCGGTTCGGCAGCTACCTGCTCGAAGTGGAGGTCATCAGCACGAAGTCGGGCTTCAAGGGTGACAGCGCGATCGCCGAGCTGACGGTGCGCGAGTCGGCCCCGCTGCCGGGCGGCGAAGCCCCCAGCCGTGTCGGCGAGACCGTCGACTACGTCGAGAACCTCACCGATCAGAAGAAGGGCGGCGGGGGACGCTTCAAGGCGTTCCTGATGTCGCTCGTCGGGGCGGATGAATACGAATTCGCCAACCCGGCCGCGCTCGCGAAGTTCACCGACGAGCGGCAGGCGGGCACGAAGCTGCTGATTCGGTGCGAGTGCTACCCGAAGCAGCTTCCCGCGACCAACGGGCTTCCCGGCAAGGTGATCAGCGGCTACCGCTGGCAGCACGTCGAGATGACCGACGAGCAGCTCGCGCACGCCGAGCAGGGTCGCAAGGCGGCGAAGCTGCCCCCGCTGGCCGAAGCGCTCAAGTAGCCGCGGCACCGTCCGACGGAGGGAACCGTCGGCGAGTGGCTCACGAAACGAGCCGTTTCGTAATGAGCGCCCCATCAATCTACACTGCAACTTGCGGCACCAAAGCTTCGCGAGCCGATTGGCTTAACTGAGAGAGTAGTTCCCACAAATCCGATTGCCGATCATTCGGCAAGATTGGATGCACAACCCAAGTATGCCTTAGCCTCAAGTCATCCCATTTTCGACTCACCAGCAGCGCTGCGCCCAAGCTACTGGAGGCGAAAAGCTCTTTTTTGAAGCGCTCAAGCTGATCACGCCTTATGCGATCAAACTCGGACGCAATCCATGTTTGCACAAGCAGAAGCCTACCCCATTCGGGCCCGCGTTTCGTTTGCGCGGTCTTCTTTTTGAGCTTCTTTGCAAGCTGCTTCAAAGGCTCTTCAAGATCTTGCATGATTGACCGCTCTTGGCTCTCCTTGTCAGAAAGCCATATGCCGACATGGCTTTGAGTAGCCGACCGATGTCCTGAAGCCTGAACTCCCGCGATACTTTTGGGCGCCCACGAAAGCCCCATAAGCATATAGGGACTCTCGTTTGGCCTTGGGAAGCTGGGATGTAGACTGATGACAGGTTTCTTCCCAGGAGCTGTGGGAACGGTGAGCACAACGGAAATCAACGCCGAGGGTGTCTGACGCAGTAGGGCCTTCGGCAGAGAGAGGGAGGATTTCGTGTATCGCTCCAGTTCTGCCCCCAACTCCTGAACACACCGCACGTTCTCTTTGCGATCACGGACATCTATTGGCCGTAACAACTGAATGGCTATCGAAACCGAAATAGACAAGTCCTCAACGGCATCTAGTGACTGCTTGAGAAGGCGCTCAAGCTGCTCTTTTGGGCTGCCCGTTACTTGCTCCCTGGGAACAAAGCACTCCACAAGATAGCCTACTCCTTTATAAGCAAACTCGATGTCGCCATGCCGACCCGCTGCAACAGGCGGCTCAAAATCTACACGTTCAGCGCCGACACTGTGCAGCCGATATGCATATGCCAACTGCAATCGCGTTGACGCGTAGTCTCCTCTAAGGCACCCGGCAACTTTAGAGAAACTCTGCGAACGAGCCGCAAATTTCAAGTACTCAGCCAACTCAACAAGCTCTGCGACCTGGGGCTCCCAGACGGCTTGCAGGCAATTGCCAATCGGGTGCGCTCGAAACGGGACCACGGTTCCCAAATCTTTCCTGAGACCCTCCGCTTGAAGCCAACTCTCGCCCAAAACGGTATTGATGATGCCGATTGCCTCATTGATCAAATAGGCATCCAGCTTCATCTTTGGTGCCAGAAGAGTGGCCCTTGCGCGCCACAGAAAGAATGGGTCATCCCCATTGTTGTTGGTCGTGTCCATGGAAGAGGCACACTACCAGAGGTCCGATGTCGGGCAAATTCTACCGTGACGGGGAGTGGCTCGCGACACGAGCCGGTTCCCCACCAGACAGTAAGGCGCGCGGCTTGAGTATTTGGTCGTTTGATACTGAAACCCATCGCAAGCGCCCGGGCCTGATTGCGCCCCCTCTTGTGTGCGGCAGCATTGCGACGCGCGAACCCGGAAGCGAGAGACTGCTCGACAAGGCGCAGGCCCGGCACTTTTTCAGCAACACGATCGCCGACCCCGACGTGCATATTGTCGGCGCAAATCTCGCCTTCGACCTGGGGGTGATGGCGGCAGATAACCTGCGTCTGATTGAGCCCATTCGTGAGGCACGCGACAACTGTCTTGACCCTCACCGGAGGACGCCCGAAGCTACAGCCACCCGGGAAGCTTGGCGGTAAGGCTTGAACTCGCAAACGCTGGCGCCGAGCCCTGGACGGTGGCGGGGGCGGTGTTGAAGGACTCGACGGGCGCGGAGGTGGAGCTTTCCGTGTGGCAAGAGTCGGCTATTGCTCCCGGTGCCCTTGGCTTTGTCGTGGTGGGGGCCGAGAGGGAACCGGGGAAACTCGGCTGCCCCTGCTCCCTCAAGTTGTGGGAAGCGCAAGGGCCCCGTACCGTCATCCTTGGGAACGTGACGTTCCCGGCTGTCAAAGGAAGCCCGGCGCGCGAGTAATGGCGCCAGGGCTGCGCCGTGCTTTGGTCTGGGTAGGGCTCCCTACTTTTTCCCGGGGTCGTTGGGTTTCTTCTTCGCTAGCTCGTCCGGCAATGGCGTCTGGAGGAATCTAAAACCTTGCCCGCCGCGCTGAGGGATGACTTGGAAGCCCTGACCAGCGATTCGGACAAGCTCGCCGTCCCGGGGCGTGGCGCTGGCAAGCCATGCGTCCGCTTCTTCTCTCGTTGCGAACGTGTGGGAAACGGTCACGTACTCAGCGGCGGGCGTGTAGAACTTACGGAAGAACTCGCGGTAATCGCCTAGCTTCTGGTTTTCGCGGACGTAAAGCAGCGCCACGGCGGCGACCCGGATTGCCTCGTCTTCTGGTGTGCCCTCCGGGTACTTCTCATTTACGGTGCGCAGCGTGTTTAGAATAGAGTCAACGTCAAAGTTGGGATTGTATTTCATCGGCATATCTAGCTCAGGAGGCAGCAGCGGCAACAGGAACCAAAACCAGCCAGCCCAGGGGGTTTACCGCCAGGGCGAAGGTGACTCCCGCGACAACGACAATCGCACCGACAGTCATTTCGCCCTTATGTCCATTGATCCATTCAATCGCGCGATCCATGCTGGAGAAATTCAACTTCTTTTCCTTTTCTCTCAGTGCTTTTTCCTGTTCCTTGTCGCATTCCGCGAACTGCTCTCGACAGGTCTTTATGCACCTTTCGTGATACCAACCGCTTTGCTCCTCGCTGTGCGGCCACGGATAGCGGTTGTCCCAGCAACGTTGCATGCACTCCACGTGCTCTTGTTGGCAATCATGGCCACCAGAGCCGCCAGTAGCGAGCGCGGCGCCCAACCTCTCCGCGCTTTTGGCGACAACGTAGATTCTGGATTCCGGGCGCTGCGCGTGAGCACATCCAACACACGCCATGGCGACGGCCGTTATCAAGACAATCAACTTCATCTGGTGTCCTCCTGATTCGTCCCTACGGTCTCGCGTGGCTGCTCCGGTCCGGCGGTCTGAGCTTGTGCCTCCCACATGGGGTGAAGAGTTTTGAAGATTGCCCGTGCCCTTCCCGGCTTGCGGATTTCGCCCGCAGACTCGGTTTCACGCCGAGTGTACCGAAGGAGCGCCGCACACCACGCACCGCCCCCTTTGCCTGTCGGGTGGGGCACACTCCAGCGGCAACCGATGCTCGGGTCTGGGGGGCAGCGACGCGGGACCCAGCGCGCGCGAACTCCTCGGATGGGCAGCAGACGCTCGGGCGTGACGCAAGCCCCGGAGGATGATCGGGCGCTGTATTCTCTACAGCCTCCCGCCGGGAAGGTTCGGCAGTGAACCCTCCCAGCTTGCTCCCCTGCTCTCTGGGAGCGAGGGACGGTTTCCGTGCAAAGCTTCTAGGTTGAACCGTGCCTATATGCCTGCCCTGAATGGGGAGCACCCGAGATAAACACCCCGGCACGGCGTACACGGTGGAGATCAGCCCGGCAGCCTGGAGGCAGCTAGCAACGCTTCCGACTGACGACTCTGGGCGTATCCGCGCGAAGCTGGACACCCTCGCCAACGAACTAACCGCCGCGCAGCCGCCACTCTGGCCGACGTCACAGCAGGAAGCGCCGAGCATGGACGCTAGGGCCTCCGTGGTTGAGGGCTTCGCCGTGCTCTACGGCGTAGATGCCGAACATAGACGGCTCACCGTCCTGGAAGTCACAAAGCGTCTTCCGCAAGAGGACCCGATGGAGGCCACCAGGGTGGCCCCGCAGCCACAGCGGGCACCTCGGGCCGGTGGAGGCCACCAGGGCACGGCATTAGTAGGCTATGGCATGGGCGCCAGAAGCCAGAATGAGGCACGGAATGCTCGCCGCTCCCGCCCGGTGAGGGGCCCAAGGGGAGTAGAGGGGGGCGGGAGGCGCGGTGCTGCTCGGGTTCGTCGGCGCCAACTGCGAGGGTCCGCTTCCGCTCGCCCTCTCGCCGAGTCTCACCCGCAGCCCGTTTCCTCCTCGCCTCTCATCGAACCGGACGTGCGATTTTCCCGCATCCGGCTCTCGGACAGATTTCACGTGGGGCATTCAGCGTAAGAGGCTTTGCAGTTCCAGCACTCCGAGATCGCGGTGCACCTCGGCGTACGTGAAACGAGCCGTTGACGACGGCAACTTGTGGCGCCTCCTCAGGAGATTCCTCACCCTCTGCGCGACGTGGATGTCCATCACGCGAAAGCTGGGGCGGGGCGTACCATAGGCGAAGTAGCCCGCCCACCCGTGGAGGAACCGGTTGAGCTCATCCCGTATCTCCTCCCAGCGCTCGGTTCTGCCGCGCCAGAGAAGCTGGCTGAGCCGCTTCCGGGCTGCGCTCATTGCCTTCTTCGAGGGCCGGGCCCCCAGGTACCGGTTGCCGGTCTTCTTATGCACCATCGGACCAAACTCGTACCCCAGGAACCGGAAGTGTTCCTTCCGCGCGTCGCGAATGCTCGTCTTCTCCTCATTCAACTTCAGCTTCATCCCCTCCAACCATCCCCTTACCTGCGCCAGGGCCTGCGCCGCGCCTCTGCTACTCAGCACGACGAAGTCATCCGCGTAGTTGACAAGCACCGCTCCGCTCCGCTTCATCAGGTCGCTCCTCGCAAAGGCCTTCAGCAGCCGGTTGATGTAGATGTTCGCCAGCAGCGGCGAAATCACACCTCCCTGCGGCGTCCCCTGCTTGGACCTCTTGCCTCCGCTGTACCTCGGCCGCCCCAGCTCGTCTCTCTCTTCGACTGGCACTTTCAGCCACATCTTCACCAGATGCAGCACCGCCTTATCCGACACCCTCCTCGCCACGCACTTCATCAACTCGGCGTGGGGAATCGTGTCGAAGTACTTCGAGAGATCCGCATCGACGACCTCGGTCCTCCCTCTGCCCAGCTCCTGATGGACCTTCCGCACCGCCTGCACGCCGCTGCGCTCGGGGCGATACCCGTACGCCGCATCATCCAGGTCAGCTTCGAAGATAGGCTCCAGGATGAGTTTGGCTGCCGTCTGAGTGACTCTATCCTTGATGGTCGGAATCCCCAGCGGCCTCTCTCCTCCTCCTGGCTTTGGAATCAGCACCCTGCGCACTGGCTGAGGCCGATACCGCTTCTCCTGCAACTCGCGTTGCAGCTCTTTGAGCCACCGTTCCTCTCCGTACTCCGCCACCTGCTCGAAGGTCTGCCCATCGACTCCGGCTGCGCCTCGGTTCGCCTTGGCTCGCTTCAGCGCCTCCACCAGGACATCCCAGCGATAGAGCTTGTCGTACAGTTGGTAGAACCGGAACGTCGGCTCCGCTTTGGCCTTCACGTAGAGCTTCTCTTGGAACTCTTCAAGCTTCGTAGGGGTTTTCAGGCTCACGCCAATCTCCCGCTCGTCCATTCCTCGAGCAGCACTCTGAACCAGGGCCCCTTCCCTCCACGGTCGTTACCCGCTTCCCAGGTACTACGAGCCCCTGAGCCTGCCCCGGTTTTGTGGACACACCTCATAAGTCGGCTACACAGGAGGTAGTGTTCATGGAGCGAAGGAAGAGGCGGAGTTTCACCCCGGAGTTCAGGGCCGAGGCGGTCCGACTGGTGCGCGAGGGCAGCAAGAGCCTGCCCCAGGTGGCCAAGGACTTGGACCTGACCGAGTCAGCCCTGCGCAACTGGGTGCGCGAGGCCGACGGAGGCGATGGCAAGGAGTCGGCAGGTGCACTCTCCACGGCCGAGCGGGAGGAGTTGGTGCGGCTGCGCAAGGAGGTGCGTCATCTGGAGATGGAGCGCGACTTCCTAAAAAAAGCGGCGGCCTTCTTCGCGAAGGAGACCTCGAGGTGAAGTTCGAGTTCATCGACGCGGAGAAGGCCCACTTCCCTGTGGACTTCATGTGCGAGCAGCTGGGTGTGTCGCGCTCGGGCTACTACGCCTGGAAGGAGCGCCCGGAGTCCGCGCGGGACAAGGCGGACCGGGCCCTGGCCGAGGAGGTGACGCGGATACATCGCGACAGCCGCGGCACGTACGGCAGTCCTCGCGTCCACGCGGAGCTGCGTGCCCGGGGGCAGCGCGTGAGTCGAAAGCGTGTGGCCCGGCTCATGAACGAGCACGACATCGCTGCTCGCAAGAGACGGCGCTTCGTGCGCACGACGGACTCCCGCCACAACCAGCCCGTTGCCCCCAACATCCTCGAGCGCAACTTCTCCCCCGGCCAGCCCAATAGCACCTGGGCCACGGACATTACCTACGTGGGGACGGGGCAGGGCTGGCTCTACCTGGCCGTCGTCATGGACCTCTTCTCTCGCAAGGTGGTGGGCTGGTCCATGAGCGAGAACATCGACCGGCACCTGGTGCTCAACGCCCTGGACATGGCCCTCGAGGGACGCCAGCCACCGCAGGGGTTGTTGCACCACTCGGACCGGGGCAGCCAGTACGCCAGCACCGACTACCAGCAGGCACTGGCTGCTCGGGGCATCCAATGCAGCATGTCGCGCAAGGGCAACTGCTGGGACAACGCCGTGGTGGAGAGCTTCTTCAGCAGCTTGAAGCAGGAGCTCGTCTACACCACCGCCTTCGCCACGCACGAGCAGGCCCGGCTGGCCCTCTTCGAATACATCGAGGTCTTCTACAACCGCCAGCGGCGGCACTCCTCGCTGGGCTACGTCAGTCCAGTGGATTTTGAGCTTGCGCCCTTACCGCAGAAGTTGGCATCTTAACCCTACTGTCCACGTAACCGGGGCAAGCCCAATGTCTAGCTCACCCGAGGTGGCGTACTTGTTCCCTTGGGTTGACATGGGAACACAACCGATCCCGCCATCGGAAGTAATGGTTTGGCGTGAGGCTGGTTGGCTGTATGGCGCATTCCGCCAACCGCCACGCCTTCGCACGGAGGGACTCCGCGTCACGCGCGTGGCTTTTCCGGCCCCGCTGATTCAGCGGAGCCAGTACAGGAGCCATCATGAAGAAGTGGGTCGACGTCGGCGTTCGTGAAACCGTCCTCTCGGTGGCGCTCGCTCTCGCCGCATGCGGCGGTGGGGCTGAGGCCACCACCTCCCTGGAGAGCCGCAGCGGCAGCACCACCACCGGCACCGCGACCTTCCGTGAGGACGGTGACCAGGTGACGTTGACGCTGGAGGTCTCCGGCGCCACCCCAGGCAAGCACGGCGCCCACATCCACCAGATTGGGGATTGCAGCGCTCCCGACGCCAGCAGCGCGGGCGGCCACTGGAACCCCACGTCCCATCCCCATGGACCGCCCGATGCCGAGCACCACCTGGGTGATCTCGGAAACATCGAGATCGGCCAGGACGGCAAGGGCACACTGAAGCTCTCCAAGACGGAGTGGAAGATCGGCGATGGCTCCGCCAATGACGTCGTGGGCAAGGCCCTCGTCATCCACTCGGGTGAGGACGATCTCGTCACGGATCCCGCGGGCAACTCGGGGAGCCGCGTGGCTTGCGGCGTCATCGCCAAGAAGGAGTAGTCACCCGCCCGGCCAAAATGCGCCCCTGTCGATTCTCGTGACCCGAAAATCACGGCGGGAGTCCCTATTGTCCAAATGACCCCCCTCCCCCTTCGTCCGCTCGAAACCAGCTCCATGCTCCAGCACAAACGTTCAGGGCTCCTCCTTCGCACCGCGTGCGCGATTCTGTTCCTCGCGAGCGGGTGCACCCCGGCGGCCGATTCGCCTGACAGGCAAGACGACGCCACGGGGACCTCCTCGGCTTCGTTGACCTTCTCCGGCGTGAGCTTCAAGACGGTGCTCGGCAACCGGTACGTGGGCGCGCAGAACAATGGCGGTGGCGCGGTCATCGCGACGGCGACCAGCGCGCAAGCGTGGGAGAAGTTCACCCTCGATGACATCAACGGCGGCTCCCTCGAGAGTGGGGACTCGGTCTTCATCATCGCGGGCACCGGGCAGTATTTCCAGGCCGCGAACGGTGGCGGCTCCTCGCTGAACGCCGCCAGCTCGAATCGCCTCGGCTGGGAGACGTTCCGCATCGTCAAGCAGAACGGGAGCGGCGTGATCGCCAATAGCGACGTCGTCGGTCTGCAGACGGTGACCACGGGCCATTGGGTATCAGCGGAGAACGGCGGCGGCGGCACGGTGTTCGCGTATGGCGCCGCGCTCGGCCCCTGGGAGCAATTGACGATCTCCGGCCTGCCCTCGAGCCAGCCTCCGCCGCAGACGGCGAAGCGCGTCGTGGGCTATCTGCCGAACTGGTACGGCTCCTACGCGAGCTGGGTCGGCCGGGTGGACTTCGACAAGCTCACGCATGTGAACCTCGCCTTCGCCCTGGGCGACGCGAACGGGCACCTTGAGCTGGCGCCGAGCAGCGACCTCGCGACCTTCGTGAACGCCGCGCACGCCCGGGGCGTGAAGGTGTTCCCCTCGCTCTGCGGTGGCGGAGGCGACGGTCGGATCACGCCCTTCTACCAGCCCGACAAGGTCGATGCCTTCGTGGACCACATCATCGACTTCGTGGTCTCGAACAACATGGATGGCATCGACGTGGACGTGGAGGCGCCGGATCGCATGGGTGCCGCGTACGACACGTTCATCGCGAAGTTGATCGCGAAGGCACGTCCGCGCGGCCTTCCCGTGACGGCCGCCGTCTCTCAGTGGATGCAGTACGGCATGTCGGACACGACGCTGCGTTCCTTCGATTTCATCACCATCATGTCCTACGACAACGCGGGCACGTGGACGGGCCCGGGCGAGCACTCGAGTCTTGCGCAGGCGGAGACCGCGCTCGCCTTCTACAAGAACAAGGGCGTGTCGCCGGACAAGATCGTGCTCGGAGTGCCCTTCTACGGGTACTGCTGGGGCAACTGTGGTGGAGGAAAGAGCAGCGCCTACGTGCTCTACAAGGACGTCCTGGCGAAATACCCGAACGCCTGGAGCTCGGATTGGCTCAACGTCGACGGGGCCCAGTATTCGTATAACGGGCTCGCGACGATGCGCGCGAAGACGGCCCTGGCGAAGCAGCACGGAGGCATCATGATCTGGGAGCTGGCCGGAGACTTGAGCACGTCGAGCGAGCAGTCCCTGCTTCGGGCCATCAACGGCTCGCTGCAGTAGGACGTCACCTGATGGGGCTCACGGGCCGCGGTACGCGTCCTGGGCGAGGCACCGCCGCCCGTGAGCACCTCAGAGGACATATGGGGCCTGGACGAGGAGCGAGTCCCCATCCGCCGTCATCTGATGACGGGTTACCGCTAGCTCGGATGTCGAGGCAGGCGCACGGTGAAGGTGGTGCCCTCCTCTGGCGTGGAGCGCACGTGGATGTTCCCACCATGGGCGAGCACGATCTGCCGGGTGATGAAGAGCCCCAGGCCGAGGCTGCCCTGACTCGCACCGGCCTCGGGCCCCCGCCGGTAGGGCTCGAAGAGGTTCGACAGCACCTCGGGTGGAATGGCGTGCCCCACGTACTCGTTGTGCACCTCGAGCAGGACGTGCGAGCCCTCGCCCCGGGTGAACACCCGCACGGGTGAGTCCGCCGGACTGTGCTGGAGCGCATTGCCCACCAGATTGGTCACCACCTGGGCCAACCGGTCCCCATCCCACTCGCCCTGCCCCTCTCCGCTGGCGTGGAACGCGATGTGTCTGTCGGGATGGGCCAGCCGCACCTCCTTCACCACCCGTAGGACATGCGCGTGGAAGTCCAGGGGCTCGCGCTGTACGGGGATGCCCTTCATGCGCGCCTGATTGAAGTCCAGCAGGTCTCGAATCATCCGGCTGGCCCGGTCCGCCGCCGCGAGGATGCGATTGACGGCAGTGGTGGCGCGCTTGTCCACGTCCCCGCGCTTGAGCAGGCTCGTGGCCGACAGGCTGATGACATTGAGGGGGGTACGCAGGTCGCGGCTGACGATGGCCACCACGTCCTCCCTCACCCGGATGGCTTCCTGCGCCTCCTGGTACAGCCGCGCGTTGTCCAGCGCCAGCGCCGCTCTATCGGCTACGCCCCGGGCCACCTCCAGGTCCGTCGTGGCGCACGTGTTTCGGGTCTGGCTCCAGGCGAAGGACCGGAGGTAGTCACCAATGTGGTCCTCCAGCACGCTTCGGGCCCGGGGCTCCGGAGCCAGACCCTCGCGCAGCCGGTCCACCCAATGGCGGACGATGTCGTCCCGCCGGGCATCCATCACGTCCGACAGCGAGGCAGGCGGGGACTCTTGCCCATACGTCTCGAGGTTCACGGCGGCTCCCTCCCCAGCAAATGGAGACAACGGCTCCATCCGATGGAGATAACAGCGCATGGGAAGAGGAGTACCCCCTGTGCGCCAGCGGTCGGATAGGGGAGAGCCTTCCCGCTCGTAGGAGCCTCCCTCGTGGGCAGGTCCCACGCGCCTATCTGGGTATCTGGAGCTCCGCCGTGCTTTCGACTGCCTCTTTTCCCGGCTAGGACGCGGACCCGTGATGCTTGCGTGCCAGGTACTCGCGCGTCTCGGCCGCGATGACGCCGCTGAGCAGCAGCAGCCCAACGAGGTTGGGCAGCGCCATCAACCCGTTCATCACGTCCGAGAGCGTCCAGACGAAGTCCAGGCTGTAGAGCGCCCCGAAGAACGAGGCCACCACGAAGATCAGGCGGTAGGGCAGCACCGAGCGCGCCCCGAGGATGTACTCGATGCTCTTCTCGCCGTAATAGCTCCAGCCAAGGATGGTCGAGAAGGCGAACATCGTCAGGCTGAGGGCGACGATCCACCCGCCCCAGTTGCCCGGCAGTCCGTCACGAAAGGCCATCTGCGTCAGCGCCGCGCCATTGGCGCCCGAGGTCCACGCCCCCGTCGAGAGGATGGCCACCGCGGTGAAGGTGCAGACGACGAGGGTATCGATGAACGTCTGGGTCATGGACACCAGGGCCTGGACGACGGGCTGGCGCGTCTGGGCCGCCGCCGCCGCGATGCCCGCCGAGCCAAGCCCCGACTCGTTGGAGAAGATGCCCCGGGCCACGCCATAGCGGATTCCCGCCACGAGCGACGCTCCCGTGAAGCCGCCCACCGCGGCCGTCCCGCTGAACGCCTCGGAGAAGATGAGGCCGAAGACCGCGGGCACGCGCTCCAGGTGCAGCACGATGACCACGCCCGAGCCGAGCATGTACGCGCCGATCATCACCGGCACGAAGAGCTCGGTGAAGCGGCCAATGGACTTGATGCCCCCCAGGATGACGGCGCCCGCGAGCAGCGCGATGGCCAGGCCGCTCACCCACTGGGGCACGCCGAACGAGGTGTGCAGGGCAGACGCCACGGAGTTGGACTGCACCATGTTGCCAATGCCAAAAGCGGCGATGGCCGCGAAGAAGGCGAAGAGCCAGCCGAGCACCCGTCCGAGCCGGGAGGGAATCCCGCGGCTGAGGTAGTACATGGGGCCACCCGCCTGCTCGCCCCGCGCGTCGGTGATGCGGTAGCGCACCGAGAGCAGCGCCTCGGCGTACTTCGTCGCCATGCCGACGAGGCCCGTCATCCACATCCAGAAGACGGCCCCCGGCCCGCCGAGCGCGATGGCGGTGGCCACGCCGACGATGTTGCCGGTGCCCACCGTCGCGGCCAGCGCCGTCATCAGCGCCTGGAAGTGAGAGATGTCACCCTGGGCCCCCGGCTCGCGGCGCACCACGAAGGCGAGCCACAGGGAGTGACCCAGCTCCCGGAACTGCACGCCTCGCAGCCGCACCGTGAGGAAGAGGCCCGTGCTGAGCAGCAATGGGATGAGAAGGTACGGCCCCCAGATGAAGTCCGAAGCTGCTTTGGCGAATGCGAGGACCTGCTCCAAGACGATGCCTCCCGTGCGATGGCGGCCGAGGATGACACGGGCCACCGCCGGAGCAACCCTTCTTCAGTCCCGTGTCGCCTGCCCGGCCTTCATCTCGCGCGCGTGCTTCAGGTCCTCCAGGAAGAAGGCCTCCATCCGCCGCGCGGCCTCGTCGTCCTGGAGCACCAGCGAGCCTTCCTCGAGCATGTTGTCCCCGGGCGCGAGCACCCGCACGTCCACTCCCGCGCGCGCCCGCTCCACCAGCAGCGCCGTCAACGCCTCGTTCGGTGTGAAGTACGCCTGGGCAATCCACAGCCGCTTGCCAGTTCTCCGCGAAGGCCTGTTGGAGCTGCGCCACCACCGGGCCCTCCACCCGCGCGTTCGTGTCGCGCCACTCCTTCTCGTTGCGCGCATCCCCGAGCCACTCGTCCTGGATGGCCACCCCACCGGTGATGCCCACCCGGCCGTCCACCACGACGACCTTGCGGTGGTTGCGCGCGAGGTTCTCGTCCGCGGGCAACGGGCGGAACAGGTGCGCCTTGCACCCGGCCGCTTCCAGCCTCGGCTTCACTTCCTTCTCGAAAGGGGCGCTGCCCCATGCGCACGCCCACCGTCTGGTAGAGCGCCGTGGCGAACCCCGCTCCCGCGAATCCACCTCCCCCCGCGGGTGGAAGGGTTTCGAGGCCTCCTTCGAGGTGAGCGCGGAGCACCCCGACAGCACGGTGGCCGCCGCTACCGACCCTCCCCGCCCCTATTTCACGCAACGGAACGTCGCCCGGGCATGAGGAAGGCCCGCCTCCCGAGGCAGCGGCGAGGCGGGCGCCGAAGAAGGAGCGGACGCCATGAACGAACGCTTCTCTTCCCGTGGCACCCGGAACAGGATGCCGGAGGATGTCTCCCCGAGTCCCACCCCGGCCCCGCTGTGACCGCTGCAACCTCCCGCGGCACCTGTGCCTGTGTGCCGAGCTCCCCCGGGTGGAGACGCGCACCCGGTTCCTCCTCCTCCAGCACGTGGTGGAGATCCCGAAGAAGAGCAACACCGGGCGGGTGGCCGCGCTGGCCCTCGCGAACTCCAGGCTGCTCACCTATGGCGCACCGGCCGAGCCCCTCGACACCGCCCTGCTCTCCGAGCCCGGCACCTGGCTGCTCTACCCCGATGGCCCCACCGCGCCGCCGGACGCCCCCGCGCCCAGGCAACTGGTGGTGCTGGACGCGAGCTGGTCGCAGGCCCGGCGGATGACCCAGCGGCTCCCCTCGCTCCGGACGCTCCCCCGGCTGGTGCTGCCTCCACCCACGCCCGGGATGCTCCGGCTCCGCGAGCCCACGCACCCCTCTGGAATGTCCACCCTGGATGCGATCGCCCGCGCGGTGGCGATGCTCGAGGGACCAGAGGCGGCTGAGCCGCTGGAGCGGCTGGCCGCGCTTCGGGTGCAACGGATCGCCGACTGCGGGACGCTGATGTAGTCCCGGCGGCCATCCACGGGGCTCAACGCACCCGCAGGCGCAGCAGTTGGATGGGCCGGACGGTACGCGCCACTCCGCCTTCGCCAGCCACGTCCTGGCGCCCATCTTCGCCCGGCTCCAACTCCAGCATCCGAAGTTGGAGGTGGAGCTCGTCACGGAGACGCGGCTGTTGAACCTCGAGCGCCGGGAAGCCGACCTCGTCTTCCGCTTCCGCCGCTTCGAGGAAGCGCACGTCGTGCAGAAGAAGATCACGCACATCGCCTACGAGGCCTATGCCTCCCGGGACTACCTGGAGCGGCGAGGGCGCCCGGACTCCTCCACGGGCGGTGCGGGCCATGGGCTCATCACCATGGACGCGGCGTTCAACCACCTGGCGGACGTGGGCTGGCTCACGGGACGGCTGCCCGAGGCGCGAATCACCGGGCGCAGCAACAGCCGCGACGTACAGGCGAGGATGTGCGCCGCGGGAGGGGGACTCGCGGTGCTGCCCCGTCAGCTGGGAGAAGCCATGCCCGGCCTGGTGCGGGTGGACCTCGGCGAGCCGCCTCCCGGCCGGGACATCTGGGTGGGCTATCACCGGGACTTCCAACGCCATCCCCGGCTGCGCGTCCTCCTGGCGGCCACCGAGTCCGCCCTCGCGTCCACCCCGGGTGCGGGGCCCCGAGGAGCCACCGCGCGGCGCCCCTGACCGGGCGGAGGACGACTCCTCCACCCGCGAGCAGGCGAGCTGAAAACCCGAGGGAGAGGCGGTTCACTCCGCGCCACTCCCGGTCGCGGGGGTCCGCAGGGGTTCCCATGTGTGGTACGACAGCCTCTGCCGGTCGATACCCACATGAGCCCGCCTGCCTCTCGTTCCTGTCCGAGCTGCGGCAACTCCCTGCCTCCGGGGGCGGTGGCGTGCCCTCTGCACGGCCCCCTCTTGGAGTTACCGGAGGACGCGCTGCCCACGGCGGAGGATGACGCGCTCGTGGGTCAGCGGCTCGGCGAGTACCGGGTGCTCCGGTGCATCGGCCGCGGGGGCATGGGCGTCGTCTACGAGGCCGAGCACGTGACCATCGGCCGCAGGGTGGCTCTCAAGCTGCTGCGTGAGGATCACGCCCGGAGCCCCCACGCGAGGAATCTGCTGGCCGAGGCCCGGGCCGCGGGCTCCATCCAACACCGCGGCATCATCGACGTCTTCGGCATCGGCCAGGAGCCGGGCATCGGCCAGTACCTCGTCATGGAGTACCTCGAAGGCGAGCCGCTCAGCCACGTCATCGCGCGGTGCGCCCCCCTGCCGCCCGCCCGGGTCGTGGAGTTGCTCGGCGAGGTGCTCGATGCGCTCTCGGCCGCCCATGCCCGGGGCGTCATCCACCGCGATCTCAAGCCGAGCAACATCTTCGTCGTGCGGGAGGTGGACGGCACGGAGCTCGTCAAGGTGCTCGACTTCGGGCTCGCCAAGCACAGCACCCAGCCCGATGGCACCGCGTCCCAGACACGCTCGGATCTGATCGTCGGCACGCCCCACTACATGGCTCCGGAGCAGGCCCTGAGCGAAGCGGTGAGCCCCCGGACCGACTTGTACGCGGTGGGCGTCATCGCCTTCGAGATGTTGACCGGGCGGAGGCCCTTCCCGGGTCGTTCCTCCATGGAGATCGTGGCCCATCACCTGAAGAGCCCGGCGATCAGACCTTCTTCCTACGTGGTGTTGCCTCACCGGCTCGATGATCTCGTCCTCCAGTTGCTCGCCAAGGAGCCCTGGCAACGTCCGGGCTCGGCCAGCGAGGTGGCCCGGGAGATGAGGGCCCTGCTCCAGGAGCAGGAGGGGCCCGGGAGCACCAGCGGCAAGCCTTCGCCCTCCCTCGACGAGGTGAAGCCCGCCCCCGCCCTCGCCTTCCTGGAGGACGCGACCCTCCAGGGGCCGTCCGCTGACTCCGGGTCCCCCTCCGGTGAGCACCAGAAGCCCCCCGTGACGCCAACGCCCATGCAGTCCCTGGCGACACCAACGCCCATGCAGTCCCTGGCGACGCCAACGCCCCTGGTGCGGGAGCACCAGCCCCCGCCCGCGCGAGGTGCGCGTTGGAGTCAGGGCCTGATGGCGGGCGGCCTGCTGGTCCTCTCGCTCGGGGGAGTCTCGCTTCTGGGCCGCGGACCTTCCTCCGTGGCGCCGGTGGCACAGGTGCCGGCCGTGGCCGGAGAGCGCCCCGCTCCCGCTCCGGCGGACCCACTGCCCGCCGCCGTCACGCCCGAGCCCGAGCCCCGGTCCACCCCGGAAGCGTCCTCGCCGCGCCCGGAGGCGTCCGCCCCGGCGAAGTCCCCTCCCCTCGTGGCGAGGAAGACGCCCCGCCAGACTCCCGCGCGCGTCGTGACGGGCTCCACCGGGGAGTCACCCGCCCCACGGCCCGCCGTTCCGCCCGCCAGGGACCAGGCCACCCGGGAGCCCCCGGTGACGAGCACCACGGGAACGCTCTACCTCACCGTCAAGGGCGCCTGGGCCCATGTCTGGGTGGATGGAGAGATGCTCGGGCGGGTGCCACCCCTGCACCGTTACGTGTTGACCGCGGGCGAGCATGAGCTCGAGCTGCGCAATCCCGGCATCAAGCCCCACCGGCAGAAGATCGTCATCTCCCCGAGCGAAACCCTGACCTACACCACCCAACTCGAACCCCTCGAAATGGCCTCCCCCCTGCCATGAGCCCGCGCGTCCTCGCCGTCGTGGTGCTGTTGTTCCTGCCCCGGGCCGTACGCGCCGAGACGCCGTCGTGCAGCGGCCTCTATGAAAACGGACAGTACGAGGCGGCGGTCCGGGCCTGTGAGCGGGTGCTGGCGGGGCCGGAGCGTCCCGCCGAGGAGCGGGGGCTGGCGCGCATGTACCTGGCCGCCTCCCTGCATGTGCTCGGATATGCGGACCGGGTCCAGCAGCAGCTCGAGGCGCTCGCGCGTGAGCACCCCGGGATGAGGGTGGATCCCGTCCGCTTCCCCCCCGAGTTGGTCGCCCTCGCGGAGGGCATCCGTGAGCGGGTGGAAGCCGAGAAGCTGTACGCGGCGGAGCAGGCGGCGCTTCGCGAACGCCAGGCATTGGAGCGGGCGCGCGGGGCGATCGTCCTGCGGATGGAGGCCCTGGCGCTCGTCGAGCCCCTGAATCGCGTGTGGAGACCGGGCGCGGGGCTCTCCTTCTACCGGGGCCTGTGGGAGGGCGGAGCCCACGTGTGGCTCGGAGGCCCTCCGGCCTTTCATCTCCAGGGAGGGCTCGTGCCGGGCCGGGGCGGCCTGCGGCCCTTCATGGGCGTACGCGCCACCCTCAACCCCAGCGCGGGAGGCTATGGCGCCGGCGCGGTGGTGGGCGGCAGGCTCTCGCTACCGGCCGGCTTCGTCGCGCTGGTGGACGTGGGAGCGGACTACTTCCTCATTGGCGACGAGGCCTACCAGCGCTTCGCGTTGACGATCCATGCGGGGCTCGGCTTCGACGTGCGCCTGACGCACTAACCCAGCAGGCCAGCGGAGAAGTCGGGACTTGCCGAACACCCTCCGCGTCGTCTACAGTGCGCCGGTTTCGTGATTTTGATTCTCATTCTCATTATCACGAATTGAAAAACGTCGTGTTCCCGGAGCGTGTCGTGAGCGATTCCACCTCGCCGAAATCCGAGCAGCGGGTGCTCTGGCTGTTGGCGGCCGTGCAGTTCACCCACCTGCTGGACTTCATGATCGTCATGCCGCTGGGGCCGGAGTTCATGCGGCGCCTGGGCATCTCGGCCGCGCAGTTCGGGGCGTTGGTGTCCGCGTACACGCTGGCCTCCGCGGGCATGGGGTTGCTGGGCGGGCTGTGGCTGGATCGGTTCGATCGCAAGCGCACGCTGCTCGGGCTCTACGCGGGGTTCATCGTGTCCACGCTGCTGTGCGGCGTCGCGGACGGCCACCTCGGGTTGTTCGTGGCGCGCTCCGTGGCGGGGGCATGCGCGGGGCTGATGAGCGCGGGGGTGCAGGCCATCATCGGGGACGTCATCCCCGCGGAGCGCCGGGGCCGGGCCATTGGCACGGTGATGTCGTCGTATGGCCTGGTCGCGGTGGCGGGCGTGCCCCTGGGGCTGTGGCTGGCGAGTCAGTGGGGGTGGCGTTCGCCGTTCTGGGTCATCGGCGCGCTCGGGAGCGTGTTGTGGCTCGCGCTGCTGTCCACCCTGCCCCCGGTCCCTCCCCACCCGTCGAGAGGCCCTGAAGCGAGGGGCGGTTCCGCGCCCGTGCCGGGGTGGACGCCCGCCCTGGCGCTCGGGTGGGTGTTGACCTTCTGCGTGGTGTTCTCCGGCTTCCTGCTGATTCCCTATCTGAGCCCCTTCATGGTGGGCAACCTCGGGTTGCGGCTGTCGGACCTGTCCTGGGTATATCTGGCGGGCGGTGCCGCCACGTTGTTGAGCTCGCGGTGGATGGGACGGCTGGCCGATCGGTTCGGTCCGGCCCGCGTCCTGGGCGCGCTGCTGGTGGGCACCCTGGGGCCGCACCTGCTGTTCACGCACCTGACCGCGGCACCGCTGCCGGCCGTGGCGGGGGTGTTCGTGCTGTTCATGGTGCTGACGTCCGGGCGGGCCATCCCCACCCTGGCGCTGGTCGCCTCCCGGGTGCCTCCCGCGCTGCGCGGCCGCTACATGGCGATCAACATGGCGGCGAGCGATGGCGCCTCCGGGCTCGGCGCATGGGTTGGGGGCCTGTTGCTGACGGTGACGCCGGACGGCTCGCTGGTGGGGTTCAGCCGGGTGGGCTGGATCGCCGCCGGGGTGACGGGCTGCGCGCTCGGCATGCTCTGGCTGTTCGACCGGCGCGCCTCCGCTCCGAGCGCGGTGCCGGCCTGAGTTCTTCCAACGCAGTTCCCTTTCACACGAGGAATCCCATGGACGTACACACGAACAGGCATCCGTCATTGCCCCGGCCCATCGAGGGCAAGATGGAGCTCACGAACTCCAACCGCCTGCTGGCCGAGGCGAAGCGGCTGGTGCCCGGTCTCACCCAGACGATGATGAAGAAGCCGGAGATGTTCGCGCCGGGCTCCTTCCCGGTCTACCTCGCCCGTGGGCAGGGCGCGTTGGTGGAGGACGTGGATGGTCAGCAGTACATCGACTACATCTGCGGACTGGGCGCGAGCTCGCTCGGCCACAACCACCCGGCCGTCGTGGACACCATCCGCAAGCACCTGGAGGAAGGGCTGCTGCACTCGCTGCCCACGGCCTGGGAGGTCAGCGCCGCGAAGACGTTGGTGGAGATGATCCCCGGCGCGGAGATGGCGCGCTTCTTCAAGACGGGAGCGGATGCCACCTCGGCGGCGGTGCGCCTGGCGCGCCACGTCACGGGCAAGGAGCACATCATCACGGTGGGCTACAACGGGTGGCACGACCACTTCATGTATGACACGCCGGGAGTGCCCGCGGTGCTGTCCCAGTACACGCGGCGCATGCCGCTCTTCGAGGAGCCGGACGAGGCGGCGCTGCTGACCGCCATCGAGGAGACGGGGCAGAAGCTCGCGGCGGTGCTGCTGTCGGTGCCCTTCAACCGCTGCCTCACCCGCGAGTTCATGCACAAGCTGCGCGCCACGTGCACGGCGCACGGCGTGCTGCTCATCCAGGACGAGGTCATCACCGGCTTCCGGCTGGCTCCGGGCGGTGCCCAGCAGTACTTCGACGTGCGGGCCGACTTCGTCTGTCTGTCCAAGGCGATCGCCGCGGGCATGCCGCTGTCGGCGGTGGCGGGGCCGGAGAAGTTCCTGAGCAAGCTGGCGGATCTGCAGGTGTCCACCACGTTCGGCGGCGAGCTGCTGTCGCTGGCGGTGTGCGAGGCCGTGCTGAAGGTGACCCGCGAGCCGGGCTTCACCGAGCACCTGGCGAACCTGGGCCGGCGGCTGGCCACGGGCATCAACGCCCGGGCCGAGCGCGTGGGCTCGCCGCTGCGCATCCTGGGCTATGACGCCATCCCCCTGTTCCGCTTCTCCAAGAACCCGGTGGAGAACGCGAAGCTCACCCAGCCCTTCCAGGCGGCCATGGCGCGCCGTGGCATCCTGCTGCGCCGCGACCTCAACTTCATCTGCGCGGCGCACACCGTCGAACAGATTGACTACACCATCGACATGGCCGAAGAAGCGATGCGCGAGTGCCTCCAGCAGGCCCCCGCCACCAGCGCCGCCTGAGCCGGACGTCCTCGGGCCCCCGTGCTCCCCCTCCGCCGCCCAGGGGGGGAGCCGCCTCACGGAAGGAACCGTCGTCTCGTTGTCCCTCTCTTGGAGCCGTCATGCCGCGTCTGCTTCTGCTCGCACTTCTCCTGGTGCTGACCCCCTTCTCGGCGCATGCCGCCGACACCCTCACGGTGACGGACCTCGCTGGCCGGACCGTCAAGGTGCCCACGAAGGTCGAGCGGGTGATTCTCGGCGAAGGCCGTTACGTGCCGGTGCTGGCGATCTTCGATCGCGAGGATCCCCTCAAGCGGGTCGTGGGGCAGTTCGGCGAGTTCCAGCGCCTGGATCCGGCGGGGTACGAGCAGTACCTCTCGCGCTTCCCGAAGCTGGCCAAGGTGCCGTTGATCGGCAATGCGTCGGCGGACACGTTCAGCCTCGAGAAGGCGATCTCGCTGTCGCCGCAGGTCGCGATCTTCGGTCTCGAGGGACATGGCCCGTCTCCCTCTCAGAAAGATGTCATCTCCCGGCTGGAGGCCGCCGGAATCGCCGTCATCTTCATCGACTTCCGTCAGGATCCGCTCGTCAACACGCCGCGCAGCATCGAGCTGCTGGGCAAGGTGCTGGGCCAGCAGAAGGTCGCGGCCGATTTCGTGGGCTTCTACAACGAGCAGATGAAGCGGGTCAGCGATCGCATCGCGAAGGCCCGGAAGAAGCCGTCGGTCTTCATCGACAACCGCGTCGGGCTGTCGGAGGAGTGCTGCAGCACGATGGTCAACGGCATGATGGGCCGCTTCGTCGAATGGGCTGGCGGAACCAACCTCGCGCGTGACGTGGTGCCGGGCGTCCACGGAACGGTCAGCCTGGAATACCTGCTGACCCACCAGCCCGATGTCTACGTGGGCACCGCCATTGGCACGGCGGTGACCGCCACGAAGGGCGGCCATCAGATCGCGCTGGGTGCTCGCGTCACGCCGGATGTCGCGCGTGCCTCCCTGAAGCGGGCGACCAGCCGTCCCGGCATCAGCGCGCTGAAGGCGGTCAAGGAAGGCCGTGCGTTTGGCGTGTGGCATCACTTCTACAACTCGCCCTTCAACGTCGCCGCCGTCCAGGCCTTCGCCAAATGGCTCCACCCGGACCTGTTCGCCGACGTCGATCCCGAGGCGACCCTGCGCACCCTCTACAGCCGTTTCCAGCCCATGGAGCTGGATGGCACCTACTGGATTGGATTGAAGTGATCGCCGCCGCGTCGGGTGATTCTCTTGCCGCGGGCTACCGCCGCTACCTGCTGGCGCGGCTGCTCGTCATTGCGGGCTTCGCCGCCGCGCTGGTGCTGTCCTTCCTGTTCGATGTCGCGACGGGTCCGTCGACCTTCCCCGTCGGCGACATCGTCACGGGTCTGCTCGAGCCTTCGGCGCTGGATGCTGGCAAGCAGGTCATCCTCTGGGACGTGCGCCTGCCGTATGCGGTGATGGCGGTGCTGGTGGGGGCGGCGTTGGGCCTCTCGGGCGCCGAGATGCAGACGGTGCTGAACAACCCGCTGGCCAGCCCCTTCACGCTGGGCATCTCGGGGGCCGCGACACTGGGGGCCTCGCTGGCGATCGTGTTCCAGTTCGATCTCCCCGGGGTGGATTCGAACTACGTGATTTCGGCCAGCGCCTTCGTGGGGGCGATCTGCGCCACCCTCCTCATCCAGACCTTGTCGCGGTTCTACGGCGCATCGCTCGACGTCGTGGTCCTGTTCGGGATCGCGCTCTACTTCGCCTTCCAATCCATGGTCTCGCTGGTGCATTTCATGGCGGATGCCAGCGCCTCGCAGGAGATCATCTTCTGGACCATGGGCAGCCTGTCGCGCGCCAATTGGGACAAGATCGGCATCGTCGCGGTGACGCTCGCCCTCTGCCTGCCGCTGTCGATGCGCCAGAGCTGGTCCCTGACCGCGCTTCGAGGGGGCGAGGACCACGCCCGCAGCCTCGGCATCTCCGTCGAGCGACTGCGGTTGCTCGTCCTCCTGCGGGTCAGCCTGCTCGCGGCCGTGGCGGTCTCGTTCGTGGGTGAGATCGCCTTCGTGGGCCTGGTCGGGCCGCACATCGCCCGCATGGCGCTGGGCGAGAACCACAAGGTGTTCCTGCCCGGCAGCACCCTGGCGGGGGCGCTCTCACTCTCGCTCGCATCCATCGTCAGCAAGTCCCTGGTGCCGGGTCTCATCCTCCCCGTGGGCATGGTCACCACGTTCGTGGGGATTCCTTTGTTCGTCGGGCTGATCCTCGCGCAGCGGAGGCGATCGTGAACGAGGGATTGAAGGTCACCCAGCTCTCCGCCGGCTACGGCAAGCGCCGGGTGCTGTCGGAGCTCAGCCTGCCGGTCATCGCGCCGGGCTCGATGGTCGCCGTGCTCGGCCCGAACGCGGTCGGGAAGTCGACGCTGCTCCAGACCCTCGCCGGACTGCACAAGGCGACGGGGAACGTCCTGCTCGACGGCGTGGAGCTGATGACGCAGAGCCCTGGCCAGCGGGTCCGTCTGGTGGGCTATCTGCCGCAGACCCTGCCGCAGCCGACGTCCCTGGTCGCCTACGAAGCCATGCTGAGCGCGGTGCGAGCGGTGCGCCCCGACCTTCCCACCCGGCGCGCCGAGTCCCTGGTATCGGAAACCTTCGACGCGTTGGACCTCTCCGCCCTGGCGTTGAGACGGCTGGCGGAGATGTCGGGTGGGCAGCGGCAGATGGTCGGATTGGCGCAGGTCCTCGTGCGCAAGCCGCGATTGCTCCTGCTCGATGAGCCGACCAGCGCGCTCGATCTGCGGTGGCAGTTGGGCGTCATCAAGACGGTGCGCACCATCGCCACCCGCGACAGGGCGATCTGCCTGATGGCGGTGCATGACATCAACCTGGCCATGCGCTTCTGTGACGTCGTCATCGTCCTGGGCAGGGCGGGCCTGCTGGCGGCGGGCCCTCCGGCCGAAGTCATGACGGCCGACATCCTTCGCGAGGCGTATGGTGTCGAAGGGCGCGTGGAACGCTGTTCGAAGGATATGCCGGTGGTGCTGATCGATCACGCTGTGGAAACGCGTTGATCGCGGCTAGGACAGTAGTGAGGTCCATAGCGAGGCCGCATCGAATCCAGCGTTGCGAGTCCTTCGACACCAGTCCAGAGACTCATCGAGGGGACCTTTCTCAGGAAAATCTGGGCAGCGGGGAGACGTCCGGCTCGACCCAGTCCCGGCACGCCTCCTCCGACTCCAGCGTCCCCTTCCGGTAGTGCCGCTCCAGCAGCTTTCCGTTCAGCAGCTCCGGGTGGGCCTCCAGGAAGGTGCCGTCGCGTAGCGGCGGATCGTCTCCTGGATGCGCGCGTATCCCTCCTCGCTTCCGTGCCGGCGCAGGTACAGCCATCCCAGCCGCACGTGCTCCCGGTGTCCGAAGCTTTCACCCGGCCACATCGACGCCTCCACTGCTCCGAGGAACTCGTCGTCACTCGCTGTCCGGGGATCCATTCGCTCATCTTACGGGTTGGAACACGCTGTTGTTATATCCCGCTCATGCGACTTGCCGACATCCCTCGCTGGCTCCTCGCCGCGCTCCTCCTCGGGTCCTCCCTCGCGAGAGCCGCGCCCTCCTTCCGCGAGCAGCTCGAGGCGTACGCTCGTCACCGCTCCCTCTCCGTGGATTGGATCTCCAGCGCCCGGCTCGACGAGGACCCCGCGCCTGAGCACCTCGCCCGCCTGTGTAACCCTCGCGAGCCCGCTTCCTCCGTCTACGTGCTGGAGCAGGAACCCGGCGTCCTCTGGGGCCTCGACGCCCCTCCCGAGCAGCTCCCCTGCCCTTCCAAGCCCCCTCGTGCGAAGCCACTGCCCTCCCGACTGGAGCTGTCACGGAAAGACGGGCATGAGGAGTCCCGCGTCAGCCTCGCCTTCCGCGAAGGCCAGCCCGTCTTCGTCGCGTCCTCGCGGAGCAGCCCCTTCATTCACGGCTCCGGCAGCTCCACCGAGGAGAAGGACTGGGAGGGACTGCGCTCCTCGATGACCTTCTCCGCTTTGGATGGCGAGCACGGCCTGCCGGTGGACTCGGAGGACTCCAGGCCCCCAGCGGTCGCGAAGGAGAAGCACATCACGGAGCGGTTCGAGGGAGCCATCCTCCCCGTTCTCGCCTCACCCGAGGCCGCCGCCGCGCTCCCGCCCACGTTCAACCACGTCCACCTCGGGCGCGAGCACTGGACGGGCGAGAAAGACGCCTCCGTGCGAGTCACCGCGTTCGCCCTGAATGCCGACACCGTCCGCCTGCGAATCCAGGTGCGCGATGATCGCCTCATTCCCGCCGCGGAGGACCTGAGCAACACGGGGCTGCTCGGCGTGGACCACCTGAAGATCCAGTGGGGCTACGACCCCAGGCTCCAGCTCGTGGTGGCCCGCACCGAGCAGGGGGGACCACTCGTCCACTGGAACCCGCCCCCCGGCTCCACCGAGCCCCCGCCCACCGTGGCGTTCGACAGGAGTGCCTTCCTCGTGGACCTGCCGCTCTCCAGCCTGCGCGTGAACCCGCGGGCGGACTCCTGGCAAAAGCCCTTCTCCGTCATCTTCTCGGATTCGGACGCGCCCGGGACTGCTCCTCAGACACAGATCGCGCTCGGAACGCTGCAAGCTCGCTGGGCTGGCTGGACCTCCGTCTCCAGTCGACTCGTCTCCCACCCGGACCACGCCCGCTACCCGCCCGTGAGCACCACCGCCTTCGGTCGGATCTCCCGCCTCTCCCTCGAGGAGCCGAAGCCCTAGCTGGGCTGCCTGTCGTGGAGCGTGACGAAGCGGATGGCGCCGTGGCGTATACCCTCCGGGCGCGTCAGGAACTGGCGCACCGTCCGTCGTACTACGATGAAGGGGCCGCTCGCGGGACTGTGATGCGACTTCCGAACCGAGCCTCTGGAGCTTGACTAGCTGGTCGTGTCCGCCTTCCCCGAGCGGCTCCTTCATTTCATCCAGGCCCAGACAGGCGCTCGGGAGGTGGACGTGTGATGGACGTGGCGTTGGCTCGCGCCGAGCAGGTCGCACGCGAGGACCTGGTGATGTTCGTGAACGCGTGCTTCTCCTGCACGGGGCAGCGCGAGTTCTACAACGACGCGCGCGGGCAGGCGGTCTCCATCGAGTTCCTGCACGCCTACATCCTGGGCAACTACCGCCGCCTCTACGCGCGGACGCTGGCCGCGGGCATCAACCACTTCAACCAGGCGCAGATCATCCTCAACCTGCTGGCCACCGGAAAGCAGACACCGGCCACGGATCGGCGTGAGGAGGGAGCGCTCATCGCGGCGGCGCTCCGGACGTTGCCACCGCAGCGGGCCTTCCGGGTGCTGGAGGTGCTGCGCGAGCGGCGCATCAACAACCGCCGGACGCGCGCCATCGTCCAGGAGTATCTAGAGAGACGACCAGACCTGGGGTTCGAGGCGATCAAGTACCGAGCCAAGCTGCGGGCCGCGGTGGCGCACGGGCACCTGAAGCTCGGGGGCGAGCTCAATCCCTTCCTCTTCCACGGCTGGCGCAAGCGCGTGTTCACGACGCCGCTGCTGGAGAAGTTCCGCCAGGCCCACTACGACGCGTCCGCCCTCTTCGAGCTGCCCTTCACCGTCGCCGAGGGGTTGGCCGTGAAGCACGGCATTCCCCGTGACGTGTTCCTCACGCGTATCGAGCCGCGCCTCACCGCTGCCGAGCGGCTGCGCCTGCAGGGGTCGGCCGCTCGCGAGGACGGAGTGACGCTCTCATTTGAGCTGGGGCGCGCACCACTCACGAAGCTGGCGCTCTACGTGCTCTCCTTGAAGCCGGGGGTGAGGCGAGAGCGACAAGCCGAGCTGCATGCCGGGATGGAGCAGGCCGCGGCCCGCACGCTGCGCCGGGCCTCCGTGCCCCTGGGCCGGGTGGCCGCCGTGCTGGACAACAGCGACTCCGCCTCGGGCTCCACCGAGAAGCGCCGCCGCCCGCTGGGGGTGGCGCTCGCCGCGCATTACCTGCTGTCAGCCTCGGCCCGCGAGTACCGGGCCTTCTGGACGAGCCCCGTGGAGGATCCGCTCCTCATGGGCGCGCGGGGACAGACCGATCTGTCCACCCCGCTGCTCGATGCCCTGGACTGGAGGCCAGACCTGGTCGTCGTCGTGTCCGACGGCTACGACAATGATCCACCGAACGCCGTGGCAGAGGTGACCCGCGTCTTCCGCACGAAGCTGGACCCGGCTCGCCGCACGTCCATCGTCCACGTGAACCCCGTGTTCGCCTCGGAGCTCTACGCTCCCCGAGGCATCGGCCTCCACGTACCCACGGTGGGCGTGCGGGATGCGGAGGATCTGCCGACGGTGCTCGGCTTCGCGCGCTTCGCAGAGGGCGCAGCCCCGCTGTCGGAGCTCGAGGACTATCTCGCGGCACGCGTGCGGCGGTTGCTGGAGCGCGGGCAGCGGAGCCTGACGCCAGCGGAGCCCCAGGAGACCGCCGGAGCGTCCACTGCCGAGGAGGAGGATTGATGGCCCGCACAGAGACGAAGCACCTCCTTCCCACGGGCTTGCGGCTGGCACCCGCGCAGGCGTGGGGCAGCATCCGCCTGGTGCCGGTGCTGAGAGACGAGGTGCGGGGAGATCTGCGCTTCGCCCGGCGGACGTACGATGACGATCTCACCGTCGTCGCGCTGAAAGGCGGGCTGATGGAGCCCGGGCTCAAGTACATCTCCTACGTGCCGCACGGCCTGGTGATGGCCTGGGACGACCGGAGCCGGAGCGCGGCAGCGGCCTTCGGGACGCAGCTCCACAAGCCCGAGGGCAAGGCGCTGAAGGTGGGTCCGTTCACCGTCCGGTTGATGCACCGCATGGTGCACCGGGAGGAGAAGAACCGACTGCGGCTGTTGCCGCTGCACCTGGCGATGGAGGGCTTCCTCGCCCTGCACTTCGGCGGACCGGAGGTTGCCTGGTCCGAGTACTCGCAGGAGGCCCTCTCCCGGGGGTTGAACCCCCGCAGCGAGTGGTCCGTGGATGGATGGGCGAGCACCGCCTTCGACGAGGCCCTGCGGCTCTTTGAAATCCACGAGCAGCAGGTGGGCGTGCTCATCTTCCATGCCGATCTGCTGTTGTCCGCCTCCATCGTCTCGCACCCCGAGGACTACCGCGCGCTGCACCGAGCGCTGGTGGAGGACTTCTACGGAGAGCTGCTGCTCCAGTACGGCTTCCTCGGAGACGTGCCGCCCCTGGGACTGTCCATCGATGAGCGGCGGGTGTCCTCGGTCGGGGACCTGCGGGCCGCCGTCGAGCAGATGAGGAAGGACTGGGCCAGCTTCCAGGGCTTCATGGCCGGGGGCCTCTTCGGCGTGGAAGTCTCGGCGAGCACCGTCTACGAGGCGGGGCCGTTCCAGCTCCAGCGCTTCGTCACCGGACTGGTGCCCACCGAGGAGAATCACATCGGCGAGGTCATCGTGCGCGGGGACGGGACGCTCGAGTACCTCAAGACGTACCGCCTGTCGGCGGCGCAGACGCGGCGGGCCTACCTGCTCAAGCAACTCGCGCACGCGGAGTGGAATCTGGAGCGCACCGCGGGGAATTTGAAAACGACCCGGGACGACCTGATGGCGCGACTGAGCAACGCAGGTTTCGGTTACCTGCTCAAGGAGTCCGTGCTCGAGGCAGCCCTGCGGCGGCAGCAGGGCCGGCGATGGTGAGCGCACCTGCTGACGAACGCCCGCGTGGGCTGGTAGATGGCGCCCATGCATTCAGCAACCTCCCGTCTCTCTCCTGAGTGGCAGCAATGGCTGGCGGAGAACCTCGCCCAGGGCGCAAGCCTCGAGGAGGTCGCCACCACGCTCCGCGCCGCCGGAGTGAGCGAGGAGGTGGCGCGTGAGGAGGTAGCCGCCGCCGATCAACACCCCTTCGTGCGCGCGGGACGCGGCATCGCCCGCCGCTACGCGCGGATGGAGTCGCTGATGGACGTCTACAGCGCTCTGCACCGTCAGGCAGGCCATCACCGTGGAGTGGAGAAGCGGGCCGGACTGTCCGCCGAGGAGTTCTTCACCCGGTACTACTTCGGCCACCGCCCCGTCGTGCTGCAAGGGCTCATGGAGGACTGGCCCGCCCTGCGCCGCTGGTCACTCGACTACATCCGTGAAACCTGCGGAGAGGCCGAGGTGGAGATCATGTCCGGCCGCGACGCCAACCCGAACCACTCCTTCGAACACGATCGGCATCGCTCCACCGTCCGCATGGCGGAGTTCGTCCGGATGATCACCGAGGCGGGTGAGACGAACGACTTCTACATGGTGCCGCGCAACGACAACTGGCAGCGGGATGGCCTGCGCGCCTTGCGTGAGGACATCCGGGCCCCCAGCGGCATCATCGACCCGTCGCTCGATCCTCGCTCGATGACGCTGCTGCTCGGCCCCGCCGGCACCGTCACCCCGCTCCACCATGACAAGACGAACGTCCTGCTGGGGCAGGTCCTCGGACGGAAGCACTGCAAGCTCATCCCCTCCTTCCAGCCCCACCGGGTGTACCCGCGCGACGGGACCTTCAGTCACGTGGATGCCTCGAACCCGGACCCCACGCTCCACCCCGCCTACCTGGAAGCCCACTGTGTGGAGGTGGTGCTCGAACCGGGAGAGCTCATCTTCATTCCGGTGGGCTGGTGGCACTGGGTGCGCGCGCTCGACGTCAGCGCCTCGGTCACCTTCCTCCACTTCCAGCTCCCGGAGGGGAACACCTACATGGAGTTCCCCGCCTGAACCCGCGGGGGGTCAGCCCTCGCGAACGAGCGGCGCGACCTGGGGGGTCGGAAGCAACTGCCGCGACTTCGGCTGGGCGACCGCCCCGCCCTGACGGAAGGGAAGGACGTTGACGTCGCCCTCATTGGGCGCGGTGTGCTTCGAGGTCTCGTGGGACTTCACCATCGCATTCACTCCTGATGAACATCGGGTGTACGACGGGCGACCCTATAGCAGCCTGGGAGCCCAGGAGACACGCGCAATGACGCTCAGTGGCACTTGGAGCCCGGGCCGCGCGCCTGCTCGAACCAGCGGCGCCAGGCCGCCACGTCGTCGCCGAAGTCCTGCCCCGCAAGCCGCGCGAGCACCTTGCGCGCGGGCTCGTGCTCGAGCGCCGACCGCATGCCCGCCATCTCCACCAGCACCTCGCCCGCCTTGTCGAGGAGCCGCTGCCGGTGGACGGTGCCCTCCACTTCCAGGATGTGCACCAGCGTCCAACCCGCCTTGTTGCGATCGGACTCCAGCGGGAACCAGAGCGCCTCGAGCACGGGGTCGATCGGAACGATGCCTGGCTTCTTCGACCGCTCCTGCGCCGATCCGAGCCGGCGCAGTGCCTCGTTGCGCACCCCCTCGTACGGGTCACGCACCGACGGGAGGATGGCCTTCACCAGTTGCTCGGGTGAGGACAGGTACGTCAGGAGCATGAGCGCGTTCGTGCGCTTGCCGCTGTCCTTGTCCTCGCGCAGCACGCGCACCAGCGCGTCGGCGTTGCGGGGCACTCCGTCGATGAACCGCTGCTCCCTGGGCGCGAGCTCGGGGTGATCGAAGCCTCCGTAGCACCCCATGGGCGCACGGCAGGTGCCCATGCCCCACTCCGGCACCGCGCCCTGCCCTCGCAGCTTCCAGAACGTCTTCAGGTAGTCCGACCAGGCCGCGAGCAGTCCCTCCGGATCGGCCACCTCCCCCGTCGGCTCGGGGTTGAAGGGCATGCGCCACTCGTCCCCGAGGTCGACCAGATCCACCGTCACACCCATGGTGTGATTCATGTTCTGGCCCACCGACATCCGGATGAACGCGAAGGAGCCCGTGTCGGTGAGCCGCTTCTTGCTCTCGATGAGATTCGCGACGAACTCCTTCTGCTGCTTCTCATCCTTCGTGTCGAACCGCGTGCCCGGCGCCGGCAGGGTGATGAGCGCGAGCAGCTTCTCCTTGGGGACCTTGCGCGAGCCGAAGACCTCCACGCCCTCGAACACGTAGATGGAGTTGGGCTGCTGTGACGCCTCGGCTTTCACGGGCGCCTCGGCCTGGCGGGCGGTGGTGGTGCAGCCGGCGAGCAGGGCAAGACTGACGACGAAGCGTTTCATGATTCCCCCGGTGCCTGGGTACAGGCACGGACCTCGCGACTGTAGTCACATCGCACGGGGGCTGACGAGAACGCGAAGGGCCCCACCCGGGATGCCGGATGAGGCCCTCGTGCCACGTGGACAGCGCTCCGAACCCGTTACGGGCAGGGCGTGCCGCAGATCAGCTCGCCGGTGATCGGGTGCTTGTAGCAGGGCGGCTGGCAATCCTCGGCCTGCACGGGAGCGGAGGTAAAGCCCATGCCGAGGGCAAGGGCGGCGGCGGCGACGAAGAGAAGACGCTTCATCCTGTTCTCCTTCTGGGGGAATCGATTGGGTGAGGCGCGGTGAGAATAGACGAATCAGTGCACGGGTGTTCAGGTTTCTATTTATGTTCAAAATAAAAGCATCCTCATAATTGGGCGCGTTTGACTCGGAGTGTATTGGAGAGGGCTCGAGCCATGCGCCGCACGGCCTCGGCGAGCTCGGACTCCTCGAGGAAGGCGAAGCCCAGCCGCACCGTGGGTATGGGACGCCTGTCGAAGGTGAAGGCACCTCCCGGGACGAAGGCCACGCCCGCCTCCAGCCCCGCGCGAGCCCAGGCATCGGCATCCACACCCGGAGCACAGTGCGCCCACAAGGCCATACCCCCCGCGGGAGGCGAAACGGTGAGCGCGCCCGCCAGCTCCCGCTCCAGCGCACGCACGAGGGCGTCGCGCCGGTCGTGGTAGACGCCGCGCATCTTGCGGACGTGGCGCTGCACTTCGCCCTCCTCCAGCAGCTCGGCCACGGCGGCCTCCAGCACGGAGTCCCCCTGCCGATCCACCGCCTCGCGCACCCCGAGGGCTCGCTCCAGGAAGGGGCGCGGCGCGGCCAGGAAACCCAGGCGCAGGGCCGGAGCCAGCACCTTGGACAACGTGCCCACGTACAGCACCAGCCCGTCCCGGTCCGCGCTCGCCAGCGGTAGGACGGGACGGCCCTCGTAGTGGAACTCGTGATCGTAGTCGTCCTCGATGAGGGCCACGCGATGCGTGCGAGCCCACGCCAGCAGCGCGAGCCGCCGCGCCGGAGAGAGCGTCACGGTGGTGGGGTAATGGTGGTGGGGCGTGAGGTACACCGCGCGCACCGGCGAGCGACGGGAGAGCGCCTCGAGCGCGTCCACCCGCAGGCCCTCGCCATCCACCGGCACGGGCACGAGACGGGCCCCGGCGAGCTGGAGCGCATTCCAGGCGGCACGGTAGCCGATCGCCTCCACCACCACGGTGTCCCCGGGCCGTAGCAGGGTGCGCGCCACCAGATCCAACGCCCCCTGACTTCCCCGGGTGATGATCAGATCGTCCGCGCGGACGGCGAGCCCTCGCAGGGAGGAGAGCATTCCGGCGAGCGCGGAACGGAGGCGCGGGTGGCCACTCGGATCGCCATAGTCGAGCAGGCGTTTGCCATCGAGCTTCAGCGCGCGACGGTAGGCACGAGCCAGGACGGAAGCGGGGACGAGCCGGACATCGGGAACACCTCCCGCGAGGACGAGCGTGCCACGCGGAGGCGTGGGGTACTCACGGCGCAGGGGCGCGGAAGGCAGCGGGAAGCCCACGTGCGAGGGCATGTCCGGACGGGGGGCTCCGGCGGAGGGATGCGCGGGCACGTCTGGAAGCGAGGGAGAGACGTAGGTGGCCCGAGCCGCCGAGGTGGTGATCCACCCCTGCGTCTCCAACTCCCGGTACGCGGCGAGCACGGTGTTGCGGTGCACGCCCAGGGACTCGGCCAGGGTGCGGCTTCCGGGCAGCGGGGCCCCGGGAGGGAGCCGGCCGCGACGGATGTCGTCCTCCAGCGCGCGGGCGATGCGCACGAAGAGAGGCGTTGGAGAGGGTGCGCGGAGATCGAGCGTCAGGTCCCAGCCCTTCATGGTGGGGAGCCTGCCTCGGATCGCGGGAACTGGTCCATCCGATTTGTCGGAACTGGGCCTGTTGGATGGACCAGTCCGGAGAGATGAAGAGACGCATGAACACACCCACCCCGCCCAGTGAACGAGGGACCGTCCGCCGCCTCCCACAGCGCGCCTCCTACGAGGAGCCCGTCATCCACGCCATCCTCGACGAGGGCCTCGTGGCTCACGTGGGAGTGGCGGTGGAGGGCCAACCGTACGTGCTCCCCATGGTGTACGGACGCATCGGACGAAACCTGTACCTGCACGGCGCCTCGGTGAGCCGGCTCGCCCGGCAGCTCTCCCAGGGCGTGCCGGTGTGCCTCACGGTGACGCTGCTGGACGGGCTCGTCCTGGCGCGCTCCGCGTTCCACCACAGCGCGAACTACCGCTCGGTGATGGTGCTGGGCACGGCGTCGCTGGTGACGGACGACGCGGAGAAGACCCGAGCACTGGAGGCCATCACGAACCATGCCCTGCGCGGCCGTTGGGCCGAGGTGCGCCCACCCAATGGCCAGGAGTTGAAGGCGACGTCCGTGCTTCGGCTGCCGCTGGAGGAGGCCTCGGCGAAGATCCGCACCGGACCACCTCGCGACGACGAGGAGGATCTGTCACTGGATTGCTGGGCGGGAGTGCTCCCGCTGCGGCTCATGCCACTTCCGCTCGTGCCCGCTCCGGAGTTGCGCGAGGGCATCCGCCCGCCCGCATCCCTCCTCGAGTACCTGGAACCCAGAGGCCGTGCACCGTGAAGGGAACGTGGTGGTCGAACCACGGTGAGAGGGTCTCCACCCGGTGCGTGCGGAGATCGACGTTCGCAGCGTTATGCTCGGAGCCCGCATGCGCTGGAGGGGGCGCCCCGGGGTCACCGTGCCATAGCGCGACATCCGCTCCGCCGGGAAGAGCGTTCTCACAGGAGCCTGGACTACAGGCTATCGCAGCCCGGGATCCTGCAGGGAGAGGCACCGCCACTTCCTCGTGCTGGTGCAGGAGCAGGTCCCCGCGACGGAACTGCCGACACAGCAGCTGCGCGTGGAGCCAGGGAGCGAGCACGACTGCCCATTGAGATTCGTGCACGAGCTGCTCGAGGAGCAGATGGGCGCCGGCGTGAGCCCGCAGTACTGAGCGGTGCCATCACACGTCACATGATTGCCATCCGATGCGGAGCAGGTCGTCCCCTGACAGGAGATGGTGTTTCCGTTCGCGCAGCTCGTCGAACAGGTGACGAGGGCACTCTCGCTTCGCGCCAGCAAGTCCTCGCCGGGCTCGAACTCCGTCCCTCCACAACCAGATACGACAAACGCTGCCAGGATGAGCAGGAAGCTCCTCATGTTCGACTCCCATGTCCGCGGGTTTGGCAGTCACCGTACAGACCTCGCGGAATCCCGTCAATTCCTCGCATTCACGACAGCGAATTCCGTCGTCCCACCCTCTCAATCTGTTGCTCGCGAAGCAACAAGACATGGGCAAGGACTGTCAGGATTTCATATCACCCGCCCAATCCGTTGCCCGCGAGGCAACAAGGCGTGGACGACTCAGCGAAGAGCGCGAGTCTGGTCGTTCTGCCGCCGGTACGCGCCTGGAGCAATCCGTCGACGGGGAGGTCTTCACCTTCAAGGGAAAGACGCGCATGGTGACGCCGCGAGCGCTCGCGACCGACGAGATATTCCCGGCATCGTCGAGCAGTTCCGGCGCGCGGCCGAGAACGCCCGGGAGGCGGGCCGAGCTCGTGGCCTACGGCGTGCCGTTCATCGCCAATCCAGACCTGCCGGAGCGCTTCCGGCGCGAGGCCCCGCTCAACACGGCGGACTTCTCCACCCTCTACAGTGGCGAGGAGAAGGGCTACACGGACTACCCTGCGCTGCGCTGACCCGGGGAGACAGTTTCCCCCTTGAAGGACAGCTGGCGCGTGGCCAGGAAGAAGGCCAGCACCCCCAGCGAGTAGAGGTCCGCGCGCCCATCGATGCTGGCGCCGCGCTGCCACTCGGGGGCGAGGTACTCCAGCGTGCCCTGGAGCCGCTTCATCGCGAAGAACTCGTGGCGGAACATCAGCACGAGCTCCTCGACCTTGTTGGGCGGCAGACCCGCGGGGACCTGCATCTCCTTCAACGCGGCGCTGCTCCTACACGTCCTCGACGAGCCAGATGCGGCCCATGCCGCCCTCGCCCAGCAACCCCCGGTGTGGTAGCGGCCCGTCACCCACATCCCCACCTCGAGCGAACGCCGCTCACCAGGGAGGATGCCCGGGGTGGTGATGGGAGTGCGGCCAGGCTCCTCCCACGACCCCGCGGAGCCACCAGCAGCGGGCCGGCTCCGGCCGCGCTCGTCGAGAATCGCTGTCTGCTCTTCGTCGCTCATCGCCAGAGAACCGCGAGCATTGGACACGTCATTGACGCGTCAATGCCAGCAGCACGCCGGGATTCAGAGAACAGACACCACCCGGCTCCTATTCGTGAGCGATCTCATACGAAGCCAGTGAGGACCATCACAGTAGAATCAGACATCTCCCTGGTACTTCAGGCCATGGGCTCCTGGATGAATGACATGTGGCGCTCGCTCGGATGGATGATATTGGCCGTCCTGTGCTGCACGGCGAACGTGGCGGCCGGCGAGGTGCGAGCGGAGGCGAGGCTGCTGGAGGCGCAGGCGGCGTTCGACGAAGCCAACGAGCTCCAAGCGGCCGGCCAATACACCGAGGCCCTCAGGCGGAGCCAACATGCGCTCACATTGAGAGAGGCCGTGCTGGGCGGCGAGCATCCCGAGGTGGCGACCAGCCTGAGTCAGCTGGGCGACCTCTACCTGCATCCAAGGGATACCACCCGTGCCAGACCGCTCCTCGAGCGCGCCCTCGCCATCCAGGAGAGAACTCTTGGCGGGAACCATCCCGACGTCGCTCGAACGCTCAACAGCCTCGGCGTCCTCCTTGGCATCCAGGGCGCGTACGGTCAGGCCACCCAGTTCCATGAACGAGCGCTCTCCATTCGAGAGACAGCTCTTGGCAAACACCATCCCGACCTGGCCCAGACACTCATCAGCCTCGCCAGTGCCTATCAAGAGCAGGGATCGTACGGTCAGGCCGAGCCGCTCGTTCAGCGTGCGCTCGCCATCCAGGAAGCGGCTTTCGGCGGGAATGATCCCCAGGTCGCCGCCTCACTCAACACGCTCGCGCTGCTCTACAGGAATCAGAAGCAGTACGCCCGAGCCGAGCCGCTCCTCGAGCGCGCCCTCGCCATCCGGGAAGTGTCCCTGGGCCAGCACCACCCCGATGTGGCCTCCACCCTCAACGACCTGGCGAGCGTCCATTACTACCAACGCGCGTACGCTCGGGCCGAGCCCCTCTACAAGCGTGCGCTCGCCATTCGCGAAGCAGCCCTCGGCAAGAACCATCCCGATGTCGGCCACACGTACAACAACCTCGGCCTCCTCTACGCCGCTCGCGGGTCGTACGCGCGAGCCGAGCCCCTCTACAAGCGTGCACTCACCATCTGGGAGACGTCTCTCGGCAAGCACCACCCCACGGTTGCCGCCGTTCTCGACAACCTCGCCACCCTCTGCAGGAATCGGAGACTGTACGCGCGGGCCGAGCCCCTCTACAGGCGTGCGCTCGCCATTCGCGAAGCAACCCTCGGTAGGAATCATCCCCAGCTCATCCACACGATCGTCGAGTTCGCCCGGCTTCGTCTGGCCCAGGACCGCCTCGCCGACGCCATCCCGCTCTTCATGCGCGCCTTCACCCTCTCCGAGGAATACCTGCGCGAAGAGGCGCTCGACCTCTCCGAATCCCGCCAGCTGCATCTGCTGCAATTCCTCCACACCGATGAAGAGCGCCTCTATTCCCTGCTCTGGGCCCATCCGGATGATGCGCGTGTGCGGCACCTGGCGCTGACCGCCGTGCTGCTGCGCAAGGGACGCTCCATCGAGGAGACCTCCAACACCTCCCGCATCGTCTACCGCGGCCTCGGCGCCCAGGACCGAGAGCAACTCGAGCAACTGCGTGCCATTCGCTCCCAGCTCGCCACGTTGGCCCTCCAGGGCCCCGGCTCGCTTGCTCCAGCCGAATACCAACGTCGCCTCGAGGAGCTTGCCTCCCAGGGAGACATCCTCGAAACCGGCCTCGTCAGGCGCTCGGCACCCCTGCGTGCCCTCATTTCCCTTCCACCTCCCGCTGAAATGGTCGAGCGTGTCGCCGCCGCCCTCCCCCAGGACGCGGCTCTCGTCGAGCTCGTCGCCTACGCGCACCGACCGCTCATCCCCGAGTCCGGGCCGCACCGGGCGGAGAGCGCCGGTCCGCTCCGCTACCTGGCTCTGGTGCTCTTCCCAAGTGGACGCATCCGCGCCCTGGATCTGGGGCCCGCGGCGCCCATCGACCTGGCCACCACGGAGCTGTGCAACGCCTTCTCCAGCCGTGATGCCGCCTACCAGCACCATGCACGGACGCTCTACTCCCTGGCGTTCCGGCCGCTGCTGCCGCTCCTGGGCGACGTCCGCCGTCTCTTCATCGCGCCAGACGGCCAGCTCGGTCTCGTCCCCTTCCACGCGCTCCATGATGGCCATGACTTCCTCATCGAGCGTTTCGACTTCACCCGCCTCACCTCTGGCAGGGATCTGTTGCCGCGCCCCCAGCGCCCCTCTCCTTCACGTTCGGTCGTCGTCTTCGCGGCTCCCTCCTTCGAGGCCACGCAGGGCACCGGCTCCCCCTGGGCACCTCTTCCGGGCACCCGCCAGGAAGCCCTGGCCATCCAGCGCCTGCTCCCCCAGACCCAGCTCTTCCTCGGCCACGATGCGACCAGGGAGCGCCTGTTCCAGGTGAAAGCACCCGGTATCCTCCACATCGCCACCCATGGCTTCTTCCTGGAGAACACCGCGGCTCCCGCGGACTCTCGTGCCCTGATTCAGGTCGGCGCCGCCGATAGAGGCCCTTCCCCACGGCGTCCCTCCGACCCGCTGCTCCGCTCCGGGTTGGTCCTCACCAGCGCCCCGGTCACCGCGCTCGAGCTCGCCAGCCTCGACCTGTGGGGCACGGAGCTCGTCGTCCTCTCCGCGTGTGACACGGGCCGGGGCGACGTCAGGCTCGGGCAGGGCATCTACGGTCTGAGCCGCGCGCTCGTCACCGCGGGCGCGGAAACGGTGGTGTCGAGCCTGTGGAAGGTCAACGACGCCACCACCCAGATACTCATGGAGGACTACTACCGCCACCTGCTGGCCGGCAAGGGCCGGGCCGCGGCCCTGCGCGAGGCCATGCGCGCCCTGCGAAGGATCCAACCCCACCCCTATTACTGGGCTCCCTTCATCGCGCTGGGCCGGGATACGCCCCTCCGGGCGCTCGCTCCGAACGCCCAGACGCCATCCGCGGGATGGCTTTGATTGCCTCCGGGGACAAGGTCGCCGCACGCCGTGCGACAATCCGTGGAGTGGAGAAAGGACATGCTTGAACTTCTGCACACATGTCACGGCATTTCGTGAGCGCACGCGATGCGTTGTTGAATCATCCGCCCAACCATGTGGCCGGCTTCTCAATCCAGGACACCTTTCATGTTGGACTCCCGTCACCGGATCGTGTTCCTCTCCCTCCTGGTCTCAGTGGCGTGTGCCCCTCGGACCTGGGCCGAGCAGGGCTTCGTCTACCTGCCAGCGCCTCCCGGGCTCCAATCCGTGGACGAATGGGAGCGGCTGTTCCTCGCCCATTGGGACCTCGAGCATACGATGACCTTCCTGCCCGGGAGCACTTCGCGCGACAGCTGGCGGCTCTACGAGCTCGCCTATGGCATTGATGGCAACACCGCCATGTACCGGGCCACGGGAAAGGTTCAATACCTCGACCGGGCCCTGCTCTACGTCAACAATGTCGTCAGCACGGCCAGGGACTCCTGGTCGCTCGAGGGAGGCCAATTCCAGGACGTGTACAGAGGCTGGGCCTCCCGGCATCCGGATACACTGGGGCAGGAGGTGCCGCTGTACGAGAGCTACTGCTGGCGCTACGTGACCCGCCTGCTGCGCGTCATCCGTGAGACGCCCGCGCTCTACAACAATGACAAGTATCGCGCGCAGTACCATCGGTTGCTGGAGTTCTCGGAGATGGACATTTTCGAGAAATGGCTTCAACGAGGGGCGAACATCCACATCTACCGGGAGAACACGCACATGGCCTCGCACTGGGCCGCCATCGCGATGAACCTGTCGCTCATGACGACCGACGCGGCACGCAAGGCCCGGTACCTGGAGGTGCTCAACAACATCAACCGGAGTCTGCCGAACCACTCATCGTCCCTGCGTGAGCAACTGGTCTCCAGCCCCATCAACGAAGCGGCCTCCTTCTGGAACGACGCATGGGGCTCCCACTCCCGCCCCGGCCAGGACGTGTCACACGGCAACGCCGTGGTGGCGTTCATCATCGAGGCGCATGAGGCGGGAGTGGAATGGACGGACGACGATGTCCGCGCCCTCCTCGTGACGCTCGACTCCGTCATCTGGCCCTCGGACGAGCGGTACGCCCAATACGTCGACGGCTCGGGACGTGGAGATGGCTGGTTCAACGACGGCTTCATGAAGCTCGGCCGCTACGACCCCCACCTCCAGCGCCGGCTCGAGAAACACTCCGTCGGGAACAACACCCAGTTCTACGGCAATGCCGCGCTCAACGTGCGGTTGCTGTCCGAGAAGTCCGCACGTTGAACCGAGGCCGGGTCCCACCTGCTGTCGAAGGGTACACACGTGTGCGGCCTGGTTCACACCCGATATGACGGGACTCCGTTCTTCCAAGGGGTTGCGCAGGGCACGCTTCTTGATTGAGCCGCGGGTATATGAATCCGTACACCTCTCGTTTCCTCGCCTTCGCCAGCCTCCTCACGGCCCCTGCCCTGGCGCTCGCCCAGGATGACGCCCCGAGCGAGACCACTTCCGAGGAGTCCGCTCCGCCCCCGAGTCGCTCGCACAGCGCGCTCGCCGTCGGACTGCGCAGCCATTCGCTCTCGGTGGAGGCAACCACGCCCGAAGCGCCGGCCGTTGTCGTGGACCTGGAGCACCCCTTGATGCCGCACCTCACGGTGTTCGGGGGCTTTCACCTCGGCATGGGCATGAATGCCGCGGGCCTTCAGGCCGGAAGCCGTCTCTATATCGGCAACCAGCCGTTCCAGGGCCTCTTCCTGGGCCTGCAGGCGGAAGGCACGTTCTTCAAGCGCGACGAACGGACGAGCGGGAGCCGGACGTCCGTCGGTGGACTCCTGGGCTACTCCCAGTCACTCGGAGAGAAATGGCGCGTATCGCTCGGCGCGGGCGCCGACGTCAGCCAGACACGGAGCGAGACCGTGGAGCCGCCCACCCCGGGGTGCATTCTCTTCACACCGTGTCTGCTGACCCAGGGCGAGACGCGCGTCGAGAAGCGGGAGGCGGTGCGGCCCCTCGTCCGGCTCGCGGCCATCTACAGATTCTGAGATGGGAAGGACTGCCGCTGCGCCCCCCTCCTACACGACGCCCATGAGACTCAGGGCATCGACATGGTGTGGCCCGTCATCGCCAACCAGGTGGAGACGGTCGCATTGGACACGCTGTCACCGAAGTCGAAGGCGTCGGGCCTCAGCCGCAGCATCTGCACCTTCCCGCTCGCGTCGAAGATGACGATGAAGGTCGCGCTCTCCTTCACCGGGCGCATGAAGTAGTTGGGGCCGCTGCCGGTCGCTCCTTCGAACGAGTAGAGGGTGCTCGTCGCATGCATCGGATGTTCGCCGTGGATGACCTCGGCGACGTCGAGCTCCCCGCAGCCGCCGGGCGAACCCATGCCCCGGCAGTTGCAGCCATACTGCGCGGTGCGTACCACGCGGGCGTTGAGCATCCAGATGGCCGGCACGTCGTCGTAGTATTCGGTGATGGGCCCCGTGTAGCGCGGCATGCGGACGCGGATGGCGAAGATCTTCGCACCCGCCCAGCCGTGACGCGTCACGCCCCGGTAGAAGCCGCACTCGCTCGCATCCCCCGTACCGTTGCAGGGCTCGTCCGACAGGATGTTCATCTCGACCCGGTTCTCGAGCGTGCCGTTGAAGCGGGTGGGTGCCGCGACGGCCGTCTTCGCATCGGCGGAGGCATAGCTCTGACTGTTCCCACCGCACAGCGTCCACTCGCCGCTTCCCGTGCCGCCCAGGTTGTTGAAGAAGGTGAGGTTCGTGGAGCCGCAGCGGTTCCACGAGGACACCCGCTTCCAGGAGCTCGCGTCCGGCCGGTAGACGGCGATGTCATACAGCTCCATCGGTCCGCGGAAGTTGACCGTCAGCTCCTCGTTGAAAGGCGCGAGCGCGCCACTCACGGGCGTGGTTGCCTTCTGGCACGCATTGGAGGGGCAAGCCTGTCCCCAGACTCCGGGAACCATGTGCGTCACGCGCTCGTACGAGCCCGTGCCGCCCACGTTCTTGATGGTCATCGCCGTCACCGGCGTGCCCGTTCCGTCCGGTACGTCATCCCCGAGGTCCTGGAGCGCCGCGGTGTTTCCGGCGGCGCAGTCCGCGGCCGCGAGAGGCACGGCTCCGTCGTCCGGAGCGTCCTCCGACAGCGTGGTGGTCCCACACGCGCTCTGCAGGAGCGCGGACAACGCGATCATCGACAGCTTCCATCCGCTCTTCATGAATGTGTTCTCTCGAGGAATTGAAAAAGGGATGACCCGGAAAGAAGACGGCGACCTCGAAAACGGGGCCGCCGTCATTGAACCATGAAGCGCGGAGGGCCTACTGGATGGTGTAGGCCACCGTGCCGCTGCAGCTGCCGTCGGAGTAGCAGCCGGCGCGAATCTGGTACGTGCCGCCCGCGCCCGCCGGAACGGTGTAGCTCAGGTACGAGAGCCTGCTGCACGAGTCGTCGTTGGAGCCAACCTGGGTGCCGGCGGAGGTGTAGAGCCGCAGGTACGTGTCGCCGCTGCCGGAGGAGCCCGCCACGGTGCAGGTGCCGAGTTGGATCGTCTGTCCCGCGGCCACCGTCACATCGTGGTTGGTGGTGTTGCGAGAGGCGCTCTGGGTGCTGCTGGCGCTGTAGGTGAACGAGCCGGTAGTGGGAGCGGGAGGCAGCGGGGTACCGGCGGTGATCTTCCAGACCACGGTGCCGCCGCAGGAGCCGCTGGAGTAGCAGCCAGCGCGAATCGTGTAGGTGCCCCCCTTGCCCGTGGGCACGGTGTACTTGAAGTAGGATGCGTTGCCACTGCAGCCGGAGGCGTCGTCGTTGGAAGCGGCCTGAACGCCCGAGGTGTCGAGCAGGCGCAGGTAGGTGTCACCGGAGGAGGTGGCGCCGGTGAGGTTGCAGGTGCCCACCTCCACCACGTCCCCCTCGTCGAGAGTCAGGCTCTTGTCCGTCGTGTTCTGCTGGGCGTTGTTGGTGTTGGTGGCGGTATAGGTGAAGGACTCAGGAGGCGGCGGGGGCGGAGGAGGAGGCGGGGGCGGCGGCTCGCCGTCGGCACCCCACGGGTCCGGGCACTCCTCGCTGCGGAGGGCGCACTGCGGGAGGCTGTTGCCCAGGTGGCTGATGACCTCCTGGATGGGCACGCCACGGTTGGGGCAGTTGGCGCAGTGGTGCAGCGCCACCACCTGGTGGTCGGCGTAGCCAATCACCGGCGAGCCCGAGGAGCCACCCTGGGTATCCGCGTAGTAGCCCACGTCATTGGGGCCGCCGCTCTGGCAGGCCGCCGCGTTGAGGTTGTACACCTCGGCGTAGCCGGAGGCGTCGGCCGTGGCGCTGGAGGTGACGGCGATCTTCTTGCCGTGCGCCGCCGGGTGCTGGGGGACGTAGATGCGCTCGTCCACCACCGCCCCGGTGGGGCGCAGCTGGAGGAAGCCATAGGTGCCGGAGGGGTTGCTGGGCAGCTTCAGCAGCGTGTAGTCCCGAGGGGCATCCGTCTTGATGAGCGTGGCGCTGGTGGCCACCACCGTGCCAGGGCACGCGCCCCACGAGGCGCAGCTGGTGGAGCAGGTGCTCCCCTCCGCCATGAACTCGTAATCGGTGTTCTGCGCTGCCGTGGCCGTGCTGATGCAGTGGTTGTTCGTCAGCAGGTGGCCCTCGTTGCCCACGAGCCAGCCGGTGCACGCGCTGGAGCCGTTGATGAGCAGGCGCACCACGGCCCGGGAGTGGTTGTAGATTTGAGCCTCGCTGCTCTCGTAGCACCGGGCCCAACCGGAGTCGTCCGCGCCACACAGGGCCTTGGTGCTGAAGTCGGAGCTGTCCAGCTCCTGCGCGGTGTAGCCGCGCGCGTACTTGTCGATGCGGTAGCCGTACTTGTTGAGCACGCCGCGGCGGTCCACCGCCTTGCTGTGCAGCTCGATGATGGCGGTGTCTCCGGGGATGTGGATGGCCCAGAAGCCATCGCGCGCGCCCGGGTGCGCGTTGTCATAGCGCCAGGAGCGCGAGCCGTCCGGTGAACGGACGACGAGGTAGTCCCCCTCCTCGAGCTCGAGCGTGGCGAAGTGCGGGGCGATGTACGAGGCCCCGGGGTGGGTGAGCTTCTCGCTGAGGAGCACCCCCCTGGCGCGCTGATCCACCGCCGCGGCGTACGGGTGCGGTGACTCGAGGCGGTACACCACCTCCTCGCCCACCTTCCTGATGCTCTGCGATGCGGGTGACGCCTTGCACACCGCTTCACTCTCCGGCGCCGCGGCTTGCGCGGTGGCGCCGAGCGCGAGGCTCACGGCGAGACATGCCAATCGGATGTTCTTCATCAAGACCTCAATCTTTCATCATCCAAGAAGCTGGAAGTACTGCAATCACCTTCTTAACAGATGACTCCGACATTCCCAGATCCTGAAGCGCGAAAGCGCATCCGAACCCTTGGCTGCCATGGGCACGTCACCACTTCAGGAAAATTTCCATGCAGCCACACAGTTGCAAACGCCATCGCGCCATTCCCCGCCCGCGCCGTTTTGTTGCATGGTCCGCATTGGCGCCATCCAGATTGGCGCGAATGCCTGCCATGCGGGCGCAACCGCCGGAGTCGCCGAATGAAGAGGATGAACCCCATTCACACCGCCCTCATGGGGCTCGGCCTGCTGCTCGGGGCGGACGCCGCGGGGGCGGCCACGCTGACCATTGGCACCGTCAACAATGGTGACATGGTCCGCATGCAGTCGCTGGCGAAGGCCTACGAGGAGCAACACCCCGACGTGAGGCTCCACTGGCTGGTGCTGGACGAGAACACGCTGCGCCAGCGGCTCACCACCGACATCACCACCGGGGGCGGCCAGTTCGACATCATCACCATTGGCGCCTACGAGGCCCCCATGTGGGGCCGCCAGAACTGGCTGATGCCATTGGAGGGCTTCTCGCCCCGGTATGACGTGGACGATCTCATGCCCAACGTGCGCAAGCAGTTGAGCGTCGAGGGCCGTCTGTATGCGCTGCCCTTCTATTCCGAGGGCTCCATCACCTACTACCGCACGGACCTGTTCGCCGCGAAGGGGCTGAGCATGCCCGCGGAGCCCACGTGGACGGAGATCCGCGGCTTCGCCGAGAAGCTGCACGACCCCGCTCGTGGTGTGTATGGCATCTGCCTGCGCGGCAAGGCGGGTTGGGGCGAGAACATGGCCATCATCACCACCCTCGTGAACGCCTTCGGTGGCCGCTGGTTCGACGAGAAGTGGGAGCCGCAGCTGGACACCCCCGAGTGGCACCAGGCGGTGAACTTCTACGTGGATCTGCTCTCCACGTTCGGCCCGCCGGGGCCCAGCAGCAACGGCTTCAACGAGAACCTGACGCTGTTCAACGCGGGCAAGTGCGCCATGTGGGTGGACGCGAGCGTGGCGGGCTCCTTCGTCACCGACAAGGCGCAGAGCCTGGTGCCGGACAAGGTCGGGTTCGCCAAGGCGCCGCGCGCCGTCACCGACAAGGGCAGCTCCTGGTTGTGGACCTGGGCGCTGGCGGTGCCGTCGAGCTCGCGCCAGAAGGAGGCCGCGTTCGAGTTCATCCAGTGGGCCACGTCCAAGGAGTACGGCCAGCTGGTGGCCCAGCACCATGGCATCTCCGCCATGCCGCCCGGCACTCGCCTGTCCACGTATACGAACGGGGAGTATCTCCAGAAGACGCCCTTCGCCCTCGTCACCCGGGAAGCCATCCAGACGGCCAACCCCGACTCCCCTACCCTCGAGCCCGTGCCGTACACGGGCGTGCAGTTCGCCACCATCCCCGAGTTCCAGGCCATCGGCAGCATGGTGGGCCGGCAGCTCTCCGGGGCCCTCGCGGGCTTCAGCCGCGTGGACAAGGTGCTGCACACCTCGCAAGGAGCGGTGCGGCGCACGATGAAGCGCGCGGGCTACTACGACCAGAACGGAGTTCCAGGAGCGCAGAGATGAGAGAAGCCGCCGAACCCTCCAGCCGCGCCGGACGCCTCACCGCGGCCCCCGCGATCCTCATGCTGTTCGCATGGATGATCGTCCCGCTGGTCATGACGCTGTACTTCTCCACGCAGTATTACAACCTGCTCTACCCGGGCAGGACGAAGTTCGTGGGCCTGGAGAACTTCACCTACTTCTTCACCTACCCGAGCTTCCTCACGAGCATCGTCAACACGCTGCTGCTGGTGGGCAGCGTGCTGGTCATCACCGTGGTGTTCGGCGTGCTCATCAGCGTGCTCGTGGACGCGAAGTTCCCGGGCCAGGGCATCGTGCGCATGCTGCTCATCTCACCCTTCTTCATCATGCCCACGGTGAGCGCGCTCGTCTGGAAGAACCTGCTGATGAACCCGGTGTCCGGGTTGTTCGCCTGGGTCTTCCAACTGGTGGGGCTCACGCCCATCAACTGGTTCTCCGACTGGCCCCTGCTGTCCATCATCCTCATCGTCGCCTGGGAATGGCTGCCCTTCGCCATCCTCATCTTCGTGACGTCGCTACAGTCCATGGATCAGGAGCAGAAGGAGGCCGCGCAGATGGACGGCGCCACCCCGGTGGCCATCTTCCGCCACCTGACGCTGCCGCACCTGGCCCGGCCCATCGCGGTGGTGGTGATGGTGGAGTCCATCTTCCTGCTCAACGTCTTCGCCGAGATCTTCACCACCACCGGCGGAGGCCCGGGCGACGCCACCACCAACCTGCCCTTCCTCATCTTCACGCAGGCCCTGCTCGAGTTCGACGTGGGCGCCGCCAGCGCGGGAGGCCTCGTCGCCGTGGTGCTCGCCAACCTGGTCGCCGTCTTCCTGCTCCGTCTGATCGGCAAATCCCTCACCCACGCCTGAACCCATGCCCGACTTGAACAAACGCCGCCAGCTCACCGAGACGGTGCGCGCGATCTGCGCGTGGCTCGTCGCCCTGCTGCTCTTCTTCCCCATCTTCTGGATGGTGCTCACCAGCTTCAAGACGGAGCTGGGCGCGTTCTCCATGCCCCCGAGTTTCCTCTTCACCCCCACGCTGGAGAACTACCGGGAGATCCTCGAGCGCAACAACTACCTGCACTTCGCCTTGAATTCGCTGCTCACCAGCGGCGGCGCCACGCTGCTGGGCATGCTCGTGTCGGTGCCGGCGGCCTATGCGTTCGCCTTCCATCCCGGCGAGCGCACCCAGGGCACCCTCATGTGGATGTTGTCCACCAAGATGCTGCCCGGCGTGGGCGTGCTGGTGCCCATCTACCTGCTGGCGCGCTTCACGGGTCTGCTCGACACGCGCTTCCTGCTCATCATCGTGTTCGCGCTCGTCAACCTGCCCATCATGGTGTGGATGATCTACACCTACTTCCGGGACATCCCCCGGGACATCCTGGAGGCCGCGCGCATGGACGGCGCCACCACCGCGCAGGAGATCTACCGCGTGCTCCTGCCCGTCAGCCGGGGCGGACTCGCCTCCACCGCGCTGCTGGCGCTCATCCTCAACTGGAACGAGGCGTTCTGGTCCCTCAACCTGACCACCACCCAGGCCGCGCCCCTCAGCGCCCTGGTCGCCTCGTTCTCGAGTCCTGAAGGCCTCTTCTGGGCCCGGCTGTCCGCCATTTCCACGCTCGCCTGCGCTCCGATCCTGGTCCTGGGCTGGGGCTCGCAGAAACAACTCGTCCGCGGTCTCACCTTCGGCGCCGTCAAGTAACGGAGCACGCTCCATGGCACGTCTCGAGCTCAAATCCCTGACCAAGTCCTTCGGTGACACGCGAGTCATCAAGGGCGTGGACCTGGCCATCGAGGACCGCGAGTTCTGCGTCTTCCTGGGCCCCTCCGGCTGTGGCAAGTCCACGCTGCTGCGTCTCATCGCGGGCCTGGAGCAGGCCACGTCCGGTGAAATCCTGCTCGACGGGCAGGACATCACGGGCCTGCCCTCGGCCAAACGCAACCTGGCCATGGTGTTCCAGTCCTATGCGCTCTACCCGCATATGACGGTCCGCCAGAACATGTCCTTCTCCCTGGAGCTGGCCAAGGCGGACCGCAAGCTCATCGATGAGAAGGTGGGCCGCGCCGCGCGCATCCTGGAGCTGGAGCCGCTGCTCGACCGCAAACCGGCGGCGCTCTCCGGCGGTCAACGTCAGCGCGTCGCCATCGGCCGCGCCATCGTCCGCGAGCCGCGCATCTTCCTGTTCGACGAGCCCCTGTCCAACCTGGACGCCTCCCTGCGTGTGCAGATGCGCCTGGAGATCGCCCGGCTGCACAAGGAGCTCCATGCGACGATGATCTACGTCACCCACGATCAGGTCGAGGCGATGACCCTGGCCGACAAGGTGGTCATCTTCAACGCCGGCCATATCGAGCAGGCCGGCTCTCCGCAGGAGCTCTACCGCCGCCCCGCCAACCGCTTCGTCGCGGGCTTCCTCGGCATGCCGCAGATGGCCTTCCTCGACGCCACCCGGACGGACTCGACCCTGACCCTGGCCAATGGCGGCACCGTGCCCCTGCCCCCGGGCATGCGCTCCGCCGCCGAAGGCAACCGGGTGACGGTGGGCGTGCGTCCCGAGCATCTCTCGCTGGGTCAGGCGGGACGGGGCACGCTGGACGGCCGTGTGGACATGATCGAGCGGCTGGGCAGCGACGCCTACGCGTACCTCTCCGTGCCACGGCTCGGGCGCGTCACCGTGCGCTGCGAAGGCGATGTGGGCGCGCTCGAGGGCACGTCCGTCTCGGTCGCCCTCGCGCCCGAGCGTCTCCACGTCTTCGACGCCAACGGCGTCGCCATCCACCACCCCACCTCGAGCTGAGAGCGCCCTCTTCCATGCACCCCCTCGATCAAGCCCACCTCTCCCGCCTGCCCTCCTCCGTCGCCCGCCCCGGTTATGACCGGACCCGGGTGCGCGCCGGCATCGCCCACATTGGCGTGGGCGGCTTCCACCGCGCCCACCAGGCCATCTACACCGACCGCGCCCTCGCACGGCCCGGCCAGGAGGGCTGGGGCGTGTGTGGCATCAACCTGCTGCCCCAGGACGCAGCCATGGCCGCGGCGATGAAGAAGCAGGATGGCCTCTACACCGTGAGCGAGATGGCGCCAGATGGCTCGCACGTCTCGCGCGTCGTCGAGTGCATGGTGGAGTACCTCTATGCCCCGGAGAACCCGGAGGCGGTGCTCGCGAAGTTGAGCCACCCGGACATCCGCATCGTCTCGTTGACCATCACCGAGGGCGGCTACCTGCTCGACGAGCAGGGGAAGTTCAACCGCCAGCACCCCACGGTCGCGCACGATCTGGCCAACCCCGGCTCACCCCAGGGTGTGTTCGGCTTCCTCGTGGGAGCACTGGAGCGCCGGCGCAAGGCGGGCGTGAAGCCCTTCACGGTGATGTCCTGCGACAACCTGCGCCACAACGGTGCCCAGGCCCGCCGCGCAGTGGTGGCCTTCGCCAGGGCGAGGAATCCGGAGCTGGCCGCGTGGATCGAGCGCGAGGTGGCCTTCCCCAACGGCATGGTGGACCGCATCACCCCCGCCACGGACGACATCGCCCGGCAGAAGCTGCGCGAGCTGACCCAGGTGGACGACTCCGCCCCGGTCATCTGCGAGGACTTCATCCAATGGGTGCTGGAGGACGACTTCCGCAACGGCCGCCCCGAGTGGGACGCGGTGGGCGTGATGTTCACGAAGGACGTGTCGCCGTACGAGGAGGCGAAGATCCGCCTGCTCAACGCGACCCATACGATGCTCTCCTACCCCGCGTACCTGGCCGGCCTGCGCAAGGTGGACGACGCGCTGCACGATCCGCTCTTCTTCAACTACCTGCGCGGCTTCCTCGACCATGACGCGGGTGTATGGCTCGAGTCCCTGCCCGGGCTCGAGATCCCGGCCTACAAGGACAAGCTGCTCGAGCGCTTCGGCAATCGCGCCGTGGGAGACCAGCTCGCGCGCCTGTGCATGGATGGCGGCTCGAAGATCCCCGGCTTCCTCCTGCCCACCGTGCACGCCATCCTGGAGAACGGCCGCCCCTATCACCGCATCGCCTTCTTCCTCGCCGCCTACGACCGCTACCTGAAGGGCACGGACGAGAAGGGCCAGCTCCATACGATCAACGAGCCCAACGCGCGCCACCTGCTCGAGCCGGTCATGGAGAGCAACTCGCCCATGACGCTCATCCAGCTCGAGGAGGTCGTGGGCTCGAAGATTTCCGAGCACCAGGGCTTCGTGGACCTGTACCTGAGGCTGCGCAACCAGATCGACGAGCAGGGCGTGGTCGCCACGCTCAAGTCGCTCGATCCGGCGAGGGAGACCCCTCTCTCCGCCCGGGCCTGATTCCTCTCGGGACACCTGCTCGAGCGCGGGATGGAGGCGGCGCCAGCGGGCGTAGCGTGGCCCCCCGGCGCCCCTGCCTCGCAAGGACATACAGGACTTCGCGCGCCGCATCTTCGTCCCCGAGGCTCAGGTGGTGGTGAACTTCGCCCCCTTCGCCGGATAGGACCGGGGTCCGCTCCCGCTCAGCGTGGGGCCCTGTGGCCACCACGCTCCGGGACGACCCACAGATAGAGCGTGCTGCCGTTCGTCTCGATCTGCTTCACCGGCTTCCAGTCCCCCATGTCGAAGTCATGCGAGACGATGCGCGTGCCCGGTTTCAGCTCGGCGAGCAGCTTGGGCTTGAGGCGCTCGTTGACGGAGGGCAGCAGGTAGAGCGTCACCACCGAGGCGTCGCCGATGTCGGCCTTGAACAGGTCTCCCTGGCGGAACTCCACCTGGTCCTCCACGCCCGCGCGGCGCGCGTTCTCGTTCGCCTCGGAGATACGCACGGGGTTGATGTCCACCCCCACCCCACGTGCCCCGTACTTCTGCACGGCGGTGATGACGATGCGGCCATCTCCGCTGCCGAGATCGTAGACGACATCCCCCGGTTTCACCCCGGCCAGCTCCAGCATCTGATCCACGTCGTCTTGAGGAGTGGGGACGAAGGGTACCTCTGGGGCCTGCACCTCCTCCTGCTGTCCTGGCATCTGACGAGCCGAGGTGTCCTGGGCGAACGCCGAGAGCCCCGCGACGAGTGACAGCAAGAACACGATCCGCTTCATGTGACCTCCTTGGGTTGCTGCAGGCGTGGAGAGTGAGGCGCGTGGCTCCGCTGGCGGAGGGCCGTGCGGACGCGGCGTACGTGCTCCACCGTGAGCAACACGGCACCGGAGCCCAGGACGGCCAGTCCCGCCAGCGAGCCCAGTCCCGCGTACGCCAGGCTGGAGTAGAGGACGTACGCACACGTGCCAATGAAGAGCAGCGGCGTGAGCGGGTACAGCGGCACCCGGAAGGGCCGGGGTGCATGGGGCTCGCGCACGCGCAGCACCAGCAGCGACACGCCCGTCAGCAGGAAGAAGAGCCAGAAGACGGGCGCGGTGTACTCCACCATCGTCTGGAAGCCCTGGCGCGTCAGCGTGCCCAGGCCCACCAGGACCAGGCAGATGGCCCCCTGCACGAGGAGCGCGCGCGTCGGCGTGTTGGCCCGCGCGTGCCAGTAGCCCAGCCCCTTGAAGATCAAGCTGTCACAACCGAAGGCATAGTGGGTGCGCGCACCGGTGAGCACCGTGGCGTTGGCGGAGGTGAGCGCGGACACGGCGACGAGGATGCTGATGACCTGTGAGCCCCAGTTGCCCAGGGCCCGCCTCATCAAATCCGAGGCCACCGCCTCCGAGCCCCCCACCCCCGCGAGGCCCAGGCCCCGCAGGTAGGCCCAATTGACCAGCAGGTACAGCGCCGTCACCACACCGATGCTCACCAGCAGGGCCCGTCCGAGGTTGCGCCGCGAGCCCCGCACCTCCGCGGAGAGACAGGCCACCTCGTTCCACCCTCCATAGGTGAGCAGGACGAAGATCATCGCCATGCCCCAGGCCGAGCCCATGGACGTCGAGGGAGCCGCGGGCGGAGGCTGGGCGGGAGTGGGCGCGAGCAGCAGCCCCGCCACGATGAGGATGCCCACGCCGAGCACCTCCAGCAGGGTGAGCAGGTTCTGGGTGCGTGTGCCCTGCCGGAGCCCGGCCACGTTCATGGCCGTCAGCCCCACCACCATCGCCGTCGCGTACACCGAGGACGAGTACGGCCCGAGCGGCACGAGCTGTGAGGCGTAGTCACCGAACACGAAGGCCAGCAGCGCGATGGAGCCGGTGGGGATGACCGTCAACCGGGCCCACGCGAAGAGGAAGGCCGGTCCCTGGCCGAGCGCGCGGTGCAGGAAGTGGTAGTCACCACCAGGGTGCGGCCAGGCGCTCGCCAGCTCCGCGTAACACAGCGCGCCCACCAGCGAGGCCACACCTCCGAGCAGCCACGCGAGCAGCACCGCGCTCTCGCTGCCCAGCTGGGCCGCCACCAGCGAGGGCGCCTTGAAGATGCCGGCCCCCAGCACGACGCCCACCGTCAGCGCCACCGCGTCGACGATGCGCAAGGAGGGCGAGGGGCGCGCCATGTCCACTGGCGCTGAAGCAACCCGCCCTCGCTGCCTGCCCGCTCCGCTTGCCCGCTTGCGCATGTGCCTTGCTCCGCGCATCGGAATCGTTCGATGCACGCCACAAGCTGCACCCAGGAGAGAGCCGGGGCGACTCCGAGTTCCGGAGTCCCCCGTTCTTCATCCATGCGCCGGGGGGCTCTTTCGTCCCGTCGCGGGGAGAACACCACGGACAGGAGGACAGGCCGTTCCTTCCCTCCTCGCGCCCAGGTTCCCCTTACGGGAGGATCTCGTACTGCACGGGGATGACGCCGAGGTCGGGATTGGCGATCTGAATGAACGCCCCATAGGTGAGATCCAGGCAGGTCGCGCCACCAAAGCCTCCCCGGTCATTGATGGTCACCGTGACGGACCGGCCCTGGTAGGTCACCTTGACGCGAGTGCCGAACGGCAGGGAGTTGTGCGCGGCCTTGAGCGCCCACCGGCTGAAGGGCTCGCCGCTGGCGGTCGGCCAACCCTCGGGGATTTCGCCCTCCGCGCCGTACCAGGTCGCGTTGCAGGTGGCGAGGGTGCCCATTTGAGATGCATTGGCGGGGGTGGCCACCAGGGTTCCCGTCAGACCAACAAGGCCCATGAGGCCAAGGGCAATCGCGGCTCGACGAATGATCTTCTTGCTCATTCTCACACTCCAATTCTGGATGAGAGGGATTGAGGGGTGCTGCGCCCCTTATGAGCAAGCCGCCTATTTTTTCGGGTTTAATCGCGCTCGGCGACACGGTCCCGACACGCGCCCACGATGGCGGCACGGGATTGTGACCCGCGCCCGAGAGGACCCACCCCGCTCACCGTCCCGCTTCGCCGAGCAGCTTGTAATAGACGACCGTGGCCCGCAGGGTGCCATCGGCGACCCGGGCGTACTGGGGAATCACCCCCGTCCGAATCCAGCCCAGGGACTGGTAGAGCCGCTCGGAGGGAGCGCCCTCCAGGGTGTCCAACACCAGGGTGGTCCTCCCCCGCTCCCGGGCCCGCTCCTCCAGGGCCTGCATGAGCGCGGCCCCAATCCCCCGGCGGCGGAAGGCCGAATGGACCAACACCTTGGACACCTCCGCCCGGTGGCGGGCGTTGGCCTTGCTCGCCTCCACCAGCTGGGCCGTGCCGGCCACCCGGCCATCCTCCCAGGCCAGGGCCAGGCTGAGCTCGGGCGAGGCCAGCTCCGCCACCACGCCCTTCCAGTAGGCCCGAGCCTCGGCCGCATCCAGTGGTGGAAGGAAGCCCACGGAGGCTCCGCCATCCACGGAGTCCCTGAGCAGCTCCACCAGGTCGTCCAGGTAGGAGGCCGCCTCGGTGGCGTCCAGGAAGCGGATCTCCACGTCAGGCCGCCTTCCTTCCACGGCTCAGGACGCGCTGGAACACGGTCACCACACCGAGCGCCACCGCGCCGGCCACGATGCCAATCAGTCCGTCGGCCAACGTCGGAACGAGCGCCGCCAGCAGTCCGCCGAGGCCGGGCACCTCGCCCGCGTGGTGGGCGAACTCCTCGATCGCGTGGTGCAGCGGGGGGATGCCGTGCGTGAGGATGCCTCCGCCGACCAGGAACATGGCCACGGTGCCGGCGATCGACAGGCTCTTCATGAGCCAGGGCGCCGCCTTCAGGATGCCCGCCCCCAGGCTCTGGTGGAATCCACTGGAGCTCCGGCTGAGGGCGAGCCCCAGGTCGTCGATCTTCACGATGCCCGCCACCAGGCCGTAGACGCCCACGGTCATCAGCACGGCCACCCCGACCAGCACCGTCACCTGGGTCATGAGGGGTGCGCCGGCCACGACGCCCAGCGAGATCGCGATGATCTCCGCCGAGAGGATGAAGTCGGTGCGCACCGCGCCCTTGATCTTCTCCTTCTCGAGCGCCACCAGGTCGACGTTCGGGTCGACCAGGGCCTGGGTGAGCTCGGCGTGGTGGGCCTCGTCCTCGGCCTCGCTGTGCAGGAACTTGTGCGCCAGCTTCTCGACGCCCTCGAAGCACAGGAAGAGGCCACCCACCATCAGCAGCGGCGTCACCGCCCAGGGCAGGAAGGCGCTGATGAGCAGCGCCAGGGGCACCAGGATGGCCTTGTTCACCGCCGAGCCCTTGGCCACGGCCCACACCACCGGCAGCTCGCGGTCGGCGTTGACGCCGGTGACCTGCTGGGCATTGAGCGCCAGGTCATCCCCCAGCACGCCGGCGGTCTTCTTCGCGGCCAGCTTGGTCATCACCGCCACATCGTCGAGGATGGTGGCGATGTCGTCGATCAGTGCAAGCAGGCTGGATCCGGCCAAGAGAGGGCTCCTTCTTTTACGGGTGGGCGGCGGGAAACGACGCCGGCGCGCATCCTACCCTGGAATTCGCGCCGGACACCTTCACCTCATCCTCCACGACGCGTTTCCTTGAGGGGGAGCTCGAGGGTGGCGATGGCACCCTGCCCCGGCCCGTCACTCTCCAGCGTCAGCCGTCCGCCCAACAACCGGGCCGCCAGCGCGCTGGTGTGCAGACCGATGCCGTAGCCGTCCTTGCGCGTGCTGAAGCCTTGCGTGAAGAGGCGCTCGCGGACCTCCGGCGTCAGGCCCTCTCCGTTGTCCTCCACCTGGATCCGGGCCCACCCGTCCTCCGCGGACAGCCGCACCCGCAGGCGCCGCTCCCCCTCGGGCACGGGCGTCAGGGCCCCCCGGGCGTTGCTGAGCAGGCTCGTGAGGATCTGCAACACGCGATGCCTGTCCACCCGTACCAGCGGCAGCTCGGAGAGCTCCTTCGTCACCGACATGGGGAAGTGCCGTGACGCCATCTGGTGCAGGTGCAGGGCCTCCTCCACCAGTCCGCCCAGGTCGTACTCGTCCGTCAGCAGCGTGGATGTCGCATAGGTCCGCTGCGTCTGGACGATGGTCCCCACCCGGCTCACATGACCTTCCAGGGCCTCCAGGCCCTTCTTCAGCGCCGCCTGCTCGCGCAGCAGCTCGCCCGCGAGGCTGGACAGGTAGCCCGCCAGGAGGCTGCCGCGCGAATCCTGGGTGAGGAAGTCCGCCAGATCGTCCTGGTGCTCCTCCAGCAGCTCCGCGACCTGCTGCACCCGGCCGACGCGCGAGGCCTCCACCGCCTTGCGGAGCAGATCCGTGTCCACCACCACGCTGGTGAGGGCATTGCCCGCCTCGTGGAGGATGTTGGAGGCGATCTCCGCCATGCCCGCCACGCGCGCCGTCTCCACCAGGTGAGCCTGGGCCTGCTTCAGCTCGCGCGTACGCTCCTCCACGCGCCGCTCCAGCTCGTCATTGGACTGGCGCATGACGGCCTCGGCCCGCCGCACCTCCGCGTACAGGCGCGCGTTCTCGATGGAGATGGCGGCCTGGGAGACGATGTGTCTGAGCAGCGCGACGCGTCTGGGGGAGAAGGCCTCCGAGGCCAGATCGTTCTCCAGGTACAACAGCCCGCCGAGCTCCTCCTGGCGCCCGAGCGGCAGGCACAGCACGCAGCGGGCCGGACTGTCGGAGAAGTACGAATCCGTGGAGAAGGCGTGGGGCTGGGCGGTGTCGTTGATGAGGACGTGCTCGCCCGAGCGCCGCACGTAGGTCAGCAGCGTCCAGGGCAACGGCCGCTCGGCCTCCGCCGATATCGAGGACAGGCCCGAGAAGGTGTCCACGAGGGCCGCCACCTCCAGCGTGTCATTGCGCAGCAACAGCAGCGCGCCGCGCTGGGCGCCGACGTTCTCCAGCGCCACCCGCATGAGGGTATTCACCAGCCGATCCAGGACGATCTCACTGGAGATGGCCTGCTGGGCCTTGAGGATCGTGATCGCATCCAGGTGACTGGAGTCCGTGTCGTAGCTGGTGCTGGACTCCTGGCCCCTCATGGCCGGAGCGGCCAGGGACGGCCACAGCTCGTCCATCTGCCGCACCTTGCCCTCGGCCCCCCACTGCCACCAGGCCTCCCGGGCCTCCCGGGCGAAGGCCATGGCGGTGGTGGGCATCCCCCGGGCCCTCCAGAAGCGCGCGGCCTGCTCACACGCCAGGGCCACGTTCAGCAGGGAGCCCTGCTCGCGGGCGGATTGGATGGCCTCCTCGTATGCCCGGAGGGCATTGTCGGGTTGATCGTTCAGGCGCGCCCTCTCCGCGAACACCAGTCGCTCGGCCGCGCGGAAGTTCTCCGGGCAGTGCTCGGCCCACTCCGCCAACTGCCGGTGGTGTTGCTCGATGGCCTCCAGGTACTCGCCGCGCAGCGGTGGCGGGGCGTCCCGGCAGCACGCCGCCAGGGTCAGCGCCCGGTACAGATGATAGAGGTAATGGAATGCCTGGCCGTGCGACGCCCAGATCAGCTCCCTGGCGGCGGCCGCCGCCTGGCGCGCCTCGTCATAGGAGCCACACACGAAGCGGGACTGCAGTTTCATGATGGCGTGGCAGCAGCGCATCGAGCTCAGGCCCCTGGAGGCCAACAGGCTCTCGAACGCCGCCTCGTCGAAGCCATCACCATTCAGGGTGCTGAACGACTCGGAGCGCCCGCGGAGCTGTTGCACGTAACGCTGGCAGACGAGCATCGTCTGGGCGACATCCCAGAAGCCCGCCTTGGAGGCGAAGTCATGGCCGGCGACGGCATCCTGGTGGATGTCGGACAGCTCGCGTCCCAGGGCGAGATGGCTCGCGACGAGGTTGTTGTAGCAATAGCTGGCATTCTGGAAATCACCCGCCAGGGCCGCCCGGTGCATGGCATCGCGAAAGCGCTCCTGGGCGAGGGGAAACGGGTGCACCCACTGCTCGAGCAGCCCCCGGAGCAGGAACACCTCGCCCCGCTGGTGGGAGAGACCCTGGCGCTCGGCGAGCTCGCAGGCGAGCTTGCCGAAGGTATGCCCCTCCCGGTACCGCCGGAAGGCATTGCTGCTCACGAAGCCATACCAGACATACGCGTGAGAGGAGGCCTCCGAGCTGCCGTGACGGATGGAGAGGGACACCATCCGGCAGATGTGGAGGACGTACAGGTTGTTGTTGCCCGAGTAGAAGGTGGGAAGGGACAGGGCCGCGAGGATGCGCATGACCGCCTTCAAGTCGGGATCCGACATGGGCGGCAGCTCGATGAGGCTCTCGATGGGGCGTTCCCCCAACAGGCGCCACACCTCGTCGTTGGCGGCCATCACCTCCTCCTGGGAGGGATGGAGCGGCAGGGGCATGCCGAACGCCGTCAGACATTCCAGCAGGCAGCTGACGGCACCCGGGGCATCGCTGGAGGCGATGAGGATCTCCCGCTTGAGGGAGTAGACGGCCGCCAGGTCCGCGCGCGTGCGCGCCCGAGGCAGCAGCTCGTCCACCAGCCGGCGAGCCTCGGCGGCGTTGCCACTCATCAGCTCACAGCCCGCCTGCTCCAGGCGCAGCTTGAAGGCCAGGGCGCCCTCCCCGTCCCAGGGCTCGGAGGGAAGCAGGGAGAGGGCCAGGGTGAAGCAGGCGGCGGCCGAGCGCCAGGCATTGGAGGCCTTGGCCCTCCAACCCGCCTCGGCATTCAGGTGCGCCAGGCGGGAGCGCTCCTCCTCCGTCATCAACTCCACACCCGCGTTGAGGTGCCCCACCACATCGAAGATGCGCTCGCGCAGCTCCTCCGGAGAGAGACGCTCCAGCAGCAGGCGGCCCATGCGCAGATGGATGGACTTGCGCTCCTGCTCGGGGACGAGCGTGTAGACCGCCTGTTGAATGCGATCGTGCAGGAAGCGGTACCCCCAGGTATCCACCCGCACCAGCAGATCCTCCAGGAAGGCGGGCTCCAGGCCCTGCTCCACCTGGGCCGCGTCCTGCTCGGCGAGGAGGGTCAGCTCCTGCACGGGGCAGGTATTGCCCACGCACGCCGCCAGACAGAGCAGCAGCCTCGTCCGCTCCGGCAGCTGCAACAGGCGGCCCACCATGAAGTCGATGACGTTGTCCGAGTACCCCCTGGCCCGTACCCCCTCGGCGTCCCAGCGCCAGCCCCCCTCCTGGGCCCGCACCACCAGCCCGTCCTGGTGGAGCGTCTGCAACAACTGGAGGAGGAAGAAGGGGTTGCCCCCCGTCTTCTCCTGGACGAGCGACGTCAGGGGCACCACCAGCTCCTCGCTGGCCCCGGGCAGTGCATCCGCCACCAACCGCCGCGTCTGCTCCAGCTCCAGCGCGCCCAGGCGGATCTCCCCCAACCTCGCTCCGGCCTTGCGAGCCTCCGCCAGCGTCCGCTCCAACGGGTGGGAGGGGCTCACCTCGTTGTCCCGGTAGGCGCCGATCAGCAGCAGGGGCGGCGTATCCGGGTGCGTGGTGAGGTAGCGGAGCAGCTCCAGACTGGCGAAGTCCGCCCACTGCAGATCATCCAGGAAGAGGACGAGGGGGCGCTCGGGGGTGGCGAAGACACCGAGGAAACGCTGGAAGACACGGTTGAAACGGTTGCGCGCCTCGCCAGGCGGCAGCTCGTCGAGAGCGGGCTGCGCGCCGGCGACCCGATCGAGCTGGGGCACCAGCTCCACCAGCACCCGCCCATTGCCCTCCCACGCCTCCAGCAGCCTCTTGCGCCAGGCCGCCATCTCCTCGTCGCTACCGGCCAGGAGTTGCTGCACCAGCTCCCGGATGGCCTGCGCCAGCGTGGCGTAGGGCACGTCCCGCTGGAATTGATCGAACTTGCCGCTGAGGAAGAAGCCGCGCCGCCGGAGCACGGGGCGGTGCAACTCGCGGACGACGGCGGACTTGCCGATGCCGGGGTAGCCACGCACGAGCATCCACTCGGCCCGCTTCGTCTGGGCCACCCGCTCGAAGGACTCCAGCAGGGTGTCCACTTCCGCCTCGCGGCCGTACAGCCGCTGGGGGAGCAGGAAGCGGGCGGGGACATCCCGGCTGCCCAGGGGGAATGGCTCCAGCGCCCCGCCCCGCAGCGCCTCCTGGCACCGCGCCAGGTCCGCCCGCAGCCCCTCGGCGCTCTGGTAGCGCTCCTCGGCCACCTTGGCCAGCAGCTTCATCACCACCGCCGAGAGAGCGGCGGGAACCGACGACACCACCCGGTGCGGAGGAATGGGCGCCTGGGCCAGATGGGCGTGGAACCACTCCAACACGTCCTGCCCCCGGAAGGGCAGCTTCCCCGTCAGTACCTCGTAGAACGACACCCCCAGCGAGTAGAAGTCCGTGCGGTAGTCCACCGCGCGATTCATCCTCCCCGACTGCTCCGGGGACATGTAGGCCGGAGTGCCCTCGACGAACTGGTGTTGGAGGATCGCCTCCACGTGCTCCACCCGCTGCAGGGTGGCGATGCCGAAGTCGATGAGCCAGGCCCCTCCCGACGGCGACACGAGGATGTTGGAGGGCTTGATGTCCTTGTGGATGACGCCGCGCCGGTGGACCTCCGCCAGGGTGGCCGCCAGGGAGAGGGCCAGCTCGAGGAACCGGGAAGGCTCGAGCGCGCGTCCCACCTGCTCCGACAGGGCCCCCCCCCCCACGTCCTCCAGCAGGAGGAGGGGCCGATCCTGGAGCACCTCATGCCCGTGGGCGGCGAGCACCCCGGGAGTGCCCCTCAGGCGCTGCAGGATGGTGTACTCGCGCTGGTAGCGAGCGCGCTCGCGCGGGCCGGGGTGCAGGAAGCGCGGCGTCTTGACGATGACCGGGAGCCCGTCGGCCTCGCGCACCGCGCGGTAGAGGACGTTCGTTCCCGTCTCCTGGAAGGGCCCCTGGAGCGTGTATCCAGGGATGAGGAGGGGAACCAGGCGGTGGGTGGAGTCGCTGACGCTCATGGTTGGGGGATGGCCCTTTCCCGAAACGGAGGGCGGGGATGGGTACCATATCGCACCTGAGAGGGGGCTCCCTACACGCTCAGTCGCCCCCGAAGGTTCCGATATGCGCTCCCCAGGCCTGCGTTCACCCGACCATGAACGCATCCCCCTGGAAGACGCGAGTCACGCCGCGTGACTACTCGACCCAGTGGACCTCGCCCAGACCGGCGGGGAGCAGGTCGCACACGTAGAAGATGTCGTCGTACGGGTAGTTGTCATAGACGCCCCGGGCGGCGATGCAGCGCGCGGCCTCGGGATGCGGGGCGTTGAACTCCGCGGCGAGCTGCTGGCAGTACGCGTTGTCGCCAGGACCCCCGCACTCCTCGGTGCAGCTATCGGCGCTGATCCAGTACGGGTTGTAGAGGGGGTACGAGTCCGCCACGGTCCAGCACAGCCCGGTCGAGCACTGCGCGTCGGAGGAGCAGCCGGTGCCCACGGCGTTCAGGGACTGCGTCTGCTCCGAGAGCACCTGAGCCGGCTCGGCGACCGTGCCGCCACAGGCCACGGGTCCAAGAAGGGTGAGCGAGAAGAGGGAGACAGACGTCGCGAGGATGTTGCGCATGGATGAGCACCTTTCCAGGTGGGGGGGGGCGCCGAGGCAAGCATTTCTCGCGGGCAACGCCAAGCCTCTTTGTCGTGACTTCAAACGTTCTCAGGTACCGAGGGGGAGCGTGAAGAAGAACGTGGTGCCCTGACCCACCCTGCTCTCGACCCCGAGTTTCCCTCCGTGGGACTCGATGATCGCCTTGGAGATCGCCAGGCCGAGCCCGAAGCTCTCTCGAGTCCCCCGGTTCACCTGCCAATACCGGTCGAAGATGTGGCTCAGATCCTCTTCGGGAATACCGGGGCCCGTGTCGCTGACACTGAAGACGGCCTGGTCACCTTCGCGCCGGGTCCGAATCATGACGGAGCCGCCCTCGCCCGTGAACTTGATGGCGTTGCCGAGCAGGTTCGAGAAGACCTGCACGATCCGCTCGCGATCACACCGGACGATCAGGGACGAGGGCTCCGTCTCCCTCTCGAGTCGAATCCCCTTCTCGCCCGCGTTGGGTTGCAACTCCTCGAGGAGCTCGGTCACCAGCTCGCCGGCGTCGTGGTTCGAGACCTCGATCCTGAGCTGCCCCGCCTCGATGCTGGAGAAGTCGAGCAGGTCGCGGATCAGGTGGATCATCCGCACGGACGCGCGCCGGATCTTCGCGGCGGTCCTGGACGTAAACTCCGGCTGCTCGCGCCCGCGTGACTCGGAGAGGAGCTGATCGGCCCCCATCTGGATCATGCTCAGCGGGCTGCGGAGATCATGCGACACGATGGCCAGGACCTCCTCCCGCATGCGGATGGCTATCTGGGCCTGCTCGTACAGCCGGGCGTTGTCGAGGGCGAGCGCGGCGCGGCGGGCGAGCTCCTCGGCCAGGAGCAGGTCATCCGAGGCGTAGTTCCTGCCGGGAGCGGCCAGGAACACCATCGCGCCAAAGGTCTTGCCACGAGCCGTCAGTGGCACGCACATGTACGACCGCACTCCCAGGTCACGCAGGACGTTGGGCTCCGCGAACCCGAGTGCCTCGCCGAGCCAGCCCACGTCGGAGATACCTGATTTGAGCTCCGGTTGCCCGGTGTGCACCACGCGAGCGACTCCCTGCCCCATCCGCGATTCGACAGGCATGATCCGCACGGCCTTCTGGATGATTCGCTCCTGGTCCTGATCGACATGCGCCACCGCGACGGGCTGGATGCGCTGCCCCTCGAGCATCTCGACGATGCAGGCATGGGTCTCATCTCGCATCGCCAGACGGACGATCTTCTCCAGGGTGGTGCGGTAGTCGAGCGATCCGGCGAGCACCGAGCCAACATCGGCCAGGAAGGAGATGGCCCGCTCGGCCCGCATGCGCTCCGTCAGGTCGCGGGTGATGTTGGAGAAGCCGCGCAGGTTCCCATGCCTGTCCATCACCGCCCCCAGGACCACGCTCGCCCAGAACGTGGTGCCCCCCTTTCGGACGAGCCAGCCCTCGTACTCGGCGCGACCCTCCGCCAGCGCTCCCTGGATGAGCCGCTCGGGTGTCCCGTTCGCCACTTCCTCGGGACGGAAGAACCGTGAGAGTGGAGCCCCCATGACTTCCTCCACCCTGTACCCCTGGACCCGTTCAGCCCCTGGGCTCCAGCTCGCGACCTGCCCGTCCGGTGACACCATGAAGACGCCGTAACCCTGGACGCTGTCGATCAGCAGCCGGAGCTGTTCCTCACTCTCGCGCAGCGCGTCCTCGACCCGCTTGCGTTCGGTCAGATCCTTGGCGACATTGGTCACACCCCGAAGACGGCCGTTCTCATCTTCCACCGCACTCAAGGTGACGATCGCCCAGAATCGATCGCCGTCCTTTCGGACCAACCAGCCCTCATAGGTCGCGATGCCCTTCAAGAGCGCGTCCTGGAAGAGACGCTCAGGGGTGCCCTTCTCGAGCTCCTCGGGAGGGAAGAAGCGGGAGATGCCCGAGCCGACGACCTCGTGGGCCCGGTAACCCTTGAGCCGCTGCGCACCCTGATTCCAGCTCTCGATGGCCCCGTCCAGGGACAGCATGAACACGCCGTAATCCTGAACGCTCCCCACGAGCAGCCGGAAGTACTCCTCACTCCGCCGAAGTTCCTCCTCCGTTTGCCTTCGGCTGGTCACATCCCTCGCGAGCACGGAGAAGCCCCGAAGGTGGCCACCTTCGTCCTCCACCGCGCTGACGGTGAGGAGCCCCCAGAATCGCTCACCCCCTTTGCGGACGAGCCACCCCTCGTAGTCCGCCTTTCCCTCCCGCGAGGCCTTCCTCAGGAGACGCTCGGAATGGCCTTCCTCGACCTCGTTGCGAGGGAAGAGCTCCGACATGGGGGACCCGATGATCTCATGAGCCCGATAGCCCTCGAGCCGTTGGGCGCCGCGGTTCCAGGTCTCGACCCTTCCTTCGGGAGACACCATGAACACGCCGTAGTCCTGACTCTCGACGAGGAGCCGGAAGTGCTCTTCGCTCTCCCGCAGCGCCTGCTCGGCCCGCTTGCGCGCGGTGAGGTCCCTCGCCACGTTCGAGAAGCCTCGAAGGCGTCCTCGCTCGTCGGTAACGGCGCTCAGGATCAGGTTCCCCCAGAACCTCCCGCCGCCCTTGCGGAGCAACCACCCCTCGTATTCAGCCTTCCGCTCCATCTCGGCCTGCACCAGGAGACGCTGGGGTGTCCCCTTTTCGAACTCGTCCGCCGGGAAGAAGTGGGCGAACGACACGCCGATGACCTCGTCGGCCCGGAACCCCTTGAGCCGCTGCGCACCGGGAGACCAACTCGCCACGCATCCGTCGAGTGACAGCATGAACACGCCGTAATCTCGGATGTTCTCGAGGAGAAGCTGGGAATGCGCTTCGGCATCACGGTGGGCGTACTCGGCCTCCCTGCTCCGGGTGATGTCGACCGTCAACCCCGTGAGCAGGAGCGAGCCATTCGAGCGGCTGCTGCGCTGAACGGAGGTCTGGACCCAGAGGGTCGAGCCATCGCTCCTGAACATCCGGTGCTCACACGTCTGGACGCTGCCCTCGGCGGCCGCTTCGTACAGCGTCTCCAGGACGCGGCCCCAGTCCTCGGGGTGGACGTGCTTCTTGAGGAAACCTTCGTCGGCCTGCCACTGCCCGGCGGGGAACCCCAACATCGAGGCCGCGGACTCGCTGACGAACGAGAAATGGATGGCCGCCGCGTCAGACTCCCAGACGATCGCGCCGGGGAGGTTGTGCAACAGCTCGCCAGGTCGAGCCGCTGTCGAGTCCGTGCCAGGCTGTGCGTTCGCCATCGGTAACCTCCAAGCGCCACGTAACGATCGCCTGGGGGCTACGAGTTCGGCGCTCGCTGACCCAAGTCTGGTGGGCCCGGTGTTGGGGGGGGGACGATCCCTTCGAGGCTTCGGAGTTAAATTGTGGAGCGTGAGCGGATCCGCAAGGGCTTGATCGTCGAGGAACCGTGCGAACGAACGGGCTCAAGGATGCTCGCCTCGCCGCTTCACAGAAGGACGGATGGGGCCCCGGCAGCCCCCTGGCCTCCCCGCCGGACGATGCGCGCTCGGCTCCGCGTGTCCAGGCTGCGTCCGCCCCCATCGCCAGAAGCGTGAGGCGCACGGGGAAGACGAGACGTGGAACCGGCCTACGCGGAGGTGATGGGAATGAGACGAATGCTCGTTTCGTGGATGGCTGCGCTGGCGATGTGGCTGTCGGGATGTGCCAACTGCGAGCAACTCCAGGAGGGCGCCACGGAGCTGGTCTCCCATTACGCCCGGTGCCGCGCTGGCGACACCTGCCAGGAGATCGATCTGCTCGCCCTGGCTGGCGGGCAGAACTGCCTGGGAGCATTCCAATGCTTCGGTGCGGTCAACTCGAGGGCGAACCTCGCCGAGTTCCAGCGGCGAGCGCGAATGCTGGCTCAACAGGCATCCAATGCATGCCAGCCTGGAGAGTGCGTCACCGCCGCCTGCCTGGACCCGAGAGAGCTCGAGCCCGTGTGTGACACGGAGCTCGGCCAGTGTGTCCTGGTGCCGCGCCAGCCGTGAGCCGGGCCGGCCTTCATCTCGTTACGGCTTGCGCGTGGCGCGCAGGATCTTGACCGGGGGGGTGAGCTTCTGCCCCTCCGCCGGGGCCTGCTGGATGGCGCGCACCACGTCCATGCCCTTCACCACCCGGCCGAAGGCACCGAAGCCCTGCCCATCCGGGTTGCGCTTGCCTCCGTGATCGAGCCCGGGCTGGTCCCCCACGCAGATGAAGAAGTCCGACACCGCGCTGTCCGGCGTGTCGCGCGCCATCGAGATGGCTCCATCCTTGTGCCTGAGCCCCGTCTCGTTCGTGCGCTCGAGCGGAATCGGCGGGAGCTGCTCGGACTCGCGAGCGGGGTTGATCCCCCCCTGGATGACCTCGATCTTCACCTTGTTGTCCGGCTGGTTGTCGGGCTTCACCGTGCGGTGGAACACCCCACCCTCGAGGAAGCCACCGTCCACGTAGTGGAGGAAGTTGCGCACCGTCCTGGGCGCGTGGGTCTCGTCGAGCTCCAGCTCGATCTCGCCCTTCTCCGTCTGGAGCACCACCCGTACCGTCTTGACCGGCTCCGGTTTCGCCGCCTTCTTCGGCGAGGCGGCGAAGGCGGTGGGGGCGAGGGTGAGCAACACGGCGAGGCAGGCGGATGAGAAGAGGTTCATGGGCGTCTTCTATCAGGCCCCACGTGGCGAATGGGCTCAGGGAAGCTGCTGCTCCAGCTCCCCCCAACGCGTCCGCACCCACCACCGGAGGTACTCCACCTCCTCGTCGAAGGTGGTGAAGTCCGTGCGGGTCTTCCACCGGAAGAAGCTCAGGTACTCCTCCCTCCACCGGGCCTCGTCACGACGGGCCGCGGCGGCCACCTCCCGCGCGTACTCGTCGATGAGCCCGAGCACCACCTCCGCGCGCAGCTCCCCCTGGAGCAGCACCCGGTAGCGCTCGCGCATGGACGCCGCGATGGAGGGATCCTCCAGCATCCGCTCGAACAGGTGGTTCCGGGTCGTGAAGAGGGGGCGCTCCCGCGGATCATTGCGCCGCGTGTCCCAGTTCTGGCCGAAGCTGGCATCGAGATCCCACGGGATGTAGCGCCACCGGCCTCCGGGACCCGGATCCCTGTAGTGGTAGGCGTTCTTCGACACCGAATCGTTGGCGACGATGAGCGTGGAGAAGATCCACCAGTCCTCGTACGCGTGTGCCTTCATCCATGCGTGGCGCTCCTCCCGGAAGCGCTCCGGGCTCGAGTCGATCACGAAGGCCGAGAACACACGGATGCTGTCGTAGGCCTCGGCGCCGGACTCGGGGCGTCCCGCCCGCTTCTCGAAACCCTGCTTCAAATCGCGCTTGGGCCGCCCCTTGACGTCCAGGTGGGAGAAGTTGGCGTCATCGCCCGAGGCCTTGAACAACTCCCCGTCCCTCTCCAGTCCCCGCGCCGCCATCAGGTGCTTGTCGATGTGATCGGCCACCGTGTACAGGCCCTGGTAGTTCCCGTTCACATAGACGACGGCGCTGTAGGTCTTCACCGGGAGATGGCCCGGCGACATCCGGTTCCACAGCGTGAAGGCGAGCCGGTTCCGCACATAGGAGTTGTCGTTGAACGGGCTGATGAGCACCACCTTGCGCCGGCCGGTGAAGCCACCGCCGAGGAGGGGCTCGTCGAAGGGCGCGTCCTTCGGGAACTCGAGGGTGAAGCTGCGCTTGGGAAAGAAGTGGGAGGTGTTCCCGCGGAGCCTCACCCACAGCGGCTGGCATCGCCCGCGGTAGACGAGCCGCGCCACGAAATAGCCCTGTTCATCCGGGAGGGATTCCGAGATGAACAGGTTGAATACCGGCAACCCATCCTCCTCGACATGGGTCGCCGGACCGGACTCCGCCGGCGCGAGCTCCTGGCACTCGGCGGGCAGCGGCCCCACCCATCCGGTCGGGGAGGTGCAGGACAGCAGAACCCCGCCCACCGCCAGACACAGCAAGTCCCGCGCGCCCCGCGACATGCAGCCTCCGTCAGGAGCGCACGCTAGGGAGCGAGGAGACACGCCACAGGCAGCCCTCCAGGGCATTGTCGCGGCACGAACGGGCTGAGCGTCGTACAGGCTTCACCGCGGCCCCGATGCCCCACCGTCGCCGCGAGCATGGACCTATCGACCTACCCCGCGAGCAGGGCCGCCTGCGGCTGGAGCGCCTCGCACGCAGGGGGTAGCGTGATGGTGATCAACGTGCCGCGTCCCTGGCGGCTCTCCGCGCGCAGCGTGCCGCCCAGGCCCGTCACGATGGCATGACTCACCGACAGCCCCAGGCCCGAGCTGCCGGGCCGCGAGGCGACGAAGGGCTCGAAGATGCGCGAGAGCGCCTCGGGCCGCAGACCCTTGCCCGTGTCCTGCACCTCCACCACCACCTCGCCCTCCTCCCCGGTGTAGGCGGCCACGCGCAGCACGTTGTCCTCGGCCTCCGCCGGGTCCATCGATTGCACCGCGTTGAGCAGCAGGTTGAGGAAGAGCTGGCTCAGCCGCGCCTCGTCCGCGTCCACCGCCGGTATCTCGTGGAAGTCCCGCTCGAGCCGCGCCCGGTGGTTCAGCTCGCCGCGGATCAGCTTCAGCGCGTTCTCCAGCACCGGCTGTACCTCCACCCGCGCCTGGTGCTCCGGCGGCTTGCGCGAGAGCGTCCGCAGATCCTGCACGATGTGCTTGAGCCGCAACGCCCCCTCCGCCGTCTCCCGCAGGGCCTCCAGCACGTCGTCCAGCTCCCGCGTCACGGACTCGTCCTTCGCCTTCAGCGACTCGCCCACCCGCTCCAGCTCCTCGCGCGCGAAGGAGAGGTTGGCCAGCATGAAGGCCAGCGGGTTGTTCATCTCGTGCCCCACCGCCGCCGCCAGCGAGCCCAACGCCGACAGCCGGTCCGCCTGGATGAGCCGAGCCTCCATCTGCTTGCGCAGCGTCACGTCCCGGGCGAACACCCGCAGGCCCGGGGGATCCCACAGCTGCGCCACCGTCAGCTCCCAGTACCGGCCGTCCAGGTGCACCGTGGGCGCGGGCTCACCCGCGGGAGCCCCCCGCCAGGCCCACTGGATCGCCGCTCGCACCATCGGGTGCTCCGCCCCCTGGGTGATCAGCTCCGGGAAGGCCTTGTGCGTGGCCGGGTTGGCGAAGCGCAGCTCCCCGTCCATGCCCAGTTCCAGCAGGGGCTCGGGGTGCAGCAACGGGAAGGAGGCCAGCCGGTACAGCGGCTCCTCCAGGGCGCGCATCCCCGTCACGTCGCGCACCAGCAGCGCCAGGCGCGGCTGCGTCTCTCCCGCCACGGGAGCGCACGGGCTGATCTCCGCCGCGTACCAGCGCGTCTCGCCCTCCACCTCCAGCCGGTACTCCATCCGGCCACCCGCGACGCCGCGGCGTACCGCGCGCAACAGCGTCAGCAGCGGCTCTCCCGCCTCCACGCCCAGCACCTCCACCAGCGTCCGCCCCTCGGCGTGACTCACGTTCCGGCCAAAGGCCCTGCCCGTGGGCGAGCACAGCCGCAGGCACCGGTCCTCCCCATCCAGCTGCGCCACCATGTATTCGGCGCTGCGTACCTTCCGGGGCGTCTCGAGCTCCTCCCGAGATGCCGACGACATGAAGAAGCCCTCCACCCGGAAGGGCCCCATCAAGATATCCAGACCTCCCCCGTCGATGTTCATCCGCATGAGCACGGACACCACCGCGGCGGCATCGGCCTCGGACAGGCGCCGGGTGATGATGATGCCGTCGGCCAGGGTGGGCTCGGTGAAGGCGAAGGTGACGAGCTTGGACTCCTCGGCCCCTACGTACGAGGCCAGGGTGGCCCGCATGGCGAGCTCATCCGGGTGGTTGGAGAAGACGGAGGTCACATCCGCCTCTCCGGCGAGCACGGCCTCGAGCGCCTTGCGGTAGGTGCCCAGGAAGCGCTGCTCGGAGAAGAGCTCGTCCGGGCGCAGCCCCCGCTGCTGCAGGAAGCGCATGGGCAGCAGGTGCCCGCCCGTGGAGCGCGGGGCCACCCAGGCGGCGCGCTTGCCCTTCATCGTCTCCACGGTCAGCGGCGCGTCCGCGCGGCACACCAGGGCCGCGTGGTAGTGCCAGCTCCCCGAGCGCACCGAGCGCAGCACTGCCCGCGCCCGCGGCTCGTAGGCGGTGCACTGCTCGGCCGTGGCCCACGCCATGTCCACCCGGCCCGCGGCCAGCTCCGTCTCCAGCACCTCGTACGTGGGCGCGATCTCCATCACCACTGGCCGGCCCAGGCGCTCGGACAGCACTCGCCCGAAGAGCTCGACCCGCACGTGCTCCCGCACCTCCCCGAGCGACGGGTAGAGCAGGAAACGGATGGGAGTGGTGGACGGGGTCACGCGCATTCCTCCTTCAATGCCCCTCGATGGCCCCATGCCGAGCCCGAGTTGCACTCGTTCCCTACTATGCACAACTTCACCGTCTAAGTCATACTATTCCTGTTTCACTGGAAAACACAGGCTCTCAGAATCGGAGTGCTTCACGCGGAGTGGCACTTCACTTTCAGTAAATCCAATATCACTCAGCGTCAAACACCTCGGGGTGCTGTGCCTTGCGCTGGACAATTCTCGTGTCAGAAGTCCTGGACTTGCATTGGCCCCGGGGGCTGCCCGGTGTTCAGTTCTGGCTGGAGATCCAGCCAGAGCCCGGGCGGGGAACTCCTCCGGTCGCGTTCCGCGCGAACGCGTCCGACAGTCGGACAAGTCGGGATGAAACACGCCCGGGAGGCCGACCCGCCGGTCGCGCCGGCTCAGAAGGCCTTGAAGGTGGTGATGGTGTAGGTGTCCTTGACGCCGGGAAGCGTCTGGATGCGCTCGGTGACGAAGCGGCCGATGTCCTGGTCCTTGTCGAGGTGGAACTTGGCCAGCAGATCGTACCCGCCCGAGGTGGAATGAACCTCGGCGGCCTCGTCGACCTGGTCGGCGATCATGGCCGCGGTCTTGTAGGTCTGCCCCAGCTCACACTTGATCATGACGAAGATGGTGTGCACGGGGGCGCACCCTATCACGCCACTTCGGGGAGCGGACCGGGAGCGGAGGCCGCCTCACGGCGACCGAGCCGCCGCATGGAGCTCTTGCCCACGATGATGTCCACCATCTTCCGCGCGCGCGTCCAGACGCTCTCCTGCACGTAGGGGATGCCGTACTTCTCGCACAGGGCGCGCAGCCTGGGCTGCACGCGCTGGTACTGGAGCATCGACAGGTCGGGGAAGACGTGGTGCTCGATCTGGTAGTTGAGCCACAGGTGGAGGTAGTCGTTGAGATCCCCACCGGTGCGGTAGTTGGCGCTGCCGATGACCTGCTGGAGGTAGCGCTCCCCCTTGCCCTCGGGGGCCGAGTCGAAGCGGTACAGGTCCTCGCCGGTGTGGTTGGGCCCCACGACGAGGAAGGTGTGCACGTTGGTGATGACCTCGGCCATGAGCGAGTTACACAGGGCGCTGAACGAGGCCCACGGACCCAGGGGCAGGAAGAGCGCGGGCAGCACGGCGAAGTTCCAGGCGACGTAGGGGGCGTAGCCGGTCAGCAGCACCTCGCGCCACTCCTCGCGGCTCAGGGGCCCGTCCGGGCGGCGCTTGCGTCGCAGCGAGGCGAGCGTCTCCGGGGAGTAGTAGCTGGCGCGCCAGGTGATCGCGAGCAGCGCGAGTTGGAGGTAGCGCAGCGCGAGCGGGCGCTCGGGGTCGCGCAGGGAGCCCTCGGCGTTGCGCTCGAGCAGATCCGGATCCGCGTCCTCGCCGGTGTACGAGTGGTGGAGGACGTTGTGCTCGAAGACCCAGGCCTCGGGGATGATCCAGTCAAGCCAGTCGACGAAGCGGCGCTTGCCTTTGGCGAAGCCCTTGCTGGTCCGCTCCGCGGGGGCGCCGGGGACACGGTCGTAGCCCCGGTGTCCCACGTGGTGCATCAGCAGCCAGCGCGTGGAGCGGCCCAGGCCCATCGCCGCCGCGCTCAGGGGGTTGGGCATCAGCCAGCAGGTGGCCAGACCGAGCGCCGTGGCCGCGCGGCCCCAGTTCTCGATCTTCCGCAGGTGCTCGAGGTCCGCCTCGCTGACGGAGGCATCGATCTCGGCGCGCAGCGCGCGGATGTCGGCCAGGAAGCCCTCCACGTCCACGGACGCGGGATCGAAGTCAGGGGTGGCGCGGGACATGCGGGGGGACCTCGGAAGCTCGGGCGGAACGAATGGGGGGGGCGAGCGGGCCCGCCAGTGCGCGCTCGGCGACGCACGGTAACCGGGAGCCTCGGCGCCGGGAAGAGGTTCGCACGCGGGAAGAGACTCTCGCCCTCGGTGAAGATATGACGTGCCCCTCCTCGGACGTTCTGGCTCAGTGGAACCCACCATGTGGAAACCATTCGATGAATGCGGCGTCCCGAGCAGGCGCGCCCGATGGGACGCAGGCCATATCGCCATATTGGGTCTCCTCTGCTTTCTCGCTGCGTGCAGCAACTCCCAGACGCTTCCGACCCCGGAGCCTTCCCCAGGCTTACCTCAAAGCTGGAGGCCTTGAGCTTTCCGGCCATTGAGCGTGCTACGGATTGGTTGAGGCGCAATCAGCGGGAGGTCCTGATTGGCACCACCGTTGTTGTCGCGGGGGTTGCCTTCGTCGTCATCTGTCTTTCTCTCGAGTTTTGATTCAAAGGCTCTCGCTCCCCCTCCCCCCTCCGCGTCTTTGATACCCGACAGGAAGCGGATACCTGGCTGAACGCCCACCCGAGGCCTCCTCACGGCGCTCAGGTGGAAGTCGCTGGCCAGCGGTACTCCGTCGGGTACTCGCGCGACAGCGGACTCCGAGTGCTGGTTCGCGTGCCCACGCTCGACGAGTAGCTCTTTCCAACCCGGGGTCCTCTATACCCTCACCCCGGCCCTCTCCCAGAGGGAGAGGGAGGGAGTTCAGCGCTGCATCGCCTGGAGGAGCTCCAGCGCCTCCGTGACGGCTTGCCAGACCTGCATCGCCTTGAGGTTTTCCTCGCCGCCTTGCAGCGTCCGCTTCGCCAGCCGCTCCAACGGCGCCAGCGCGCTCTCCACCAGCATGATCTGCCGGCCCACGTCCGCCGGCAGCGGCGCCGCTGCCGCCCTCTGCAGCGACTGCGCCGGTGAACGCTCCGCCATCGTCCTCACCGCCTGGGACATCTGCTCCATGTACCGCCCCAGGTCCGCGGGCGGCGCCGAGGCGGGTGCCGCCACCGGCTGGCGCTCCGCCATCGTCCTCACCGCCTGCGTGAGCTGCTCCATCACCGGGCCCAGGTCCGCCGTCTGCGCCGGTGCCGCCACCGAGCGCTCGGCCAGCACCTTCAGCACCTTCGCCAGGTGTTGCAGGTAGGGCGTCAGGTCCGTACCCGGCGCCACCTGCACCACCGGCGCTGGCGTCTCCCTGCGCGCCAGCTCCAACAGCGCCTCGCGCAGCGCCTCCAGCCGCGGCGACACCTCGGCCACCGGGCTCGGACCCGACGGCTTGCGCGTCACCTCGGCGGCCTGCACCACCGCGCCCGCCACCGCTCCGAGCTGCTCCTCGATGGCGCTCAGCTGTCCCGTCACCCGGGCCACCGGATCGTCCTCCTTCCCGCCCATCCGCTTCACCCGCGCGAAGCCCTGCTTGATCTCCTCCCAGCGCTTCGCCTTCTCCGGCGTCAGCCTCCCACGCATCTCCTGCAGCTTGAGCAGGTTCTGCTCGGCCGCCGTGGTGAGTGTCTGCGATTCGCCCTGGTAGTGATCGTCGATGAGACGCTCCAGCTCGTCGTCCGTCATCGCCGCCACCACCTTCTCGGCGACCTTGCTCATGTTGCGGTAGCTGCCCTGCAGCTTGAACGCCGGCTCCGTCCGGAAGCGCTCGTCCTGCGCCGCCGAGGCGATGTACTCCAGGTTCACCTTCAGCAGCACCTCCTGCACCCGGAACAACCGCTGGAAGACCGCGACGATCTCCTGCAACTCCGCCGCCGCGTAGCCGTATGACAGTTCGCCGGTGGGCACCTCCTCGCCCTTCGCCATGCGGATGAGCTTGTAGATGTCACCCGGCTCGCGCGTGGCGAGTGGCGCCAGCGCCGCGTTCGACGTGAGCGCGTTCTCGATGTAGCTCAGCGCGAACAGCTCTTCCTTGCCGTCGAGGATGTCGCCCAGGTTGTAGGTGTCCGCGCGGTTGGCGAGCATGTCCGGGATGCGGAAGCGATCACCCGTCTCGGTGTACGGGTTGCCCGCCATCACCACGCAGAACTTCTTGCCGCGCAGATCATAGGTGCGCGTCTTGCCGTTCCACACGCCCTCGACGCGGCGCTGGCCGTCGCACAGCGAGATGAACTTCTGGAGCAGCTCGGGATCCGTGTGCTGGATGTCGTCGAGGTAGAGCATCACGTTGTTGCCCATCTCGAAGGACAGGTTGATGCGCTCCACCTCCTGGCGGGCCGTGGCGTTGGGCGCCTCGGCCGGATCCAGCGACTTCACCGAGTGGCCCAGCGCGGGGCCGTTCACCTTCACGAAGGTGAGCCCGAGCCGGCTGGCCACGTACTCCATCAACGTCGTCTTGCCGTAGCCCGGAGGCGACATGAGCAGCAGCATGCCCATTCGATCCGTGCGCTTGTTCTCGCCCGCCGCGCCGAGCTGCTTGGCCAGGTTGGCGCCGATGAGCGGCAGGTACACCTCGTCGATGAGCTTGTTGCGCACGAAGGACGACAGCACCTTCGGCGTGAACTCCTCGAGGCGCAGCCGGCGGCGCTCGCGGTCCAGGATGTCCCGCAGCAGCGCGCGGTAGGCGTGGTAGGCCGGCACGCGCACCTGCCGGAAGTCGCTCAGGCGGGCGAGGAACTCGTCCAGGCGCAGCGGCAGCCTCCGGTCCTGGATGCGCGGGTGCTGGCCCAACATCCCCGAGACCTCGGCGGAGGTGAGGGCACCGACGACCTCGCGATCCAGCTTGCGCTCGGTGAGCAGCACCACCGCGGCCTCCACCGCCACGTGGGCCGCCGGGCCCGGGCCCCCCTCGCGCCGCGCCAGGAAGGCCTCCACCCACGCACGCACCACACGCAGGCGCTCGGGCAGGTTCTTCTCCAGGCCCCGCAGATCCTCCTCGAAGGCCGAGCGCGTGCCCGCCCTGTCCAGCTGCGACAGCAGCGCGTCCTTGAGCGCCACCGCCTCCCCGCTGGTGGTGAAGCGGGGCCTGTCCACGCCCAGCTCCTCGACCAGGTAGCGCCCGGCGAGCCGGGCCTCGGCGGGGCCACACCGCACGCCCAGCGCATTCAGGAAGGCGCCGATGCGCTCGCCCACCTCGTCGCCGAGGGCCACCAGTTCCGCCGACTCACCGAAGGCCACGCGGAGCCGGTGCAGGCTGCGCGCGCGGCGGTGGAAGAGCGCCTTCTCGTCCCCCTCGCCCCCGAAGGCCCAGAACAGGGCCGCCCAGGCGCGCGGCGTGGGCGCGAAGCGCAGCAGCCCCGCCCCCGTGTGCATCGCGAGCAGCTTCTCGAGAATGGCCGCCGCGTCCGCGTCGTGGATGCCGCGCTCGTAGCCCTCGTCGTACTTGTCCGCCGAGTACGCGCGCACCTTCTCCAGCAGCCCGCCCTGCTCCAGCACCGCCTGGTGCAGCGCCGCGAGCGTCACGCTCCCCTTCCCCTCCTCCGCGTCCAGCAGCACCTGCGCGGCGAGGTACTCGGCGCGGTACACCTGGGGCGTCTCGGAGACGAGGTGCTGATCCCAGAGCTCGCGGTACTTCTCCAGCTCCGGGTCCTCGAGCTTCTGGGCGTAGTCCGTGCCGGTGAGCTGCAGGTAGAGCGCGCCATCGCGCGGCACCAGCGTCAGCTCCAGCGGCTGGGTGTTGACGTTGAAGCGGTGCTTGCCGAATTTGATGACCGGCGCGCCCGAGCCCTCCTCGTAGAGGTCATTGCGGTCGCGCAGCGCGCGCAGGGCATCCTGGCGCGCCGTCTTCACCCGGCTGAGCACCTCGTCCGAGCGCACGCTGTCCTGGAGCTCGAGGAGTTGCTGGGCGAGCTGCCGCAGCTTCTGCACCATCGAGTCGGACGCGAAATACGAGTTGAGCTCGTCCTCGTCCTTGAAGGACTTCGCCCGGCGGTTGACGCCGGTGAGGATGCGCTCGGCGGCGCCGAAGAGGTTCTGCGCGCGGCGCTGGCGCTCGTCCACCAGCGCCTGCTTCTTCTGCCCGAAGGCCTCGAGCAGCTCCTCGCGCTTCTGGGTGAGCTGGCCGAGGAACTCGTCGAACTCGCCGAAGCGCCCCTCCATCTCCTCCAACTGCACGGTGAGGCGCGAGAGGCCCTCGTCGCACTTCTCCGGCGAGTCCGCCACGGACAGCGCGCTCTCCACCGCCTGCCCGAGCAGCTTGAACTGGGCGCCGAACTCGGCCCGCTTCTCGCGGCCCACCAGCTCCTTGCGCTTGACGTTGAGGCCCGCGCGCACGCGGTTGAGGCGGGAGAACAGCTCGGAGATGCCCTCGAGGATCCGCGCGCGCGCCAGCGGATCGCCCACCTGCAGGCCACCCACCGTCTCGCTCAGCACCTCCAGGCCCTTGCCCACCTGCTCGACGTCCTCACCGAGCGGAGCCAGCTCGCTCGTGGTCTGGATGGGCTCCAGCTTCTGCAGCAGCACGTCCAGGCGCTCGGCCAGGGGCTGGAGCGCCTCGCCCCGCTGGAGGAACTGCACGGCATCCGCGCTGACGCGATCGGTCTCCTCGATGACCTGCTTCTCGAGGGCCTCGAGCCGCGCCACGTCGATGTAGCGGATCTCCTTGAGGGTGATGAGCTGACCGCGCTGCTTGCGCAGGTCCGAGAGGGCGTTCATGAAGCCCTCGGCGCTCTGGAGCTCCTCGGGACGCACGCGCAGGAGGACCTGCTCCTGGGCCGTCTGGGCCGTGGCGATGGCGTCCGTGGCGCGCTTGCGCAGGGCGAGCACCTTCTCGAACTCGTCGATGATGAGCTCGGAGGTGCGCCGCAGGGTTTCGATCCCCTCCTGGAGTGCCGTCTCCTCGTGCCCGAGCCAGTAGAAGGCATCGAGCATGCGGGTGGCGGCGGCGGCCAGGTCCTCGTAGGTGCGGCGCGAGGGCTTGTCCGTGCGGGCCATGCGCACGAGCGTCAGCGCGTCGGAGATGCCGCGCACCAGCTCGGCGTTGCCCACCTTGCCGAGGTAGCCGGGCGCGGGCGGCATCTTCGCGGCGTGCTCGGCGGAGACGAAGGGCGTCTGCCACACCTGCATGGGGTGCACGCGGGTGGGCTCGTTGGAGGTGGAGCGGAACACCACCATGCGCCCGTCCCCGAAGAGGCTGAAGCCGTGCCCCTGCAGCGGGTTCTGCACCTCCTTGCGCACGAGGTTGTACGGGAAGAGGACGTAGGCGCCCTCGTCGCGGCGGAAGAAGACGTAGAGGACGTCCTCGCCGTTGGGCGAGCGGATGGCGCGCTTGAACTGGAGCCCCTCGCCAATGCCCTCGAAGACCTTGTAGTCGCCCGTCTGCAGGTAGTAGCCGCCGGGGAAGACGATGCCCTGATCCTCGGGAAGCCGGACGCAGGAATTGCCGATGGCGTCGATGCGCACCACGTGCTGGGTGCGGGTGTTGAAGACGAGGTAGCGGTGCGTCTGCTCGCGGAACGGCAGGACGCGCAGGAGGATGAGGCCTCCCACCTGGGCGTAGGCGAACTCGGCGTCATCGAGCGACTGATCCGGATCGTCCACCGGCTCGCGGTAGATGCCCAGGCCGTCCGTGGTGTTGTTCTCCACCTTGATGGTGAGGTCGCCCTTCACCGTCTCCACGAACACCTGATCCAACACGTTGACGTGCGGGTGCTGGCCGAGCACGTAGTTCTCGCGCGTGGCCACCTTCCACTCGAAGTCGTGGGTCGCGGGGAAGACGTGATCCCTCTCGCCCTGGTTGTCGATGTAGGTGGCGTTGCCCTCCACATCGAGCGCGAAGCGGAAGACCTTGATGTCGCGCTGCGACTGGCCCGTCTGGAAGATGGCCAGGAGCTTCGTCTCGTTGCGGCGGAGCTGAAGGAGCCTCGCGTCCTTGTAATACTTGTAGAGCTCGCCGAAGTCCTTGACGAAGCGGGGATCCTGCAGGAACCCGCCGGCCTCGGAGGACGGCACCAGGGAGAAGTCGAAGCCCTCGGCGGTCTTCTCGAACTTGTGCAGCGAGAAGACGTCCGCGACGGACATCTCCTTCTTCAGGCCGATGAAGACGTTGTAGCCGAAGAGCAGGTACTTCCCGACGCCGACGATGTCGCACGGGACGCAGTTGTGCTCGGTGCGGACGCGCTCGTTGCCGATGACGGTGAGCTCTGTGCCACCGAAGAGCTTCTTGCGACGCTCGTTGAGGTCCGTGGCCTTGTTGCCGAGCGCCTCGGCCTGGGCGAGCAGGCGCGCGCGGATGACCTCGTAGCTACCGCCCTCCAGCGTGGCCTCGCCCGACGCGGGAGTGGGGCTTTCAGTTGCCATCGTCAGTTCACCGGGAGATGAGGAACCAGGGGTGCACGTACCCTCACCCCGACCCTCTCCCGAGGGGAGAGGGAGTTGGTGCGTTGCCCCCTCTCCCCTCGGGAGAGGGCGGGGGTGAGGGTATGGGGAATCCGTACTCCAATCCGCGCGGACGCCGTGTCACCGGGTCCGCGCGGTCATGACCGCGAAATACCGACCGGCTCAGCCCTGGGTCTTCTCGGGAGCCGACGTCCGGACGGGCTCGGCCTCCACGAGCGACTTGAGGTTGGAGGCCGCCGCGGCCGTGGGGTTGGGCGCCATGCGGTGCAGCAGGGCGGCCATGGCCAGGTTCTGCGCGTCGTTGGTGAGACCCGGCTTGGAGAGGATCTCCTTGAGGTCCGCCGACAGATCCTTCTCGCCGTTGAGGTAGCCCCCGAAGGCCTTGCGCAGCACCTCGCTCTGGTCGAGCGCGCCATCGAAGGACTGACCCACGGAGATGGCCTTGATGAAGCGCTCGAAGAACTGGCCGTCGCCGCCGACGATGTTGACCTTGGCGTTGCCCATGGTCTCGGCGAGCACCTTGGACTGGGCCTCGGCGATGTCCTTGCGCACCTGGATGGTGGCGAGCTCCACGTCGCGCTCCTTCTGCAGGCGCAGGCGGAACTCCTCGTGCTCGCGGGTGGCGCCCTGGAGCAGCTTCATGGACTCGGCCTTCTCGGCCAGACCGCGGGCCTCGGCGAGCAGCTTCTCCTCGATGGCCTTCGCCTCGGCGAGCAGCTTCTCGCGGGTGGCGATGGCCTCGGCCTCGCCGCGCTTCTGGATGGCCATGGCCTCGGCCTCGCCGATGCTCGCGCGGGCCAGCCCCTTCTCCTTCTCACCGGCGGCCTCGGCGAGCAGCTTCTCGCGGGCGGCGGCGGCCTCGGCGAGACCGCGCTCCTTGAGGACGGTGGCCTGGGCCATGCCCTGCTTCTCGATGACGGCGGCCTCGGCCTCCTTCACGCGCACGGTGGCCATGCCCTGCTTCTCGATGGCGAGCGCGTCCGCCTCCTTCACGCGCACCTCGGCCAGACCGTGAGCGGCCTCCTCGGCCTGGATGCCCTCGGACAGGCGCATCTTCGCCTTGGCCGTCATGTCGGCGGCCTGCAGCTCGGCCTCGGCCAGGGTGAGCTTCTCCTTGGCGGAGAACTTGGACACCTCGTTGCTGGCCTCGGCGGCCTTGATGTCCTTGACGAGCTTCTCCTGCGCCTGGGCCTCGGCGGTGATGAGCAGCGCGTCCTTGCGGCGCATGGCCTCGGCCTTCACGCGCAGATCCTTGATGCGCTCCTCCTCCTCGGCCACGCCCTTCTCCACGGCGATGCGGGCGCGCACCACGTCGGCGATGGCCTTCTTCTCGGCCTCGAGCTGCTTCTCCTTGCCGATGCGCGACAGCTCCACCTCGCGCTCGCGGTTGATGGCCTCCAGGGCGCGATCCTTCTCCACGCGCTCGGCCTCCACGCCGACCACGCGCTCGCGGTTCTTCTGGGCCACCTCCACCTGACGGTGCTTGTTCTGATCGTTGATCTGGATCTCCTCCTCGGCCTTGATGCGCGCCAGCTGCTGCTTGGCGAACTCCTCGGCCTTCACGCGCTCGGCCTCGGCGGTCTCACGGGCCTGGATGGAGTCGATCTCGCGCTTCTGCTTGGCCGCGGCCTCGGCACGCTGGCGCTCGAGGGCGAAGATGGCCTCGTCCGCCTCGACGTTGCGCTTGGTGATGGCCATGCGCTCGCTCTGGCGGAACTCGTTGGTGTGGATGTTCTGGACGGAGGTGAGCTCGGTGATCTTCCGGATGCCCTGCGCGTCGAGGATGTTGTCCTTGTCCAGCATCTCGACGGGGGTCTGCTCCAGGAAGTCGATGGCGCAGTCCTCGAGCATGTAGCCGTTGAGGTCCTTGCCGATCACCTGGACGACCTGGTCCTTGATGGCATCCCGCTTGGTGTAAAGCTCCTCGAAGTCGAAGCTCTTGCCCACCGTCTTGAGGGCCTCGGAGAACTTGGCCTCGAAGAGGTGCTCCAGGGTCTCCTGATCGCTGGCGCGGGCGCAGCCGATGGACTGGGCCACCTTGAGCACGTCCTCGCGCGTCTTGTTCACCCGGACGAAGAAGGTGACCTTGATGTCCGCGCGGATGTTGTCCTGGCAGATCAGGCCTTCCTTGCCGCGGCGATCGATCTCGATCGTCTTCAAGGCGATGTCCATCACCTCGGCCCGGTTGATGATGGGCCACACGATGGCACCGGTGAAGGTGACGATCGGCTCTCCCTTGAAGGGGTTGACGATCAGCGCACGTCCCTGATCCACCTGACGGTAGAACCTGGAGACGATGAAGGCGGAACAGAAGAGGAAGAAGAGTCCTCCCGCGATTCCGGATACGACGATTGGCAGATCCATTCGGTGCTTTTTCCCGAGCGAGTAGACCGGGGGACCTTCTATCACGCGACCGGAGCCCCCCGCGAACAGCCTCCGGCGCGGCACTGAGGAAGTCTGGAAGGGTTGCTACCGGGTGCGAGCCCTGTCCCGGGCAAGCGTGGCGGCGGTGAGCGGATCCTTCAAATGTTCCATCTCCTCGGGGAGGAGCCAGTCCACGGGCTCCACCTCGTAGGCATCGCGGACGGCATCATAGCCGAGGATGAGCGCCCTCTCGCCACGCTTGAGCCCGTTGGCCTTGTCGCACACCACGTTGAGGATGAGGCCGGCGCCACCGTCCTCGAAAGTGGCGTGGCCGAACCTGCCGTCCACGCGGCCACTGGAGATGACACAGACGCGGCCCATCAACTCGGAGCGGCGGGGCGCCTGCTGGACGGCGAACATGGGCCGCAGGGGACGCACCGCGAGGCCAGCGAGCACCAGACCCACCGCGAGGCACAGGGCGGCGAGGCCGCCACTGACGAGGGCACCGGGCAGCGCGCCGAGCGCCTCCTTGGCTGGATGGGCGAAGGCCAGGGACAACAGCCAGGAGAGGAACACCACGAAGCTGACGGACACCGTCACCGGGACGCCGCCGAAGCCGAGCACCTCCAGGAAGGAGCCGCCGTGCTCGGAGTGGCCCTCCATCGCGGCCTTGGCGCCCCCTTCCATCGCGCCCTTCACGCCGCCCTCGAGCGCTTCCGCGGCCCCCGCCTTCGCACCCAGCGCGAAGTCCCCGAGGTCTCCATCGAGCAGATCGATCCCCACCGCGCCCACCATGACGGTGAGCCAATAGCCGACGACCACTCCCAGGGGGATGGTGAAGATGACGGTCGGGAAGGCGAGGATGGCGTCGAGGAACTCGGTCATCGGCCCAGCAAGCAAAGAGGTGGTTGGGAGTCTATTCCAGGCTTGCGGGATCGGGACAGCCCCTCCGGACGATTTGCTACCTGCCTGGTCTCCAGACCAGCCGGGTGGGGCTGCGTTGACGGGATGCGCCGGGCTGCACAGGCATTCCAGGTGAGCACGGGCATGACGCATATCGAGAGACTGCGACAGGATGGAATCCGTCGGCTCGGGAGCCCCAAGCGAGGCTTCCAGTACAAGCAGTCGAACGGGAAGCCGGTACCGGCTCGGGAACGCGAGCGCATCGAGGCGCTGAAGATTCCGCCCGCGTGGACGGACGTGTTGATCAGCCCGTCACCCACGTCGAAGCTGCAGGCCATGGGGAAGGACGGCGCGGGGCGGTGGCAGTACCGCTACCACGAGTCCTTCACGAAGCGACGCGAGGCGGAGAAGTACGAGCGGATCGTCGACTTCGCGAGGGCGCTGCCCAGGCTGCGGCGGCGGGTGGCGGCGGATCTGCGCAAGCCGGGGTTGGGACGAGACAAGGTGATGGCGTGCCTGCTGCGGATCCTCGGGACGTGCTTCATCCGTGCGGGGAGCCAGCAGTACGCGGACGAGAACCAGAGCTTCGGGCTGGCCACGCTTCGGGCGAAGCACGTCAAGGTGAAGGGCGACACGGTCATCTTCGACTTCCCGGGCAAGAGCGGGAAGCAGCAGCACCGGGAGTTGAAGGATCGGCAGGTGGCTCGCATCGTGCGCGAGTGCCTGAAGCTGCCGGGACGGGACGTCTTCAAGTTCCGGTTGGACGACGGGTTCGTGGTGGACGTGCGGCGGCGCCACATCAACGAGTACATCCAGGAAGTGATGGGGGCGCGCTACAGCGCGAAGGACTTCCGCACGTGGGGCGGGACGCTCATCTGCGCGTGCGCGCTGGCCCGGGCGAAGGAGCGGGTGCGCCAGGAAGCCGCGAAGAGCGGACAGAAGGTCGCGAAGAAGACGATGGTGGCGGCGGTGAAGGAGGTGGCCGAGCACCTGGGGAACACGCCCGCGGTGGCGAGGGACTCGTACATCTATCCCTCGGTGCTGGCGATGTTCGAGAAGGGGCACGTGGTGGAGCGCTACTTCGATTCCGTGGAGGAGTTGGCGCGGCACGAGAAGCCCGCGCTGCACTGCTCGGAGAAGGCCCTGCTGGAGATGATCGAGGACGGCAAGCGGCCCGCGGCGGTGTAGTCCCCTTCCCCGCCGGAGCTAGACTCCCGCGCATGAGCGAGTACGTCACCCACCGCGACGCCATGAAGGGAGCGAGGTTGGAGGCCCTCCGGGAGGCCCTGCTCTCGTCGCGTTTCGTGGCGCGCAGCCCCTTGATGGGGACGTTCCAGAGCAGCCGGGGCTTCGCGTTCATCTTCACGGAGACGGGACGGCTGACGCTGGAAGAGCGCTTCCCCTTCCTCCGGGACTACCTGGCGCTGGTGATGGATCCGGCGAGCTCGCGGGGGCTGCTGCCCTGGCGTGAGCGGCTCTTCGGCCCGAGCAGGGAGCGACGAAAGCCGAACGCCTTCTACTTGAACCTGCTGCTGCTGGAGCCCGGGCGGAGTGTGGGCCGGCACATCGACGCGACGCTGCAGGAGCCGAGCGGGGTCCCAGGAGCAACGCCCGAGCACGTGAGCGTGCTCTACCTGAACGTGCCCGAGGGCGCGAAGGGAGGCGCGCTGGTGTTCTCGCGAGGAAGCCAGCTCCTGGGCGAGGTGCGTCCGAGGCCTGGGATGCTGGTGCACTTCCGGGGGGAGCTGACGCACGAGGTACGGCCCTTCACGGGAGGTCCGGAACAGGCGCTGCGGGCGAGCCTCGTCTGCGAGCAGTACGCGTTCGAGCCCGAGGCACTCGCGCGCCTGCCGGAGCTCCGCATCCAGTCCAAGGCGGGCTTCGCGGCGTATCTCGAGGCACACCGCGAGCGCGGCACGTAATCCGCTTCCTCGCGACCGCCTGCCTCAACCGGGCCGCCAGCAAGCCCAGCTCACGCGATTTGTGACTGTCCCTTCGTGACACAGGGCGAGCGCCTCGGCTCTGCTCCACGAGGTGACCTCCGAGTGGTGCGGTTCGCGCGTTCACGGGAGCCCGGAAACGACAAAGCCCCGCTGACTCAGCGTCAGCGGGGCTTCATCTTCGAGTTGCGGGGGCAGGATTTGAACCTGCGACCTTCGGGTTATGAGCCCGACGAGCTACCAGGCTGCTCCACCCCGCGATATCGATTGCTACCAACAACACACACGTACAGCTTGCAATGACAAAGCCCCGCTGGTTGAGCACCAGCGGGGCTTCATCCACAGAGTTGCGGGGGCAGGATTTGAACCTGCGACCTTCGGGTTATGAGCCCGACGAGCTACCAGGCTGCTCCACCCCGCGATATCGGCTGCTGCTCTATGTCAAACACCAGAGACCTTGTCTATTATTTCCAACAGGGTCTCTGGCCTGTTGAGTTGCGGGGGCAGGATTTGAACCTGCGACCTTCGGGTTATGAGCCCGACGAGCTACCAGGCTGCTCCACCCCGCGGCGAAGTGGGAGGCTAAGTACCGCCCTCCCCCGGGAGCGTCAACTGTTTTTATCGAACGGCTGGAGGCGCGATCTTCATTCCCCACGCCTCCAACCAAGAGCGATTCGACGCCGCTACTTGCCCATCTTCTGCTTGAACAGATCGGCGAAGGTGCCCAGTCCCTTCTTGCCACCACCGACGGGCTGCTGGCTCTTCGTCCACGCCTCGACCTCCGCGCGCTCCTCGGCCCGCTCGGCGGCGGTGATGGAGAGGCGGATCTTCCCGGAGGCGTCGATGTCCACGAGGGCCACCTTCAGCTCCTGGCCGAGCGAGAACTTCTTGCGCAGATCCGTGCCACGCTCGGTGCCCGTCTCGGAGGCGGGAATGAGACCCTTGCCGCCCGGGAACACGAGGAACACGCCGTAGGGCTCGATGCGATCCACCTTGCCCACCACCACCTGGCCCACCTTCGGGCGAGGCGCCGCGGGCTCGGCGGGCTTCTTCTCCTCGGCGGCGGCGGCCGGACGCTCCTCGGCGGGGCGCTGGGCCTCCTCCTCGGTGATGCGGCGCAGGCCGATGCGCTTGTCGTTGGCGTCGATCTTCTCCACCTGCACCCAGATGGTCTCGCCCACCTGCACCACGTCGCGCGGGTGCGCGATGCGGCGCTCGGACAGCGCGGAGATGTGCACCAGGCCGTCCACGCCCGGACGCAGCTCCACGAAGGCGCCGAAGGGCTGCAACCGCACCACCTTGCCCTGCAGACGGTCGCCCTCCTTGATCTCCGCGAGCGCCGTCTTGAAGGGATCCTCCTGACGGGCGCGCATGGAGAGGGTGATCCGCTCCTTCTGCTTGGACTTGTCCGGCGAGTTGGGCTGCGCGGGCTCCATGCGGAGGATCTCCACCTCCACCTCGTCGCCCTGCTTCACCACGTCGCTCGGGTGGGCCACGCGCATGTAGGACATCTCGGAGACGGGGATCATGCCCTCGACTCCACCCAGGTCCACGAAGGCGCCGAAGTCACGCACGCCGGTGACCCTGCCCTTGACCACCTTGCCCTCGGAGAGCGTCTCGCGCGTCTTGGCGGCCAGCTGGCGCTGCTCCTCCTCGAGCAGGGAGCGGCGCGAGAGCACCACGTTGCGATCCCGCACCTCGGTGACGCGGAACGTGAGCTTCTCGCCGATGAACTGATCCGGCTTCTCCACGAAGCGGATGTCGAGCTGGCTGATGGGGCAGAACGCGCGCACGTCGCCGATCGCCACCTCCACGCCGCCCTTGTTCACGGAGAGGACCATGCCCTCCACCGGCATGCCGGAGGCGCGGGCCTCGGCCAGCATCGCCATGTTGGCGCTGCCCTTGGCCAGCGCGCGGCTGAGCAGGATGCCCCGAGCGCCCGCCTCGATGACGTGCGCCTCGATGGTGTCACCCACTCCGTAGCGCAGCACGCCCTCGTCGTCCTTGAGCTCGCGCAGCTCGATCATCGCCTCGCTCTTGGCGTTGGACAGCGACACGAAGGCCGTGTCCGCGCCGAGCTGGAAGATCGTGCCCGTCACCTTCTCGCCGATGCGCACCGAGCGCCGGGCCGGCACGCCGCCCTCCTTCTGCTGCGCCTCGAACATCTCCGCGAAGGACTGGGACTCGGGGACCTCCTCATAGAGCGCGCTGCTGGGAGCCGGCGCGGGAGGAGCCTTGGGAGCCGGGGTCGCCGAGGCAACCGGAGCGGCCGTCTCGGCCGGGGCCTCGGTCGGGGCCTCGGTGGTCACCGCGGTCTCGGCCGGAGCGGTCGACGACGGAGCCGGAGTCACCGGGCCACGCGTCTCCACCGCGCCCGAGGCGCGCTTCACGACCACCATGGGGCCCTGGGGCCGACGCTCGCCGCCCCTGCCACCGCGGTCGCCGCCACGGCCACCCCGATCGCCACCACCGCGCGGCCGGCGCTCCTCACGGGGCGCGCCCTGACCCTGCTGGGCACCCGCCTCGCCCTCCGGCTTCGCCGGACGGGCCTCGCGCTCGCCTCCCCGCTCACCGCGCGGGCGATCCGAACCGCGGTCCCGGTCACGGCCACCGCGCTCCTCGCGCTCGCCGCCACGGCCCGCCGGGATGCCGAGCATCACGTCGCCAAAGGTGGCCTTGGGCTTCTTGGGACCGAAGCCCCCCGCACCACCGCCACCAGAACCCACGGAACCGTTCTTCTCGTCGCTCACTGCCGGGACCTTCCTGAACGAATCAACGAAATCCAGCGCCGGGAGACCGTGCCCCCTGCTGGGGAAAAAGGCGGCGCACTCTATACACGCGCAGTGCTTGGACGGAAGACGCATGTGGTCATCTTCCGCAAGTCCCGCCCGCAACCCCTCCATAACGCGACACGTTGGAGGCGCCATCCCCCACGTCTGGCGGTGGGCATGCCCGCCTGCTCCCGGGAGACAAGGGTCAAACTGACAACGGTGGGGTGTAGGGAAAAACCCTCACCCCGTGCTTTCTCACGCGCGGAGACGAAGCCCGCCACGGACCCGGCCTGGGGAGGCGAAATACCCTCACCCCGACCCTCTCCCGGAGGGAGAGGGAGGGGATGCCCGGTTAGCGGGCCCTGCGACGGAGGACCCTCTGGAGGACGGACTTCGCCTCGGGGATGCCCAGGGCGCCCGTGATTCCGAAGTAGACCGCCCCGAAGGGCAGCACGACCGCCAGGAACACGAGCAGGGGGTGGAGGTTCGGCGGGGGGAGGAGGCTCCCTCCCCACTCCGTCACCCCGGGCATGGGCCCCAGCACCTTCGTCAGCGCCACCTTGACGCCCAGCCCCGTCAGCCCCGCCGCGATGGCCGCCCCCCACAGCTTCGGCATTCCCTCTGGCATCCGGACGTGTCCGATCCGCGGGGCGAGCGTCCGGCGCAGCATCTGCGCCTCGAACCAGGCCATCAGCCCGCCCGCGAGGGGAAGGAAGGCCGTCCCGAGGTACTCCGGAAGCCCCACCAGCCCTGGCAGCCGCAGCGCCAGGAACCAGGCCAGCGCCGCACCCACCACCACCCGAATCACCGCGAAGCGCAGCGGCGTGCGCGTGTCCTTCAGCGCGTAGAACGTCGAGGCATACAGGCGCCCGAGCGCGGAGGCCACCAGGCCCACCGACGAGCCCATCAGCACGTACCAGAGATAGCGCGTGTCCGAGGCGGTGAACCGGCCCGTCTGCAGCAGGGCCCCCGCGACCACGTCCCCGATGAGGAGCAACGCCGCCGACGAGGGCACCACGAAGAAGGCGATCCGGCGCGCCCCCGCCTCGAGCCGCGCGCGCAGCTTGCCAGCCACCTCCTCCCCTGCCCCGGCCGCGCGCGACATCTCCGGCAGCTCGGCCGCGGAGATCGCCATGCCGAAGAGGCTCACCGGGATGAGGTAGATCGTCTGCGCGTACGTCAGCGTGGACAGCGCCCGGTCCGCGATGAGCGACGCGTACGACGTGTCCACATAGGCGCTGATCTGCACCACACCGCGCCCGAGCACCACCGTCGTGAAGCTGCGCAGCACCTGGCGCACGGACTCGCTGGCCGTGGACAAGGTGGGTCGGAAGTGCCCGAGCACCTTCATCACCGAGGGCACCTGCACCAGGAACTGCAGCAGGCAGCCCGCCACCACGCCATAGGCGAGCACCTCCGCCAGCGGCGCCCCGGTCAGCCCACGCATGCCCGCCACCACCAGGGTGGTGATGATGGCCGCGTTCCACACCACCGGCGCCAGGTAGGACAGGAGGAACTTCCGGTGGCTGTTGAGCACTCCCAGACACCACGCGGACATCACCAGCATGCCCGTGCCCGGGAAGAGGATGCGCACCAGCTGGATGGCCATGCTCCGCGCCTCGCCCTCGAAGCCCGGAGCGATGGTGTCCACGAAGAGTGGCGTGGCCAACAGGCCCACCGCCACCATCACGCTGGTGGCCAGCGCGAGCAGCCCGAAGACCGCTCCCGCGACCCGATCCGCCTCCTTCGAGTCCCCCTTCCCCAGCAGCCCCGCGTATACGGGAATGAACGAACCGGAGAGCACGCCCTCCCCGAAGAGGTTCTGCAGGAAGTTGGGGATGCGCAGTGCGGCCTTGAACACCGCGGCGACGATGCCATTGCCCAGGTAGTGCGCGAAGACGCGCTCGCGCACCAGGCCCACCAACTTCGATGCGAGGATGCCCGCCGCCACGAACAGCGCCCCGCTGCCTCTCGCCGCGGGGCGCGCGGACACGGGGCGGGTTTCGGGCGTGGGAGGGACGTCGGAACGAGGGGCGGGGACGGTCAAGCGTCCGGGACTCTACGCGGAGCGTTCACCCGCTAGAAGCATGAACTCGGCCACCATGGTTTCCCTTGACGGTTCCCCCTGCAGGCCGCAATGGTCAGCCCTCCCATGGCTGGTCCCCCTACCAACGACCTCTCGACCGATGTCGCGCTCGTGCGCCGTGTACTGGCGCGCGAGCTGGAGACCATCAATGAGTACGAGACCCACGCCCGTGCTTCCTCCAGCCCCGAGGTGCGGGACTTCTTCCTGCACCTGGCCGCAGAGGAGAAGGAGCACGTCGCCGAGGCCGTCCACATGCTGCGCCTGCTGGATGCCGGTCAGGAGGCGCACTTCAACAAGCCCGTCGTCGCGGGTCACTTCCAGGGAGCCATCGAGGGCCAGCCGTCCGCCCCTCCCGCTGCCACTCCCATCCCGGCGGCTCCGGCCGAGCCGGCCCAGCCCGCGCGCAATGGGCGCAATGGCCAGGCCGAATCGCCGACCCTGCTTCCTCCTCAGCGCATCGTGTACGGCGTGCCCGCGCCGCCGCCCAGCCCGGGCACCCATCCCTTGACCGTCGGCTCGCTGCGACGCAGCCGCTGAACGCGTACCTCCCTGGAGCATCCTCATGCCTGACTTCCTTGGACATGCCGAGAACCCATTGCGCGAGGACGAGTGGGCTCGCCTCAACGAGACCGTGATCCAGGTCGCCCGCCGCGCGCTCGTAGGCCGCCGCATCCTGGACATCTATGGCCCGCTGGGCGCCGGTGTGCAGAGCGTCCCCCATGACGAGTACACCGGCGTCAGCCCGGGCGCGGTGGACATCGTCGGCGAGCAGGAGACGGCCTCCGTCTTCACCGACGCGCGCAAGTTCAAGACGATCCCCATCATCTACAAGGACTTCCTGCTGCACTGGCGCGACATCGAGGCGGCCCGTCTGCACAACATGCCGCTCGACGTGTCCGCCGCCGCCGGCGCCGCCGCCCTCTGCGCCCAGCAGGAGGACGAGCTCATCTTCTACGGTGATCCCAAGCTCGGCCACGAGGGTTTGATGAACGCCACGGGCCGCCTCACCGTGCCGCTCGGGGACTGGACCACGCCCGGCGCCGGCTACATGGCCATCGTCGAGGCCACCCGCAGGCTCAACGAGTCCGGCCACTACGGCCCCTACGCCGTCGTCCTCTCTCCCCGCCTCTTCTCGCTGCTGCACCGCATCTTCGAGAAGACGGGCGTGCTGGAGATCGAGACCATCCGTCAGCTCGCCGCCGACGGCGTCTTCCAGTCCAACCGGCTGCGCGGTGACTCGGGCGTGGTCGTCTCCACCGGCCGCGAGAACATGGACCTCACGATCGGCATGGACATGGTCACCGCCTACCTGGGGGCCTCCCGGATGAACCACCCCTTCCGGGTGCTCGAATCGCTCATCCTGCGCATCAAGCACCCCGACTCCATCTGCACCCTGGAAAGCGAGCCGAACCGCGGTTAGCTCCCCCCGGAGCGCCCCACCGCCAGCCCCCATGGCGAAGATCCTGGTCATCGACGACGAGGCGAACCTCCGCAAGGTGCTCGCCACCATCCTGCGCCGTGACGGCTACGACGTCACCGTCGCGGCCGATGGCGAGCAGGGTCTCGCCGAGTTCAACAAGAACGGCGCGGACATCGTGGTCACCGACCTCGTCATGCCCAGGGCGGGAGGCATGGAAGTGCTGCGCTCCGTCAACGCCGCCAACCCCGACGTGCCGGTCATCATCATCACCGCGCACGGAACCGTGGACTCCGCCGTCGAGGCCATCAAGGCCGGGGCCTTCGACTACATCACCAAGCCCTTCGATCAGGCGGAGCTCTCGGCCGTCATCGCCAAGGCCGCCAAGGCCCACGATGTCGCCCAGCGCTCGGTGCGCGCCGACGCCAAGGCCCGGGCCGCCATCATCGGCGAGTCGCCCCAGCTCCACGAGGTCTTCAAGATCATCGACAAGGTGGCCGACACCCCGTCCACCGTGCTGATCACCGGCGAGAGCGGCACCGGCAAGGAGCTCGTCGCCTCGGCGCTGCACGGCGCCTCCAGCCGCCGCGACAAGCCCTTCATCAAGATCAACTGCGCCGCCATCCCCCACAACCTCCTCGAGTCCGAGCTCTTCGGCTACGAGCGCGGGGCCTTCACCGGCGCGGTGACATCCAAGCCCGGCCGCTTCGAGCTGGCCGACGGTGGCACCCTCTTCCTGGACGAGATCGGTGAGATCCCCGTCGAGATGCAGGTGAAGCTGCTGCGCGCGCTCCAGGAGGGAGAGTTCGAGCGCGTGGGCGGCATCAAGACGACGCGCGTGGACGTGCGCCTCGTGGCCGCCACCAACCGGGATCTGCAGGCGGAGATCGAGACCGGGCGCTTCCGCAAGGATCTGTACTACCGGCTGGCGGTGGTGCCCATCGTCCTCCCGCCGCTGCGCGAGCGCCGGGGGGACATCCCCATGCTCGCGGGGCACTTCGTGGAGAAGTACAACCGCAAGCTCAACAAGAAGATCGAGGGCATCACCGACGACGCGATGGCGCTGCTGCAGGGCTACAACTGGCCCGGCAACATCCGCGAGTTGGAGAACCTCATCGAGCGCGTGCTGCTCTTCGCGGACGGGCCCTCCATCACCGCGAAGGATCTGCCGGAGTCCATCCGCCAGGGCTCCACGCCAGCACCTGTCCTCTCGGTTGCTCCCCTCGAGGCCTCCACCGGAGAGGGAGGCCTCAAGGACATCGTCCGCATGAAGGCGGCCGAGCTGGAGAAGGACCTCATCACCAAGGCCCTGGAGGAGACGGGCGGCAACGTCACGCGAGCAGCCAGGCTGCTGCAGATCAGCCGCAAGTCCCTCCAGACGAAGATGAAGGAGTTTGGCCTGCGTGACACGACCGCCCAGGACGGGCGTGACGAAGGCATCGACGACTGAAACCGGACGGCGAAATATCGCCGCGAAACCATCGGTTCGGTCCCGGCGCACAACCCCTTTCTACTCTGGGAGCCTGAATGCGGCCGCCTCTTCCCACCCTCGGACCTCAACCGAAAAAGAGCCCCGTGGGGCCGGTGATGGTCGTTTCCCTGCTTCTCGGCCTGAGCGCCGGAGGCGTGTGGTGGTGGAAGCAACGACTTGCCTCCGAGACGCCCGCCACCGCGGCGGCCGGGTCAAATGACACCGCCCCCGTGGCCCAGGGCGCCGTGGACGCCGCGACCGCCTCCGCCCCAACGGCGGTCGCCGCTCCCTCCTCCGATCCGCTCAAGGCCGCCGGGCTGTCCCGCGCCGTCATCCGCGTCGAGGGACCCCTGGAGACGGCCGTCACCGCGGCCGCCGGCCCCGAGGTGGGCCCCGCGCTCGCCCAGGTGGTGACGCGTACGCTGGTGTGGTGGGTGGACGTTCCGGGCGACATCCGCCGCGGTGACACCCTGGACGTGCTCTACGAGGTGCGCCCCAACGAGGAGCCCCTCGTGCACGCGGTGCGCTTCACCAGCAACAAGACGGGCCAGACGCACAAGGCCTACCGCTTCCAGGCCGAGGGCGACAAGAACCCCCGCTACTACCTGCCCAGCGGCGAGGAGTTGGAGCTGCGCCTGGAGAACTCGCCCCTGGACGACTACGAGCAGGTGACGTCACTGCTGCGCGATGGCCGCCGGCACAAGGGCGTGGACTTCAAGACGCCCGTGGGCACCCCCGTGAAGGCGCCCTTCACCGGCATCGTCCGCCGCAAGAACTGGAGCTTCCGCTTCAACGGCAACTGCATCGAGCTGGAGGAGGTGGGTGGCAAGCGCCGCCGCGCCCTCTTCCTGCACATGGACGAGCTGCCGCGCTCGCTGAAGGTGGGAGACCGTATCGCCGCGGGCGCCGTGCTGGGCCGTAGCGGCAACAGTGGCCGCTCCTTCGCGCCCCACCTGCACTACCAGCTCGAGGCCGCCAACGAGCGCATCCTGGACCCCTACGAGAGCCACCGCACCTACCGGCGCTCACTGGCGCCCGCCCAGCGCGCGGCCTTCGAGGCCGAGATGCGTCGGCAGGACGCGCTGCTCGGCACCACGGTGGCGGGCGGCTGAGTCCATCCGTTTCTTGACACCCCTCCCTGCGGCGGCTAGCGTCCCCGGACAATTTTTCTCAACATTTCTCGGGGGTTAGGCGGTATCGGCCGGACGCCCGAGGATGTGGTTCCGGAGGTCGGATGTCCAGGCTTCGCGCCGTTGTCGCCGCGCTGACGCTGGGTGCGCCGTTCGTCGCCACCGCGGCGGATATCACCCGCGTCGCATCGTCCTTCGAGGACGATGATCCGTTCGGGATGTTCATCGACGTGGGCTTCGAGCACACGCAGCGGCGCACGAAGATCCTCCGCGAGGTCCTCCCGTTGGGGGAGGCGCGTCAGCTCACTCCCGAGCTCTGGTACAAGAGTCACGACACCCGGCTGAACCTGGACCTGGCCTTCGGCATCTACCAGGACGTGGAGCTGTCGTTCGGGCTGCCCATCATCCTCGCCTGGAACGAGGACTGGAGCTACGTCTCGGGCCGGAACGCGGGCAACTCCTCCATCCCCAGCAACACCGTCCGCAACAACTGTGAGGACGGCAGGCCCTGCGTGGCCGACAGCCCGGAGCCGCTCTTCGCCGTGCCCCTGGAGTCGTTCCGCGGCGGCCTGGGCAACATGCGCTTCGGGCTGGCGTGGTCCGTCTTCAACCAGCGCAAGGACGACACCAAGCCCACGTGGGTGGTGGGGCTGGACTACGAGGCGCCCACGGCGGCGCAGCTCAACCCGAGCATGGTGACGGCTTCGGACGACCGGGGAGCCGTCGGCGACCGGGTGCACAAGTACACGCTGTACACGGCGCTCTCGCGGAAGATCGGCCTGGCGGATCCGTACTTCAAGATGCACTACACCATCCCGGTGCGGGGCCCGGGCTTCTACTCCAACTGCGACAACCGCAACGTGGAGCCGCAGAACCTCGGCCACCCGGACAACTGCGGCACCCCGGGATGGGATCGCAAGACGACGGGCATCCTGCCGGCGCACGTGGCTGGAGTGACGTTCGGCTCCGAGTTCCAGGTCTATGACCAGCCCCGTCGCAAGTTCAAGATGGACCTGCGCGCCATCACCAACTACGTGTCCGAGGGCCGCTACTACAACGAGCTGAGCGGCGCGCTGCGCAAGCTGCTCTACACCGGGGACTACGTACAGATTGGCGGCCAGCTCGCCCTGACGGCACAACTCTCCGACGTGGTGTCCGTCCGGGGCTCGGGCATGCTCCTGTACAACACGGACCATGTCCTCACCGACGAGAAGATCGGCAAGGACATCAACGCGAACGGTTCGGTGGACATCACGGACGAACCCGCGGAGCTCAACCCCAATTTCGATTACCGCACGGACTTCGTCTCGCGGCGCTTCTACGCCTCCGAGAGCAAGGACTTCCGCGTGGACATCACCGCCACCTTCCGGTTCTAGGGTGACGGCCCTTCCTCCCTCTCCCCCTGGGAGAGGGTCGGGGTGAGGGTCTTCACTGCTTCTTGAGTCCCAGTCCCAGCCGGTACACGTCCTGACCAGACCAACCGGCGCGACGGGCCAGCTCGGTGCTCAGAGGTTTGAGCTTCTCCCCTCGCCCGAGCCCCGCCTCCAGCGCACGCCGCAGCTCCTCCTCGGACCAGCGGCGCTCGCCGGTCCGCCCCTCCACCAGCACCACCACCTCGCCCCGGGGCTCCTCGGTGGCGTAGCGCTCGGCCAGAGTGGCCAGTGAGCCGCGCACGAACTCCTCGTGCACCTTGGTCAGCTCCCGGGCCACCACCGCGCGCCGGTCCCCCAGCGCGTCCTTCAAGTCCACCAGCGTCTCCGCCAGCCGGCGCGGTGACTCGTAGAGGGCGATCGTGGCCGACAGCGGGGCCACCTCCTCGAGCATGGCCTGACGCTCGGGGCCCTTGCGCGGCAGGAAGCCGAGGAAGTGGAAGCGCCCGGTGGGCAGCCCCGAGGCACTCAGCGCCGCCACCAGCGCCGTGGGCCCCGGCACCGGCACCACCGTCACTCCGCGCTCGAGCGCCTCGGCCACCAGCTTCTCGCCGGGGTCGCTGATGCCCGGACTGCCCGCGTCCGTCACCAGCGCACAGTCCTCCCCGGCCTCGAGCCGATCCAGGATGCGGCCGGCGCGCTGGCCCTCGGCGAAGGCCGGAAGGCTCACCGTGTCCGCGGAGATGCCAAAATGGTCCAACAGCACGCGCGAGTGCCGCGTGTCCTCGCAGGCCACGAAGGCCACCTGCCGCAGCGTCTCCAGGGCGCGCGTGGAGATGTCCCCCAGGTTCCCAATGGGCGTCGCCACCAGGTAGAGCGTTCCGGGCATCCGTGCCTCACATGCCAGCGTCGAAGGCGCCCGGCAGATGCTCCACCGTCGCGCGCTCGCCGCGGCCCACCACCGAGATGACGTCGAAGCGGAGCATCCTGTCCCGCAGCCGATGGACCGCGAGGTAATGCAACGCGGCCTTTACCACCTTGCGCTGCTTGCTGAAGGACACCGTGTGGGAAGGATCCCCCCACACCGCCGTGGAGCGCATCCGCACCTCCACGAAGCAGAGGGTCTCCCCGTGCTCGGCCACCACGTCCAGCTCCCCGTGGCGGCAGGAGTAGTTGCGCGCGCGCACCCGGTAGCCCTGCTGCTCCAGGAAGCGCACCGCCACCTCTTCTCCCTCGTCCCCGTACTCCTTGCGATCCACCGCCGCCCCTCCCCGTCCCATCCCAACCTCCCGGACCTCCGACACGGAGGCCCCGCGCTACAGAGTGACAGTCCCGTCCGACATCTGCGCGAAGCCGGCGTGCGGGGTGACGTGCAGCACCTGCGTCAGCGTGCCCAGGTGCTTGAGCATCCGCGCCAGCAGCGGCATCCGGGTCTCGTCCACCCCCACCAGCGCGTCCTCCACGAGCAGCGGCAGCTTCACCCGGGCGCTCACCTTCTCCACCACCGTCAGCCGGAGGCTGAGGAAGAAGAGGTCCACCTCGCGCGGAGCCAGCTCGCCCACGGGCATGCGCCGGCCCGAGGCGGCCACCACCATCGTCCGCCCGTCCCTGTCCCACTCCACGCCGACGTAGCGGCGCTCGGTGAGCGCGCTGAAGTACTGCACGCACCGCTCCCGCATCATCCCCACCACCGCGTGCACGTCCGTGGCGAGCAGATCACCCGTCAGACCGAGCAGCAGGGGCGACGGATCCTCCAGGGGCTCCATGCCCGTGCCCATCTCGGCGCCGGGCATCAGCCCCGCTCCGGCCAGCTGCGGGTTGCGGGCGAGCGCGATGGATTCCTTGAGCCGGAGGATCTCCCGCTCCACCTCGCGCACGTCGCGCACGAAGGAGCCCTTCTCCGCGATCTTCGCGTTGAGCAGCTCGATCTGCTGGCGGATCACCGGCAGCTGCTCGACGGCCTCGACGAGCTCCGGATGCCGCTCCATGGCGACGAGCTCGGCGCGCAACTGGGCCACCTCGGCGCCGAGTTGCTCGCGCCGCTGGAGCCGGGGGGCGATCTCCCTGGGCGTGTCCACGTCGAACACTTCGAGAGCCTTGCGCACCGGCCCCGCCTCAGCCTCGAACTCCTCGAGGATCTTCTTCTCGCGCACGACGAACATCTCGCCGCGGCGGAGGATCTTGTCCTTGTACTGCAGCTCGTCCACGTAGCGCAGGGCCAGCACGGCCGCGAAGCCGAACGCGGGGATGTCCAGCAGCGCCACGTACCGGCCCGCGTTGGTGAAGAAGAAGCCGGCGATGAAGCACGCCACGCCCGCGGCCACGGCGATCCAGAAGTTGCGGTTGCGCACGAGCGGCTCCACGTCTGGCAGACGCGCCGCCTCCTCCTCGGCCACCTCGCGCTCGGAGTTGAGCCGCGCGAGCGCCTCGTCTCGCCGGGCGAGGGTCCGCGAGTAGCGCTCCGCGCGGGCCACGATGTCCTGGGGCAGACCAAAGGACTCGGGCGTGGGCTCGGCGGACCAGGCCGCCTCCGTCTCGCGCAGCTTCTCCTTCAATCCGTCGGTGCTCCGCAGCTTCGACTCCAGATCGAAGACCTGCGAGTTGAGCCCGTCCACCTCGAACTGGAGGTTGTCGACCTCCTTGCAGAAGACGAGCTCCTTCTCGAGCTCACGCAGCTTCGCCTCGGCGGCGGGGATGTCCGACGCGGGCAGCACCGTCTGCAGGCCCAGCCCCGAAGCGGAGATCGCCATGCCTCCGGACGACGGCGAGCGCAGGGCCGGCATGCCGGGAGAAGACGGCGAATGCAGGGCGGGCAGGCCCGGAGACGATCCCGCCGAGCGAAGACCCAGGCCCGAGGTCGAGGCCGGACGGCCCGCCCCCCGGGGCCGGCGCGAGGGCAGCTGCGCCGACTGGAGACAGAAGAGCTGCTCGAAGGTGGTGCGCGGCGGCAGCCCCACCTGGCCCCGGAGGAACTGATTGGCCTCGGCGGTGTCCTGCGTCACCAACTCCGGCTGCTTCGTGCTGGGATTGAGCCGATGCAGCGAACCACCACCGCCCAGCTCGCGCAGCACGCGGTAGGTGACGGAGTCCTGCCCCACCAGGGTGAGGGCGGCCTTGCCCGGCTTCTGCGCGGAGGCGGCGAAGGAGGCATCACCCCCGCGCCCGTCCGCGTAGAGCAGCGCGAGCGCCAGACCGGCCAACGGGCTCACGTCCGCGGGCGGCTTGAGCACCAGATATCCGGGCTTCAGGGCGAAACGGCCCGCTGGGGCGAACCCGCGGACGTTCTGGACGGCGACTTCGACGAAGTGCATGCGCCCCCCATTCTATCGCGCATGGGCATGAAAAAAGGGAGCGCCCTTGGAAAAGGAACGCTCCCCTGGAAGGAACCGGCCAACGAGGGCCGGAGCCGGATCAGGCCCTCGCCTGCTCGGCGGCCTTGCCGGCCGAGGTGGCGCGGCGCATCTCGGCGTCCTCCTGGCTCTCCACGCGGGAGGCCTTGCCCTTGAGGGCGCGGAGGTAGAAGAGGCGGTTGCGGTTCACGTTACCGCGGGTGAGGACCTCGATCTTCTCGTAGCGCGGGCTGTGCACGGGGAAGATGCGCTCCACGCCCACGCCGAAGGAGACCTTGCGGACGGTGAAGGTGGCGCGGTTGTGGCCCTTCGTCTTGCGGATGACCACTCCCTCGAAGGCCTGCACGCGCTCCTTGTCGCCCTCCTTGATCTTCCAGTGGACGCGAACGGAGTCACCGGTGCGGAACTCGGTAACGTCCTTGCGGAGGTTCTTGGCCTCCACGTACTCGATGGCGCTGCGACGCATGACTTGACTCCAGTACTCCCCTGATGCTCGGACTCGGGGTATACGAAACTTGAGAGCGGGCCGTACTACCAGAGAGCCGGGGGTCGGACAAGCCCGCAGAACACCGACCATTGTCCGGAAACCATTGGAGGGGCTACAACTCCTCCTCTTTCTTCTGCAGCAGCTTCGTGTCCGCCTTGCCGAGCTCCAGGCGGGCGAACAGATCCGGACGCCGTTCCCGGGTGAGCTGCAGGGCCTTCCAGCGGCGCCAGCGTGCGATGCGCGCGTGGTCGCCAGACTGAAGGACGGCGGGCACCTCGGCGCCGCGGAAGACGGGCGGCCGGGTGTAGTGGGGGTGCTCCAGGAGCCCTTCCTCGAAGCTCTCGGTAACACTGGAGGACTCGTTGCCCAGCACCCCGGGTAGCAGCCGGGCCACCGCGTCCACCACGGCCAGGGCGGCCACCTCACCCCCGGTGAGGATGAAGTCCCCCAGGGACAGTTCCCCGTCCAGATAGGGCATGACGCGCTCGTCCACGCCCTCGTAGCGGCCGCAGACGAGGATCAGGCCGGGCTCCTTGGCCAGCTCGCGCGCCTTCGCCTGGGTGAAGGCGGGGCCGCGAGGGCTCATCAGCAGCACCTTCGCCCCGGCGGGAGCGCGGGCCCGGGCGGCCTCGATGGCGGCCACCAGGGGCTCGGGCTTCATCACCATGCCGGCGCCGCCCCCGTAGGGCGTGTCGTCGGTGACGCGGTGCTTGCCCTCGGCGAAGTCCCGCACGTAGGTGACGGTGACGCCGAGCAGCCCCTTCTCCCGGGCCTTCCCGAGGATGCTCGCGCTCAGGTAGCCCGAGACGCTGTCCGGGAAGAGGGTCAGCACCTCCACGGGATACATCAGTCCTCGCCCCCTTCCCGCTCCTCCCCGCCGACCTCCAGGTACTCCGGGGGCTTCACCACGAGCCGCCCACCCGCGATGTCCACGGTGGAGACGAAATCGTCGGCGAAGGGCACCACCAGCTCTTCCTTGCCTTCGGCGCGGATGACGAGGTTGGGCACCTCGCCGGTGCTCCAGAGCTCCTCCACGCGGCCGAGCACGTTGCCGGACTCGTCCACGGCGGTGAGCCCCACCAGGTCGCCCTGGAAGTACTCGTCCTCGGCGGGAGGCTCGAGGTCCTCACGGAAGGCGAGCACCGTGGCCCCCACCAGCGCCTCGGCGTCGTTGCGGCCCTCCACCTCCTCGAAAACGACGAGGACTTCCTTGGGGGTGGGGCGGACGGACTCGATGCGCAGGACGCGCTCCACGCCAGCACGCGTGCGCACGAGCACACGCTCGACGTAGTCGAGCGTCTCGGACTCCGGATCGAAGGGGCGAACGGCCACTTCTCCCCGGAGACCATGGGCGCGGGCCACATAGCCCAGCTCGAGATGGGGTTTGAGCGTCACTGGCCTTGAGGGGCGGTGGCGGGCGCGGGGGCCGCGGCCTGGGGCTGCTGGCGCCGGTCGTCCTGGATCTCCAGGCGGACCTTCTGGCCCTGCTTCTGGGCCGCGGCACCGAGCAACGTCCGGAGGGCACCCACAGTGCGCCCATCGCGGCCGATGACCTTGCCCACGTCCTCGGGGGCGACCTTCAGCTCATAGAGCCGGGCCCCCTCCACGTCGGACGCGCGCAGGCTCACCTGATCGGGTTGATCGACCAGGGCCCGCGCGAGATAGATGATGAGTTGCTCCACGCTGTCCGCTCAGCCCTGCGAGGGACTAGGCCGTGGGCTTGGCGGCGGCGGCGCGCTTGTGGCGCTTGATGAGCTCGCCCACCGTCTCGGAGGGGGTCGCGCCGGCCTTCAGCCAGTGCTCCAGGCGATCCGCGTCGAACTCCACCTTGGCCGGGTTGTGGTTGGGGTCGTAGGCGCCGACGGCCTCGATGAACTTGCCGTCCCGGGGGTTCCGGGAGTCGGTGGCCACCACGTGGTAGTACGGCTTCTTCTTGGCGCCCGCGCGGGCAAGACGGAGAACAACGGCCATTTCTGATGCTCCAGGTGAAAACTAAAGGTGAAACGAAGGTGATCAGCTTGGAGGGGGGCGCTCTTAACGCCGCCCCAACCGGATTGTCAAGGAAGCTCGGGGTTTTGCGCCGTTTCTGACGCATTTTCTCCGCCCCGATTGGCCAGCTGCCCACAGGCCCCGGCGATGTCCCGGCCCCGGTTCTGCCGGATGAAGGCGGCGATATGCCCCTCGGTGAGCAGTTCCCGGAAGCGCTCGGCCCGCTCGTCCATGGTCGTCTTGAAGCCGAGCCCGGGGTTCTCGTTGTAGGGGATGAGGTTGACCTTGGCGGGGATGTCCTTGAGCAGCTCGATGAGGCGGTAGGCATCCTCGTCGCTGTCGTTGAAGTCCCGCAGGAGGACGTACTCGAAGGTGATGCGACGGCCCTGGCGCAGGGGGAACTTGCGGCAGGCGTCGAGCAGCGCCGCGATGTTCCACTTGCGATTGACGGGCATCGTCTTGGAGCGCTGCTCGTCGGTGCTCGCGTTGAGCGAGATGGCGAGCTTCACGTCCGTCTCCTGGCCGAAGCGCTCGATCATCGGCACCAGGCCCACGGTGGAGACGGTGATGTGGCGGTGGCTGAAGTTGGGCCCGTCCTCGGACTGGAGGATGGAGAGCGCCGTCTTCAGGTTCTCGAAGTTGTGCAGGGGCTCGCCCATGCCCATGAAGACCAGGTTGGAGAGCGGGCGCAGGGTCTCCAGCTTCTCGTTCTTGCGCACCTCGCGGTTGACCGCGTGCACCTGGGCGACGATCTCCCCCGGGGTGAGGTTGCGCTTGAGACCCAGGGTGCCCGTCATGCAGAAGCTGCACGCCATGGCGCAGCCCACCTGGGTGGACACGCACAGCGTCTTGCGGTCCTCCGAGGGCATGTAGACGGACTCGATGTAGCGACCATCCCGGGTCTTCCACCGGTACTTGATGGTGCCGTCCACCGAGCGCTGCTCGGCGTCCTTCACCAGGGGGACGATCTCCGCGCGCTGCTTGAGCTTCTCGCGCAGGACCTTGGAGAGGTCCGTCATCTCGTCGAAGGACGTGGCGCCGCGCTGGTGGATCCACCGGTAGAGCTGGCCGGCACGGAACGCACGCTCGCCCAATTCCTCGGTGAGGAAGCGGGTGAGGCCCTCCAGCGTGAGACTGGAGACCTCCACGAGCTTCGCGGGCGCGGGGGCCTGCGCGGGCACGGAGGTGGCCGTGATGTCGGCGTTGGCGCTGGTGGGCTCGGGCTGCATCATCATGATTCCAACGAGGGGAGTGTGGGCGTGACTTCCCACAGGATGGGACGCGGAGTCAAAGGAGCGCCCGTCCCCTTCCCTGCTTTTCGTGGGCTGCCGGAAAAGACGACCGGCCCGGCCACCCGCGGAGGAGCGCGGGAGCCGGGCCGGGGTCCTGGGCTCGAGGCCCTACTGCCTACTTCTTGGCCGTCCAGTCGTAGCCGTGGATCTCGGTCTCGCGGAAGAAGTACGCGATCTCGATCTTCGCGTTCTCCAGGCTGTCCGAACCGTGCACCGTGTTCTGGTCGATGCTGGTGGCGAAGTCGCGGCGGATGGTGCCCGGGGCGGCGTTGGCCGGGTTGGTGGCGCCCATGATGTCGCGGTTGGCCAGGACGGCGTTCTCACCCTCCAGCACCATCAGCACCACGGGGCCGGAGATCATGAAGTTCACCAGGTCCTTGAAGAAGGGCCGCTCCTTGTGGACGGCGTAGAAGCCCTCGGCCTGGGCCTGGGACAGCTGCTGCAGGCGGATGGCGACCGGCTTGAGACCCTTCTCCTCGAAGCGGGAGATGATCTTGCCGATGACGCCCTTCTGGAGCCCGTCGGGCTTGATGATGGACAGCGTACGCTCGATGGCCATTGTCGTGGTCCTCGTGTGACGTGTGAGAGGTGGGACTAGCGCTTCTTGTTGGGAGCGCCGCGCTTGACGGCCTCCTGCAGCGTGGTGCCGAGCTCGGCGGGGCTGGCGGACATGAGGATGCCCGCGGACTCCATGGCCTTGATCTTCTCCGAGGCCGTGCCCTTGCCACCGGAGATGATGGCGCCGGCGTGGCCCATGCGCTTGCCCGGAGGAGCCGACTGGCCGGCGATGAAACCGGCGATGGGCTTGGTGAACTCGCGCGCCACGTACTCGGCGCCGCGCTCCTCGGCGTCGCCGCCGATCTCGCCGATCATGATGACGGCGTCGGTCTCCGGGTCCTCGTTGAACAGCTTCAGCACGTCCACGAAGTCCGTGCCGTTGACCGGGTCACCGCCGATGCCCACCGCGGTGGACTGGCCCAGGCCCAGCTGGGTGAGCTGGAACACGGCCTCGTAGGTGAGCGTACCGGAGCGGGACACCACGCCGATGCGACCCGGCTTGTGGATGTGGCCCGGCATGATGCCGATCTTGCACTGGGCGCCCGGGGTGATGACGCCGGGGCAGTTGGGGCCGATCAGGCGCACGCCCGGCCTACCCTGCAGGTAGCGCTTGGCCTTGATCATGTCGTTGACGGGGATGCCCTCGGTGATGGCGATGATGAGGGAGATGCCCGCGTCGGCGGCCTCCATGATGGAGTCGGCGGCGAAGGGAGGCGGAACGAAGACGACCGAGGTGTTGGCGCCGGTCTGCTTCACCGCGTCGGCCACCGTGTTGAACACGGGGACCTTGCCCTCGAAGTCGGTACCGCCCTTGCCCGGCGTGACGCCGGCGACCAGCTTCGTGCCGTACTCCAGCATCTGCTTGGAGTGGAACGAGCCCGCCGAGCCGGTGATGCCCTGGCAGAGGACCTTCGTGTTCTCGTTGACGAGGATGCTCATGGCTTGAACCTTTCTCTGCCCTACTTCAGCGCGGCGACGGCCTTCTCGGCGGCCTGGCGGAGGTTGTCGGCGGGGGTGATGGCGAGGCCGGAGTTGCGCAGCAGATCCTTGCCCTTCTCCACGTTGGTGCCCTCGAGCCGCACCACGAGCGGAACCTTGAGCTGCACTTCCTTCGCCGCGGCGATGATGCCCTCGGCGATGACATCGCACTTCATGATGCCGCCGAAGATGTTGACGAGCACCGCCTTCACGGCCGGGTCGGCGAGGATCAGCTTGAAGGCGGCAGTCACCTTCTCCTTGCTCGCGCCGCCACCCACGTCGAGGAAGTTGGCCGGAGCGCCGCCCACCAGCTTGATGGTGTCCATGGTGGCCATGGCCAGACCCGCGCCGTTCACCATGCAGCCGATGTTGCCCTCCAGCGCGATGTAGGCCAGGTCCCACTCCTTGGCCTGGGTCTCGCGCGGATCCTCCTCGGCGATGTCGCGGTACTCGAGCAGATCCTTGTGCCGGTAGAGCGCGTTCTCGTCGAAGTTCACCTTCGCGTCGAGCGCCACCACGCCGCCATCCTTGAGGATGACCAGCGGGTTGATCTCCACCAGGGAGGAGTCCGTCTCCACGTACATCTTGTAGAGCGCGGCGCAGAACTGGACGAACTTGTTCACCGTGGGACCGGTGAGGCCCAGGCCGAAGGCCAGCTTGCGGCCCTGGAAGTCCTGGAAGCCCACCGCCGGGTCCACCGACTCGCGGAGGATCTTCTCCGGGCTGTGGGCGGCCACTTCCTCGATCTCCACGCCGCCCTCACGGGAGGCCATGAAGGTGATGCGCGAGGTGGCGCGATCCAGCGTCACGCCGAGGTACAGCTCCTGACCGATGGCCAGGCCCTCCTCGATGTAGACCTTGTGGACCGTCTGCCCCTCGGGCCCGGTCTGGATCGTCTTGAGCTTCATGCCCAGCATCTGCTTGGCGAGGTCCTTCGCCTCGGCGGGGCTCTTGGCGAGCTTCACGCCGCCGCCCTTGCCGCGACCGCCCGCGTGGATCTGCGCCTTCACGACGACGACCGGGGTCGCCAGCTCCTTGGCGGCCGCCTCGGCCTCATTGGGCGAAAGCGCGAGGATTCCCCTCGGCGTGGGGACGCCATACTTCCGGAAGAGTTCCTTGCCCTGGTACTCGTGGATCTTCATCGAGGCTCCGGGTGACGCGAGTGACGCGAGACTGGCACCCGGGAATCAGCCCCGGGGCGGGACGATGCGGGTGCCTCTCTCGCGCAGAATGGCCCGCTTGGCAAGGCCCTATTGTCAAGGGCCAAACCCGCGGACCGGAAAGAACCGAGGCCCCGGCCCGGCGAGGAACAGCCGGACGCGGGGCCTCGTGAAACGACCATGTGACTGACACCTACTACCCTGCTGCTAGCCCGGCCCGCTCGTCGACTTCTTCTCCTCGCCCTGGTCGAAGAAGATGTCCTTGACGATCTGCTTGGTCACCTCGCGGTTCATCACCGCGATGGAGGTGGTGAGCGGGATCTCCTTCGGGCACACCTTCACGCAGTTCTGCGCCTTGCCGCAGTCCTGGATACCGCCCGGCCCCATGAGACCCCGGACGCGCTCCTCGGCGTTCATCTTGCCGGTGGGGTTCATGTTGAAGAGCCGGGCCTGGCTGATGGCGGCGGCGCCGATGAAGCCGTTGTCGATCGTCACCTGCGGGCACGCCTCGAGGCAGCTGCCGCACGTGATGCACGTGGACAGCTTGTACATCACCGAGTGGTCCCCCTGGGACTGGCGCGGACCGGGGCCCAGGTTGTGCGTGCCGTCGATGTTGATCCACGCCTTCACGCGCTTGAGCGCGTCGAACATGCGGTCACGGTTGACCGCCAGGTCGCGCGTGACCGGGAACTTCTTCATCGGCTCCAGGGTGATGATGGGCTCCCCGTCACCGATGATGCGGTCGATCAGCGCCGAGCAGGCCATGCGGACCCGCCCGTTGATGTTCATGGCGCAGCTGCCGCACACCTCCTCGAGGCAGGCGGCGTCCCAGATCACCGGGGAGACCTTGCGGCCGTCGGTGGTGACCGGGTTGCGCTGGATCTCCATCAGACAGGAGACGACGTTCGCGCCCTTGCTGTACGGGACGCGGAACTCGTCGAAGTGCCCCGCCCCATCCGGACCGTTCTGCCGCCAGATGCGGAAGGTGACGTGCTTCGTGGTGGTGCTGACAGGTGCCTGCGCGGTCGCGGTGTCCATGTCGTTCCCTCCTTACTCAGGCGTACCAGCGCGGCTCGGGGTCGAGCACGGGCGTGGGAAGGTCTTCGTAGCTGATCTGCGGGCCCTCGGCCGAGTACCTGGCCATGGTCGTCTTCGCCCACTTCTCGTGGCGCTTCTTCCACAGCGCCATCCAGTTGGGATCCTTCGTCGGATCCTTCGTCTCCGGCTCGGGCAGCGAGAACTCCGGCTTGTAGTGGGCGCCGCGGCTCTCGTCGCGCAGCAGCGCGCTCTTGGCGATGACCTCGGCCAGCTCGAACATGTTCCAGAGCTGGTTGGCGTACGAGATGCTCCGGTTGCCCACGTTGCCGGTGTCGAGCGCGTTGAGGTTCTTCCAGCGCTCCTTGAAGTCGCGGATCTTCTCCACGGTCTTCTTCAGGCGATCGTTGTAGCGGACGACGGTGCAGTTCTCCGTCATCAGATCGCCCAGCTCGCGGGAGAGCCCGTACGCGTTCTCCTTGCCGTCCATCTTCTTGATGGTGGCGAAGCGGTCCTCCCAGAACTTCTTCGACTCGGCGAAGTACTTCTGGTTGTCCGCGTCGGTGGCACTCTTGGCGTTGTTCTTGGAGAAGGCCACCATGGCCGGGCCGCCGATCATGCCGCTGTAGATGCAGGAGAGCAGCGAGTTGGCGCCCAGGCGGTTCGCGCCGTGGTAGGCGAAGTCCGCCTCGCCCGCGGCATAGAGGCCGGGGATGTTCGTGGACTGGTTGACGGGGCTGCCGACCAGCGGCGTCTGCGTCTGCGGATCCGCCTCGAAGCGCACGTACAGACCGCCCATCGAGTAGTGCATGCCCGGGAAGATCTTCATGGGCACGTGGCGCGGGTCATCACCCACGAACTTCTCGTAGATCTCCATCACGCCGCCCAGCTTGGCGGTGAGCACGTGGGCCGGGATGTGCGTGACGTCCAGGTACACGGCGTCCTGGCCGCCCAGACCCATGCCCAGCTCGCGGCACACGCTGAAGATCTCGCGGGTGGCCACGTCGCGCGGCACGAGGTTCTTGTACTTGGGGTACTTCTCCTCGAGGAAGTACCAGCGCTCGCTCTCGGGGATGTCCTTCGGGTCGCGGGTGTCGCCCTTCTTCTTGGGCACCCAGACGCGGCCACCCTCGCCACGCACCGACTCGCTCATCAGGCGCAGCTTGTCCTCACCCGGGATGGAGGTGGGGTGCACCTGGATGAACTCGCCGTTGGAGTAGATGGCGCCCTCCATGAAGGCGCGACCCGCGGCGGTTCCGGTGTTGATGATGGAGTTGGTGGAGCGCCCGAAGACGATGCCCGGGCCACCCGTGGCGAGGCACACGGCCTCGGCCGGGAAGGTGCGGATCTCGTTGGTCCGCAGATCCATGGCCACGCTGCCGATGCACCGGCCCGTGCCGTCCTTCACCATGCCGAGCCACTCCCAGTACTCGTACTTGGTGACGCGGCCCTCTGACTCCCAGCGGCGCACCTGCTCGTCCAGCGCGTACAGCAGCTGCTGGCCGGTGGTGGCACCCGCGAAGGCCGTGCGGTGGTGCAGCGTGCCGCCGAAACGGCGGAAGTCCAGGAGACCCTCGGACGTCCGGTTGAAGGTCACGCCCATGCGGTCGAGCAGGTAGATGATGCCCGGGGCCGCGTAGCACATGCCCTTCACGGAGACCTGCTCGGCGAGGAAGTCTCCGCCGCGCAGCGTGTCCTTCACGTGGATGTCCGGGGAGTCACCCTCGCCCTTGGTATTCACCGCGCCGTTGATGCCGCCCTGGGCGCAGACCGAGTGGGAACGCTTCACCGGCACGAGCGACAGGATATCGACCTGATAGCCGGCCTCGGCGAGCTTGATGGTGGTCATCAGTCCGGCGAGTCCGCCGCCCACCACCGTGAACCGCGCTGCTGCTGCCATGCTGCGTCTCCTTGGTGACCGGAGGGCCGGACGCCCTCGGGCATGGACGGCGCCGCAACCCGACTTCGCGAGCGAACGCGCCGCCCAGACCTCCGGTTCAATACACTTTCTAGTTAACTGGCGAATTCAGCGAGCCGCAAAGATTACCGGAGCGAAGGGATAAGAGCGCTCCATCTCCGGCATCAGCCCCGCTCAGTCCGGCCCGCGCGGCGGCTCGCACCGCGCGGGACCGGGCCGGCTCGCGGCGGGAAGGACTACAGCTTCACGCCCTCGACGGTCTTCTTCACCGAATCGAAGGACTTGTTGAGCTCGGCCTTCTCGGCCTCGTTGAGCTCCACCTCGACGATCTTCTCCACGCCGCCGGCGCCGATCTGCACCGGGACGCCGAAGAAGTAGCCGTTGATGCCGTACTGGCCCTCGAGCAGGGCGGCGGCCGGCAGGACGCGCTTGCGGTCGAGCAGGTAGCTCTCGGCCATGGCGATGGAGCTGGCGGCGGGAGCGAAGTAGGCGCTGCCCGTCTTGTAGAGGGCCACCAGCTCGGCGCCGCCCTTGCGGGTGCGGTCGATGATGGCGTCCAGCTTGTCCTTGGCGATGAGCTGGGTGAGGGGCACGCCGCCCACGGTGCTGTGACGCACGAGCGGAACCATGTCGTCACCGTGGCCGCCGAGCACCAGGGCCTCGACGTCGCGGATGGAGCTGCCGAGCGCCTCGGCGACGAAGCACTTGAAGCGGCTGGTGTCGAGCACGCCCGCCATGCCGACGACCATGTTCTTGGGCAGACCGGAGATCTTCTGGAGCGCGAACACCATGGCGTCCAGCGGGTTGGCCACGTTGATGACGAAGGCGTTGGGGCAGTGCTGCTTGATGTTGCCCGCCACGTCCCGCATGATCTTCAGGTTGACGTCGAGCAGGTCCTCGCGGCTCATGCCCGGCTTGCGGGGCACGCCCGCGGTGATGATCACCACGTCCGAGCCGGCCACGTCCTTCCAGTCGGTGGTGCCGGTCACGCGGCAGTCGTAGCCGTCCACGGCGGAGAGCTGATTGATGTCCAGCGCCTTGCCCTTGACCAGGCCCTCGGCCGCCGGGATGTCGTAGAGGACGACGTCGCCGAGCTGCTTCTGCACCGCGAGCAGGGCCAGGTTGCCGCCAATCTGACCGCCGCCGATGAGGCCAATCTTCTTCTTGGTGTGAGCCATGTGGATTGTCTCTCCGTGACGACTACATGTTCTTGATGATGGCCTGCCCGAACTCCGAGCACTTCACCTCGGTCACGCTGCCCTGCCCCTCCTGACGCATCAGGCGGGCGAAGTCGTAGGTGACCGTCTTGTTAGCGATGGCCTTGTCCATGCCCGTGATGATGAGGTCGGCGGCCTCGTTCCAGCCCATGTGGCGCAGCATCATCTCGCCGGAGAGGATGACCGAGCCCGGGTTCACCTTGTCCTGGTCCGCGTACTTGGGCGCGGTGCCGTGGGTGGCCTCGAAGACGGCGTGGCCGGTGACGTAGTTGATGTTGCCGCCCGGCGCGATACCGATGCCGCCCACCTGCGCGGCCAGCGCGTCCGACAGGTAGTCACCGTTGAGGTTGAGCGTGGCGATGACGTCGAACTCGTCCGGACGCGTCAGCACCTGCTGCAGGGTGATGTCCGCGATGGAGTCCTTGATGAGGATCTTCCCACCGGCCAGCGCGGCCTTCTGCTCGGCGTTGGCGGCGTCCTCACCCTTGGCGGCCTTGGTGGCCTCCCACTGATCCCAGGTGTAGACCTTGTCGCCGAACTCGCGGGCGGCCAGCTCGTAGCCCCACTTGCGGAAGGCGCCCTCCGTGAACTTCATGATGTTGCCCTTGTGCACGAAGGTCACGCTCTTGCGCTTCTCGCGGATGGCGTACTCGATCGCGGCGCGGATGAGCCGGTCGCTGCCCTCCTTCGACACGGGCTTCACGCCCAGGCCCACGTTCTCCGGGAAGCGGATCTTCCCGAACTCCTTCGGGAACTCCTTCTTCAGGATCTCGAGGAACTTCGCCGCGTTCGGCGTACCCGCCTCGAACTCGATACCGGCGTAGATGTCCTCGGTGTTCTCCCGGAAGATGACCATGTCGACCTTCTCGGGGGTCTTCACGGGGCTCGGCACGCCCTTGAAGTAGCGCACGGGCCGCAGGCAGACGTACAGGTCCAGCAGCTGGCGCAGCGCCACGTTCAGCGAGCGGATGCCACCGCCCACGGGCGTGGTCAGCGGGCCCTTGATGCCCACCAGGTACTCGCGGAAGGCGGCGACCGTCTCGTCGGGCAGCCAGTTGTTGACCGTCTTGAACGCCTTCTCGCCGGCCAGCACCTCGAACCAGGAGATCTTCTTCTTCCCCTTGTAGGCCTTCTCCACGGCCGCATCGAACACGGCCTGCGAGGCGCGCCAGATGTCGCGGCCGGTGCCGTCACCCTCGATGAAGGGGACAATGGGGTGATCCGGCACGAACAGCTTGCCGTTCTGCAGGGTGATCTTCTCGCCGCTCGGAGGGGCCATGAAGGAAGCTCCTGACTTGGGGATGGGGGTGACCTATCGGGCCGCGGATGCTTTGCAACACTGGCCCCCCGCGTCAAGGATGTTCGGCTGCCGAGCGTGCGGCCTGACTTATCGGATCCAATCCCCATAGGGCCTTCCGCCTGGAGCTCCGCCGCGGCCCCTCCCCGCTTCGACCCTACCTCCCAGAACAGGTGCGCCCGCGCTCAGCACCGCTCCACGTCCCACCAGCCGAAGTACATCGTCCGTTGCCCGGTGAGCTGCACCCAGCCGGGCGCATGGGTGTAGGCACGGGGAAGGAGCTTCGAGGCCTCCAGGGCCCGGGCTGTCTCCTCGAAGGACTCGAAGTACAGCGTCACCTCCGTGTCCGCGGTCTGGACCTGTCGCCGGGCGTCCTCGTGCCCCTCCAGCCCCGGGCGGCGCTCGAGCACCGTGAAGAGGAAGCGCCCTCCAGGCTTCAATGCTTCGGACACGTGGCGCAGCGTTCGCGGCAGATCGTCGCAGAAGTCGAGGCACCCCACCGCCAGCGCCACGTCGAAATGGCCGAGCTCCTCCGGGATGGGGTCGCGGTAGCTGTGCACCCGGTACTCGCCCGTGGGCCGACCCCTCCGCGCCAGGTCGATCATCTCGGGTGAGAGATCCAGGCCCACGACCTGTACGGTCGGGTCCAGCGCCCTCGTCAGGTGCCCCGGGCCACACCCCACGTCCAGCACCCGACAGCCGGGTACCACCGCCTCCGCGAGAAACCCCTCCACCCTCCCCTCGTACCGGTGCAGCGAGGGGAAGAAGGCCTCGTAGGCCTTGGCTATCTCTCCGTAGACCTGACGGACGCGCTGTTCCTGTGTGTCGCTCGACATGTCCAAGGTTTATCAGGAGGTCTACGGCCCCGGTTCCCACGAGGGTCATCGCAAGCGCCAGTGAGCAACACAGGGCGGGAAATACCCTCACCCTCGCCCTCTCCCAGGGGGAGAGGGGACTTCCACGGGGCCGCGGATCACCGGGTCATTCCGCTCCTCCCAGAACCGGGACACACACACCGGCGCGAACCGCGTGGACCGCCCGCTCACTCGAATTCGAGCGCGCGCTGGAAGTCCGCCGGGTTGGTCGCCGCGCTCTGCGCCGTCTCCAGGGTGATGATGCCCTGGCGGTAGAGCTGGCTCAGGTGTTGATCGAAGGACTGCATGCCGAACATGTCCCGGCCCTTCTCGATTACGTCCTTGAGCTCACTGGTCCGATCCTCGCGGATGTACTGCTCCACCGACTTGGTCTGGACCATGATCTCCAGCGCCACCGTGCGACCCTTGCCGTCCGCCTTCGGCAGCAGCCGCTGCGAGATGGTCGCCTTGAGGCTGTCGGCCAGGCGCATGCGCACCATCGCCTGCTCCTCGGCGGGGAACACCGACACGAGGCGGTTGATGGTGCGCGAGGCGTCCGTCGTGTGCACCGTCGAGAGCACCAGGTGGCCCGTCTCCGAGGCCTTGAGCGCGATGTCGATCGTCTCCGTGTCGCGCATCTCGCCCACCAGGATGACGTCCGGGTCCTGGCGCAGCGCGGCGCGCAGCGCGATGGCGAAGTTCTCCGTGTCCGGGCCGATCTCCCGCTGCGAGATGGAGGACTTGTGGTTCTTGTAGATGAACTCGACCGGATCCTCGATGGTGAGGATGTGCAGGTTCTCGGTGCGGTTGATGTGATCGATCATCGCCGCGAGTGTCGAGCTCTTGCCCGAGCCCGTCGCTCCCGTCACCAGCACCAGTCCGCGATCATTGCCGGCGATCGTCTTGAGCACCTGTGGCAGCCCCAGCCCGTCGATGGTGGGGATCTCGTCCGGGATGATGCGCAGGATGCACGCCAGCGTGCCCCTCTGCCGGTAGATGTTCACCCGGAACCGCGCCACCCCCGGCAAGCCGTAGGAGGTGTCGTACTCCTGCAGGTTGTCCACCTGGGTCTTCGTCAGCGGATCCTGGATGATGTGAAGCGCTACCTGCTTGGTGTGATCCGGATGCAGCTTCTCCATCTTCAGCGGCCGCAGCACGCCATTGACCCGGTAGATGGGCGGATCGCCAGGCCGGAAGTGGATGTCCGAAGCGCCATTCTGGACGCCGACCGTGAGCAGCTTGTTGAGTGTTGCCTGATCCAGGGGGAGTACCTCTCTCGTCGCGCGGGGATTCTAGGCGAAAGCCCCCCGGGCCAGCCAGGAACCTGACCGGATTCCCCCTCTCGGGTTTCACCGCGCCGTCACAGCGGGGGCCTCTGGCATGAGGTATGAAATCCAGGTAGAAAACTCCGCTGCCCGCGCCCCGCTCCGCAGAGGTTCCCCTGTTCCAGGTCAAGATCGATCAGTCGAAATCAATCGTGGAAGTCACCCTGGAAGGCACCGTTCGCGCCGATGAGATGCAGCAGTTCGTCGAGCAGTCCCTGAACGCGGTGCGCTCGCTCGCCCAACAGGGGCGCGTCGTCGTCGCCCTGGCCGACCTGCGCCACCTCCGGACCACCTCTCCCGAGGCCGCGGAGCTCCTCCGCCAGGGCCAGGAGGCCGCGATGAAGGCGGGCATGAGGCGCATCGCCGAGCTCGTCAACAGTGAGCTCACCACGCTCCAGCTCAACCGCATCGCGCGCGCCAGCGGCATGGACAGCATCCTCCGCCGCTTCCAGGACGAGGAGGAGGCCCGGCACTGGCTCCTCGAGGCCCGCGACGAGCTCGACGCGGCCTGACTCAGGCCGCTCGAGCCCGCTGGCGCAGCACCGTGCGCTCCACCTTGCCCATGGCGTTGCGCGGCAGCGCCTCGATGTTCAGGAAGCGCGCGGGCACCTTGAAGCCCGCCAGGGACTCGCGACACCACGCCCCCAGATCCTCCGGCAGGGGGGCTCCGTCCCGTGTCGCCACGAAGGCCACCGGCACCTCGCCCCAGCGTCCGTCCGGCACTCCCACCACCGCGGCCTCCCGCACCACCGGGTGCGAGGCCAGCACCGCCTCCAGTTCCGCCGGGTAGATGTTCTCCCCTCCCCGGATGATCAGGTCCGTCCGCCTGGAGAGCACCGTGAGCCGCCCCCGCTCGTCCAACACCCCCATGTCCTTCGTCCGCAGCCAGCCGTCCCGCAGGGTCTCGCTCGTGGCCTCCGGCCGGTTCCAGTAACCGGCCATCACCGTGGGGCCTCGCACCTCGATGTCCCCTTCCCTTCCCGGGCCCAACGCCTCGCCCCCGGGCCCCACGATGCGAAGCTCCAGGCCCGGCAGCGGGCGGCCCGCCGTTCGTCCATCCGCCTCGTCCGGGTGCTCCGTGGTCACCTGCGAACACGCCTCCGTCAGTCCGTAGGTCTGCAGCGACAGGATGCCCGCCGCCCTCGCTCGCTCCAGCAGCGGCGCGGGCACGGGCCCTCCGCCGATCAGCGCCAACCGGAACGTGGATGGCACGGGGCGGTCCTTCCGTGCGTCCAGCACCCGCTCCAGCGTCGTGGCCACGAAGCTCGCGTGGGTGACCCCCTCCTCGTCGATGGCCCGGTTGGTGTCGTTCTCCTCGAAGCGCTCCCTCAGGACGAGGCAGCCTCCGTCGTACGCGGTGCGCGTGAGCATCGCCAGGCCCCCCACGTGGAAGAGCGGGAGCGTTCCCAGCCAGCGCGGCGCGGGGTGTGGGCCCAGGTTCGCCTCGGAGAAGCGCGCCGACGCCCGGAAGTTCCCCTCCGTCAGCACCGCGCCCTTCGGCCGGCCCGTCGTCCCCGAGGTGAAGAGGATCACCCGTGGCGTCTTCGTCTCCAGGGGCTCGCAGTGGGCATCGGGAGCACCCAGGGCGTCCGCGAAGGACTCCAGTGGCTCGGCGCCGGGAAGGCGCTCGGCAAGGCTCGTGAGTGCCAGGGTGAGCCGCGGGGACACGTCCTCGGCCAGGGGCTGGAGCTCCGCACGCGTGAGCCGCGCGTTGAGTGGGGCCAGCACCGCTCCCAGTCTCCCGAGCGCCAGGAAGAGGTGCACTCCCGCCGCGTGGTTCGTCGCCAGCAGCGCCACCCGCTCTCCCGCCGCGACACCTCGGGACCTGAGCGCCCCCACCCACCGGCCCACCTCGAGGTCCAGCGCCCGGTACGTCCACCTCCGCCCCGCGAACGTGAGCGCCGGTGCGTCCGGTCGCGTCTCCGAGCCGGCTCGGATGGGGCATGTCCACTGCATCAGTTCACTCCCTGGCCCGGCGTCCGCGGCAGCTCGATGCGGCCCCGCACCGGGCGGAATGGATGGCTCCCGGGCTCATCCTTGAAGAGGTGTCCCACCCCCAGCCCCGACGCGTACCTCCCCGACGGCAACGCCGCCGCCAGGTGCGCCGCTCCCGCTCGCGCGATCACCCCGTCCAACGAACTCGTCACGTACGCCTCCAGGCCCTTCTTCGCCGCCTCGCGCGCCAGTGACAGCGCCGGCAACAGGCCTCCCAGCACCATGGGTTTGAGGACCAGGATGCCCACCGTACGCGGGTAGTCCAGGAGCGCTCGGAGCACCTCCGGCAGCGCCAGGGACTCGTCCGCCGCGAGAGGGCACGGTGCGTGTTCACTCAGGCGCGCGAGGGCTTCGTGATCCTCGGCCGCCACGGGCTGCTCGCACAGCTCGAGGTGGTATTCGCCCAGCCGAAACAGCGCCGGTCCCGCCTCCGACTCCGTCCACCCTCCGTTCGCGTCCACTCGCAGGCGGATGTCCCGGCCCACCGCATCCCTCACCGCCGAGAGTCTCGCTACGTCCTCCGCCAGCGGCCGGCCCGCGACCTTGAGCTTCAGCGTCTCGTAGCCCTCCGCGACCGCTCGCCTTGATTCCTCCGCGAGCGCCTCCGGCGATGAGGCTCCCAGCAGCGCGTTGACCCGCACTTCTTCTCGGGCTTCGGCCGAGAGGAGTCGGCACAGTGGAACGCCCTGGCGCTGGGCGAGGAGATCCAGCAGGGCTTGTTCCACCGCGTGTCTGGCCGCCGGGGTCCTCAGGGTCAGGCCCAGGGGGTGGCACATACCCTCACCCCGACCCTCTCCCAGAGGGAGAGGGAGTTGATTGATCGACTTCAGGGCTCGTTCGCAGTCGCTCGGTGATTCCGTTCCGAACTCCCGTAGCGGCATCGCCTCGCCCTGTCCAACCCGCCCCTCCTCGTCCCGCAAGCGCACCACGAAGCCCTCTCGTGCCGCGTAGGTGCCCCTCGCCGTCTTCAAGGGGTTCACCATCTCCAGCCGCAAAGGCTCGAGGGTCACCTCCGTGATGCGCATTTGGCCTACCTCAGCAGCAGCCCCGCCGAGAACAACACCCCGAACACCAGTTGCAGTCTCGCCGTCCCGCCCAGCGCCGGGTTCAGCGCCGCTCCCTCCGCCCCCAACACCCGCTTCAGCGGCGGCACCGCCACCGGCACGCTCAACAGCGCCAGCAGCACCCACGGGCTCGCCAGCCCCAGGCCCCACATCGCCAGCGGCGTCGCGAAGGCCGCCACGAGCAGCAGCACGTACTCGACCTTGCCCATCATCGTGCCGAAGCGCACCACCAGCGTCCTCTTGCCCGCCTTCACGTCCGTCGACGCGTCACGCAGGTTGTTCACCACCAGCAGCGCCGTGCCGATCGCCCCCACCGGGATCGCCGCCCACCACGCCGCCGGGCCCACCGTCAGCGCCTGCACGTAGAACGTCCCCGGCACCGCCACCAGCCCGAAGAAGATGAAGACGAACACGTCCCCCAGCCCGTTGTACCCCAACGGAAACGGGCCTCCCGTGTACGCGTAGCCCGCCAGCACCGACGCCAGCCCGATCGCCACGATCGGCCACCCTCCCTCCACCACCAGGTAGATGCCCGTCACCACCGCCAGCCCGAAGCACAAGAGCGCGCTCGCCAGCACCGTCCCCGGCGCGATCAGCCCGCTCTGCGTCACCCGCGTCGGCCCCAGCCGCTCCGCCGTGTCCGCGCCCTTCTTGAAGTCGTAGTAGTCGTTCGTCAGGTTCGTGCCGATCTGGATGAGCATCGCGCCCACCAGCGCCGCCAACGCCGGCAACCACCGGCCCACGCCCAGCCCGTAGGCGAGCGCAGTGCCCACCATCACCGGCACCAGCGCCGCCGTCAGCGTCTTCGGCCTCGCGGCCATCAACCACGTCTTCAAGGTGGGGCGAGGTGCCTCCACCGCGGGAGCTATCGCGTTCATGGGATGAATCACTTTCGGCAACTAGCCGTGGCCCCCGGCCGCGCTCTTGTCGGGCGTGGAGCTCTCGAATTCGGGCGCTTCGTACCAGGGGGTCTGCAGGAAGGAGAGCACCTCGCGGGCGTACTCCTCCGGCGCTTCCAGATGCGGGGCATGGGTGCAGTCCTCGAACGTGCGCCGCCACACCACCGGCAGATCCTCCGCCATCCGACGGGCGATCTGCGTGAACTTCTCGTCCAGCGCTCCCGTCAGCAACAGCGTGGGCAGCCGCTGGCGCTGCAGCTCCGGCCAATAGTCCGGCTGCACCGCCAGGCCCAGGCACTCCAGTGCCCCCACCAATCCATCCGCCGTGCACTCGAGGCGCCGGGCCCGGACGGATTCCTGCTGCTCGGCGGGCAACTTGCGCACGCCCGCGAAGAGCGGCAGCGACTCCCAATACGCCACGAAGGCCGGCACGCCCTTCTGCCGGATCATGGCCGCCAGCTGCGCGTCACTCACGCGCCGCTCCGTGCGGTGCTGGCGGCGGTGCAATCCCGGCGAGCCGCTCTCCATGATGAGCCGCCCGAAGCGCTCGGGCCGGGTCAGCGCCGCGGCCAACGCGAAACGCGCGCCCTGCGAATAGCCCAGCAGGTTCGTCCTGGCCACGCCCACCTCGTCCATCACCCCGAACAGCGCCTCGATCGTCTCGAGGAAGCCATCGCGGCCGGTGCGCGTGGGCAGCGGCGTCTGGCCGTGGCCCGGCAGGTCCACCGAGATGACCCGCACCTTGTCGCTCATCAGCGGGCGCAGGTGCTCGAACGAGGAGCGGTTGCCCGTGAATCCATGCAGGAGGAGGAGCGGGTGCGGACCCTCTCCCCACGTCTCGTACGCCATCTTCAGAGCCATGGGCCTTCTCCCAGTGCGGTGGCCATCCTCGCGAAGAGTTGCCGGTGCAGATCCACGTTCCTCGCGCGCTCCGCCACCTGGACCTCGACCAGGTGGAGACCGCCCTTGAGTCCCTCGGCCACGGCCGAGCGCAGCGAAGCGGGCGAGTCCGGGCGCCGGAAGCGGGCCTGGTAGAGCGCGGCGGCGTGCGACAGGTCCACGCCATGCGGCGTGCCCCACAGGGTCTCGTACTGCGAGCGCGCCTGCTCGGCCTGCGCGATGGGAAGGAAGGAGAAGATGCCTCCACCGTCGTTGTTCACCACCACCACCGTCAAGGGCACCCCGCTTCGGCGCGCCGTGAGCAGCCCGCCCACGTCGTGCAGGAAGGCCAGGTCTCCCGTGAGCAACACGGTGGGACGCCCCGAGGCCGCCGCCACCCCGAGTGCGCTCGACACGATGCCGTCGATGCCGTTGGTGCCCCGGTTGGCCAGCACCCGCAGCCTCCGGCCCGTCGAGGGCGCGAAGGCATCCACGTCACGGATGGGCATGCTGCTGGACACGAAGAGGTTCGCCCCGTCCGGCAGCGCCGTCACCACCTCGTGGGCCACGCGCATCTCCGTGAGCGACGGGTCCTCCGAGAAGGCCGACTCCAACGCCGCCCGCGTCCACTGCTCGGCCCAGAGGAAGCTCCGCGCCCACGGACCCAGGCCCCGGGAGAGCCCCTGGGACAGCGCCTCGCAGGCCGCCACCGCCGAGCCCTCCACCACCCGCGCCGCGGCGTGCGCTGGATCGAAGAGCGCGCCCTCGTCACTGAAGAGCACCACCTCCGCACCCGAGCCGTCGATCCACGCCTGCGATCCCTTGGGCGTCAGACCTCCACCGAAGCGCAGCACCAGCTCCGGCCGGTGTGCCCGGGCGAAGGGCTCGTGTCGCAGCATCGCGTCGTAGAGCGACACCGTGGCCGGACCGCCGCCGTAGCGCGCCTGGGAGGCGGCCTCGGCCAGCACCGGATAGCCGGTGGCCTCTGCGAGCGAGGCGATGGCCTCCGCGAAGCCGTCGTTCTCGTCCCGAGGGCCGCAGACGATGACACCGCGCTCGGTGGCGGCCACCCGCGCACGCACCGCCTCCAGGGCCTGGGCATCCGGCAGACGCGAGGGAGGGTGGATGCGCGTGAGCGGCACGCCCGGCCTGCCCTCCCGGGCCCGCGAGGACAGGTGCTTCGCGTCGAAGCTCCCCGGCGTGGGCGCGAGCGGCTCCCGGAACGGCACGTTGAGGTGCACCGCGCCCCTGGGCGCACGGCAGGCCATGGCCACGGCCCGGGCCACGGTGGCACGCAGGTGAACCAGCGCCGCGTCATCCGCCTCCGGCAGACCCACGTCCGCGAACAGCCGCGCGTACTCCCCGAAGAACCGCGCCTGGGGCACCGTCTGCGGCGCGCCCCACCCCTGCGACTCCAGGGGCCGGTCCGCGGTGAGGACCACCAGCGGCACCTGCGACATGGCCGCCTCGATGACCGCCGGGTAGAAGTGCGCCCCCGCGGTCCCGCTCGTGGCCACCAGCACCACCGGCGCGCGCGACTGCTTCGCCAATCCCAACGCGAAGAAGCCGGCGCAGCGCTCGTCGATGATGGACCAGGTGCGCACCCCCTCGGTGCGAGCACTCGCCAACGCCAGTGGAGAGGAGCGCGAGCCCGGACACACCACCGCGTGCCGCACACCCCCGCGAACCAGCTCCTCCAACAATGCCCGCGCCCAGAGCTGATTCAGGTTGGCGTCAGACATGTCCTCCTCCGAGGGCCCGCAGCATGGCCAGACTCTTCATCTCCGTCTCGCGCCACTCCGCTTCGGCGCTGGAGCCCGCCACGATACCAGCACCCACGAAGAGTCGGGCCTGGGATCCTTTGATGCGTGCCGAACGCAGCGCCACCATCTGATGCGCCCGCCCGGGTCCTATCCAGCCAACCGGTCCCGCGTACCAGCCCCGGTCCAGCTCCTCGTGCTCGACGAGGAACTCCAGCGCACGCTCCCGAGGCGTGCCTCCCACCGCGGGTGTGGGGTGCAGCGCCGCCACCAGTTCGGCCACGCCCACTCCCTCGCGAAGCTCGGCGCGAATGCCAGTTCGTAGGTGCACCACGTTCTTCAGGGTGAGCAGCGCCGGCTCGGCGTCCGACTCGAGGTGCTCGGCCAGCGGCTTGAGCGCCTTGAGGATGTAGCGCACCACCGCCTCGTGCTCACGGCGATCCTTCTCGCTCCCGCCCAGTTCTCCGGCCTGGGTGGGCGACGCGGACCCGGCGAGTGCCTCCGTCTCCAGCCGGCGCCCCTCCAGCCGGCACAGCGTCTCCGGAGTGGCGCCCAGGAAGGCCGTCCCGTCCGGCGCACGGAAGAGGAAGGTGGCACAGCGCGGGTTCTGCTCGCGCAGCCGGGCCAGCACGTCCACCCGATCGAAGGCGCGCTCGCCCTCCACCTCCACCGCCCGCGCCAGCACCACCTTCTGGAGTCCGCCGGAGCTGATCGTCTCCACCGCGCGCGTCACGCGCCCCTCGAAATCCGGTCGGGACGAGGACAGCCTCAACGCCTGGGTTCCACTCCTGGGGTGGCGGTAACCGGCCGGAAAGGCCGAGCCCACCCGGGCCAGCAACGAGCGCACCACGTCCTCGGCCCCCGGGCCCTCGGGCGCGAAGGCCGCCACCGCCAGAGCCGTCCCCTCGCGCCACACCACCACCTCCGGCAGCGTCCACCGCCCGAAGCCGAACGGCCCCCAGCCTCCATCTCCGCCCGCCTGGGAGAAGCGCATGCCTCCGAACCAGGGACCCGGCAGCGCGCTGGGAGACCCACCCAACCACCGCACCGAGTCCGGCGCCGACAACGCCTCGAGCACCGTCAGCACCCGCGCGGCGCTATCGGCCTCCACCGATGCCGCCTCACCCCACCCGGCCATCGCCTCACCCGCGAGCGGCCGCTCCCAATAGATGGATGGCTCGCCCAACACCTCCGCCCCCGCGAGCGGATCCACCGCGGCCAGGGAGATCATCCCCGCCACCCAGTGGCCTCCGTCAGCGGGCACGAGCGTCGTCATCACCGGTCCTCACGAGGCTCCACCACCAACCAGGGCAGCAACCTCTTGTTGTTCTGTACGCCGGTTTGGCTATACAAGCATCACGGGGTTCAAAACAACGTGAACTCCACATGGGACGGGAGGCGCCCGTGAGTGGCAAACCAGGTGAGGCGGGCGGAGGGACGTCCCGAGAAGGCCCGCCCCGGGTGCTCATCGAAGTGCACCCCCGGCCCGAGCAGGCCTTATGTGATGGACAGCAGGTCCTCACGCCGGAGTGCTTCCAACAATTGATGCGGCGGCTGCCGGGTGTGCTAGACGCCGTGGACCGTCACCTTTGGAGGCCGGAGATCCCGGCCCATGTCGCGGGGGCTCGATGAGCACCGAAGTTCGTCAGATGTTCTCCTCCATCGCCACGCGGTACGACGTGACGAACGAGGTTTTGTCGTTCGGCGTCCATCGTCTGTGGCGGCGCGCGGCCGTGCGTCTGAGCGGAGCCCGGGAGGGCAACGCCATCCTCGACTGCGCCACGGGTACCGGCGATCTGGCGCTGGCCTTCAAGCGCAAGGTCGGCGCCTCGGGCCGGGTGGTCGGCACCGACTTCTGCAAGGAGATGCTGGACAGCGCTCCGGCCAAGGCCGCCCGCGAGGGACTCCAGGTGGAGTTCCAGGTGGCCGATGCCATGGATCTGCCCTTCGCGAGCGACTCCTTCGACGTGGCCTCCATCGCCTTCGGCATCCGCAACGTGGATGACCCGGTGAAGTGCCTCAAGGAGATGGCCCGCGTGGTCCGCCCCGGCGGCCGCGTGGTGGTGCTCGAGTTCGGTCAGCCCACCGGATTCTTCGGCGCCCTGTTCCGCGTCTACAGCAAGGTCGTCATGCCCACCATCGGGGGCCTGCTCACCGGCAACCGGGCGGCATACGAGTACCTGCCCCGCACCTCGGCCGCATTCCCCGCCGGGGACAAGTTCCTCTCCTTGATGGATCAGGCTGGCGCCTATCAGGAAAGGGTGGCCCACCCGATGATGTTCGGGACATCCTACGTCTATGTCGGGACCGTCCGCTGAGCAGAGGCGTCAGCTCATCGAGAGAATCCTCGCGGCCGTGGATCCACGGCTCGCGCCCGGGCTGCGGCAGGAGATCGCCCAGCCCGGCCCTTCCCTCCTGCCCTCCGAGGGGCAGACCGTCGTCATCGCCGGGCACCGCGCCGCGGGCAAGACGCGGCTGCTGCCCCTGGTGAGCGAGGTGCTCGGCAGACCAGGAGTGGACCTGGATGCCGAGCTCGCGCGCCGCTCGGGCCGCTCCCTCCGGGATTGGGTCGTCGAGGACACCGACGGATTCCGCTCGGCCGAGCGCAGCCTTCTCCTGGAGCTGCCTCGCGGCTCCGTCGTCTCCGTGGGCGGCGGGTTCCTTTCGAACCACCCGGACGCCCTCCATCCTTGTTACACACTGCTCGTGCCCGTCTCCTTCGAGACCTACCGCGAGCGACTCCTCGCCGACACCACCCGCCCCCGGCTGCGGCCCGGCATGTCGCTGGAGGAGGAGATCAGCACCCTCTACGAGCAGCGCCAGGTGCTCCACGCTCGCGTGCCCACCGTGAGCCTCGCCGAGTTCCTGCGCGCCCTCACCTCCCTTGGGAGCCAGCCATGACGTCGGCCCGCCGCGTCGTCACCCTCCCCCCGACCCTGCGAGGCACCGAGGCCCTGAGCTTCGCCACCGATGTGCGGAGCCGGGGGGCCGATGTCCTGGAGGTCCGGACGGATCTACATCCCGCGGAGGTGGTGGACGCGGCGGCGCTCGCGGGCATCTTGGATCTACTTGTCTCCGAGCGCGGCACGCCCCTGCCCCCGGCCTGGGTGGCCGCCGCCCGGTGGGTGGATCGGGATGTCGTCCACGCGGGAGCGTTGGATGCGCCCGCAGGGAAGCTGCTGGCCTCCCACCACGCCGAACGGCCCCTGTCCACCGAGGAGGCCCTGCGCCTGTGGGACGTGGCGATTCCCACCGGGGCCCTGGTGAAGCACGTCGAGCCGGTCGGGGAGTTGTCCCAGGCCCGGGTCGCGATGCTGCTGGAGACCCAGTCGCGGCTGCGGGCCCGGTTTGGTGAAGGCCGGGTGACCCTGCTCGCCATGGGGCCCGTGGCGCTCCCCATTCGCGCCGTGCTCGCCCGGCGTAATGTGCTCGACTACGTCGCCCTGGGCGGTGATTGGAAGGCGGCTCCGGGACAGCGGTTGCTCGCGGATGCGGTCCGGGAGGCGAGATACCCTCACCCCGTCCCTCTCCCGGAGGGAGAGGGAGTGGTGACTCGGTTGGGGATTCTGGGGACCTCGATCGCTCATTCGCGCTCGCCTCGCATCCACCGCCAGCCCTTCGATCGCATCGACATCCCCGAGGATGCTCCCGTCGAGGCCCTCGTGGATGCGCTGCTGCCCCACTATCGCGGCTTCGCCGTCACCAGCCCCTTCAAGATCCGCCTCGCCCGGCACACCGGCTCGCCCCTCGACGCCATCAACACCCTCGTCCGCCGCCGCGACCGCTGGGAGTCCTTCAACACCGACACCGAGGGCGCTCGCACCGTCCTCGAACGGCTCGAGGCCCGTGACGTCTTCGTCCTCGGAGACGGCGGTGCCAGCGCGGCCATCCGCTCCGTGGCCCCCGAAGCCGGGTGCCAGCTGCGCTTCCTGAAGCGCTCGGAAATCTCCTCACCCCTGGGCGGTTGCGGTATCTGGACCTGGCCCGATCGCATCACCCCACCGGACGCCCTCCGCTTCGAGGGAGCCCGCGTCGCCGTCATCGCCTACGGAGCCCCGGCACGCCGCATCGCCGCCGAAATCACCCGCCGCGGGGGGACCCCGCTGATGCTCGGCGCGGCCTGGTTCATTGCCCAGGCCCGTCGGCAGCGTGCCCTCTGGGAGACCGCCTCATGAATACCTTCGGTACCCTCTTCCGCCTCACCACCTTCGGCGAGAGCCACGGCCCGGCCCTCGGCTCCATCATCGATGGGTGCCCCGCCGGCGTCCCCCTCGAGCGCGAGCACATCCAGGTCGCGCTCGATCGCCGCCGGCCCGGCCAGTCCTCCCTCACCACCGCTCGCGCCGAGCCCGATCAGGTGGAGATCCTCTCGGGTGTCTTCGAGGGCAAGACGCTCGGCACGCCCATCGCGGCCATCGTCCGCAACACCAACCAGCGCTCCGGGGACTACGAGAAGCTCAAGAGCGAGGATCGCCCCGGTCACGCCGACGCCGTCTGGCGCGAGCGCTTCAAGCACCGGGACCACCGGGGTGGCGGGCGCACCAGTGGCCGCGAGACGCTCTGCCGCGTCATCGGCGGTGCCGTCGCCGAGGCCTACCTCTCCCAGGCATTCCCCCAGGTGCGCACCGTCGCCTGGGTGTCCCAGGTGGGCAACCTCGTGTCCGCCGTGCCCGACGCGGGCCTCACCCGCGCCATGGTGGATGCCCACCCGACCCGCTGCCCGGATCCGGTGGCCCGCGAGGAGATGTCCAAACGTATCCTCGCCGCCAAGGAGGCCGGTGACAGCCTGGGCGGCTCCATCGATGTCCGCGTGGACGGCCTGCCCGTGGGCCTCGGCGAGCCCATCTTCGGAAAGATGAAGGCGCTGTTCGCGCACGCGCTCGGCAGCGTGGGCGCCGTGACCGGAGTCGTCTGGGGTCCGCCGGATCTGCTCTCGCGCATCGAGCAGCCCGGCAGCGTCTTCCACTCCCAGAAGGACACCTACGGTGGCATCCAGGGCGGCCTGGCCAATGGCGAGCCCGTGTCCCTGCGCGTCTACTTCAAGCCCCCCGCCACGCTCGCGGACCACGCGAAGTCCGGGCGACATGATCCCTGCATCATGCCCCGCGCGGTCCCCGTGCTCGAGGCCATGGTCTCGCTCGTCCTGGCAGACCTCATCCTGCAACTGAACGCCCGGCCCCACTCCGTATGATCCAATTTCCTCCTGGCACCTACCGTCACGCCACCGATCGGTGGGGCTCCTTCAAGCGTCAGTGCACGACCCTCCCCGAGGGCAGCCTCGCCGTCGTGGATCGCACCGTGGCGCGCCTGCATCCCCACGTGCTCAAGGCCCTCCAGGCGCGCAAGCCACGCGCCATCATCCAGCTCACCGGTGGCGAGAGCGCGAAGAGCTTCAAGGCCCTGGAGCAGGTGCTCGTCGCGGGCCTCTCGATGCCGCGCTCGGGCACGCTGATCGCCATCGGCGGAGGCACCATCGGCGACGTGTCCACGGTGGCGGCGCACCTGCTCAAGCGGGGCGTGCGGCTCGTGCAGGTGCCCACCACGCTGCTGGCGGCGGTGGACAGCAGCCTGGGTGGCAAGGGCGCGGTGGACATCACCGTGCGCGGGCGCGTGGTGAAGAACCCGGTGGGCGTCTTCCACTACGCCGAGGAGGCGTGGCTCTGCCCCGAGTTCTTCGCCAGCCTGTCGGACACGCAGCGCCGTGAAGGCGCGCTCGAGGCCTGGAAGATGGTGGCCTGCCTCGACGAGGAGCTCTTCCACGCCTACTCGCGCCGGGCGCCCGCGCTGGAGCGGATGGTGAAGGACGCGCGCCGCCTCAAGGAGGCCGTCTGCGCGCAGGATCCCTACGAGCTGCAGGGCCTGCGGCGGATCCTCAACTTCGGACACACCTTCGGCCACGTGCTGGAGAGCGTCTCGCGCTTCCAGCTGTCGCACGGGGACGCGGTGGGACTCGGGATGCTGTGCGCGCTCGACGTGGGCCGCGCCATGGGCATCACCCCCGACGAGGTGGCCTGGCAGGTGGAGGACGCGCTCCATCAAGGGCCCGGAGTGCTCGGCCGTGAGCGGACGGCGGACCTGTTCTCGCGCGCGAAGTTGAAGGACGTGTCGTCCCTGCTCTCCGCGGACAAGAAGGCCGGCAGCGCCGGGGAGCTGCGCATGATATTGATCACCGACGTGGGTAAGGCCGTGGTGCGCGACGTCTCCGAGGATGTGTGGCGCGCGCTGTGGCCGGCCTGGACCCAGGGAGTGCGCCCATGAGTCAGATCCATGTCGATCCGAGCCACCTCGTCCCCGAGGTCCTCACGCCCCCCATCTCCAAGTCGGACGCGCAGCGGGCGCTGGTGCTGGCGCACCTGACGGGAGGGTGGCCCCTGCCCGTCCTCCAGGAGGAGCCCGAGCACTACCTGCCCGCGGACGTGCGCGTGCTGCGCCGCGGCATCGAGGCCCTGCGCCAGCCTCCGGGTCCCGTGCGCGACGTGGACTGCGCGGATGGCGGCGCCCCCTTCCGCATCCTCGTCACCCAGTCCGCGGTCACGCCCGGTGCGCACATGCGCCTCACGGGCACGCCCCGGCTCGGCGAGCGGCCCCATGGCCCCCTCTTCGACTCCCTGCGCGAGGCGCTCGGTCCCTCCGGACTGGTGCTCACCGAGGGCCACCCCTGGCCCGTGGAGATCCGCGCGCCGACGGCCACCGGCAAGCCCGTCTTCCGGGTCCCCGGGGCGCAAAGCAGCCAGTACGCCTCCAGCCTGCTGCTGGGCTGCGCGGCCCTGTACCTGCGCGAGCGCCGCCCCTGGAGCGTGGAGATCATCGGCGAGTTGACGAGCGCGGGCTACCTGGAGCTCACCGTCTCCTGGCTGCGCCGCTTCGGCTTCACCGTCCTGGAACACGACGGCCGCTTCGAGGTGACGGACTACCGTGCCCCCGAGCGCCCCCCGGCGATGCCGGGTGACTGGTCTTCCCTGGGTTACCTGTTGCTCATCTCCTGGCGCACCGGGGGAAGCGTGGAGCGGGCGGACCTCTCCAGTGCCCACCCGGACCAGGCCCTGGTGCAGTTGGTGGAGCGAGCGGGCCTCGAGGCGGTCCCCGGCCCCCGGGACACCCTGCGCATGACGGGGACGGCCCGGGACGGGCTGGTGGCCTCGGGCAAGGAGTGCCCGGACCTGCTACCCACCCTGGCCGCGCTCGCGTGCGTGCTTCCCCGCCCCTCCACCCTCACCGACGTGGGCATCCTGCGTCTCAAGGAGAGCGACCGGCTGGAGGGCATCCGCACACTGGTGGACGCATTCGGCGGGAAGACCGTCCTGGATGGCGAGACGTTGACAATCCACCCTCCTACCTCCCATCCGCCGCGCTTCTCCATGGACAGTAAAGGAGATCACCGTCAAGCGATGGTCGCGGCTACTCTCTCTGTTGTGTCAGGTGTTCCCCTGACCCTCACCGGACCTGAATGCGTAGAGAAGAGCTTCCCTGGCTTCTGGCGACAATTGGAACGCACTGGGGTCCGACTCACGTCGTGAAACGGGTGTTGCCCAGGGGGAAACGCGGCCTCCCCGGGTGTGGTTCTTTTTTGTTGAAAGCACTCTGCCGCCTGTGAAAAGTCCCGCCCATGCCCAAGGACACGCTGACCATTACGGACAACCGTACCGGGAAGACGTACGAGGTCCCGATCGAGAACGGTTGTATTCGGACCAACGCTCTCAGGCAGATCAAGGTCTCGGAGGAAGACTTCGGTCTGATGGGTTACGACCCCGCGTTCCTCAACACGGCCAACTGCAAGAGCGCCATCACCTTCATTGATGGCGACAAGGGCATCCTCGAGTACCGGGGTTACCCCATCGAGCAGCTCGCGGAGCGCTCGTCGTTCCTCGAGGTGGCCTACCTGCTGCTCAACGGGGAGCTCCCGACGCAGAAGCAGCTCGACGAGTTCACCTACCTCGTGACGCACCACACGTACGTGCACGAGAACATCAAGACCTTCATGGACGGGTTCCGCTATGACGCGCACCCCATGTCCATGCTGTCCTCGACGGTGGCGGCGCTCTCGGGCTTCTACCCCGACGCCCGCAACACCAAGGACGAGCGCAGCCGCCGCATCCAGATGACGCGGCTCATCGCGAAGATGCCGACCATCGCGGCGTTCTCGTACCGCCACAGCATGGGCCTGCCGTACGTCTACCCGGACAACGAGCTGTCCTATGTGGGCAACTTCCTGGCGATGATCCGGAAGATCGGCACCAGCACGTACAAGCCGCACCCGACGCTGGAGAAGGCGCTCGACGTGCTCTTCATCCTGCACGCCGACCACGAGCAGAACTGCTCGACGACGTCGGTGCGCACGGTGGGCTCTTCCGAGGTGGATCCGTACTCGGCGGTGGCCGCGGGCGTGGCGGCGCTCTACGGCCCGCTGCACGGTGGCGCGAACGAGGCCGTGCTGCGCATGCTGCGCGAGATCGGCCACGTATCGAAGGTGCCGGACTTCATCAAGGCGGTGAAGGGCGGCGAGGGCGAGAAGAAGCTGATGGGCTTCGGTCACCGCGTGTACAAGTCCTACGATCCGCGCGCGAAGGTCATCAAGCGCGTGGCGGACGAGGTCTTCGAGGTCACCGGCAAGAACCCGCTGCTGGAGATCGCGGTGGAGCTGGAGAAGATCGCCCTCCAGGACGAGTACTTCGTCAAGCGCAAGCTGTACCCGAACGTGGACTTCTACTCGGGCCTCATCTACGAGGCGATGGGCTTCCCGGTGGAGATGTTCCCGGTCCTCTTCGCCATTCCGCGCACGGTGGGTTGGGTGACGCAGTGGGAGGAGATGGTGAAGGATCCGGAGCAGAAGATCGCCCGTCCGCGCCAGGTGTACACGGGTCCCAAGCGGCGCGACTTCGTGCCGATGAACGACCGCAAGTAGGACTCAGCAGGGCAAGAGGGTGTTCGGGTTCCGAGCACCCTCCCCCTCTGGGAGAGGGCCGGGGTGAGGGTCTACGGATCCACGCCCTGGCCCTTTCGACGTTTCAGGACGCCCGGGCCTCGGAGTCCTCCGCCTCGGCATACAGGGACGCGATGAGCGCCTCGTGGCGCGCCTCGATGACCTGGCGGCGCATCTTCATGCTGGGGGTGAGCTCTCCACTGGCGATGGTGAAGTCCTCGGGGAGGATGGCGAAGCGCTTGATCGTCTCGAAACGGGCCAGGCGCGGATTCACTTCGCGCTCGATGGCCTCGTGCAGGTGCTGGCGCAGGCGGGGATCCGCGGCGAGCGTGGGAAGGTCCTCGGGCCAACCGTACTGACGCGCGAGAGCACGGGCGCGCTCGGGCTCCAGGGTGAGGAGGGCCACGAGGAACCTGCGGCGCTCGCCGATGACGACCGCGTGACCCACGGGTGGCACGGCCTTGAGGAGCATCTCGATGTGGGCGGGGGCGGTCTTCTTCCCACCGGAGGTGACGATGAGTTCCTTCTTGCGACCGGTGATGTGGAGGTAGCCCTCGGGGTCGAGCTCGCCCACATCACCCGAGTGCAGCCAGCCCCCCTCGAGCAGCTCCGCGGTGGCGGCGGCGTCCTTGAAGTAGCCCTGGCAGACGCCCCCTCCGCGCACGAGGATCTCCCCATCCTCGGCGATGCGGACCTCCACGCCCAGGATGGGACGGCCGAGCGAGCCCAGGCGCGTGGCCCCGTGGACGTTGAAGGTGGTGGGCCCGCTCACCTCGGACTGGCCGTAGACCTCGCGGATGACGATGTCGAGCGAGGTGAAGAACTCGAGCACGTCCCGGCCGATGGGGGCCGCGCCACTGGAGAAGAAGTGGGTGCGCTCGAAACCCAGCTTCGCCAGCAGCGCGGGGAAGACGGTGCGCCGGGCGAGCTGGTACTGCCCCTCCAGGTGCACGGGCACACGCTCCTGACGCAGCGCGCGGGCGTGGCGCTCGCTGGCCACCCGGCGCGCCCAGCCCACCACCTTCTGGCGGGCCGCCGGCTGCTCGCGGAGGGCCTCCTCGAGGCGGGCCTTGAACTTCTCCCAGACGCGCGGCACGGCGAAGAAGAGCGTGGGCCGGGCGTCGCGCAGATCCTGGGGCAGCGACTCCAGGGACTGGGCGAAGTAGACCTCGGCGCCGACCATCAACGGCCCGTGGAGGCTGACCATCTGCTCGGCGATGTGCGCCAGTGGCAGGTACGAGAGCACCACCTCGTCCTCCTCCGACATCCCCGTGATGCGCATCAACCGTTCAGCCGTCCACACCAGGTTGTGATGGCTGAGCATGACGCCCTTGGGGTTGCCGGTGGTGCCGGAGGTGTAGATGAGAGAGGCGAGCCCGTCGGGCTGGAGCGCGTTGACCGCGCCCCAGTAGGGCCCCTCGTCGACGTGGGTGCCGCGCGCCAGCACGTCCGCGTAGTGCAGCACCCCCTCGGGCAAGGGGGCCGAGGGGGCATCCAGGAGGAGGATGTGCCGCAACCGGGGGACCCGCTCGCGTACGGCGAGCGCGGTGGCCAGGTGCTTCTCGTTCTCCACCACGAGGTGCCGCGCCTCGCAGTGGTCCACGATGTACTGGAGCTGCTCCGGGCTGCTGGTGATGTAGATGCCCACCGGCACGCCTCCCAGGGCCATGGCGGCCAGGTCCGCCACGAGCCACTCCTCGCGGTTGAAGGAGAGGATGGGCAAGGCGCCTCCCCGCTGGAAGCCCAGGGCGTGCAGCCCGAGGGCGAAGCGCTTCACCCGGACGGCATAGTCGTGCCACGAGGTGGGCACATAGGTACGGCCCTTCCGCGTCCAGAGCGCGGGGCGGTGCTGCCGCCGGCTGGCCTGATCCTGGAGCGCGTGCACCATCGTCCGGGGAGTGTCCATAGGGATTTCGAGGCTACTGAAACGGGGAGCACGCTCGCCACGGACGTTGACAGGCAACCGGAGCCCTATGTATTCCGCGCGACTCACATGACGATCGATCTCACCTGCCAGAAGTGCGAGGGCACCTTCGAGCTGGACGCTCAGGACATCATCGAGGGGACGGAGAAACTCGTCTGCCCTCATTGCGGTCAGAAGGCCCCCACCAACATCCAAGAGGACTTCGTCTCGGCGCTCACCGAGATGAGGACCCAGGTGGCCGCACTGGGCAAGCGTTTCGCCGTCTCCATGTCCCTGGAGACGGAGGAGCTCGAGGACGAGCTCGACGAGGATGAGGAGTCCGACGAGGACGAGGAGTCCGACGACGAGGAGCTCGACTTCGACGAGGACGAGGACGTCGAGGACGAAGAGGACTACGACGAGGACGAGGACGAGCGCTGAGGCGCGCCTGTCTACTCTTGTCTTTCGTCTCGTGCAGGACGTAGGCAGTGGGCGGCTGGGGAGCAGGCGAGCACATTCGAGTGCCCTCCCGCCCCCGGGGTACATGCACACGTTTGCAGGGTGAAAACGCACATCCCTGCCGGCTTCGTCCTTGCTCCGCTGTCCGCCGCGCTGCTCGCCCTGGGAGCGCTCCTACTCCCGGGTTTCGGCGCCCCACCCGCCCCCCGGGTCGCCGCAGCTGTCGATGACAGCAAGGCCTGCGTGCCCAAGCAGGGTGGAAACCCCGCTGCCTGCAAGGAGCTGGTGGAGCTCGAGGTTCGGGACGTCATCCCACTCGCCGAGGCGCAGACGCACGCCGTGGTGCTCACCACGTCCGATGGGGCCATGGTGCTCCCCATCTTCGTGGACGAGTCGGCCGCAGTGGCCATCGCTTTCCGGCTCGCGCACCTGCGCCCGCCCCAGCCGCTCTCGCAGGATCTGCTCGGCTCGATGGTGACGGAGCTGGGCGCCAGGGTCACCGAGGTGCGCATCGATGATCTACGCGACGACATCTACACGGGCCGCATCTTCCTCGAGCAGGGCAAGCGCAAGGTGACCCTGGATGCCCGGCCCTCGGACTCCATCGCCATGGCGCTGGATGGACAGGCGCGCATCATGGTGACGCGCAAGGTGCTGGACGAGGCCGGCATCAGCCGCGACGAGATCGACTCGCTGAAGGAGGGCGGCCCCGGCGTGGGTGGCAGCGGCCCGCCGGACATGATGGAGCCGATGGATCCGCACCACGGCATGCCGCCTCCGGGCCTCGCCCCGAAGCTGGTGCCCGACAGGATGGACGAGATCAGCCTCTGACGACCGCGCGACTCGCGGACGAAAAAAGGCGAAAGCCCGGCCCCCCCTCCCAGGGAAGCCGGGCTTTCTCGCAACGTAGGGAGAAAAAACCCGTGGATGAGAAGACCGCCGCGCCGACGCCGTCGCACTCGCCCGCGCACGGCGCCAAGTATTCCCGAGTACGTAAAGCTGTCAAGGTGCCGCCAGACGCCTAGGATGCGCGCCCATGCGCAAGGCGAAGATCATCTGCACGCTGGGGCCGTCCTCGGACTCCGCCGAGGTCATCGAGGGACTCATCCGCGCCGGTATGAACGTGGCCCGGCTCAACTTCTCTCACGGGACGCACGACCAGCACCGCCAGCGGGTGAAGCTGCTCCGCCGCGCCGCGAAGAAGCTGGGAGTGCCCGTGGCCATCCTCCAGGACATCCAAGGGCCGAAGATCCGTCTGGGCCGGTTCCAGGGTGGGTGCCTGGAGGTGAAGACGGGCCAGACGGTGGTGGTGACCACGCGGGAGCTGATGGGCCACGGGAACATCATCCCCACGCCCATCCGCTCGCTGCCCAAGGACGTGGAGCCGGGCCACCCCATCCTGCTGGACGACGGGCGGGTGAGGCTGCTCGTGGAGAAGGTGGAGGGCCGGGACGTCACCTGTCGCGTGGAGTTGGGGGGCCTGTTGAAGGATCACAAGGGGCTCAACCTGCCAGGGGCTCATGTGTCGGTGCCCACCATCACCGAGAAGGACATGGAGGACCTCGCGTTCGGACAGGAGGTGGGCGTGGACTACGTGGCGCTCTCCTTCGTGCGCAAGGCGGAGGACATCCGGCAGGCGCGCAAGCTGGTGGCCCAGCGAGGCACCCCGCTCATCGCGAAGATCGAGAAGCCGCAGGCGGTGGAGGACCTGGAGGCGATCGCCCGCGAGGCCGACGGCATCATGGTGGCGCGCGGGGACCTGGGCGTGGAGATGCCCCTGGAGAAGCTGCCGGCCATCCAGAAGCACATGGTGCGCACGGTGAACCGGATGGGGGGCCTGGTCATCGTGGCCACGGAGATGCTGGAGAGCATGGTGAACAACGCGAGGCCCACGCGCGCCGAGGTGTCGGACGTGGCCAACGCCATCCTGGACGGGGCGGACGCGGTGATGCTCTCGGGCGAGACGGCGGCGGGCAAGCACCCGGTGCAGGCGGCGGCCACCATGGCGCGGATCGTCGAGGAGACGGAGTCGGGGGTGGTGAGGGAGCTGAAGCACTCGCCCTTCCCGGACGCCAAGGACGACATCTCCACCGGCGTGGCGGCGGCGGCGGTGGCGGCGGCCGAGCAGATGGGCATCAACACCATCGTGGCGTACACGGAGCGCGGCCTGACGGCGCGGCTCATCTCCGAGTTCCGCCCGAGGGCGCAGATCATCGCCCTGACGCCGAACCCGGACACGGTGAACCGCATGGCGCTCTACTGGGGCGTGAAGGCGATGCAGGTGGGCCGCTGCCAGTCGACGGACGCGATGCTGCGGCAGGTGCGGCGGCTGTGCCATGAGCAGGGCGTCTGCACGAAAGGCTCGCCCGTGGTCATCGTGGCGGGCGTGCCGCTCAACGAGCCGGGCCGCACCAACATGATCTCCGTGCACCGCATCTGACTTGCCGGGACGGTCCCCGGTGCTTCACGCTCTCGCGAGCAGGAGCACCGGAGGAGCGATGGCAACGATTGCGGGGTGGGTGCTGCTCGCGGCGACGGCCGCGTCCGGAGCACAGCCGACGGACGTCACGCACGAGGCGGTATGCGGGCTGAAGGCGCTGTTCACCCTGGAGCGCTCACACCTGCAGGAGAAGGATCGGTACGAGCTGTCGACCGAGAAGCTCGGATTCCTGCCCCTCCCCTGCCCGGATGCGACGCGCCCGCCCACCTCTGGAGACAACTCGCTCGGGGGCTGCCGGTTCGTCTTCACGATCCTCGCGGTAGGCCAGGATCTCGAGTCGATCAATGCCCCCGAGGCGCTCCGGGCCGAGGCCGTCGGTGTGGGCCTCGGGGTGAAAGGCCTGCGTCTGGTGTTGGACGGCCAGGGCCGCATCTCCCGAGCGCACACGGGGACACCCATTCCGGAGCCCGACTGCGAGGCCTGGCGCCGCGAGGCCGACCCGCTCTGGCGCTATCACGACGCCGTCTCCGAGCACGACTGCACGGGTGGGCCCTATGATCCCAGCCACCCGTGCACGCAGGGATTCGAAGACCTGGCGGCGCTGGCTCGTGCGGGCGTGGGGGTGGCGCGGAAGGAGTACGCCGAGCACCCCACCGCGCGCGAGCTGGTTCCAATCGAGCCCCCTACTCCGGCCATGAGCCTCTGCGGGTTGCTGGCCTCGCCCGAGCGGAGGGCCCACGCCGCCGACACCTTGGAGCGCGGCGGGCAACTCCTGACCACGGTGCTCGCGCCCCGTTGCCATACCGAGGGCCTGCGCGTGGCCCTCCCCCGAATCCTCCGCCGCTTCGGCGCGGTGTGTCCCGGGGAGCACTGCCTGGAGCTACTGGCCCTGGCCCGCGACGCACAGCTACCCGGGCAGGCGGAGCTCCTCCGAACCCACACGTCCCAGGTGGCGGACGCCGTCCTCCAGCATCCGTCGGACACCCGCCTGGAATACCTCCACCGCGTGACGGGATTGTCGTACGTGGACCTCTCGCCGCTCGACCAGGCACTGGAGGGGAAGTGGGAAGGGCTGCGGCAGGTGGGACAGCTCAAGCGCGAGCCCCTGGTACTCGCGCTGCTCGAACGGGCGCGGCGGGTGCACCCGGAGCTCGCCCCGCGGGTGGCGCTGCTGCACGAGCTGTGGGGCCGGGAAACCGCGAGCGACGCGACCTTCCGCGCCTGGACCGTCTCCGCCACCTGTGGGGAGTTGGGTGACGCCCGGGAGCTGAACCTCACGCTCCCCCGGATGCGCTTCATCGTGGAGACCCAGACGCGCTGCCAGGGAAGCCCGGTGGGCATCCTCGAGCGCTACACCGCGACGCTGCCGCCCCGGGACTTGATGAAGCTGCTGGAGCCACTACCGGCTGAGCACCTCGTCTGGATGCGCGCTCATCTGGGGTTGGATGATCCAAAGCGGGCCGAGGCGCTGGTGGACTGGGTGGTGGACCGGCAGCCGAAGCTGCTCGAGGCCCTCCGCATCACGGTCCCCGTCGCGCAGCGGCTGCTCTCCCCTCGAAACGTGGACCGGCAGGGCGGTCGCGTCAAAGTGCTCGAATCCCTGCTCCGAGGCTACAGCGGCAAGTATGGACCGATCGAGGCGGACGCCTGGCGTCTCCTCTACAAGGAAGCGCTCCAGGGAACACCTTCACCTGAGCTCGTACGCGATCTGGCCTCGCGTCGAATTCCGCCGGAAGAGAAGAAGACGTTACTGGCGGGCGTGCTGCGCTCTCCGGACGTGTGTGTTCGTGCCGCGGCGGCCGCTGGTCTGGCGGAAACGAAGGTGGACGGGATCCCACGCGACGCGGCGCGGGCCTACCTCGAGGAAATCCGCCCACGGTTCCTCTGCATCCAGCGCATCGCGGAGCGACTGGGATCGCCTCCTCCCGGCAAGCGGATCTTTCCGCTTATCGGCTGCGGCGCCGACCCGGTGCCGGCCCTGGAGCAGCCCAAGCCTCCGCCGCCACCCCAGCCGTTGGAGGACTACTGCAGCCGCCTGGGGGAGGAGTCGAAGGACTGCTGGAGCGCATGCGACGGAATCGTCCTGGACGAGGAGGCGCACTCCCGGCTCGAAACCGCCGCCGGAGAGTCGGTCCCCTACCCCGCGGCGCACCGGGCCTGCGCATACAACGGGCCCTGAGCCACCGCGTCCACGGGATCCATCCACAAGTCGACGCTGGGAGACCGCGCCACACCCATGGCGCCCAGCGCTCAACAGTCGAGAATCGCCGTCTCCGGAGAGCACTCCGCACCCGGAATCCAATCCCTACCGTTGGCGCCCTTCTACCCCTACCGGACTGGGAGGCCCCGACGTGAAACATCTCAGACACCTCATCCCAACCACGCCCGTTGTCGTAGCGCTCCTCTGGATTGCTGGCTGTGCCGCCCTGGCCCAGGAGACGGCCAAACCCAGGAACAAGCAGCCCGCGAGCGGTCCGGACATCCTCGAGTCCGCGCCCACCAACACCTCCGAGCCCCGCCCCACCGCCGAGGGCAAGCCGCTGCCAAACCGGGACGAGGTGATGCGCAAGCAGCGCCAGTACCTCGAGCAGCGCTACGATCTCTCCGGCCGCACGCACCCCACCATCCGCATGTCCGGCGGGCGCAAGCCCATCCCCGTGGGCCCCACGGCGCGTCTGCCCCAGGGGGTGACGTGGGAGTCGCTCGGCCAGATGTCGCCGGAGGAGATCCGCCAGAAGAAGATCTTCCCCTACACGCCCCTGTGGCACCCGCTGCAGGAGGTGGGCGGCATGGTGTTCCCGCCCGTGCAGACGAAGGTCGTGGACGGCCTGGAGCGCGTGGACGTGGGCTTCGATCTTCCGGATGCCTACCTGCCCGAGTTCCCCCCCGCCCTCTTCGTCACCAACCGCCCCGACCTGGGTGACGTGAGCAAGGGCCAGCTCATCACGCTGCAGAACTTCGAGACGCTCTTCCAGGACGTGCTGACGCCCTTCCAGATGGAGGGCATGCGGCTGCTGCTGCAGAAGACGACCGCCCAGCGCCACAACCTCACCCTGGATCGCTCCACGGCGAAGCCGGTGGAGGGCGTCTCCTGCCTGGATTGCCACGTGAACGGCCACACCACCGGCCAGTTCCACCTCACGCCGGACGTACGGCCCCAGAGCGAGCGCTTCCGCCTGGACACCACCTCGCTGCGAGGCGTCTTCGCGCAGACGCGCTTCGGCTCCAAGCGCACGCTGCGCTCGCTCGAGCAGTTCGTCCAGACGGAGGAGAACTCCGCCTACTTCGACGGCGACATCTCACTGGCCGAGCGCAAGGGAGCGCGTCACTTCACCGACCGCGAGCAGATGGCGATGGGCCACATGCAGAACATCATCGACTTCCCGCCCGCGCCCAAGCTCGACATCCAGGGGAAGCTGGATCGCACCAAGGCCACCGAGTCCGAGGTCCGCGGCGAGGCCGTCTTCAACAAGCACTGCGCCAGCTGCCACCCGGCCCCGTTCTACACGGACAACCTCGCGCATGATCTACGGGTCGAGCGCTTCTACAACCACGTGGGCTCCACGCCCATGGGTGCCAAGGGCCGCGCCGAGGGCCCCATCAAGACGTTCACCCTGCGCGGCATCAAGGACTCGCCGCCCTACCTGCACGACGGTCGGCTGCTCACGCTCGAGGATACGGTGGAGTTCTTCAACCTCGTGCTCCAGTCGCGCATGAGCCAGCAGGAGAAGGCCGACCTCGTCGAGTTCCTGCGCGTGCTGTAGCCGTTGCCTCCGAGCGGCGAGAGAGGGGGGGGCAACCAGGAGTGTTGCCCCCTTCCCCGCGCTAGCTCGCGGAGGCGAGCCAGGGCGTCGTCTGCGAGAAGTCGTAGATGCGCTCGATGGCGATCTGCTTGTAGCGCTCGACCTTCACGGCGCGCCGGGCGCACTCCCAGACGAGCTCCACGGGCGGACGGTCCGGCTCCTTCTTCTTGCGGCGCTTCACCTCGGCCTTGATGGACTTCAGGGCGATGCGAGGGTGGAAGCAGAAGGCCGAGGAGAACAGCAGGTGGCCGGCGAAGGGGATCAGCCGGGCTTCCAGCACGTCGCCCGTCTCGAGCCCCACCATGTGGCGGCGCTCGGTGACGTCGAAATCCTTGCCCGAGAAGAGCTCGCGCAGACGCACCAGCCCCTTGCCCAGCTTGCGCACCTCGAAGAGGCCATGGACCGTCTCCGTGAAGCAACGGAAGGCGTTGGCCTCCTCGGGCGGGGCGCTCTGCAGCCGCAACTGGTACAGCTCCGCCGCGGGCGTCAGCTTGGAGATCGGCGAGACGCGGTCATACAGGTAGTAGTCCAGGAAGGACGCCATCCGGAGCTCGAAGAGCTTGTCGTCCTCGAAGACCTCGCCGGTGAGGCGGAAGTACTCGGCCTTGGCGTCGAGCAGATCCGGCTTGCGCGACTCCTGGCTCCCGAAGGCGATGAGCTGATCGAGATAGGGTTGGTACGACAGCGGCGAAAGAGGGGATTCCATGGGGCTGCGAGATCCTACTCTCCGGCCATCAGCTTCGCGAAACGTGAGAAGAGGTACCGGGCGTCATACGGACCGGGCGAGGCTTCCGGGTGGTATTGCACGCTGAAGGCGCGGGCGTCGGGAATGACCAGGCCCTCCACGGTGCCGTCATTGAGGTTGACGTGGCTCACCACCGCCTTGCCCTTCACGCTCGCATCGTCCACCGCGAAGCCGTGGTTTTGCGAGGTGATTTCGACCTTGCCGGTGGTCAGGTCCTTGACAGGCTGGTTGGCGCCCCGGTGGCCGAACTTCATCTTGTACGTCCGGCCGCCCAATGCGAGGGCGAGGATCTGATGTCCCAGGCAGATGCCGAAGACGGGCACCTTGCCGAGCAGCGAGGCCACCACCTTGTCCGCGCCCTTCACCGCCGCGGGGTCTCCCGGGCCGTTGGCGAGGAAGATGCCGTGGGGCTTCTCGGCGAGCACGGCCTCGGCGGAGGTGCCGGCGGGCACCACCTTCACGCGGCAGCCCACGTCCACCAGGAAGTGGAGCATGGAGCGCTTGAGGCCGTAATCATAGGCCACCACGTCGAAGCGCAGCTCCGGAGCGGGCCGCTCGGGCTCGCCGAGCAGGTTCGGGGTCGGCGTGGTGAAGAGGTAGGGCTCGTGGGTGGACACGCCGGTGGCGAGATCCAACCCCTCCATGCCGCGAGCCGTCCGGGCGCGCTCCACCAGGGCGTTCGGCGAGTGGCCCTCGGTGGAGATGACGCCCATCTGCGCGCCGTGCGTGCGCACGTGCCGCACCAGGCGCCGGGTGTCGATGCCCTCGATGCCGACGATGCCGTGGCGCTTGAGGTAGGCGTCGAGCGTCTCCTGGGCGCGCCAGTTGGAGTGCTGCTCCGAGGAGTTGCGCACCACCATGCCCACGGCGTGGGGCTTCTGCGACTCCTGGTCACCGGGGTTGGCGCCCACGTTGCCCATCTCGGGGTACGCCATGGTGACGATCTGCCCGACGTAGGAGGGATCCGTGAGGATCTCCTGGTAGCCGGTCATGGACGTGTTGAACACCACCTCACCCACCGTCTCGCCGGAGGCGCCAATCGCGCGTCCCTCGAAGGTGGTGCCATCCGCCAATGCCAGCACTGCCCGCTTCATCACCTGGACTCCTTGATGTGACCGTCCTCGAAGACGAGCCGTCCGTCGACCCAAGTCTGGGCGACCCGGCCCGGTAAGCGCCGGCCATGGAAGGGGGTATTCCGGCTGCGGGAGAAGAACCGCGCCGAGTCCACCGTCCACTCCACGTCCGGCTCCACGACCGTGATGTCCGCTGGGGCTCCAGGGGCCAGATGGCCGCCCGGCAGCCCGAATGCTTTCGCCGGCCCGTCCGTCAGCAGGGCCACCGCCCGCTGCAGGCTCAGGGCACCCTCGCGTACCACGGCGAGCGTGAGGCCCAGGGCCGTCTCCAGGCCCACCACGCCATTCCAGGCCTTGTCGAACTCCACCTGCTTCTCCAGCACGCCGTGGGGCGCGTGGTCCGTGGCGATGGCGTCGATGGTGCCGTCGGCGAGGCCCTCGCGCACGGCCTCGATGTCGCGGCGGGTGCGCAGGGGCGGATTCATGCGGGCGTGGGTGTCGTAGGCGCCCACGGCCTCGTCATCCAGGGTGAAGTGGTGCGGGGTGGCCTCGGCGGTGACGCGCAGGCCCCGGCGCTTCGCCTCGCGGATGAGGCGCACGCTGCCCTCGCAGGAGACGTGGGCGACGTGTAGCCGGCCCTTCGTCTCCTCCAGGAGCACCATGTCGCGCGCCACCATGGCCACCTCGGCGGACGGAGGGATGCCGGTGAGGCCCAGGCGCGTGGAGGTGCGGCCCTCGTTCATCACGCCCTTGCCCGAGAGCGTCAGATCCTCCTCGTGCACCATGACGGGGAGATCGAAGAGCTGGGCGTACTGGAGGGCGCGGCGCATGAGGCCGGCGTTCATCACCGGGCGGCCGTCGTCGGTGATGCAGACGCAGCCGGCCGAGACGAGCGCGCCCATCTCCGCCATCTCCTCGCCCTGCAGCCCCTTGGTGATGGCGCCCGCCAGGTACACGTGGCACAGCCGCGCCTCGCGGGCCTTCGCCTTCACGTACTCGGAGACGAGCACGCTGTCGTTGACGGGCTTCGTGTTGGGCATGGCCACCACCGCGGTGAAGCCACCCGCCACCGCCGCCATGCACCCGGTGAGGATCGTCTCCTTGCCCTCCTCGCCCGGCTCGCGCAGGTGCACGTGCAGGTCGATGAAGCCCGGCAGCACCAGCCTGCCCGAGGCCTCCACCACCCGCGCGTCCTGCACCTGCAGCGGCGCCTCGGACACCTCGGCGACGCGGCCGTCACGCACCAGCACATCCCTCACACCGTCCACGCCGTTGCGCGGATCGATGACCCGCCCGCGGCGGAAGAGGATCGTCGAGCTCATCGGCACACCTCCTCCAGGATGGCGCGGCGGACGGCCACCCCGTGCGCCACCTGCTCCAGGATGACACTGCGGGGTCCATCGGCCACGGCGGGGGCGATCTCCACGCCCCGGTTCATGGGGCCGGGGTGCAGCACGAGCGCCTCCGGCTTGAGCCGCTCGGCGCGGGCGGCGTTGAGACCGAACATGCGGGAGAACTCACGCGCCGAGGGGAAGAAGTTCTCGCTCTGCCGCTCCGTCTGCACGCGCAGGCACATGACGGCGTCCGCGCGGGGGAGGACGGAGTCCAGGTTGGAGGTGACCTCGGCGCCCAGGGACTCCAGACCGGGAGGCAGCAGCGTGGGAGGGCCGCACAGCACCACCTTCGCGCCCAACGTGGTGAGGCAGTGAAGGTTGGAGCGGGCCACGCGGCTGTGGCGGATGTCGCCGACGATGAGCACCGTGCGCCCATCCAGGCTGCCCCAACGGCGGCGCAGGGTGAAGGCGTCCAGCAGGGCCTGCGAGGGGTGCTCGTGCGTGCCGTCCCCGGCGTTGATGACGGCGCAGCGCACGTGCCTGGCCGCCAGGTGCGGGGCCCCCGAGGAGCGGTGCCGGATGACGAGCGCCACCGGGCCCGTGGCCTCGATGTTGCGGACGGTGTCCAGCAGCGTCTCGCCCTTGGACACGGAGGAGCCCGCCGTCGTCCAGTTGAGCACCTCGGCTCCGAGGGCGTGCGCCGCCATCTCGAAGGAGGTGCGGGTGCGGGTGGAGTCCTCGAAGAAGAGGTTGGCCACCACCTTGCCTCGCAGCACATGCGAGGCGTCCGGCCCACCGTGCAGGTGTGCCTCGGCCCGGTCGAGCAGCGCCTCGATGTCAGCGCGCCGCAGACCCTCGATTCCCAACAAGTGTCTCATACGTGCCCTGGCCCCTACTGCCCGGGAATGCCGTCCTTCACAACGTGGAAACGCACCGTGTGGACACGATCCGTCGGTACGAGGCGCACCTGCCGCTCGTAGTCCACCTCGATACGAACGCTCCCGGTGACGTCGCTGCGCTCGATGAGGATCTGCTCATCCGTCAGACCGAGCCCGGGCTTGAGCACATCGTTGTCGAACTGGTCGACCTCCCAGTGGCTGCCCATCTGGCTGGTGCGCTCGATGATGGTGTTGCGCAGCATGGAGTCCGTGGCGCGCTGCGCGGCCCGGTTGTGGGCCGCCGCGACGGCTTCCTTGACGTCCATGTTGTCGATGTAGACGGGGGTGAAGATCACCCCCAGGTACACGCCCCCCACGAGGAGAGCCAGTAACAGCAGGCCACCAAAGCTGACCTTCCCGGAAGGATGACGCATGAGGCCCCCGCGTAGCAGCGGCATACGCGGGGCGTCAAGCTTCCGGAGGGTTTTCAACGCACGGGCTCGAAGAGGCGGTCGGTGCGCAGCCCGGTCCCCTCGAAGAGGTTGCTGAACCACCCCCCGTACCCGAGCGCCATCCAGACCACCATGGCCTTGCCCTTGATGTGGCCATAGGGCACGAACGCCACGCCCCTGCCCGCCCCCAGGCCGTAGCGGCTGTCGAGGCTGTTCTCCCGGTTGTCACCCATGACGAAGACCTGCCCCGGGGGAACGACGAAGGGCCCCTCGTGCTGGACGCGGGCGCGCGGGGTCTCCTGGAGCACGGCGTGCGCCTTGCCGTCCAGGTTCTCCTCGTACAGCCGCATGTGCTCGGGGAACCAGGGCATGTTCTCGTGCTTGTTGTAGACGATCAGATCGTCGTTCACGAGTGTGCGCGACTGGGGCACGCCGTTGATGTGGACCTCGCCGTCGATCAGCTCCACCGAGTCCCCGGGAATGCCGACCACGCGCTTGATGAAGTCCAGTTCCGGCTGCACCGGGTTGTTGAAGACGATGACGTCGCCGCGCGCCGGCGGGCGGACGATCACGAACGGCACATAGTTCGTGTAGGGCAGCCGCACCCCGTAGATGAACTTGTTGATGAAGACCTGATCGCCGATCTCCAGCGTCGGCAGCATGGAGCCGGAGGGGATGCGGTACGGCTCGATGATGAAGACGCGGATGACGACCGCGATGGCCAGCGCCTTGGCGAAGCCGGAGACGAAGTCCCAGGCGCTCTGTTTGCGGAAGGCCCCGAGCAGCTGGGTGGCCTGCGTGTCGAGCGTCTTCGTCTCCTGCTCCAGCCGCGCGGCGTCCCCGGCCAGCGAGGCGGTCTCCACCCGCAGCGCCTGCTCGGCGAGCTTCGTGGACACCTCGGCGGAGATCTTCCCCGGCACGCGCTTGTGGATGCGCTCGATCTCCGAGATCAGCTCGCGCGCCTCGTGCCGCAGGTGGCGCAGGCGCTGCTGCTTGGGGAACGCGGTGCGCCAGACGAGCAGCCCCACGAAATAGATGAGCATCGCCAGCGCCAGGTACTGCATGAGCGGCTGGGCCCACCCGGCGGAGGACGGGGCGAACTCGATCAGGACGAGGTAGGGGATGAAGGCCAGGCCCAGGATGACCAGGGGCGCCCACAGGCTGGTGAGCAGCTCGCGCCACAACAGCGCGCGGCTGGCCTTGATCTGCTCCGGCGTACGGCGAGCGGCCATGCTGGCCTCGAGGCCCGCGGACGGCGGAGGAGTCGGGGTCGTCGCGGTGGAGGTGGACATGACCTATTCCTCCGTCTTCAGCACCGCGAGGAAGGCCTCCTGTGGGATCTCCACCGAGCCCACCTGCTTCATCCGCTTCTTGCCCTCCTTCTGCTTCTCCAGGAGCTTGCGCTTGCGGCTGATGTCGCCGCCGTAGCACTTGGCGAGCACGTTCTTGCGGATGGCGGAGATCGTCTCGCGCGAGATGATCTTCGCGCCGATGGCTCCCTGGATGGCCACCTCGTACATCTGCTTCGGGATGACCTCCTTGAGCTTCTGGCACACCTCGCGGCCGCGCTGGTAGGCGCGCTCCTTGTGGACGATGACGCTGAGCGCGTCCACCGGGTCCCCGTTGATGAGGATGTCCAGGCGCACCAGGTCCGCCTCCACGTACCCGGCCAGCTCGTAGTCGAGGCTGGCGTAGCCACGCGTGACGCTCTTGAGCTTGTCGAAGAAGTCGAAGACGACCTCGGCCAGGGGCATCTCGTACGTCACCTGCACGCGCGTGCCGCTGGTGCCCAGGTACTTCATGTCCTTCTGCACGCCGCGCCGGTCCTGGCACAGCTTGAGCACCGCGCCCAGGTAATCGTTGGGCACGTGGATGTGACAGGTGAGGACGGGCTCCTCGAACCTGGCGATCTTCTGCACCGGCGGCAGCTTGGCCGGGTTGTCCACGTGCAGCACCGCGCCCTGCGAGTCGGTGATGCGGTAGACCACCGAGGGCGCCGTGGTGATGAGCGACAGGTTGTACTCGCGCTCCAGGCGCTCCTGGACGATCTCCATGTGCAACAGGCCCAGGTAGCCGCAGCGGAAGCCGAAGCCGAGCGCCGTGGAGGATTCGGGCTCGTAGGTGAAGGCCGCGTCGTTGAGCTTGAGCTTGGCGAGCGCGTCGCGCAGGCCCTCGTACTGCTCGGAGTCCACCGGGAAGATGCCGGAGAACACCATGGGCTTCACTTCCTTGAAGCCCGGGAAGGGCGCGTCCGTGGGACGCAGCTCCTCCGTCACGGTGTCACCCACCTTCGCGTCCTGGAGCTCCTTGATGTTGGCCACCAGCACGCCCACTTCACCGGCGATCAGCTGCTGCACCGGGCGGGAGAACGGGTTGAACACCCCCAGCTCCTGCACCTCGAAGGCCTTGTTGTTGCTCCACAGCTTGATCTTCTGCTTGAGCTTGAGCGTGCCCTCGAGCACGCGCACCAGCGTCACGACGCCGCGGTAGTTGTCGTACCAGCTGTCGAAGATCAGGGCCTTGAGCGGGGCCGCCGGATCGCCCGAGGGCGGCGGCACGTTCTTCACCACGGCCTCGAGGATGTCCTTGATGCCGATGCCCTCCTTGGCGGAGGCCGGCACGGCGCCGGAGCCGTCGATGCCGATCACGTCCTCGATCTCCGTGCGCGTGCGCTCCACGTCGGCGCTCGGCAGGTCGATCTTGTTGATGACCGGGATGATCTCCAGGTTGTGGTCCAACGCCATGTAGACGTTGGCGAGCGTCTGGGCCTCGACGCCCTGCGACGCGTCCACCACCAGGAGGGCCCCCTCGCACGCGGCGAGCGAGCGGCTCACCTCGTAGGCGAAGTCGACGTGTCCCGGGGTGTCGATGAGGTTGAGGATGTACTTCTGGCCGTCGGTGGCGGTGTAGTTCATCCGCACGGACTGGGCCTTGATGGTGATGCCGCGCTCGCGCTCCAGCTCCATGTTGTCGAGGAACTGGTCCTGCGCCTCGCGCTTCGTCACCGTTCCGGTGGCGTCGAGCAGGCGATCAGCCAGGGTCGACTTCCCATGGTCGATGTGCGCGATGATCGAGAAGTTACGGATGTGAGCGTTTTCGGCCGGCATGGTAGGGGGCCTCGGGCTACGTCGAAGCCGGCTTGACTAACACCGAAGCCCACCAAAATCCATGCATCCGCGCACCCGGCGCGCAACCGGGCGGCCGACGGAACGCGTCACCCACCCCGGAGGGTGGGCGGACGGCTAACGGCCCGTGTGCTCCCGGAAGAACGACACCGTGCGGCGCAGTCCCTCGGGGAGCTCCACGGTGGGCTGCCAGCCGAGCACCTGGCGCGCCAGGGTGTTGTCCACACAGGACCGCAGCTGCTCGCCCGGCCTGCCGGGGGCACGCACGGCCGGCTTGTCCACCCCGGCCGACTGGGCCAGCAGGCTGTAGAGCCGGTTGATGTCCGTCTCCGTGCCCGTCCCGATGTTGATGGCCCCCGAGTAGTCCTTCTCCACGGCGAGCAGGTTGGCGCGCGCCACGTCCTCCACGTAGACGAAGTCGCGCGTCTGCTTGCCCTCGCCGTAGATGGTGCACTCGCGGCCGGCCAGCAGGCGCTGGCAGAAGATGGACACCACGCCGGCCTCGCCGTGCGGGTTCTGCCTCGGCCCGTACACATTGGCGTACCGCAGGGCCACGTACTTCAGGCCGTACTGGGCCTTGTAGTAGCCGAGGTACAGCTCACCCGAGGCCTTGGAGACGCCATAGGGCGACACCGGTCGCGTCGCGTGGGTCTCGGGCGCCGGGTAGACGTCCTGCTCCCCGTAGATGGCCCCACCGGTCGAGCTGAACACCACCTTCTGGACACCCGAGGCGCGCGCCGCCTCCAGCAGGTTGAGGAAGCCGAGGATGTTGGCCTCCGCGTCGAAGCGCGGATCCTCCACGCTGCGGCGCACGTCCATCTGCGCGGCCAGGTGACACATCACCTGGGGACGCTCGGCGCGAATGAGCTGCGCCGCCTCGGGGGCGCGGATGTCCATGACCTCCAGACGCACCCTCGGGTCCAGGTTCTCCTTCCTCCCACTCGACAGATTGTCGAGGGCGATGACCTCGTGCCCCGCTCGCACGAACACATCGCACACGTGCGAACCGATGAAGCCCGCCCCACCCGTCACCAGGACTTTCAACGTGCAGCTCCTGCCACCCCCAGGGCGGCCACTAGAAGAAGCGTCGAAACGTGCGGCGAAGTTAGGGGGTGGAGCCCCGGGCGGCAACCGCTCGGAACCACTCGATTGTCTCCCGCAGGCCTTCCTCCAGAGGTACTCGCGGCTCCCACCCGAGCAACTCCCGCGCCCGGCTGATGTCCGGCTGACGCTGCTTGGGGTCGTCCTTGGGGAGGGGCTTGTGGACGATCCGCCCACCCCCACCGGCCGCGGCCCGCACCGCCTCGGCGAACTCGAGCATCGTCATCTCGCGCGGGTTTCCGATGTTGACGGGCTCGGTGACGTCCGACAGCGCCAACCGCACCAGGCCGTCGATCAGGTCGCGCGCGAAGCAGAAGGAGCGCGTCTGCTTGCCGTCGCCGAAGACGGTGAAGTCCTCGCCACGCAGGGCCTGGCCCACGAACGCGGGCACCACACGCCCGTCGTTGAGGCGCATGCGCGGCCCGTAGGTGTTGAAGATGCGGACGATGCGCGTCTTCACCCCGTACGAGCGCGCGTACACCATGGTGAGCGCCTCGGCGTAGCGCTTGGCCTCGTCGTAGCAGGCACGCGGACCGATGGGGTTCACGTTGCCCCAGTAGTCCTCGCGCTGCGGGTGCACGAGCGGATCGCCGTACACCTCCGACGTGGAGGCCTGGAGGAACACCGCGTCCCTGGCCTGCGCCAGCTTGAGCCCGTTCTCCGTGCCCACCGAGCCCACCCGCATCGTCTCGAGCGGCAGCTTCGCGTAGTCGATGGGCGAGGCCGGCGAGGCCATGTTGAACACGTAGTGCACGGGCCCATCCACCGAGAAGGCCTCGGTGATGTCCTGGCGCACCACCTCGAAGCCCGGACGGCCTCGCAGATGCGCCACGTTCTGCTCGTTGCCGGTGACGTAGTTGTCCACCGACACGACCCCGGCGGCTCCGTCGTTCAGCAACCGCTCACACAAGTGCGAGCCCAGGAAGCCCGAGCCCCCCAGCACCACCACCCGCTGCCCCTTCATGCTCTTCTGGATCGTCATGACCTACCTGGAGCTCAGCTCGTCGAAGGACGCCTGGCCCGGCAACTGCGCCTTGTACTTCTCCAGCACGAGATCGATCCCCTGCCGGATGTACTCGGCCACGGGAACCTTCGTCTTCTGGTTCAACGCCTTGAGCAAGTCGTTCTGCTCGGGCGTGATGTAGATGGTCGTGCTGATCTTCTTTCGGGCCATGGCGATATGTGAAAATATATGGAGTTACATGGCCCTTGAAGCCCTGTTTTCGAGACCCGTGAATCGGTCATCAGGAACAGTGCCAGGAGTGGTGATGCCCTCGATGAGCAAGTGGATGGTGGGGCTCGCGCTGGTGGGTCTCTGTGGGTGCGCGTCCGACAAAGCAGCACAGAAGTCGGAGGAGGGTCAGGCGAGGGAGCAGGCGTCGCCCGAGCCCATCCAGCCGCCACCCGCCGCCAACGAGAAGGTGACGAAGAAGGACACCAACGCCGACGAGAAGCCGGACGTGTGGGTGTACACGGTGGACGAGCAGGGGGCGGACGGCCAGGGCCGCGAGCGGATGGTCCGCAAGGAGATGGACATCAACTGGGACGGCCGGGTGGACATCACCACGTACTACGACGCCCGCGGGGAGCGCGAGCGCGAGACGATGGACCTGGACTTCGACGGGAAGGTGGACTCCGTCTACTTCTACGAGAAGAGCATCAACATCCGGCGCGAGCGGGACCTCAACGGGGACGGCCGGCCGGACGTGTGGGCGTACTACGAGAAGGGCAAGCTGGCGCGCAAGGAACGGGACTCCAACGGCGACGGCCGCGTGGACTACTGGGAATACTGGGAGAACGACCAGGTGGATCGCATCGGCGAGGACCTGGACGGTGACGGCAACGTCGACAAGTGGAGCCGCAGCACCCCGGCCGAGTGAGGACCGGGGCCGAGCCTCACAGGCCGGAGGTAGCGCGGAAAACGACTCCGTCGCCCTCGAGCGAGTAGGCCCCATCCGCCGCGCTCACGAACACCGAGGCGCCCCGGGGCAGCGCGATCGCCTCGCCGCCCACCGACAGCCGCGCGGCGCCGCTGGTGCACAGGAGGATCTCCGGCCCCCGACGCTCGGGCCGCGCGGAGACTCCGGGACGGAGCTGGAAGCGGGACAGGCGGAACTCCTCCGTCGGCGTGGTGTAGACGTGCTCCACCCCATCCGTGGACGTCGCCTGCACCAGGCCGATGGGACCGCAGCGGAAGTCCAGCACACGGAGCAACTCCGGCACATCCACGTGCTTGGGCGTGCACCCGCCCCGCAGCACGTTGTCCGAGTTGGCCATGATCTCCACGCCGACCCCCCGCAGGTACGCATGGAGGTTCCCCGCGGACAGGTAGATGGCCTCGCCCGGCCGCAGCCGCACGAGGTTGAGCAGCAGCGCGCCGATGACGCCGGGATCACCCGGGTAGAGTTCCCCGAGCCGCACGGCCCAACGCAGCTCCTCGACGAAGCGGCCCCCCTGCCCCACCCGTGCCGCGCAGGCCGAGACCACCGCGTCCACCAGGGGCCCGCGCTGCTCGCGGGGGCACGTCATCAGCGCCTCGAACAGGCGCGCGACCCCCCGGGCATCGGGCGACGCACGCAGAGGGGCGAGCAACGACTCCAGGGCGCTCAGGCCAAGCTCGTCGAAGAGCGCGAGCGTCTCGTCCGCGCGGCGGAAGCCGCACAACGCGTCGAACGGCGTCAGCGCGCAGATCAGCTCGGGCTTGTGGTTCGCGTCCTTGTAGTTGCGGTTCGGGGCGGTGAGCGGCACACCGAGCCCGTTCTCCCGCGCGTAGCCCTCACGCGCCTGGGCGAGACTCGGGTGGGTCTGCAGCGACAGCGGAGTCTCCGCCGCGAGCACCTTGAGCAGGAACGGCAGCTCCGCCCCGAACCGGCGCGTCACCCCCGCACCGAGCTCCCGCTCCGGCGCGGAGCGGATGGCCTCCAGCAGCGTCTGCACGCCCGTGCCCCGACGCACCCGGGACGGGCCTCCGGGATGGGCCCCCAGCCACAGCTCCGCCTGGTTGGAGGAGGAAGGCGAAGGCTGTCCGAGCAGCTCGGCGATGGCGGTCCGAGAGCCCCAGGCGTACGGCTGAATGACGTTGTCGAGGAGATCCATGCCGAGGCGCCCATACCACTCCGGGTGCCGTCCGACCATCCACGACTGTCTCACGCCGGCCGGCAGGAGGAGCGTCCCCTCCTCCCGCCTGGCCCGCGTCCGACCTAGTTGGAGGCGACGAAGGCCTGGATCTGGGTCTCGCGTTTGAAGTCGGACAGATACCGGGAAGCGGCGTCCTTGGAGGGGAAGCTCCCCATCCGGACCCGGTACCAGGTGCCCTTCTGGGGGACCTCGGCGGAGATGATGTACGGCGCGTAGCCCCGATCACGCAGCTTCGCCGCGAAACGCTCGGCCTCCGGACGGTTCTGGAAGGCGGAGATCTGCAGGGTGAAGGCGCCGCCGGGAGCCGCCTCGGTGGGCCGCTGGGTGGCCCGGGCGATGGCCTCCTTCATGCCGCCCCCCGGCGGGGTGGTGGTGCGGGTAGGTACGGGAGCGGGCTCCACCTTGCCCGGAGAGGGAGCGGGCCTGCTCTCGGCGACCTTCGTCTCCGCGGGCTTGGACGCGGCCGGCTTGGGCTCGGCGGCCTTCGGCGCGGGGGCGTAGTCGTCATCCGTGGGCGAGGCGATGACCTCGTTCCGCTCGGGCACATCCGCGGGCGCGGAGGGCTCGGCGGCCTGGGTCTCGGTGGGCGCGGGCGGCTCGGCCGGCTTCGGCTTGGGAGCCGGCGGAGGAATGGCGACCGTGACGGTGCCGGGCTTGGAGGGCGCGGTCTCCGGGGTGGTCCTCTTGGTGAGCTCGTCCTGGAAGGTGAGCGGCTGCTCGGCCTCACGGGCCTGCTGGAGCGCCTGGGCGTTGGCGTCGAGCGCGGACAGGAGATCCGGCGCGGCGGCGGCCTGGGCGTTTCCGGCGAGCTTCTTGCCCACCACCACGCCGAGCACGAACACGGCCCCCATCACGATGATCCCCGCGATCAGCAGGCTGACGATCTGCCTGTTGTCGAGCGAAACATCGAACTTCTCCTTCATCCGGTGGGCATCGCGCATGACGTGACGTTCCTCGTGTGTACGGCGCCCCGGCGCGGCCACACGAGTGTCGCGGCCTGTAGCGTCGAGGTGCGTCGGAAGGTACGCCCCCCCTACAGGCCGGTCAAATTCAGGGCGCGCACAGCGTTACGCCCTGGGTGTTGCCACGAGACTCAAACAATCCACCCACCGCCGAGCACGCGATCTCCGTCGTAGACGACAGCGGCCTGGCCCGGCGTCACGGCCCGGGCGGGGGCATCGAGCCGGATGGACACGAGCCCATGAGGCGACACCTCCACGCGGCCGGCGGCACCCGGGTGACGGTGGCGGATGCGCACCAGCACGGACTTGTCGGAGGGCGGCGGCCCATCCACCCAGTGGGGCTGGAGGAGCCCGAAGGAGTCACGCGCGCTCTCGTCCGCGGGGCCCACGACGACACGGCGGGACTCGGGCTCGATGCGCTGGACGTAGCGGGCCTCCCCTCCCCCGAGGTTGAGCCCCCGGCGCTGACCCACGGTGAAACGGTGCACACCGGCATGCGTGCCGAGCACATGGCCCTCGGTGTCGACGATCTCCCCGGCGGGCTGGGGACCGGCGACCTTCTCCACGAAGCCGGCGTAATCGCCATCGGGCACGAAGCAGATCTCCATGCTCTCCGGCTTCTGGCTGGTGGGGAGGGCGTGACGCTCGGCGATGGCGCGGACCTCGGGCTTGGTCATGCCACCCACGGGGAAGAGGATGTCGGCGAGCTCCGACTGCCCGAGGGTGAAGAGGAAGTAGCTCTGATCCTTGGCGGAGTCGACGGCGCGACGCAGGACGTACTTGCCGTCCCGCTGCTCGACCTGGGCGTAGTGACCGGTGGCGAGCCGGGCCCCGAGCGCCCGCGCGCGCTTGAGGAGGAAGTTGAACTTCACGTCGCGGTTGCAGGCCACACAGGGGATGGGCGTGCGGCCGCCGAGGTACGACTGGACGAAGGGGCTGACGACCCGGTCCTTGAAGAGATCCTCGGCGTTGGCGACGTAGAACGGGATGTCGAGCTTCTGGGCGACGGCGCGGGCATCGTCGATGTCATCGGGACTGCAACAGCTGCCGCACTGGGCCTTGCCCTCGTAGGACCAGACGCGGAGGGTGATACCGATGACCTCGTGACCCTGCTCCTTGAGCAGGGCGGCGGCGGCGGAAGAGTCCACCCCACCACTCATGGCAACGACGACTCGCATGACGCCCCTTCTACACGCCGGCCAGCCCGGGTGCGACACAACCGACGCTAGAGGACAACACGCCCGGACAATTCCCCCACCGTGCTCCCTCTCCCTCTGGGAGAGGGTCGGGGTGAGGGTCTACCGCCCTACCCGCCCGGCTCAGGAGCCCCGAGCCTGCTGCCAACGCCGCAACAGCTCCTTCAGCGTCTCCGGCTCGTTGCGCGAGGGCTCGTCGAGCACCTGCTCGAGGAGGAACCGGGTGGCCTCCCCCACGATGGGAGAGGGGCCCACCCCGAGCGTGGCCATGATGGCGCCGCCGTTGAGCGCGAGGTCCTTCCCACTCAGCGGAGGCTTCGAGGCCGCCAGGGCCTGGAGCCGGCCGATGAGGGCCTCCACCTCGGGAAGCCGGGCCGGCTCCCTCGCCTGGATCCGGGCCCGGGCCACCGAGGCGAGCGCCTCGACGTTGGCGAGCCCCACCCTGGCCAGCAGGCGGCGGAGCGCGGGATCCGGATCTCCGACATGCCGCTCGAGCGCGGCGTGGGAGATCAGCAGGCGCACACGCTCGATCGTCTTGGTGGAGAACTTGAGACGGACACCAATCTCCTCGGCGCGCTCGGGGTCCACGAGGTCGGCCAGCAGGGCGGCGAGACGGATCTCCACATCGACGGGCTCGGCGGCGGCGGCGGCACGGGCCAACCGGGCCGCCTCGGCATCCGCACGGGCGAGCTCGGGCAGGAACACGTCGAGCAACCCCGTCTCGGCGAGCAGCTCGAGCCCGAACTCGGCGCGCTTGGAGAGGAGCAGCTTGACGAACTCCTCGCGGACGCGCTCGTGGGCCACCTTGCGGAAGACGGGGAGCGTGGCGGGGATGGCGGCCTGGGTGCCGGGATCGAGCCTGAAGTCGAGCACCGCGGCGAAGCGCACCGCGCGCAGCGGGCGCAGACCATCCTCGGAGAAACGCTCGGTGGCCGAGCCCACGCAGCGGACGACCCGGGCCTTCAGATCCTCCTGACCGCCGAAGGGATCGACGAGCTCATGGCTGAGGGGATTCCAGGCCATGGCGTTGATGGTGAAGTCGCGGCGCGAGAGATCCTTGACGATATCCCGCTCGAAGGTGACGGCGCTGGGGCGGCGGCCATCGTGGTACTCGCTCTCGCTGCGGAAGGTGGTGACCTCGACATGGGTCCCCCCCACGACCACGGTGACGGTCCCGTGCTGGATGCCGGTGGGGATGACCTTGCGGAAGGCGCGCTGGACCTCCTCGGGGAGCGCGCTGGTGGCGACATCGAAGTCCTTGGGGTGGACGCCCCGGAGCGTGTCGCGGACACAGCCGCCGACGAGGAACACGGCGTGGCCCAGCTCACGAAGGCGGGCGATGACGTCCAGGACGGGGCGGGGAACGTCGGCGTCGAGCAGCGGGGCGGGCGTCGTCATCGGAGGCGAGGCTAACCCAACGCCGCTTTCGGATCAGCGGGACGCGCGAGCGCATCCACGTACAACGCCCGCACCTGGTCCGCGAGCGCCGCGGGTTCCCGAGCGAACGACTCGGGCGGCAGCGGGGGCAGCACGCGCACGCGGATGGAGGCACGCGGATTCATCCAGGGACCATCACCCTCCACGAGCTGCGCGGTGCCTTCGATGACCACCGGCACCACTGGCACGTGCTCCTCGAGCGCGAGCTGGAAGGCCCCGCGCTTGAAGCGCAGCAGCTCCCCCTGCGAATAGGTGCCCTCGGGGAAGATGAGCACCGGCATGCCCCGGCGCAGCCAGTAGCGGCATGGCTCGAGCATCTGGAGCATGGAGGAGAACCGGCCGCGTGTGACACGCACGTAGCCCAGCAGGCTCATCATCCACCCCACGATGGGGATGGAGAACAGAGAGGACTTGGCCACGAACTTGTAGGGCCGGAACAGGCCCATGACGGCCAGGATGTCCGCGGCGGACTGGTGGTTGGCCACCAATACACAGGGCCCCCGAGGCAACAGCTCCCGCCCCTCGATCCGGGTGCGCCAGCCCGGTGACAGGTGCAGCCACAACCCGTGACACCAACGGCACACCAGCGCGTGCAGCCACCGCCGATCCGGATCCACCGGGTAGGCCACGAGGAACAGCACCAGCCCCAGGGCGAAGAGCACCGGAGCGGTGATGAGGAAGACGAGCCAGAACCAGAGGGTGACGGCGTATTTCATGGCCAAGGACGAGGAGGAGATCGCATGCGCGGAGACCCCGCGTCCACCATTCAGGCGGCTCGACAGGTCCGCTGCCTGCTTGTTACGCTCTGAACACGAGACGGAAGAAGTCCGAGGGGGGACGAGCAGCGTGCACCATCTCGGCCGCCCAGGCACTTCTCACTGATTTGGAGGAAGAGTGCCATGTGGCGTCTGCTAGCCAGGGTCGCCGTGCTCACCACCGTGGTGTCCTCCGGTGCGGCGAGCGCTTCGATAATAACTCTCATCGAGAAGAATCACAGCGCGAACTACGCAGGCCCGGAGCAGGTGCCGGATGTACCCGAGGTGGCACCCGCCGTCCCTGAGAAACCCACCGTCGTCGACCTGCTCAAGGCCTGGTACGCGGACGAAATCCGCAAGGACAACAAGGCGCTCGCCAGCGACCTGCGGAAGCTCGATACCAGCGCCTATGGCGCCTTCTTCGCGAAGTGCAAGGCCAAGGCGCTCGCCTGCGCCGACAAGCTGCCCGAAGAACTGAAACCCCAGGTGGAGGCGTATCTCCAGGCGTCGGAGACAGCGCAACAGGACTCCGCCCTCCGCAAGCTGCAAAAGGCCGCCGAGGGGCAGCCCAAGGAAGTCCTCGACTGCTTGAACGCGACCCTGGTGAAGCTGGACGCTCGGGGCGTACTCGTGGGCGGGCTGCTCTGGGGGAAGACGACCGATGGCGCCGAGCAACTCAAGCCGACCCGCCACAACCCGGGGCTGGTGTATATCCTCCGGCCCCAGGTGCTCACCGCCTGGCCCGGCCGGGCCGACTCCGCCTTGAGGGTGCTGGACCCGCGCCAGGGCCCCTGGAAGGTGCGGCTGGCTCACACCTACGAACAGAAGGTCGGGACCCATGGCCAGCCCTGGAAGAAGAGATTGCTCTTCAGGGTCCAGGAGTACACCGAGCTGACGAACAATGGGCACTTCCTGCTCGTCGACGACAAGGACGTTCCCCTGGGCTGGCTCGACATGGACCAGGCGGCCTTCTTCGAGGAGAAGTGGGCCGAGGACGCCGAAGAATCAAAATTCGCCTACACGAGTGGTGCGGCGGCCTTCGTGCACGGCGTCTGGTGGAATCCGGAAGGACGCACTGGCGACGACGTTTCCAGCGACCCGGACAAGCGTTACCAGGCCCCCGTCTACGTCTTCGACTTCCTCCGATTGCTCCAACTGGAAACGGATGCGACCGAGCTCCCCGTGCATGCACCCTACCCCGAGGTCTTGCATCTCGGCAAACTCAGAGCGCTCTACCGAGACGAGGATGCCCCTGAGTTCTTCGCATCCAGAATCAAACTGCTGGTGAGGCGCCGGTATGCGCCCAATGCGGCATGGAACTCCGGCGAGCAGGCTGGAACCATTGAAGCGTACAAAGGACTCCTCCATTACAGGATAGGTTCGGCGACCACCAAGACGACGCTCGACAAGATCTACCGGTTGCCCTGACCGGGGGGGGAGCACCATGGCTGGCAACGAGTATCCCTTCGTCAAATCAGGCGAACAGCAGCATCCGCCTGAAAACACGGGTCCCATGACCCGTATCTACCCTATCGACGACTACACGATACCGTCCGAAATCCTTGCTCACGCCACGAGATACCACTTCATCAAGGTCCCGCTGATCGGCCAGTACAATCCGCTCGCGGCCATCAACAATTGGTGTGGACGAACCTCCGCCACGATGCTGTGGAACTACCACCAACTCGTCGCTGGCAAGGTGAAGACTCGGGACGATTACATCAGCCACTGGCGCGGCCCCGACGGCAAGGGGCAGATGAACCTCCGCTTCCCCACGGGGGATATCGCCTTCGTCCAACCCAACGGAGAGTACGCCCTCCTGGGGCAGCTCGAAAAAGCCTTCACGGCGGCCCTGGTGGAGTCCACCATCCTGCCAGATAGGGCGGATCGTACCCAACGCCTCCAGGACGCGGAGAGGATCCGCGCCTCCCTGGATGAACAGCGCAAGCACTTCGGCAAGATCCTCCAATCCCTCGCGGACAACAACCCAACCCTCATCTATACGGGAATGTCCACCTCGTACGGTGGACACATCATCCTCATTTGCGGCTTTTGCGAGATGCCCGACAGCGACGGGAGCCTCAAGCTCTGGTTGCTCATCGCGGATCCTTCTCCGCCCAAGCTCAACAAGGGCCCCATGTGCACCCCGGTCAACAAGGGGGATGAGGAGGACTGCAAGTACCTGCCGAATCTACAGGAAGGACGCAACGCGCTCGTCTCGATCATCAAAGGAGACTGGCTGAAGAGTCGCGGCTTCCTCTACCTGGTGCGCGCGAGCAAGTTCTTCGAAAGAAATACCTTCGCGGGCGACAGGACGCTGTGGATGGACGACTTCTTGAACAAGAAGCCGGGTGGATACATCATCCACAAGCCCACGCCAACTCCGCTCAATCCCCGGCTGGTCCTCACCAAGAACGTCGTCAGCAGCATCTGCTTTCCTCTCCAGGAAAACCCATACGTCTTGTCGAGCCCCATCCGGTACTACTCCCAGGCGGAGACCGCGGGTTCGGGATTCTTCCCTCTCGGTTCGAATCAAGCCTTGCACGGAGGAGTCCACCTCCCACCCACTTCGGTATCCACTGACCACCCGGTCCGGAACATCGCTCCCGGCTACATCGTGGCAGCTCGGCTCTCGAAGAATCCCGCCACCACACCGGTCCTCGACTTCCTCTCGAGCCACAATGGTTTCGTTCTCGTACGGCATGAGGCCGTGGAGGTCCCTCAGCCCGGCAAGAACGTGAGCGAGGGGGGCACGCAAAAACCCACCCCGAAACCACTGCCTTTCTACAGCCTGTACATGCACATGCCTCCGACGGATTGGCCGAAAAGGCCACCGAAGAAGGAGACGAAAGAACAAGTCAAGAGGCCCGCGAAGGAACAATCCAAGGAGCAGCCCGAGCAGTCGGCCGACACGTCCTCCGAGCCTCCATGGCTCCGTCGATTCTACCTGGCCCGCCACGGCGCGGTGGTGAACCTCTCCGCCGAGCGCGGCCAGATCGGTCAGATCTTCTGGGCCGCGACCGACCTTCCCTCCGATGGGAACGCCAATGAGTGCGACGTTCACGCATCACTGAAGGATCTCGACCAGACCCAGAAGTTGATGCTCCGCAGCGACAATCGCTACCTGGGTTATGCCAAGAGCTCACCCGGAGACTTGAAACAAGGCTTCAATGCCCTCCAGGCCGGCGCCGTCGTGACCTTTTCGGGCCCCTTCCTCAACGTGAACCATGGCGATGTGCTGGGTTCCATCCGCCCGGACGCTACGCTCGAGACGAAGGGCGGCCTCCATTGGGAAATCCTCGCCCCCACGTCCAGGGAGAACGCGCTCGAGAAGGCGTGGAAGCTGGCCGACAAGGAGCTCTCACTGGAGTTCCCCGAGGTGGCCGAAGCGGGTGACGGCAAGGACAACCTCCTCGAGGAAGAGGAACTCAAGGAATTGCTGCTGGAAAAGCTGCCCACCGACAGGGACAAGGAGGAGCTCAAACACATCCTGGCGGCGATCAAGAGCAAGCATTACACCGGTTTCAAGAATGCAATGAGCCGGTTCATGGGCAGCACATCGAGCTTCGCGGAACTGCCGGCCGACCAGCAATACAAGGAGATTACGCTCGCCGCCGATCTGACCGCACAGCAGCGTGCGGCCATGAAGTTCTACGCCGTCACGATCAACATCGACAATGCATCCTACCGTGTTGTGCCAACCAAGGATAGACGGCCTCCCTACCCACTGACCATCAAATACCTCGTTCGTGGCGGCAAGGGTGAACAAGACAGGACCATCGCCAAGACGAACATCACCCTGGATGAGGCGACGCTCAAACAAGAGGAGATCGCACTTCATCTCAAGGTGCCAGCGGATACGGACGCGATCGACATCGTCAGCCCCCACTTCCATCTCGACGTCGCGGTCGGCAAACAGAACGAGGTCGACATCAGTCTGGCACAGGAGCTCCTCGCGGCGCGCTGGCGTGGAGTCGTGCTGAAACACACCACCGAGTGGAGCCTTGATGGGCTGAAGAAGCTCGTCCACAAGCTCTGCGAGGAGGACCTGCTGGAGACTCCACCCGGGGAATCCGACAAGGCCTTCGAGCAGCTCAAGCCCACCGCGTGGTACGGGCTCGAGCGAGGAAGGGTCGAGGACCCGCCAGAGGAGAATCCGAATCAGGCCTCCACCGAACCCAAACCCCACCCCGTGGTCGAAGTCCCTGTCCTGGGCCGCGACGGTCAGGAGGTGTCCCTCTTCGACGAGAGCTCGGGCATGCTGCCCAAGAGCGGGGAGGTCCTCAACGTCCACCCCGTCACCTTCCTGTGGCTCCTCAAGCTGCTACAGGAGAAGAATGCCTTCAACCTCGTCACGGAGTTCGATCCGGACCCGACCGGCGGCAGCGGCGATGTCCAGGATGGCGCCAGGCCCCAGTTCTGGGGTTGGTTCCCTCACGACACGAAGCCCACCGTGGTGGGCAAGCCCCTCTCCGTGGTCGCCATCCGGAAGGATTGGGGCCACGGGCCGGTGACGTTGGTGGCCGTGCGGAGCGGCGGAAGCTCCGACGGAGCACCTCGTGAGATCGAGCTCGTCCAGGGCAAGTACAAGGATGGAATCTTCGCCGCCACTGTCCTTCTGGGGGCAATGGAAGCTCGCGATCAAGGGCCACGAGGATGCGCTCCCCCTGACACAAGGAGGCGTCGAGGCGCCAGTCACCCTCAGCGTCCCCGAGCCCAGGCTCGTGGGGACCTTCGTGCCCTTGAAGGACCCCAAGAGCGGTCTCTACGGCACGGAACTCAACTTCCTCGAGAACTGCCCAGAGTCGCTCGCCGGCTACCTCGTCTACCAATTCACCAAGGTCGCCATCACCGCCAACAAGGAGTTCCTGGAAGCGGAGCACTGGCAACTGGATGACGAGACCGGCGGTTACATCGTCGGCCTCAAGAAGGGCGCCAAGAACGTCACCGCGCACTTCACCTTGAGCGACTATCTCAACGCGTCCGACTCCGCCCAGCGCGTGAGCACGGACCTGTGCAAGTCCGCCGAACTCTTCCGGAAGGCCAGCAGGGTCCGTCTTCGGGTGATCGACCTCTCGGATGACGGCCGCACCGTGACACTGGAGGCCCCCTCCGGCGCGAAGCTCGACACCCTCCTCGCGTGTGCCGCCAGCCAGCAGCCCAACCCCCAGGCCACCCGCATCACGGTCCGAGAGGAGGAGGTCGAGGGGCCCAGGAAGAAGACGAAGAGAGTCATCCGCGTCGACATCACGGCCATGAGGACGCCCCAGCCGCTTCAGTGGCAGGATGCACTCCATGGCAACCATGTGTATGCCACCCGGCTCACGAAGAATGACGGGCCCTTGGTGGAGCAGGATGGTTTCCTGATCGGACTCCAGCCCAAGAAGAAGGATGCGAAGGTCTCGGCCAGCTTCTGGTGGAGCGGCTACCGCAAGGTCGCGAGTTCCAAGAGCTTCAAGCTGAGCAAACACCTCGTGGATCAGGTGGAAGCGCTGCGCAGCAGGTTCGGCAAGCCCCTGAGCATCGAAATGGTGAGCGAGGACGGGCTCTCGGTGGGCGTGCGTTGCTACGATTGGGAGAAGAACAAGCAAGCACTCGAGGCGTTGGCAGAGGCACTCAGGTACCAGAAGCATGGAGCGGATGTGCCGTCCTTCATCCCGCAGAAGCTCGGCTTCGCGGAGCTCAGCGCACCCGCGAAGAAGAGCAAGCCCAAGCAGCCGGCGAAGGGAGCGAAGAAGTACCCGCAGGGCAAGAAGCGAGAGGTGCTGATGCTCACGGTGGAGCCACCCGAGCTCAATACCTCCGGATGGCTCCGACTCGACTTCGATCCCCGCGACATCTTCGCGGCGCTCCTGCGCCAGGCCGCTCCCACTCCAGATGAGCGGGTCTGGCTCAAGATGTCCCTCGTGGTTCCCAACGGCCGAGGAATCGAGTTCTACGAAGGCCCCAACCGCTCGCTGGTCCAGGTACCACGGGCTCCGGCCTCCACTGACGGCCTGCGGGCCGAAGTCGAAGGTGTCTTCAAGACGCTCGCGCATCCGGGCTTCGAGCCCATCCGCGTGACCGTCGTGGGCCAGAACCTCGCCATCCGGATCCCACTCCGGGGCAGCAAGGCGGATTGGATCAACGCGAAGCCGGTCATCCTCGTCGACAAGAAGCCCCATCCGGTGAAGCCAAGCTCCACCGGGCTGGAGCTCCTGATCCCGCTCGCGGAACAGATCCGGGACCGGGTGGAAGTCGAGGCGAACATCACCAACCCCGATGCCCTGTTCGACGGAGAGCGCATCGCCATTGCTCCGGTACGCTGGAGCGGCAGCACCATCCCCGTCGTTGGTCCCCTGAGACGAGAGGACGAGCAGCCAGGAAAGCTCACGTTCCGAGCCAGGGCACTCTGCTTCCCGACCAAATCCCCTCCCCTGAAACTGCGCTGCACGCTGGTGAGCAGTCCGTCCCCGGACGATCCGCCGGTGGATCCCAAGAAGAAGCGGAAGCAGAAAAAGAAGAAGTTCCCCGTCGAGTTCTTCGCGCGCAACGCACGCGTCACGTACGAAAAGCCCGACCTCAACGGAGAGTTCGAGGCGGAAATCGACATCCGAACCCTCGAGCCCGGCGGGGTCTACCGGTTCGAGCTCGTTCCTGGCACGCCCGATGGGAAGTTCTCGGGTGGAAGAGCAGGACCCCTCCATCTGGATTACACGGTTCCGACCCTGGAGCCCTGAGGCTGGAGCGCACGCATGGCGGATACGAACAAGGACGGCCAGCCACAGGCTCCCACCCTCCGGGTGGAGCTGGGCTTCGTGGGAGTCATCAACCTCGTTGCCTCGCCCATCACGACGCTCAAGCTCGACGCGCCCGCGCTTGCCCCCGCGAGCGCGAGCGCTCAGGGCGAGGAGCCCGATGAGGACGATGACTCGCTGGGAGTGGATTTCCTCGATCCAGGCACCCTCTACATCCGAAAGCTCGAAACCTCATTCAAGGTGACGGGCCAGTACACGGGCTTCACGGAAAAGAGAGTCCCCGCCACCCTCACCTGGCTCGTTCATGACGAGGGAACCAAGGAAACCCGCGAGTCCGTGATCACCGGCACGCTGTACCTCAATAACGGAGCCTTCGAGTTCAAGGAGGTCGTGGGCCGGAAGGAAGACTACCCGAAGCTCAGGGTGCTGCAGCACCGGGTGTTCGGTAAGGGATGGATCGACTACCGCCTCACGCCGCAGTACCCGCACGCTCCGACCGCCGTGCTCTCCGAGTGCCTCCAGGAGAATGCGGCGAAGCTCGTTCAGCAATCGCCGAGCGCCATGTGGGACTGGGATCCCGAGCGTGTCATCAAGTTCGACAACCCGCTGGACGTGGACTTCGAGCCCCGAAGCAACCTCGTCATGGGCAAGGGCCTCCAGTTCACGCTTGTCGCGGGGACGCTCGTCCGGAAGCTCCTCCAGAAAGGTCACGGGGTGCGGCTCGTCATCGAGGAGCAGGACGACCAGGAGAAGAAACCCAACAGGAGCAAGAGCGACCTGCGCGCCGAGTTGGTCTGGAACCAGGACAACCAGGACAAGACGCTGCCCTGGTTCATCGGTTGCAGCGTGGATAGCACCACGGACTCCCTCAAGTTCGAATACCCCGAAGCCAATGAGGAGGGCTCACACGAGTTCCATTACAGCGTTCTCGTCGACTACCCGAAGGTCCAGCCCAAGCCCGGCTCCAAGAAGCATCCTCAACAGCCGAAGCCCGTGCAGGTCCTCAAGCCCAGGGAGCTCCTGGTTCTTCCGCGGCCCTCGCTCGAGACCTTCTTGCTCTCACTCGAACCCGCGAACGAGGACACTCCTCCACGGCTCGTGACCCGGGGAGCGATACGGGGCCTCGACGGCTCCTCCAACGTCTCGGTCGACGTCAGCCTCTGGCGTAGGTCCGACAAGGGGCGCCGGGTGGCCTTCACCCGGGTAGGCCCACCCGTGACACTCCCGGTGAAGGACGGCCGGTTCGAGGGCGACCTGTACAGCTTCTCCCATGGCTACGGGCATGGCTATGGCCCCATCTCCCGGGAAGACGACCTGTTCTGGGAGTGGATCTCCAAGTACGAGCGGCCCGCGCAGGGGGCGACTCCGGAGCCCGCGCTGTTCGCGACGATGTGCTTCAACGCCAGGCACCTGGCCAACCCGAGCCTGCCGGCCTTCGCGTCTCTCAATTTCAACGCCGAGGTGTTCGATGCCTTCACGGAGAGTCAGGGCAACCTGAGCAGCCCCCTGAAGGGAGGCAGCATCTGCTCCACCGAGTCACGAAATGGTCCCGCCCTGGTGGAGCGCATCAGAGCCACACTCAAGCGCTCCTTCTGAAGTCGGGTTGGTGGGCAACCTGCCTGCCTCCCACGAAGGGCGTACATTCCGCCACCCCGGAGGGGCGCCGCGTACTGTATGCTGAGCGACACTTTCGCCGGTGACGGGGCGTCCACCTCTCGTGGGCACCCGCCGGCCCCCTCGCGGAAGGCGCATGACCCTGTTCCGGCATCCCGAAGATCGCATCCCCGTCCTGCTGTTCTCGTGCGTGTTCGCGCTCGACCTGACGGTCTACTTCACGGCGCACAGCTGGTGGTTCCCCATCCTGTGGCTCGGCCTGGGCATCATTCCCAAGGGGTGGATCAGCGCGTGGAACCACCACCACCAGCACGTCACGATGTTCCGCCACGCGCTGCCCAACCGCCTGCTGGAGATCATGTTCGGGTTCCAGACGGGGATCACCTCCCATGCGTGGTTCCTGCATCACGTGCTCGGCCACCACCGCAACTACCTGGACCAGGAGAAGGACGAGTCGCGCTGGATGCGCCCCGACGGCACCGCCATGGGCGAGCTGGAGTACTCGCTGTCGACCGCGCTCACGGCCTACCCGCGGGCCTTCAAGGTGGGGCTCAAGCACCCCAAGGCGCTGCGCGTCTTCCTGGGCATGGGCGCGCTGCAGGTAGCACTGCTCGGCCTGCTCTTCTGGCACAACTGGTACAACGCCCTCTTCGTCTTCCTGCTGCCCATGTGCGTGTCGCTCTACGTGACCGCGTGGGCCACCTACTTCCATCACTCGGGGCTCGTCACGAAGGAGCACGCCGAGGCCTCCTACAACATCCTGCACCGCGGCTATAACCTGATGACCGGCAACCTCGGCTACCACACCGCGCACCACACCAAGCACGGGCTGCACTGGTCCAAGCTGCCGGAGCTGCACGCGCAGATGGCACGGGACATCCCCCCCACGCTCTACCGCCAGCCGGGCATTCCCTTCGTGTGGTCCGGTTCGGAGGAGAAGGTGGTGCTGAGTACGGATCAGGTGGAGTCGCTCGCCCAGCCGGTCTCCGCGCGAGCGTCCGATAGCCACGCTCCGGCCGACTCCCAGTTGAAGGATGCCACCGCGTGAGTGAGCGGCGGCGCCCAAGCGCTCAGGGGAGCCCCGCGTAGTCGAGCGAGGCTCCGTCGGCGCCAGGCAGAAGCGTCAGGCCCCGCTGGAGCAGGTGCTCGGACAGCGCGGGGAACAACTCGAGCAGTGTGTCCGAACGCACCGTCGCGGGCAGGCTCCGCTCCTCGGTGAGGAGCGCGCTCACACTGCCCTGCCCGCTCATGGCGCCGTGACTGGCCGCGGAGGCCAGGTCGAGGCCGCCCACGATGGGCACGAGGAAGCCCACCGACATGTACGGGTCGCGCAGGGACACCACGGCCTCCGCCGGGAACTCCACGCTGATGGGCTCCAGCGCCGTGCGTGCACGGAAGAAGAAGTCGGGATAGGTCCGCTCGGCGCTCGCGGCGAAGAGCGTCTCGTCGGTGAAGACGCCGGACTCCGCCCCGGGCGTGAAGGCGACCGGGAGATCGAGCGCGGCCCAGTCCACGTCCGCCGGCAGCCAGTAGGTGTCCGTGGAGCGCTGGTAACCGAAGCGGGCCGCGAGCGCGCCTTCCCGCCAGGCGTCCACCCACTCGAGGTCCTCGGGATAGCCGCTCCCCGGTGAGGAACCACGCGCGATCACCAGGTCGGCCGCGGGAGCCGTGGACGCCAGACGCGCCACCTCCGCCACCCGAGCCGGCCGGGTATGGAGGGCCACGTAGGTGACACGGGTGTGGAGCACGGCCACCGCCGCGGGGCCAGCCACCTTGTCCGCCCGCTCGAGCGTGTCCACGGGAGTGATACCCACGGCGCGCATCTGGTCCCGGAAGTCCACCACGTACTGCGGCGGCTTGCGCACGCTGTCCATTCCATGGTCACCGAAGAGGGTGAAGACGAACGAGCGCTCGGGGTGCCTGCGCTTGAAGTCCTGGATGCGCTCGCTCAGGGTCACGAGCACGTCCACGAAGTCCTCCTCGCTGCGAATATGCCCGATGACGTCGCCCTCCAGCATATAGGCGCTGAAGGTGTGCTGCTTCTCGCTCCTCCCGGCGAGCGCCACGAAGAGGTGATCGAGCGCGCGATACCAGCCGAAGACGGGCCGCTCGTAGCTCCAGACGGAGCTGATGTAGTCGGTCGCGTGGTGATCGAAGGCCTCGTAGTAGACGGGGGCCCGCACTGTCTCCGGCAGCAGGTGCGCGAGCGAGTCCAGCGGTGGAATGGCATGCACGAGCACGCCCTCCACCGACGTGTTGTAGAGCTTGTCGTGCCTGGGATCGTAGTGGCCGTACTCGTAACCCGCGAATCGCCCGGTGTGCAGGATGCGCGTCCAGCTGGCGTCACTGGTGGCCGGGAACATGGGGATGAAGCGAGCCACGTCCCACCCCGCGAAGGCCCCCCTCGCACGCGCCTTGGTCACCGCGCGGTGCGACAGCCCGTCGAGCCCGAGGTACACGTGCACCGTGGGATTGACGGACGGCTTGCCCTTGATGGGGATGCTGTTCATCAGCGCGGCGTGCTCCCAGTCGCAGGCGGGACCAGCGAGCGTCAACAGCGCGAGCGCGAGCGCGAGGCGTCTCACAGGTAGGCCCCCAGGCTGAGCAGCGGGCTGCTCTGCCTTCCGTCCGGGGTGAAGCGGTAGAAGTAGCCGAGCTGCGCCTCGAACCACCGCACCCGGACGCGGTAGGACGCACCGAGCAGGGTGAAGTCGTGGTTCCAGAAGCCCATCTCGCCCACGTGCGTGGAGAACGCATGGTGCTTGCCGACGAGCAGCTGGGCCACCACGCTGGCCCCCAACGTCGCACGACCCTCGTACACCTCGTTGCCGAACGTCCCCATCACCGTCGCGGTGCCGTGCAGTTGGAACCAGGAAACGGGCGAGAAGCTGGCCGTGGCCCCTACTGGCACCACGGTGAGCGCGACGTCCCGGGTGTCCACCCGGGAGACATAGTTGCTCGAGGTGAAGGCCTCGCTCGCGCCCGGCAGGAAGACGAGCGCCTCGGCGTGCGCGGCAATGGACAGCCGCTCGTTGCGCAGCAGACTCACCTTGGCGTGGACGTTGGGGGTCCGGAAGACGAAGGACATGGGACGCCCCCCCAGTTGGACCCTGTCGAGGAGCCCGATCTCCACCGCCTGGGTGCCGACATACAGGCGCTCATGGCCGAGCACGTGCCCGGTGTTCTCCCAGAGCGGATAGAGCCCGATCGGGGCCATCTTCGGACTCATGCCGGCACCCGCGCCTTCATCCGTGGGCTGGCGCGAGGCCTCTTCCCTCTGTGCCTCCGCCGGATGGGCCTGGGCGCCCGTCAGGGCCAACAGGCTGAAGAGGAGACAGAACGGAACGGGGCGGACCCCCCTCCCCACTCGCCACTGAGACGCGTTGTTCGACATGATGAGCCCTCCGCCGGCCTTCCACCTCTCGAGCCGCGCTCCGCGCGAAGAAGCTCTCGCCCCCTGGAACGAACCAGCGGCCTGCGGTTTAGGAAACCGCCGCCCCGGATTCAACTGCGGTGTAGACGGCGTCGTCAAAGATGGCGGTGCCTCATGGTTGACATCGTCCTGGCTCATCCGGACAACCCGGCGCGGCTCCGGCACGGAGCTGCGCCTGAGCAGGCGTGTGCCCAAAGGGGACTGCACAGCCTCTGCACCGGCCGGGCGCGCAGTTCGGCGGCTCCCGTCAGCGGCCCTCCTCGGCCCCTTTGCACCCTCATGCGCCGCCGCGACCACCATGAAACAGCCGCTCTCTTGCATCCTCGAGAAGCACGGCGACCACATCCTGCGGCAACTTCTGCCCGAGGGCTTCCTCCAGGGCATGCAGAACGTCAGGCGAAGCCGGGGGTCTCAGATCGCCGAGCAGTGATGGGTAGTGCATCTCCAACCAGCGTCGGTACCGATTCCACTCCCCTTCGATGCGGGAGCCCTGCATCTCAATCCTCGTACTGGTACTCAGCCCGCCTTATTCACGAGAGGTGCAGGAGGATGACCGGAAAAGGAGGGTGACGCGCCTGACCTCCCGAGTGGTAGAGGGGTGTTGTTCAGACATCCACCACCACAAGGCAGGAGGCGCGTCATGGGTGAAATCCTCAACGACTTCGGGCTGGAGTTCAACGGCTCCGTGAAGCTGGAGGCGAGGGCGGAGCGGTTGACGTCGGAGGCAGGGGCGGTGCTGCTGAGGGAGGTGGACGAGCGGTTGGGGCTGACGCGCTGGCTGGGGGAGATGTTGACGGACACGCGAGACGAGAAGCGGATAACCCACTCGCTGAGGGAGTTGGTGCGCACGGACCTTCTGCTGTTGGGGCAAGGGTGGAGAGACCACGACGACGCGGACGCGCTCAGGAGGGACGCGGTGTTGAGGTTGGCGGTGTCGGACAGCAAGAGCAGCGTGCCGCTGAGGGGGGAAGAGGGGGGAGCGGAGGGGTTGGCCTCACAGCCCACCTTGTCGCGGCTGACGGCCATGTTGGCGCGAGAGGAAAACCGGAAGGTGCTGCACGAGGCGCTGGTGTGGCAGACGGGGCGAAGGCTGAGGGCGCAACAGCCCAAGGGCCAGAAGCTCAAGCAGGTGACGGTGGACGTGGACGGGTTGCCGGTGGAGGTGCCTGGGCACCAGGAGGGCAGCGCGTACAACGGGCACTACGGAGTACGCATGTACCACCCGATTGTCGCCAGTCTCGCCGAGACGGGAGACCTGCTGGACGTGAGGTTGCGCGAGGGAAACGTGCACAGCGCCAATGGAGCGCTGGAATTCATCGACGAGTTGCTGGGGCGAGTGGAGAAGGAGGTATGCGAAGTGGCAGCGGTGCGCTTCGACGCGGGCTTTCCCGAGGAGAAGCTGCTGGCGAAGCTGGAGGAGCGAGGCACGCCCTACGTGGCGCGCGTGCGCAACACCAGCGTGTTGCAGCGGGAGGCGGCGCTGCCGCGCTTCATGAATTCGGGAGTGCCGCTGGGGGAGCCGGGCACCCACCTGTACGAATGGGAGTACCAGGCGCAGGGCTGGAGCCGTGCGCGGCGCGTGGTGTTGGTAGTGCTGGAGAGGAAGGACGAGCTCTTCCCGCACGCCTTCTGAGATGCCGGCGCAGGCGCTGCTGGAGCACTACCGCCAACGCGGCACGGCGGAGGGCCACTTCGCAGAGTTCATGGACGTGCTGGCCCCGGCGCTCTCCTCGGCCAGACGGCCCAAGTCCAAGTACCGGGGGCAGCCGCCCGTCCAGCGCTCGGTGTCCATCGACGCCTTCGCCAACAACGAGGTACGCCTGTTGCTCAATGCCCTGGCCTACAACCTGGTGCACGCCGCGCGCGTGCTGATGGAGCAGGCCACGGGCGAGGGCTGGGGGCTGCGCCGTGTGCGCGAGCGGGTGCTCAAAGTAGCCGCGCGGGTGCTGTTACACGCCAGAAGAGTGGTGCTGGTCATTGGCCGGGAGTCGGCCAGCCTCTGGCAGAAGCTGTGGACGAAGCTGGGCTCGCTGAGCACAGCGCACATCACGTAGCTGCCTGGAGTCAATTGCAGCTCACGTGTCGCACCCTCCCCACTCCCCTCTCCATCTCCTCCTGCTTGCTACCCGCTGCCACGGGGCGGGCTTCCTCTGCCTTGTGCCCGATAACTCAACCCAACGCGCTCGACCTCAGCCCTCATGCATGTCTTGAGCCAGTCGTCGCGAATATGGTGGGCTCACTCCCTGAAGCTCATTAGGTATCCCGCTGCTCCTTTCCGGCTGGCAGCGCACGGGCCGCGAGGTAGGCCCAGTTGCTGGTGGTGATCTTCACCGGCTGGAAGCACGTCCCTCAGACGGATTACCCTCAACGTCACCCAGCATCCGGGAGACGCCCTCGTCGCGCGGAAGGTCATCAGCTACCGGGCCGTCGGACCCAAGGGGCGAGGACGAGTGGCCGTGAAGGTGGAGTTGCGCAACACGGGAACGGTGCCCTGGACGCCTACGGGGGCGGCCCTGGTGGGCTCCAAGCGCGAGGCGCTGACGGGGCTGACGGTGTGGCCCCTGGAACCCATCCCGCCGGGGAGGTTCCAGAGCATCACCGTGGAGATGAACGCGGCGGAGATCGAGGCCCGAGGCACCTACACGCTCAAGCTGTGGGGCGAACAAGGCGGAGCTACGAGCGTGACCCTCGACGGCGCGACATTCCCCTAGACGTGCCGGGAGACGCAGAGGGCGTGAGCCCCTTCCGGGTGACACGCTGCTTGACGCTGGCGATGGCGGCCAGGGCCTGCTTCCGCACCTGGTTCCCCCGGCGCATGCGTCGGAGCCGACGTTCAGCATCCTCCACCATCGCCCAGCCCAACGGGGCCTTGGTGGGGTCACGGTCGGCCGCCCACTCCAAGGTTTCGCAGGCAGCGTGCATCCGGTATTCCAAACTCGGATACCCGAGCCGCCGCACGCGGAGCAGCGCCCCCCGATACTCCACCCAGGTGCGCGCCCGGAAGTGAGCGAAGCTCAAGATGTGATGAGCAACCAACCGTCTGATGTGCCGACGCTCCCACTCCGTCCCTGCCTCGCGCAGCAGCCTCTTCTGGAGAGCCAGATACTCCCGGTTCCCCTCCGCGAAAGAGGCCGACACATTCTGGAGTAGGGCCACGCTGAGCTTGTCGAACTCCATGGCGACTCGCCGCCAGAAGAACTCGCGGGAGGGTTTCATGGCTCAGGCTCCCGGACACTTCTTCTTGTTCATGCGCTCGGGCCAGAAGCCGTGTCGCGCGCAGTAGACGAAGCAGTCCCGACACTGGGTGGTGCCATACAAGCTACCTGGCTTCTTTCCGATCTCCTCGATGCAGCGGGCGTAGTAATCGGCACACCTCTTCTCCCTGTCCTCTTGACTCTCTTCGTTGTCATCCCGAGCCTCTTCCTTCTCTCCGTCTTCCAGGGAGCGGAGCCCGGGTGGGCCCTCGTTGATGGGTTCCGACCGTGCTGGGGGCGTCGCACCGCACAGTTCGTACTGGCCGGGATGCTGCTTGAGGCAACAGGTGACGGTGCTGTCCGTCTGGTTGCACTCCGCACTGTTCAAGGCGAATGAACCCGAGCCGTACCTGTAAGCCTCTGTAGAGGCACACCCCGAGGCCAACACCACGGCGAAGACGACCGCCACGAACGGAGTGGGGCAAGTTGCCCTCCCTACCAGGCCCCAAGAAGCGCATGAGCCCTCCCACGGTGGGTTGTCATGCGATCTCTGGACCAAGTCGCAAAGACCATCAATCCAGGTAATACCATAATTCCTCGTCGCGTGGGTTATCAACACGTCCAACCGTCTACTGACCGATCAGCCGGGTTTCAGGTGAGGCGTAGGACTTGAGAACTCCTCTGGATTGCGCCGGGGCTCACCTCCTCTGCCCCACAGGTTGGGCAGGCCGAGCCGTTCCGAGAGCGCCTTGGACCACCGGAAAGCCCGGCGGAAGTTGGGGAGCGTGGCATTGGTCGCATCCCACCAGCGGTTCGTCTGGGTCGTTACCTCGTACCACTCACTGTGTGTTAAGAATCCGACTGTCGCACCTTCGCTCCCGCGAAGTCCCTTCCCAGCAGGTGATCCATGGCTCTCGTCCGCCCGCCGCTGTCGGCTCCTGGCATCTACGTCCAGGAAGTCCCCAGCGGCGTCCGCACCATTGTCGGCGTCTCTACTTCCCTCACGGTCTTCTTCGGACGCGCGGAACGCGGCCCCGTGGGACAGCCCATCGAGGTCTCCTCCTTCTCCGAGTACCAGCACACCTTTGGCGGACTGCTCGATGACTCGCCCATGCCGTACTCCGTCCAGGACTTCTTCCTCAATGGTGGAGGCCAGGCCATCATCATCCGGCTGTTCGAGAACCGCCTCTCCAGTCCCCTGAGCCCGCCGTTCTCCGGCACCTTCGACGAGGACACGGCGCTCATCAGCCCCGATCCGGCCAATGTCCCGAGCAGCCCGCCGGTCCCGGCGCTGTCCCTGCTCGCCTCCAGCCCCGGTGCCTGGGGCAAGAGCCTCACCTACTTCACCGATACGAAGAACATCACCCAGACGGCCCGGGACCGTTTCAAGAAGGATGGCAAGGGTGGCTGGGATGCCAGCGACCTCTTCAACCTGACCATCAGCTACGCCCGGCCTGACGGAACCAAGGACCTCGAGTCCTTCGCGGCCGTGTCCACCGACCCCCGGTCCGGTCCGCGCTACCTGAAGATGGTTCTGGAGCAGACGTCCAGCTACGCCCGGCTGGTCGACACCGGCAGCTCGCCCATCAACTCCCCCCCCGTGGACACGCACAACGGGGACGTCCAGGACTCGGGCAAGCTCTCGGAGGGCACCTACCTGGCGGCCCTGGACCAGCTGGACAGGCTCGACATCTACAACATCGTCTGCATCCCGTCCGACAGCTTCCTCGGCTCGCACGACATCACTCCGAACGTCTACGCGGCGGCTGCCGGCAAGTGCCGCGACGAGAAGGCCACCCTGGTGCTCGACCCGCCGTCCAACTGGACGGACCCGACGAGGGACATCCACCCGGATTCATTCGGCACGGTCTTCGGGTACGGCCCCGCCTCGGACCTGGCGCCCTACAGCGCGCTCTACTTCCCGCGCGTGCAGTCCGAGGACCCCCTCAACTCGGATGCCATCATCACCCGCCCCGCGTGCGGCATCATCGCCGGCATCATGGCCCGCACCGACGCCACCCGCGGCGTGTGGAAGGCGCCCGCGGGCCAGGAGACGGGCCTCAACGGCATCACCGGCCTGAACTACAAGCTCACCGACACGGAGAACGGCAACCTCAACCAGGTGGGCGTCAACTGCCTGCGCTCCTTCCCCGTGGTAGGCCCCGTCGTCTGGGGTGCGCGCACCCTGGCGGGCGCCGACGTGCTCAGCAGTGACTTCAAGTACCTGCCCGTGCGCCGGCTCACCGACTTCATCGAGCAGACCCTGTTGCGGCAGACGCGCTTCGCCGTCTTCGAGCCCAATGACGAGCCGCTCTGGTCCCAGCTGCGGCTGGCCATTGGCGCCTTCATGAACGACCTGTTCCGCCAGGGTGCCTTCCAGGGCAGCTCGCGCGACAAGGCCTTCTTCGTCAAGTGCGACGCCACCACCACCACCCAGGACGACATCGACAAGGGCATCGTCAACATCGAGGTGGGCTTCGCCCCGCTCAAGCCCGCCGAGTTCGTCGTCATCTACATCGAGCAGTCGGCCGGTCAGACCGCCTAGTGCCCCTGGAGCTTCCCCATGCCTGAGTTCACCAAGAACGCAAAGCGCGTCGACCCGTACAAGAACTTCAAGTTCGTCGTGAGCTGGGACGGCAAGCCCGTCGCCGGCGTGAGCAAGGTGAGCGCCCTCAAGCGCACCACCGAGGTGGTCAAGCACCGGGCCGGCAGCGACCCGAGCACCACCCGCAAGTCCCTGGGCCAGACGGACTGGGAAGCCATCACCCTGGAGCGCGGCGTCACCCATGACACCGCGTTCGAGCAGTGGGCCAACAAGGTCTGGGACTACGCCAACTCCTCGAAAATGGGCCAGGAGGTGTCGCTGGCGGACTTCCGCAAGGACCTCACCATCGACCTGTTCAACGAGGCCGGCCAGAAGGTCATCTCCTACAAGTGCTACCGGTGCTGGCCCTCGGAGTTCACCGCCATGCCGGAGCTGGATGGCTCGGGAAACGCGGTGGCCATCCAGTCGCTCGTGCTGCAGACCGAGGGCTGGGAGCGCGACCAGAGCGTCCAGGAGCCGCAGGAGCCCACCTTCAACGACCCAACCTCCTAAGGCCTCGGGGCCCCGGGCTTGAGCCATGCGGCAGCTCAGCGCGCATGACATCGTGCGCATCTGCGAGTGGGGCCGGGACAAGCATGCCTTGGACCGGGCCCTGGTGTTGCTGCGCGCGGCCTCGCCCGGGGTGGACCCGGCGGCGCTCGCCCGCCTGTCCATTGGCCGGCGCGATGCGCTCCTGCTGGAACTGCGCGCGCAGGCCTTCGGACAGAAGCTCGAGGTGCTCGTGCCCTGTCCCAAGTGCCGCGAGCGCCTGGAGCTGGAGTTCACCGCCGACGAGCTGCGTGTCCCCGCCCCCGAGACACCTCGCAGCCCGCTCGAGGTGCAGGGGTATGCGCTCGACTACCGCCTGCCCGACAGCCTCGACCTGGCCGCGCTCGCCCACCTGAAGGATGCACGCGAGGCCCGTGCCCGGCTCTTGCAGCGATGCATGAGCGAGGCCCGCTTCCAGGGGGCGCCCGTCCCGCTCTCCGCCGTGCCCGGCAGCGTCCTGGAGGCCCTCACGGCCCGGCTCGCCGAGGACGACCCCCAGGCCGACATCACCTTCCGGCTCGACTGCCCCGGCTGCGGACACTCCTGGCGGGCCGCCTTCGACATCCTGTCCTTCTTCTGGACCGAGCTGGAGGCGTATGCGCGACAGCTCCAGCGCGAAGTGCATGAGATTGCCAGGAGCTACGGCTGGACCGAGTCCATCATCCTCTCGCTCAGCGCCCCCGCCCGCCGCCGCTACATGGAGCTGATCAGCAGTGGATGACTTCCTCACGCGGCTGGCGCAGAGGGCCTCCGGTACCGCGTCGCTCGCACGCCCCCTGCTGCGCCCCCTCTTCGCCGGCACCCGCTCGCTCGCCACCGAGTACATCGAGGATCCGCTCGCGCCTCCGCCCGATGCGCCTCCGCGCGGCGCGCTCGAAGACTTTCCCCTGCTGGTGCCCCTGCCGTCCGGACGCGATGCCGCCTGGGGGGCCCTGCTCGGCAATGTGCTGCGAGCCGGGCCGCTGGAGCAGGTCGGCCCGCCCTCCGTGCCTCTGGAGTTTGGCGCTGATTCCGAGGGGCTGGAGGAGATTGCGCAGCAGACGGGCACTCCGCGGGGGGAAGCCCCTGCTCCCGTGCAGGCACGCTCCGCCGCGCCAGGTGATGCACCACCTGTTCCCAGCCCGGATGCCCAGGGCTCTGGGGCCGCGCTGGCTCCCTCCCCCCGCGAAGACATCGCGCCTCCAGCGCCCGTGCAGGAGGCCCCGCCTTCGGCTCCTCCTACCCTCACGCCTCCTCAGGTCTTCAGTCCCCCGGAGCCTCGAGAAGACGCCGCCACGTCCACACTTGCAGGGCCTGCCGTGGAGCGCGGCACCACGCCCCCGCCCCTCCTCACTGCCGCCCCGGGGGCAGTCACACCGCCCGGTGCCGCCACACCCCAACGTGTGTCTGCTTCCCTCCAAGGTGAGGCGTTCGCCGCCCCGCTCTCCCCTGTCGGCCCTCTCCCCTCCGAGCCTTCCGCACCGGCGCCCCAGCAGCAGCAACCCGCTTACCCCACCCGCCAGCGGACTGTTCCTCCCCAGGACACAGGCCCGTCGTTGACTCCCGCTCGCCTTGGGGACTCCGCCACACCGCCCCTTCCGGTGGCCCCTCCGGCGCCCGTGCCGCACGTGCCCGTCGCACCCGCACTCGAGCCCAGCACGGCCCCGCTTCTGCTCAAACCTGCCGGACCTGCCATCGAGAGCAGCACCGCGCCCCTGCCTCTCCTCGGTCCGGCACCAAGCTCCGTCACACCTGCCTCTGCCTCGCTCCAGCACGAGGAGCCGTCTTCGACTCCGGCGCGCGAAGTGGACTCCGCCACGCCGGCCGCGCCCATCGCCTCCTCCGCCGAGCCCAGCGCCGCGCCCGTGCAACGCGCTCTCTCCCTGCCTTCCGAGCGCAGCGCCGCCCAGGAGCCATTCCCTGCGGCGGACTCCGCGCCTCTGCCCCTCCTCACTCCCACTCCCAGCGCAGCCACACCGCCCGGTGCCGCCACACCCCAACGTGTGTCTGCTTCCCTCCAAGGTGAGGCGCTCGCCGCCCCGCTCTCCCCTGCCGGCCCTCTCCCCTCCGAGCCTTCCGCACCGGCGCCCCAGCAGCAGCAACCCGCTCACCCCACTCGCCAGCGGACTGTGCCTCCCCAGGACGCAGGCCCGTCGTTGACTCCCGCTCGCCTTGGGGACTCCGCCACACCGCCCCTTCCGGTAGCCCCTCCGGCGCCCGTGCCACACGTGCCCGTGGCACCCGCACTCGAGCCCAGCACGGCCCCACCTCAGCTCAAACCTGCCGTGTCCGCCATCGAGAGCAGCACCGCGCCCCTGCCTCTCCTCGGTCCGGCACCAAGCTCCGTCACACCTGCCTCTGCCTCGCTCCAGCACGAGGAGCCGTCTTCGACTCCGGCGCGCGAAGTGGACTCCGCCACGCCGGCCGCGCCCATCGCCTCCTCCACCGAGCCCAGCGCCGCACCCGTGCAACGCGCTCTCTCCGTGCCTGCCGCCGAGCACAGCACCGCACCCGCATTCGTGCCCACCGTGAGCACCGCCGAGGCCAGCACCGCGTCCCTGCCGCTGCTCGCTCCAGCCCAGCCCACCGCCACGGCCCCTTCGCAGCTGCCTGGCACTCAGCCGAGAGAGCCATTCGTACCCTCCAGGCCCGTGCCCGCTGCGCCCACTGCCGAGCCCAGCGCTTCTTCCCTGCCCCTGCTTGCTCCGGCGCAGGGCACCATGGCACCTCCTCAGCGTCCGGAGGCGATAGACACACCCGAACTCCCGGCGAGCATGCAGAGGGCTCAGCAACTTGCAGGGTCTGCCGTGGAGCGCGGCACCACGCCCCCGCCCCTCCTCACTCCCACTCCCAGCGCAGCCACACCGCCCGGTGCCGCCACACCCCAACGTGTGTCTGCTTCCCTCCAAGGTGAGGCGCTCGCCGCCCCGCTCTCCCCTGCCGGCCCTCTCCCCTCCGAGCCTTCCGCACCGGCGCCCCAGCAGCAGCAACCCGCTTACCCCACCCGCCAGCGGACTGTTCCTCTCCAGGACACAGGCCCGTCGTTGACTCCCGCTCGCCTCGGGGACTCCGCCACACCGCTCCTTCCGGTGGCCCCTCCGGCGCCCGTGCCACACGTGCCCTTGGCACCCGCACTCGAGCCCAGCACGGCCCCACCTCAGCTCAAACCTGCCGGACCTGCCATCGAGAGCAGCACCGCGCCCCTGCCTCTCCTCGGTCCGGCACCAAGCTCCGTCACACCTGCCTCTGCCTCGCTCCAGCACGAGGAGCCGTCTTCGACTCCGGCGCGCGAAGTGGACTCCGCCACGCCGGCCGCGCCCATCGCCTCCTCCACCGAGCCCAGCGCCGCACCCGTGCAACGCGCTCTCTCCGTGCCTGCCGCCGAGCACAGCACCGCACCCGCATTCGTGCCCACCGTGAGCACCGCCGAGGCCAGCACCGCGTCCCTGCCGCTGCTCGCTCCAGCCCAGCCCACCGCCACGGCCCCTTCGCAGCTGCCTGGCACTCAGCCGAGAGAGCCATTCGTACCCTCCAGGCCCGTGCCCGCTGCGCCCACTGCCGAGCCCAGCGCTTCTTCCCTGCCCCTGCTTGCTCCGGCGCAGGGCACCATGGCACCTCCTCAGCGTCCGGAGGCGATAGACACACCCGAACTCCCGGCGAGCATGCAGAGGGCTCAGCAACTTGCAGGGTCTGCCGTGGAGCGCGGCACCACGCCCCCGCCCCTCCTCACTGCCGCCCCGCAGGCAGTTACACCGCCCGGTGCCGCCACACCCCAACGTGTGTCTGCTTCCCTCCAAGGTGAGGCGCTCGCCGCCCCGCTCTCCCCTGCCGGCCCTCTCCCCTCCGAGCCTTCCGCACCGGCGCCCCAGCAGCAGCAACCCACTTACCCCACCCGCCAGCGGACTGTTCCTCTCCAGGACACAGGCCCGTCGTTGACTCCCGCTCGCCTCGGGGACTCCGCCACACCGCTCCTTCCGGCAGCCCCTCCGGCGCCCGTGCCACACGTGCCCGTCGCACCCGCACTCGAGCCCAGCACGGCCCCGCTTCAGCTCAAACCTGCCGGACCTGCCATCGAGAGCGGCACCGCGCCTGTGGCCATGCCCGCCGTGCCCGCCATCGAGGCCAGCACCGCGTCCCTGCCGCTGCTCGCTCCAGCCCAGCCCACCGCCACGGCCCCTTCGCAGCTGCCTGGCACTCAGCCGAGAGAGCCATTCGTACCCTCCAGGCCCGTGCCCGCTGCGCCCACTGCCGAGCCCAGCGCTTCTTCCCTGCCCCTGCTTGCTCCGGCGCAGGGCACCATGGCACCTCCTCAGCGTCCGGAGGCGATAGACACACCCGAACTCCCGGCGAGCGTGCAGGGGGCTCAGCAACTTGCAGGGCCTGCCGTGGAGCGCGGCACCACGCCCTCGCCCCTCCTCACTGCCGCCCCGGGGGCAGTTACACTGCCCGGTGCCGCCACACCCCAACGTGTGTCTGCTTCCCTCCAAGGTGAGGCGTTCGCCGCCCCGCTCTCCCCTGTCGGCCCTCTCCCCTCCGAGCCTTCCGCACCGGCGCCCCAGCAGCAGCAACCCGCTTACCCCACCCGCCAGCGGACTGTTCCTCCCCAGGATGCAGGCCCGTCGTTGACTCCCGCTCGCCTCGGGGACTCCGCCACACCGCCCCTTCCGGTAGCCCCTCCGGCGCCCGTGCCACACGTGCCCTTGGCACCCGCACTCGAGCCCAGCACGGCCCCGACTCAGCTCAAACCTGCCGTGTCCGCCATCGAGAGCAGCACCGCGTCCCTGCCGCTGCTCGGTCCGGCGTTGAACTCCGCCACGCCACCTCGCCCAGTGTCACCTCCGGCACCGGTGCCACCCGGGCCTGTGATGCCCTCAGTCAAGCCCAGCATCACGCCCGTACAGCGCGCTCCCGCCGTGCCTTCCGAGCGCAGCGCCGCCCAGGAGCCATTCCCTGCGGCGGACTCCGCGCCTCTGCCCCTCCTCACTCCCACTCCCAGCGCAGCCACACCCCAACGTGTGTCTGCTTCCCTCCAAGGTGAGGCGCTCGCCGCCCCGCTCTCCCCTGTCGGCCCTCTCCCCTCCGAGCCTTCCGCACCGACGCCCCAGCAGCAGCAGCAACCCGCTTACCCCACCCGCCAGCGGACTGTGCCTCCCCAGGACACAGGCCCGTCGTTGACTCCCGCTCGCCTCGGGGACTCCGCCACACCGCCCCTTCCGGTAGCCCCTCCGGCGCCCGTGCCACACGTGCCCGTCGCACCCGCACTCGAGCCCAGCACGGCCCCGACTCAGCTCAAACCTGCCGTGTCCGCCATCGAGAGCAGCACCGCGCCCCTTCCTCTCCTCGGTCCGGCGTTGAACTCCGCCACGCCACCTCGCCCAGTGTCACCTCCGGCACCGGTGCCACCCGGGCCTGTGATGCCCTCAGTCAAGCCCAGCATCACGCCCGTACAGCGCGCTCCCGCCGTGCCTTCCGAGCGCAGCGCCGCCCAGGAGCCATTCCCCGCGGCGGACTCCACTCCCCTGCCCCTCCTCACTCCCTCGCCCAGCGCAACCACACCGCAAAGCCTGGCACCTTCCGTGGAGAGGGCAGCCCCCACCCGCTCCGCTTCCACTCCTGCCATCACTCGCGCAGAGCCGCTCCCGGGCACTCGCGTGCCCGCTTCCCCGGAGCCTCTTGCCCAGCCGCCACCTCCTCACGCATCCCCTCCCGCGGTGCCCGAGGTCGAGCGCAGTCCCTTGCCTCTGCCGCGCCTCTCTCCCTCGACAGCCGCCGCCGTGCCGCATGTCCTGACGGGCTCCGCAGAGCGCCTTCCCCTCGCACCTCCGCGCGTCCGGCCCGAGTCCTCCACACCCCCTTCCCCATCCGAGGCGCTTGCTCCTGAGCACGCCGGGCCCCTGCCCCTCCTCACCGCCGCGCTGCCCTCCACGTCCCCCCTGCCCTCCCAGGTCAACACGCGCCTGGAGCCTCAGGGCGAATCCGCACCCGCTTCCAGCCTCACTGTCTCCGCCAGGCGCGAAGTGCCCACAGCACCGGACACCCCTTCCGTCTCCGTGACGGCTTCACCCGACACCTCACTTCCCTCAATGAAGCCACGGGCTGCCTCGGCCTCTCCGGCCTCCCGCCCCACGCGCGACGTGCCTTCCCTCTTGTCCCCCCTCCTTCCTTCGCCTCTGGCGCGCGAGCCAGAATGGCCCCAGCGCCAGGAGCCCCCATCCCCTCCGGCCCCCACCCTCCGCGTCACCATCGGCCGGCTGGAGATTCAGTCCGCCCCCACGCCTTCCGGCCGCTCCCCCTCCGCGCCGGCCCGCCCCACCGCCTCCGCTCGCGCTCTGCCCAAGCCCAGCCTCAGCCTCAGCGACTACCTGGCCTCCCGGAAACCCAGATGAGCAACCACCTCGCCATCGCCACTGTCACCGCCACCCTCAAGACACTGGTGAGCCGGTACGCCATCGAGGCCGTCCCCAGCGCCCATGTCTCCACCGCCAACCCGCGCACGCTCGGCACCAGCACCCTCATCCGGGGCGTCAACATCTACCTCTACATGGCCACGCCCAACGCCACCCTGCGCAACCAGCACGTCCCCACGCGCAGGCCCGATGGCACCCTGCTCTCCGTGCCCCGCGTCGCGGTGGACCTGCACTACCTCTTCACCTTCTATGGGGATGAGGAGCAGTTCGAGCCCCAGCTCCTGCTCGGCAGCGTGGCCGCCACCCTCAACCGCGTGCCCATCCTGACGCCCTCCTTCATCCGCGAAACCATCAACAGCCACCCCACCCTCCTGGGCGGCTCCAACCTGGACAAGCAGGAGCCCCACATCACCGTCGTCCCCACCCGGCTCGACGCCGAGACGCTCTCCAAGATGTGGTCCGTCCTCTATCAGGTCCCCTACAACCTCTCGGTCGCCTACGAGTGCGGCCCCGTGCTCATCGACAGTGACGTCGTCGCCCGGCCCAACCCCCCCGTCACGCAGGTGGTGCCTTCCACGGGGACGACGCGGTCATGAGCTGGGATGCGCTCAACCGCGCCTTCCTCTCCGCGGCCCTGAGGCGCGTGCAGTTCCTCCTTGAGCGGCATGCGGATGCCTCGCTCACGTCCCCCACGGACCTGCCGCCCTTCGATGCCGACGGCTGGCCGCACTGGCCTGAGTCCGAGCCGCGGCCCCCCGCTCTGCGCACCCTGTGCAACCAGCTCGAGCTCACCCCCTTCGAGCGCGACGTCCTCCTGCTGTGCACGGGCATGGAGCTGGATGCACGCGTCCCCGCCCTCTGTGCCCGCGCCCAGGGGGATGCCCACCGCTCCTACCCCACCTTCTCGCTCGCGCTCGCGGCGCTCCCCGGCTCGCACTGGGATGCCCTCTCGCCCCAGAGGGCCCTGCGCCACTGGAACCTCGTCACCCTGGGCTCCGGCGCCTCGCTCACCCTCGCGCCCCTGCGCGTCGAGGAGCGCATCTGGCAGTACCTGCTTGGCATTGACTCGCTCGATGAGCGCCTCGCGCAGCACCTCCAGCCGCTGCCCGAGTCCGGCCCGCTCGTGCCCTCGCACGAGGCGCTCGCCCGCCAGGTAGCCGCCACCCTCGCCAGCGCCGCCCGCGAGCCCGAGTTTCCCATCATCCAACTGTGTGGCCGCGGCCGCGGAGACCAGCTCGCCCTGGCCGCGCACGCCACCGGACTGCTCGGCCTGGAGCCGCGGTGTCTGCCCGCCGAGGCCCTGCCCTCCTCGCGCGAGGAGGGGGAGCGGCTGGCCCGGCTGTGGAACCGCGAGCTGCTGCTCGGCCCCCTGGCCCTCCTGGTGGACTGCCATGACCTGGACACCCACGCGCCCGAGCGCACCGCGGCCCTGGGGCGGCTGGTGTCCGCTGTGCGCGGCGTGCTGCTGCTCGCCACCCCCGAGCGCCGCCCCACGGGCGCACGCAGCACCGTGCTGCTCGAGGTGCCCCTGCCTCGCGCCTCCGAGCAGCGGGCCCTGTGGCTGGAGGCGCTCGGACGTCAGCTTCGTCCCGAGGCCTTCGCGCCCTGGCGCCTCCCCCAGGCCGCCGAGACGCTCGTCAACCAGTTCGAGCTGGATCGCCCCGCCATCGACTCCGCCGTCCTCCAGGCACTCGGCCAGCTGCAGCTCGAGGAGGCGCCCGGCCCCGAGCGCGTGCGCACCGCCCTCTGGCAGGGCGCCCGTGCCCAGTCCCGGCGCCACCTGGAGTCGCTCGCCCAGCGCCTGGAGGTGCGCGCCGGCTGGGAAGATTTGCTCCTGCCCGAGCACCTCCTCCAGCAGCTCTCCGAGGTGGAGATGCACGTGCGCCACCGCCTGCTCGTTCATGAGACGTGGGGCCTGAGCGCGGGTGGCTGGCGCGGCACCGGCACCGCCGTCCTCTTCTCCGGCCCTCCCGGCACCGGCAAGACGCTCGCCGCCGAGGTGCTCGCCCGGAGCCTGGAGCTGGACCTGTACCGCATCGACCTGAGCGGCGTGGTGAGCAAGTACATTGGAGAGACGGAGAAGAACCTGCGCCGCGTCTTCGATGCCGCCGAGTCCGGGGGCGCCGCCCTCCTCTTCGACGAGGCGGATGCCCTCTTCGGCAAGCGCAGCGAGGTGAAGGACAGCCACGACCGCCACGCCAACATCGAGGTCAGCTACCTGCTCCAGCGCATGGAGTCCTTCCGGGGGCTCGCGCTGCTCACCACCAACCTCAAGTCCGGGCTGGACCCGGCCTTCACCCGCCGGCTGCGCTTCATCATTGACTTCGCCTTCCCTGACAGGAAGCAGCGCGAGGTGCTGTGGCGCCGTGCGTTTCCCGCCAGCCTGCCCACCGCGAACCTGGAGCCGGCGCGGCTCGCCGTGCTCAATGTCTCGGGAGCGGCCATTCGCAACATCGCCCTGCATGCCGCCGTGCTCGCCGCCGACGAGGCCGCGCGCTCCGCGAGCCCCGCCGCCGTGCGCCCGCGCCATGTGATTGCCGCCGCGCGCCGGGAGTTCGAGAAGCTCCAGCAGCCCTTCCCCCCCCCGAAGGAGTTCGAGGGGTGGGAATGAGCACGCCCCAGCTCCACCTGGACATCGAGTCGCTCGTGCTGCCCGAGGGGCTCGTGCTCCACCCGGAGGGCTTTCGCGAGGCTCTCACCGCCCACCTCACCCGGCTGCTCGCGGAGCGCGGCCCGGCGGCCCTGAAGCTGCTGAGCCCTGGCAACCCCTTGCGCCTGGAGTCGCTCACCCTGTCCGTGCCTCCCGGACTGGACACGGAGAGGGCCGCGGCGCACGCTGCCGCCCAGTTCCTCGCGCACCTCACCGGAGAGAGCCCATGAGCTACGACAGCGCACAGCCCAAACGCCCCGCGCCTTCCCGACGCGCCTTCCCCCTCTGAGGCACAGCTCTCCCGGGAGAGGCCATCCCCGCCTCTCCACTTCTCGGCCGAACCCATCGCAGGGAGTGGTCTTGAAGTCAGGCAACTCCCGGCGACCCATGACCAGGAATCCGCGCTTCCTGGTGACCATCAACAATCAACTGGCGCACCGTGGGCACCATTGTCGAGCGTGTGGTGCCGAGCGTCTGAACGCGCAGCGGCTGGAGGAGTTGTACATCATCGGCGTGGACGAGCTGAGCCACCGCCGCCACCACCAGTACCTGTCCGTGGTGGTGGACCACCTCAAGTCGCGCGTGGTGTGGATGGGAGAGGGCAAGGGCGAACAGACGCTGCACGACTTCTTCGACGAGCTGGGGCCCCAGAGGACGGGGGAGCTCACGCACGTGACGCAGGACCTGAGCGCGGCCGTCACCAAGGTGGTGAAGCAGCGCGCGCCAAAGGCTGTCCAGGTATTCGACCGCTTCCACGTGCAGAAGCTCGCCAACGAGGCCCTGGACGAAGTGCGCCGCCAGGAGGTGCGGGACGTGTCCGGCACCCAGAGCGCCGCGGCCGTGAAGGAGAGCCGCTGGGCGCTGCTCAAGAATCCGTGGAACCTCTCGCTGCGCCAGGGGGAGAAGCTGCGCGAGGCGCAACGACTCAACCGGCGGCTCTACCGCGCGTACCTGCGCAAGGAGAGCCTGGCCAAGGGCATGGATTACCGCCAGCCAGTACGTGCCTCGGAGCACCTGGACGGTTGGAGCCGGTGGGCCAGCCGCTCCAAGCTCAAGCCCTTCGTCCGGCTGGCCAAGACAGTGCGCAAGCACAAGCAAGGCATTGTGGCCTACACCCAGACGGGGCTGAGCAACGGCGTGGTGGAAGGGCTCAACAACAAGATTCGTCTCGTCATGCGTCGGGCCTATGGCTTCCGCAACACCGCGGCCCTCAATGCGATGGTGTTCCTGTGCTGCGGGGGGCTGGTGCTCCACCCGCCGCTGCCGGGCATCGCGTAGCTGGCTGCACGGGACACCCGCTCGCCGACGAGCCGCTGCCGGACGGCGAGCCGCTGATGCGGTCCATGGCCGAACCTCCAGGCCGGGGACCGCCGCTGCCCATGTCTTGAACCTCACGCCACCGACGGCCGCTACGGTCTCGGAACCCTTCACGTCCGACTTCTCTCCGTGAGCGTTTGACGCTCCGCTGCCCGGTCGGACTGTCCTTCAACCCACTCATTGTGCAGAGGAGCCATTTTTCCCGCCGAGCCGGTGTATTGCCGCTGCACGCCCACCGAATGCTTGCCCTGCTTGAGCAAGCCCGTGTCGTCGACAATCCAGACTTCCACGGGCTCGCGTTGCGTCATGGCGCCAAGGGCGTACCGGGCGGCCTCCTGACGTACCTCCCGGTCGCTCCAGCGAGAGTCGACGGCGAAGTGCAACAGGCGCTGGTGCATCGCATCCACCTGCGTGGGGTCAGGGCAGGCACGGGCCGCGATGGGCTCGATGCTCTTGCGCTCCCCGTCTCCGAGCAGCCCCATGGCGTAAATAGCGAAGGAAGCCCGGCGGCTCTCCTCTTCCAGGATGTCGCCAATCCTTCGGAAATACGCCTCGAGCCGTTGAACCCCACCCGCGTCCATGAAGGTGCCCATCGTCGGACTCGCTCAATCGTTATCCACCTCCCAAGTAGTACGCACGAGTCGACCTTTGACACCAAGCAGCCGGCCAGCCGCTTCCTGGCTGCTCCGGTAGGGTTCCTCACACCACTAACTCAGTAGTGTTAACCGAAGCGGAAGGCCACATGCTCTTGGGCGACAAGGCGAGCCCGTGGGCAGTCCTGCGCGGTCGCAGACCCCTCGCATGCACGGACACTCCATGCGCGAGAACCGGGAGATCCTCTGTCCGCCCGCCGGAAGGCAGGGCGGGACGTATCGGGAAGGCCAGTGGCCGTACGCCGATGATGAACGGGCAGAGGAAGTCAGACAGGCTCGTAGTACCGACGAAGCCGCCGAACAAAGCCAGTGGCATGGCTGCGGAGGTGGTGGAGGGAAGGAGCCTGGCCAAGGAGAAGGAGGGAGAGCAAAACACGTCCCGGACACAGAGCCGGACAAAGCGTGCCCAGTGCGATCTTCCTCCTACGCCAAGGAGCAGTACGCCGTGGCGTCAGCATCTGCGGCAAGAGCCCAGTGCGCTAGCTGCGCCCGCTGGGATCCGTGCGGGGGGCGGCCCGAGTCTTGAGACGAAGGGCCGTCCCTACCGCGATCGTTTCTTGGTCTGCGTGCGAATTGTTGGAGCCCCGTCCCCTTGCGATCCTGCATTTTTTTGCACCTGCTCAACCTGCTTAACCTGTTCACGATGCTCCTTCAACTTCTCCTCGAGGATCCCGATCTCCATCTTGGAGATATTGGCATTGGTCGTTAGAGGAGCGAACCGTGCCTCCCCTTTGCACTCTTTTGTGGGATCGCCCTGCACCGGTGTGGGATCGCCCTGCACCGGATTCAAACACCACTCGATTTTTATCTCGTTCACTTTATGTTTGGCATTGGCATCCTGCCCATCGACCGAAAAATTCACCGTCAGGCTGCTGTACAGATTTCTATTTTCTTTTACGATGTTCGAAAGCAACCGGATGTTGGCCTCGACTGGCATCATCTGGGTATTGACATCCCGGGTGCCGACCACAAGGTTGCTGCCATCCGTTATCCCCCCTAGGGAAGCCGCACGGACATGGAGCCATTCCCACCTCTGCGTTGTCCAATCGGGAACACCCGCCAACATGGCGTACCCGGAAGCATTCGTCCCCCCCATGGCAGCAACCTGCCCGGAACCTCTTTCTTTGTATACAGGCGCCGCTTGGAAGCGCACCTCTTGAGGTAGATTCAGGTTTATTTTAATGGATTCCTCAACCTGTTTAAGCTTTTCAAGCCTTTCAAGCTCTACCTTTGGGTCCTTTGGGTCCTCTGGGGCGGAGATGTTCTCCGCTGGTTTCTTTCCCATCAGCACCGTACCGGAGGCCTTCTCACTCAAACTCACATGGTCCTTGGGTTTATAGACAGGCGACAAGTTCTCGCCATTGAGCGCAATGCCATTGAACCAGGTGTCCACCTGAACAAGGTTTGACCCCTCTTTCGGGCTGACCCCAAACACATCGTGCGCCCGACCCTTGGCGCTGAAGCTCCCCTCGTTGATAGGGAATACTTCTCTCGCCTGACTGTCTTTTCTGAGGAGGTTTTTCCAGCGTTCAATGATCTCTTTGCTAATCTGCTTCAACTCACCCTCGGGGGTACGCGAGTCTTGTGCCGCAATGCGGGGACTAGGCCGTCGCGATGCAGAATTGTTCCCCTCAGCCGCAGAATTGTTCCCCTCAGCCCTTAAGCTCTTGAGGGGACTCTCGTTCGTGTCAGCATTTGAATCTGCCGCTCCAGATGCCGGCTTATTGCCAGGTGCCAGCGCATTAGCTGCCAGCGCCTTGCACTTCGCGGCAAACTGTCCTGAGAGATTCACAAGGTTATCTACTACCTCGTCAACCTCTCTCTCGAATTCCTCCAGCAATGACACACCATCGTCATCCAGTCTGCTGCGGGCGTCTTCAATATAATCGTAGATCTTTTTGGCACGGTTTGGCCATTCTCTTGCTTCACCCAAATCGAAAGCGAGCAACTCAACCGGTACCTTTACATTGCGGAAGCCTTCTGTGGACTCTTGGGTTTCGCGCTTGAGCTGCACGACGTGGCCTGCGCTCCCCACGGTCGGCCCCTCCCCCTGCCCACCCGCAGACCGCTGGAGCCCTCCTTCTGCCGACTGTCCCGAAGCCACTTTGTCGGCTACCGCGTCGGCACGCGGCTCGTACTGGTCCCCCACCTGCCCCATGGCTCCCGCAGGCTGCACCCCGGCCCGCTGCTGCACCACGTGCGCCGCCTCATGCGCGGCAGTGGGCAGGTCCGGCGTCCCGGCGAACGCGATGTGCTCGCCCTGGGTGAACGCCGCCGCGCCCATCGCCTGCACCCCGGCCACCGCGGAGCGGTCGGTGTGCGCCGCGATTCCCGACACGTCGTGCCGCCCGAATGCTCTTTGGCTGCGCTCGAGGTCGGGCAGCGGCCCGCCCGGCCCGCGGGTGCCGCGCTTCGCGGCCTCGTGGACGGAGGCGCCATCTGGCTCGGCTCCTCCCTGCGAGGCCTGACCGCGCGGCCGGGACACCGGGATGTCCGCGAAGCGGTGGCCGAGTTCGGCCGACCGGTCCAGGTGGGCGAAGTCGCCCGGCGTGGGCGCCGGCTCTTGCATCCGGGCGACATCCACCCTCCCCGTCCGAGCGGCGGTGGCGACGACCTTCTGCTGAGGCGCTACGTGCTTGCTCATGCGGCACCCCGGGCGGTACGTCCAATGGCCAGAGGATACGCCATCCTCCTCGCATAGAGGAGATGAAGCGGCCAGGCAGCCACGGGCGTGGAGGCCCACCGAGCCCTACATTGCGGCGGCGCGGATGTGACCGCCGAAGTGGGGGAGTGGGAAATGGAGTGCATCGGCATCGACGTACACGAGCGGGACAGCCAGTTGAGGGGGAGGGCTGGTGCAGAGGGGCCGAGGAGGGCCGCTGACGGGTGCCGACCGAGCTGTGCGCCGGGCCGATGGAGAGGCCAGGCAGCCTCCTTGGGCATGCCTGTCCAGGCCTCCCTCCCATGAGGGGCGCGGCAGGGGCACCAAGTCTCTTGGCTGTGGCGGCGTAAGCCTCAACACCAAGCGCCCTGGGGTGGCGCTCGCGCCGGGGTCAGGCTCATAGTGGGGAGAAGAGAAGGGGCAGGAAGCCCGCGGCGATGCGCTTGGATACATTGGGTGAGGAACTCCAGGATGTTGCGCCCCTATAGGTCGAGCGTCGTCACCGCCGTCAGTATCCGCTCCACGAAACGGCTCCCCTCCGGTGACTGCGTCCCGAAGCTCGTCTTCCTATACAGCACCGCATGCCGCAGGAGTTGCTCCGCGTATGAGTCATGGTCCCGTCCCGCTGCGTGCACCGGGCGATCTCGAGCACCGATTCCGGGCCAAGGTGAGCACCCGTTCCGGAGCAAGGAAGGCGCGCGTCAACATCGACTACCACGTGGAGCTGGAGGGCCACTGGTACAGCGTGCCCTACCAACTGGTGGGCAAGGCGGTGGAGCTGCGCCACACGGAAGCGTGCGCCGAAGCCTTCCTCGCGGGCCGGCGCGTCGCCAGCCACATGCGTAGCGAGCAGCGAGGGCGTTTCACCACGCAGGCCGAGCACATGCCAGCCTCGCACCGGCAACACGCTTAAGACAACAATATGACGATGAAAGACCTGATGACGATGAAAGACCTGCCTTTTGAAGAATGGGAAAGGAAAGGGTATTATTGAGATTCGGGCTGGACACGGAGGGGGCCACGGCGCACGCTGCCGCCCAGCTCCTCGCGCACCTCACCGGACACAGGCCATGACCACCCTCTATGACCCCGCCTCGAAGACCCTCATGGGCTCGCTGGTCATCCTCCCCGCCAGCGGAGGCAGCCGGCAGGTCATCGTCTTCCAGCTCAACCCCGCCTCCCTGCGCCGGCGCCTGGAGCCCCAGCTCGTCGGCGGAGACAGGCAGGCCCAGAGCGCGCGCCTCATGTACGCCGCCGCCCCCACCGAGTCCATTGACGTGGAGCTGGAGCTCGACGCCACCCTGCAGCTCTCCCCACTGCCAGGCCAGCCCCCTTCGCCCGACATCCGCCCGCAGCTCGCCGCGCTGGAGACGCTCCTCTACCCCACCACCACCCAGGTGCAGACGCAGCAGGCGATGCTGAATGCGGGCACCCTGGAGATTGGCCCCTACCTGGCCCCCACCGTCGTCTTCACCTGGGGCACCGCGCGTGCCGTGCCCGTCAAGGTCACCAGCTACAGTGTCACCGAGGAGGCCTTCCTCGCCTCGCTCGCGCCCGTGCGCGCCCGCGTCTCCCTCAGCATGCAGGTCCTCAGCTACTCCGACGTCAGCCCCCAGGACCCCGCCTACTCCCTCTTCCTCGCCTACCAGAACACCAAACAGCAGCAGGCGGCTTCCGGCGGCTTCTCCTCCGCCAGTCAGCCAGTCATTGGCGTGGACCCCAGCGCACTGGGGTGAGCCTCCCGCGCCGAGCCACCTGCCCCGTCACTCCTCGGACTTCTTCTTCGAGGGGAAGAGCGAGAAACCGTAGGACATCGCCGCGCGTGGGAGGGGGGGGATGTCCGCCATCCACTGGCCGAACGGGTTGTAGCTGGCCCTGTTCTGCTGGTGCATCGCGTATTCCTTCTTCTGGAACTCGTGATGCGCCTGGAAACCGGTCTGCTGGGCCAGCTGGGAGTTGTCCTTGGCCACCTGGAAGGCCGGGCCGGCCGGGGCATGGTGGATGCCCAGAAAGGAAGCGAACCGGTTGATGTTGTGGAGCGCCTTGGCTGGAGAGTTGAAGGGCCGGTCCATGGCCAGGGTCTGCTTGGCCATGTCCTCGCGCGTCATGCCTGTCAGGGCCGGCTGCTTGTCCTTGTCCCCGTTGCACTGGATGGCGCCCGCCGCCGGAGACGCCGAGGGCTGGATGCCTGAACCCACGCCGGAGACGGCCACCGGCTGGCCCTGGGCGGCGAGCGCTCCCGAGCGGTCCGCCTCGGACTCGAGCGCCGGGTGGGAGTTGACGGGCAGCCCCGCCTCCTGGGGAACCCGCACGCGCCCGGCCCGCTGCTGCACCACGTGGGTGAGCTCATGGCCGATGAGCCGCTGCCCCTCGGGCGTGCCGGGAGCGTACTTCCCCGGCGCGAAGTGCAGGTGAGAGCCCCGGGTGAAGGCCCGGGCCCCAATCGAGGCCGCCTCCGGGCCGTGATGGACCCGCACGTCGGCGAAGCTCTGCCCGAACGCCGCTGACATCTTGCGCTGCACCGGATCCGGCAGCGGGCTGCCCCCGGAGCGGGCCCCGAACGTGGCGGCGGACTCGAGACGGTGGCCACGCGGCTCGCCTGCTTCAAATCGAGCCTGCACGGGCATGGGCGCCAGAGTGGCCTGAGGCACCTCGGTCTCGGGGGCACGGGCAGGAGTCGGCTGAGGACTGCGGACCGGCGGACGCGAGGCCTTGCTGTACATGGCCCTGACTCTATCCCCCCAAGGCCCCTCCCGTGCAGCCCCATCCTCCGCGACAGTCCGGTACCCGAACGGCTCAGGTATCCTCCTTCGTGTCCGGCGCCTCCTGGGGCCCCACGGCCTTCGCCAGGCTGGGAATCTCTGGGAGCTTGACGTTCTTCTTCCCGAAGCTCCGCATGACGTCACTCAGGGGCTTCGAGAGATCCTCCTTCGGACTGTGCGCCTCGAGTTGCTGGACCTGCCTCAGGACCACCCTCCGGACCACCGAGGAGGCCTTCAGCGGATCTCCAAGGTCGTGCACCATGCCCAGCATCGCGTGGGCAATCTCATGGTCCGCTCGTACCGACACGAAAGAAAGGGGAGCGGAGCATGGCCCTGAGTCTATCTCCTCTGCCCTCTCCTGTCCGGGCTCCAATTGTTCTATACCCTACACCCGGAGGCGCCCCCATGTTCAGCCCGAGCAGCCGCTACAGCCAGGTCCCCGAGGCCACCTACGAGGCGCCCGACGGCACCCAAATCACCTACAAGCGCCGGCGCTTTCCTCCGCTGCAGCAGCAGGGTGTCTTCGGGCAGACCCCCGTGCTGCCCGAGGAGCGCGTGGACCAGCTCGCCGCGCGCACCCTGAGGGACCCGCTCCAGTACTGGCGCCTGTGTGACTCCAATGGGGTGATGGACCCGCTGGAGCTGGTGGCCACGCCGGGCCGCCGCGTGCGCGTGCCGCTCTCCCTCGTGCCCGAGCAGAAATGAGCCCGCCCGGACTCCAGCTCCAGCTGCTGGTGGGCCGCATCGTGCCCTCGCCCGCCTCCGCCGCGCTCACCCAGGCCCTGCGCCGCGCGGAAGTGGAACTCTACGACGACAGACCCTCCGGCTTCCTGCTCCAGTTCCAGGTGACGCGCGACCCCGGCCCCCTCCAGGTCGACGCGCTGCTGCGGTCCACCTTCGTCCCCTTCCACCGCATCGTCCTCGTCGCCACGCTCAACTCCGCCCAGCATCCCATCATGGATGGGCTCATCACCCGCATTGACTTGCAGCCCGGCCAGCCGCCCCAGCCAGACATGCTCACCGTCATCGGGGAGGACGTCAGCGTCGCCATGGACCTGCAGGAGAAGTCGCTGCCCTACCCGGGCATGAATGACTCGCTCATCGCCGCGGCCATCATCGCCCAGTACCTGCAGTACGGCCTCATCCCCAACATCTCCTTCAATCTGGAGAGCCCCGTGGTGGTGCCGCTGGAGTGGAGCACGCAGCAGCCGGGAATGACGGACCGGGCCTTCCTCAACGCGCTGGCCAGCCGCAACGGCTATGTCTTCCAGGTGCTGCCCGGCCCCGTGCCGCTGAGCAACACCGCTTACTTCGGCCCGCCGCGCAACGCGGGGCTCGCCACGCAATTGACTTCCTTTGGCTTCGGCGGCGGCATGGGCTCGGCCCAGCGCGCGCTCACCCTCAACGAGCTGCCCGCCAGCAACGTGCGCTCGCTCAGCTTCTCCTATGACGCGCTCGCCCCCACCACCGTGGCCGGGCTCGTCCAGGACACGCTCGTCACCGACGCGGACATCCCCGTCCTGGCCCTCACCTCGCTGCGCTCCCCGGCCCTGGCCAGCACACCCGCCCTGCTCAGCCAGTCCAACATCCGCCTGTCCCTCTTGGACCCGCAGGGCATGGACCCCATCACCGCGCTGATGGTGGCCCAGGGCATGGTGGACCAGTCCACCGACCAGGTGCTCACCGCCACGGGCGAGCTGGACGTGCTGCGCTACGGCTCCATCCTCTCCGTGGCGGGCATGGTGGGCGTGCGCGGCGCCGGCCAGCAGCATGACGGCCTGTACTACGTCAAGCAGGTCACCCACCAGATTACCCCCGACTCCTACACCCAGAGCTTCACCCTCACCCGCGAGGGCTGGGGGACCACGGTCTCCACGGTGTCGCCATGAGCTCCCCCTCCCCACACGGGAACCCGCCGGACCTGGGCCGGCGCTACTACGGCAAGTACCGCGGCAAGGTCGTGGACAACATCGACTTGATGGAGCTGGGCCGCATCCTCGTGGAGGTGCCCGCCCTGAAGGGTGTGGAGGGCAGCTGGGCCCTGCCGTGCGTGCCCTACGCGGGCCCCCAGGTGGGCTTCCTCATGCTGCCGCCCATCGGCGCCAACGTCTGGGTCGAGTTCGAAGGCGGAGACCCCACCCACCCCATCTGGGCCGGCTGCTTCTGGGGGGAGATGGAGAAGCCCGTGCTCGCCGCCACCCCCTTCCAGAAGGTCATCAAGACGGACTCCTTCACGCTCGTCATCAATGACACGGACGGCACGGGCGGGCTGCTGCTCGAGGTGGGCCCGCCCGCGGTGGAGGTGCCCGTCACCATCACCATCGACGCGGCGGGGCTGCAAATCGAGACGGCCGAGGCCGTCATCTCCATGAGCCCGGAGGAGATAACGGCCACCATCCCCCCCACCACCGCCACCCTCACCGAGGGGGGCGTGGCCGTGGAGACGGAGGGCTCCGTCACCGTCACCGCCAGCGACGTCACCGTCACCGCCGAGGAGGTCACCGTCACCGCCAACATCACCGCCACCGGCGCGGTGGAGGTGACAGGCGACGTGGCGATTACCGGCGCCGTGGAGCTCACGGGAGACCTGACGGCGGGGGCCGCGGTGGAGATTGGCGGAGCCCTGAGCGTGGACGGCGCCGTTGACCTGGCCGGGGCGGTGGGCGTGGAGGGTGTCGTCAATCTGGCGGGGAACCTGTCCGTGGAGGGCGCCGTCGAGGTGGCCGGAGCGGTGGTCGCCGCCACGCTGACGGGAGCCCCGCTGCCATGAGCACCTCGCGCGCCGACCTCGCCTTCCCCTACGCGCTGGACCCGCGGGGCTACACCGCCACCAGCCCCTCGTACGACGCGCACGTGCGCGACCTCATCGAGCAGGTGCTCTTCACCAGTCCCGGCGAGCGCATCAACCGCCCGGACTTCGGCAGCGGGGTGATGCAGCTCGTCTTCGCCCCGCTGGGCGAGGAGCTGCTGGCCAGCACCCGCCTGCTGCTGCAGGGCAACCTGCAGCGCTTCCTGGGCGACCTCATCACCGTGGAGGCCCTGGAGGTGGAGTCCGAGGAGTCCCGGCTGAACATCACCCTGCGCTACGTCGTGCTGGCCACCGGGCAGCGCCGGCAGGACCGGTTCACCCGATGAGCCAGGCGCGTCACCTGCAGGAGCGGCGGCAGGCGCTGGCGGCCCGGCCCGGCCGCTACGGGCTGGACTCGGTGGAGGTGCTGGCGCTGGAGGGGCTCCGCTTCCGGCTGCGCCTCCACTTCATCCCCCACCTCTCCGAGGAGGTGGGCGACGTGCCTCCGCGGCTGGGCCCGCGGAACCTGACGGTGGTGGACGACGAGGGCCACCCGGTGCCCGTGGAGGTGCACTCGCCGCTGGAGCAGCCCGGCGAGGAGGCCTCCTGCGTGGACGCCACCTTCCGCCTGTCGAAGGAGACGCTGGCCCAGGCGCGCTACCGCCCGCTCACCCTGGTGCTCACCGGCCTGCCCGAGGTGGACGGGCCCTTCTCCCGCGCCAGCTTCTCCCTGGCCCACGAGCCCGCCGACGCCGGGCCCCCAGCGCCCTCGGAGCCCCCGTCCACGGCCCACGTGCTTCCCCCCAGCAGCTACCTGGCCCGCGACTACGAGAGCTTCAGCCGGCTGCTGCTGGACCGGATGCGCCTCACCGTGCCCGCGTGGACGGAGCGCCACGCGGCCGACCTCGGGGTGCTGCTGGTGGAGCTGCTGGCCCACCAGGGGGACCTGCTCGCCTACTACCAGGACGCCGTGGCCGCCGAGGCCTACCTGGGCACGGCCCGGCGCCGCACCTCGCTGCGCCGCCACGCCCGGCTGCTCGACTACACCGTCCACGACGGCTGCAACGCCCGCACCTGGGTGCACGTGAGGCTCGACCCCGCGGTGGACATGCTGGAGCTGCCCGCGGGCACGCGCTTCCGCTCCACCCCCGTCCCTCCGGACACGCACGCCTGGGACGCCCACCCGCTGGCGCAGCAACTCGTCTTGGAGAGCCTGGCCCCCACGCGGCTGTACGTGGAGCACGACACCCTCTTCCTTTACACGTGGGGCGCCCGGCACGAGGTGCTGCCGCGCGGCGCCACCTCCGCCACCCTGGCCGGCCACTTCCCCCGGCTGCGCGCCGGGGACGTGCTCGTCTTCGAGGAGCTGTACGCCCCGGGCACGGCGCTGCCCGGCAGCGGCTGGCTCCAGCACCGGCACGCCGTGCGGCTCAGCCAGGCGCCCGAGCTGTACGAGGATGACCTCCCCGAGCCGGCCCAGCCCCTCACCCGCGTGACGTGGTTTCCCGAGGATGCGCTGCCCTTCCCCCTCACCTTCAGCCAGACGCCAGAGCAGTCAGGGGCGCGGGTGGTGGGCAACCTGGTACTCGCCGACCACGGGGAGACACACACCCAGGAGGTGGAGGTGGATGCGGACGGGGGCGTGGCGCCGCTGCCGCTGCGGGGCCTGCAGGTGATGAGCGCCGAGCCCTGGGAGCAGGAGCACGCAAGCCTCCTGCCCGCCTCGGAGACCCTCACCCAGGCCCCCCGGCAGGCCCTGCCCTGTGTCCGCGTGGAGGAGCTGCGCGAGGACGTGCTGGCCACGCGCGTGCTGCCCTGGACGGTGCGCAGGGACTTGCTCTCCAGCGACCGCTTCGACCGCCACTTCGTCGCCGGGCTCGGGGATGGGGACGCGCTGGTGTTGCGCTTTGGCGACGGGCAGCTCGGCCGGCGCCCGCGGCCCGGGGCGCGGCTCCAGGTGTCCTGGCGCACCGGCATTCCTTCCTCGGGCAACATGGCCGCGGAGACGCCGCTGACGATGGACGCGCCGCCCCAGGGCGTGACCGGGGTGCGCAACCCGCTGCCGGCCCGCGGAGGCCAGCGGCCCGAGGACACCGAGCGCATCCGCCGCGATGCGCCCACGGCCTTCCGCACCCAGGAGCGGGCCGTCACCGAGGAGGACTTCTCCCTGCTGGCGCAGCGGCTGCCCGGCGTGAGACAGGCCGTCACCCACCTGACGTGGACGGGCAGCTGGAACATCGCCCGCGTCCATGTGCTCGCGCAGGAGGGACGTAGGCCGGCACCCCACCTGCTCCAGCGGCTCCAGCGCTACCTCCACCGCCTCCGCCTGCTGGGCACCGAGGTGGAGGTGCGACCTCCGGAGCTCGTCCCGCTCGCCATCACCCTGCGCGTGGGCGTGCGGCCCGGCCATGCGCCCGCCACCGTGCGCCTCGCGCTCGAGCAGGAGCTTGGCAGCGGCGAGCTGCCCGGGGGGCGCGTGGCCTTCTTCCACCCCAGCGCCTTCGGGCTCGGCCAGCCCGCGTACCTGGCGCCCGTGGTGGCCCGGGCCGCCTCGGTGCCCGGCGTGGCCTGGGTGGAGCCCCTGCGCTTCCAGCGCTGGGGACAGGATGCGAGCAGTGCGCTGGAGACGGGCCACATCCGCCTGGAGCCCTTCGAGCTGGTGCTCGTGGAGGGCCAGCCCACGCGGCCGGATCTGGGGCTCGTGCGCATCCAGCTCGAGGGAGGTAGGACGTGACGGACCACTGGCCAGGCAACCGACGCCGCCCCCCGCTGCCACGGCAGGACACCACCCAGCCCGAGGTGCTCGCCCGCATTCAGCGGCGGCTCGCCTCCTGGAGGCCCGGCGCCGCGTCCAGCCAGGACACCTCGCTGCGTGGGCTGCCGGGCCCTCCCCCGCCCAAGGCCCCGTCGTCCCCGCTGAGCCGGCTGGTGCCCCTGTCCATCTCCCAGGGCCCGCTCGCGGAGAATGACTTCTCCCAGGGGCTGCTCGACGCGTGGGCCGCCCTGGCGGACGTGCTCACCTTCTACCAGGAGCGCATCGCCCCGGAGAGCTACCTGCTCACGGCCACCGAGGACTTCTCGGTGCAGGAGCTGGTGCGCACCGTGGGGGTGACGCCACTGCCCGCGGTGACCGCGCGGGTGGACCTGTGCTTCACCGTGTCCGACAAGCGCGGTGCGCCCGAGGAGCTGGTGCTGCCCCAGGGGCTGGCGGTGCAGAGCCTCCCCGCCCCCGGAGGCCTGCCCCAGACGTACGAGACTTCGGCCGAGCTCCTCACGCGCGCCGAGTGGAGCAGCATGGCGCTGGGGCAACCCGGAGACTCGCTCCTCACCGCACCCGCCACGGCGCTGAGGGCGGATGCGCCCGCGCTGCTGCTGCAGGATGGGAGACACGGCGTGCGCGCCGGGGACACGCTGCTGGTGCGCGCGAAGCGGGCGGATGGCTCGGAGTGGCTGGGGCTGCCCACCGTCACGCGCGTGGCCAGCACCCGGCAGCGGGGGCTCCTCGCCTGGGACCTGCCGCTGGACAAGACCCTGGGCAGCGAGCTCCTCACCAGCCCCCAGGTCTGGGGATGCCGTCCGCCCGAGCCCCTGCTCGGCCACGACGCCACGCCCTGGGAGAAGCTCTCGCTGGAGGAGCGCCTCGCGGCCGGTGGCACCCCGGTGGGAGGCCTGCAGCGCCTGAGCGCCCCGGATTCCCCCTGGAAGGGACTGGGGGCAGCGCCGGGCAAGGTGCACTGCCTGCTAGCCGATCCTGATGACGGCATCTTCGCCGGCATGGAGGGCAAGGGCCTCCAGTGCTCCCAGGATGACGGGGCCACCTGGACGCCGGTGAAGGCGCTGGCACGCATGGAGGTGCTGTGCCTGGGGTATGACGCGCAGGGCCGACTCGTGGCGGGCACCCAGAAGCACGGCGTGCAGCGCAGCGCGGACGGCGGCGAGTCCTGGGAGTCGCTCGCCGGCAGGACCGTCGTCGAGCCCTCGCAGCTGCCCCTGGCGAAGTCGTCCCTGAAGGACTTGCGGCTGCCGCCCACGCCCGTGCGCTGCGTGGCGGGCTTCCTCTTCGGCAACGGCGCGGACACCGCCGCGTTCCTGCTGGCCGGCACCGACGAGGGCCTCTTCTCCTGGGATGAGAGCGCTGGCGTCTGGAGCCCCATCAACGACGGCCTCCCCCTGGCCAAGAAGGGCGGGCGCACCCCCATCACCATCCGCGCCATCGTCACGGACGAGGCCAACCAGCGCTTCCTCATCGGCACCAGCCAGGGCCTCTTCACCACCACGAGCATCGGCACGGAGTGGACGGCGAATGACCCGGGCCTGCCCGGACAGCCTGTGGCAGCGCTGGTGAAGGACGCGCGGGGCACCCTCTTCGCCGCGCTGGAGGGCGGCGGGCTGTACAGCGCCGCGGACACAAAGAAGCTCGCCTGGGTGCCGGTGGCGCCGAAGACGGCCTCGGGGGTGGCGGAGGCCAGCGCCCTGCTCCCGCTGGAGTCGAGCGCCAAGGGCCCCCCGGGCCTGCTCGCCGTCCTCTCCGAGGGCCTCTTCGTCTCCCGCGACAGCGGCACCACGTGGGCGCAACTGCCCACGACGGGCACCTCCACGGTATGGGCCGTCGCGGAGGCGTCGCCGAACGTGCTGCTGGCCGCCACGCCGGTGGAGGGCGTGAAGGAGAAGGAGTGGCCGGGCTGGGCGCTGACATCGGGTGAGCTGGTACTGGCGCGGGCACTCCCCCGGCTCCTCACGGGCCAGACGCTGGTGCTGGAGCAGCCCGCGCCCAAGGGCCCTCCGCGCCGCGCCCTCGTCACCGCGAAGCAAGTGCTCACGGAGCAGGTGAAGGCCTTCGGGCAGCGCCACCTCGTCACCCGCCTCCAGGTGGAGCCTGAAGAGGTGGTGACAGGCTTCGACCGGGCCCTCGTCCGCGTGCGAGCCTGCCCCACCGCGCTGCCCCTGCGGGAGCAACAGGTGCGCGAGCCCACCCTCCTCGGGCCCGAGGTGGACCTGGAGACGCTGCTGGGCAACGACGACCTCTTCGCCGCGCTGGTGGACGCGCCCCAGGCCTCCAGGGCCCCGCCGCGCGAGGACGTGGTGGTGGCGGGCGCGGTGGAGCTTCCTCCCGGCCGGACGGTGATGGTGGTGGGGCGGCGCCTGCGCGTCCTGGTGGGGCTGGGGACCGCACTGGAGCTCGTTCCGGAGGAGAGGCACGACCTGCCGCTGAAGCTGGAGGCCGGGCAGGTGCTGGAGGTGATGGCGTGGCCGGCCGGAACGGAAGGCGCGCCCCCGGTGTGGCGGCTGCGCGACGAGCATGGCGCCACCGGGACGGTGAAGGCCGCGGAGGGCAAGCTGCTGCTGCTGCCCGCGGCGAAGGACGGCGAGCAGGTGGCGCTGCGGCGGCAGGTGGTGGCCACGGCTCCGGAGCGGGGCGCCACGCGGCTGGTGCTGGACAAGGCGCTGGAGGAGATGCTGGACCCGGACACCGTGGCCGTGCGCGGCAACGTGGTGGAGGCCACCCATGGCACCACGGTGAAGGAGGTGCTGGGCAGCGGGGACGCCCGGCGCCCCCACCAACAGTTCCGCCTCAAGCGCTCGCCGCTGGTGTGGCGGGCCACGGCGGACGGGCCCGTGCCCGCGGTGGACGTGTGGGTGGAGGGGCAGCGCTGGCAGCGGGTGGAGGACTGGAGCGGGCAGAAGCAGCACAGCCGCGTGTACGTGCTGCGCACGGACGCGGACGGCAATGTGTGGGTGTGCTTCGGAGACGGCGTGCACGGGGCCCGCCTGCCCACGGGGGCGGAGAATGTGGTGGCAGTGTACCGCACGGGCGGAGGGCCGGCGGGCAACGTGGGGGCGGGCCGCATCACCCTGCTGCGCCACCGCCTGCTGGGGCTGCGCACCGTGGACAACCCCCTGCCCGCCACGGGAGGCACCGCCGCCCAGGCCCCCTCCGAGCTGCGCACCCAGGCGCCGCTCCAGCTGCGGACGCTCGGGCGCATCGTCTCCCTGGGCGACTTCGCGGACTACGTGCGCACGTATCCGGGCGTGGCCCGCGTCCGCGTGCGCAAGCTGTGGAACGGCCACCAGCACCTGCTCAGCTTCACCGTGGCCACCACCGAGGAGGACACCGGGCACCGCATGGGCGCGTCGCTGCAACAGGCCCTGCGCCAGGAGCTGGAGCGCTTCCGCCCGAAGCACTACACCCTGCAGGTGGACTCCTTCGTGCCACGCCCCTTCCTCGTGGAGGCGACGCTCACGGTGGACCCGGACTTCGACGCCGACGCGGTGAAGAAGAGCGCCGCGCAGGCCCTCGTGGACGCCTTCGCCTTCGAGCAGCGCGAGCTGGCGCAGCCGGTGGCCACCTCGGACATCCTCCGCCTGCTCAGCGGCGTGCGCGGGGTGCTCAACGCCCGCGTCACCTCGCTGCGGCTGAGTGGCACCACCGCCACCCCGGGCTCCGTCCCCACCGTGCTCCCCGCCGCCGACAGCGTCTGGGGCGTGCGCGCCCAAAAGGTCCTGCCCGCGGAGCTGCTGCTGCTGGATGAGGCGGGCCCCACCCTCACCGTGGAGAAGGCCACCTCATGAGACACTCCGGTGCGAAGCGCCTCTACGACGCGCTGCCGCTCGTCTACCGCATCCTGGATGCGGAGCAGGGCCAGCCGCTGCGCGAGCTGCTCGGCATCATCGGCGAGGAGCTGGACCGGGTGCACCAGGGCATCGACCAGCTCTACGACGACGCCTTCATCGAGACGTGCCGGGAGGAGCTGGTGCCCTACCTGGGCGACCTGGTGGGGCAGCCGGTGGAGGACACCGGAGGGATGCTGCCGCACCTGCAGCGGCTGCGTGTGGCCAACGCCCTGCACCACCGCCGGCGCAAGGGCCGGGGGGACACGCTGGCGCAAGTCATTCATGAGGCGTGCGGCTGGAGCGCCGTGGTGCTGGAGGACTTCCGGCGGCTGTCCACCACGCAGAGCGTGCAGCATGTAAAGCCGGAGCAGGGAGGCTCGGTGGACGTGCGCCAGCTGGGAGAGGCCCCGGAGCCGCCCGTGCCCTTCGTGGCCCATGGGGCGAGCGTGCGCGGCGCGGACGACTCGGTGGGCCCCCGAGGCCAGCTCAACCTGGACCACGTCCGCATCCTCCTCAGCCGCATGCAGGTGTACCCGGTGGAGCGCACCGAGCCCTGGCGGGTGGCGGACGGCCGCTACACCTTCCACCCGCTCGGCCTGGACACCCACCTTTATATGCGGCGGCGGTGGGAGGCGCCGCGGCGGGAGATACCGGCCACGCTGGAGCTGTCACTGCCCTTCGCGCCCGAGGCCCTGGCGACGGAAGTGTCGCAAGCCCGGGCGTGGCTGCGCGAGGAGCGGCAGCCCGGCGCTCGCCACGTGGGCGCCCAGGGCAGCCTGGAGGTGCTCCTCGGGGGGAAGGCCGTGCCCGCGGCGGACATGTATGTCCGCGACCTGGAGCACTGGCACCTGCCCGGCCCCAGCCACGTGGGCCTGCGCTCCGGACAGGTGCACCTGGAGCAGCTGACCTACCCCTCCGCGGAGCTCCAAGTGCGGCTGGGCGAGGATGGGCCCCACCTCCTCCGGCTGCCGCACACCGCCCACGCGTCGCTGTCCACGATCGCCCAGGCGCTGGAGAAGGCCTTGCGCGCCGCCAGCTCCCGGCCCGCCTTCACCCGCGCCCGCGTCCTCCCGCTGGGCGACCACCTGCTGGTGCTGCCGGGCCTGCCGCTGGAGGGAGACCCGGTGCACTTCGAGCCCGCGGACGATGATGCGCACAGCCTCCACGCGCTGGGGCTGTCCCGCGGGCAGGCCCGCCGCGCCGCGGTACTCGTCTCTCACGAGCTGACGGACGCCATGGACACGCAGGCCCAGGGCACGCTGCGCCTGCGGCTGGGCGAGGCTGCGCCCTTGGAGCTGCAGGTGCCCCTGTGGGAGTCGCCCGAGGACATGGCACACGCGCTCCAGGAGCAGCTCGCGGGACATGACGGCTGGCATGCCCATGCCCAGGGTGACCTGCTCTTCGTCATGGCGGAGGACCCGGACCCGGCGCACTACCTCCGGGCCGAGGAAGCACCCCAGCGGGACGCGGCGCGGCGGCTGGGACTGGCCCCGCGGGTGGCGGTGGACGTGCGCCGGGGCAGGTTCGCGCTCTCGCTGGGCACGCCGGCCCAGGCTCCCCGGGTGACCTGGGCCTTCGGCCGCGTCGCGGACGTGGGGGCGGGCCCCTACCCGCGCGGGGAGGACTTCCGCATCCCCGAGCAGGACGCGTGGTACGCCGAGGTCGGCAAGGCCCTGGTGACCACGAGCACGCAGGTACACCGCTTCAACACGCTGTCCGAGGCGCTCGCCGCCTGGACGCAGGCGCAGGAGACGTTCCGCAAGGGACTCATCCGCATCGTCGACAGCGCCACCTATGTCCCGCCCCTGGGCCAGCCCTTCCACCTCCTCCTGAGGAGTGCCTCCCTGCGGCTCGAGGCCATCGAGGGGGAGCTGCCCACGCTGGACGGCACGCTGCAGGTGGAGGCCTTCGGCGAGGAGAACCGGCTCTCCGTGGACGGGCTGCAGGCGCGAGGCCTGACGCTGGACGGCCGGCTGCAGGTGAAGGTGGCGCACTGCACCCTGCTGGGACCGCTCACCTCCGGGCCCAATACCGCCTGGCAGGAGGTGGAGGTGAAGCGCAGCCTGCTGGGGCCCGTGCGGCTGGAGGCGGGAGCAGCCCACCTCACGCTGAGGGACAGCCTCGTCCGCGCGCAGGAGGAGGAAGCCCTCAGTGGTTTGGCTGCCGGCTCGGTGGGCCCGCTGACGGTGATGGAGCACTGCACGGTGGTGGGCAAGGTCTACGTGGAAGCACTGGAACTGGCGCGCGAGTGCCTCTTCACCCGGAGGGTGCGCGTGGTGCGGCGGCAGGACAGCCAGCTGCACTGGAGCGCGCTCCCCTGGTCGTCGCGCGAGCTGCCACGCCACCGCTGCCTGCTCTTCTCGGCGCCGAAAGAGGAGGCAGGCCCGGGTGTCATCGCTTCCGCGCCCGGGTTCGTGTCACTCTCTTTCGGCGAGCCCGGCTACGGTCGGCTCGCGGAGGGCGGGCCGGCGGAGCTGCGCACGGCGGCGGCGGACGGGGGCGAGCCGGGTGTCTTCCATGACGTGCACGAGGAGCGCCGACTCGCCACGCTCCAGGACGTGCTCGAGGAGTACCTCCCGGCGAGCCTGAGCGTCGGCGTCTCCTTCATCGACTGAAATCCATTCATGACCAGTGACTACTCCCGCTCCACCTTCAATCCCCGCAAGCACTACAACGCCGTCCGGATGCAGCAGGGGCGCGTGCAGCTGGACGCGGACTGGAACGAGCAGGCCGACATCCAGGCGCACCACCAGCGGCAGCGCACACGGGATGTGATTGGCCCGAGCGGGGCGCCGCAGGAGCATGCGGGCTTCGCGCTGGAGGCGGAGCCCGCCGAGGGCGCGGCGGAGGAGGCTCCGCGCACGCGGCTCTTCATCGGCCCGGGCCGCTACTACGTGGACGGCGTGCTGTGCGAGAACGAGAAGCGCCTGGCGCTGGAGGAGCAGCCGGATAGCCCGGGAGAGCCTCCGCCGGGCGAGCCCGGGGTGTACCTCGCGGTGCTGGACGTGTGGGAGCGCACGCTGAGCGCCTACGAGGACCCGGAGATTCGCGAGGTGGCGCTGGGCGGCCCGGACACCGCGGTGCGCACGAAGACGGTGTGGCAGGTGCGCACCCTGCGGGTGAGCAACGACGCGGACGCGCCGGACCGGGGCCATAAGGACCTGGCGTGGCAGCAGCTGCTGTCGCGGCAGGAACACCGGGGAGAGATGCGGGCGCGGCGCAAGCCCGGCGTGGCCACGGAGCTACCGGGCAACCTGCTCTACCGGGTGGAGGTACAGGAGGGCGGCGAGTGCGCGGGAGGCCCCTTGGAGCACGCGGGCCAGTGGCCCGTGCTGGAGGTGGAGTCCCTGGAGGACGGAGCCCTGGGTCTGCGGGCGCGGCACGCGCACTCCGTGGACGAGCACCTGTGGCGGCAGGGGCGCTTCGTGGAGGTGGTGGCCGAGCACGGACGGCACCTCGCGCGGCTGAGCAAGGTGGACGCGCACACGGGCCGGCTGGAGCTGAAGCCCGCGCTCCCCGAGGAGAAGGGCGCCCCCCGGCTGCTGCGTCCCATCGCGAGCCTCAAGTGGTCGCGCAACAATGGCACGCAGGCCCTGCCCATCGCCGGGGTGCAGGTGACGGAGGACGGCCCCCGGGTGCGGCTGAGCGTGCCGCTGGGCACGCGCGGTGTGGAGCTGCGCGTGGGGGACCTGGTGGAGGCGGTCGACACGCCACGGGTGCTGCGCGGCGAGCCCGGCCCCCTGCGCCACATCCGCTTCGTGTCGGAGGACCGGCTGGAGGTGACGCTGGACGGGCCGCTGCCCGAGGGCCTGGGACAGCAGGCCAGGGACTGCCCGCTGCTGCGGCGGTGGGACCAGACGCCGGGCGCGCCCGGGCCCCTGGCGGTGGACACGCAGTGGGTGGAGTTGGAGCACGGCGTCCAGGTGCAGTTCACCGGCGAGGGCTCCTTCCACGCGGGGGACTTCTGGACGCTGGCGGCGCGCACGCGCACGGGCGACGTGGAGTGGCCCCGGGACGCGCGGCAGCAGCCGCTCGCGCTGCGGCCCCAGGGCGGGGAGCACCGCTACAGCCTGCTCGCGGTGTTGCGCGTGGACGCCCAGGGTGACGTGGGGGTGGAGGACCGGCGCCTTTTCTTCGCGCCGCTGTCCCGGGGCGCGGGGGAGCCGGACGTGCCAGCGGGGCCCATCTGCTTCCCGGAGGACGTGCGGGTGCTCGGCTCGCTGCGGGTGGACGCGGAGCTGGACGCGGGCAGCATCCGCGGGCAGCTGGCGCACAAGACGGTGGGCACGCACCAGCTCCAGCACGCCTCCGTGACGGCGGAGAAGCTGGCCCCGCACGGCGTGCACGCGCGGCACCTCGCGCCCGAGGTGGGCATGGTGCCCGCGGGCTCCTGCATCCTCAGCGAGTCCCCGCAGCCGCCGCACGGCTATGAGGAGAGCCACCTCACGGTGGCCGCCTTCGACCACCACGCGGAGTGGGTGGAGCGCACCGCGCTGCCGGGCGTGCCGAGCCGGGTGGTGCTGGTGACGCTGAAGCACGTGGCCTACGCGCTGCAAGACACCGGGCAGGTGTGGCGGTGCAAGGGGGAGGCGGAGGCCTGGGAGAAGGTGGGGCACCTGCCGCAGCCGCAGCCGGGCTTCACGGCGGTGGCGCTGGGCGACCGCATCCACGTGCTGGGAGGCCGGGACGCGCACGGCCACCCGCTCTCGCGCCACGTGGCCTTCGAGCCGCCCCGGGACGGAGAGAAGGGGGGGCGGTGGACGGAGCCGCTGCCCCCGCTGCCCACGCCTCGCGATGAGCCGGGCGCGGTGGCCTGCGATGGCCTGCTCTTCGTCCTGGGAGGCCTGGAGTGCTGGCCCCTGCCGTGGTGGGGCGTGGAGGACACGCTGCGCCGGCCCAGGCTGCTGAGCTGGCTCAAGCGCACCAGCGCGCAGGTGGAGGTGTACGACCCGCGGCTCGAGCGGTGGGAGGTGGCGAGGCCGCTGAAGGTGTCGGCCCGGCGCTTCGGCGTCCAGGCGCTGCGGGGACGCCTGCACGTGGTGGGAGGCGAACACAAGCCCCTGCTGCTGCCGGCCCGGCCGCTGGCGCGGCATGCCCAGCTCGACCCGCTCAAGGACCGCTGGGCGCAGCTGGCCTCGCTGGAGCGGCCGCGCTCGGAGGTGGCCGCGGCGGCAATGGATGACCGGCTGTACGTGGTGGGTGGCAGCTTCGCGGGCAAGCCGCTGGACGACGTGGAGCGCTACAGCTTCACGAGCGATGCCTGGCTGCCCCAGGAGCCCCTGCCCGAGGCGCTGCGCGGCGCCGGGGCGGTGATGCTCCCGGGCGAGCTGCTCGTCACCGGAGGCGCCAATGCCTCGGGGCCGCTCGCCGCGAGCCACTCGCTCGAGGTGGCGTCGCTGCTGTACGTCCACCGCAAGCGCGAGACCGCCGCCCTGGAGGCCCAGTCCGAGCCCTCCTCCCCGGAGGCGGCTGGTGCCTCCGAACAGGCGCAGCCCTCTCCTTCAGCGCCCGTGTCTCCAGCGGAGTCAGGGACGGGGAAGGCTCCAGGGCGGCAGGTGGCGGCACGCAGCACGAAGCGTCCCCCCAGGTTCCGCGCGCCGCGCTTCGAGCCCGCGCCCACGCCCGCGCAGCGCCTGGGGAGGCTCGGGCTGGGTGCGCTGGTGATGGCGGTGCTCGGGCTGGGAGCCGGCATCATCTGGCCCACGCCGTCCACGCCGCCCCCTCCGCCCCCGGACAGGGTGCAGGCCCAGGGCTTCGACCTCTCCCACTTCCAGGGCGAGGTGGACTGGCCCACGGTGCTGAAGAAGAAGCCGAACTTCGTCTTCATGAAGGCGACGGAGGGGAAGCACTTCCATGACCCTCGCTTCAAGGACAACTGGGGCGCGCTGGCGGATGCGGGGGTGGCGCGCGGCGCGTACCACTTCTACCGCCCCCGGGACAGCGCGAGCGACCAGGCGGAGTTCTTCCTGAGCAGCCTTCCTCCGCTCCAGGCCGGTGACTTGCCGCCCGTGCTGGACGTGGAGGTGACGGACGGAGTGCACCGCGCGGACATCGTCGCCGGGGTGAGGACGTGGCTGGAGCGGGTGGAGGAGGGGACGAAGCGCCGGCCCATCCTTTATAGCGACACGTCCTACTGGAAGGAGCAGCTCGGCGGAGGCTTTCAGGACTACCCGCTGTGGATTGCGGGCAGGCCGGACGCGGGAGCCCCGTGGACCTTCTGGCAGGTGGGCGACCACGGGAAGGTGGACGGCATCTCCGGGTGCGTGGACCAGGACGTCTTCCTGGGCACGGAGGAGGAGCTGGTGGCGTTCATGCGGACCGGCAAGCGGCCCGAGCACGCCGCGCAGCCGCCCTCCAACCTGCCGCGCTGCGCTCGGCCCACCCACAGTGACGAGCCCCCCGTGCCAACGCGGGTGTCGGATGGAAGCACCCCCTCCGCGCGCGATGCCGGCACTCCGGCCGCCGACGCCGGGACGGCCCCGGTGGTGCCCTACCAGGAGGGCATGACGCCCATGCCGCCCCAGCTCGTGGACCCGGGCGAGCCCTTCATCTACCCGGAGGGGCCCCTGCACGCGGGCATTGAAGGCGAGGCCATCCTGCTGTGCGTCATCCAGACGAGCGGGCACGTGACGAACTGCCGCGTCCTCAAGGCGCCCGCGGACCTGGGGGACGCGCTCGTCCAGATGATGCACACGCGCCGCTACCAGCCGATGACGTTCCAGAACCGCATCGTGGCGGTGGAGTACGCCTTCTACGTGAACGTGAAGCTGCCAGAGGGCTACGAGGGGCGCTGAGGACGGCCCTCCACCTCTCCACCCAATCCGCCGTGAGTCCGGAGGAGCGCGGGCGGCTCCTCTCGCGCGCGCGGGAGGCCTTCCAGCGGGCCCTCGCACTCGTCCCCGAGCATCCCCTCGCGCTCGAGGCCCTGCGCAAGCAACTCCCATCCCTGACGCCACAGCTTCTTGAGATTGTGCACTGCGCACGCCAGAGAGAATTCTCCGCGTACCTTGGGCAGGCCCCGCAGCGAGAAGCGCGGCAGCGTCCCGTTCTTCACCTGGCCGATGACGGGCTCGGCCGTCACCTTGCGTCTGGCGTAGGCCGCCTTGCCTCGCTTCGTCAGCAGCTTGCGCCTCATCCGCTCCTTGAAGCTCAGGCCCTAGGGCGGGCGCCCGCGCGGTGCCGCTGCCGCCTCCTCCCCGTGCTTCGAGCGACCCGTGGCGATAAAGCGCTCCACGCCCTTGGCCTCCACCTTCTCGATGTCCTCCTGGCACAGGTAGCCCGAGTCCGCGCTCAGCTGCACGGGCACCAGCCCCGTGTTGGCCTGCGCCTGCGCCACCATCGGCTCGAGCTGACGTGCATCGTTGGCGATCTGCCCCATCTCCTGCGCCACTATCAGCTGCGTGTCCGCGTCCACCGCAACCTGCGCGTTGTAGGACTGCTGGAAGGTGCCTCCCCGCGGCATTATCCGCGAGTCGCTGTCCGTGAAGTTACGCTGTGCCTTCTCGGAGGGCTTCGCCTCCTCGGGCTTGTCCTGGCCCTTGGCCTCGGCCTTCTCCCTGGCCTCCTTCTCCATTTCCTCCTTGGCCTTTTGAATCTTCTCCCGGCGCTTCTCCCTCTCCACCGCAACGCCAGCTTCTTCTCCGCCTCCACTTGGCGCGCGGCCTCCCGCGGCCGCTCGGCGCGCTTCTTCGATTCCCTAAGCTCCTCGGACAACTCATCCCCGCGCCGCCCCTTGCCGTAGCGCTTGTCTTCCTCGGCATCCAGCGCCGCTGCCTCCTCCAGCAGCCTGTCAATCTGCTCGTCCAGCTTCTTCATGGCCTCCTCCATGCGTCCGTAGCTCATGGCCTTGTGCTTGCTGGCATTGGCCTTCACCTTCGTGCCGTCCACCGACAGGTGCCCAAGCTTCTTGAGCCCCGACTGGCGGGCCAGCCGCATCAAGGACTGCTGGGAAAAATTCGGGCGCGCCTCATATGCGCATCGGATAGAAGAGCTCTACGAAGACAGCGATACCGTCATCAACTCCTGTACCTCGGATGAATGCCTGAGGGATCTGGTTCAAGAGGCGCTTGAGGATGCTCTTCCCGACGACGCGACCATCCTCAATCTGAAACATCCGTGTACTTAGCAGCGCATCGCGGACATGATCGACAAACACAAATCCCGAAAGTTCGAGTGGGAAAAGAAGAAGAAGAAGGCCTCGGCCTGATCTGTCTCACTGGTGTATAGGAGGGATCTGGCGCTGAGCCCTCGAAGGCGGCGGGAGCGTTGCTGGTTGGCTCGACAGGAGATGAGGTGGAGCTTGGCCCCGCTGCGCGCTAGGAACGCGCCGCCGACGCTTACTTCTTGTTGTCGAGGTAGCGGTTCATCAACAGTGTTTGCAGTTGCTCGCGCTCAACGGCCGTGATGCGTCCCGCCTGCTGTTGCTGCGCCACGAGCCAGTCCGAGAGCTGTTGCGCCACCGACTCGCTGAACGCCTCCTGCGTCAGATGGGCGTTGATCTGCTCGGTCAGCGACGAGCGCACGACATCGAAGTTGGTCGGCAGGTTGGCAAGATGCTGGGCCCAGCCCCTGGACGTCGAACTGCTGCCCGTCGAACTGATGCCGCCGCCCGCGCCGCTCACTGCCCCGCGGTGGACGGCGGTGTCGGTTGGCACGACATATTCCTGGCGATAGCCGCCACCCTGACCCATCAGCCGCAGCGCCTGGCCAGGGATCGGATGCTCGAGCTCGGTGCCGAACGCCTTGCCGCTCTGCTTCTTGGCGTTGGAGCTGTAGTAGGGGAGCACCGCGGGCGCGTCGGTGGTGAACAGGCCGCCCATCGACCGGTCATAGCCGCATTTCTCGCCCTTGATGCAGCTGTTGTCGCCGCAATGCACGCAGAGCTGCACCGGCGCGCCGCGGACCGCCTTGCTCTGGACCGCCTTGCTCTGGACCGCCTGCTGTCCGCCAGCGCAGCAGCCGCAACCGCATCCCGAGCCGTGCGCCGCGGACTTCGCCTGCAATTGCGCCGCCCGGGCGCCCATCACCTCGGCCTCGCGCTCGAGGCCGTGCTCGTCGTTGACTGCAAGGCCGTCCTGCATCTGCATCGTCGCGCGCACGCGCCCCTGCGCCTGCTGGATGATGTGCCACGCCTCGTGCGGCAGGTGCTGCTCCTGGCCCGGCGCGACGTGGATGTCCTGGTCCTGCGCATAGGCATAGGCGTTGAGCTGCGCGGGCTTGGACGAATTGTAATGGACCTTGACCCTGTCGAGCGACACGCCCGACATCGCCTCGATGCCCGCCTTGAGCGAATCGGGCAGCCCGGTGCGGTTCGGAGGCGCCATCTCGGCGAGGCGCTGCACCGGCTGGGGCGCGAGTGCTCGTTTCTGCAGAGGGTTTTGGATGCGGCTCTGGCTACTGACGGGAATGCGCTCCAGGTGGTGTCCGAAACGCTCGGCCGTCTCCTGCTGAGACTGGAGGCTGGGTGGCTCCGACAGGGGGAGCTCCGAGGAGGGCCTCTCCTCCAGGGTGGCCCGATGCGCGGCGGAGGACTGCTGTGGGCTCACCGGAGCGGGACGGGGGATCTTGGCTTTCATCACGCACCTTCTTGAGTAATTCCGCGGGTGCTCCCACACCTGCCAGCAATGTAGCAGCGTCCATACAGCTGCCGCTGGACTTCTCGGTGCTCCACGTCGAGCGCTCGGTGGCCACAACAACCAGCGGGAGCTGTATGGGGCAAAGCCCGGCGACCGCAGCAGCAACTTCGGGCTCATGGCCTGTGGATACGCGGGCCTCGAGGGCAACAGCTCCTACCCGCCCTACCGGTTCACCTTCGGGCCCCCCACCATCCACTCCCCTTAGTACTACAGCGGGACTTCGGTCCCGCTCTCCTGCATGTTGTGCTTCCTTGCTGGGTAGGTAACCACAACTTCCAGGGCGCAGAGACCAAAGTCCGACTGTAGTACAATCATCGATGCGTTCTGACACCCGGTCTCCTGTTACGGCGTGGGGCCTCCCTGGTGCCTCCGCCTCGGGCAAACCTCACGAGCGAGTGCCGATAGCCTGGGCGTGGGGCAAGAGAGGAGCCTCGGAGGTGAGGAGCTGCGCGTAGGTGTCGAAGGCTTCACCCATGAGGGTCCGCAGGGCCTCGGTGGGATGGGGGTGCCACCAGGCGTGATGGACGCGCTTGAGGTCCACGTTGGTGGAATGGATGAAGGCAACGAAGAAGGTGCTGTCCGCCAGGGAGAGCAGCCGCCGGGATGGAGCATTCCAGAGGAAGCGTGCATCCTCTCCGACGTTGATGTCTGGGAAGGGATTGCCGCGCCAGAAGTCCCGCGTGTAGCAGAGGGTGTTGCCGGCCACCCAGGGACGCTGCCCGTCCGGGTACTGGTACTGCCAGGAGCGGCCCGTGGCCGGCTGGTGGTAGTAGAGGCGCGTCAGCCCACAGACGTCGGCGCCCTCCTGGAGCAGGGACGAGACCTGATACGTGAGCCGGTGGGGCGCGGACCAGTCGTCATCGTCCCAGTGGACGAGGATGTCTCCCTTTGCGCTCTGGCAGGCGAGGTTGCGCTTGGCCCCGAGGGAGTGCTTGCGCTCCAGACGGAGGTAGCGGATTCGCGCGTCGTCGGGGAGGAGGTCCGAGACAGGGTCGGAGCCATCATCGACGATGACGAGCTCCCGGGAGGGCCAGTCCTGGGCGAGGAACCAGCGCAGGGCCAGGGGGATGAACGGGCGCCGGTTGTGGGTGGGCATGAGGCAGGAGACGAGCGGACCCGCCGTGGCCACCTCGATGCGCGGCTGTCCGGGAACGGCCTCCGTGCGCTCCGCGGCGGCCCGCTTCTCCAGGACCACGAGGCTGCCTGAGGCGTGCAGGCGCCGGAAACGTCCGGCGTGGAGGAGCTCCTGGACGAAGCGCTTCACCCCGGGGAAGTAGTCCGCGCAGTCATGGAACGCGACGAGCCCGCCCACGGCGAGCCAGGGCTCCAGGTGGTGGAAGTCGGCGGCGACGCTGCCGTAGTCGTGCAGGCCGTCGATGAGGAGGAAGCCGATGGGCTCGCTCCAGGGGACCTGGGGGGCTTGCTGGAAGTGGACCTTGACGCGAGGCTCGAGGCCCGCGAGCAAGAGGGTGCGCTGGAGCTTGTGGCGCGTGGGGCTGAGCTGCTGGAGGTTGCGGTCGCGTGCGCCGACGACACCATCCCCCGGGTCGATGGCATGGATGGGCGCGGAGGTGCCGAGGGCCTCGGCGACGCGGGCGAGGACGAGGGTGGCCTTGCCACAGAAGCTGCCCACCTCCACGACGGCATGCGGGGCGGGCAACGCGCCGAGGGCATGGGAGGCGGAGGCGATGAGCAGGTCGGCTTCTTCGTCGGAGAGCCAGCCCTCGACCTTGCGCATCTCGGAGAGGATGGGCCAGGTCAGGAGCAGGCGGGGCCGCGGCGTGTCCTCGCTCCGCGGGAGCGGGCCGGGGGCAGGCGTTGCGCCCTGGGGGGCCTGGGCCGCCACGGGGTTGCCTGGCGCCGCATACTCATGGAACCGGGCGCGCACGTGGGTGCGCAGCGGGTCGTCGTAGCGGCGGGGCACGGGGTGGGCCCAGAAGCTGTCCCGCCGGGCCATGGCGGCCTCCAGCTGGGGGACGGTGTAGCGGACGCGATACCTGACCACGTCATAGTGGCACGGGCTGGTGAGGACGCGGTGGCCGAGCAGGGCGACGAGGGTGGGGAAGAGGACCTCCTCCGTGGCCCAGATGCGCGAGCGCTGGAGGAGGTCGCGCAGCTGCGAGTCCGTGTCCCACAGCGTCACCAGGTCTCTCGCGGCGTCGGCGGAGAAGACGGTGGAGGGCCAGAAGGTCCAGTGGACGAACTTGGACTCTCCGTCGGGGAACTTGCGCAGGAAGGGGCGCCACAGCTCCAGTTCCTTGCGCGCGTGGAGGGCGGGCGCGGCCAGGGGGCCCGGATCGTTGGGCGTCTGCACGTTGCCGAGCAGCCCGGCCCCCGGGTTCTGGGAGAGGAACTCGCCCAGAAAGGCCGAGTACCCGGGGCGCAGCCCGAGCTGGTCCGAGTCCACGATGGTCATCGTGTCGAACGGGTGGTGCTCCAGGGCGAAGCGGAAGCAGTCGAGCGCGAAGTCGTGGAGCCAGCCCCACTTCATGGGGCGTGCGCTGGGGTGGACGATGGCGTTGTAGCGCTCGAAGGGAAAGCTCTGGAGCAGCGTCGTGTCACAGCCCCCGTTGTAGAGGAGGATGCGCGAGTCCGGGTCCAGGTGGTGGAGGTTGCGCACCAGGTCGATGACGCACTCGCGGCTCTCATGGACGAGGCAGGCAAAGATATTCATGACAGGAAGGCTTATGCCACGTTGATGGGCTCCCACGGGCTTCCGTGGAGCCCCTGGCTGCTCGGGTGGTTTGAGGCGCAACCGAGACCGCGCGTCAGGAGGGGTGGCCCTGGTACCAAACGGGTACCAAATCGGGCGAACACTCCTGAACGCCGCTGAACGCCACCGGACAGAAAAATGCCCTGCTTCCGCGGACTTGGGAAGCAGGGCGAGTGGCCCCGGCTGGAATCGAACCAGCGGCCTGCGGTTTAGGAAACCGTCGCCCGCTGGTTCTCTCCCTTGTTCCGGCGTCATCCGCCTTCGCATCCCATTGTTTTTATTCACGTTGCTGGCCTCCTCTTGTTTCTCGGTGTTGTGCTGCCGTGCCCGGCCTTCGTCGGATTTTTCTCAACGCCCACTCAACGGATTGAGAACGTCCGCCACCATCTCCGCCCCCTGCTGCAGGTGGGCTGGCAGAGCCCGGGCGTAGTGGTCCGCCGTCGTGCGCGGGTCCGCGTGGCCGAGAACCAGTTGCGCCAGGCGCAGGTCTCCGGTGCGCGCCACGGCCTGGGTGGCCCAGGTCGCCCGCAGCGCCTTGAAGCGCAACCCCTTGGGCAGACCCGCCCGCCTGCACGCCCGCTGGATGACCTCATGGATCCGCCAGTTCCTGCTGTACGGCTCCTTGCTGCCCGGGCGAGGGAAGAGGTACGGGCCCGGGGTCCGGAGCTGCTCCTGCAGCACCGGGACGAGGGCCTCAGCGATGGGTACGCGCCGGTCCCGGTTGCCCTTCGTGGTGTCCCGCCGGCCGCTACGGCGCACCACCACGTAGCGCTTGTCGAGGTGCACATCCTCCTTCAGGAGCGCGCTCACCTCGCCCTTGCGGCAGGCCGTCAGCAGTCCGAAGAGAGCAACGGCCCGGTGGTGCGGCTTGAGCTCCTCCATCAGCCGGGGCAGGTGATCAGGGTCGAAGACAGCCACCTCCCGCCGCGGGACGCGCACCTTCGGCGTCTCCTTGAAGGGGTTGGGTCCCTGGTAGAGCCGCGCCTTCGTCATCCGGGTGTAGAGCCCCTGCCCCGCCATGCGCAGGTGCTCACGCGTCTGGGGCGACAGGTCCGTGGCTGCGGCCAGCAGCTTCATCACGTCCGCGGGCGTCACCTCGTTCATGGGCTTGTCGCCCAGCGCTGACGCCACCCGCTTAAGTCGGCCCGCCACGTCCTTCCTCGAGGAGTACTCCACCGGCAGAAGATCCAAGTACCCCCTGATGCCCTCGGCCACGGTGAGCGTCGTCGGCCGGGCCTCGTCCAGGCCCTGGGCGATCCGCCACTCCTGCCTCTCCATGTCCTCGGCGTAGCGGCGGGCCTCCGTGAGGGTGCGCACGCTCGGCAGCGTCTTGCGCACCGCCTTCCCGTGACGGTCCTTCCAGCCTCCGATGTAGGAGCCGCTCTTGGGGTTCTTGTACGCGTAGGCCACCGGCTACACCCCCGCCCCGTGCAACTGGGCATCCCGCCACTCCCTGAGCTTCGCGGGGCTGAAGCGCAACGCGCCCCCCACCTTGAAGCTGGGCACTGCTCCTTCCGCTGCCTTCCGATAGAGGGTGCTCCTCGCAATTCCGAGGAACGTGGCCGCCTCGGCCACTGTCCACGCGGAGTCGTCCGGCATTGGCGCCACCATCCTTTCGTTGTTGTTGCAGTTGGTCATCGTCCTCACGCGGTCCTCGACAGCGCGCGGAGTGAGGGCTCCGCGCCAGCTCTGCTCTGTGTTGGTGATTCCCCCGCATCCCACCGCATGACCCACGTTACGCTGTGTTCTCTGGCTTACAATCTGCGCGCCAAACCCCTTGACCCAGAACAGAGCGGGCGGGTGCGCCAGAACGGCGCAGTGCGTCCACAGGCTGGCTGACCTGTCCCGAAATCCGGACGCCCAACTTGTCGCCCTCACTCGCAGTGGTGACGATTTTGGGTGGACGCAGCGCGCCACGTGTCAGGGCGGACCCAGGCCGCGAGCGATTGCCATGCAACGCATTGAGGCTGTCTGAGTTGGCGACTGACACCGAGCGCCGGGTCGCCATGCGTCGTCCACTGCGGACGCGCCACGCAGGCGCCGCTACGGCACGGTGCTCTCGGGTGCTGCTGCGACACTCCCCCATCGCTCACCCCAAAAAAACAGACGCCTCAGCGCGAGGGGCTAGACTCGCGCGAGGCGTCCTGGGCCGACCCCCAGGGCAGTCCGTAGGGGCGGGCTTCTCGGGTCGACCGTGCGACGGTGGTCGACGCGTTCTTGGTGTGGGGTGTCGCCGGTACCTGCTAGCCCACAGGTGGTCCGGCGACAGAGAAACAGAAGCCAAGGGAGATAGTTACAGCTACGGCCGGTCAAACGCAAGAGGATGTCGAGACATGGCGGCTGGTCGCGACTCCGGCTTGGCGGCCGGCAGATAGCATTTGCCTTCAAATTCATACAGCTTATCGGGACATGGCGTGACCTTGTCCGTTGCGACCCAGCACCCACCGAAGATCTCCGCCTCAACATCCCTGTCACACGGGGGCCGCTTCTGGTTGGCGAAGGGCTTCTTGGGAAGAGCGCGAGCCAGGATGATGGGCTCGCTGTCCGCCATGTTGGTGAGCACCAACCCTGTAGCCGCCTCGCTACCACCCCACCCTGCCTCATCCGCTAGGGCCAGCTCGTCGCCGGCATCCAGCCCGGCTGGGCCCAGCAGCGGAGAACCAGAGAGGTGCAGGAGGGCGGCAGCAGCGAGGGCTGTAGCAGCAGCTGCGAACGCCGGGCGCCTCCAGGAGGTCGGCTCCGCGCGGGGGGCATGGGAGGTGCGCGGAGTGGGCCGGGGGGCGCTGAGCAGGTGCGGCATCGTCTCCGGGCGGTTGATGGTGGTGTCGGCGGCCTGGGCGGCGTCCTCGAGCATGAACACGAGCTCCCCAGCCACATCCAGCGGATCCCCACCCTCGGGGGCGCGCTCCACCTCGAGGGCGAGGAAGGCTGGAGACACGGAAGAGGTGACGCGCACCTGCCAGTCGGCGAGGGGGGCATCATCTGCCTGGCGCTCCGTGCGCTGCACCACCAGAGCGGGCCTGCCCGTCTCCACGTGGTGGGCGCGGTAGACGCGGCCCAGCTCTCCGGTGCCCCTGTACCTCGGTCCGAGGCGGTACTGCCCAAGTGTGTTCCCTCGCTGCTGTTGGCTGTCGTTCAAGGCGCGGCTCTCCCGCGCCCTGTTGTACCTCACCCGCACTGACGCTGTCTCTCGGTGGATATTCACCGTCCCGTCAGAGCAGGACGACTCCTCCCCCCCTGCTCATCCCGCGAATCTCCCGCGCGGGAGTTTGGAGGGAGAATCGCGGGAGCCCTGCGGAAGTGGGGCGGGAGCCCTCTGTCGTTCGGGTGCTGCCCGCCCTCCGCCCCGCCGCGCGTGTTGCTGCGAGCAGCACCTGGTTCACGCCGCGCGGCTGGGCCCCACTCCTGCGGCGCGCTCCAGCCGGCGTGCCGCTGCCTCGCAGTAGCGCTCCTCGAGCTCAACGCCCACGGCCCGGCGGCCGAGCTGCTGCGCTGCCACCAACGTGGCCCCGGTGCCCGCGAAGGGGTCCAACACCAGCCCGCCCGCCGGGCAGGACTTCGCGACCAGGTGGGCCAGCAGCGGTACAGGCTTCTCCGTGGGGTGCGTGCGCTGGCGCGGGGGCACCGGAGGGAAGTCCTTCAGCACCGCACCATGGCGCTTCCCGGCGAGCGGCCGGCGCTTCGGCCCGGACGCATACAGCACCACCTCGTAGTCCGGCGCGTACCCGGCCGCGCAGTCGCCGGAGCCGCCACGCGCCTTCCACCAGATGAGCGCCTGCTTCACGCGGGCGTGGCAGGAGACGGCATCGAAGAAGTCGGGCCAGCTCTCCCAGTGGCAGAACACATAGGCATGAGCGTCCGGCGCGAGCACGCGGCCGACGACGGAGAGCGCCTGGCGCAGCACGCGCACGCCCTGGCGCGAGCCGTCCCCGCGGATGGGCGCTCCGCCCGCGCTGCCCCCCTCATAGGCCATGCCGTAAGGTGGGTCGGTGAGCAGCAGGTCCACGGAGTGAGACAGGGGGTCCAGCGACAGGTCGCGGCAGTCGCCGTGGTACAGGGTGACGGAGTCGTTCGAGTAGTAGGGTCGCATCGTGTTCCTCGGCGCGACGCGAGAGGGAGGCGTCGCTTGCAGAGAGGCGTGCACGAGCGGTGCCTGCCCCTTCGTCGCCAGAGACGCCACGGCCGCCCCTTCTCCTCGGCATGACGATGTTCCTCACCCCTCGCCACCGGAAGCTGCTCGGCCTGTCCGAGCCCGAGGAGACGCACACGCCACCGCCGCCCGGGCCCCCGCGGTGCTGCGAGAAGGCGGTGGCGGAGCAGTGTTACTGCCAGGCGCCCGGGTGGAAGTGCCCGGACCACGGCGTCCAGATGGCCCCGTGCCGTCCCAACTTCTCTCACGATTGATGGCCGACTAGCCCCGGCCTCCGCGCGGCCCCGGGAGGACATCCCCCCTCCTCCCGGGGCCCGTGTCTTTCCAGCCCACCACCAGGAGAACGCCAATGCCCTGCCCCGCCCCACCGTCCCCGCCCACCCTGGCCGAGCTGCTCGCCCAGCTCACCGCGCTCAACCCCGCCAGCGCCGAGAACCTGCGCCCAGAGGTGGATGCCCTCGAGCAGCGCCTCGCCGACGCCCGGGCCCAGCTCGCCGCCGCGGAGACGGAGTTCCTGCGGGTGTCGCTCGATCAGGCCGCCTATGGGGAGTGGACCCGGCGCCACGGCGACGCCGTCCGCCTCCGGAGCAAGGAGCGGCTTCTGGGCGTGGACGTCGGGTGCATGCGCGAGCGCCTTGAGCGGGAACTCTACCTCGCCCGCCGCTCCATCGCCCTGGGCCGCCATCTCTGCCCGGACTGCGGCGGAACCGGCGAGGGCGAGTTGCTCGACGGCGGCACCAGCCTCGTCGCCACGGGGTGCGACTCCTGCGAAGGGACTGGTTTCGTGGCCAGGTCGGCCTCCGGCGCCTGATAATCCCCGGCTCCACGGGACGCCACGGTGGCCTCGCGGGCCTTGCAGGCGTCCAAAATGGACGCTACAGTGGCCACCATGACCGTGACCATCAAGAAGACCAAGAACCCCCCCCGTTCGGCCATCTGCTGCTTCTGGAACAACAAGGGAGGTACGGGGAAGACGAGCCTCGTGTTCCAGTCGTTGTGTCGGTATGCCGAACAGCGTCCAGAGGAACGGATCCTTGCGATTGACATGTGCCCCCAGGCCAATCTCTCCGAACTCCTCCTCGGGGGGCTCACCAACAAGGGCTCGGACAACTTGTTGAAGTTCCAGGGGGCGATTCCCCGCTCAACGATCGGCGGGTACTTCCAGCTGCGCCTGCCCAGCCCGTACACTCCGCCGCAGTTCAATAGCGACGACTTCATCGTCAATCCCGCTGGGTCCAACAGCAGTGTGCCCAGCAATGTCGATCTCGTCTGCGGCGACCCGCTACTTGAGCTTCAGGTGAACGCGATGTCGACGCTGTCCAACGCCCAGATCCCGGGCACGAACACGTGGCTCGCTGTCATGGATTGGCTCAGGGACTTCCTCGCACCGATCCGCAGCCGCTACACGATGATCTTCATCGATGCCAACCCGAGCTTCTCCGTCTACACGCAGATGGCGCTCGCGGCGGCGGACGAACTCGTTCTGCCTGTCATGGCGGACGACTCATCCCGGCGTGCCGTGCAGAATGTCTTTTCCTTGGTGTACGGGCTGAAGGTTCCGTCCGAGATCTACACGCAACATGCGTTTGGAACACGCTTGACGGCGGCGGGCAGGCCGCTTCCGAAGATTCGTCTCATCGTGAAGAATCGCCTGACTCAGTACATGGGGCCGGCCTCGGCCTACGCCGACGTCCTCTCCTCCATCGAGAAGAACGTGATGGAGCTTCACCAGAACCAGCCCGCCTTGTTCGTCCCGACGACCCAGAACAAGCTGTTCGCTGACGTGCGCGACTTCCAGACGACCGGAGTGGTGGCATTCGCCAAGGGCGCCCCCTTCACCAAGCTCCAGGCAGGCCGAGTCGCGCTGGTCGGCCAACGCGTCAGGGTCAACGAGGAGTACCGCAAGCACTGCATCGGCGCGATCGACGACCTCGTCGCCAATCTGTAATTGGGGTATTGGCCTCGCCTTCACCCTAGGCAACATGAAGGGCCCAGCCTCCACCTCGGATGCCGGGCCCTTCGTGCTTCAGCGTTCCTCACGTGGTGCCACCACCCCTTCTGGGCGTGTACCCGGCCGCACTCCGCGAGCCGGGCGTTCCAGGAGGTTGCACATGCTGTCGTTCAAGACGTTGTTCAGTGCCGTGGCGGTCGCCGCTCTCGTCGTCGGAACCGCCGCCCTCGCCGAGTCCCCCGCGCCCTACACCAGCTCCACGAAGCTCGGGCTCAAGCAGGAGCGCATCCAGCGGGACCTCTACTCCGCGGCCCAGCGCCTGGTGGAGGAGGCGAAGCGGGTCATCAACTTCACGCCCGCCGAGGAGGAGTGCGCGAAGATCACCGCAGCCGAGCGCTTCCTCGAGGAGACGAAGAAGGCGCTGGAGGGGAACATCTTCGGCCCGGACACCACCCTCGCGGGCCATGAGGAGGCCAGCAAGCGCCTGAAGTCGATGAATGACGAGTGGTGCAAGGGCCAGGGTGGCGGTGCCGGCGCGACGAAGATCGCCAAGTCGCTCGGGAGGGTGCGCAGCATCGTGCGGCCCTTCATCCAGGAGCGCTTCGACAAGCTGAAGGAGATTGGCAAGGGGCGCTCCCCCACTCCGGCCGAGGCCGCCGCCATCGCCGCCGCCGCCATCGGTCTCCTCGTCACCTCGCCCGCATGGGCGTTCTGAGCCAGCGTGTAGGGTATGGGAGGGGCCCGGTCTCCACCTGGGAGCCGGGCCCTTCGCTCTTCAATAGGGCCCGAGGCAAGCCCCGGCCCGAGCGCAATGTCCTACCTGCCAGGTGGTTGACCCACTGTCACCCGTGGTGTCTACGTCGGGGCTGCGGTGCCTGGAACCTCGTCTTCCGCGGGAGTGGCTACGATGAGCGATAGTGGGTCAGCGGTCAGTGTTGATTACGGTGTGAACGCAGCGCTCCGACTCATGTCGGAGGCGATAGACAAAGCGTATCCGGACTACGACGGACGCGAGGCCGCCGCGAGGGAACTCCTAACCCAGCTCGAAGGCCTGCCGGAGCAGCAGCGCCGCAGAGACTTCAGGTTCGATACCAAGGCCATCTCCGGTGTCGTGCGGACTGTGGAGGTGCTGTTCCCAGCCAAGCCAAACGTCCGACGCACCAGTATTTACGTGTGGTACAGCGGAGACGGCTTCAAGCTAAGGCTGGACACCAGCAAGGAGCCAGAAACGCTGCATCTGCCTTACGATCCACACATCGGTGCCTTTGTGGCGGCGAAGCCGGGGCACGAAGGTGATGCCCCTCCGCCTCCGCTGGCGATGCTTGTCCAAAAGCTCTTGGACATGGCTCCGCGAAGCCAGTAACCGCACCACCAGAACGAAGGGCCCGGCTCCGAGATGGAGACCGGGCCCTTCGTGCTTCAACAGTTCATGTGGGTCAGTGCAGCGCCGTCCGGGCGGCCACCTTCGACGTCTTCGCCGCAGCGGTCAGCTTCTTCCCCCAGCTCCACAGCCCCGAGGCCCCGGCGGCCGTGAGGATGGCGCCCAGCACCAACGAGAGGGAGAGCGGCGTCCCCGTCTTCAGCGCGCCCACCAGAGAGAGCACGGTGGCCGTCACCATGGACAGGGCCACGCCGGCCACGTCCGAGGCCAGCCAGGGCACCCGGCCCACCAGGAACTTGCGCACCAGGAACACAGCCCCGAGCACCACAGCGCAGGCGAGCAGGCCCCAGTTGCGAGAGGCGACGGCCTGCACCACCAGCTTCAGCCACTCGCCGAGCCCCACCTCCGAGCTGGGCGGCGCCTCGTCCCCGGCCACCACCTGCGGCGCGGGAGGGGCGACGGTGCGCGGGGTGGCCTGGGCCTGCTGCACCAGGTGCGCGGTGACGGTGTCCGCGCCCGTGGACGAGGGCGAGCTGGTGTCGGCCAGGACGGGGGTGGAGAGGGACAGCAGCGACAGGACAGCGAGGGACGACAGGGACAGGCGACGCATGGGCGCTCCGTGTTGTGAGGGGCGGGTGTGCCCCGGCCAGAAGAAGGAGCGGCACCAACGAGAAAGGCCCGGCTCCGAGGCTGGAGACCAAGCCCTTCTCTCGTCGAACAGGGTTGCTGCGTTAGAGTTTCCGAATAGTTCCGAGGAGCCCCGTAACCCTGGTTGGCCCCGGCGGTCGCATTTCGACCTTGGTGACGTTGAGCGACCGAACATTCCCGAAGTCGTCAGCAACTTCGTAACCCCGTGTGTTGGCATCAATGAACACCGACACGGGAACGGTGAACGAGCACTCGCTGCCGTCTACGTCAATTTCGGGGAAGGAATGAAGGACCTGGCTGCCCAGAAGTAGATGCATGTTCTCCTCATGTGGAACATCACGGCGTGCGTCCCTCTCTAACCATGTAGAGGCATCACCTCCGGGGCTACACGAGCGCTAGCCTGGAGCCTGGCCTGAACGGGGAGCGCATTCCCGGAGGCAAGCTGCCCGGTGACGGAACCCGCGCCAGTGGAGCCGGATGGGCCGGTCGGCCAGAATGAGGGACGACATGGACAAGCATCTGAGTGCTACTGGGGGGCGGGCACGCTGCCCCACCCGGGTGAAAGGGTCAGCGGCTGGCGCGCGGGGAGTCGGCCAGCTTCTCGATGGCACGGGCGAGGCGGGAGAGCTCGCGATTCATCGCGTCGAGCTGGGCCTCGATGCGCGCGGCCTGCTCGCGGGCGTTGGTCTGGGCGGTGGAGACGCGGGACACCTCGCCCTCGGTCGTGGTGACTCGGCGCTCAAGGTGGCGGACGTCCGAGCCCAGCGCGCCCCAGACCACGCCCGACGTGAAGATGGAGAAGGCCAGCGGCACCGCGAAGGTGAGCCATGGTGAGGGCTTGGACTCAGGGGGGAGGGGCGGCGTGCTCATGCCCGGCGAGAAGGGGCGCTCTTGTGGGACGGCTCATGGCCCAGTCAGGAGCGAAGTGCTCCCCCCCATAAACAAGCACCTACGACGGACTGGATTTGAGCAAACGCAACGTAGGATGTGACGGTGTCATCGTCTTCAATCCATAATCGCTGCGCAGCCGCTCTACCGTTGTATCCAGCGCCTTGCTGAGTTCCTCGTCAGAGTAACCGAGCTCATCCAAATGGGCGGTGGCAAGCTCCCAGTGCAAGGTTTGCTTTTCAGGTGGAATCTCTACAGGCTCATGAGTACGCCACCCACGTCGACCCATCTCGATGAAGAGCGATCGGCTACGAGACGGTGAAATGAGTTCCAGGTCCCCTGCTCGCTTAATGAGCGAACTCATCGAGACCTTCCATGTGCGCTTCAGCGCGGCGGCGCCCTCAAGATCGAGTCGGGTCAGAAAACCACGGATGTCCGCTGCCGGCATGAGGAACTCTGCCGCGAACCTATCCGCCTCGCTCTCACAGTCGGTGGAGGGCAAATCCAGGTGGTGATGAAGGACGATGTGCGCGAGTTCGTGCGCGAGCGTAAACCGCATCCTATCGCCAGGGCAGTTCGTGCCGATGAAGATGAGCGGCGGCAGTCCATCACTGGGCTCGTACGCGCTCAACCCGGAGATAAGGTCTGTGCCGAAATCAGTGGGGATGATGATGACCCCCATTCCTTCAAGCAACTCGGTGAGGTTCTCCACCGGACCCCGCGGCATCTGCCAACGAACACGCAGATCGCGCGCTACCCTCTCAGGAGTTGTGCCTTGCTCCCTCAAGTTGACAGCTGGAATGCGGTTTTCAGGAGCATCAGCCGAGCGAAGTAGAACCTCCATCTGGATACGTTTGAGAACGACGTTCGCGTGGATACGAGCAAGCGCGCCCGCGCCCAATCGCACCTTCTTGCGATGGAAGGTGATGGGCAAGTGGAAGTGCTTTGGCCACCTCGTAAAAAACGAGGCACGGCAACCCAAAACCTCTCCGGCCCGCTCAAGCTGCCCAGGTGGAGGTTGTACCTGCCCGCTCTCGTACTTGGACACCATGCCCTGAGAGACGCCGAGCGCCTTGGCGAGATCAGCCTGCGTCAGCCCCGCACCGGCACGAGCCAGCGTCAGCATCTCAGGGTTGAACTTGGGCTCTGACATATCTCGCATGGGAAGCGGTGACGCTAGCTACGCGCCGCCCTCCCCTTCCTCCGTTCCTGACTTCTTTGTCTCGGGCTTCAGTTCGCTCTTGATGCGCACCCGCCGACCCCTGGGCGGGCTCTCGCCGGAGGCAGCCGGAGCCGCGGGTTGCGTCGGTGCGTCCGGTGCCACGCGGCGCACGTGGTTGAACGCCTTGCCGAGTTCGAGCTGATGTACACGCGCGTCACCAGCAAGCGGATACTCCCACTGCACTTTGTCGTCGATCGAGAAGAAGACCACGACCTCGATAAGCCTGTCGGCCAACTCGCTGAGCCGGTAGCCAACGGTGACGCGCGGAACGTTTCCGAATTCAGCGAGCGGCAACTGCGCGCGGAACTTGATCGCGGTGTCTGTCAAGAGGTTCCGCGTGCGTCGTTCGGAGTCCATCTGCTTGAAGAGAAGGAAGAAGCGCCCCTTCACGCCGAGCAGGAAGCGCTGTCCCTCATCCACGATGTGGATATCAGGAGCCGAACCGAGCCGCTCACGTGCTTGACTCTCGATGAGGCCGGCCATCGCATTGGCTCGGTATCGCCGTTTGGCACGAGGCATGAGCGGCAAGACGTTGTCCCGACAGCGCTTCCACGCCTCTTCCACACAGGCGAGCACCTCGTTGTGGTGCGGCGCCAACAGCTCCTGGACGGCTTCCTTCGAGATTATTCCCACGCCCACCTCCGGACGAAACGTGAGGACAAGCGCATACTTACGCCTCGTTCCGGCGCACCGTCAACCAGGATATTCGCAAAAATATTCCCGCACATCATCCCACACGAAACAACCCATGAGGCCTCGGCGGAGGGCTGCATGTGTGCCATTCGGCGCCAGTGTGCGCCAGAAATCATCACCCCCCACCCTCAAAAACCGGACCCTGGGCCCAACGCCGGATTGCTCGGCGCTCAGCGATCCTGCGCTCGCGGTTACCCCACGGTACCCCTCTGATCCACTCGGCCGAAACTGTCGGACGACCCCCCGATTTTTTGGGTTCTGGGCCCCTACCCCGGCCGTAAACGCCCGGAATCACGTGGCGGGTCCCGGCCGGAGGGGGCGTTGATCGGCGCAAAACTGGAGCGAACTACGCCCCTTCTGGTGGGTGTCACCTCGCAGTCAGCCCATGGAGGGCACCCATGACGACCCCGACCAGCAACAGCCCCACCCACAGCACCGAGCCCGTGAGCTTCGGGCAGATCGGCTTCGACGCCTACGGCAACCACCCGGGCCCCTTCGGCAAGTGGGCCACCTTCGACGGTCGGCCCATGCCGAGCTGGAACGACTTGGGTCAGAACATCCCCGCGGGCAGCGGTGCCCTGACCCAGGAGCGCTGGGAGGTGGCGGCGCAGACGATCATCTCCGAGTACGAGCGCCGCAAGGCCGCTGCCAGGCCGAAGAGCCCCGTCTACGTCGGCACCATCAACGTCGATGCGTCCCAGGCCATGGAGACGCTGGCGGAGCTGGAGTCCCGGGCCACGTCCGTGTGCGCCACCCTGGAGAAGGCGAACTCGCTATCGGAGAAGCTCGGCTCGTCCGAGGCCAGCACCGCAGCCACGGCGACGCAGGAGACGCCGGAGTCTGGCCCCGTCGCCTCGATGACGTTGACGGCCTGGACGCCCGAGGCCGGAGCGGCGGTGGTCAGCCTCGCTCAGGGCAGCGTGCCCGCCGGTGTGGTCGAGGACGAGGGCCGCATCGACCCGTTCCTCATGGGGCTTTCGGAGATCGCCGCCGCCACGCGCGACCTGGCCGAGGCCCAGCGGGCGATAGCTGCCTGCGATGACAGCGACGGCCCCGTCGCCGAGCTTATCGACGACGTGACGGAGGCGCTGCACACCCGGGTGAAGGCCCTCGCCCAGTTGCCGTCCGACGCCTGACGAGCCGCCTGGGAGGGGCGGTGTAGGTCCGCCCCTTCTCCGGGACATGGCTCGTCCGAGGGGAATGCCGCCGGAGCTGCTCGATGGCCCGGTGGAGGGCGACGGCGGAGATGCGTCCATCGCCCCGGACCCTCTGGACGGGTACGAGCCCACAGGCCTGCGCGGGCCTCGGACGTCCCTCACACCAGAGATGGTGCTCGTCATCGCGCGAGAGATCGCCCGCACGGGGCTCCTCCGCTCCGCTGCTGCGATGGCGGGCACCACCGAGGACTGCCTCGATAAATGGCTGCGGAGGGGAAAGGACGCGGCCGCGCGGAAGAAGCGCAGCCTCTACACCCAGCTCTACATGGAGTGCGAGTACGCCCGCGCTCACCGGCGGGCATACCTCATCAACCTCGGCGAGCGGTCCATCACGGACCGGCATATGAACCCGCGCTTCGCCACGTGGCTGCTGGCCGTCACGGAGCCGAAGGTCTTCACCGTTCCGCGAGAGGCGAATGCAGCGCAGCAGGGGAATGCGCTCGGCCCAGCCTTCGAGATGGTCACTCCCGAGCAGGCCATGCAGGCCCTGGAGGAGAAGGCCCGGAAGTTCCTCGAGCTGGAGGACAAGCGCGCCGCGATGATCGCCGAGGCAACTGCGGCTGCTGAGCCCGAGCACGCGACCCCCGAGGGTGCGTGATGGTGGCGAGCGCGGCGATACAGCAGTCCGGTGAGGACCTCTACAAGGGCGTCACCCTGCTGTCCTCGGCTACGCAGGGACGCTTCTCGCTCTTCGACCAGCTCGTCCTGAAGCACCGGGCCGCGCGCATCAAGGAGTCCCTCACCCACGCGCTCGGCCTCACGCCCGCCGAGGTGCTCGCCCTGTACTACGAGCCGCGCTACTCGCTGCGGCCGGTCCAGAAGACGCCCTCGGAGGTGTGGCGTACGTGGTTCTTCCTGGGCGGCCGCGGCACTGGGAAGACGCATGCCGGCGCCTCGGCCGTCATCGAGGAGGCCCGCGCTGACCCGAACGCGGTGATGCTCATCGTCGGGCCTACCGACTCGGAGATTCGGAAGAACCAGCTCGAGGGCTCGTCCGGAATCCTCACCCTCTCGCCCCCCTGGTTCCGTCCGGCCCACAAGCGCAGCAAGCGCATGCTGGTATGGCCCAACGGAGCAGTCGCGCACTACGTGCCGGCGCAGGCCGGGCCCGACAAGTTCCGCGGCTACAACGTGTCCTTCGTCTGGGCGGACGAGATCGTAGCTTGGAAGAAGCACCCCGAGGACGTTTACGACCAGTGCCGTACGAAGTGCGCTCGCATCATCACCCCACGAATGGAGAGACTCGGCATGCCAGCACGCGTTGTCATCACCACCACGCCGGCGCCCACCCCGCTCTTTCGACAGATACTCAAGGACAAGGATAGGCTCTTCCTCGCGCAGTCCACCACCTTCGACAACGCGGCGAACCTCGATCCGTCCTTCATCCGCCAGGCACTGGCGCTCGCCAACTCCACGGATGGCCGGCGGGAGTACGGCGGCGAGCTCTTCTTCCCCATGGACGCGACGCTCTACAAACGCGTCAACTGGGACGCCGCCCGCGTGGAGAGCATTGAGACCATCCCAGCGCGCCAGGGTAAGCCGCTCTTCGACAAGGTCGTGGTCAGTGTGGACCCGGCCACCGGCGAGAAGAAGGGCGCGGACCTGCACGGCATCGTCGTGGTGGGGATTCGCGAGGAGGACGACGGCCTGCTGCACACGTACGTACTGCAGGACCTGTCGCTTCAGGAGCCTGAGCCCACGGCCTGGGCGAAAGTCGCCGTGGACGCCGTCCACCGTTGGAAGCACCTGGCGCCGCCGAAGAAGACGTTCGTGTTCGCCGAGACAAACACGGGCGGGTCGATGGTGAAGAGCACCATCCGGGGCGTGGATGCCAAGGTGAAGGTGAAGGGCATGCGCGCCATGCAGTCGAAGGCCGAGCGCGCCGCCCCCGTGACGGCGCAGTGCGAGGCGGGCTTGGTGCACATGGTCGGAAAGCACCACAAGCTGGAGAAACAGCTCTCCGAGTTCACCGGACAGGAAGGCGGCCACGGCCGCGACGACCGGGCGGACGCATTCGCGTGGCCGATCTATCTCTACGTGTGCCCGAAGCGGCAGAACGCTGGAGCAGCTGGCCGAGGTGCGCAGCAGGCCCAGGCTGGCACGGAGGACGAGGACGACGAGTAGGCCGCGCCCCTTCTCTCGGGCATGCCCGCTCCCTCTCTGCGCTACCGGTTCCGTGCCGCACTGTCGGCCCTGCTGCTCGGCCCTGGGACCGGGCAGCCCGTCATCCACGCAATCCCTATCACCACGTTCCACCCGCGCCGCGACAGCCGCGCCGTGCTCGACGCATACGCGGAGGATGCGTGGTTCCAGGCAGTAGTGGATACGGTGGCCGACCCGCTGGCCGCCACCCGCTTCCGGGTCTTCAAGCCCAACCCGCTCCGCTACCAGCCGGGCTCCTTTCGCGCCAAGGCGGCCCAGGCTTCGGTAAGGGCCATGGCACCGGAACTCCGCGCGAAGTACCTCGCCGACGCGTCCGCCTCTGGCGAGTGGGTGGAGTTGGAAGACCACGAGCTGCTGCGAATCCTCTACGCGCCCCACCCGGACTACCCAGGGCAGTCCTGTCTGAAGCTGCTGGCGGTGTACCGGATGCTCCCTGGCGAGGCCTTCATGTGGCTGCGCCGTTCCGCAACGGGCGCCGTCGTCGGGTACGAGCCCATCCCGCCCCACTGCGTGACGATGACGCCGACACCGCAGGACCCGTACTACTTCGTCTCGCACAACCTGTTCGCTGGGCGTGTGCCAGCCTCGGACATCGTGTGGCTCAAGGGGTTGGATCCACGCAACCCGGCCGGGCGAGGCCTGGGCCGCGGTACCGCCCTGGCCGACGAACTCGACACCAGCGCCGCCATTCAGGCCGCACGCAAGGCCACCTTCAAGCGGGGTGGACTGCCCGCCGCCGTGGTGGGCGTCGACGAGGGGACTGCCGGGGACGATAGGGCGGAGGAGCTCCAGACGGATTACGAGGAACGCTTCACCAAACCGGAGAGCGCCGGACGCGTCTGGTTCGTGAGCGGGAAAGTGACGCTCTCCCAAATCCAACAGGATTTCCGCGCCCTCCAGATGGACGAAGCCGCCGCAGGGCTCGAGCACCTGGCGCGCAAGGTGTTCAACATCCCCCCGGGGATGATGGGCGACTCAGCCGCCGGCACGCGCGCGAGCGCCGAGGAGGAGAAGTACACGCTGGCCGACAGGGCGATAGCGCCGTGGCTCGACAAGCTCGTGGCCGAGCTGAACCACGGGCTCGTCCCGCGCGTCGACCCGGACGCGGTGCTCATCGCGGATGACCCGCGCCCAGAGTCCTGGGAGCGCACCTTCAAGGTTGTGACGTCGGCACCGAACGAAGGCGTCACCTGGAACGAGGTGCGCGCCCTGGGAGGGCTCCCGCCGGACCCGGAGCTCGAAGGGAAGCGCCCGCGCCCGCTGCCTGGGGCCCAGCCCGTGCTCGACACGCCAGCTACCCCCAGCAACCCGCCGCCGCCCCGCAGCGACGCCGAGCGCAGGTAGCCGCCGCTTCTCTTCATCATGCTCATCAGCGGCTGTTACCTGGACAGATTAGGCATTGAGCGCACCTCGGCGGTCGAACGCGTTGATGCTGCTCGCGACCTCTGGGTCATTCACCGCAAGCACCCCGATGGCCGCAAGGCGTGTCGTCAGATGCGCCGCGGTCTCCAGTTGGACCGCGCCCGGCATGGAGTCGCGCTCTACCGGCGCAAAGGGAGGGGCTGGTGGATGTTGAGCGCGATCCCGGTGAATCGCCGCCAAGGCTGGGTGAGGGTCAGATGAGGACCCGAGGCATCACCCTCAAGCGGATGGAGTCTCCGCCGCGGCTCTCTGTTGCGACGGCGGAGGGGCCCGTGTTCGCAATGCTGGACCCGCCAGGCGTTGACGACGCCCACGGCGACACCATGGACGCCGGAGCGCTACGCCTGCCCGAGGGCGTGAACGAGGTGCCCCTCTATTGGGTGCACTCGTACCACGTAGGCATCGTCCCTGATGCCTCGCCAGAGCAGCGCCTGCCCGTGGGCTCCGCCACCGTCTGGGAAGAAGAGGGGCAGTGGTACTTCGTCCCCTGCTTCAACCTCCTCACGGACCTCTCCCAGAAGGTGAAGGGCGCTGTCGACGCGGGCGACATCGCCGCCTGCAGCATTGGGTACCGGACCGTCCGCGCCACGCCCAACGGCAAGGGCCCCGATGGCAAGGGTGAAGACGTTCACGAAGCGAGGCTGCTCGAGGTGAGCCTCGTCGATGTTGGCGCCAAGGCTGGCGCCGTGAGGATCAAGATGGCCGACGAACCGAAGAAGCCCGAGGAGAAGAAGCCGGAGCCACCTGCCGTCGACATGGCGGACCTCTACACGATGGTGAAGGCCATCCACGCGAAGATGTTCCCGCCCGAGAGCGAGGCGAAACCGCCCGAGTCCGAGGGCAAGGCCACCGAGCCGCCCGCGACGAAGGACGACAAACCTCAGACCGACGTGCCCCAGGACGAGAGCGCCAGCGAGAACGAGGCGCCGCCCAGCACGGAGGACGAGGACCCTGTCACGAAATGGCTGCGCAGCCTCGCCGCGTAACCACCCGCCCCTTCTCCACGACGAACGGACACCTCCCTCTCACACGGAGCCGCGTGCAATGTCTCCCAAACCCCAGCCGTCGCCTGCCAACCCCCAGCCCCCTGCCCCGCCGCCTATCCCTCCTGCGGTGGCCGCCGCCATCGAGCCCATCGTGGTGAAGACCGTTGAGGCGGCGATGGCCTCCCGCGCCGCTGCCGCGCCCGCTGCCCCCACGCCCGTGGTGACCGGAGTGCGTGACCTGCAGATGGACCCGCCCGAGGGGCGGCTCTGGCAGGCCCGCGCGGGCGTGGCCATCAAAATCATCTACCTCGACCGGGCCAAGGCCCTCGGTGTGGCGAAGGGTGAGCACTTCCAGCGCCTGGAGCAGTACGTGACCCGCTGCAAGGCGGTGGGTGCTTTCGCCAGCATCTTCGGCCAGGGCGGTGAGCGCCTCCCCGTGGTGGAGTCCGCCGAGATCATCGAATTCCTGAAGGGGCCGTCGCTCCTCGTCAGCCGGCCGGGACTGCGCAAAGCCTCCGGGTACGGCGGCAAGTTCGTGGTCGGCAGGCAGAACGAGCGCGCGGTCGTGTACTGGGCGGCCGAGGGCGAGCCCGTCGAGAAGACGGAGATCAAGCACGGGCTGATGGAGTTGGGTGCGCACAAGGCCGTGGGTCGGGTGGGCCTCTCCAACGATCTGATGCGTCGTGGGGATTCGTCCGCCTCGGCTGACGTCGGCGCCGAGTTGCAGCAGGAGATGGCTCTACTCTTCGACAAGGCCGGACTCTTCGGGAAGGGCAACAAGCAGCCGCTGGGCATCCTCGAGGAGGTCGAGAAGGAGATGATCTCCGAGGCCACGGGTGCGCTCTCCGATACCGACGCGACCAAGAAGCTGGCGGACCTCGATAGCCTGCCGGCTGCGCTGGAGAAGAAGAAGCACAAGCTGGATGACTCGGCCTTCTACTTCATGCCCAGCGATACCTTCTGGCACCTGCGGGGACTACGGGATGCGTCCGGGTGGGTGTTCGAGGGCCTGCGCGACCTGAAGAATCCGACGATCAACGGGTTCCCGGTGGAGAGAAACCCCGAGCTCCTCTTTGGATGGGAGCACATCGGCTTCGGCCTGGCGTCCCAGCTCTACTTCGGCTCGGCCGCCGAGATGGAGATGACGATCGGCGAGAACGCCAGCGACTTCGTCAACGACATGCAGACGCTGCGGGTGGTGGGCTACGCCGACTGGAAGCTGCGGCACACCACCGCCTTCGCGTTCAAGAAGAAGGTCAAGTACTAACCCGGGCACGCCCCGAGAAGGATGAGACGAGAGATGAACTTCATCGTCAGGAACAACATCGGCGCCGTCGTCAAAACGGACAACCTGGCGCTCGCCCCCGCCGCTCGCTCCGCCGGAACGCGCCAGGGCAGCACCTTCGCTCCCGGGCGCTGGGGGTCGGCGGTGCTGGTCGGCCTCACTGGAGCCACCACCGGCACTCCCACGGGCTTCGAAGTCACCTACGAGGTGGAGACGCGGGACGGCAGCGACACCGATAACGAATGGGTGGCGCTGAAGAACATGGACGGGGCCGCCGTGGAGCTCACGGTGATCCAGGCGTCCAAGGCCGTCGAGTTGGACATCGACTTCCAGTACATCCCCGTGGGACACGACGAGCTGCGGGTGGTGGAGACGGTGAGTTTCACCGACGGCACCACCCCCACCGTGGTGACGGGCGCGCTCCTGGTGCTGGGCGGCTCCTCCACCCTGCCCGTCTGACGCAATACCCACGCAGCCCTCCCGGCCGGGGAGCGCCCCTTTTCTGGGGTGTCTCCCCGTCGCCGTTTCTGGAGGCTGCTCATGGACACCCCCTCCCCCACCATCCCCCTCGTCATCGACTTTCCCAGCCCCAACCGCTCCGCCCGCGAGGAGAACGTGCGCGTGGACACGGTGCTCATCCACCACACGGGCAACGTCAATGGGCGGTGGAGCAACCAAAGTGCGCTCACCTGGCTATGCACCAAGGGCAGCATGGTGTCCGCCCACTACCTCATCACCACGGGCGGAATCGTTTACCGACTCGTCCCCGAGGACCTGAAGGCGTGGCATGCGGGCGAGAGCCACATGCCGTGGGAGGAGCCGAAGAAGGGCGAGAGCGTCAACGACCGCTCCATCGGCATCGAGATCGTGAACCCCGGCGATGGCGTCACGCCTTTCACCGAGGCACAGTACAAGGCACTCGCCTGGCTCGTGTCGGACATCGTGCGAAGGCTGGAGTGGGATTGCGCCACATTCATGTACGGCGTCACGGTTGACCTGATTCCCACTGCTCGCGGGCACCGTGGGTACGTCCTCGGCCACCGCGACGTAGCCCCGGGCCGGAAGACGGACCCGGCGGACAACTTCGAATGGGCGCGCGTCCGCAAGGCTCTGGCGGCCCAGTTCCCGGGGGCGGTGTGATGGCGAGCGAGCTCGACTTCACCACGCTGGCGCGCGCGGCCGCGCGGCTCAAGACGTCCACCTCGGACGCCGAGCTGCCCGCGCTCATCACCGCAGCGAGTCAGGCCCTGGCGGACTGGCTGGGCTACGACGCCCACCTGCGCGAGAACATCCAGGAGACGGTGCCGAGCGAGGGCGGCCGCGTCCTGTTCCTCCGGGCCGGGGCGGTGCGGCGCATCGTGTCCGTCACCGTGGCCGGCGCCGAGGTGCCCCCCAGCGAGTACTTCCTGGAGAGCCCCAGGTACGGACGCGTCCTGAACCGCCGTGGAGGCTGGCCCTTTACCGGGCAGTGGACGGACGGCGTCGCGCCCATGCCGCTCCGTGCCCACGACACCGGGGAGATCGTGGTCACCTACGACGCGGGCTGGCGCACGCCCGGCCAGGTGGCTCTGGCCCTCGCAGCGGACCCGGCGAGCACCCTCACCAGCGACCTGCCGGCGCCGCTCGAGGAAGCCGCGCTCATCACCCTCACGGCCCTGCGCTCCGGCGCAGGGAGAGACCCCACCGTCATCAGCCGCAGCATCGGCGGTGGCTCCGTCACCTGGGCGGCTGACCGCACCGCAGTGCCCGCCCTGGCCCAGCAGCTCGCGCGCCCCCACCACAAGTCCACTCGGAGAAAGCAGACATGAGCCTCTTCCTGGAGGACATGCGCGAGACGTTCCACCTCCGGCGCTTCCTGCGCATGACGGACAACAACCGCCGCGAGGAGTACGGCCCAGTCGAGCCGCACCCGTGCCGCTGGGCCCCGGGCGCTCGTCGCGTCCAGTCTGCCGAGGGCAAGCAGGTGGTGGCCACTGGCACCCTCTACACCACCGCCGTCATCGCACAGGAGGACCTGGAGAAGGTGCTGATCTGGCTACCAGGGGCGGACCCCGCCGACTACAAGCGCAGCCGCAAGCCCGTGCAGAGCTTCGTCCACAAGGACCTGGAGACCGGCAGCTTCGACCACAGCGAGGTCGTCCTGTGAGGCTCCGGGACATCGAGCTCGACGTGGCCACGCTGCTCGAGGCCGCGGGCCTGGGCACGCTCTCCGGCGACACGCCCACCCTGTACCCGGGACCCTTCCCCACCAGTGCTCCGGACGAGATGATTGCCGTCATCGACGCAGGCGGCGATCCGCCGGAGAAGTACCTCGCCGACACGGGACTCAGTCTCCACCGGGACATGGTGACGGTGCTGGTGCGCGGCACCCGCGCGCCGGGCAGCGACAAGGAGACGGGGGACCGGGCGCGCGCGGCCTGGTCCGCGTTGTACGACCTGCAGCCCGACGGATACGTGCGGGTAGAGCCCACCGAAGGCAGGCCCACCAGGCAGACGCCAGACGACGAGGGGCGGCCACGGTGGGTCTTCTCCGTGGAACTGGAGTACCTGAGCGCCAGCGCCCCGGGCGCCGTGGTGCCCCAGCTCGCCGCAGAGGACGTCCCTCGCCGCTGATTCCCCGCCCCTTCTCTGGGGTATGGCAAGTCAACGGGCATACCGAGCGCGCGTGAAGGTGGAGGTGAACACCTCCGACCTGGAGAGGTTGCGCTCGGAGTATCGGGCCGTCCTGAGAGACCTGGACCGGCCCGTGCTCGACGCAGTCCAGCGCGGCATGGACCAGGCCGCCTTCAGCGTCCCGCGCGGCGGAGCTCCGGATGACCCGCTCGACCTGGCAGACACCGCCTTCGTGTCGCTGCCGCACCACAACCCCGAGCGGATGTCCACCACCGCCACGGGCGGCTACGCACACCCGCAGGCCGGGCCCATCCACGCGGGCTGGCATTTCGGGGAACAGACGAAGAATCCCCCGCCCAACTGGTTGCGCAACGCCTTCAAGCGCGGCGTGCGCTCGCTGCTGCGCAAGGGCGTGGCGGCTCAGCTGAAGAAATCCCTGGCGAAGCTCTTCCCCCGGAAGTGAGGCAGAACATGTCCAACTACGTCATCACTCACAAGGTCCCCATCCACATCACCGCCGAGCCCGACGAGGTGCTCGCCGACGCCAACAAGCTGGAAGCTGGCTCTTCATTCAGCATCACCGATGCGACCGAGTTCGAAGAACTGAAGCACCTCAACTCCGATGGCTACACAGAGAACGTGCCCGTGTGGTCGAACATCACCGGAACCATCGCCGGCACGCGAAAGTCGGGGAGTGCCACGCAGGCGGTGATGGAGACCGCGCGCAAGGCCAAGGAATCCTTCTTCATCCACGTGGTGGAGAACCCCACCGCCGTGGCCGGGAGCAAGGGCCAGCGGTACGAGGTGTTCATCGAGTCGGACGAGAAGAACTTCGAGGCGGGCACCACGCTCAAGTTCAACTACCCGCTCAAGTTCAAGGGCGGCCCCGTCGCGTTCTGACCGCAACTCCCAATCCCTCCCACCGGAGACACACAATGACTGACCTCAAGAAGAAGCTGGGCAATGCCACGTGGCGCAAGTACAAGGACACCACCATCGACGTCGACGGCGAGCCGCTCGCGCTCGTCATTCGTCGCGCCCCGGAGGGTGTGGCGGTGCAGGTCCTCGATGAAGCCAGGAAGGCGGGCGACATCGACCAGGACGGCAAGCCGATCGGAGAGACCGGTGCGATGCGCTTGCTCGCGCGCATGGTCGCCACGGTGACGTTCGAGCCGGGGGCGGTGCGGCCGATCTTCGACCGGACCTCGGATGAGGACCTCGCCAACATCAGCGTCGCGCCGTGGTTGATGGACATCAAGGATGATGCGACGGCGGCCCTCGCTGCCACGGGCACCGTGGTGGAGAAGCTGAAGGGAAACTCCGAAGCGACCCCGATCGAGCGTTAGAGATCAGGGTCGCGAGAATCCAAGGCTGGACGGAGCAAGAGACGGCGGCCCAGTCCTTTGAGTGGATTGCGACCATCGCGGCGGACCACCTGATCGAGCAAGAGGGCGAGACGCCAGACACCTCCGGCGCCTCGCCCGAGGTCTCCTCGAGCCCAGCCCCAGGACGCAAGCGGGTCGTCCGCACCACGCAGTACAGCGCGGCGTAGCAGCGCGAGGAGCAGCAACGTGGCTGGAGCTGGCAATGGACCGGGCGGGCTCAAGGTCGGAGATCTCTACGTCTCCGTCACGGCCTCCATCGGCGAGATGGTCAAGACGCTGGGCCAGGTGGTGGACGCCGTGGAGGAAGCGGCGGACCAGATCGAAGAGAACATGAGCAAGGCGGCAGCGGCCCTGGGGGACTTCTCCGATGGGCTGCTCTCCGTCGCTGGCCTCGCCGCCGCGTCCGTTGCGGTGGCGGGTCAGACGTCCTATGCGGCCTCGAAGGAGCTCGAGAAGCTCAAGGACTCCACCATGCTACTCGGCCGAGAGGTGGGCGAGACGTTTCTCCCCCTCGTCCGCGAGCTCAACACGCTCGTGAAGACGGCCATCGCCACGTGGCGCAACCTCTCCGAGCAGCAGAGGCAGAACATCGTCGACATGGTGAAGTACTCGGCCGTCGTCGGAGGCGTGAGCTTCGCGATGGTGCGGGCGCTCATGTTCACGAAGTCCTTCTTTGAGGGCACAGTGGTGCTTGTCCGCGCCTTGCGTGTCCTCGGAACGAGCCTTATGGCGACCAAGGTGGCGACGACGCTCTTCACCGGCTCCGTCCAGAAGGCGGGGTGGGCGCTCGTCTACCTGCGACAGGCGACCGTCGGGCAAGTCTTCGCGCAGATGACTTCGGGACTGACGTCCTTCACCGCCTCACTCAAGGAACTACCCTCCGCCACAAAGGGGCTGGGCAGTTCCTTCACGGCGCTGCTGCCGAAGATCGGAGCCGTCGCGCTCCCACTGCTCGCCGTGGCCGCAGCGGTTGGCGCCATCGTCCTCTTTGCAGGGTCGCTCTACAAGAGCTGGGACAACATCGTCTTTCTCTGGAAGGAGAGCACTGCCGACATCGTGGACAAGATGAAGGACCTCGGAGAGAAGGCCGCCGACTTCTTCGGCAAGCTGATGGGCTCCGTGACAGACTTCATCTCGAAGCTCGCCACGGCCATGCTCAACGCCGTCTTCGACAGAGTGAAGGCGGTCGCCAAGTTCCTCGAGGCGGTGGCCTGGAGACTTGAGGCCGAAACTCTGGCCAAGAACCTTGCGCAGGTTCAGAACCTCTCAGCCGAGGCCTTCATGAAGAGGCTTGAGGAGGGGGTCGCAGCCGTCGGGGGCGTCATCAGTGACACCGCCACTGCCGCCGGCAAGGCCCTTTCGGAGTCAACAAAGACCGCCCGGGAGAACGTGACATACGGCCTGAAGCACAGCCTGGAAGGCGCGGAGATGCTGGGCCGGGAACTGGTCAAGGCGCTGCACCTCGAGGAACTCTTGGCGCTGAAGGACAAGCTGCTCGGTGCTGTGCCCGATGTGGGCGATCCCAACTCCGTCACGGTAGCCACCGAGAAGGAGACGGAGACGGTTGGAGAGGCGGAGAGCGACTACCTCAAGCGCCTGGTCCAGCGTAGCGACGACATCATGGACGCCTATCTCTCCATGTTCGCGAAGCAGGCACTGAGCGCCGCTGGCCTCGTGACGGGGGCGCTCGTGGAGGCCGCGCTGCAAGTGAAGAAGAAGTCGGACGAGATCACCCAGGCCATGCGTGACGCCCGCGACAGTCTCAAGAGCAAGCTGGTGAGCCGCATCGGTGACATCGCCGACATCCTCAACTCTTTCGCTCAGGGCGTGGCCGCGGGCGGTATTTGGGGCGGCGTGATCGCGGTGGTAGCCGACATCCTCACCCGCTCCGAGGGCTTCAAAACGCTCGTTGAGATGATCAACACCCTCATCCAACTGGTGGCCGACTCGCTCGGGCAGTTGCTCGGCCCATTGCAGCCGCTGGTGGGCGCCATCGGCTATCTGGTGCAGGCGATTATGGGCGCCCTGACACCCATCCTGCAGTACCTCCTCGAGGCCGTGGATCCACTCATCCCCGTCCTGGTCGGGCTGGGGGAGGTGTTTGCGGCGCTGCAGCCCGTCTTTCAGATGCTCGCCGGTGTCCTCCAACTCACGGAAGTACCCTTGCGGCTGCTCGCCGAGGTGGGCCTGCGGCTCTTCTTCGAAGGCGTGCGGTGGCTGGCCATCGGCATCCTCGAAATCGCCAAGGGCATCAGCGGCGTGTGGAATGGCATCATCAAGGCCATCCAGTCGGTGTTCCGCGCCATCGGAGACATTGAGGTGTTCGGCGCGAAGCCCTTCGATTTCATGAACGACTGGGCGAGGAGCCTCAACGACGCGAAGATCTCCACCACCGGGCTCAATGACTCCATCTCCAAGCTGAAGGACATGACCTGGGACGCGGCTCGGGCCAAGGCCGAGGAGACGGCCGAGGTCCTCAAGAACCGCGAGGCCCTGGAGAAGGCGAACGAGAGCCTGTCCAACGTGCCCAACACGTGGAAGGTGACGCTCGCCCGCTTCAATGCCCAGAAGGAGCGGGACGGGCAGACGGGCGGAGTGACAATACCCCGTGACACGTACGTCACCCCGACGCGGCCCGCGGCACCGGGAACGTCCGCGCCGTCCTCGGGTGACACGCTGGTGCCCCCGGGCGGCCCCCTGGTGGGGGTCATCAACATGAACGTGCGCGATCTCTTCTCCGGACTCGGGGACTTGGCGCAGAAGTTGGATGAGATTGCCTTCCGGCATCGGGGCTCGGTGGGCAGGGTTGCGGGTCTGGCCGCGCGATTCGGAGGAACAGGCTGATGGCTCTCGTCACCATCAACGGCGTGGACGTCCAGTGTGAGGACTCGGAGCGGATGCCCGTGCGTCTGGGTGAGGTAGTGCGCTCCATCAACGGCATCCCGCGCTCGACCCAGAAGATCCAGAGGAAGGACGACTTCCGCTTCACCACCGGTCCGCTGCCCGAGGGAGAGTCGAAGGCGCTGCAGGCGCTCATCGACGGCGAGGGGCACGTGCTTACCTTCGAGGACAACTCATCGTCGACGTCACACCTCTACACGTCACGAGAGGTTGCCCCCTTGCTCGTCGACGCAGGCGTGGCGAGGTCCACGGCCGCACGAAGGAAGGGGTTGGCCGGGCTCACCGTCCCGGCCAACCAAATCGTCATGTGGAATGTCGGCTTCAGCGTGGACGAGGCGGCGACATTCATCGGGTGGGTGCGTGAGGGGACGGGCCCGTGGAGGCATGTCATCAACACGGCGGGACAGTTGTACATCAACGGGGTGGCGACGAGCGACGAGTGGCTCTTCGGGGACGCCTCGGGCGGGCTGCTGCGGATAGGTGATATCGATGGCCAGGGCGTTGCAACCGCCTATGACGACGTCGTGGCGCTGCCCTTCGAGGTGCCCGCGTCCTGGGTGGCTGGGATTTATGGCTTTCACAGCCTCTTCGCCTGGCCTGGCCCTTCCCGGGTGTATGCATGGGGGCCGCGCTTCCCTCCGAATGGGCTGCTGTGCGTCGGGCAGGTGGGCACCTCGAAGGCCTCGCCGCGGCTCACCAGCATCTCCGAGCGCTTCGACTTCACGCTCTACGGCACCTGAGCCGGTGCGCCCCTTCTCCGGGGCATGCGCCCTCTCCTTGAGCAGCAGCAGCGGCTTCTCCGCTCGTCCGGCCCCTACTCCACTCGCGGCCGCGTGCGAGTCCTGCTGGGAAGCACCTGGTACGACCTGACCAACCTCTTCGGCCGCGATTTCCTCGACAGCGTTGACGTGGACGAGGGGCTCGACAACCCGGTGGGGCAAGCCTCGGTGCGAGTCATGCGGGAGTTGGACGGGCTGAGCCTCGCCCCGCTCATGGAGACAAGCCGGGCGAACAACCTCCCCGGGGACTACGCACCCCTGCTGCAGGCTGGGCGGCCCTTCCGCGTGGAGGCGGCGGTGGTGCCGCTGGGCTTCGAGCCCTTGCCTGCGGCATGGCGTCCCCTGTTCTTCGGCCGAATCGATCGGGTGGACTCCGGCCCGGAGATCATCACCTTCACCGGCCGGGACATGGCCGGCGTCCTCCAGGACGTGTGGGTGCCCGAGGGCACGTACGGCAGCGACGACGGCACCCCGCTGGAGACGGTGTGCAACCAGATTCTCGTGGCGGCCGGGCTGTCCGACTTCGCCCTCTACACGCCCCAGGCCTCGCTACAACTGCTCGGCAAGTACAAGCAGGAGCGCCAGCCCGTCATGGACGCACTGTCGAAGCTGGCCGTGGGCCGCGGCTGGGAGGTGCGGTGGAAGTACCGGCCGGACACCGGGGACTGGGGCCTGTGGCTGTGGGGCCCGGACCGGGCCGGCACGGCGCCCACATGGACGTACGGGCCGAGCGACTACCAGTACCTCGGTGAGTTCACCACCTCGCTGGAGAACGTGCGCACCCGGGTGGAGGTGACGTACTCGGACGAGGAGGACCTGGACGCGGCCGGCCAGCCGAAGCGCAAGACGGTGGCGCGCGAGGACGAGGCGGCGACGCAGCGCTACGGGTACATCACCTCCGGAGGCATCGCGCTCCCGCGCACCATGTGGCTGGCAGAGGCCACGACGAGCGGCATCCGCACCCATGACGAGGCCGTGCGGCTCGCGGAGGCCGGACTCGCGGACCTCTCCACCTGCGACGTCGGCGCTTCGGTGGAGGTGCGCTTCCACCCGGGATTCGATCTCGCCGACCTGGTGCAGCTCGCCCCCAACGGTTTCCACTTCACCACCGCCCAGGTGCTGGCGGTGCGCCAGGTGACGCACACCCTCACCAGCACGGACGGCAAGACGCGCCTCGCCCTCAACGGGAAGCCGTCGCTCGGCGCCCGGCTGTGGCTCAGCCGCAACGCGGACGGGTACACGGCGCCGACGGTGCCCTTCACAGGGCCCGCCGCCCCCTCGGGCCTCTCGGTGACGAACTCGGTGACGGGGGCCGTGCTGCTCTTCACCGCCCCCAATGTCACCTCCGGAGGCCCCGTGCCCGAGGAATACGAGCTCCACGTCGGCACCTCTCCTGGCTTCACGCTCTCCGCGGCGACGTTGAAGGCGGTGAGCAGCTCCACACGCTTCGACCTGACGGGGCTCACGGCCGGCGTGAGCTACTACGCGCGAGTGCGCTCGAGGGATAGGAAGGGCAACATCGGTCCGGCCTCTGAGGAGGTAACGCTGGCACCTCGGTACGTGAGCCCAGGCGTGCTGCAGCCCCGAGTCTCGTATGCCACCCTTCCTCTCAACTCGGATTTCGAGGCACAGACCGATCCATCAGGTCCACCTGACGGGTGGGCAATGCTGTATGGATCCTGGGGGACGGACGTCGTGATGAGCGCGGATGCACTCAGCGGGGCTCGGTCCCTGATGTTCATCTCGGGCAGCGGACCAGCCCTGGTGTCTGACGCCGTCGCCGCACGACCTGGTCTCCGCTACAGCGTGGATGCGTTCGCCAAGGGCAGCACCGGCTCCACTGTGTCGGTCTCCGTCGAGTGGCTCGATGCTGGTCTCGTCTCTGTCGGCTTTGAGACCGCTGCGCGCACCTTCGGCGCCGGTGCGCCCTGGGCGCGTTCAGCGATTTCCGCCACAGCACCATCAGGAGCTCGCTACGTTCGAGCAAGAATCACTGCGACACTCCCGTCTCTCGGCAGCACCGTAAACGTCGACTCTGTCCAGATCGCCCAGTCCGACAATGTGCAGGAGGCTGCGGTGATGCCCACGTTCGTTGGAACCTGGGACAACTTCACCGACTACGGGCGCAACGGGGTCAGGTACTACAAGGACAGCTCCGGGCGCGTTCACATCGAGGGCACGATGAAAGGCGGCTCCACGGGGAGCGTGGCCTTCATTCTCCCGTCGACCCACCGACCACCAGCAACGCGAGACTTCGCTGTGTTGACCGCCACCGGTATGGGCAGCATCGAGGTTCGGAGCGACGGGAATGTGTACGTGGTGAGCGGGTCCACCACGTGGGTCAGCCTACAGGGAATCAGCTACAGATCTGCCTGACTACTTGCACACCACCGAGATGGCATTGGGGTGTGGAGCTCCCGTGGTCTGTATCTCGCAGGCCGGGCGCTCATTCATTGTCTTGACACTCATACCCCGGCCAGAGCCAACGGATCCTCCTTCCATGGCGTCCGCGTCAACACTGAGGCGATGCGCGAGAGGGGCGGAGAGGACCCCCACAAGCTTCGTTTCGGTGTTGGCAGGCACCTCAATAATGCCGGGCCTCCAGATATCGAGGGAGGGCCCACCAGCAAGATCCTGAACAGTACCGACGACATCGAGGCGGATGGGCTTATCGGTTGTGTTGCGCAGCACTACATCGACGTTATCCGTGAGCGCCGTCCCCGCGTCTGTCTCACCAACGACCGGTGGCGGATTGCCCCCGGGCGGAGGAGCGTCGCACGCGACTGCGGCAACCAACGCACACGCCAGAACGCTCAGTCGACGGAACATGGGCATCCCTCCCGTTTCACCATTCCGGATGGGACCCTAACCGCCTGACGGGTACGTCACAAGCCCGCGCAGGCGGCGCAGTCCACAGCCCAGCTCTTCCCACCGCCAGCAGCCCCCCTGTCCTCGAGGAGGCGAAGCCGCCCGGCGCCGGCCGGTACCGAGGCGCCACAGCGGCACTGACCTGCCCGGCGGTTGGGGCGGTGGAGGGCGGGCGCCGCGGAGCACTGGGGCTCGGGGTGGGCCAGGCCCTGCTCGGCGGTGTAGTCCGCCTCCTCGCCCTTGCGGACGAGCTTGCCGCAGGCCCGGCAGGTGCCGTCCTTCTGGGCGACAATAATCGGCATCAGGCCGCCTCGCGCTGCAGTTCGGAGAGGGCGTCCCGGCTGGCCACCTCGGCGCACCCCGAGACGACGGTGCCGGGCGGCCGGGCGTTGGAGTCCACAACGTGCCGGGCGTATTCGTCCGCCAGTTCGGCCGCGGCGGCGGACATGAAGGCTCCCGCCCAGCGGTACCCGCGCATCCTGTCCGGCTCCTTCACGGAGACGAACACCGCCTTGGCGCCGCTCGGCCAGCGCACCTCCTGGTAGGCGGGGTGCCACACCACTCCCTTGCTCTTCAGCAGTTCGGCCACCGCGAAGCCGGTGAGCCGGGCGCTCTCCCGGGACGAGGCGACGAAGCCGAGCCGCGTGTCCGGGTCGGACACCACCATGCCCAGCATCATCGCGGCCACCTCTCGAATCGAAAGACTCAGCATGCTGCCCTCCTCATGTCTTCTCGAAGGGTCGCCAGCCCGCGCTCCCGGGCGGCCAGCAACTCCGGGAGGGTGCACTTGAGGCGGCGGGCGAGCTCGCCGTCGGAGAGCTGCACCCGGGACAGCCCCAGGGGGACGGCCACGGCCATGCGCTCGCGCTGGGGGAGGCGACGGAGAGCGGCCACCGCGGCGGAGCCCAGCTCGAACTGCCGCGTCTCCTCGGCCTGCTCCTCGTCCTGCTCGTCGGCGAGCAGCTCGGCCTCGCGCTCGTCGGCGCGGGTAGCCCCCAGGGTGAGCCCGAGGGTGGTGGCGTGGTCCGCGCCCTCCGTCTTCAGGGCCTCCTCGTACGTCACCGTGGGCTCACGCTTCATCCGCTTGCGCGCGCGGGCGGCGAGCTTCCTCCCCCAGTGAGTGGGGCCGATCAGCTTGGCGTCCTCGAGCACGTTGCCCAGGTGCTGCCGGACGGCCTTCTTGACGTAGGCCGGGTACAGGGTGCGGCCAGGTCCAGCCCACCCGGGGGTGAAGCCCTTCCACAGTTTCTGGGCGCGCAAGAGGGCCTCCTGCAGAAGGTCGTCCCTGTTGAGGTGGGTGCGCTCGTGGTGCGCCAGGGCGTGCGCCACCTCGCCCTTGAGGAAGGGGGTGAGCAGCTGCAGCAGCAGAGCCTCGGCGGCGCGCTGCCTACGGCCGCCCTCCGCAGCGGAACGCACCTCGGCGAGGGCCGTCTCCATGGCCTCGGCGAGCTCCGGCGTGAGGAGGCTGTCGCTCTTCGAGCGACGGAAGGGCAACACCCGTTGCCGGGTGTCCACCCCTGGGAGGGTGCGCTGGCGCAGGTGGGGCCGGTGGGCCCGCTCCCTGCGCTGCACCTGGCGCGTGGGGACGGAAATCGGCAGGGACAGCTGGGTGGGGGACTCCAGCGCCTGCGGCCGCGCTGTCCTCACGCGAGAGGACGCGGGCGGTGTGGCTCGGGACAGGGACGGTGCTGGACAGGCCATCCTCTATCCGTGCCACAGGTGCAAAAATGTGCACGGAGTTGGCCAAGGACACTTCCCTGCTACTGCACAGCGGGAGCCGGGAGGCCCCAGTCGCGGGCCAGCGCGAGCACCTGCGCACGGAAGTTCTCGAAGGCGCAGCCCAACGCCACGCGCTCGTCCGCCAGCTGCTCAGCCCAGTCGAGTTCCACCGCGGCCTCACCCGTGAAATCCCGCACGCGCAGGCGCTTCGCGCGCCGCTTCGCCACGGCCCGCTTCCGGCTCGGCGCCTTCGCCAGCTCCTTGCACCGGGCGCACTTGGAGGGCAGCGGACCGCCCCCTGTCTTCACCATGAGGGTGGCACCACACCCGCAGGTGACGGTGGCGGGTCGCACCAGCTTCGTTACGCAGCTCATCGAGGACTCCCGGGGCGGTAGGTGGCTGGGGTGGCGAGAGCAGCAAGGGAGCGCGGAGCGCGGACACGGCCACTGCCCGGCTCGCGAACAACGCGGAGCCCTCCAGCGTCGGCTTCGACCTCGACCAACGGGTGGGCGCCCGGACCGGATTCAAGGATCTCCGGGAGGATGCTTGCCGTCGGAGCAGCGCCGGTACCAACCGGAGACACCAGCATCACCTGGACTCTCACCAGCGGAGTGGCCCCCTTCGCCTGGAGGTACTCCCACCGCACCAGGGGCGAGGCATCGTCCACGCGCAGCCAGGTGGCCACGGCATCCCGGACGGACTTCAGCGCCCCTCGCACGTTGTCGTCATCCAGCTGTCGTGGAGACACCCGGGTGAGGCGCACCACCACGAGCGGGCCAGCCGTCCACTCCGGGCAGCGGCGGCGGGTGGCGCGCTTCTGTGCGTCCGTCCTGCGGTAACGCGCCATGGGGTGCTCGCGCAGGTTGCTGGTGCTCGCCGTCTTCACGGGCACATCGAAGCTGTACGTGGGCTGGGTGGGGGCTGCTGCCATGACGCACCTCCTTGCCCAAGCAGAAGAGGCGTTGGTGCAGCGGGCGAGACTGGGTGTAGGTGAGAATGCGTCGCCATGGCCCATGCCCGATGGACGGACTATTCTTCCGACATGGCACTGCAAGATCTGACATCTCCAGACGCTGTCGAGGCGGCCATAGCAGAGTTCGACGGGCTCGGACGCGAGTCATTTCTGGAGAAGTACGGGTTCGGCCGAGCACGCTCGTTCTTCCTCGTGAGCGACGGCAAGCGGTACGACTCCAAGGCCATCGCTGGCGTGGCATTTGGCTACCAGTTTCCCGAGCGCGGGCCGCTCTCCTCGAGCGACTTCAGCGGAGGGGAGGCCACCGTACGCGCCAAGCTCGAGGAACTCGGATTCACCGTGAAAGACGACACGGCACCAGCGGCGCCCCGCTCTTCCGCGCCGGAGCGGATTCCGGGACGCGTTTATTCCTGGGACGAACTCGGCGAGATGTTCGGATTTAGACCCTCATATCTTGGACGCAGAGGTCGAATGGTGCCGCATCGGGGTGCGGTCTTGCTCATCACCGACCCCGAAGGGGCGAAGTCCTTCAACTGCGAGGACTACTGGGATGGCAGGGACCTCATCTACACAGGCCGAGCTAGGGTCGGAGACCAGGGGCTTGGAGATTTTGATTTTCGTATAGTTAAGAACTTAAGTACCCTCTTTGTGTTTGAGCGAGCGGGGACCCGGAAGCTGCGGTTCCTGGGAGTCGCAGAGTGCCAGCAGTACTGGTGGACCTATGGCGACGATGACAGTGGGGAGCGACGTCGCATCCTCCGGTTCCGCCTCCGTTTCAAAGGCACTGGTCCTCAGCGCCAGCTGCTCCAGGCAGGACCAGAACGTGAGCAGGTCAACACCATCGTCGAGGAGCCCGCAGCGGAGCCAGAAGTCCCCCTCCAGACTCAGCAGCCGGCTCACCGGGAACCTCGTCCTTTCGATGAGTCGCGTCGGCCAGCGGCGCTCACTCCGAGTGGTGAACGGGCGTCTCCAGAAGAGACGCTCGCTCTGCGAGAGAAGGCCGTTCAGAACCACCACGAGCTGCTCGCTGCGTTGAAGAGACATCTCGTCGCAGCCGGGTGGGACAGCATCGAGGAAATCCCTTCGGCAGTGGACCTCTGGGCCCGCGCCCCATTGGAGGGCGTACGCGTCATCTTCGAGGCGAAGACGCTCGACCCGTCTAACGAGGTGCACCAAACACGCGCAGCGCTGTCCCAGCTGCTGGAGTATCGGCACTTCCGCGGCGCCGCTGCCGATGAGCTCTGCCTCGTGACGAACGCCCCCATCAGCGATGCGCGTGAGCGCTTCCTTGCGACCATGGGCGTCGCTGTCATCACCTATGACGGAGAAGGCTTCCAGGTATCTGGCGCTCTGGCCCGGCCATGGTTGGCCGAGTTCGCGAGCAACCGCTGAGCGGCCGGGGCGGCTCCTCGTGAAAAGGCGCAGGGCACGTCATGGCACGTCTTCCTTGCCGTCCCACACGTCGAAGGCACTGGCCACGTGCGCCAGGTCGCGCAGGCTCCGCGGGCCTGCGTCCTCATGAGCTGGCCGCCGGGGCTTCGGCTCCGGGCGGGCCCGAGGCGGGGGCGGCGTCAGCTCGAAGGCGACCGAGGCCGCGGTGGCGCGCTGCTGCTGGGCCTCCCACTTCGCGAGCGTTACGGCGAGGTGCAGGACGCACAGGGCCTGGGGCCGAGAGAGCCCGCCCTCGTCGCTCCACGCGAGCTTCTTCTCCGCGCAGGCGCGGGCCGACGCGAGGTGCACGCGGAGTTCCAGAGCGCAGGGGGACAACTCGTCCGAGAGCGGGGGCATCGTGTCGGGCGCGCCGGCCCACAGCGCGCGAGCTTCTTCGACGCGCCGGAGGCACTCGGCGAGGACGGTCACCCAGGGCGACACGTAGGTGCCCGGCGAGGGCCGAGCCCGAGCTGCATCCAGGCGGGCCTCGACGCTCGCCCCCGGGCCCGAGGCCAGGGCCTGCGGAATGGACGGCCACCCGTGGGCAACGCGCTCGCGGCCCTGTTGCAGCTTCGCGAGCACCTGGGGCAGCAGCAGCGCCGGTGGTATGGCCGCGCAGCTCATGGCGCCCCCCTCGCCGAGAGCACCTCGGCCACGGCATCCCATGGCTCGAGCGCCACGAGCCGCTTTCGTACCGTCCCGCTCAGCGAGTCGCGCTCTTCCTCCTCGCGGACGGGTGGCTCGGCGTTGGCCGCCCAGCACTCGCGGCGCGCGAGCTCCCGCAGCGTCACGGCCTTGGTGCTGCCCTTCGCGTACCGGTCCAGGTTGCGCACCAGGGCCCGGCCGAAGCGGCGGCCGACTTCCTCCGGCACCCGAGCCATGGGTACCCCTTCGGCCATGCAAAGCGACAGCAGGGCTGTGGCCGCCTTCTCGTCCTGCCTCGCATCCCACGGGTAGGGGCGCTGCATCACCTCGCGGTGCACGGCATCCACGGCTTCCGGCACAGTGAGGCCCCCGGACGTCGAAGGCCCGGACTCGAAAGCGAGCATCCCCCCGACGTCGCGCGCCTCGGCCACGGTCGGCGAAGGCTCGGCTCTGGGCAGCTCGGCGGGCGGAGAGGTCGTCGGCGTCGTCCCGGCTGCTCGCAGCCGTCGAGGGGCAGGCACCTGGTCCAGCGCAACGGCCCGTGCTTCCCCGTCGACTTCAGCGGGAGCGGGCACCGGCAGGTGAGTGACTGTCCGTGAATCCCCCACCCCCTTTGGGGGGAGGGGGGGATCTTCTGTTTCTCTCTCTACTCTCTTCTCTCTACTCTCCCCCCGAACATCCCGCGCGGGTTCCTCCGTGCTCCCGCGCGGGATGCTGGAGGGAGCGTCGCGGGTGTCCTGCGGTGACGTGGCGGGAGGTTGGCGGGAGGCCCTCTTGCCGTCCGGCTTCTTTCTGTCCCTCTCCACCTTGGCGACGTGCGCGCCCTGCACCTCCGCCCAGTGGTGTGCAACAAGGTTGTCCCCTTCCCTCTCCAGGAAGCCCACGGCCAGGGCAGCCTCGACGAAGCGCCCTGGCTGCCCCGTCCACCGGATCGCACGCTCCAGCACCACTCCGGCGTGCCGACCCGTGAGACAACCGGTGGGGGCGGCCTTCGCCAGGTAGCACCACATGCGCAGCACGAACGCGTCCGCCTCCGGGTGCTCGAGCTCGGCCTGCAGCGCCAGTGTCTTCGGGTGCTCGGTGAATTCGCTGAACAGCTTGAACCATGGCAGACAAGTCATGGCGCTCCCCTCTCGACGCGGACGGGCCCACCGCAGGCGTAGAACCTGCGCAACACACCACGGCCAATGCTGGATCTACTCGTGCGGTAGACCGTTACGAGGCTACTTATCTCGTGACATTTATCCAGGACCCTCCAGTGCCTCGATGCAGCCCCAGCCCCACTGGGGGGTCTCACGACAGAGCCACTCATCGAGACACCTCCATCAGGTCCATCAGGGTGGGCTGGCGCTCGGCCAAGCAGTGCGGGCTGAACCAGATGCGCTCGCGCTGGGCGTTGGCGGTGTTGCCGGCGCTCGCCGCGTATCCGCCAGGCGCCTTCCATGCCACGCACCGCCAGTTGTCCGGCATCTGGTGCTCACCCTCGTAGCCGCACAGCGCGATGCGCAGCCGCGGGTTGTCCCCGTTGGCCAGGGCCCACTCGCGCACATGGTGGGCAACACCGAGGTCCTCCTCAGCGTAGAGGCTCGGGTCCCGCCCGGCCGCCGCGGAATACGGCGGGTCCAGGAAGACAGCCGTAATGCCGATCGCCTCGGTGACGGACGGTGTCAGCACTCGCCTCCAGTCCCCGCAGCAGACGCGGACGTACCGAAGCCGGGCGGACAGAGCCTGCATCCACTCGAGGATGGTGCCGCGCGAGCCGCTGGCCACTACGCCGCGCCCAGTGGCCCCCCGACTGCCGGAGATGGCCGGCATCTGCTGCCAGGTGCTCGAGGCTGCGGTGTGGACTCCGCGAGCCCCGCCGTCTCCTATAGATGGGCGCTTGGCCCAGTCAGCAGATAGGCTGAGGTCCCGGACTCGGCTTGCATGGATGCCGTTCCCGCTCGACAGGTGTGGACGTCGCTCGAGACCTACGGCCGAGCGCAGCATGCGGAGGCGCTCGTCCTGTGCGTGGCGAGCGTGCACCCCACGAGCAGCGCGCCCAGCGTTACTCCTCCCCTCCCAGTTCACGGCATTGGCGAGCGACTCACCGCGCGTCGCGAGTTGGTGCACTCCCCTCCCCGGCTTGTCGAGCGCCGGGCGCTTCGAGTACTCGGCGGTGTGGATGCCGCACGTCTTCTCGGCGCCGGCGGCGTCCTGCTCCTCCCAGGCAGGCTGGGCGCACCAGCCCGAGCCAATCCACTGGCTGATGCCCCACACCCACCAACCCGCCACCTTCACGTCGTAGAAGTCAGGCTCCCGGCGCATGCGCTCGCGGAACGAGACCTGCTCGACGAGCCACCGGTGACGCGCGTGGAGGTCCGCCTCGTTCACCGGCCAGTCAGAGTGGTGGGCCACGCCCTCGGGGTCGGCGTGGACGGCCCGCCAGAAATTGGCGAGGTAGCAGTCCTTGTCGTTGACCGTCTCCACCCGCGGCGGAGTGGGCCGGGCGAGCAGCACGGCGAGGCTGCCTGCGAAGGGCTCGACGTAGTTGGCGACGTCCCCGAAGGCCTGCCACACGAGCGGAGCCGCCCGGGACTTGCCGCCAAACCAGGGGAATGGAGCTCGCAAGGGAGTACTCACGGGGACCTCCGGAGGGCGACGACGAGGGCGAGGCCTGCAACAACTGGCCAGCAGAGGACGAAGACGAGGCGGGCAGCCCGGCACCCGAAGAGCGCGGGCAGCCACGAGAGAAGGAAGACGGAGGTGGTCAGACAGAAGGCCACCTCCAGCGGGCGGAGCGGCTTCACGCGGCCATCCCCTCCTGCACAGCCTGAACGAGGCGAGCCTGGGCCTTGGCACGCGCGGTGCCCTCGGTCCGCGAGAGCTTCCGCCACAACTTTTGACAGTCGTCGGACTCGCAGGTGTACCGATGCGATTCCCGGTGCTCCTTCCACTGGAGACGCGGGGGACGCACCACCCAGCACACGGCACACCGACACTTCGGCTCCACTCCCTGTGCCTCGGCAGCCCCCTCGGAGGGGGTCTCCGCGTAGAGGCGGGCGCGCAGCAGGACGCGCTCGGTCTGAGGGGTGCGGTCGATGAGCTCTTCCACGGCCTGACGCCGCTGCTCGGGAGTCGGCAGGGCGGGGCACGTCATGACTGAACCTCCGGGAACTCGCGGACGCGCAGGTCCTCGGGCCACTCGGACATGTCCCCGCCCTTCCTGTCGGTGAGCAACCCGTTGGGGGGCATGGGCGCGTCCAGGTCCCACCTCGTGATGGCGCCGAGCTGCTTCACGAAGCACGGAACCCCGGCCTTGCGGCACTGGCGCACGATGTCGCGCACCCACTCCACGTCGCAGGGCCGGGCCTTGGGGCCAGACTCCCCGCCGACGATCACCCAGTTGATCAGCGAGCGGAAAGCCCAGAGGTCCACAAACCCCGTGAGCGGCTCGATAGAGAGGAAGCGCAACCGGAAGCCCTGGGCCTGACACAGGCGCCACGCCCACTCGTCCGCCGTCTTCTGGTCGGAGATGCTGGTGCCGAGCCAGCAAAACGGGCGTGTGTCCTCGGGCACCAGGCGCCAGTTCTCGGGCCTCTTCGTGAGGAGCAGCCAGTCCAGGCCGGGCGTCGGAGGAATGGCCAGAGTCCCGCCCTCCCTTTCCAGGTCATCGTCCACGAGCGGCAGTGGCATGCGCGCCGTCTCCCGGATGACGTCCCAGAGGCGCTCGCGGGCCGTGTCCAGGTCGGCTCTGGCATGGTCCAGGCGGGCGATGGCGGAATTGCGCTCCTTCACCCCCCAGCCGGACGGCCACGACACAGGGGTCTCTGGCACCTCGAGCAGGTCGGCCAGGGAGGCGCAGAACACCCGGCGCCGCTCGCCCGCGCGCGCCGCGTCCCGGGCCCACTTCAGCGGCTCACGCCAGCCGCTCTCGGCCTTCACCACCCGCTGGCCGCCCTGCCACACCTCGCCCCAGGTGATGCCCTGCATGGCGACGCCCTGGTTCTTCTCGGCGTAGCAGTTGGTGCAGCCCGCGTGCACCTTCGAACAACCCCGCCACGGGTTGAAGGTGTGGTGGGTCCACTCGATAGAGGAGTTCTCAGCCATGGGATTCACCTCCTTTCGGGCTGGCTCCTTCGTGGGCGGTGGGCTCCAGGCCGCGCGTCAGGGACAGGGCGTTGCGCCCGTACAGCCAGGCCACCACCAGCTCCGCGGCCGTCCGGGCGTTGAAGTCCCGCCCCTGGGCCCCGTCGCGCATGGCGGCGAACATGATGAGGTTGGCCACCGCCTCCACGGTGAGGACCGGCACCTCCATCCCCTGCAGCGCGGCGCGCAGGTTGGTGAGGGCGACGCCCAGCTCCCGCAGGCGCTCGGACTGATGCTCGAGCGTGGTGGGGTTGTCCGTCACCCCGAGGACGAGGTGCGCGGCCACAGCCACCGAGAGCAGCCGCTCCCGCTCGCGCCCGGCGTCCTCCAGCAGCTGGCGGGTCCGCTCGTGGGCCTGGGCTTCCTGGTGCAGCCTGTCCGCGAGCTCCTCGGCGTTGTCGCTCGCCAGCTGCCGGGCAGCCTTCGAGCTCTCCAGGGCAGCCTCCATCCGCCGCACCTCGGCCCGGGCCTCCCGGAGCTCGATGTCCAGCGTCAGGGCGTTCGCCTGGTGCGCACAGCGAGGCGAGGTCATGCTGCACCTCCCGCCGCGCTGCGCTCCGCCGCCAGCTCGGCCTCAATGGCCTGGGCCAGCAACGGCAGGATGTTCTGGACGAAGCCCACGGCCTGCGGGTCGTCGCCGTAGTACGCGCACTCAGACGCGTCCGGCATCCCCGTGCCGTCGTACCACTCGTGGAAGTCCTCCTTGGAGATGGAGTTGACGTCCTTCCACTCCATGAAGTGCTGGCCGCACGCCACCTCCACGAAGTGGTCCCACTCCCGACGCGCCTCCTCCTTCGAGAGCGAGCCGTCACGGCGCCACTCGAGGATGCGCCTCCGAATGCCCTGGAACGTCTTCTCTTCGTCGTACACCTGCTCCGGCCGGAACTTCCCGGCGCAGTAGCTCGGCCACCTGGCGAAGTCCTTACCGAGGAAGAACTCGCGGAAGTCCTTGTGGCCGTGGTGGCTCCACCAGTGCCCGAAGTTGCCCCAGTCGGAGACGGCGGAGAAGACGCCCGTGGAGTCCATCAGGATGACGGCCCACCCGTGCTTGCTGCGCAGCACGTAGCGCCAGACGGTGACGGGCGTGCTCATCGCGCGCCTCCCACCCACAGCAGGCTGAGCACGGAGCGCACGCGCTCGCGCAGCTCGGTGTCGGCGCTGATCTCCGCCGCGCTGAGCGACTCCCAGTCGGCCGCCTCCGAGAGCAGCTCGGCCAGGGCCACGGCCTCCTGCTGCTCGCGAGGACTCGACGTCAACGCGAAGCCACTGCGGTCGTGAGTCACCACGTAACCGGACGGGCCCAAGAAGTTGATGCTGGGGTGCACGGCGAGCCCGCGGAAGCGCCACACGGCCGGGACGCGCACCAGCCCGCCCGGGGTGTTCGCCCGCACCAGCGCCACCGCCCCGCCATCAGGGGAGATGCAGGACCAGCGCACCGCCGCGTCGAAGTGACACAGCTCCGGCATGTCGAGGTACGCCGCTGTCTTCGGGTCCTCGTGCCGGAGGCAGTCCGGGCAGACCCCCCGGAGCGCCCAGGACCAGGTCACGGCGTAGCACTGGAGCAGGCACTCGTAGTGGGCCACCTGCGAGCGCCAGCTCGAGGACCCCTTGAGGTCCGGGAGCATCAGCTCGTGAAGCCGGCGGACCAGCTGCTCCAGCCACTCCCCCACCGCCTCGGGCTTCGGGCACTTCACCCGCTCGCAGACGCGGCAGGTCTGCTGCCACGCCTCCCACTCCGGGTAGGTGTCGCGATTCATCGCACACCGCCCTTCCCGCCCGCAGCGCGCATGGCAGCCAGGGCGTCGGCGATGACCGCCCCCAGGTCTGCGCCACCGGCCTCCACGACGCACTCGGCGCCGGAGACAGCGACGGCCCGGACCACGGACCCGCGCTTGCTGGTGGTGACGGTGAGGACGAGGCGCCGGGGGAGTCCCCGGGAACTCAACGGGGACTCAACGCACTGGCGGGCGCTCGCCCGATTCCTCGCCGCGCGCGCCGAATTCCTTCGGCGCGTCGCGGACTTAGAAAGTGGCCCCGGCTGGAATCGAACCAGCGGCCTGCGGTTTAGGAAACCGCCGCTCTATCCAACTGAGCTACGGGACCAGCTAGATAACCCACTGAAACTACTGGTTCTTTCTGGTGAGCGCCAGCCCAACGTCGCGAGCGCCCCGGCCGACGTACGACGGGGCCCGTTATAGCAGGCGGCTGGAGGCACGCAACGAAAGTGAAGGCCTCCCCGAACCGGCACTGCTCGAGAGAGACGAGCCCCTGACGCCTACCTGACAAAGAGCCAGGCCACCCGGAAGGCCGCCGAACAGGGGGTCCTCATGGCGGCCGAGCTGGTGGCCCGCTTCCTCGCCTACCTCAAGGCCGAGGGCCGCACCGCGCGATACCGGCGCAACTGGCTCAGCTCGTCGAACCCGACTTCCGCTGACGGGCAACCAGGGACGCGTCGTGACGAGCGAGGAGGTCGTAGAGGACCAGCTCCTGCGCCCGCGCCGCCGCCCGCATCATGCGGTTGGCATGCATGTGCAGGAAGCTCCCGGCCAGCTCGGGGATGGGGACACCTAGCTTGCCCCTGCCCGCCAGCGCGCTCAACTCCGTGACGATGGGCGCCAGCCTCTCGGAGCGGCGCTGGAGCACCTGAAGCCCCCGGGTGAGCTCCGGCGAGCCCGCCTTTTCGGAGCCCAGCAGCTCCTCCAAGCTCCGGCGCTCCTTCCGGAAGCGCTCGGTGAGTTGGTGCTCGGTGGCACGCTCAACATGGAACTCGCGGCCGAACATCTCGCGCAGCGAGGTCAACACCCGGAGCCGGGTGTCCAACCCGAGCCGCAGGTCCGAGAGCAGCCGAGCCATCCCACACAGTGTCAGGCGCCAGCGCGCGTCCGCGCCTTCATCTCCCCGCAGCAGCTCCAGGAGCTCCAACACGGCCTCGCTGTCCACCTGGAACAACCGTTCGGCGAGGAGGATGGCCTCCGGTCCCCCGTAACGCTCCACCTCCCGCTCGTAGGTGTCGAACTGGAGCTTCCACAGGAGCTGCTCCCGCTGGAGCGGCTCCAGCAAGCCGGGGAGCTCGCCAGCCAGCTCGCGCAGGTGCTTGGGGGAGCCATGGAGGCGCAACCGGAGGTGCCAACCCGGATCGCTATAACGAATGAAGAACCATCCGTCCGCCGCTCCCGAGCCGAGCGCGGACTTCACCAGCGGGGCCACCGTATCCGTGAGGAGGCGGTCCGCCGTTGCGGCGCCGGTGTAGAGCTTGACGTACAGCCACTCCGAACCGGGTAGGAAGCTGCGAGGCTGGCTGGAGAGCCTCGGCGCCCCCGCGGAGCGGGACAGGGCCGGCACGCGGGTCTCCTCCACCGTGGGCTGGGAGCGCACGAAGGGCACCACCAGATCGTGGACGAAGCGGCCCTCGGGACCCTCCACGCAGAGCTCGTTCGGCCCGGGGAACACCTCCACCAGCGTCGCCAGGGAGCGGCCCTTGAGCAGTTGGAGCAGGGTCTCGACGCCGAGCACGTTGTCCAGGTCGGTCGGGAGCAGGTTGTCCCCATCCTCCAGCGCGATGAAGCGAGGCATGCGCCGCTCGGCCCTGAGCGCCTGGAACGCGGCGAAGCGCTGGTCCCTGTCCAGCTTGCCGAGCCTCTCCAACGTGTCGCGCCAGAGTTTCCACGTCGCCGGGGACAGCACCAGCCGCCGATGGGTGACTCTGGGCAGGAAGCTCGCGTTGACCAGGGGTCCCCAGCTCCAGGTCACGCCTCCGCAGTGGTCCTGATGCTGTAGCGCGCAGAGGAAATGGTAGAGGGCAAGGCTCTGCTGCCCGAAGTTGTGCGCGTTGGTCATCCGGGGGATGACCTCGCGTCCCAGCCGCGCCGAGTGCAGGACGATCCGCGAGCCCTGGATGGAGATCCTCAAGTCGGACGCATCGAACTGCCGCTCGGGAGGAGCGCCGGACCTGCCCAGGTAGGTGAGCTCGTACTGGCGCAGGACCGGGCGGGCGAGGATGTTGCCGACCCGCCCCTGGGGCAGGTGGACGATCTCCGCGAACACCGCGCCGGGTCGGAGCGCCTCCTCGGCACGCAACACCTCCTCCACCTTGCGGTGGAGCAGAGGATCTCCGTGACAGAAACGGCCCAGGAGATTGGCGCCCGAGGGACCGGAGGCAGCGTGGAGGCGGAGCTGGAAGTTTCCCCGAGCGAGCGCGGCCTCCGACTCCGCCACCACGGTCGCGATTGCCGCGAAGGAGTCCGGCAGGGGCTGGCGCTCCTTGAACTCCAGACGCTCGAGGTCCTTGTCATCCAATTCGAGGGCCAGGTTGCCCGTGCGCAGGGTCTCCTCCAACCGGCGCAGGAGGAAGGCCTCGCGATCCCCGAAGCGCATGTGCCTGTCGGGGGCTCCGCCCAGGGCCAGCCCGGCCAGGAGCGGCGCCGCCTCCGCGCTGGGGGCGTTGGACTGCCGGAATCCGACGCCAGCCTCCTCATCCAGCGCCTCGAGCAGGGGAACCTCGCGTCCCTCATAACGCTGGAGGAACGCCTCGCGGAAGCGCTCCAGGGCGTCCCGCGGTGGACTGGGGGTGATGCGGTGGAGGAGCCGCACGCCGCGCTCCAGCTCGCGGGTGACCTCCCGCCCCAGCACGGACTCGGGCGCTGGCTTGACCATGTCCACCTGGAACAGCCGGGGCAGCTCGACGGGAGCAGGCAACCGCGAGAGCTTCCGGGCCACCTCGAGGTAGTGATCGAGCGGCGCGCCGGGGCCGCACCGATCCAGATGATCCAGGGCGGACTGGACCTCCATCAGCACGCCAGCGCAGGGGGCGCCGCGAGGGAGTCGTTGGAGCTGGGAGATCAGCTCGGGGACGGCCTCCGCGCCTGTCACCGATGGAGAGAGCTCGGACACCAGGAGCTGGCTGTCGATCAGCTCATCGATGTACTCCGTTGCCTCCGGGAGGCTGATCTCCGGATCCATCTCGACCAGCGCGCGCACCAGTGCCTCGGGCAGGGCTCCCGCGCTGGCATGCGTCAGCATCGCCTCCAGGTACTCGGTCGGCTCGACCGCCACCAGATGGTACGAGCGGGTCTTCTCGACCATCCGCGCCTCGGCGTAGCGCAGCCGCCCGCTCGCGCGGTACAGGCCGCTGTTGGGCCGGTGGGGGATGTGCGGGCGCAGCTCGGGCGCACGCGAGAGCGCCTCGGCGAGCATGCAGGCATAGGCCATGTCCAGGCGGGTATGGCGTTGGTAGGCGGCGCGGGGGGCGAGCCGGAGCCGCGTCCGCTCCCCCAGCGCGCCCACGGAGTAACCCGCGAAGAGGCCGAAGGGGGTGGAGCGCCCCGTCATGCGGGCCAGATAGCGGACGACACTGCGCTCCACTTTCTCCCCGCGCTCGCTCTCCGGATCGCGCTCCCACTGGCCCAGGCTCTCGTAGAGGGCCGGCGAGGCCACGAAGAGCGCTTCGCGCACCTCCATCCGCCGCAGAATCTCGCCCAGTCGCACCCGCAGGGTGAGGCGATCCCGGCGGAGCGCTGGCACGAGCCCAGGGGAGTCCGGCTGGAGACGCGGCGCCTCCAGCCCCTCTCCCCACCTGATCAGCTCGTCGAAGGGCAGCAGGGGCGTGCGGAGCACGAAGAACCCCGATGGGGAGAACGGGAGCTCCTGGGACCTCTCCTCGGAAGTGGGATGGATCATGGGGCGAATGGGCTCAAGCGGGGATGGCGGCCATGAGCATGCCGTCCCAGGTGGGCGTGAAGGGGTGACATGCGGCCTGCAGGGCCAGCGCGATACCCGTGGTGCCGCTGAGCAGGGAGCCATCCGGTATCCAGCCGATCTCCTCCTCCTGTTGGCCGGGCAGCAAGGACCAGGAGAGGAATCCCGCCAGGCCTTCCCCGGGGCGCCGCATCTCCAGCGCCCGGGCGAACCACGCGGTAGCGGCCTCCTTGAACAAGGGTTCCCGGGAGGCCTGATAGAGCCGGTTGTAGATATGCCCGAGGCCCGTGGCGCCGTGGCAGAGCCCCGCGTCCCGAACTCCCGCGTGCTCCGGCGGACGCCTCGCGGCCTCTCTCGCGATCTCCAGCACGGCCCGCTCCAATTCATGATCCGACAGGGCCCGGGCGGCGACGAGCAGGCAGAGCGCAACGCCGGGATCGCCATAGCACCAGGCGGAGCGACAGGCCTCGGCGGGGCGCTCCGGTGCGACCGCCGAAGGGAAGCGGGCTCCCGGGCTGTCAGGCATCGCCTTCGTCAGGAGCCAGCGGGCTCCGCCCGAGGAGAGCTCGCGAGCCTTCTGTCCGGCCACTCCCGCCCGGGCAATCAAGGCGAGCAGGGCCACGATCGCGGGAACCCCGTGCGCCGCCCCCAGGTTGAAGCACCCGTCGCGATACACGAGCCGCTGATGCGATGACAGATGTTGGGGTGGAGTCCACCAGGAGACTCCCGACCCGGTATGGGTGGAGCGCTCCTCCAGCCGGTCCACGAGCTCCTCGAGGCACATGGCGGCCGCCGGGCGCGGCAGGCGCTCGAGCGCGTAGACGCCAATGCCCACCAGCCCGAGGATCAGATCGTACTCGGCGCTCCAGGGCCTTTGAGAGACCAACCCCAGCAGCGTCTCATCGATCTCTTCCAATCCTTCGAGCGGTGAAACTCCCAACGTGCCGAGCCGCTCGATGGACCAGGCGATCCCCGGGAATCCCCCGTAGAGCCAGGGCGGGAGGGGGTGCGCCTCGAGCGCCGACGCGGCCTCCAGGATGAGCCGCTCCGCGTGGACGATGTGGCCACTTCCGGGCCGCGCGCGCTCCAACTCGGCGAACAGGAGGGCCAGACCCGCCTGGCCATTGGAGAGCGAGGGTCCCCTCACCGCCCGCGGCGCCAGAAGCGCGCTCGCGGCCTCGTCCACGACTTCCAGCGCACGCTCCCGTAGGGAGCCCTCGAGGAGAGGGAGCCATTCCGCCATGGTGATTGCCTCCAAACCCAGTCGAAGCTGCTTTGGTGGACAACCCAGTACTACGCTCCGCGCGCTCGGCGCGATGCGACGCCAGGGCAGGCCTGTGCTCACTGGACGGCATTCCGTGCGACGACAGGAATTGCGTTGAACGAGCCTCCAAATGCCCTGGGGCGGCGTTCGGAGGCCCTGTTTTTGTCGGGTGGCTTGGGGGCGGTGTTCCTAGTTGCTGCAGAGAACCGCGATGACGGAGCAGACAGCGGAATCACAGACCACGCTGCACAGGAGAGCCATGCTATCTCCATCACCGGCCTTGTTCCGCGTGTCAGCCGAGAGATTCCGGAGGGTCTCCTTGTTGAGGCGAAGCTTGGCCTTGTTCGTCTTTTCCATGTTGGGACTCCCTTTTGTACCACCGGTGTTGGCGGTGAGTGAGTATTTAAAGCAGGAGGGCAGGCGCAACCATCGGGCTCGGGGGCATGAGAATGACAAACATTGGCTGGCGGCTCGTTCTGGAGGATGAGGAGTTGCGGATTAATCCGCAGTTGCCGCGATAGGGGCAGTTGAAACGTTTGCTGCTTCCCGGAAGAGGCACGGCGCCGCTCGAGGTGATTTGACTCCTACACCCAGTGCCGAGGAGCGCCCGAGCCTGCTCAGCCGCGCGTTCTGGCGGGAGTTCCGCCCTCCTTCCCGTCCGCCTCGGCCAACCAACGTGCCAGCCGCTCCGCCAGCTCGCCCACGTGCGGCGCCCGGAGGATGCCGTGGTGGTCTCCCGGTACGTCCTCGACGGCGAGCCCGTTGGAGATGAGGCGCCCCCAGCCATGCGTGGGGTCCACCCCTGTCCTCCGCCGCGCGTCTCGCGCCCGGAGCAGCTTCACCCGTCCCGCGTAGGGCTCGGGGCGGTAGCGGGCCACGGCCCGGAGGTTCGCCCGGGCCACCTCCAGCAGCACTCGCAACTCCTCCACTCCCGTCGTGGGAGGCAACAACCCCGACTCTCGCGCATGTGTCCAGAGGGCACGGATCCGCTCCTCGGGGGACAGGCCCGCGAGGGACTCGGGCGTGAGGGACACCTCGCGTCCGGCGCTCCGGGCCAGATCCGCCGCGAAGCCCGCGAGCAACGTGGCGTCATCCGGTTCCTCCAGCTGGGGCGACTCGGCGGGAGCGAAGCTGTCGAGCAACACGAGCGAGGCCACCTCCTGTCCCTGACGGCGCAGCGCCCTGGCCATCTCGAAGGCCACCGTCCCGCCCAGGGACCAGCCCCCGAGGAGATACGGCCCCTCGGGCTGGACGGCGCGCACCTGCTCCACGTACCGGCGGGCCATGTCCTCCACGCTCTGGAGCGGAGCCTCGCGTCCGTCCAACCCCGTGGCCTGGAGGGCGTGGAAGGGCCTCCCCGTGCCGAGGCGCCGCGCGAGCTCCGCGTAGCAGAGGACGTTGCCTCCCACGGGGTGCACCCAGAAGACAGGCGTGAGCGAGCCCTGGGGTTGGAGCGTGACGCGGTTGCCCTGGACGGGGGCGGGAACGTCCGCGCGCAGCCGGGCCGCGAGCTGCTCGATGGTGGGTCCCTCGAAGAGCGCCGCCAGCGGCACCGCGTGTCCCAGCCGCTCCTGGAGCCGCGCCACCAGCCGCACCGCCAGCAATGACTGACCCCCGAGCTCGAAGAAGGAGTCCGTCACCCCCACCGGCCGCACCCCGAGCACCTCCTCCCAGAAGTTCACCAGCTCGCGCTCCAGCTCATCCCTCGGCGCGACCCTCTCCCGCTCCTCCCGGTGGACCTCCTCCGGCGCGGGCAGTGCTCGCCCATCCACCTTGCCGCTGGAGGTGAGCGGCAGCGCCTCCAGGTAGACGCACACGGAGGGCACCATCGCCTCCATCAACCGATGGCGCAGCCGCGCACGCAGCTCCCGCTCCTCGCGCGGCGTGGACTCGCCGGGGACCACGTACGCCACCAGCCGCGACTCGCCCGAGGGACTCTTCCACGCCCTCACGTGCGCCTGCTTCGCGCCAGCCAGCTCCCGTAGCACCGTCTCCACCTCGCCTGGCTCCACCCGCACTCCGTTCACCTTCACCTGCGCGTCCGCTCGGCCCAGGTAGTCGAGCCGCCCGTCCGCCCTCCACCGCACCACGTCTCCCGTGCGGTACAGCCGCGCTCCCGGCTCGCCACTGAGTGCGTCCGGCACGAAGCGCTCCGCCGTCAGCTCCGGCCTCCCCATGTAGCCCCGCGCCAGTCCCGGCCCGCCCAGGTACAGCTCTCCGGCCACGCCCGGTGGCACCGGCCGCATCGCCCCATCCAGCACGTACGCCCGCGTGTTGGCCAGCGGCCTTCCGATGGGCGGCCGGCCCTCGCCGGGCTCGCACTCCTCCCACGTGGCCAGCACCGACACCTCCGTGGGGCCATACCCGTTGACGAAGCGCCGCCCCCTGCCCCACCGCTCCACCAGCTCCGGCGGGCACGCCTCGCCCGCCGCCATCACCACCCGCAGGTGCTCCAGTCCCTCCTGTGGCAGCAACGCCAGCACCGAGGGCGGCAGGGCCAGCACCGTCACCGAGCCCTCCACCAGCTCGCGCCGCAGCTCCTCGCCCAGCGGCACCTTCCCTCCCGACGGCACGTACAGCGTCCCGCCCACAGCCAGCGCCAACAGGTAGTCCCAGAGCGAGACATCGAAGCCGAGCGAGGAGAACTGCAACACCCGGCTCTCCGCCCCGACTCCGAAGGCTCCCGCCTTGCCTCTCACCAGATCGCACGCCCCCTCGTGAGTCACCACCACACCCTTGGGTCGCCCCGTGCTGCCCGAGGTGTAGAGGATGTAGGCCGCGTTGTCCGGCAGGACTCCCGCCTCCAACGCGCCCGCTTCCGCCTCCCCCACGTCCTCCACCCGCACCACGCGCACGCCCTCGGCCAGACGGCACCGCTCCTCCAGGCCCCGCCGCGTCACCACCGCGTGCACGCTCGCGTCCTCCGCCATCCACGCCAGGCGCTCCGGAGGCTGCACCGCCTCCAGCGGCACGTACACGCCTCCCGCGAGCTGGATGCCCCAGAAGGCCACCACCGCCTCCACGCTCTTCTCCAGCAGCACCCCCACCCGTACCTCCGGGCCCACGCCCTCGCGCCGCAGCCGGTGCGCGAGCTTCCTCGCCCGCGTCCGCAGCTCCCCGTAGCTCAGCCGCTGACCGCTCCCCTCCAGCGCCATCGCCTCCGGCGTCCGCGCGGCCTGGCGCTCCAACAGCCGCCCCAGTCCATCCACCGGCCCGTCCACTCGCGGCCCGCGGCTCCACTCCTCCAGCACCCGCGTCCGCTCCTCCCCGCGCAGCAACTCCACCGCCTCCACCCGTCGATCCGGAGCCGCCGCCACCGCCGCCAGCAACGTCTCCAGGTGACGCGCCAGCCGCTCGATCGTCACCGGCTCGAAGAGGGCCGCGTCGTAGGTGAACGCGCCCCGCAGTCCCTCCGGCGTTCGCGTGAGGCTCAGCACCACGTCGAGCTTCGCCTCCACTCCCTCGTTCTCCATCGGGGACAGCTTCAGCCCGGGGAGTGAAACCTCGCGCGTGGGGATGTTCTGCAGGGCGAACATCACCTGGAAGAGTGGCGAGTGCCGCAGCTCCCGCACCGGCCTCAGCTCCTCCACCAGCTTCTCGAACGGCACGTCCTGGTGCGCGTACGCCCCCAGCGCCACCTCCCTCACTCTCGCCAGCAGCTCCCGGAACGTCGGCGCTCCGGACACGTCCGTCCGCAGCACCAGCGTGTTGACGAAGAAGCCGATCAGCTCCTCCACCTCCGCGCGCGTGCGCCCCGCCACCGGCGTGCCCACCACGATGTCTTCCTGTCCGCTCCAGCGCGCCAGCAGCGCCTGGAAGCCCCCCAGCAGCACCATGAACAGGCTGCATCCTTCCTGCTGCGCCAGGGACTCCAGGGCCTCGCTCACCTCACGGGACAGCGCCACCGGCACATGGCCCGCACGCGAGGACCTCCGGGCCGGACGCGGCTTGTCCAGCGGCAGGTTCAACACGGGCGGGCTCCCCGCGAGCCGCTGCTTCCAGTACCCCAGCTGCGCCTCCAGCACCTCGCCCTTCAGCCACTCGCGCTGCCACCGGGCGTAATCCGCGTATTGCAGCGGCAGCTCCGGCAGCGGGCTCGGCTCTCCTCGCGAGAAGGCCCCGTACAGCGCCGCCAGCTCCCGGAAGAGGATGCCCGTGGACCAGCCGTCGAAGACGATGTGGTGCACCGTCAGCAGCAACACGTGCTCCCGCTCCGCCAACCGCAACAGCGTCGCGCGCAGCAGCGGCCCCTCGGAGAGCTCGAACGGCCTGCCCGCCTCCTCGGACGCGCGCCGCTCCACCTCCTCGTCCCTCCGCCCGGCATCCAGCGCCGACAGGTCCACCGGATCCAGGCTCAGCCGAGGCGGCTCGTTCAGTCGCAACACCGGCTCTCCGGCCCGGCTCTCGAACGAAACCCGGAGGACCTCGTGCCGGCGCACCACCTCCTCCAGTGCGCGCTCCAGCGCCTTCCGCTCGAGCCGGCCCTCCAGCCGCAACGCATAGGGAATGTTGTAGGCCGAGCTCCCTGGCTGGAGCTGCTCCAGGAACCACAGCCGCTGCTGGGCGAAGCTGAGTGGCTGAGAGTCCCCCGCCCCCTTCGCCTGAAGCACGGGTTGCGCCGAGCTCCCCACCTCGCGAGCGGCGGCGATGCGCGCGGCCCACGCCCCGAGCGTCGGAGCATCGAAGAGGGTCCGCAGCGGCAACTCCACCCCGAAGGTCTTGCGCACCCGCGATACGAGCTGCGTGGCCAGCAGCGAGTGCCCGCCCAGCTCGAAGAAGTCGTCGTGCATCCCCACACGCTCCACCCGGAGCAGCTCGCGCCAGAGCCGGGCCAGCGCGATCGCCACCGGGCCCTCGGGCTCCACGTACCCGGAGCGCGCCGGGCGCCTGGGAAGGAGCGGCGGAGGCAACCCGGGACGAGCCCGCGCGGTGCCATCCCCCAACACGCGGGGAAGCGGCTCGTCCGGCGCCCTCGCCACCTCCGCGAGCAGTGCCTCCAACTCGGAGATCCACCGCCCCACGGTGCCCTCGTCGAAGAGCCGGGCGTTGTAGCTCAGCAGCCCCCGCAGTCCGCCCTCCCACGCCTCCAGCGCGAGCGAGAGATCGAACTTCGAGCTGCCCGCCACCGGCTCGAGCCCGGTGAGCGTGAGGCCCGGCAGCTCCAGGGACGTCCGGGGCATGTTCTGAAGCGAGAACATCACCTGGAAGAGTGGCGTGTACCGCATGTCCCGCACCGGCCGCAGCTCCTCCACCAGCTTCTCGAACGGCACGTCCTGGTGCGCGTACGCCCCCAGCGCCACCTCCCTCACCCTCGCCAGCAGCTCCCGGAACGTTGGCGATCCCGATACGTCCGTCCGCAGCACCAGCGTGTTGACGAAGAAGCCGATCAGCCCCTCCACCTCCGCGCGCGTGCGCCCCGCCACCGGCGTGCCCACCACGATGTCTTCCTGCCCGCTCCAGTGCGCCAGCAGCGCCTGGAAGCTCCCCAGCAGCACCATGAACAGGCTGCACCCCTCGCGCTGCCCCAGGGCCCGGAGCGACTCCACCCGCTCTCTCGACAGGGAGAAGCGACGCGTGCCCTCATGGAACTCCGGCACCTCGGGCCGCGGCCTGTCCAGCGGCAGGTTCAACACGGGCGGGCTGCCCGCGAGCCGTTGCTTCCAGTACCCCAGCTGCCCCTCCAGCACCTCGCCCTGCAACCACTCGCGCTGCCACCGGGCATAATCCGCGTATTGCAGCGGCAGCTCCGGCAGCGGGCTCGACTCTCCTCGCGAGAAGGCCCCATACAGCGCCGCCAGCTCCCGCACGAAGATGCCCGTGGACCAGCCATCCGTGACGATGTGGTGCATCGTCAGCAGCAGCACGTGATCGGCCTCGCCCAGGCGCAGGAGCGTCGTGCGCAGCAGCGGCCCCTCCGCGAGCACGAAGGGCGTCCGGGCCTCCCGCTCCGCCAGCCGAAGCACCTCGGCCTCGCGCTCGTCCGCCGGGAGCTCCGAAAGCTCCACCATCCCGAGCGGCACCGGCATCCGCGCCGCGACACGCGCCACCGGCCTGCCCTCGTGCTCGCCGAACGTCGTCCTCAACACCTGGTGGCGCTGGACGATCTCCTCCAATCCCCGCTCCAGCGAGGGGATGTCCAGGGGGCCCGTCAACCGCACCGCATAGGGAATGTTGTAGGCCGCGCTCCCGGGCTGGAGCCGCTCCAGGAACCACAGCCGCTGCTGGGCGAAGCTGAGCAGCACTTCCTCTTCCCGGCGCGCGATCAGCGGCGGAGGCGCGGCGGTGCCCGTGGCGAGCCGGGGTGCCTCCTCCACCCGGCGGGCGAGCTCCTCCAGCCTCGGGGACTCGAAGACCGCGCGCAGCGACAGCTCCACGCCGAAGCCACCCCGCACCCGCGACACGAGCTGCGTGGCCAGCAGCGAGTGTCCACCCAGCTCGAAGAAGTGGTCCCCCACTCCGACCCGCTCCACCCCCAGCGTCCGGGACCACAGCTCCGCCAGCCGCCGCTCCGTGTCCGTGCGAGGCGGGACGAAGCCCCCACTCGCCCTCACCGAGCCCGGCAACGGCAGCGCCTTGCGATCCACCTTGCCGCTCGGCGTGAGCGGGAAGGCGGACAGCTCGACGATGGCCGCGGGCACCATCGGCTCGGGCAGGCGCGTCTTGAGGGCCGCCCGCAGCTCGGAGGTGTCCACCAGCGCCGACACCACCACGTAGGCCACCAGGCGTTGATCTCCCGGTCCGTATTCGCGCACGGCGGCCACCGCGTCACGCACCGAGGGCTGCTCGCGCAGGGCCGCCTCCACCTCGCCCAGCTCGATCCGGTGGCCGCGCAGCTTCACCTGGAAGTCCACGCGTCCGAGGAACTCCACCGTCCCGTCCGCCAGCCACCGGGCCCGATCCCCCGTGCGGTACAGCCGCGCACCGGGCTCGCCGCCGAAGGGATCCGGCACGAAGCGCTCGGCCGTCGCGTCCGGACGCCCGAGGTACCCACGCGCCAACCCCGCTCCGCCGATGAACAGCTCGCCCGCGACGCCCACGCCCACCGGCTGCCCGTCCCCGTCCAGCACGTACAGCCGCACGTTGTCGATGGGCCGGCCGAGCACGGGACGTCCGTGCTCCGCGGTCACGGGGCACACCGTCGCGTCCACCGTGCACTCGGTGGGGCCATACACGTTGAACGCTCGCACCCTGCGCGAGGCCGCCAGACTCCGCCACAGCGTCTCGGAGAGGGCCTCTCCGCCCACCAGCAGCGTCACGGGGCGCGTGGCCTCCTCCAACCAACCCGTCTCCTGCAGGAGCAACAACTGCGAGGGCGTGCAGTCGAAGACGTCCACCCGCTGTTGCTCCAGGTACTCGCGCAGGGCCTCGCCGTCGAAGCGCACGGACTCCGGCGTCAGATCCAACGCGTGGCCGCGCAGCAGTTGGAAGAGCTGCTTCACCGAGGTGTCGAAGGACACCGAGCCATTCACGCTCACCCGCCGCCCCGGCCCCAGCGGCGCGTACACCGCCCGGTGCAGCGCCTCGATGAGGTTGGCCACCGCGCGCTGCCGCACCATCACCGCCTTGGGACGGCCGGTGCTGCCCGAGGTGTAGATGGCATAGGCCAGGTGCTCCGGACCCGCGCCGCCCGGCACCGGCGTCTCCGGCTCCGCACGCAGCGCCTCGGCCTCGGCATCCAGCCGCAACGACGTCTGCCCGGGCCCCACGAGCCCGGCGGCGGCCTCACCCTCCGTCACCACCACCCCGGCCCCCGAGTCCTCCAACATGTAGCGCAGCCGCTCGGGCGGATAGGCCGGATCCAATGGCACATACGCACCACCGGCCTTCAGGATGCCCCACAGGCCCACCACCAGATCCAGCGAGCGCTCCACGCACAAGCCCACGCGCACGTCCGGGCCCACGCCCATCCGCCGCAACCGGTGCGCCACCTGGTTGGCCCGCGCGTCCAGCTCGCGGAAGGTGAGCCGCGCCGGCCCCATCCCCACCGCCAGGGCCTCCGGCGTGCGCGCCACCTGCGCCTCCAGCAGCGCCGCGAGCCCCCCTCCGTCCTCGCGCGCCACCGCCGTCGCGTTCCACTCCCGGAGGACACGCTGGCGCTCCGCCTCGTCCAACGGGGACAGCTCCGCCACCGGGCGCTCCGCCGACTCCACCATCCGCGCGAGCAACACCTGGAGGTGCCCCAACATCCGCTCCGCGTCCGCCCCGTCGATGCGGCGCTCGTCGTGCAGGAGGTGCAGGCTCAACCCCTGGTGCGTCTCCGCGATCAGCGTCAGCGGGAAGCTGTCGAGCATGTAGCTCCGCACGTCGCGGACCTCCAGCTCCGCCCCCTTCCCGAGCGAGCCATCCAGCGGGAAGTTCTCCACCACCACCAGCGTCTCGAAGAGCGGCGTTCCGAGCGGCACCTCTCCGCAGCGCTGGGCCTCCACCAGCGGGGTGTAGTCGTACTGCCGCATCTCCAGCAGCCAGGCCTGCAGCTCCCGCAGCCACCCGCCCACGGGCTCGCCTCGCGGCATCCGCACGCGCACCGGGAGCGTGTTGATGAACAGGCCCACCAGCGCCTCCACCCCTGGCAGGGTCGCGGGTCGGCCGGAGCTCGTGTTGCCAAAGACGACGTCGTCCTCACCGGAGTGGTGGCGCAGCAGCAGCGCCCAGGCCCCCTGGATGCACGTCCCCAGGGTGACCTGGTTGCGGCGCGAGAACGCTTGGAGCGCGGCGAGTTGCTCCGGAGCCAGATGGACCCGCTTCTCCCGGCGCACGGGCGTGCCGTCAGCCACGGGCCCGCGATCCGCCCACACCCGCGTGGGCGACGAGAAGCCCGCGAGCGACCGGCGCCAGAACTCCCGGGCCTCTCCCAGATCCCTCCGCTTCAGCCATTCGATGAAGTCGCGGTAGGGGCGCGCCTCGGGCCAGGTGCGCGCGAGGCCCCGCACCTGGGCCTCGTAACGTCCGAACACCTCTCCCAGCAGGAGCGGCAGGGACCAGCCATCCAGCAGCAGGTGCGAGTAGCTCAGCGCGAAGAGCCACGCCCGCTCGTCGATGCGCATCAACGCGATCCGCATCAGGGGCGCCCGCTCCACCTCGAAGCCGCGGCGGAGATCCTCCTCCAGCCACGCGCCGAGCCGCGCCTGACGCTCCGAGGGCGGCACCTCGCGCCAGTCCTCCGAGCGGATGGGCAGCTGCACCTCCCTCATCACCAGCTGGAGCGGAGCCTCCAATCCCTCCCAGAAGAAGGCCGTGCGCAGCGCGGTGTGCCGCGCCACCGTCTCCTGCCACGCGCGGGCCAGGGCGGTGACATCCAGCGCCCCGTGCATCTCCCAGGACATCTGGTTGAAGTACAAGCCCGAGGCGCCCGAGGCCTGCAGCACGTGGAAGAGCAGCCCCTGCTGAAGGGGCGAGAGGGGATAGAGATCCTCGATGTTCCGCTGAAGCCGGGCATCCCCTCGCGTCACCCGCGCCACCAGCGCGTCCAACGACTCCTGCCCCAGCTCCGCGAGCGGGAAGTCGGACGGCGTGAAGCCTCCCACTCCCTCCTCCGAGCAGCGGGCGATCAGTCCACGCAGTGCCTGCTGGAAGTCCCGCGCGAGCGCCTCGACGGTCTCCCGCGCGTGGATGTTCTCGCTGTACGTCCAGAAGACCTGGAGCCGATCCCCGGAGACGACGCCGTGGATGTCGAGCAGATGCGCGCGTCGGGTTCGCTCGGGCGAGGTGGGGCCCACCCACTCCGATGCCATGGAGAGGGAAGCGCCCTCGGGCAGGCCCGCATCGAGCTGCCCGCGGTAATGGAAGGAGACCTCCGGCACCGGGAGTGCCCTCATGCGGGCGGAGAGCTCCGGCTCACCCGAGAGGTAGCGCAGCACGCCGAAACCCAAGCCGCGCCAGGGAATGCCTCGGAGGGTCTCCTTGATGTGTTTCAGCCCCGCCTCCAGCCCCTCCCCTGCTTCCAGCAGCACCGGGTACAGGCGGGTGAAGCAGCCCACGGTGCGCGACACGTCCACGCCCTCCAGCAACTCCTCGCGCCCGTGCTCCTCCAGGTTCACGAGCAGCCCCGGTGCACCCGTCCACCGACGGAAGGCCTCCGCCAGCGCGGCCAGCAACACCTCGTCGATTCGTGTCCTCCAGGCGCGTGGCACCTCGTGAAGCAGCGCCCGGGTCTCCTCCACATCGAGCTCCACGCCCACCTGCCGCGCGGAGGCCAGGGTGTTGTCACCGCCCGGAAGATCCACGGGAAGGCGCGAGACACGCGCCCAGGACAGCCCCAGCCAGTACGCGGCCTCCTCGCGAGCAGCGGGGGTCTGGGCATGGGCCTCCAGCCGCTGCGCCCACTGCTGGAAGGAGGTGGTCTTCGGCGGCAGTTGGACCGGAGCCCCTGCCTGGAGCTGGCGCAACGCCGTGAGCAGATCCTCCCGCAGCACCCGCCACGACACCCCATCCACCGCGAGCTGATGGATGACGAGCAATAGCTTGCTCGGCTCCCGCTCGCCCGACGTGTACAGCACCGCGCGCCCGAGCAACCCGCTGCGCAGCTCCAGCGAGGTCCGCGTCCGGGCGGCATGGGCCTCCAGGGCCGAGAGACGCGCGGCCGGCTCCAGCCCGGAGAGGTCCACCCGCTCCAACGGGAAGGAACCCTCGCCGTCACCGTTGCTCGCGAGCCAGCCCTCGCCGTCCCGGGTGAAGCGCAGGCGCAGCGCGTCGTGGTGCAGGCGCAGGTGTCGCAGCGCCTGCTCGAGCAGCTTCGCCTCCACCGGCTCGGTCAGGGTGAAGAGGAGCGACTGGTTGGCGTGATGCGGCTCCGGTAGCTCCTGCTCGAAGAACCAGCGTTGGAAGGGCGTGAGCGGCACCGGCCCCGTCACCAATGCCTGCTCGGCGGCGCTTCCCGGCGCGGAGCCAGCCACCGCAGCGATCCGGGCGATCGTCGGATGGGAGAAGAGCTGCTTCGCGGTGACGCGGACACCCGCCTGCGCCGCCCGCGAGATGATCTGAATGGCGAGGATGGAGTCTCCGCCCAGCTCGAAGAAGTCGTCGTGGATGCCCACCCGCTTCTGCCCGAGCACCTGCGCCCAGACATCCGCCAGCGCCTGCTCCTCGGGGGTGCGCGGTGGCTCGTAGCGGTCGGCGACCTCACGCGATTGCTCCGGCGCGGGCAGGGCCTTGCGATCCACCTTGCCGCTCGTGGTGAGGGGCAGCGCCTTCAGCACGACGAAGAGCGCGGGCACCATGTACTCCGGGAGCTTCGTCCCCAGCCCCTCGCGCAGCGTGCGCACCGAGGGCTCCGCCGCCCCCACCGCGGGCACCACGTACGCCACCAGCTTCGACTCTCCCTGAGCCCCCTTGCGCACCACCACCACCGACTCGCCCACCGACGGCTCCGCGCGCAGGGCCGATTCGATCTCCCCCAGCTCGATGCGGAACCCTCTCACCTTCACCTGATCATCGGCGCGGCCGAAGAACTCCAGCTGCCCGTCCGGCATCCACCGGACGACATCGCCCGTGCGGTACATGCGGGCACCGGGCTCATCCGAGAACGGGTCCGGCAGGTAGCGCTCGGCGGTGAGCTCCGGGCGCCCGAGGTAACCCCGGGTCACGCCCTCTCCGCCCACGTACAGCTCCCCGCGTACACCCTGGGCCACCGGGTGCAGGCGCGCGTCCAGCACGTAGGCCCGCGCTCCGGCCAACGGCCGTCCAATGGGCGTGACCTCCGCGTCCGGTGAGCAGTCCGTCAGGGTCGCGTAGATGGAGATCTCCGTGGGCCCGTAGGCGTTGACGAAACGCCGCCCCACGCCCCAACGCCTCGGCAGACCCGGGTGGCAGGCCTCGCCCGCCACCATCATCGACTCCAGGGCGGGCAGCACCTCGACGGGCGTCGCCTCCAGCACGGAGGGCGTGAGCACGGCGGTCGTCACCCGCTCCTCGCGCAGCACGCGCAGCAGGTCCGCGCCCGGCATCAACGCCTCTCGCGCAACCAGAACCAGCGCCGCGCCGTCGCTCAGCGCGCCGAAAATCTCGAAGACCGACACGTCGAAGCTCGCCGAGGCGAACTGCAGCACCCGCTTGCCCGGCCCGAGGGCCCAGGCGCCACGAGAGGCCCGCACGGTGTTGCTCGCGCCCCGATGCTCCACCAACACGCCCTTGGGCCTGCCCGTCGAGCCCGACGTATAGATGATGTAGGCGAGCTGCTCGGGGAGCACCCGCACCTCGGGGGCCGTGCGCGAAGCCCGTGAGATCGCCTCGCGATCCGCTGGTGCGTCGAACACCACGCGAGACACCCGCGTGCCCTCCAGCCAGGCCGAGGTCCTCGACTGCACGATCACCACGGTGGCCCCGCTGTCCTCCAGCAGGGACTGGAGCCGCGCCGCTGGCCAGGCGGGGTCCACCGGCACGTACGCGCCACCGGCCTTGAGGACGCCCAGCATGGAGATGATGAGGTCCGGGGAGCGCTCCAGGCACAGCATCACCCGGGACTCGGCCCCCACGCCGAGCCCACGCAGGTGGTGCGCGAGCTGGTTGGCCCGCGCGTCCAGCTCCGCGTAGGAGATCCGCTCGGAGCCGAACACCAGCGCCTCCGTGTCCGGTGTCCGAGCCACCTGCTCCTCGAAGAAGCGATGGAGCAGGGCCGGCTCCATGGGCGGTCCTCCCGCGAGGCTCCACTCCCGGAGGACCCGCTGGCGCTCGGCCGCGTCCACCGGAGACAGCTCGCCCAGCCGCTGCTCCGGCCGGGCTGCCATGGACTCGAGCAGGTGACGGAGCTGTCCCAACATCCCGTCCACGTGGGCAACGTCGAAGCGCGCGCTCTCATGGGCCAGCTCCAGCCGCAGCTCACGCCCCGGCACCGCGACGAGTGTCAGGGGATGGTGGTCCGCCTCCACGGAGCGCACATCGCGAACCTCCAGCGAGGGCAGCGACGTGGTGAGCGCGGTATCCACCGGGTAGTTCTCGAAGACCACCAGGCTCTCGAAGAGCGGCGTGCCCGCGGGGACCGCGCTCCAGCGCTGGACCTTCACGAGCGGCGAGTGCTCGTGCTGACGCATCTCGAGCAGCCACGCCTGGAGCTCCTTCAACCACGGAACGAGCGGCTCCTCCGGAGGCAGGCGCACGCGCACGGGCAGCGTGTTGATGAAGAGGCCCACCATGCTCTCGACGCCGGGCAGCTCCGGCGGGCGCCCCGAGACGGTGGTGCCGAAGACGACATCCCGTGTCCCCGCATGGTGCCCGAGCAGCAGCGCCCACGCGCCCTGCACCACGGTGTTGAGCGTGAGCCCCTGCTGGCGCGCGAGCCCGTTCAACAGCTCCGTGGTGGCGGCGGAGAGGTGGATCCGCCGGGCCGCGCGACCGGACGTGGACGCACCACTGCCCCCCGGGAATCCCCGTCCCAGCTCGGTGGGCTCGAAGAAGCCCGCGAGCGAGTGGCGCCAGAAGCGCTCCGACTCCTCCAGGCCGCGCTCCTGGATCCACTCGATGTAATCGCGGAAGGGCCGCCCCTGCTCCACGCGCGGCGTGAGTCCCCGGACGAGGCTCTCGTAGAGGACGAAGACCTGACGGATGAGGAGGGGAACGGACCACCCATCGAGCAGGATGTGGTGGTGGCTGAAGACGAAGCGGTACGCCGAGTCCCCGGTGCGCAGCAGCGACAGGCGCATGAGCGGCGGCGTGCCGAGGTCGACGCCGCGACGGCGATCCTCGTCCAACCAGGAGGTGAAGCGCGCCTCCTGCTCCGTCGCCGGAATCCCGCGCCAGTCCTCCTCGACGAGCGGCAGCTCCACCTCCTCGAGCACCACCTGGAGGGGCTCCTCGACGTCCTCCCAGACCATGGCCGTCCGGAGGATGGGGAACGCCGCCACCGCCCGCCGCCAGGCCTCCACGAAGGCGGAGACGTTCAGGGCCCCACGCAGCTCGCAGGAGAGCTGGTTGAAGTACAGGCCCGTGCCCTGCTCCCGCAGGACGTGGAAGAGCATTCCCTGTTGCAGCGGGGAGAGCGGATACAGGTCTGCGATGTTGTCGCTCATCGGGTCTTCTTGCCGAACCTTGCGGAGAGCTTGTCGAGTTGGGTCTGCTTCACCTTGGCCAGCGGGAAGTCGGAGGGCGTGTGGCCTCCCGCCTCGGGGGACAGGCAGTGCGCGATCAGCCCGCGCAGCCGCTCCAGGAAGTCCGCCGTGAGCCTCTCGACGGTCTCCCTCCGGTGGAGTGCTTCCCCGTACGTCCACGTCATCTGCAACCGGCCGCCCACGACGGCGCCCACCACGTCGAGGAGGTAGGGCCTGCGAGTGCGCGGGCCTCGCTGCGGTCCCATGCCCTCGGGCGCGAGCGCGAGCATTCCATTCCCGGACAGCGCACCGTCCACCTGTCCGAGGTAGTTGAAGCTCACCTCCGCCGAGGGAAGCGCGGCCAGGCGGGAGTCCCCACCCAGGTGGCGCAGCAGCCCGTAGCCCATGCCCTTGGAGGGCACGGCGCGCAGCTGCTCCTTCACGGCACGCAGCGCCTCACCGGGGCCTCCGGACTCCGGCACCTCCAACAGCGCCGGGAAGAACGTGGTGAACCAGCCCACCGTGCGCGAGACATCCAGGCCCGCGAGCAGCTCCTCGCGCCCGTGGCCCTCCACGTCCACCAGGACCAGCGGGTTGCCGGCCCAGCGCCCCACCCCCTGCGCGAGCGCGGTGAGGAGCACATCATTGATCTGCGTGTGGTACGCGCGCGGCACGTCCTGCAGGAGCGCGCGAGTCTCCTCGGCGGTGAGGCTCAGGCTCACGCTCCGGGCCAGTGCCTCGGTGTTCTCCCCTCCCGGATGCTCCACCGGCAGGCGCGAGACGCGAGCCCACGGACGCTCCAGCCACCAGGAGCGCTCGGCCTCCAGTGCGCCCGAGCGCGCGTGCTCGGAGAGCCCCCGGGCCCACGCCTGGAAGGAGGTGGTCTTCGGAGGCAGACGCACCGGAACGCCGCCCGCGAGCTGCTGGTAGGCCCCCAGCAGATCCTCCAGGAGGATGCGCCAGGAGACGCCGTCCACCACCAGGTGGTGCAGCACGAGCAACAGGCGCCCGGGCCGTCCCGCTCCGAGGTCGAACGACACCGCCCGGAGCAGCAGCCCCTCCTCCAACCGGAGCGATCCCTGGAACTGCGTGGCCCACCGCTCCACTTCCACGCCCTGTACTCCGGCCGGTACGCCCGACAGGTCCACGTGCTCCAGGCGCACGGGCTCGCCCGGAGGCGCGCACACCTGCCGCCAACCGTCCTCGCCCCGCGCGAAGCGCAGTCGCAACGCATCGTGATGCTCGACCACGTGCGCCAGCGCGCGCTCCAGTACGGACATGTCCAGGGCCGCGCGCACCTCCAGGAGGAGCGACATGTTCCAGTGGTGTGGCTCCGCGGGCTCCTGGGCGAAGAACCAGTGCTGGATGGGCGTGAAGGCCACCGGGCCCGTCACCGGCCCCTGGTCGGCCTGCACCGCGAGCCGCGTGTTCGCCACCGCCGCGAGCCGGGCCACCGTGGGATTCTGGAAGACCTGGCGCGGCGACAGCTCGATGCCCGCCCGGCCCGCCCGGGTGACGATCTGGATGCTGAGGATGGAGTCCCCGCCCAGCTCGAAGAAGTTGTCGTCCACGCCGACACGCTCCACGCCGAGCACCTCGCTCCAGACGCGCGCGAGGCCCTCCTCCAGCTCGTTGCGTGGCGCGACGTAGGCCGCGCTCCGCACCGCGGACTGGAACTCCGGCGTGGGCAGTGCGCCCAGGTCCACCTTCCCGTTGCGCGTGCGAGGCAGGGCCTCCCGCTCCACGAAGGCGGACGGCACCATGTACTCGGGGAGCCGCTCGCGGAGGAAGGCACGCAACGCGTCCGGTTCAGGGCTCGGGCGCTGGTGGGGCACGACGTAGGCGACGAGCCGCCTGCCACCCCGTCCGTCCTCGCGCGCGGCCACCGCCACCTCGCGCAGTCCGGGGTGTGCGGCGAGCGCCGCTTCCACCTCTCCTGTCTCGATGCGGAAGCCCCGCACCTTCACCTGCCCGTCCTGGCGCCCGAGGAACTCGAGCACCCCGTCCTTCCTCCAGCGCACGCGATCTCCCGTGCGGTACAGCCGCGCACCGGGGCTCGCGTCGAACGGATCCGCGAGGAACCGCTCGGAGGTCAGCTCGGGCCGCCCGAGGTAGCCGCGTGCCACTCCGGCGCCACCCACGTACAGCTCGCCAGGGACGCCCGCGGGGACGAGCTGGAGACGCTCATCCAACACGTACACCCGAGCGCCGGGGATGGGACGGCCGATGGGCACGGAGCCCGACTCCGTGGGCTCCACCCGGTGCACGGTGCTCCAGATGGTGGCCTCGGTGGGGCCGTACTCGTTGAAGAGCGGCGTTCCCGGCAGGGCCTCGTAGTGGGCACGGACCAGTTCCCGGGGGCAGGCCTCTCCACCCACGGAGACGGCGCGCAGGCTGGAGAGCCCACCGGCCGGAGCCGCCGCGAGGAGCTGCGCGTAGAGCACCGGCACGCCGATGAGATGCGTGACGCCGTGCCGCGAGAGCGAGGCGGCCAGCGCCCGGGGATCATCCATCACTCCGGACTCCGGGAAGCGCAGCGTGCCGCCGTGGCTCAGCGTCCAGAACAGGCCGGCGAGCGAGGCATCGAAGGTGAACGGAGACAGCGAGACGGTGACGCCCGGAGCGCCGAACACCTCGAACCGGGCCCGCGTGGCATGAGCGAGCTGGCGATGTTCCACCACCACGCCCTTGGGACGCCCCGTCGAGCCGGAGGTGAAGAGGACATACGCCGCGTGATGGGGCGCGGGTTGCGAGGTGGGAGACGAGTCGGGCTCGGAAGCGGAGGCCTCCAGGGTGAGCACGGTCCTCCCCTCGCCCATCTTGAAACGGGCACTCAGGGACTCGCGGGTGAGCACCAACCGCGCGCCCGCGTCGTCGAGCACGAGCCGCAAACGCTCCACCGGGTGCGAGGCATCCAGCGGGAGCCAGGCGCCTCCCGCCGCGAGCGTGCCCAGGATGGCGGACACCGCTTCCATGGGGCGCTCCAGCGCGATCGCCACCACGCACTCGGGGCCCACGCCATGACGGCGCAGCAACGAGGCGATGCGCCAGGCCCGGGCGGCCAGCTCCCGGTACGTGAGCACCTCCGAGGCATCGGACACGGCGGTCGCGTCCGGAGTCCGGGCCACCTGCGCCGCGAAGGACTCCAGCACGGTGGCGGAGTCGCGAGGCGCGGGAGACGGATTCCACTCGACCAGGAGCTTCTCGCGCTCGGCCTCGGAGAGGAGCGCCAGGGTGGAGAGCCGCTGCTCCGGCGCCGCGGCGATGCCCTCCAGCAGGCGCACGAAGTGGTCCCCCATCCGCGCGAGGGTCTCCGGCTCGAAGAGATCGGTGTTGTACTCGAAGCCGCCCCAGAGTCCGTCGGACGTCTCGCGCAACTCCAGCGCGAGATCCAACTTGGCGGCGCCCGCGTGGACATCCATGCCGCTCAGGGTGAGGCCGGCGAGCTGCACGGTGGGCACGGGGGTGTTGTGGAGCACCAGCAGCGTCTGGAAGATCGGCGTGTGGCTCAGCTCTCGCGGGACGTGCAGCGCGTCCACCAACTTCTCGAAGGGGGCCTCCTGATGGGAGAAGGCACCCAGGGCGGTGCGGCGGACGCGGCCGAGCAGCTCCACGAAGGACGGATCCCCGGAGAGGTCGGCACGCAGGGCCAGCGAGTTGACGAAGCACCCGACCAGGGGCTCCAGCTCGGGGCGGCTGCGGCCCGCGACGGCCGTTCCCACCGCGAAGTCCTCCTGGCCGCTGTAGCGGGACAGGAGCAACTGGTAGGCGGACATGAACACCATGAAGGGCGTGGCGCCCTCCCGCCGGGCGATCGCCCCCAATGAGTCGACCAGGGCGCGGGGAACGGTGAAGCGGTGCTGGGCACCCCGGTAGGTCTGCACCGCCGGCCGGGCCTTGTCCGTGGGCAGTCGCAGCACCGGGACATCGGCCAGCGACTCCTTCCACCAGGACAGCTCCTTCTCCAGCGCGGGTCCACGCAGCCACTCGTGCTGCCACGCGGCGTAGTCGGCGTACTGCACCGGCAGCTCGGGCAGTGGGGACTCGGTTCCCGTGGCGTAGGCGCCGTAGAGGAACGCCAGCTCCTGGAGCATCACGCCCGCGGACCAGCCGTCGGAGACGATGTGGTGCAGGGTCACGAGCAGCACATGCTCCGTCTCATGCACGCGCAGCAGCGCCGTGCGGATGAGCGGACCGACCGCGAGATCGAAGGGTTTCCGGGCCTCCGCGAGCACCCACCGGGTGATCTCCGCGTCGCGCTCGTCCGCCGGCTCCAGCTGCGTCACCTCCAGGGAGAGGCTCAGGGACGGAGCGATGCGCTGGACCGGGCCGGAGTCTTCCAGGGCGAAGGTGGTCCGGAGCACCTCGTGGCGGCGCACCACCTCGTTGAGGGCACGCTCCAGTGCGGCGGCATCCAGACGTCCGCTCAGACGCAGCGCGGACGGGTTGTTGTAGGCCACGTTCCCTGGCTCGAGCTGGTCCAGGTACCACAGCCGCTGCTGGGCGAAGCTGAGGGGCAGCGACTGCTCTCGCGGCACGTGGGGAATGGCAGGCGGGCCCTCGGGACGGCGGGCGGCCTCCGCACGAGGCGCCTGCACGGGCACGGGCGCGGGGGCCGGACGACGGACCTTCGGGGCCTCCACCGGGAGGATCTCCACGGAGCCATCCGCGCGGAGCCGGGCACGCCGTCCCGTGACGAGCAGCCGGGCTCCCGCTTCGGAAGGATGAGGCACGATCCGATCGCGCGTGGCGTCCGGAGCCATCCAGAACCCGCGCGGAACACCACCGCCTCCGACGGCGAGCACACCGGCCACACCCACGGGGACGGGTTGTCCCCTCGAGTCCAACACGTGGAGCCTCGCATGGGTGGAAGGCGGCGGGAGCACCTGGAGACCCGAGGTCTCCTGGGCACGCACCGGCAGCCACGTCCCGAGCCCGAGCGTTCCCTCGCGGCGCACCACTTCAACACCCGCGGCGCGCGCGAGCGAAGCGGCCAGCTCCGGAGCCACGCCCTCGACGAAGAGCCGGCGCACGGGGCGAAGGGACTCGGCCACTCCGGGCAGCGACGAGAGCGCGCGAGCCAGGGCCGGCGTGCAGTGCAGATACGTGACGCCCGCCTCGCGGACGAGCGCGAGCAGGGCCTCCGCCTCCGAGCCGCTCTCGTGCAGCACGGTGGGCGCGGGCCCGGTCTCCTCCGGCTGTGTGCGCCGCCGCAGGGTGTCCAGATGCTGGAGGCTGGCCAGCGTCGTCTCCGTGCCCGTGCCGAAGTCCACCAGGCAGGCCACCTCGTCGACGTCCAGCCGCCGCACGCGCTCGATGATGGCCTCGCAGGACTCGGGCGTTCCGAAGAGCCCTCCGGCCTCCAGGTAGCGCTCGAAGCCGTGCTCCAGCAGCGCGTCCATGTCCTGGGGCGTCAGGGTGCGCGCATCCACCTTGAGTCCCTGGCTGGCGGCGAAACCGCTGAAGATGTCCACCGAGCTGCGGAAGTAGCGAAGCAGCGGCTCGCGTACGGTGCGACGCACCTCCTCGGCATCCGTGCCGAGGAACGCGTGCATCATCAGGCTCACGTGGCCACGGCCGGGGCCATGACCATGCTGCCGCCACGTCTCGCGGTAGAGCGCCACCTTCTCGGCCAGCGAGTCCAGCTCCTGGCCCATCAGGTTGGTGAGTACGTTGGCTCCCAGCTCGCCCGAGAGCCGGAAGGTGTCCGGATTGCCCGCGGCCGTCAGCCAGAAGGGCAGCTCCGCCTGGACCGGACGCGGGCGGATGGAGATCTCCACCTCCTTGCCCTCGCCATTGCGGCGGAGCACCGTCCCGCCGCGCCACAGGTGCCGTACGGCCTCGATGCCGCGGAGCATGATCTCCTTGCGGCGCGCGTAGTGGTCGGGAGCGAAGACGAAGTCATTCGCGTGCCACCCCGAGGCGAATGATACCCCCACCCGTCCACCGGAGAGGTTGTCGATCATCGACCACTCCTCCGCGACCTGGAGGGGATCGTGCAGGGGGATGACCACACTGCCGGCGCGAATGCCGATGTTCTCGGTGAGGGTGGCGATGCCCGCGCCGGTGATGGCGGGGCTCGGGTAGAGACCACCGAAGGAGTGAAAGTGGCGCTCGGGCGTCCAGATCGCCGAGAAGCCATGCGTGTCGGCGAAGCGGGCTCCATCCAGGAGCAGCTGGTACTTGCGCTTGCCCAGCCCGTCCTCGTCATTGGCGAAGTACGAGAGGCTGAAGGCCAGGGGACGGCGAGCCGTGGCGCCCTTCCCCACCGACACGAACCGCGCACGCGTGGACTCGGGAGCGAGGACGACACGCAGACCCCGGCTCAGGGCCCACAGCACCTCCAGCCCACTCCCCTGCGCTCCGGGCTCCTCGGCCCAGAGCCACGCGCCACCCGGAGCCACCTCGTGGCCCTCGTCGAGCGCGCGGAACAGGTGGGCCACGGTGCGGTGCGTGTGGATGGCGTGGAGCGGAGCACCCGCGGAGCCAGCCATCGGCTCGAGGCAGACCATGGCCTCGGCATCCGGCGTGGACGCGCGGTGTGGCACGGAGAGCGCGGACTCACTGCCAGTCAGCGCATCCACGCGCAGCACCCGCGAGGCGTCGAGCACCAGGCTCGTCTGCAGCCGTGAGTGCGTGAGCAGCAGCGGCGGTGGAGTGCCCGCGGGGGCGAGCGACGTCAACTCCCGGAGCCGTGCCGGTGGCAGGAGGACCCAGGCCGCTCCGGCCTCCAACACGGCCCAGAGGGCCACGAGGCGCTCGGGAGACGGATCCAGGCACACGGCCACGAGCTGCTCCGGACCCACGCCCTTCTGGACCAGCAGGCCGGCGAGGCGCAGGGCATGCTCGCGCAGCTCCCGCCAGGAGAGACCACGCTCCCCGGCGGAGACGGCGAGTCCCTCGGGCGTCCGAGAGGCCTGGGCCTCCAACAGGGCCACCACGAAAGCGGCCTCGGCGTTCAGCGCCGGCACCGGAGCGGCGAGCTGGCGCCGCTCGGCCTCGGTCAGCAGGGAGAGCGCGGAGAGGCGCTGATCGGGCTGGGTGACGGCGGACTCGAGAAGCGCCTCGAGGTGGCCGAGCAACCGGTCGATGGTGGGCGGATCGAACAGCTCGGAGGCGTACTCCAGGGTGCCGGAGAAGCCATGCTCGCTCTCTCCCATGTAGATGGAGAGGTGGGAGAGCGTGGCGCCGAACTGCGCGGGAATCTCCGGCACGTCCACGAGCTCCAGGTGGAGTCCCGGCAGCTCCATCGTCGACGCGAAGCCGGCGTGGAGGACGAAGAGCGCATCGAACAACCGGGCGCGCTCCGGGTCCTTGCCGGGCTCCAGCTCGCGCACGAGGTGCTCGTAGGGGATGTCCGGGTTCGCGTAGGCACCGAGCGTGGTGTCGCGCACGCGGGAGAGCAGCTCGAGGAAGGTGGGATCGCCGGAGAGGTCCGTGCGCAGCGGGACGGCGTGGGCCACGTAGCCGATCAGCGGCTCCAGCTCACCCCGGGTGCGATTGCCGATGGGCGTGCCCACCACGACATCCTCCTGGCCGGCGTAGCGGGCCAGCAGCGCCTTGAAGGCGGTCAGGAGGATCATGAAGTCGGTGAAGCCCTCGCGCTGGCCGAGCGCATGGACGGCATCGGAGATCCGGCGGGAGAAGCCGAAGGGCCGGCGAATCCCGAGCAGCTGACGGACGGCCTCTCGAGGACGATCCGTGGGGAGAGCCAGGGGACCGGGCGGGTCGGCCATCCGCTCGCGCCAGTACGCCTGCTGATCCGCGAAGGCACCCGCCTCCAGCGCGCGCCGCTGCCACGCCGCGTAGTCCAGGTATTGCGTGGTCAGGGCCGGGAGCGGCGAGGGCTTGCCCAGACGGAACGCCTCGTAGATCGCCGCCAGCTCACGGACGAGCACCACCATGGACAAGGTGTCCGAGACGACGTGGTGCACGGTGGCGAACAGCAGGTGGACGTCCGTGTCGATGCGGATGAGGCTCGCGCGGATGACGGGGCCGCGCTCCAGGGAGAAGGGCCGTGCCGCCTCTTCACGAGCGAGCCGCATGGCCTCCGCCTCACGGGCCTCGCGGGAGCCCTCCAGCGCGGTGACCAGGAGCGGCAGCGCCAGACTGGGATCGATGCGGAGCACGGCTCTGCCGTCCACGGTGGCATAGGTGGTGCGAAGGGTCTCGTGCCGGCGGATGACCTCGCCCAGGCTCCGCTCCAGCACGGCCACGTCGAGCGAGCCCGTCAGCCGCAGGGCCACGGGCATGTTGAGCGTCGGAGTGCCAGGAGTGAAGCGCTCCAGCGCGCACACCCGCTCCTGCACGAAGGAGAGCGGAAGGACGCCCTCGCGCGGGATGGACACGATGGGCGGCACCGGGACGCGTCCCGAGCCAGGCTGGAGATCCTTCAGACGGGCCTCGATGCGCGCGGCGACTCCCGCGACCGTGGGCGCCTCGAAGAGATCACTCAACGGGAGCTGCACCGGGAACGTCTCGCGCAGGCGCGTGAGCACCTGCGCCGCCATCAGCGAGTTTCCGCCCAGCTCCAGGAAGTTGTCGTGGATGCCGAAGTCCGCGATGCCGAGCCGCTCGCGCCAGATCTCCATCACCTGACGCTCGATGTCGGTGCTCGGACCGGCGGCTCCCTCGACCGCCACGGGGCTCGGAACCACCGCGCTCGGAACAGGGCTCGGAGCGGGACGAGCGGAAGGCTCGGGCGACGGAAGCTCGGGAGCATCCACCCACCTGGGCTCGAGCGAGAAACGGCGGCGCTCGAAGGGATGGGTGGGCAGGGAAATGCGGAGGCGCCGCTCGTGCGCGTAGAACCGCTCCCAGCGGATCTCCAGCCCCGCCTTCCACAGCGTGCCGACCGCCTCGAGCAGCGTGCCATGCTGGGACGTGGACACACCCGAGCGAGGAAGCGACGGCACGGCCATGGCCCCTGCCTCGCCGCGCAGCTTCAAACGGGCGAGCGCGGTGAGTGCCTGATCCGGACCCACCTCCAGGTGAAGGACGCACCCGTCGCGCAGCAGGGTGTCCAATGCCTCGGAGAAGCGGACCGGCTGGCGCATCTGCCGGACCCAGTAGGAGGGATCGGTCGCCTCCTCGGGGCGGATCCACGTTCCGGTGAGACTGGAGACGTAGGGCCGCTGGGGCGCGGAGAGGCGCAGGCCCGCGACGACCCGCTGGAGCTCCGGCATCACCGGCTCCACGTCGGCCGAGTGGAAGGCATGACGCACGGGCAGCCGCAGCACGCCCACGTTGCGGCGCGAGAGCTCCTGCTCGAGCCGCTCCACCTCGGGAACGGGGCCGGAGACGACGCACCGGGAGGCACCGTTGACGGCGGCCAGGGAGAGCCCACCGGTCAGCAGCGGGCGCAACTCCTCCTCGGAAGAACCCACGGCGGTCATGGCCCCCAGGGGCATGTCGGCCATCAACCGGCCCCGCGCCACCACGAGCGTCAGCGCGTCCTCCAGGGACATCACGCCCGCGAGGCACGCGACGACATACTCACCCAGGCTGTGCCCGAGCATCGCGTGGGGCTCGATGCCCCAGTCCATCCAGAGGCGGGCCAGCGCGTACTCCACGGTGAACAGCGCGGGCAGGGCATTGCGAGGATCCGCCATCGCCTCGCGGGCCGCGTCCTCCTGGCCGGGCGCCGGGAATAGCACCGGGCGCGGGTCCTTCCCCATGCGGGGGGAGAGGAGGGAGAGACACGCCTCGGCGTGCTCACGGAAGACGGGCTCGGAGACGTACAGCTCGCGCGCCATGCCCACCGACTGCGAGCCCTGTCCAGGGAACAGGAAGGCCACGCGCTGCTCGCGGGCGGCCTCCAGGTTGGCGAGGCTCCGGCTCGCGGGAGGCGTCTTCAACCGGGCGAGCAATCCGGCCACGTTCTCCGCGACGAGGGTGCGCCGGTGCTCGAAGGCCTTGCGACCCACGGCGCGGGTGAAGGCCAGGTCCGCCAGGTCCACGTCCGGCCGGGCCTCGAGGAACGCGGCGAGCTCGTGCGTCATCGCCTCCAGCGCGGTGGGAGTGCGAGCGGAGAGCGTGACGAGCTGATGGGGCCGGGCGCTCGGCTGCCCTTCCACGAGCGGGGCCTCGCCGAGGATGGCATGCGCGTTGGTGCCGCCGATGCCGAAGGAGCTGACGCCCGCGAGCCGTGGAGCCTCACCCCGCTTCCACTCGCGGCGCTCCGTGACGACGGAGAAGGGGCTGTTCTCGAAGTCGATGGAGGGATTGGGGCGCTCGAAGTGGAGGCTCGGAGGGAGCTCCTCGTGGTACAGCGAGAGCGTGGCCTTGAGCAGGCCGGCGATGCCCGCGGCGGTGTCCAGGTGCCCGATGTTCGTCTTCACCGAGCCGATGCCACAGAAGCGCCGGGCCTCCGTGCCACGCCGGAAGGCGCGGGTGAGCGCGGCGATCTCGATCGGATCCCCGAGCGGCGTACCGGTGCCGTGCGCCTCCACGTAGCCGATGTCCCCTGCCTCGACGCCGGCATAGGCCAGGGCCTCGGAGATGACCTCGGATTGCCCCTCGACGCTGGGGGCGGTGTAGCCGACCTTGAGGTTGCCATCGTTGTTGATGGCCGAGCCCTTGATGACGGCATAGACATGATCCCCATCCCGCAGCGCGTCCGCGAGCGGCTTGAGGACGACCACGCCCACGCCATTGCCACTCACCGTGCCCCGGGCGCGCGCGTCGAAGGCGCGGCAGTGCCCGTCGGGGGAGAAGATCATCCCCTCCTGGAAGAGGTAGCCGGTGCGCTGCGGGAGCGAGATGCGCACGGCTCCGGCCAGGGCGATGTCGGACTGACGGAGCAGCAGGCTCTGGCAGGCCATGTGGACGGAGACGAGGCCCGTGGAGCACGCGGTGTAGATGGCCAGGCTCTCGCCGCGCAGCTTCAGCTTGAAGGACACCTTGGTGGCGGCGTTCTCCGCGGTGGTGGTGCCGAGCGCCTCGAAGAGGGCCGCCGGCTCCTTCTTCACGTGCCCCAGCAGGGAGAGCACGTGGCTGGACTGACCCACGCCCGCGTAGAGGGAGATCTTCCCCGGGAAGCGATCGGGATCATACGCGGCGTCCTCGAGCGCGGCCCACGCGCACTCGAGGAACACGCGCTGTTGGGGATCCATCCACAGCGCCTCGCGCGGGGCGATGTCGAAGAACTCGGGATCGAAGAGATCCGCGCCCTCGAGCACGCCGCCCGCGCGCACGAAGTCCGGGTGTCCGCGCAGCGCCGCCGGGACGAGCGGCGACGTCTCCAGCTCGTCCTCGCGGAAGCGGGAGATGGACTCGACGCCCTCGCGCAGGTTCTTCCAGAAGGCCCGTACGTCACCGGCCCCGGGGAAGCGCCCGGCCATGCCGATGATCGCGATGTCGTTCCCCGTACCCTCCATCATCTCCTGCTCAGCCATGGCCTCGGGTTCCTCTCGGGTTGCGGCGCTGGAGGGCCTGACGACGGGCCTCGGCGCGATCCTGGTGTGGGGTGTTCCCAGCCTGTGGGGCGGGAGTCGGGTCCAGACGCTTCGCGAGCGCGTGGACGGTGGGGTGTTCGAAGAAGTGGGTGATGGGCACGTCCTGCTTCAACTCCTCGCGAAGCAGGGCGCAGGCGCGAACCACGGTGAGCGAGCTGCCGCCGAGGTCATCGAAGAAGTGCTCGTGCAGCCCCACCGCCTCATGGCCGAGCGCCTGGGCCCAGACGCGGGCGATGGACACCTCGAGCGGCGTGCGCGGCGGAACGAAGGAGGCATCGCGCTCGGGCGGACGGGGAGGCGGGAGGGCCCGGAGGTCCACCTTGCCGTTGGGAGTGAGAGGCAGGGACTCCAGGAGGACGAAGGCGGCGGGCACCATGTGCTCCGGCAGACGCTGGCGAAGGAGCGATCGGGCGTCGCGGGCCTCTCGCGGCGTGGACTCTCCTGGAACCAGGTACGCCACCAGCCGCGTCTCTCCACCCGGCCCCTTCCAGGGACGAACGAGCGCCTGCCGGGCACCGAGCACCTCATGCAGCGAGGCCTCCACCTCTCCGGGCTCCACGCGCATGCCGCGCAGCTTCACCTGGGCGTCGGCGCGACCGAGGAACTCCAGCGCGCCATCGGTACGCCAGCGCACCAGATCGCCGGTGCGGTACAGGCGCGCACCGGGCTCACGGGAGAAGGGATGGGGAACGAAACGCTCCGCCGTCAGCTCCGGCCTGCCCAGGTAGCCCCGAGCCAGTCCAATCCCTCCCACGAACAGCTCTCCGGCCACGCCCGGGGGCACGGGACGCAGGGCCCCATCCAGCACGTACACCTGGGCGTTGCGCATGGGCCTTCCGATGGGAGGAACGCCCTCGCCCGCCACGCACTCCGCCCAGGTGGCGCACACCGTCACCTCCGTGGGCCCGTAGGCGTTGAAGAAGCGCCGCCCGGGTGCCCACCGCGCCACCAGCTCCGGCGAACAGGCCTCGCCCGCGGAGATCACCACCCGGAGGCCGGCCAGAGCACCCTCGGGCAGCAGCGCCAGCACCGAGGGCGGCAGGGTCGCCACCGCCACCCTGCCCTCCTCCAGCGTGCGCTTGAGTGCCTCGCCCACCAGCACCTCACCAGCGGGAGGGACGACGAGCGTGCCGCCCCCGGAGACCGTCATCAGGTACTCCGACACCGAGGCATCGAAGCCGAGCGGCGCGAACTGCAACACCCGGTCTCCCTGCGCCACGCCAAAGCCCCGCTGCTGGGCCACGGCCAGGTTGCGAGCGCCCCGGTGCGTCACCTCGACCCCCTTGGGCCTGCCGGTGCTGCCCGACGTGTAGATGACGTACGAAATGTTGTCGGCCTGGACTCCACCCTCGAGTGGGCTCGCGTCCTCCCCCACCTCCTCCAGGCGGATGACACGGACGCTCTCCGGAACGCGGCACCGCTCGCCCAGACCGGCGCGCGTCACCACCGCCCGGGGGCGCGAGTCCTCCACCATCCACTCCAGCCGCTCCCGAGGCTGCACCGCCTCCAGCGGCACGTACACTCCGCCCGCGAGCTGCACGCCCCAGAAGGCCACCACCGCGTCCACACCCCGCTCCAGGAGCACGCCCACGCGCACCTCGGGGCCCACGCCCTCGCGCCGCAGCCGGTGCGCGAGCCCTCGGGCCCGAGCCTCCAGCTGCCGGTAGCTCAGCCGCTCGGCGCCACACACCACCGCCTCCGCCTCGGGCCGGACTTCCACCTGCCGCGCCAGCAGCCGGGCCAGGTTCCCCTCCTCCTCGGCCTCCCGCGGCCCCTCGCTCCAGGAGCCGAGCACCGTGGTGCGCTCCTCTCCACCCAGCAGCTCCACTTCCTCCAGCCGCCGCTCCGGCGCCGCCACCAACCCCTCCAACAGCGACCCGAAGTGCCGCGCCATGCGCGCGGCCGTGGAGGCCTCGAAGAGGTCCGTGCAGTACTCCAGCGAGGCGCTCAGCCCCTCCCCGGACTCGGCCACCATCAGGGTGAGATCGAACGCCGAGCCCCGTTGCGCGAGCGGCAGGGACTCCAGCTCCAACCCGCCCAGGCGCATGCGCGCGCCGGACTCACCCAACGCGAAGGCAGCGAGGGCCTCGCCCACCCCTGGCAGGTGCCCGCGCTGGAGGACGAACATCGCCTGGAAGATGGGCGAGCGCCCCGGCTCTCGCGAGGGCTGGAGCTGCTCGACGAGCCGGGCGAACGGCAACTCCTGGTGCTCGAGCGCCTTCAACACGGTGCCACGGACCTGGGAGATCAACTCCTGGAACGTGAGCCCCGAGGACAGACTGGCGCGCAGCGCTACCGGATTGACGAAGTAGCCCACGAGCCGGGCCAGCTCGGGCCGGGCGCGTCCCGCGGTGGGCGAGCCCACGACGAGCTCTTCCTGGCCGGTGTAGCGGCGCAGGAAGGCGAAGAAGGCCGCCAGCAGCACCATGTAGGGCGTGGCGCCATGCTCGCGCGCGAGCGCCTTCACCCGCGCGGTGGTCTCCGGCCCCACCTGGAACGCGAGCGAGGAACCCCGGAAGGACTGGAGCCGGGGCCGGGGGTGATCCGTGGGAAGCGCCAACGCGGGCAGCTCACCGGCGAGCTGGGTCCGCCAGAAGTTCCACAGCGCCTCTCCGCTGGGGCCGGAGAGCCGGGCCGCGAGGGCCCGATCGGCCTCGGTGGGGCTCAGGGCAAGAGCCGGCAGGACCGCGGGGGCACCTCCCGTCTCCGCGGTGTAGAGCGAACCCAGCTCCTCCACCATTACCGCCAGGGACCAGAAGTCGGTGACAAGGTGGTGCAGCGCGAGCAGCAACACGTGCGCCTCAGGCCCCCGGGAGAGGAGCAGGACACGCATCAGCGGACCCCGGGCCAGCTCGAAGGGCTGGTGGGCCTCGGCGTCGAGCCGCGCACCCAGCTCGGCCTCGCTCCAGCCGGAGGCGTCCTCCACCCGGAGCACGGGACCCGAGGGCTCCACGAACCGCTGGACGGGAGCGCCCTGCTCCTCGGGGAACACCGCGCGCAGCGACGGATGCCGCACCACGAGCGCATGGAAGGCCCGCTCGAGCGCGGCGACATCGAGGCGCGAGTGGATCCGCACCGCGCGCACCACGTGGTACGCGGTGCTCTCCGGAGCCATGCGCTGCAGGAACCACAACGCCCGCTGACCATCCGAGAGCGGCTGTGGGCCCGCTGGCACCACGGGGGCGGGAGGCGTCACGACTTCGCGCGTGGGACGCTCCACGAGGAGCGCGGCCAGCTCGCGAAGGGAAGGACCTTGCAGCAGACAGGTGATCGGCAGCCTCACGCCCAACGCCGTCTCGAGCCCGCTCTGCACTTCCATCGAGCGTAGCGAATCGAGCCCGTACCGGGTAAGGGGCGCCTCCGGATCCAGCTCGCCGGACGGAATCCCGAGCGCCCGAGACAGCCGCACGGAGAGCCATGGAAGCAGCGCCTCCGGACCGGCCCCAGCGGCGGGAGGAGCGGTCTCCTCGGCCACGACCGGGTTGGAGGTCTCCGCCAGCACCCCTTCCAAGGAGCCCTCGAGGAACGCGGCGCGGCAGGCATGGCGCTGGATCTTCCCGCTCGAGGTCTTCGGGATGCTCCCGGGAGCGAGCAGCATCACGGCATGCACGCCGAGCTCGTGCTGCTCGGCCACCGCCTGGCGGATGCGAGCGATGGCCTCGCGAGCGCGCTCTCCGGGCTCCCCGCCGGAGCGGTCGGCGAACTCCTGGACCACGACCAGACGCTCCTCGCCCTCCACGTCCACGGAGAACGCCGCGCCGCAACCGGGCCGCATCCCCGGATCACACCGCTCCACCGAGAGCTCGATGTCCTGCGGGTAGTGATTGCGCCCCCGGATGATGAGGAGATCCTTCCGGCGGCCCATGACGAACAGCTCGCCCCCGTCGAGCACGCCGAGATCTCCGGTGCGCAGGAAGGGCCCTTCCCCGGAGCTGGCCAGGCGGGCGTGGAAGATGCGCTCGGTCTCCTCGGGCCGCTCCCAGTAACCCCGAGCCACGCTGGGGCCGCGGACCCAGATCTCCCCGATGCGGCCGGGAGGGCTCGGCTCGAGCGTCTCGGGATCGACGATGCGCACCTCCTGGTCACCCAGGGATTGGCCGCAGCCGATCATCGGCACGCCCTCCTGCTCCCCATCGGGAGCCCGCGCCTCGCCTCGCGGCAGCCCCTCCCGAGCGAAGCGGCGCACCACGGGTGGCTCGGCCCGGCGTCCACCGCTGACGATCAGCGTGCCCTCGGCGAGCCCGTAGCAGGGATAGAAGGCCTCGCGCCGGAAGCCGGCGGGAGCGAACGCCTCGGCGAACCGGTCCAGCGTCTCCTGCCGGATGGGCTCGGCGCCGCAGAAGGCGACCTCCCAGCTGCGCAGGTCCAACGCGGCCCGCTGCTCGGGGGTCGTCTTCCGGACGCACAGCTCATAGGCGAAGTTGGGGCCCCCGCTGACGGTGCCGCCATGCCGGGAGATCGCCTCCAACCAGCGCAGGGGCTGCTGGAGGAAGAAGAGCGGCGACATCAGGACGGTGGGGATGTCGCGGTAGAGGGGCTGGAGGATGCCGCCGATGAGCCCCATGTCGTGGTACGGCGGCAGCCAGATGACGCCCACCGGCCGGGGCGACGCATCGAACCCGAGCGAGATGAGCCCCGAGTTGTGCAGCAGGTTGCCGTGACTGAGCATCACGCCCTTGGGCGTGCCAGTGGAGCCCGAGGTGTATTGAAGGAAGGCCAGGTCCTCTACGGAGACGTGAGGGGCGGACCATTGCCCGGCGGCACCGGGCTCGAGCGAGTCCGTGGCCAGCCAGCGCAGCGCGCGGAGATCCGGAGCGTCCTCGGTGAGGAACCCGACCATGTCCAGCAACGCGGAGGTGGTGAGCGCGGCGGTGGCGCGGCAGTCCGCCACCAGGGCCTGGAGCCTGGGCAGGGTGCGACCCAGACGCATCGGATCAGGCGGATACGCGGGAACGGCGACGACCCCCGCGTAGAGACACCCGAGGAATCCCAGCACGTACTCACGACCTGGCGGATAGAGCAGGAGCACCCGCTCGCCCGGAGCGAGGTGCCGTCGCAGGGTGGCCGCGACGGCGCGCGCACTCTCATCCAATTCTTGGTATGTGAGAGAAGACTCGCCATCTTCGTCGAGGAAGGTAAAGACGCGCGCCTCGGGCTGACGAAGGACCCTCTCGCGGAGCACGTCCACGAAAGTGACATCCTTGGGAAGACAGACAGCGCGTGCGGAATCATCTCGCGACAGCAATGGCATTCGACCTCACGAGCGGAGCTCAGAGGGCGCACATGGCCATGCGTGGAACCACACGACCACCGGGGCCGGGCAGTTCGACATACCCATCTGCCCCCTGTGTCGGCCGTTACATTAAACATGATGCCCTCTGAATTCCAACACTCCTGATTCAAAACCATGACCTCCCCCTTCACTGGCAGAGAAGGGCGAGAAGAGGTGCACATCCCCAGACAAAGCGTGAGATAGAGTCGCGCACCTATGCGCCATTGGTTGATGCTCGCCGCAGTGCTCCTTCCAGGGCTGGCCGCGGCCTCCGGACAGGAGCTGTCCCTCGGGGGAACCCTGTTCTCCGCGAGTGGTCTCTCCCTCGCACTACCTTCCCGCCCGGGCCTCGAGGCGGCCTATGCGTATGAGTTTGACGCATGGCGCCTCGGGGGCGGTGTGCGCTGGGGGATCACAGACACCAGCAAGCTCCCGCTCGAACTCTACGTGCGTGCCCAGCTCTCCGCCGGGCAGGGCGTCTGGAGGCCGCTGGTGGGCCCGGAGTTGGGCCTCTCGGGATTGACCGTCGTGACCCAACCCCGCAGCGGCCTCCCCGACGACTATCCCAAGACCCGGGCCGAGCGGTTCGGGCCCGCCTACATCGCCATCCACGCGGCGCCCCTGCGCTTCGCCTTCAACCATTTCACTGTGAGTGCCCTGGAGCTTCACTGGGGCACCCTCCTCTCGCCCATGCCCGGCTCCATGCTGCGTCTGCAGTTCGGCCTCGTCCGTCTGGGGGTGATGCTGTGAGAGCCCTGTTCGCCGCCCTCCTCTTCCTCGCCGTGAGCTCCTGCACCTCGCGGTCCCCCGTCGACGACGCCGCCGTCACCCGCGTGGGGACCTTCGCCGCCGACGTGGAGAAGGACCGCCTGATGTCGGACGTGAAGGCACTCGAGAAGGCCCATCTCGAGGACACCCCGATCGACTGCTCCGTCCTGGATCTCGAGAAGATCAACACGGAGCACTCCCCGGTGTGCCACCTCACCCGCGAGAAGGCTCGCCAGTTCGTGCGCGAGCGCTTCGAGGCGCTCGGGTACACCGTCACCACGCAGGACACGGAGGATCCGCACTTCCCCACCAGCAACCTCATCGCCGAGCTGCGCGGCACCGAGCGCCCCGGTGAGGTGGTGGTGATTGGCGCCCACTACGACGCCTACTTCTCGGGAGCGGACGACAACAGCTCTGGCGTGGCCGCCATGCTGGAGATGGCGCGACTGGCCGCGGGCAAGCGCTTCGCGCGCACGGTGCGCTTCGTGGGCTTCGACCTGGAGGAGCTCGGCGTGGTGGGCAGCACGCGTTACGTGCACTCGCTCCCGGGGGAGACGATCATCGCCTCCATCGTCTTCGACTGTATCGGTTACCGGGATGCGCGCCCTGGCACCCAGCAGCAGCTGCCCGGCTTCCCCATTCCCACCACGGGGGACTTCATCGCCGCCATCGCCAACGAGCAGTCCCGCCCGCGCCTGGAGGAGCTCCACATCCTGGGCAACCGGCTGGGCTTCGTCCCCGTGCGAGGCGCGATGATGCCGATCGACGGCTCCGGCGCCTTCGCGGGCAACCTCATGCGCAGCGACCATGGCCCCTTCTGGCTGGCCGGGCAGAGCGCGCTGTTCCTCACCGACACCGCCAACTTCCGCAATCCCCACTACCACACGGAGAAGGACGTGCCCTCCACGCTCGACCCGGACTTCCTCGCGGGAGTCACCCGGCTGTCCGCCGCCGGGCTCGCCTTCTGGGCGGAGGGTCCCCAGCCATGACTCCGACGACACTCCTCCTGCTCTCCACGCTGGCCACCGCGCCGAACGGGGAGACAGTACCCCCGAGGCACCAACTCTCGCTGTACGCCCACTCGGGGGCGACGGTGTACCTCTCTTCGAAGCGCACCCAGGGCGGCGTGGGAGGCGGATTCGGCCTGCGTGACACGGTGGATGGCCGATGGCTGCTCCAGGTGGACGCGAGCGGCCTCACGGGCCTGGGCTCGGTGCTCGCGGTGCGAGTGGGTGCGGGCATGCAGCGCCAGGGGTGGTGGTCTCCCGCCGCGTTGGTGAATCTCACCGGCCTGTTCGGAGACAGGATCGACTTCCTCACGCCCGAGCATGTGCGGCCCGTGCAGGGGCCATCCCTGGGGCTCGGACTGACGCTGGCCCCCGCGCGCTTCGACCTGGGGCGCACGCAGGTGTCCGTGTTGGAAGTGGGCGTGGGGGTGGGCACGGACAGGCCCGGACTGGGACTGTTCTACGGGCTCACCCTGCTCGAGGTGGGTGTGGCACTCTGAGGCCCGTGCCTCCCGTCCAACACCAAAATCTCCTGGCACTGAGACCCAACTGGGGGGTTACCAGCAGCTCACCAGGAGATGCCCTGTAGCGCTCATCACCCCCGGCGGACTCTGGCAGTTTGGCATTGAATGATGACTGGCCACTACCCCCGCCTTCGCCTTCGCGGCATTCCCCCGGGCCATTGGAAGCTCTACGACGGAGAGCCGCCTCGCCCGCGACGAGAATTGCTCGCACGAGAGGTGGTCCGTGTCGCTTTCCACATGCCACACGATCATCCTGACCTCTCCCGTGGGGTCAGCCACGCCATCGACAGTTATATAATTGCGGTTGGCCAGGGGCCCAGGACCATCAACTCCGTTCACTTCTCACATGACGAAGGCTCCCGCCTGACGGAGGAGCGGTGGACCTGGGTGAGCCGCCTTCTACAGGCCACGAAGCGGTGATCCTTCCCCGAGGACTACGATTCTTCTGAGCGGAGGGAAATCGAGAAGCGAGGCTTTGAACGAGGGCTCCTCTTCACCGGGGGCATCGACAACCCCAATGGCTACCAACTCGAGTACCGGGCTCGCATTCCCTGGAGCAATCCCCCCGAACATTCGGTGAGCCTGCTGACCGCGATACTTCCCACCGAATATCTCGAAGAGCACGGGCCTGCGCGGGTGCGCGAGTTGGCTCTCGACATGGCGTCCAAGCTCCCCTTCGCCTCTGGGGCACGCTGGCTCAACTTCTTCGGCCCGCCCCTCCTCGCTCGGCTCGGCGGCGCCATGGCCCTCCGTTCTCGGCTGCGCTCAGCCGAGACGATGCTGGAGGAACTCGTCAATGAGCGCGTCATTGTCTCTCTTGGAGAAGGACCGGAGGCGGGAGACCTGACCACCGAGAAGACCCTTCCCGCGTACCGCGAGCTCGCCCAGGTGCTGGAGCCCTGGCTCGAGCCGCTTTTCCTCTCACGAACCACGGTGTCCGCTGCGCCACCCCGGTACACGTCACTTCGCCTCACCGAGAACGAGGCTCGGCGCTGGTGCAGACGCTTCCTCGACTGAGCATCTCTCACGAGCGCCCTCCCCCAGAGGGGCCCCCGGTTCCGCTCGGGGTGCTCAGGGGAGTATCCATCCATGCGCGCAAGCATGTCTCCGGCCAGGAACACCCTGTACGAGCTCGGGCTCGCCCTGGCCATGGGCGGAACGTACTTCGGGAAGTTTCACCTGGACCGAGCACCAGCGTCCTGGCGGTGGTGCTCAACTCCCTCAGCGCCGCCCTGCTCCTGCGAGAGGCGCATGGCACCGCCATCCCCGTGGAGACCGGACTCACGGCCGCATCGGAAGCGACGCCTCGCATGGTGTGGCTACAACACTCCATGACGGTGACGAGCTTCATCCACCTGGCGGCCACGGCGGCCCGCCCTGGGAATGTCCACGGTGTTGGCGGGCTCGAGGGCAACGCCAGGGATTGCAATGGGGTGGCCGTGACGGTCCGCCTCACGGATGATCCAAAGGACGGGAGCTGTAGTAGCCTGCGGCGCCTCAAGGAGGGCTCGCCAGGTGCTCAACGGTCTTCGGTGGTTTGAATCGGTATTCGATACGCTGCGGGGCTACGTCCTGGGCAAGCCGCCCGAAACGCCCCGTCGCTCGCTGTATGACGCTCCCCCGTCCGTGCCGAACGGATATGTGCACGAGCCCCCCGAGCCAGCCGTGTCGATCTCGATCCATCCCCAGCCCGCCACGGGTCGTATGGAGGTACGGCCAGCGGAGATCCGGCGCGAGGCACCCAGGACCGGGGCTCGGAAGGCCGCGCGCGCGAAGAAGGCCGCCACGCCGAAGAAGAAGGCCGAGCCCACCGCCACGCGGAAGGCGGCCTCTGGGAGCCGCAAGAAGGCCCCGGTGGAGAAGGCGGCCAGCCCGGCGCGGACTCCGGCCGAGGAGCCGGGGGATGCCGTGGGGGCGCTGGTGGACGCGCTCCGGGCACACCCCAAGCAGGAGGAGCTGGTGGAGGCCGGGAAACAGAAGGATCAGCTCCTGCGCTCGCTCATTCCGCTCTACCTCGCGCGAGCCCTGGACGTGGAGGTGACATCGGGGACGACCTCGCGCTTCTGGGGTGAGCTCGGCGTGACGTACGCCGCCCCGAACGCGGCCAAGGCGCTGCGCCTGCACACCGGCTTCGCGCAGGACACGAAGAAGGGAAAGGCGATCACCTCCAAGGGCATCAAGTACGTCGAATCGGCGCTGGCCCAGATCCGCTGACGTCTGGGCCGAGCATTCGGGTGCCCATGACGAAGCCCGTGGGCGGCACGCGGTGGTGTGCCGCCCGATTAGCGTACATGCCGCATGGAATCGAGGCGGATGGGCTCGAGCACGTCTGGCAGGAGGAACTGAAGCGATGCCCACCATCCTCGTACGAGGGGACCTTTTCCGGGAGGACTACGTGCCTGGCACGGTGGCCGAGTTGCCCTGAGCCCCCATCCGCATCCCATCGGGTTTGGATTAGACTGGCGGGGTCCTGGAGGCGCGCGTGCGCTACCTGTTCTGCTCGCTTGACAGTCCCGGCTTCCTCTTCCCGGCCCTCGCCATCGCACGCGAGCTGCGGCGGCGCTCACACGAGGTGGCCTTCGTCACCGGCCAGACCTTCGCGAGCTTCGTGCGGGACTCCGGCTTCGAGCGCATTCCCCGGGGCGAGCAGGACGGGAAGAGCTTCCAGATCGAGACCTTCGCCCAGCCGGCGGAGATGGTGAGGCAGGCCCGGCACGTGGAGTACGCGCTCGGGCGCTTCCACCCGGACGTGCTCGTGGGCCAGCAACTCGCGCTCGGGCCGCTCCTCGCCGCGGAGCGCCAGGGCCTGCCCGTGGCGAGCCTGGGCCTGGCCTCGTACATCTTCCCCGTCAGGGACGGGCCTCCGGGACCGGAGCCGCTCGATCGGCGCGCCGCCTCCCTGCATGACGGACTGCTGGCCCGCTACAACGAAGCACGCGCCGCCGTTGGCCTGCCCTCCTCCACTCCGCCCTATCGCGAGACGCCCCTCATCGGAGAGCTGCTGCTGCTGCGCACGGTGCCGGAGCTCGAGGGGAACGTGGAGGCCCTGCCAGAGCGCGTGCGCATGGTGGGAGACTGCCTCTGGGAGCCGCCGGAGGCGCCGCCCGATCCCGAGCTGGAGCGGTGGTTGGAGGACGCGGTGGCCTCCGGCCAACCCCTCTTCTACGTGCAGCCGGCGAGGGACCTGGAGTTCTGCGACTTCTGGCCCCTGGTGGTGGAGGCCCTGAAGGAACTGCCCGTGCGGGTGGTGGCGGCCATCCGCAGGCCGGGCATCGAGGAGGAGACGTTCCCGCCCCACTTCCTCGTCCGCCGCCACGTGCCGCAGTCCGCCATCCTGCGCCGGGCCCGCGGCATCATCGCCAGCGGGACCACGACGGTGGTGCTCGGGGCCCTCACCCACGGGTTGCCCGCCCTGCTCATCGTCGCCGGAGGAGAGCAGTACTCCACCGCCGAGCGCTGCCGGCGCGCCGGTGCCGCCCTCAACCTCCTGCGCCGCACCGACGGCGATCTCACGCCCCAGTCCATCCGCGCGGCCGTGGAGGAGCTGCTCGCGACGCCCGGGCTCGCCGGGAACGCCCGGCGGCTCCAGGAGGCCCTGGCCCGGGTGGACGGGCCCGCTCGCGCCGCGGATCTGCTGGAGGAGCTCGGCCGCCAACGCCAGCGTCCGCCTCGTGTCGCCGCCTCGTGAGCCCACCCGGAGGCGCCCTTGCGTTACCTCTTCTGCTGCATGGACCGGGTGGGGGACATCCACGCGGCCCTCGCCATCGCCCGCGCGCTGCGTGAGCGCGGGCACTCGGTGGCCTTCGTCACCGGCCCTCCCCTCGCCCCGCTCCTGCGGCGTGAGGGCTTCGAGCGGCTGACCCGCGGCGAGCGGGATGGCCCGAGCTTCGAGACGGCCACCTGCGCGAACCCGATGGAGATGGTGCGGCAGGTGCGGCACATCGAGTCCGCGCTGGCGCGCTTCCCGGCGGACGTGCTGGTGGGCCAGCAGCTGGCCTTCGGAGTCCCCCTGGCCGCCGAGCGCCAGCACCTCCCGTTGGGCGTGGTGGGACAGATGGCCTACTTCTTCCCCCGCGCGGAGCCTCCGCCACCCGGGCAGCGCGACGCCGCCACCGAGCACGCCGTGCGGCTCTACGAGGGGCTCCTGCCCCACTACGCCGCCGCGCGCCAGACGTGTGGTCTGCCCCGCGAGGACCGGGCTCCCCAGGACACCTCGCTCATCGGCGAGTTGCTGCTGCTGCGCACCGTGCCCGAGCTGGAAGGAGACGTGGGCTCGCTGCCGGCGCGCGTACACCTGGTGGGAGACTGCCTCGGACTGCCCCGCGAGGAGCCCGACGCGGCGCTGCGCGACTGGCTGGACGAGGCCGCCGCCAGCAACCTTCCCGTCCTCCTCGCCCGCCTCGGCGGTGACACCCTGCCTCCGTCCACCTGGCCCGCCTTCGTCGAGGCCCTTCGGGACGAGCCCGTCCGGGTGCTCGCCCTCGCGCCACGGGCCTCGGCACGCACCGCTCCCGAGCACTTCCTGGTGCGCTCCCACGTCCCCGAGTCCTTCGTTCTCGAGCGGGCGCGGGCGGTGGTGACGCAGCCCACCTCCACCGCCGCGCTCGGCGCGCTCACCCACGGGTGCCCCGCGCTGCTGCTCCTCCACGAGGAGACACAGCTCGCCCTGGAGTACCCCGCCGTGGCCGAGGCCTGCGTCCGCACGGGTGCCGCCCGGAGTCTCGCCCTTCCCTCCTCCGGCTCCGATCCCCTCCGGCTCCGGGAAGCCCTGCGCTCCCTGCTGGAGGATCCGGCTCCGCGCGCCCAGGCCCAACGCCTCCAGCGGGCCCTCTCGGCTTTCGGCGGCCCCGCCCACGCCGCGGCCCTGCTCGAGCGGCTGGGCAACCCCGACGGACCTTTCCAGTCTCCCGGTTCTAACCGGTAAAACATGCCGGACGAGATTTCAGCCGTACTCGCAATTGACAGCTAAACAACAATTAAGTACTGTTTTCTTGGTTGTGAAGAACAGCTCATCCCCGAGCTGAAGCCCACACCGTCAACAGGGAGGCAGCCCCCATGTCGAAGAACGTGATCCGTGCGTGGAAGGACGAGGAGTTCCGCAACGAGCTGAGCGAGTCGGAGCGGGAGATGATCCCCGAGAATCCGGCCGGCATGATGGAGCTGACCGACGAGGCCCTCGACGTGCTCGTGGGCGGTAACGCCGCCGCCAGCTGCGACTGGTGCAGCTGCGTCGCCGCCGAGGAGGCCGCCGAGTAGGCGAGATGCCCTCCTCCGTACGCTGGCGGCCTGTTGAGGTGGTCGCCGCGGGCGGATGATGCTTCGGGCGGGGCGCGCTTCAACGCCCCGCCTTTTTTTTGCCTTCCGGGAGCACTCCCGGAGCCACAGCGAGAGGACTGGCTCGTGCCCGTGACGCCATCGCCCCCGTCGCTCCCTTCTCCTGGCGCGAAACCCGCGCGGCGGGAGCGGGCCGTACTGGAGCTTCCGCGATTCGTCTCGCCCCGGGGCTTCACCCTGCTGTGGTGCGTGCTCGGGCTGGTGCTCGCCGTGGGTGCGCTGGCGGTTGGATACCTGGCGGACGGAGTGCTCGCGCTCCAGGAGGAAGAGGGGGTGGCCGATGAGCGGCGGTGATCAGACTCCGGCCGGGCGCGCGGCCCCACCCGCTCCGAAGCAGCGGACCCGGAGGAGCCTCTTCCGGCGCCGGGTGCCCGTCATCCTGCAGATGACCGCCACCGAGTGCAGCGCCGCCTGTCTGGCCATGGTGCTGGGCTACCACGGCCGCAACACCACCCTCAACGAGTGCCGGGAGCTCTTCGATTCGGGGCGGGATGGAACCACGGCCCGGCGGATCCTCGAGGCGGCGAGGCAGCATGGGTTGAGCACCAAGGCCTTCGCCATCAAGCCGGAGCACTTCGCCCAGGTGCCCCTGCCGGCCATCGTCTACTGGAACGCCAACCACTACGTGGTGGTGGAGCGTTGGTCCCCCTCCCACGTGGACATCGTGGATCCCGCGGTGGGCCGGCGGCGCCTCGGGGCCGAGGCATTCGCGCGGAGCCTGAGCGGCGTGGTCCTCACCTTCGAACCCGGGCCCGGTTTCGAGCAGCGGCGCGCGCCGCCCCCGACGTGGCCCGCCCACCTGGCGAGGTTGGTGGGGACGAAGCTGCTGGGTGGGGTGCTGGCGCAGCTGCTCGGGGTGTCCCTGGTGCTGCAGGGGCTGGGGCTGGCGCTGCCGCTGGCCACGAAGCTCGTGGTGGACAGGCTGCTGCCGGGCCCGACGGACGATCTGCTCACCCTGTTCGGTCTGGGCATCGGGGTGCTGGTGCTGACGCAGCTCGTGGCGGCCTGGCTGCGCTCGATGCTGACGGTGTACCTCTACGCGCGGTTGGATCAGCGGATGATGCTCGGCCTGTTCGAGCACCTGGTGGCGCTGCCGCTGCGCTACTTCCAGCAGCGCACCATCGGCGACCTGATGGCGCGCCTGGGCAGCAACGTGATCATCCGCGAGGCGATGGCGGGCCGCGCGCTCTCGGTGGTGCTCGATGGAGGGCTGGTGCTGGTGTACCTGGCCCTGCTGCTGGCGCGCGCGCCGCTCTTCGGCGCCGCGGTGGCCGGGCTGGGCCTGCTGCAGGTGCTCCTGGTGGTGACCACCAGCACGCGGCGGCACGCGCTGATGCAGCAGTTCCTCGCCACCCAGGGCGAGGCGCAGGGCTACCTCACCGAGTCGATCACCGGCATCGCCACGCTGAAGGCCTCGGGAGGTGAGGCGCGCGCGATGGAGCACTGGACGGACGTCTTCACCCAGCACCTCAACGTCTCCGTGCGGCGCAGCCACCTGGCGGCCGGGCTGGAAGTGGCCCAGCTCACGCTGCGCACGTTGGGCCCGCTCGCGCTGCTGTGGCTGGGCGCGCGGATGGTGATGGCGGGGCAGATGACGCTGGGCACGATGCTCGGCCTGCACGCGCTGGCCGCCGCCTGCCTGCTGCCCCTGGCCTCGCTGGTGGCCACCGTGCAGCAGCTCCAATCCGTGGGAGCCAACCTGGAGCGGCTGGTGGATGTCTTCGACGCGGCGCCGGAGCAGGACGTCTCCCGGGTGCGGCCTGCCCCCCGGCTCACGGGGCGGCTGGAGCTGCGCCACGTGAGCTTCCGCTACAACCGCCACTCCCCGTGGGTGCTGCGCGACGTCTCCCTCTCCATCGAGCCCGGGCAGAAGGTGGCCCTGGTGGGGCGCACCGGCTCCGGGAAGACGACGCTGGGGACACTGCTGCTGGGGCTGCACGAGCCCACCGAGGGAGACATCCTCTACGACGGCCAGCCCCTGCGCGAGCTGGACTACCGCTCGCTGCGCGCGCAGTTCGGCGCGGTGCTGCAGGAGCCCTTCCTCTTCACCGGCTCCATCCGGGACAACATCGCCTTCAACACCCCGGACGCCTCGCTGGAAGAGGTGCAGCAGGCGGCGCGGCTGGCGGCCCTGCACGACGAGCTCTCCCGCCTGCCCATGGGCTACGAGACGAAGGTGACGGCCGGGGGCACCAACTTCTCCGGAGGCCAGCGTCAGCGGATGGCCCTGGCGCGCGCCCTCTGCCAGCGCCCCACCGTGCTGCTGCTGGACGAGGCCACCAGCCACCTGGACGTGGTGACGGAGCGGCAGGTGGACGCGCACCTGGACGAGCTGCGCTGCACCCGCGTCGTCATCGCGCACCGGATGAGCACCGTGCGCAGCGCGGACCTCATCCTGGTGCTGCACGAGGGCTCCATCGTCGAGCGTGGCACGCACGAGGAATTGCTGGCGCTCGGTGGCCACTACGCCGCGCTGGTGGATGGACAGTTGGTGGAAGCGCCCGCGCCCGGAGCGCGGCGCCAGGTGGGATGAGCCGCGCACACGGGGAGGACGCGCCATGAAGTACACCATGCTGGACTACTTGAAGGTGGCCGAGCCGCACCTGCCGCCCGAGCTCGTCTCCCCCGAGGCGTTCGCGGACATCGCCCCCATCGCGCGGGCGCTGCCTCCGTGCAGCGGCTCCGGCTTCGAGTGCCGGCTGGGCGAGCCCGACGCCCGGGCGGACTTCCTGGTGCGCGTGCAGACACATGACGGAACCCGAGGAGCCTTCGCCGGGCGCAATCCGGACGTGCGGCCCCCGGCCGAGCTCCTGGAGAACCCGGTGTGGCGGCGCGTCTTCGACTTCTGCGCGCGCTGGGCCACCCCGGAGGATGCACTGCACGCGGACGTGGAGGACTTCTGGCTGGAGTTCGACGTGATTGGCCGGCTCCCCACCGCGCCCACGCCCGCCATCTTCTTCGGACCGCGGCAGGAGCAGCCGGAGCCGTTGGGCCTCGTCGCCCTGGCCACCGGGGTGATGCGCGGGGAGCCCGGCCCCGCAACGGTGCGCGGCAGCGTGCGCCGCTGCTACGAGGCCCTGCCTCCCGGGGGCTCCGTCTACCAGGTGGGGATGATGCTCTCGCGGCCCATCGACGCGCTGCGGCTGTGCGTGCGGGGAATCCCCACGTCCGGGCTCACGCGCTACCTCCAGGAGATCGGCTGGGACGGGCCCGTGGGCGAGCTGGACGCGCTGCTGTCCTCGCTGGCGCCGCACACCGACCGCATCTGCCTGGCGTTGGACGTGGGCGAGCGCGTGTACCCGAAGCTGGGCCTGGAGTGCTACGTGGACGCCCTCACGCTGGGTGGCTTCAAGGAGCGGTGGAAGCCGCTGCTGGAGCACCTCGTCGGGCGGGGACTGTGCCGGCCGGAGAAGCGCGACGCCCTGCTCTCGTGGATGGGGCTGTCCGACCACCGCACGGAGCGCGAGCGCTGGCCGCCCAACCTCGTCCGGGGCGCCGAGGCGCAGGGGCCGGGCGCGGTGAGCCTCTTCATGCGCTACCTCAACCACGTGAAGCTCGTCTTCCAACCGGGTGCCCCCCTGGAAGCCAAGGCCTACCCGGGCCTCAAGCACCTCTGGGGCCGCGCCCAGGCCAGCGCCTCCTGACTCCGGACTCCCCACCATGAGCCCCACTCCCGAGCCTGTCTGGTACCGGGCCCTCACCCTCCTGGAGCGCGCGGCCACCCTCCCCGCCTCCTCCGCCGAGGCTCCACCGCCCGTGGACGCCGAGCTCGCCGGGAAGCGACTGAAGCGCTGGCGCTCGCAGCCTCCCATGGATCAGGACGAGACCTTCGCCCGCCGCCTCGCCAACGACGGCCTCACCGACGCGCGCTTCCTCCAGCTCCTGGGCACTCCCCCCGAGGTGCTCCAGGCCCGGAGCGGCGAGGTGCCCCGGTGGGTGCGGGACTTCCTCCGGGCGCTCGCGCGTCACGGCGAGCCCCTCCCGGAGCTGCCCCTGCCAGAGAGCGTGCGCCGCCGGCCGGACCACGGCTTCCTCGCCGCCGTGGCACCGCTCGTCCACGAGGGCCTCGAGCGCCTGCGGGCCGGGCTCCGGGGACTCCTCGAGCGCTACCCCGCGGCGCCCTTCTCGCTCGAGACCGCCGAGGCCACCCTCTTCGCCCCACTGCCCGCGGAGTTGCTCCAGCTGCTCGGCCGCACCCTGGTGCTCGAGCTGAACGTGGCCCGTCTGGAGGAGAAGCTCGAGGGCACCACCGCGCAGGAGCGCTTCACCAGCTTCGTGCGGCGGTTGAAGGACCCGGCCTCCGTGCGAGCCCTCTTCGAGGAATACACCGTGCTGGCGCGGCGCCTGAGCCAGCAGGTGGACACGTGGGTGGAGGTGTCACTGGAGCTGATGGAGCGGCTGTGCGCGGACTGGGAAGCGCTGCGGCGGACCCTCAGCCCGGGACGTGAGCCCGGCCGGCTCGTCCGGGTGCGCACGGGCGTCGGCGACGTCCACCGCGGCGGTCGCTCGGTGCGCATGCTCGTCTTCGAGTCCGGCCTGCACGTCGTCTACAAGCCGCGCTCGCTGGCCATCGACGCACACTTCCAACAGCTCCTGGCGTGGCTGGATCGCCGAGGCAACCCCACGCCCTTCCGGCGGCTGGAGGTACTGGACCGGCACACCTACGGGTGGATGGAGTTCGCCGAGACGGCCCCCTGCGAGACGGAGGAGCAGGTGGCGCGCTTCTACGAGCGCCTGGGCTCGCTCCTGGCCCTGCTCTACGCGCTGGAGGCCACCGACTTCCACTTCCAGAACATCGTCGCCTCCGGCGAGCACCCGGTGCTGGTGGATCTGGAGTCGCTGCTGCACCCGCGCCTGCCGGTGGTGGACGCGCGCTCGGCGGACCAGGCCCGGCAGGAGATGTTCGAGTCGGTGCTGCGCGTGGGGATGCTCCCCCAGCGCGTGTGGGCCAACGCCGAGTCCGCCGGTATCGACATCAGCGGCCTGGCCGAGCTCAGCGGACAGGTGAGCCCCCGCGCCGTGCCCCGGATGGAGGGCACCGGCACGGATCAGATGCACATCGCGCGCAAACGGCAGGTGATGCCCGGCGGCCACAACCGCCCCACCCTGAAGGGACAGAGCGTGGACACGCTCCGCCAGACGGACGCGCTGCTCGCCGGCTTCACGCGCATGTACGAGCTGCTGCGCACCGAACGCGACGCGCTGCTCGCCGAGGACGGTCCCCTGTGGCACATGAGCGATGACGAGGTGCGCGTGCTGATGCGCCCCACCCTCCTCTACACCTCGCTGCTGGAGGACAGCCTCCACCCGGACGTGATGCGGGACGCGCTGGACAGGGATCGCTTCCTCGACCGGCTGTGGACGGACACCACGCGCTTCCCCTTCATCCCCCTCATCGTCCGCGCCGAGCGCGAGTCGCTGGAGCGCGGGGACGTTCCACTCTTCACCACCCGCCCCGGCTCGCGCGACGTGTGGGCCGGTCCCGACGCGCGCATTCCCGGACTGTTCGAGGAGGAGGGACTCGCCCTGGTGCGGCGGCGCCTGGCCGGGTTCGGCGCGGAGGATCTGGAGCGGCAGACGTGGCTCATCCGCGCCTCCATGGCCACGCTCGTCCCGGACGTGGACTCGCCGGGCGTGACGTATCCGCTATCCGAAGGGTCCGCGCCCGCCACGCCCGATCGCCTCATCGCGGCGGCGGTGACCCTGGGAGATCGGCTGCTGGAGCTCGTGCCCCTGGAGCCGGGCGCCCGAGCCGCGTACGGGCTGTCGCTCGGCCGGGAGCGGCGCTGGGTGCTGGGCCCGCTGGGCCTGGATCTCTACGCGGGGCTGCCGGGCATCGCCCTCTTCCTGGGTCAGCTGGAGTCGATGGCCGGCACGGGCCGCCATGGCGAGGCCGCCCGGCGGCTGGTGGCCGTGGTGCTGCACCGGCTGGAGCAGGAGCACGAGCCCCTCACCTCCGCGGGCGGCTTCGACGGCTGGGGTGGCATCGTCTACGTGCTGACGCAGCTCGGGGCGCGCTGGGGACGGGAGGATCTGCTGCGCAAGGCCGAGGCCCTCGCCACGGAGCACCTGCCCGCGCTCGTCGACGCGGACACCGGGCACGGGATTCTCAGCGGGACCGCGGGGGCGCTCCTCGTCCTGGTGGCACTGCAGCGCACCGCGCCCTCACCGCGCGTGCTGGAGCTGGCACGGCGCTGTGGGGAGCGGCTGTTGAACCCGAAGGCTCCGGTGGAAGCAGACCTCGCCCGAGGCTCGGATGGCACCGCGCTGGCTCTCCTGGAGCTCTCCTCGCTCACCGGAGAGGAGCGTTTTCGCGTCGCGGCCCGCGAAGCGCTCGCCACCGGGAACGAGCGACGCTTCGGGCCCGGAGAGACATCCTGGTGCCAGGGCTCGTCCGGAGCGGGGCTGGTCCGGCTGCACGCGCTGCATCACGGGGAGTCGAACGTGCGCGAGGCACTGGAGGCGGCGCTGGAGACGGTGCGGGCGCACGGCTTCGGCCAGAACCACTCGCTGTGCCACGGTGACCTCGGCGCGCTGGAGCTCCTGCTGCGGGCGCGCGAGGCACCGGGCGGCGAGCGCTGGGCTCCCGAGCTGGAGCGGCGCTCGGCCAGCGTCTTGGAGTCACTCGAACGGCGCGGGTGCCTCGGTGGCGTTCCCTTCGGGTTGGAGATGCCGGGGCTGATGCACGGACTGGCGGGAACGGGCCACGGCCTGCTCCGCCTGGCCCGGCCGGAGCAGGTGCCTTCCGTGCTGCTCCTGGAGGGGCCGATCAAAGACTCTCGGGATTGAGCAGCCCGCGCGGATCCAACTCCTGGCGCAGGGCCCGCATCCGCGTGTAGTCCTGCTTGTAGAGGGCCTGCCGGGCGTCGCGGTCCAGCTCCATCCAGCCGTAGAGGTAGGGACGGCCGCCCAGCTCCAGGCACTTCTCCATGCACGCGCGGTGCGCCTGCCGGGCCGCCTCGAGCCCGGCCTGATCCGAGAGCGGGCCCAGGTAGTACAGGCCAATGCCATACACGCGCTGGGGCCCACCGTAGGCGGCCCGGATGTCGAAGGGCCAGCGCCCGCCGTCCTTCGGCTGGGCGAGCCCGAGCAGGCGCACCAGGTCCAGATTGGGCAACCAGAAGCGCGAGGGCTGCTCCTCGAGGAAGGCCACGAAACGCCGCAGCCCCTCCAGATCCAGGCAGTAGTCGCCCATCACCCGATACATGGCGGGGTCGAAGAGCTCCCCCTCGTCCTCGCCCTTGTGCAGCATGTCGACGTTCGCCACCATGTGCACGCGCTCGCGCGCCATGCGAACGAGCGGCTCGGGGAGCGAGGAGGCCTGGGCCGCCGCGTCCGTCTCGAACTGCGTGCCGAAGATGGACCAGAGCTTCCCCGCGCGGTGCTCGGCGAAGAAGAGCTCCGGTCCCGGCCCCTCCCACTCCGCCGTCCACGCCAGCGAGTCCACCATCTCCCGCCAGTTGCGGTGGCGGTTCATCTGCAGCCGGGCGATGGGCCGGTCCGGAAGGGTCCGCAGCACCACCCGCTCCAGGACGCCCACCTGGCCGAAGCCCGCGAGGGCGAAACGGAACAGCTCCGGGTTCTCCTCGCGCGAGCACCACACCGCCTGTCCCTCCGGAAGGATGAGCCGGGCCCGCTCCACCTGATCCACCTGCGCCCCGTCCACGAAGGAGCGCACGCCGTAGCCGCCCACGGACAACGTCCCGCCCACCGACGTGCGGAGCAGGTTGGTGAGGATGGGAAACATCCGCCCCGCCCCGGCCAGGGTGCGCTCCACGCGCTTCCACCGGCTGCGGCAGGTGACCTCGGCGCGCCCGTCCTCCAGCACGCGCACCTCGCCCGCTTCCGCGTCGTGGGCGAGCACGATGCCCTCGCACAGACACTGCCCGCCGACGGAGTGCCCGGCGCCACGGGAGCTGACGGGGACGCCGAAGGACCGGGCCACCCTCAGCGTGTGCACCACGTCCTGCTCGCTCTGGGACCGGACCACGGCCAGGGGCAGGCGCCGGCGCAGATTCCCGAAGTCGAAGCTGTAGCGTTCGAGCGAGCTCTCATCGGTGAGGACGGGACCGCGCACGCCTTCACGGAGAGCATCGGCCAGCGAGGAGGAGGACATGACTGCAATTCTACCGGCACACCCAAGGTATCGCGCCAGCCCCCACCCTTCAGCGCTTCGACCTGAAGCCGTGGCCGTCTACCCGGGACGCGAGTCAATGGGCGGGAGGTTCACATGAAACGGGTCCTGGACGTACTGACGGTACTGCTGTTGGCGGGATGTGGGAGCAACCCGCCCCCCGTGACGGGTCGCTTCGGAGAGGTGACGAGCGCGGTGGTGGTGGTCAACCCGGTCATCAACCAGGGATCCACCACGACCGTGGTGGTGGGCAACGATCGCTCGGGCGTGCGCCTCAAGGCAGCGGACCTCGAGCCGGTGCAGACGGATTCAACGGGCCTGGCGCTGGTGGAGGAGCTGCCAACGGGGACGGTGAAGCTGGACTTCGAGCCCAGCACGTACTCCTTCCAGGTGTTCCAGGAGAAGGAGCTCTATGACGTGGTGGTGGCGTACCGGGACGGCACGGTACAGCAGGTCATCCCCCCGGTGCGCTACCCCATTGGAGGCACGGTGGCCGAGGTGGAACCTGGGGGCGACATCGCCCAGGCGGCGGCCAGCGACAACACCATCATCGTGCTGGCCCCGGGCACGTACCCTGGTAACTTCGAGCTGCGCGCCGCGAATGTGCTCATCTTCGGCGCCTGGTCTCCGGAGGAAGGGCCGCTCTCCACCATCGAGGGCAACGTGACGGTGCTCGGAGGTGGCAACCGGATGCGGGGCGTCAAGATCAACGGCCGGCTGACGAGCAATGCCAACAACCTGTCGGTGTCCTTCTCGGACATCGCGAGCGCCACCCTCTCTGGCAATGGCGTGTCGCTGCTGCGCAACCGCTTCACGGCCGGTCAGGCCACGGTGCCCAGCTCCAACGCGGTACTGGTCGACAACACGGGGATTCCCTGATGCGAATGCAGACACTGCTACTGCTGGGACTGGCGCTCGGGGTCTCGGGCTGCCGCATCCACCTCCACGATGACTGGCCGCGACGACCGCCCCGAGGGGAGCCGTATCCGTACCCACCACCACCAGGCGAGCCGCAACCCTCCCCCCAGCCGCCACCACCCCAGGACGTGCTACGCGCCAAGGAGATCAAGGCCGAGCGTGTCTACGCGCGAGTCATCTACGCCAAGGAAGTGAAGGCGCGAGGTGGCCGGGTGGGCCGCACCTACACCGGAAAGGGCGGCAAGGGCGGCAAGGGCGGCAAGGGCGGATGGGGTGGTGGTGAAGTGCATGCCCCAGAGGTCTCCGCGGAGATCATCTACGCCAAGGAGATCAAGGCCGATTGGATCGAAGCGGACGAAATCCACGCCAAGGAAGTGAAGATTGGCCGGTAGAATTCAGCGCACTCCCAGTGCCACCCCCTGAAGGGAGTGCTCCTGGTAACCTTCCCCCTCCTTCCATGGAACCGACCGCCGTCACCGATCCCCGAATCGGCATTGTCTTGCAGGAGCGATACCGGATTCTCCAGCGGCTCGCCGCCGGGGGCATGGGCGTGGTGTACCGCGGCGAACGACTGGAGCTGGGCCGGGCCGTGGCCATCAAGTTCCTCCACTCGTGGATGGCGGCGGACGAGAGCTTCCAGCGACGCTTCCAGATCGAAGCGCAGGCGATGAGCCGGCTGTCCCATCCGTGCTGCGTCCCGGTCATCGACCATGGCGTGCATGAGGGCGCCCCCTTCATGGTGATGGAGTTCGTCACGGGACAGACCCTGCGCGCGCTGCTGCGCGAGGGCGGACCCCTTCCCGTGAAGCGGGCGCTGGGCCTCGTGCGCCAGGTGCTGGCGGGATTGGCCCACGCACATGCCCAGGGCATCGTCCACCGGGACATCAAGCCGGACAACATCCTGCTGACGGAGGCCATCGGGCTGGGCGATCAGGTCCGCATCCTGGACTTCGGATTGGCGAAGCTGCGCGATACGGTCTCGGGCCTGACCACGGGCCTGGCCGTGGGCACGCCCAGCTACATGGCCCCGGAGCAGATCCGTGCCGGGGAAATCGACGCCCGGACGGACCTCTACTCCGTCGGCGTGCTCCTCTTCGAGCTGCTCACCGGCGCCAAACCCTTCAACGGCGAGCGGGCGGCCGAGGTGATGAGCCAGCACCAGGTGGCCCCACCGCCCTCCCTGAGCAGCATCCGCCCCGAGGCGGGGTTCTCCCAGGAGTTGGAGGCGGCGGTCCGCAAGGCGATGGCGAAACAACCCGGGGACCGATTCCAGTCGGCCACGGACTTCGCCGCCACGCTGGAAGCACTCCCGGACGCGAGCGCCCCCTCCGGCTCGTCACCCACGGTGCGGGACCACGCGGCGGCCTCGTCCTCCGCCCTCGAGGCCACCGTCTCCAGCCGTCCCCAGAGGACGGTGTCCGACTCGCGGACACTGGTGCCACCCCGGGACAAGCGCCCGATGCTGGCCGTGGGGGCCGCGGGAGTGCTCCTGGTGGGCCTCGGCGCGGCGCTCCTCTGGCCGGACGCGCAGGAGTCCCGGCCCGCCACGAACACGCCCTCCCCCGTTGCGAAGAGCCCCCCTGCCCCGAAGCAACAGCCCGCTCCCAGCGGGAAGCCAGCCACCTCCGCTCAGGAGGAGAACGTTCCGCCGGAGGACCTCCCCAACATCGAGCAGATCGAACGCTGGGTGAAGGAGGGAGAGCGGCGGAGGGATCAGACGCTCCGGGCGCTCGCCAGTCTGCGCGCGCAATACCCCCGGAGCGCCTACGCCCCCTACCTGGAGGGACACGTCAACTTCGACAACCTCCGCTGGGTGGATGGGCTCGCCTCCTACGGCGCGGCCCTGCGCAACAACCCCGCCTATCGCACGGACGCGAAGCTCATCCGCAACGTCATCCGCTGCCTGGTGAGCGATCGCTTCCACACGAAGTGCGCCGACTTCCTCGTCCGGGAGGTGGGAGCCCCCGCGGCACCGTTCCTCGAGGAGGCGGCGCGCTCGGACCCGTACGCCAATGTCCAGAGCCGTGCGGCCAGACTCCTGCCGAGGGTGAAAGCGCAACGCTGACGCTCACACCTGGCGCCTGACGAATCCAACGAACAGCCTCACCGCTCACAAGGAGCCAGGTCATGATCACACACGATGGCATCAAGACCTGCCGTTGAAGCCACCCGTTGAATCACGCGCGCCCCTCAGCGCTGTCGGGCGCCGCGCTTGACTCCGTGCCGCTCGCGCTCGAACCACGCCTGAAGCAGATCCACGAACACGCGCGTCTTCGGCACGAGTGCACCTCCGACGGGAAAGACGGCATGCACCTCGAGCCCGGGCGGTGTCGACTCTCGCAGGATGGCCACGAGTTGCCTCTTCGCGAGATACGGCTCCACGACCGAGGACGGAGCGCGGACGATCCCCAGCCCAGCGGCCGCGGCCCGCGCGGCGAGCGCCAGGTCGGACACGACCAGGCGGGGGCGCAACGTGACTCGCTTTGACCTTCCCGCGACGACGAAGGTCCAGTCCATCGGGGCATCGCCCTTGGGAACCGCGATCGTGTCGTTCGCAAGCTGGACTCGATGAACGACCTCGAGGCGCGCCATGGCGAGCGCCTCTGGCTCGCGCACCTCGACGTCACCGATACGCCGGCCATCAAGCAGGTGGTGAACCGGGCGTTCGCCGAGTCAACACCTACCTGCTCGGCTCGATCCAGGTCATTCGCGCTGCCACTCCGCACCTGCGCGCGCAAGGGGGTGGGCGAATCCTCCAGGTCTCGACGTACGGCGGACAGGCGGCCATGTCATGTTCGACTCCGGCTCGTGGGAGCAGGTCAGCCGCACGAGGCGAGTCTGGAACATGACCTGGCCGGCCCATGGGCGTCCCTCGCACCTTGCGCCATCGGCTTCCCGTTTTAGCTTGGCGCCGCACCGCTCACGGAGCGGTGTGACTCCGAGTCAACAGCCATGCAGCTCCAGCGGATCGCGGGCTCTCGTCCCTTCCAGACCCTCATCACCCTGTCCATCCTGTTCGCCGGTGCCCTCGTCGGTGTGGAGACCTCCCCCGAGCTGGTCTCACGATACGGGGCGCTGCTCCACGTGCTCGACCGGCTGGTGCTCGCCATCTTCGTGGTGGAGCTCCTCATCAAGCTGGGAGCCGAGGGCCGCAGGCCCTGGCGGTTCTTCCAGGATCCGTGGAACGTCTTCGACTTCCTCATCGTGGCCACCGCGCTCCTGCCCATCTCCGCGCAGCACCTGATGGTGCTCCGGCTGGTGCGGCTGTTCCGGGTGCTCCGGCTGGTGCGCGCCCTGCCCAGACTCCAGATTCTCGTCACCGCCCTCATCAAGAGCATCCCGTCCATGGGGTACGTGGCGCTCCTGTTGGGGCTGGTCTTCTACATCTACGGGGTGGCGGGAACCTTTCTCTTCGGCGCCAACGACCCGGTCCACTTCGGCGACCTGCCCACGGCCCTGCTCTCCCTGTTCCGCGTCGTCACCCTCGAAGGGTGGACCGAGTTGCTCTACATCCAGATGCGGGGCTGCGACCGGTTCGGCTACGGAGACTTCGCCGCGCTGTGCACCCAGCCTCAGCCCCAACCAGTGGCGGCGGTCGTCTTCTTCGTCTCCTTCGTCCTGCTGGGCACGATGATCATCCTCAACCTGTTCATCGGCGTCATCATGAGCGGCATGGAGGAGGCCGCCGAGGAAGAGGAGGAGCGTCGCAGGCTCGTTGTCCCCTCGCGGGGCCAGAGCCTGGAACACGAGCTGGAAGAGCTGGAGCGCGCGATGGCGAAGATGCAGCAGCACCTCGCCCGCGTGCGGAAGACCGCGGCCGCCGCACAGCGGCTGACCGCTGATCCCCCGGAGATGGTGTCAGAAGATTCGAAACGCGGGACACACGTCACGCAACGAGACCCGGTATGGACGGGAGACCCCACCGGTTCCCCCCTCTTTCCGAGGACTTGAGGCTGGCTCGCTTCGAATGTCCCGAAAGGTTGCATCTATGACCTTCGGGACATGCGGCACCACGCTACTCTTCTCATCATCAAGCAACCGGTTCGAGTGACGAGCCCTCGTCGTGCGCACTCAGGGAGTGCGTTGCGGCGCATGAGAAAGAAGAGGAGCTGTATATGGTGGAGACTGTTCGCGTGGTCGTCGTCTATCACAGCGGTCATGGTGGCCACACGGCGAAGGTGGCCGAGGCGGTCGCGGCTGGTGCGGCCCAGGTGGCCGACACGGAGGTCCAGCTCATCAGGGCTGAGGATGCGCCGGGACGCTGGGACGTCCTGGACTCCGCCGATGCCATCATCATGGGCGCGCCCACGTACATGGGCAGCTTGTCGGCCCAGTTCAAGGCCTTCATGGATGCGACCTCGTCCCTGCAGTACGCGCAGAAGCGCTGGGCCAACAAGGTGGCCGCGGGATTCACCAATGGCGGCTCCCGTGGCGGCGACAAGCAGACGTCCTTGATTCAACTCATGACGTTCGCGGCGCAGCACCACATGCACTGGGTGAACCTGGGCCTGCCGTACGGCAACAACCGTTCCTTCACCAACGAGGACATGCTCAACCGGGATGCCTATACACTCGGCGTAGCGGCCCAATCCAACATCGACCAACCCGCGGATGTCACGCCGCCGCCAGCGGATTTGAGAACCGCCGAGTTCCTCGGGAAACGCGTGGCGAACGTCGCGAAGGAGCTGAAGGTTGGCCGGGCTGTCCTCGCCCGCGGATAGGGCTAGCGGACGCGAACGCGCATCCCGACACCGTCGAGGATACGCGCCAACCCGAAGTCGAAGTCGGCGGCTCCGTCGTCACTGTCGTCACCCGGATCGAAGGAGCCAGCAGCGGAAAGCTCAGCCAGCGCGGGAAAGCGCTCGGCGTCGATCAACCTGGCCAGCGTCCGGCCATACCAGGCCTGCGCCTCCCGGCTGCTCTGGGAGGAATGCTCGTTCGTCCGCAGCAGCCCCGCCTGGATCTGCGCCTCACCGCGAACGTAGTTGAGGACCAGGAGTATCACCCCCAGCTTCTCGTTCGGGCTCAGGCCGGTACCGGCCAGGGTGCGTAGGCCACGATCGAGCCAGGCGAGCTGGCCCGGTTCCAACGGTGGCCGGCCGATGGTGACCTGCAATATCCAGGGGTGCCGGTAGTAGACCGACCGCAGTTCCCGGGCCCAGCGCTCCAGCCCGCCGCGCCAACCGTCAACCGCGACATCGATGACGGGCGGCTTCCCTGGCGCGGCATCCATCATGAAGACCAGGAGATCGTCCTTGCTCGCGACATGCCGGTAGAGGGACATGGTGGCGCAACCAAGCCGCTCGGCGAGGTGGGCCATGGACAGCGCGTGAAGGCCTTCAGCGTCGGCGATCTCGATGGCCGCGGCGACGATGCGCTCCAAGCTGAGCGCCTGTGGGGGTCCGCGCTGGCGCCGGTCGGTCCGCCCCCAGAGCACCTCCAGACTGCGCGGAAGTTCGTCGTCGGTCTTGTTGCCCATCATCACTCCTGTTCCCGCGTACGGCGACAGCATCGCACGCCAGCGTACACCCCATATGTTGCGTATGAGATACGCAAAGCGTATGCTATACGCAGACGGGCGCCGCTCCACGCTGCAGTCAAGCGAGAGCCACGCGCTTTTCCGGTGCCATGGCCAGACAGGAGCCACTCATGACCACGAAGACAGAAACGACGGACGCACGGAAGCCTCCAGCCCAGCGCACCGCTCCGGCCGACTGGCCGCCTGGACGGCCACGGTGGTGGCAACGACCCTGGATCGCCCCGCTGGCGAGCATCTCCCTCCTGTTCGTCGCGTTCTCGCTGCCGCCCTACCTGTCACTGAATCCAGAACGGTCCCGGGTACCGCAGCCGGACAACTTCGCGGCGCACTACCCGCTCTTGGTCGCGCACGTGGTCTTCGCCTCGGTGGCGTTGCTGACCACCAGTCCTCAGGTGTGGCCCTGGTTCCGCCAGCGTTACCCGGTTGCCCACCGGCTCATTGGTCGGGTGTACGTCCTGGGAGGGGTGCTCCCCGCCGGAATCACCGGCCTGCTCATCGGCGCGTTCAGTCCCTTCGGCCCACTGGCCCGGGTGAGTAGCGTTCTGATGGCTTCGCTCTGGCTGCTCTTCACTGTCACCGGTTACCGCATGGCGCGGCGGCGCCAGTATGTCGAGCACCGCCGGTGGATGATCCGCAGCTTCGCGCTCACCGCATCGATCATCACCAACCGGCTCTGGGGGGTGATCGGCTTCCTCATCCTTTCGCCGCAGTTGGACACGACCTTCGAGGGCAGCGAGAAAATGCTCACCTGGACCATCGCGGGCCTGTCCACCTGGCTGGGATGGGTGATTCCGCTGCTCATCGCCGAGTGGTGGCTGGACCGCGGCGAATCAGGCAGGCACGGCGCCTGGCTTCCAGCCTCCGTTGTCCGGAGCGCGACGGGACCTGCGTAATCCCAGACGCCGACGACGACCTTCGCGACAGGACCGCCGCCGCGAAGGCCGCCGCCGGCTCGACGTGCGGTCAGTCGTTCCGGTTTTGAGCGGTGTTGTCCACCCGGGAGCGGGGTGTCCACCACTTGCCAGCGGCGGGGGCTCCCAGCACACTGACCATCGGCGGCATGATACGTCCCTACCTCTGGTGTAGCCGACCTATCAGGTGTGTCCACGAACTCATCGGGGCAGGCTCAGCTCACTTCACATCAAGATGTGCGCGATGAGGCTGCGAGTGCCTCAGATAGCGGACCGTCCGCTCGTGGGCCACACAGTCCATATCGGATCTCCTGAGTTACACATGCTTCCGGGAAGCTATCGTATCGTCATGGCGGAGTTCGGTGCCCCCCCTCTAAAGGAAGGAAACCATCCATGCCTCGAAAGCTTCACACGCTCTCCACCGTGACCGCAGTGCTTGCCGGACTGGCTACGACCCAGGGATTGGCGGCTCCCAAGGCGGCTTCCGCCTCGCCGGAGCTCATTTCACAGATGCAGCACGACTTCGGCCTCACGGAAGCGCAGGTCCAGCGCCGGCTGGCATTCGAGGCGGCGGCCCCACACATCGAGAGCACGCTGAAGGCCGAGCTGGGCAACCGCTTTGGCGGCGCCTGGCTGAACGAGGACGGCACCCAGCTCATCGTCGGCGTCACCCATGAAGCCGACGCCGACCTCGTGCGCAGCGCCGGGGCCGAACCCCAGCGGGTCTCCCGGAGCCTGGAACAACTGGAGCAGGTGAAGGCGGCGCTGGACCGCAATGCGCGGAGCGCCAGCAAGTCCATCCATGCCTGGTATATCGACGTCACCACCAACAGCGTCGTGGTGCTTGCCGAGAGCTCTGGCATGGCGAAACAGCGGATAGACCCTTTCATCGCTCTGGCTGGGGACAAGGACGGCGCGATCAAGGTCGTGCCTTCAGAGGACGCGCCTCGCCCCTTTTACGACGTGCGGGGGGCGGATCCCTTCTTTACGCCGAATGGCGGACGCTGCTTGATCGGCTTCTCCGTCGTCGGTGGATTCATCACGGCGGGCCACTGCGGCACCGTTGGCACCCCCACCAAGGGGTACAACCTGGTCGACCAGGGCGTCTTCCAGGGCTCGTCCTTCCCAGGCAATGACCATGCCTGGGTCAAGGTCAACTCCAACTGGACTCCCCGAGGGGTGATCAACAACTCCGGTGGCGGCACCGTCGCGGTCACCGGCTCCACGGTCGCCCCGGTCGGCGCCTCGGTCTGCCGCCCCAGCCCCTCGACGGGCTGGAGGTGTGGAACCATTCAGAGCCTGAACGCCACCATCCACTACGCCGAGGGAGTCGTCACCGGTCTCACCCGGACCAATGTCTGCGCGGGGATTGGCGACTCGGGCGGCCCGTGGCTCTCCGGCACCCAGGCGCAAGGGGTGACGTCCGGCGGCTCGGGCAACTGCACCTCGGGCGGCACCACCTACTTCCAGCCGGTCAAGGAGATCCTGAACGCCTACGGCCTCACCCTTGTCGTCGGCGGATAGCCACCCGGGCCCGCTCGGGTGCCCACGGACCGTGGGCACCCGGCACCGTGCCCACTTCGGCGATGGGCCTCAGCGTCTCCAGGTCAGCCGCACCCGCATGCCACGGGGCTCCAGGGGGGCGATGGAGATACCCCAGGAGAACCGCCGGGCCAGCCGCTCCACCAGCGCCAGCTCGAGGAGCGCGCGCGTCACGCTCCTGGTGACCATGGTGCCACCGCACGTGGATCCCGTGTTGGGAGATGCCGCGCCCGTGAATCGGATGGGCGGCATCCAGCAATCCTGGCTGCTGTTGACGGCGGCGCAGGACACGTTCTCCACGGCGGAGAACAACCAGGCGCTGTTCGACGCCGCACCCAGCAAGCACAAGGCCCGCGAGGCCTTCGACAGCGGGCACGCGCTGCCAGGGACGATACGAGCCGGGGTCCTACCTGATGGCTGATCGACACAGGCCAGCTCCCAAACCTTGGAGCTGGCCGGTGTCATCACAGAGAAGATGGGGCGGGAGGAACGCTCCTGGACTGCACTAAATCTTGACGCCGTCCACGAGGCGCCGGGTGCCGCCGCCGTCCACGGTGCTGACGTTCATGACGTAGTCGTCGGCCTTGGCACGCGCGGCGTCGTTGATATCCCAGATGGAGGCGAGGCCCGTCCGGTAGCCGCGCGCCACCAGCACGTTGCTGAAATCGAGGCCGGCGGCCTGGACGGTCTTGGTGCCACTGTCGTGCAGGTGGATGGTGTAGCCGCCCCCCTGGAAGAAGGTGTAGTTCCATCGCGTCTTCGTGATGGTGGTGGCGTCCGGCTTCACGAGAATGGCGGACGTCACGGCGTTCCGGTAGTCGATGAAGCACCTCTGGCAATCGACCGAGCCGCCGTACTGCTGGAAACCATCCTGATGCCCGTTTCCAACCGTCTCCACGTAGGGGCTCACGCTGTGGATGTACAGGTAGCGGGCGTTGACGGTTCCGCTGGAGCGGATGCCGTCCTGACTGTTGCGGATTTCGAAGCGGTTCAGGTTGACCGTCGCTGCTGCCCGGACCTCGAAGAATCCGACGGCGTCGGTGGCGCGCTGCGGGTCATTGATGACGTTGTTGAAGGTCACTGTTCCGCTCTGCGCGACGATGACGTCACGGAAGACGGCGTTGGACACGGTGCACCCGCTGGAGCAGGCGAAGGTGACGTTGCCGATGACCGTGCGGCCCGAGAGCGCGTCCGCCTGGGCCTGCGTGGTCACCGTCCCCGGCGAGGAGACGGTCGGCCCCGGCGTGAACGTGCCGACGTGGGCCTCGAAGAACGAGCGCAGCGTCTCGTGGTTACGCGTCGCCCACGCATCGTCGAAGGCGGTGTCGATGTTCGTGGACGGCGGGGGATTGCTGCCGCACAGCTGGCCATTGGGGATGTTGATGGGGGCCGCGTTCGAGAAGCCCGAGGCTCCCGAGGCGTCCACGGCCTTGACGTAGTAGGTGTAGTCGTCGTTGGGCAGCACCCCGGAGGTGCGGGTGGACGCGGTGACGGTGGCCACCGGCCGGTCCGGGGTATTCGAGGGTTCCCAGACTTCGTAGGAGGTGGCGTCGACGACGTCGGACCAGTCCAGCGTCACGCGGTTGTCGGACGTACGGCACGAGGTCAGATCGGTTGGCGCCGGTGGTGCAGCGAGGGCTGGGGCAACCAGCCCCACGGTCATGACGGCCGCACTGATGTTCAGGACCGCCCGGGAGAGAAGCTTCATTCAGGCCTCCGGAGGAGAGTTGATGCCGCAGAAACGTCTGCTGGCAGGTGTGGACTATAGAGAAATGAAGCGGCAAGGCGACCAAGGGGTACTCCAAAAGATCCGCGTCAGCCCTCCCGGAAGCGCTCCGACAGATCCTCGGCGATGGCGGCCTGCACCGGTCCGGGGTCGTTCTTCACGAACAGGTGCTCCCCCTCGAAGAGCCGGAGCTTGAACACTCCCCGCGTGTGCTGGCCCCATGCTTCGAGGTGCTCGCGGCCCACCAGCGTGTCCCTCGTGCCTCCGAAGATCGAGATGGGGCAGTCGAACGGCGCTTCGTTCCGGTAGACGTGGCTTCGCAGCAGCCGGAAGTCCGCCTGCATCGTGGGCAGCAGCATCTGCACCATCTCCGGGTAGGCCAACAGCGCCTCGGGCACCAGGTTGAAGCGGCGCAGCAGGCCCACGTCCACCTTCGAGCCTCCCGCCACCACCGCCCCCAGCATCTCGTCGAGCCGCGCGTTCGGCACCTGTGGCTCGGACGAGGCCGCGATGAACAGGTGCGCCGGCTCTAGCCCCCACTCCGCCCGCAGCCACCTCGCCAGCTCGAAGGCGATGATTCCTCCCATGCTCGCGCCGAAGAGCGCGAAGGGCTCGTCCAGCAACGGCCGCATCACCCGCGCCAGCTCCGGCAGCAACGCCGGGAAGCGCTCGAAGGCTCGCTCCTTCAGCCGCTCCTCCCGGCCCGGAAGTTGGACCGGGATGACCTCGAGCCAGTGGGGGAGCTTCTCCGCCCAGCCGCGGTACACCAGCGCCCCCGCTCCCCCGAATGGGAAGCAGAACAGGCGCACTCGCGCCCCCGTCGCTCCGGGCTTCCGGCGGAACCACCGGGAGAGCTCCTCCGGCGGAATCGGATCCCCGGGGGGCGGCGTGCGCCTCGGACTCTCCGTCACCGGGGCGGCAATCGGTGTCAGGGATTGCGCGAGCTGTTCCGCCAGATGGCGCGGGCTCGGGCCCTGCAGCAGGTCCGCCACCGGCACGTCCACCCCCAGATCCTTCTGGATCCACCCCTTGAGATCCACCGCTCCCAGCGAGTCCAATCCCAGCTCTCTCAGCGACGCCTCGGGATCAATGTCTGACGCCGCCAGTCCAGACACCGAGGCGGCCTGGTGCAACAGATAGGATTCGAGGTGCCCACGCTTCTCGGCCGCGCTCGCCGAGCGGATCCGCTCCAGCAGCTCGACCGGTTCCTGGCGCCGGGACACCGTGGTTGCCCTGCTCGGACCCTCCACCGCCCGGCGCAACACCTGGGCGCTCACACGCCGCAGATGCATGCCCTCCGAAACGGCCACCACCGCTCCCACCTCGTCCAACAGGCGCAGGTCCGCTCGCAAGGAGTCCGGATCCTCCGACGGGTGCAAGCGCACGTGGCACCAGCGCGTCCGCCCTGCTCCTCCGTGCCGCTGATCGTGCCGATCCACGCCCACGCCGATGAACACGCCCCGCTCCCCTACTCCCGCGGGCAGCGCCACCTTCACGAGCTGCCCACAGGCCTCCACCACGCACGCCTCCGCCAACAGCGGGCCCACCGGGAGCGCGGTCCGCTCTCCGCTCAGCTCGGGCATCTCCGGCACCGAGATCTCCGCCAGTGCCTCGCCGTCCCGGCGCCACAGCCTCCGGATGAGCCGGAAGCTCGGGCCGATCTCATGCTCGCCCACCTTCCAATGCGTGGCGTAGAAGGCCTCGCCCGTCATCTCCTCGCCGCACCTCGCGCGCACCGCGTCCAGCGGGCCCTCCACCCGCGCTCGCTCGAACGCCCCCTCGCGAGCCTCCCCCTGGAAGGTGCCCGAGGTGTGCAGCTTCCACGAGGGCTCGCCCCCACCCTGCCCCGCTTCGAGGCTGAAGAGCTGGAAGGCCGTGCCCCCTTGCCCCTTGTCCTGCAACACGAGCTGCACCGTGCGCGGCTCGCCCTCCGAGAGCAGCAGCGCGTCGGAGAACGTGATGCCCTCCGCGTGCACTCCCGGCGAGGCCCCCGACACCTCCGCCATCGCCGCCATCGCCATGGACAGGTGCACCACTCCCGACACCACGATGTGTCCGTGCACCCGGTGATCTCTCAGCACCGCGAGCCGCCCCGCGTCGAGCTGCGTCTCGAAGGCCACCGTCACCGGCGAGCGCACCCGATGGCCAATCAGCGGATGGCCTCCCCTCGCGCTCATGGCTGGCATCGGCGTGGCACCAGCGGCTCGCGCCGAGGGCTCGACCCAGTAACGCTCGCGTTGGAAGGGATACGTGGGCAGCGTCACCCGGCGGCGGCTCGTCCCCACCAGCCCCTTCCAATCCACCTCCACCCCTCGCGTGTACAGCTCCGACACCGCCTCGAGCACCGTGCGCGTCTCGTTCTGGCCCTCGCGCAGTGAGGGAATCCACCCCGCTCCCGCGTCCTCGGGGACGCAGCGCTTCGCCATCCCCAACAGCGTCGGCTTGGGGCCGAGCTCCACCATCAGGCCGATGCCCGCCTCGTGCAGGCTCTGGACTCCCGCCAGGAAGCGCACCGGCTCCCGCACGTGGCGCTTCCAGTACGCCGCTCCCGTCAGCTCCGCCGCCGTCGCCGGCCGGCCCGTCACGTTGGAGATGACGGTGAGCTTCGGCGCCGCGTACGTCACCTTCTCGGCCACCCGCTCGAAGGGCTCGAGGATCGACTCCATCAACGGCGAGTGGAATGCGTGCGACACCTGCAACGCCCGCGTCTTGATGCCCTTCCCCTGGAAGGACTCCACCACCGCCAGCACTGCCTGCCGCTCACCGGAGATGACCGTCTCCGTCGGTCCGTTGATGGCCGCGAGCGACACCCGTCCCTCGTGGAGCCGCAGCGACTCGGCCACCTCGGCCTCCCCGGCGAAGACGGCCGCCATCTCCCCGTCCCTCGGCAGCGAGTGCATCAACCTCGCGCGCTCGGCGATCAGCTTCAGCCCGTCCTCCAGGCTGAACACCCCCGCCACGCACGCGGCCACCAGCTCGCCCACGCTGTGTCCCAACACCGCCTGCGGCACCACGCCCCACGAGCGCCACAGCTCCGCCAGCGCGTACTCCAGCGCGAACAGCGCCGGCTGCGTGTACCGCGTCTCGGTCAACAGCTCGGCCTCGGCAACCCCCTCCTTCGCGAAGAGCACCTCGAGCAGCGGCCGCTCCATCAACGGACGCAGCAGTGCGTCGCACCGGTCCAGCGTCTGGCGGAACACGGGCTGGGACTCGTACAGGCCGCGCCCCATGCCCACGTACTGGCTGCCCTGCCCCGTGAAGAGGAAAGCCACCTTCGGAGGCGTCTCGCCCCGCGTGCGCCCGGCCACCAGGCCCGCGGCCGGCTCGCCCGCCACGAACGCCGCCAGATGCGAGCGAACCTCGGACACCGAGTCGGCCACCACCGCCAGCCGGTGCGAGAAGTGCGTCCGCCCCGTGGCCGCCGTGGCGCACACCTCTCCCAGTGAGGTCGAGGGGTTGTTGGCCAGGTGCTCCTCGAAGCGCCCCGCCAGCTCCAGCAGGGCCTCCCAGCGGCGCGCAGACAACGGCAGCACCGCCCACCGTGGCTCGGGCTCCGTCGCGGTGGCCTCCGTGGGCGGCGGCTCCGACAGCACCACGTGGGCATTCGTCCCGCTCGCACCGAACGAGCTCACCCCCGCGACGCGCCGCTCGCCCCGGCGCGTCCACGCAGACAGCGAGGTGCGCACCTCCGCCGGAATCGACTCCCAGGGCACGTGCGGGTTCGGCACTCGGAAGTGCAGGTGCGGGGGAATCTGGCCGTGCCGCAGCGAGAGCACCACCTTGAGGAGCCCCGCCATGCCCGCCGCCGCCTCGGCGTGCCCCACGTTCGTCTTCACCGAGCCGAGCACGAACCTGTCACCCGCGGCCCGGCCCTCGCCCAGCACCTCGCCCAGCGCGCGCAGCTCGATCGGGTCGCCCAGTGACGTGCCCGTGCCGTGCGCCTCCACGTAGTCCACCTCCGTGGGCTTCACCCCGGCCCGGGCGAGTGCCTCGCGGATGACGGCCTGCTGCGCCTGACCGTTGGGCACCGTGGGCCCGCTGCTCGGCCCGTCCTGGTTCACCGCCGAGCCCCGGATGACGGCGAGGATCGGATCCTTCGCGGCCACCGCGTCCGACAGCCGCGCGAGCACCACCACGCCGCAGCCCTCGCCCCGGGCATAGCCGTCCGCCGACGCATCGAAGGTCTTGCACCGCCCGTCCGGCGCCAGCGCCCGCGCCTTGGACATCAGCACCGTGCCGCCCGGCGAGAGGATGAGGTTCACCCCGCCGACGATGGCCAGGTCCACCTCGCCCGACCGCAGGCTCTGACAGGCCAGGTGCAGCGCCACCAGCGATGACGAGCACGCCGTGTCCACCGCCACGCTCGGCCCCTGCAGGCCCAGCATGTACGAGAGCCGGCCGGGCGCGAAGTTGAGAGCGTTGCCCGTCATCACGTACCCGTCCTGCTCCGCCGGATCGCGCAACGTGGCCAGCAGCTGGCCGTAGTCGTTGTTGGTGATGCCCAGGAACACCCCGGCGCGGCTCCCCGATAACGAGCCCGGTGCCCGCCCCGCACGCTCCAGCGCCTCCCAGCTCTGCTCCCAGAAGAGGCGATGCTGCGGATCGATGCTCACCGCCTCGCGCGGGTTGATGTTGAAGAAGCGAGCGTCGAAGCGATCCACGTCCCGCAGGAAGCCGCCCCGCCGCGTGTATGCCTTGCCCGGTGCGTTCGGATCCGGATCGTACCAGGCGTCCACGTCCCAACGCTCCGGCGGCACCTCGCTCGTCGCGTCCACCCCGTCCCGCAGCAGCCGCCAGAAGGCCTCCGGGCTGTCCGCTCCCGGGAAACGGCACGCCATGCCCAGGATGGCGATGGGCTCGCGCTTCGCCCGCTCGGACGCCTCCACCCTGGCGCGCATCTGCTTGATCTCATGCAGCGCCTGCTTGAGGACCGCCTGGCGATCCGTCCCTTCCGGAGCCCCACTCATACCGTGCCGTCTCCCTCTGACTTCAACGCGGCCAGCTCACTGGCGAGCATCGCCAGCAGCTCGTCCTCGGAGGCCTCTTCGCCCGCCTCCGTCCCGCCCGGCGCGGGGGCCTGCGCCACCGCCGGCTTTCGTGCCACCGTCTCCGGCGCATCCACCCGGGCCATCGCATCCGACAGGTAGCCCGCGAGGACCCGCACGCTCGGGTAATCGAAGGCCAGCGTCGAGGGCAGCGCCCTGCCCAGATCCAGCTCCAACCGCTTCTTCAGCCGGACGCTCATGATGGAGTCCATCCCGAGCTGGAAGAACCCCTGCTCCAGCCCCAGCGAGCCACCGTCTCCCAGTCCGAGCACGTCCGCGACGCGGGTGCGCACGTGCAGGGCCAGCAGCTCGAAGCGCTCCTCGCTCCCCGCCGAGGCCACGCGCCGCAGCAGCTGCGAGGTGGCCTCGTCCGGCGGAGGCGGAGGCGCCTCGGGCACCTCGAGCAACTCCAGCAACGGCCTCGCGCGCCGGGCCTCGAACACGGGCTTGAAGAGGCTCCAGTTGATGACGGCCACCGCCCGGTGCACCGGCGCCCCGGAGCCCAGGAACAGCCCGAGGGCCTCCAGCGCATCCTCCGTGGCCATGGAGCCGAAGCCGATCTGCTCCAGATAGCGGCGGGCCTCCTCGGGCATGGCGGCGATCATGCTGCCTCCCTCCCAGGCCCCCCAGCTGATGCTGACGGCCGGCAGTCCCAGGGCCCGGCGATGGTTCGCCACCGCGTCCATGAAGTGGTTCGCCGCCGCATAGGGACCGAGCAGCGCACCGCCCCACATGGCCGCCGCCGAGGAGAAGAGGACGAAGAAGTCCAACTCCCGCTCGCGCGTGAGCAGGTGCAGGTTCCACGTGCCCGCCACCTTGGGCGCCAGCACCGCTTCCACGTCCGCTCGCTGCGTCTGAGCCAACATCATCGGCCGCGACACACCCGCCGCGTGGATGACGCCGCGCACAGGCGGCTGGGCCTCCTCGAAGACGGCCGCCATGCGCCCGGCGTCCGAGGCATCCGCCGCCACGATCCGCACCGAGACGCCCCGGCGCTCCAACTCCTGGATGACCTCCGCCGCCTTGCCCTCGTCGCTGCTGCGCGCGAGCGAGTCCCACAGGGACCGCTCGGGCATCCCCCTGCGTCCGGTGAGCACCAGGTGTCTCGCGCCGTTGTCCGCCAACCACAGCGACAGCCTGAGGCCTAGGCCTCCGAGGCCGCCCGTGACGAGGTACGAGGCATCCTCGCGCAGCCGCGCGGAATCGGTGCCCAGCTCCTCGCCGCGACGGGGCTTCACGCGGGCTACCCGCCGCCCGTCGGTCCGCAGGGCGATGTGGTCCTCCCCATCCGGTGACAACAGCTCCTCCGTGAGTGCCGCCAGATCTCCTGGGCCCTGGCCGGACTCCAGGTCCACGAGCCCCCCCCAGAGCTCCGGATGCTCGAGCGCGAACACCCGGCCGATGCCCCACAACGGCGACTGAGCCACCGCGAGCGGCCCCGGCGCCCCAACCGCCGGTTGCGCACCCCGGGTGACGAGCCACAGCTTCGGCGGCGTGCGCCCTCCCGCCCCCGTCAGCGCCTGCGCCAGCGGCGGGATGCTGCCCGTCACGGACTCCTGCGCCGCCAGCAGGACATCCGGTGTGGCGCCATCCGCCTCGGGCGCATCCAGGCTCCACAAGTGCACGATGCCGCGCAGCTCCGGCCCCGCCTGGGACAACAACCATTCGAGGTCTTCCCGCTTCGTGGGCGACACCGCCCACCGCCCCTCGCCTCGGACCTCGCGCTCCGCGGCGGTCCAGGCCCACAGCACCTGCTCGCCCCGAGCCTCCAGCCGCGCCGCCAGCGTCTCGGCGGTGCCTCCCTTGTCCGCCAACAGCAGCCACCGGCCCCGTCCGGAAGCGCGCGGCACACCCACCAGGCGCGGCTTCGACTGCCAGGCCAGCTCGTACATCCACCCCTCCAGCCGCTGGCGCACGGCCAGCCGCAGCAGCCCGCGATCCACCGGGAGCAGGTGCACCCCCGCGATCTCCACCAGCACCCGGCCGGACTCGTCCAGCAGGCGCACGTCGCCCACCACTTCCTCTTTGCCACCGCGCAACACCGCATGAGCCCACACCGCCTCGCTCGGCCGGGAGAGGACGCGGACGGTATCGACCCGCTCCGGCAGCAAGGGCACCTCCTGCACTCCTGGCAGGGCCAGGGACAGAAGCCGCAGGGCCTGCTCCAGCAGGGCCGGGTGCACGTGGAAGGCTCCTGATCCGGCCACCTCCGCCTCGGGGAGACGGATCAACCCGAGCACCTCGCCCACCCGCCGCCAGAGGGACACCAGCCCTCCGAGTTGCACGCCCGACTGGCGCAACCGCTCCTCGTGCTCCGGGGCACTCAGCTCCTCCCGGCAACGCGCGCGAATGGCGGTGAGCGAGGCGGCCTCATTCGGCGTACCTCCGCGAGGCGCCTTGATGAGCCGCCCGGCGACATGCCGCTTCCAGGGTCCCTCTTCCGCTCCGGCACTGAGGAGCTGGAAGGAGAGCCGCCCCTCGCCCTCCGGCGTGAGCACGAGCTGCGTCGGATGGTGGCCTTCCTCGGGGAGGACCCACGGCTCGTAGAGCATCCCCGCCTCCAGCACGCCCGCCGCCCCCTTCCACAGAGAGAGCGCGGCGGAGAGGGCCAGCTCGAACCCGACGGACGCCGGCACGAGCCGCAGGCCGCGCACCGCCGACTCCTTCAACAGCGGAAGCGCCTCGGGCTCCATCACCACGTCCCAGATGTGCTCCCGGCTCCGAGCCACCGTGAGATGCACCCCCAACAGCGGATGTTCCGCGCCCACCCGGCTCCGGCCCGAGTCGGACCGAGCACGGGAAGCGGCACGCGGGGGCGGATCCGCCCAGTAGCGTTGGCGCTGCCATGGGTACGAAGGCAGCTCGACGAACCGTCCTCCCTCCGGGTGCAGCCGCGACCAGTCCACATCGCCGCCCAGCGCGTACAGCGCGCCGAGTGACTCGAGGAGGATCTCCCGCTCGCCCTCGTTGGAGCGCAAGGACGGAAGCGTGGTGGCCTCGCGGCCCAGGTGGGCCAGCCCCTGCTCCAGCGGGTGCAGCAACACCGGGTGCGGGCTCACCTCCAGGAAGACGTCATGGCCCTCGGCCACCAGCCGCTCGAGGGCGGGCCAGAAGAGCACCGGCGCGCGGAGGTTCCTCGACCAGTACGCCGCGTCGAAGCCCGCGCCATCACAGGGCTCGGCCGTCACCGTGGAGTAGATGGGCACCGACGCCGGCTTCGGCGAGACGCCCTCCAGCAGCCGCAGCAGCTCGGGCTCCAGCGCATCCATGTGAGGACTGTGCGAGGCGTAGTCCACCTTCACCCAGCGGCAGAAGACGCCCCGGCCCTCCAGCTCCGCGAGGATCCGCGCGAGCGGCTCCCGGTCTCCCGACAGCACCGTCGAGCGCGGGCCATTGCTGGCACCCACCGCCACGCGTCCCTCGAGGCCGCGCAGCAGCGCCTCCGCCTCGTCTCGCGGCAGGTCCACCACCACCATGCCCCCGACCTGACTCGAGCGCGCCACCAGCCGGCTGCGCTCGCAGATGACCCTCGCCGCGTCCTCCAGCCCGAGCGCGCCCGCCACGTGCGCCGCGGCCACCTCGCCCATGCTGTGCCCGATGACGGCGTCCGGCTCCACGCCCCAGCTCCGCCACAGGGCCGCCAGCGACACCTGCATGGCGAACAGCGTGGGCTGCACCACATCCACGCGCTGGAGCAGCTCGGCGTCCGCCTTCTCCAGCACCTCCTTCAGCGACCACTCCACATGCCGCCGAAAGGCCGTCTCGCACGCCTCGATGGACGCGCGGAACACCGGCTCCGCCGCCATCAGCTCGCGGCCCATTCCCGGCCACTGCGAGCCCTGTCCCGGGAAGACGAAGACACGCCTGCGCGGGCCCACCTTGCCCTCCGGGCGCCGCACAGCCAGGAAGTCCTCCAACCTCGCGGCGAGCTCCTCACGCGTCCGGCCCACCACCGCCGTCCGATGTGCATGGTGCGTGCGGCGGGTGGCCGCGGTGAAGCAGAGGTCCACCACCGCGCCCGCCCGCTCGTCCGACAGGAAGGAACGCCACGAGGTGGCCAGCTCGCGCAGAGCCTCGGGGCTCCTCGCCGAGAGCGGCAACAGGTGGGGACGGGGTGTCTCCTCACGCGCGGGGCGCTCGGCACGCGGAGGCGCCTCCTCCACCACGAGGTGCGCGTTGGTGCCGCTCATGCCGAAGGAGCTCAGCCCGGCGATGCGCGGGCCCTCTGTCTCCCAGGGCGTCAGCGCGGTGGGCACCTTCACCGGCAGCCGCTCCCACGGAATGTGGGGGCTGGGGGTCTTCAGGTGGAGGTGCGGCGGAATCTCCCGGTGCCGCAGCGCCAGCACCACCTTCATCAACCCCGCCACTCCCGCGGCGGCCTCCAGGTGGCCGATGTTCGTCTTCGCCGAGCCCACCCACACCGGAGTCCCCGCCGGACGCTCCTCGCCCAGCACCGCCCCGAGCGCCTGCAGCTCGATCGGATCTCCCAGCGGCGTGCCCGTGCCGTGCGCCTCCACGTACCCCACTCGCGAGGGCTCCACCCCCGCGCTGGCCAGGGCCTGACGGATGACGGCCTGCTGCGACTGCCCATTGGGCACCGTGAGCCCGCTGCTCCGCCCATCGTGGTTCACCGCCGAGCCCCGGATGACGGCGAGCACCTCGTCACCGTCCCGCAGCGCGTCCGACAGGCGCTTGAGCACCACCACGCCACAGCCCTCGCCCCGGGCGTAGCCATCCGCCGACGCGTCGAACGTCTTGCATCGCCCGTCCGCCGACAGCGCCCGCGCCTTGGAGAACAGGACGTGCGCGTCCGGCGTGAGCATCAGGTTGACGCCTCCGGCCAGCGCCAGATCGGCTTCGCCCTCGTGCAGCGCCTGACAGGCCAGGTGCGTGGCCACCAGTGACGACGAGCACGCGGTGTCCACCGGCAGGCAGGGGCCCTGCAACCCCAGCACGAAGGACAGACGGCCCGCCGCCACGCTGAAGGCGTTACCGGTGACGGAGTAGATGTCCGCCTGCTCCATGCCTCCCGCCTTGTTCAGCACCTGGACGTAGTCGTTGCTCGCGAGCCCCACCATCACCGCCGTCCGGCTGTCGGTGAGCCGCTCCAGGGGCTGCCCGGCCCGCTCCAGTGCCTCCCAGCCCACCTCCAGCAGCAAGCGCTGCTGCGGGTCCATGCTCGTGGCCTCGCGCGCCGAGACGCCGAAGAACCCGGCGTCGAAGCGATCCACCGCGACCCCTCGCAGGAAGCCGCCTCGCCGCGTGTACATCTTCCCGGGCGCGTCCGGATCCGCGTCGAAGTACGCGTCCGCGTCCCACCGCTCCCGAGGCACCTCGGCCGTCGCGTCCACGCCGTCGTGCAGCAGCTTCCAGTAGGTCTCCGGATCGTTCGCGCCGCCAGGGAAGCGGCAGGCCATGCCGATGATGGCGATGGGCTCGCCCGGCGCTGCCTTGGGTGGCGACGCCCGGCGCTGCTTGCTCGCGGGTCCCTCCAACTGGAGTACGTCCCGGATGAGGTGCTCGACCAGTACGCCGATGTTCGGATGATCGAACGCCAGCGTCGTCGACAGCGTCCGCCCCAGCCCCGTCTCCAGGCGCTTGCGCAGCTCCACCGCCATGAGGGAGTCCATCCCCATGTCGAAGAAGCCCTGCGCGGGATCGGAGAGCTGCGCGGCCTCCATCTCCATGATCCGGGAGATGGAGCCCCGGACGTAGTCCATCAGCAGGGTCCGGCGCCGCGAAGGCGCGGCCTGGTGCAGCTGGCGGACGAGCTCCGGCTCATCAGCCCCTGGCGCGGAGCTCGTCCGAGCCTCGTTCTCCACGGGGAGGTCCTGCTGCTGCCGGACGTCCATCCAGTGACGCTGGCGCTGCCACGGGTAGGTGGGCAGCTGAACGCGGCGCCTTGCCGCTCCGGACTCCAGCGCGGCCCAATCCACTTCCGCGCCCCGTACCCACAGGGCCCCGAGCGCCGAGAGCATCTGCTTCCACTCGCCCTGCCCCTCCCTCAGCGAAGCCACCCACTCCGGGCCTCCCTCCGCCACGCACTGCTTGCCCATCCCCAGCAGCGTCGCCTTCGGGCCCACCTCCACCACCACGTCCACCCCGGCCTCCACCAGCGCCTTCACGCCCTGGGCGAATCGCACCGGCTCCCTTACGTGCCTCCGCCAGTACTCCCCTCTCGTCACCTCCCCGGCCTCCGCCACCTTCCCCGTCACATTCGCCACCAGCTTCAGCTTCGGCTCCGCGTACCCCACTCCCTCCGCCACCCTCCCGAATGCCTCCAGCACCGGCTCCATCAGCGGCGAGTGGAACGCGTGCGACACCACCAGCCTCTTCGCCTTCACTCCCTCCGCTGACAGCTTCGCCAGCACTGCCTCCACGCCCTCGCCGCTTCCCGAAATCACCGTCTCGCCCGGCCCGTTGAAGGCCGCCAGCGACACCTTCGCCTCCTGGCCCGCCAGCGCCTCCCTCACCTTCTCCTCGGGCGCGAACACCGCCGCCATGGCTCCACCCGATGGCAGCGACTGCATCAACCTTCCGCGCTCCGCTATCAGCTTCAGCCCGTCTTCCAGGCTGAACACTCCCGCCACACACGCCGCCGCCACCTCTCCCACGCTGTGGCCCAGCACCACCTGCGGCTCCACTCCCCATGCCTTCCACTGCCGCGTCAGCGCGTACTCCAGCGCGAACAGCGCCGGCTGCGTGTACTGCGTCCTCGACAGCAGCTCCCCGTCTCCGGGTTCCCGCCCGAACATCACCGACAGCAGCGGCCTTGGCAGCAGCGGGCGCAGAATCTCCTCACACCTGTCCAGTGCCTCCCGGAACACGGGCGCCGTCTCGTACAGCTCTCGGCCCATGCCCACGTACTGGCTTCCCTGTCCCGTGAACAGGAACCCCACGCGTGGCTTCTTCCCTCGCGCGACCTGCCCTCGCACCACTCCGGCGCGCTCTTCCCCTCCCGCCACCGCCTCCAGCTTCTCGCGCAGCTCCCCGGCCGAGCCCGCCACCACCGCGGCCCTCTGCGTGAGCTGCGTGCGCGCCACCGCGGCCGTGAAGCACACGTCCGCCAGGGACTCGGAGGGATTTGCTTCCAGGTGCTTCCCGTGGCGCTCGGCCTGCGCGGCCAACGCCTCCGGGCTCCGGGCCGACAACGGCAGCAGGAACACCGAACGCTTGCTCGTCTCCGAGCGTCGCGCATCCGCCGGAGCCTCCTCCAGCACCACGTGCGCGTTCGTCCCGCTCAGGCCGAAGGAGCTCACCCCCGCCACGCGCGGGCCTTCTCCCGCCGGCCAGGGCGTCAGCTCGGTGGGCACCTTCACGGGCAGCTCGGCCCACGGAATGAGCGGGTTGGGACGCTTCAGGTGCAGCGTCGCGGGCACCTCTCGGTACCGCAGCATCTGCACCGTCTTGATGAGCCCCGCCACGCCGGCCCCCGCCTCCAGGTGGCCGACGTTCGTCTTCACCGCGCCGATGAGCAGCGGCCGCTCCCTGGGCCGCCCCTCGCCCATCACCTCCGCCAGGGCCTCCACTTCGATCGGGTCGCCCAGCGAGGTGCCCGTGCCGTGCGCCTCCACATAACCCACCTGCGCGGGCGTCACCTCCGCGTTGGCCAGCGCGGCGCGGATGACCGTCTTCTGCGCCAGACCGTTGGGCACCGTGAAGCCGCTGCTCGCGCCATCGTGGTTCACCGCCGAGCCCCGGACGACCGCGTAGATGGTGTTCCCATCCGCGAGCGCGTCCGACAGGCGCTTGAGCACCACCACGCCACAACCCTCGCCCCGGGCATAGCCGTCCGCCGACGCATCGAACGTCTTGCACCGCCCGTCCGGCGCCAGCGCGCGCGTCCGGCTCAGGAAGATGTACGGCAGCGGGGAGATCATCAACTGCACGCCCGCCGCGAGCGCCAACCGGCACTCGCCCGCGCGCAGGCTCATGGCCGCCAGGTGCACCGCCACCAGTGAGGACGAGCACGCCGTGTCCAGTGACAGCGACGGGCCCTGCAAACCGAGCAGGTACGACAGGCGCCCGGCGGCGAAGCAGAAGCCGTTGCCCGTGCCCGAGTAGGCGTCAATCCGCTCCAGCGCACCGGGGTCCATCTGGAGTTGCGCGTAGTCGTTGACGCCGATGCCCACGTAGACGCCCGTCCGGGTGCCCAGGAGCTTCTCCGCTGGCTCACCTGCTCGCTCCAGCGCTTCCCAGCTCACCTCGAGCAACAGGCGCTGCTGGGGATCCATCCGCGCCGCCTCGCGCGGCGAGATGCCGAAGAAGCGCGCGTCGAAGCGATCCACCTCGGGCAGGAAGCTTCCGTGACGCGTGTACATCCGCCCCGGCCGGTCCGGGTCCGGGTCGTAATACGCGTCCACGTCGAAGCGATCCTTCGGGATCTCACGGACGGCCTCACGGCCCTCGCGCAGCAGCCGCCAATAGGCCTCCGGATCCTCTCCACCGGGGAAGCGGCAGGACATGCCGACGATGGCGATGGGCTCCTTCTGCGCGCGCTCGAGCGAGCTCACCCTGGCCTGCAACTTCTTGAGGGCCAGCAGCGCGCGTTTCTCGGCGGAGAGGTCCGCCAACCGTTCATTGATGTCGGTCATCGCGGATCATTCCTCGAGGAGCTGGTTGGCGAGCTCGGCCAGCTCGGACGAGACCTCGTCGTCGGACAGGCCCTCCACCTCGGCGAGGAGGGCGGCGTCCCGAGCCACCTCCTCGGTGGGCATGGCGGCGGTTCGTGGCTCCGGAGCCAGCAGTGCGGCCAGATGCCGGGAGAGGGACTCCACGGTCGGGTAGTTGAAGACGAGCGTGGCCGGCAGCGTGCGGCCGAGCGAGGCCTGGAGCCGCTTGCGCAGCTCGATGGCCATGAGCGAGTCCATGCCCATTTCGAAGAAGCCCTGCCGGGGCTGGGGCGCACGCGACGCATCCAGGCCGAGCACCGTGGACACCTCCGTACGCACGTGGGTGGCCAGCAGCTCCTCGCGCTCGGAGTCCGCGGCGGCCATCAGCCCCTGGAGCAACACGGAGGGCCCGGCATCCTTCGGCGAGGACTCGCCGGGGGACCGCGAACCGCCCGCGAGCTCGGACAGCAGCGGAGGCACGGAGGGCATCGCGCCGAGGAACACCGGCCAGTCGATCGGGAACACCCCCACCTCCGCGGCCCCGGACGCGAGCCACCGGCCCAACGCCCTCACACCCTGCTCGGGCGACAGGGGCGACACGCCCATGGAGGTCCACCTGCCCGCCGCCGTCCGCTCGGCCATGCCACCCTCGGACCACGGACCCCAGTGGATGCTCAGCGCCGGCTGTCCGAGTGCCCGCCGGTGATGCGCCAGCGCGTCCAGGAAGGCGTTGGCCGCCGCGTAGTTGCCCTGACCCGGCCCACCCAGCAGCGACACGCTCGACGAGAAGAGGACGAAGAAGTCCAGCGACAGGCCCGCCGTCAGCGCGTGCAGGTTCCACGATCCCGCGACCTTGGGCGCCATCACGCGAGCCAGCCGCTCCGGGTCCATGCGCAGCAGGATGCCGTCGTCCAGGATTCCCGCGGCGTGGACGATGCCCTTCAGCGGAGGCATTCCCGTCCGGATCCGCTCCAGCACCCGCTCCACGTCCGCACGCACCGAGACATCGCCGGCCACCACCTCCACCCGGGCACCCGCCGACTCCAACGAGCGCACCGCCCCCTGGGCCTCGGCCGTGGTGCCACGACGCCCCATCAGCACCAGGTGCCGGGCACCTCGCGTCACCAGCCACCGCGCCACGTGCAGGCCAATGGCCCCCAATCCACCCGTGACGAGGTACGTGGCGTCCGCCTTCGGAGTCAGCTCCTTCGCCGGAGCCTCCGAAGGGGGAACGAGACGAGCGGCGAGCCGCTGTCCACGCTGCGCCACCTGCTCCTCTCCATCTGGCTCCAACAACTCCGCCGCGAGCCGCGCCTCCTCACCGGCGGGCGAGGACGGATCGAGATCGATCAATCCACCCCACGCCTCCGGCTGCTCCAGTGCGAGGACCCGGCCCAGGCCCCACAGCGGCGCCTGCGCCACGGCCGGAGCCTCGGACTTCCCGGTGGCCTGTGCGCCACGCGTCACCAGCCAGAGCCGGGGTGGAGTCCCCTGCGCGGCCTCCTCCATCGCCTGGAGGATCGTGATGACACTGCCGCAGCCCACCGCCCGGGCCCGCTCCAGCACCGAGACATCCTCGGAAGTGGGCGCCGGAAGGTCCAGGCTCCACAGGTGGACGATGCCGCGCACCGGCCCACCCGCGAGCACCTCGCGCACGAGCCGCCGCACGCCCTCCGTGTCCGCGCTCACGCTCCCCAGCGGGGCCCGCACCACCGTGCCGCCGCGCGCTTCCAGCAGTGCCGCCAGCCGATCGCCCACGCCTCGCGCGTCCGTCAGGACCAGCCACCGGCCCTCGGCCTTCGCTCCCGAGACCTGCCGCTCGCGAGGACGCCACTCCAGCGAGTGGAAGCCCTCGTCGCGGGCCTCGGGCTCCCTGGCCGTGCCATCCACGGCCGGGCGTCGCACGCCATCGAGCCAGTAGCGCTGCCGTTGGAACGGGTACGTTGGCACCGGCACCCGGCGCCTCGGGCCCTGGTTGAAGACCACCGGGTCGATGCCCACTCCGCGCGTGTACAGCGTGCCCACCGCCGCGAGCACCTGCCGCACATCGTCGCGCCCCTTGCGCAACGACGGCACCCAGGCGGAAGCGTCCTCGGGCACACAGCGCTGACCCAGTCCCAGCAGCGTCGGCGAGGGACCCACCTCCACGAAGAGACGCACCCCACGCGCGTGCAGCGCCCGCATTCCGGCCTCGAAGCGCACGGGCTCGCGCGCATGCCGGCGCCAATACGCGGCCGATACGGACCGCTGCGTATCGCCCGTGAGATTCGAGATGAGCTCGATCTTCGGCGCTTGATACGAGAACCGCGCCGCGACCCCCTCGAGGGCGTCCATCGCCGGCTCCATCAGCGCCGAGTGGAAGGCGTGTGATACCGGCAGCTCGCGCGTCTTCACGCCCTCGGCCTGGAGACGTTCCAGCAGCGCCAACACCGCCTCTCGCCGGCCGGACACCGTGGTGTCCGTGGGTCCATTGATGGCGGCGATGGAGACCTCCGAGCCCGTGCCCAACATCGCGGCCACGCGCTCCGGCTCCGCGAAGACGGCGGCCATGGCCCCGCCCCTCGGCAACGACTGCATCAACCTCGCGCGCTCGGCGGTCAGCTTCAGCCCGTCCTCCAGGCTGAGGACACCCGCCACGCAGGCCGCGGCCAGCTCGCCCACGCTGTGCCCCATCACCACCCGAGGCACCACGCCCCACGAGCGCCACAGCTCCGCCAGCGCATACTCCAGCGCGAACAGCGCAGGCTGCGTGTACCGCGTCTCGTCCAGCAGAGCGGCCTCGGGGCTCCCCTCCTTCGCGTGCATCACGGAGAGCAGGGGCCGCTCCAGCAACGGGCGCAGCACCTCGGCACACCGGTCCAGCGCCTGACGGAACACCGGTTGGGACTCGTACAGGCCGCGCCCCATGCCCACGTACTGGCTGCCCTGGCCCGTGAAGAGGAACGCCACCGCTGGCGCACCGCCCTCCGCCACCTGTCCCCGGCTCAGCCCCACGGCCTCGCCGCCCTCCGCGAGCGCGGTGAGGCTCTCGCGCAGCTCAGTGACGGTGGAGCCCACCACGGCCGCGCGGTGCTCGAAGTGCGCCCGGCCCGTGTACGCGCTGAAGCACACGTCCGCCACGGACGGCTCGGGCGCGCGCGCGAGGTGCTCCGCGTACCGGCCCGCGAGTGCTCGCAGTGTCTCCGGACGCCGGGCCGACAAAGTGAGCACGTGAGCGGGACGCTCGACACCCGCCGCCGCGGGCCGCGGCAACACCGGGGCCTCCTCCAGCACCACGTGCGCGTTGGTGCCTCCGAAACCGAACGAGCTCACCGCCGCGAGGCGCCGCCCCACCGGGCCCGGCTCCCACGCTCTCGGCGCGGTGGGAATGTAGAAGGACGAGCCCGCCAACGGGACATTCGGGTTCAGCTCGCGGAAGTGCAGGTGCGGGGGGATCGTCTGGTGCCGCAGGCTGAGCACCGTCTTGATGAACCCCGCGATCCCGGCCGCCGCCTCCAGGTGGCCGATGTTCGTCTTCACCGAGCCCAGCGCGCATGTCGCCTCGGGCCGAGTGCCGCCGTACACCTGCCGGAGCGCGTCCACCTCGATGGGGTCTCCCAGCGAGGTGCCCGTACCATGGGCCTCGATGAGGGAGATCTCCTCGGGCCGCACCTGGGCGTTGGCCAGCGCCTGCCGGAGCAGCGCCTGCTGCGCGAGCAGATTGGGCGCGGTCAGCCCGTTGCTGCGGCCATCCTGGTTCACCGCCGAGCCACGGATGACGGCCAGGATGCGGTCCTTGTCCGTCAGCGCATCGGAGAGCAGCTTGAGCACCACCACGCCGCAGCCCTCGCCGCGCACGTAGCCATCCGCCCGGGCGTCGAACGTCTTGCAGCGCCCGTCCGCCGAGAGCATCCGCGACCGGCACAGGGCGACGGTGATCTCCGGGGACAGCATCACGTTCACGCCGCCCGCGAGGGCCACGCGGCACTCGCCACCGCGCAGGCTCTGCACCGCCGAGTGCACCGCCACGAGCGACGACGAGCACGCGGTGTCCAGCGCCATGCTGGGGCCGCGCAGGTCCAACAGATACGAGAGCCGGTTGGCGACGATGCAGTTGGCCGAACCCGAGCCGGCATAGGCGCTGAGCTGGCGCGGATCCGCGAACTGGAGGCTCGAGTAGTCATTGAGGCTGACGCCCACGAAGACGCCCGTGGCGCTCCCGGCGAGCGAGGGCGCCGGCATGCCCGCGTCCTCCAGGGCCTCCCAGGCCACCTCCAACAGCAGGCGCTGCTGCGGGTCCATATGCTGGGCCTCGCGCGGCGAGATGCCGAAGAACTCGGGATCGAAGCGGTCCACCTGGTCCAGGAAGCCGCCCCAGCGTGTGTACATGCGGCCGGGCGCCTCCGGATCCGGATCGAACCAGGCGTCGATGTCCCAGCGATCGCGAGGCACCTCGACGATGGCATCCCGGCCCTCGGACAGCAGGCGCCAGAAGTCCTCGGGCGAGCCGACGCCGCCGGGCAGGCGGCAGCCGAGCCCCACCACGGCGACGGGCTCGGAGCGCAGCAGCTCCACGCCTTCGATCTTCGAGCGCATCTGACGCGCCAGCAGCGCGAGCTTGACGGCGGAGAGGGATTCCCTGGGAGGGGTGGATTGGCTCATGGGTCGGCTTCAGCCCTGACCGGCGAGCAGCGCCTGGAGGGCATCGTCCTCGGAGAGTGTGGAGACCTCGCGCATCGCCTCGTCGAGGGCGCCCCGGTCCTTCTGCTCCTGGGGCGCGGCCTCGGCGGCCGGGGCGAGCGGCACCTGCATGCGGGCCGCCAGATGTGGCGCGAGCGCGGCGATCGTCGGGTAGCCCCAGACGACCGTCACGGACAGGGTGAGGCCCAGGCTCTCCTCCAGGCGGTTGCGCAGCGCGAGCGCCATGAGGGAGTCCAGACCCAATGTGTTGAACGGCGTCTGCCGATCGATCCGCGAGGGATCCAACCGGAGCACGCGAGCGAGCTGCTCGCGCAGGTGGGACTCGAGCAGGGGCAGGCGTGCGGGAGGCTCGGCGGCCAGCAGCGCCGCACGGAAGGCGCCGGCCTGGGCTCCAGCGGAGGCACCCTGCTCCGCCACCAATTCGGCGAGCAGCGGCGAGGCGGCGGCGCGAGGGAAGGATTGGATCCACCGCCGCAGGTGGAAGGGCGTCACCACCGGCCTCGGAGCCCCACCGAGCAGGGTACGCATGAAGGCCTCGGCACCGGCCTCGGGTGGGATGCTGGACATACCGTGCGAGGCCGCTCGGGCACCGCGGTTCTCCTGCGCGGCGGCGAGGCCCACCTCGGCCCACGGGCCCCAGTTGATGCTCTGTCCCGGCAGCCCACGCGCACGCCGCTCGGAGATCAGCGTGTCCAGGAAGGAGTTGGCCGCCGCGTAGTTGGCCTGGCCCGGCGAGCCCAGCACCGACACCACCGAGGAGAGCATCACGAAGAAATCCAGCGGCTCGTTCCGGGTGAGCCGGTGCAGGTTCCACGCGCCGTCCACCTTGGGTGCCAGGGCCGTGCGGAAGCGCTCCGGCGTCTGCTGGAGCACGACGCCGTCATCCAGCACCACCGCGCCATGGAGGATGCCCCGCAGGGGAGGCAGCTCCGCCCGGATACGCGCCAGGGCCTCGCCGAGCTGCGCGGCATCCGCCACGTCCGCGCGCAGCACGAGCACCCGAGCTCCCGCCGCTTCCATCGAGGCCACCGCCTCACGCGCCGCCGGAGTGGTGGCGCCACCGCGCCCCAGCAGGGCCAGGTGCTTCGCGCCTCGGGCCACCAGCGCCCGGGCCAGCACCGAACCCACTCCACCCAGGCCTCCGGTGATGAGGTAGGTGGCATCCGGCCGGATCCGCACGGCCTCGGCCGGCGGGGCGATCCGCACGTCCGGCACGTCCAGCGACAGCACCAGCTTGCCGATGTGCTTCGCCTGCGCCATGCGCCGGAAGGCCTCCGCCGCCTCGGTGATGGGCAGACACGTCACCGGCAGCGGCTCCAGCTCTCGCCGCTCGAAGCGCTCCATCACCTCGCGCAGCAGCCCGGCGAAGCGCTCGGGGCGGTCCATCGCCATCCGCGACAGATCGATCGCGTGGTAGGCCAGGTTGCGCCGGAAGGGCAGCAACCCCACCCGCGAGTTCTCGTAGATGGGGCGCTTGCCGATCTCCAGGAAGCGGCCGTAGGGAGCGAGTGACTCCAGGCCCTTCTGGATGGCCGCGCCCGCGAGCGAGTTGAGCACCACGTCCACGCCCGCGCCGCCCGTGAGGCCTTGAATCTCCTCGGCGAAGGCCAGCGAGCGCGAGTCCATCACGTGCCGGATGCCCAGCGAGCGCAGGTACGCGCGCTTCTCCTCGCTGCCCGCGGTGGCGAAGACCTCGGCGCCGGCCCGCTGGGCGATCCGCACCGCGGCGAGACCCGTACCACCCGAGGCCGCGTGGATGAGTACCCGCTCCCCAGTCTCGACGTGACCCAGACGGTGGAGCGCGTAGTGCGCCGTCATGAAGGCCACGGGCAGCCCCGCGGCTTCCTCGAAGGACAGGTGTGCCGGCTTGCGCACCGCGAAGGCCGCGAGCGTCGTCACGTGCGTGCCGAAACAGTGACTCGCGATGGCGACGACCTCGTCCCCCGGCTTCAGAGCCGAGACGCCCTCGCCCACCGCCACCACCACGCCCGCGCACTCGCCACCGAGCCGCGGAGACTCACCCGGCGCGGCACCCGGGAGCGCCCCGAGCGCCGACAGCACGTCCAGGAAGTTGAGGCTGGCCGCTCGGACCCGGATCTCCACCTCGCCGGGCCCGGGCTCGCGGCGCGGCACCTCGCGCAGCACGAGGCTGTCCAGCACGCCGGCGCTCGCCACCTCCAACCGGTACGGACGCTCCTCCGCCGGACGCAGGGCCTCGGAGGAGGAAGAGACCTGCGCCGAGCCACGCACGAGCCGAGCGGCGTAACGCGCCTCGCCCCGGAGCGCGACCTGCTCCTCCTTGTCGGCGGAGCGGAGCTCCTCGGCCAGGACGGCGGCGTCACGCGCGTCGGGCACCGGTGCCAGATCCACGGCGGTGCAGCGTAGCTCCGGGTGCTCATGAACCACGGAGCGAGCCAGACCCCACAACGGAGCCTGCACGGGAGACAGCGGTGCCTGCTCGGACTCCAGCACCGCCTGGGCTCCGCGCGTCACCAGCCACACACGCGGCGCATCACGCCAGCCCGCCTGGAGCACGGTCTGGACGAGGTGCAGCGCACCGACCGTCCCCACCGCCTCGGCGGCCGGGAACACCTCGGGCCCCGCGTCCTCGGGCAGCTCGGTGCCGAGGGCCCACAGGTCCACCACGCCAGACGGTGCCTCGTTCCCGAAGGCCTCGGCGAGGAGCTGACGGAACGACTCCTTGCGCGCCGGATCCAACCGGTAGCGCTCCGGCCCGATCCGCTCATGCCCGGAAGCGAGCCCCGGCGCCGCCTGCACCAGCACCACGCGGGTCCCGAGCATCGGGGCCAGCCGCTCGGCGAGCCCGTGGGGATCCGCCAGGAGCAACCACGCACCGCGAGCTTCCGCCACAGCGGCGGCCGAACGCGACACGGGCCGCCAGGCGAGCGAGTAGAACCAGGAGTCCACGTCATCGCCCTGGCTCCCGGTCTCGAGCCGCCGGGCCCGGAGGCCGAGGATCTCGATGACGGCGCGCCCCTGCTCGTCGAGGAGGAGGATGTCTCCCTCGAGCTCGTCAGCGGAGTGCGAGGCCCGCAGCGTGGCGTGGCTGTAGAGCGGCCCCGAGGGCGAGGCATGGAGGCGCAGGCGCTCGATGCCGACGGGGAGGAACGTGTCCGAGGACTGACCCGAATCACCCCGAGGCGCGGCTGCCGCGAGGACCTGGAGACCCGCGTCCAGCAGCGCGGGGTGGGCCCGGTAGGAGGACGCCTCCGGAGCGAGGGTCGCGGAGAGCTGAACGCGGGCCAGCGCCTCGCCCTCTCGCCGCCACAGCCGCGTGATGCCCTGGAAGGAGGGGCCGTACTCGAGCCCACGCGCGCGCAGGGCCTCGTAGTGCGCGCCCACCGGGACCTCGGCGCAGCGGGTGACGATGGAGTCGATCAACTCCACCACCTCGGCGCTCCGGCCACGCCGCAGCGAGCCCTCGGCATGGAGGATCCACGGGCTGCCGTCGGCCTGTCCCCGGCTGTGCACGGAGAAGGAGGCCACGTCATCCGCGTCTCGGGAGACGGAGACCTGGAGGCGTACCGCCCCCTCGGGCAGCGCGAGCGCCTTCTTGAACTCGACCTTCTCCAGGACGAGTCCCTCGGCACCGAGCACCTCCGCGGCGGCCGCGAGCCCCATCTCCAGGTACGCGGTGCCCGGAACCACCACCGTCCCCTCCACCTTGTGGTCATCGAGGTACGGCAACGCGCGGACGTCGAGCTCTCCCTCCCAGATCGACGAGCGGGCATCCGCCGCGAGCTCCAGCCGATGCTGCAAGAGAGGATGCGCGCCACTCGCGAGCCGGGCCATCCGCCGGGGCTGCTCGGCGCTCGGCTCGATCCAGTAGCGCTGGCGCTGCCAGGGATAGGTGGGCAGGGCCACGAACCGGCCGCCTTGGGGATGCTGCTTCGTCCAGTCCACCTCGTGGCCCGCCGCGTACAGCGCGCCCAGCGAATCCAGCAGTGTCGCTCGCTCCGGCTCTCCGCGACGCAACGACGGCAGTGCGATCACACCGCCCTCGGCGCTGCCCTCCACCTCGTTCTTGAGGATGGGGTGCGGGCTCATCTCCACGAAGAGTCCGTGTCCTTCCTCCTTCAGCTTCTTCACCGTCTCCGCGAAGCGCACCCGCTCCCGGAGGTTCCTCACCCAGTAGCCCGCGTCGAAGTCGGCCCCACTGCCCGCCTTCATGCTCACCGTCGAGTAGATGGGCACATTGCCAGCCTTGGGCCTCACGCTGCCCAGCACTCGCATCAACTCCGGCTTCAGCGGCTCCATCTGCGCCGAGTGCGAGGCGTAGTCCACCTTCACCCACCGGCAGAACTTTCCCTCTCCCTCCAGCTCCTTCAGCACCTCCCCCAACGCTTCCTTCTCTCCCGCCAGCACCGTGCTCCGCGGCCCATTGCTCGCCGCGACGGAGACTCTCCCGCCCTTGCTCGCTATCCGCTTCTCCGCCTCCTCCGCTCCCAGCTCCACCACCGCCATCCCGCCCTTACCTCTCGTGCTCGCCACCAGTCGGCTTCGCTCGCAGATGACCCGCGCCGCGTCCTCCAGGCTCAACGCCCCCGCCACGTGCGCCGCCGCCACCTCTCCCATGCTGTGGCCCACCACCGCGTCCGGCTCCACTCCCCAGCTCCGCCACATCGCCGCCAGCGCCACCTCCACCGCGAACAGCGCCGGCTGGATGACCTCCACCTTCTCCAACCCCTGCCCCTTCTCCAGCACCTCCTTCAGGCTCCACTTCACGTGCCGCTTCAACGCCGCGTCGCACGCCTCTATCGCCTGCCGGAATACCGGCTCCTTCCCCATCAACTCCCGGCCCATTCCCTCCCACTGCGAGCCCTGGCCCGGGAACACGAACACAACCTTGCCCCTCCGCCCCTCCTCCACCTTCCCCGCCGCCAGCCCGGGGCGCTCCTCTCCCCTCATCCACGCTCGCAGCTTCTCCGTCCACTCCTCCCGGCTCGCCCCCACCACCGCCAGCCGCTGCTCGTGGTGCGCCCTGCGCACCGCCGCCGTGTACCCCGCCTCCTCCACTCCCGGCGCGCCCTGCTCCTCCAGCGCCTTCACGTACTCTCCCGCCAGCGCCTTCAGTGCTTCCTCACTCCTCGCCGACAGCGGCAGCACCACCTCTCGCGCCACCTGTGCAGGGGCCCGCACGGCCTCCTTGCGCTCCGGTGCCTCCTCCAGCACCACGTGCGCGTTCGTGCCGCCGATGCCGAACGAGCTCACTCCGGCCCGGCGTGGCGTGGCTCCCCGCTTCCACTCCGCGAGCCGCGTGTTCACGAAGAAGGGGCTGTTGTCGAAGTCGATCTGCGGATTGGGCTTCGCGAAGTTCAGGCTCGGGGGAAGCTGCCGGTGCTCCAGCGCGAGCACCGTCTTGATGAGCCCCGCGATGCCCGCCGCCGCCTCCAGGTGACCGATGCTGGCCTTCACCGCCCCGAGCGCGCAGAAACGCTTCGCCTTCGTCGCGTTCCCGAAGACCTCGGACAGCGCATCCACTTCGATCGGGTCGCCCAGCGGTGTGCCCGTACCGTGCGCCTCGATGTAGCCGATCGTCTCTGGCGCCACCTGCGCCACACCGAGCGCCGCGGAGATGACCTCCACCTGGCCCTCGATGCCCGGCGCGGTGAACCCCGCCTTGCGCGAGCCATCGTTGTTGATGGCCGAGCCCTTGATGACGGCGTGGATCCGATCGCCATCGGCGAGAGCGTCCTCCAACTTCTTGAGCACCACCACGCCCGCGCCACTGCCGAACACCGTGCCCTTCGCATCGGCATCGAAGGGCCGGCAGTGCCCGTCGGGGGAGAAGAGGCCACCCTCCTGGTACAAGTACCCCGCGTGGTGTGGCAGACGGACGGTGACGCCACCGGCCAGCGCGAGCTCGCACTCACCATCGAGCAGTGCCTGACAGGCCAGGTGCACGGCCACGAGCGACGTGGAGCACGCCGTCTGCACGGTGAGCACGGGGCCGCGGAGGTCCAGCTTGTAGGCCACCTGGGTGGCCAGGTAGTCCTTGTCGTTGCCGAGGAGTGTCTGGAGGTTCTCCACGGACATCGTCAGGTCCCGCTCACCGGCGAGGTTGCCGAGCAGGTACGTGCTGATGCTCGCGCCGGCATAGAGGCCGATGGAGCCCGGGAAGCGCCTCGGGTCGTACCCCGCGCGCTCCAGTGCCTCCCAGGTGCACTCCAGGAACAGCCGCTGCTGCGGATCCAACTGCTCGGCCTCGCGAGGGTTGAAGCCGAAGAAGCCCGCGTCGAAGCGGTCCACGTCCTCGAGCACCGGCGCGGCACGCACATAGCGGGGGTTCGAGCGCAGCGACGGGTTCACCCCCGAGGCGGCCAGCTCCTCGTCGGTGAAGTTTCGGATGGACTCCACCCCGTCGCGCAGGTTGCGCCAGAACTGGTCCAGGTCCTTCGCGCCGGGGAAGCGGCCCGCCATGCCGATGATGGCGATGTCCATGTTGCTGCTCATCTCTTCGTCCGTCCTTGCCGTTCCGTGCTGCGGGAGTTCAGCCCTGCCTGCGGCTGCGCGATGCGAGCCGTGCCTCGGCGCGATTCCGCCCCTTCTGCGTCACCGACTCCCCCTGGGGCGCCTGGCCCAGGTGGGCCGCCAGCGCGCGGATGGAGGGATAGCGGAAGGCATCCGTCACCTTGATGTCCATCCCGAGTGCCTGCCTCAGCTTGCCGTGGATCTGCACCACGTGCCGCGAGTTGGCGCCCAGGTCGAAGAAGTTCCGTGTGACGCTCACCTGCTCCAGCCCGAGCACCTGCTGGACGATCTCCGCCAGCACGCCCTCGAGGTTGCCCGTGGGGGCCTCGTAGACCTCCTCGACGGTCGAGACCACCGCCTCGGCCAGCAGGGCCTTGCGATCCACCTTCCCGTTGGGCGTGAGGGGTAGTGCGTCCTTGAGCACGAGCCGCGGCACCATGTGCCCGGGCAGCCGGGCGCGCAGGAAGTCCCGCAACTCCTCCGCGAGCGAGCGAGGCGCACCGCCCCCTTCCTCCGCCGGAGGCTTCAGCACGCTGGACACCTCCACACCACCACCGACGAGCGAGTGCACCAGCACGTCGTCCGCCCCCAGGCCGAGCCGGTTCCGGACGGCCTCGGCGTCCACCAATCCCAGGCCACACAGGCCGATGCCGCACGAAGCCGACTCGGTCATGAGGAGCTGACCCATGTAGCCAGCCTCGAGCAGGCAGAAATCCCGCGCCATCGGGCCGTACATGGGGGCGATGGCCGCCAGGTGGCCCACCAGGAAGATGGTGAACGCGGCCTGGGCCGCCATCGTCTTGTTCGCGGGCGCGTGGATCTCCTGCCCCAGAGCCTCGCCGGACACGCGGACCAGCCGATGCTGCGCCGGGTGGTGGTAGTAGACGCCGCCCGGCAGTCCCTCGACGCGGCCCGGCTCCACGGACACATAGAGCCGCACCGGGTACAGGCCGCCCGCCGACGGGTAACGGTACTTCGGCAGCCCTCCGGCCTCGATGGACACCAGGCTCTGCAACAACCGCCCGAGCTGCTCCATCGTCACCGGCTTCGGGAACTCGCGGTGGCTACGGCGCAGCGCGTAGAGCGACTCATCGATGGCCGGCGCGGGCAGTTCCACAACCTCCTCGCCCGGCTCCACCTTCCGCACACCACGCTTCGCCAGCTTGAACTCGAGCCGCTGCACGGGATCCGTCAGCATGCTCGGGCCCATGCCTCCACCCTGAGCCGGCTCGAGCGCGGCGGGCGTCTCCGCCTTCTCCGGCTCCTTCGACTGCTCGTCGGCGACGACGTACGCCACCAGGTGCTTCTTGCCCTGCTCCCCGCCCGCCACCAGCGCGACGGCGTTGCGCACACGCGGGTGCTGGGTGAGCGTGGTCTCGATCTCCCCCAGCTCGATGCGCTGGCCGTTGATCTTCACCTGGAAGTCCACGCGGCCGAGGAACTCGATGTTCCCGTCCGGCAGCCAGCGGCCCAGGTCTCCGCTCTTGTAGAGACGCTCACCGGTGCGCGGGTGGGTGATGAAGCTGGCGCGCGTCTTCTCCGCATCCCGCCAATAACCACGCGCCAGGCCCGCGCCGCCGATGTAGAGCTGTCCGGGCACCCACACCGGGCACGGCTCCAGCATCTCGTTGAGGACGTGGTAGCGCGCGTTCGCCAGCGGCTTGCCGTAGGGGATGCTCGGCCACGACGGATCCACCGTCCCCACCTCGTACCAGATGTCCCAGACGGTGGTCTCCGTGGGGCCACCGGAGGCGATGATGCGCACCTCGGGCACCTTCGCGCGCAGCCGCTCCGGCAACGTCACCGGAATCCAGTCGCCCGCGAGGATCACCTTGCGCAGCGCGCTCGGAGCCGGAGCCTCGGGTGCCTGCTCCAGATGCTCCACCAGCATCTCCAGGAACGCCGGCACCGAGTTCCAGAAGGTGATGCCCTCGCGAGCCATCCACTCGGCCTGGTGCGACGGATCCTTCACCTTGTCGGCGTCCGGGATGACGAGCGTGGCGCCCGCGGCCAGCGCACCGAAGAGATCATAGACGGACAGGTCGTGGTGCAGCGCCGTGAGCGCGAGCGCCTTGTCCTCCGGACCCACCGCGAAGCGCGCGTTGATGTCGAGGATGCGGTTGATCACGCTCCGGTGCTCGATCATCACGCCCTTGGGCAGACCGGTGGAGCCCGAGGTGTAGAGCACATAGGCCAGGTCGTTGGAGCGCGGGAGCGCGGCCGGAGCCACGGGCTCGGGAACGGGGCCGTCCTCCACGAGCAGGCGCTGCACGCCCTCGGGCCACGAGAGCCGCGCGTCCAGCTGGGGCTGCGTGAGCACCAGACGCACCTCGCCCTGCTGGAGCAGATAGCGCAGGCGCTCGGGAGGCACCTCCGGATCCACCGGCAGGTAGGGCGCGCCCGCCGAGTGGATGGCGTACACGGCCACCACCTGCTCCCAGCCCTTCTCCATCACCACCGCCACGGGCGCGTCCGTGCGAGCCCCCAGCGAGGCCAGACGCTGGCCCAGGTGGAAGGCCCGGCGGGTGAGCTCCTCATAGGTGAGCACCTTCGAGGAGGACACCACGGCGCGGTGCTGGGGCCGCAGCGCGGCCTGCTCGGCGAGGAGCTGGGGCAGCGACTTGTCCGGAATGGGCGCGGAGGTGGCGTTGAGGGCCTCGCGGGCGGAGAGCTGCTCGGACGGAGGCAGCACGCGCTGGGCCCGGAGCTCGCTCCAGGTCTCCTCGCGAGTGGCCAGCCGCAGCAGCAGCTCGTTCCACGCGGCGAACATGGCGTCCAGCATCCCCGGCGGGAAGAGCGCCTCCACCGCGTCCCAGTGGTAGACGAGCGCGCCCTCCTCCTCGAAGACCTGGTTGTCCAGCCACACCTGCGGCGTCTGCGTCAGGCTGAAGGCCACCTCGCCCAGAGCCTTCCACGAGGTGACGGGCGGGCGGTACCCCTGCGCGCCCAGGCTGAGCAGGCTGGTGAAGACGACGGGCATGCCACCCGCCTCCGTCCCGTTGTAGCGGGCCAGCTCGCGCAGCACCTGCACGCCGCTCACGTAGCGGTGCTCCAGGTCGGTCCAGAGCTGCTCCTGCAGGCGCTGCACGCGCGAGACGAGCGGCTCCGACACCGAGCCATCCACCCCGAGGAGGATCATCGAGGTGAAGTCACCCAGCAGGGAGTTCACCTGCGGGTGCAGCGGCAGACGGTTGAAGAGGGTGACGTTGAGCGTCAGCCGGGGGTTGCGGCTCCAGGCGGCGAGCACCTCCGCGTAGGCGGCCATCAGCACCGCGGACGGAGTGAGGCCGAGCGCGGTGCAGCGGGCCATCACCCGGCTCCACAGCTCCGGGGACAGGCGGCCATCGCGGCGGGTGAAGCGGGTGCTCCCGTGCGAGCCCGGCTTCTTCGCCAGCGGCAGTTCCGGGGCGGGCGGCAACGCCTTCACGCGCTCGCGCCAGTAGTCCATCGAGCGCCGGTACAGCTCCGTCTCGTGCAGCGCCTGCTCCGCCAGCACGTAGTCGCGGTAGGACAGCTCCAGCGGTGGCAGCGCCTTGTCCGGATTCAGGTAGAGCTGGATCCAATCCTGGTTGAGCAGCAGCAGGCTTCCGCCGTCGATGTGGAGCAGATCCACGCTCACGTGGACGCGGGTGCGATCGCCATCCATCCGCGTGGCGCTCACCTCGAAGGTGGGCCACTGGTCCGCCTGGAAGACCTGGTGCGACAACCGCTCGCGGGCCTCCGCCAGCTCCGCCTCGACCTCGGCCGCGGACCGCCCACGCAGATCCCTCACGGGGAAGGAGTACCGGGGCACCTCCGGGAGGATCTGCTGGCGTCCGTCCGGCAGGATGACGGCGCGCAGCATGTCATGTCGGGCGATGGCCGCGTTCCACGCGTGCTCCAGCCGCTCCAGGTCCAGCCCCACGGCATCCAGCTCGGTATAGAGGTGGATGGAGACGTCGCCCAGGTCGTACGCGGCGCTGCGGCCGATCCAATAGGCCTGCTGGATGTCCGTGAGCGGAAAGGGCTCATGACGGTGGGCCGGATCCGGAACGAGCTGCGGGAGCTGGCGCTCGCCCCCCCCGGCGCGAGCGCGCATGACGGCCAGGAGCTCCTCCTTGCTGCGGGCCAGCTCGTTGCGTAGCTCGGGCGTGAGGGAGCCCTTGGGCGCGCGTACGTCGATCTGCCCCTCGACAAGGGAGAGCTGGATGCCACGGCGGGCCAGCTCGGACAGCAACACCTGGATACTCATAGACGTACGATCTCCCACTCTCCATCATCCGCGGCCGGGGTGGCGGCCGTGGGCACCAGGACGGCTTCGAGCGCGTCTCCGGTGGCGATGTGCTCCAGCAGCTCTCCGGCCAGCTCGGAGATGCTGGGGCCCTTCAGGAAACGAACCACGGGGAGCGACACCCCGAGGCTGGCCTCGACACGCTTCTTCAGCTCCATGGCCATGAGCGAGTCGAGCCCCATCCGGTTGAGCGCCTGGATCAACGACAGCTTCTCGGGAGCCATGCGGAGCGTGCGGGCCACCTGCTCCTGGAGGTGAGACTCGAGGAGCGAGCGGCGCTCGGGGGGCGGCACGGAGCGGAGGGTGCGCAGGATGGCGGCGGCATCGAGCCGGACACCGCCCGCCTCACCCTCTCCCGCAAGGAGCTCGACCAACAGGGGACGAGACATGATCACTTGAGGGGAGCGCCGCAAGCGCGCGACGTTCAAGGACAGCACCACCACCTGCTCCCGGTCCTCACGCAGCAGCCGCTCGAGGATCTCCAGACCCTGGGTGGGGCTGATGCTGCTCAAGCCGTACGACTCCAGACGGGCGCCCCGCTCGGGCCGCGCCGCGGCGAGACCCACCTCGGACCAGGGACCCCAGTTGATGCTCTGGGCCGGCAGCCCCCGTGTCCGCCGGTGCCAGGCCAGCACATCGAGGAAGGCATTGGCCGCGGCGTAGTTGGACTGGGCCTGCGCGCCGAGCACCGAGGCCGCCGAGGAGAAGAGAACGAAGAAGTCCAGGGGTTGTCCGCTCGTCAGGGTGTGCAGGTTCCACGCACCCTCCACCTTCGGAGCCATCACCCGGTGCAGGCGCTCGCGATCGAGCTGCAGCATGATGCCGTCGTCCAACACCGCCGCACCGTGGAAGATGCCACGCAGCGGAGGTCCGCTGCGGGAGATGTCCGCGAGGAGCACGGCCAGGGATTCTGGCTGGGTGACATCCGCCGACGCCACCACCACCCGCGCTCCCGCCGCCGACAACCGGGCGAGTGTCTCCTGGGCCTGCTGCGACGTGGGCCGGCCGCGTCCCAACAGGACGATGTGGCGCGCCCCCTGCTCCACGAGCCAGCGAGCGAGCACCAGCCCGATACCTCCCAGCCCCCCCGTGATGAGGTACGTGCCATCTGGCCGGACGGCGCCGGCGAGCGGCGCGATGCGGACCTCGGGGGAGACGTCCGGGCAGAGGACGATCTTCCCGATGTGCCGTGCCTGGGCCATGTGGTGGAAGGCCTCCTCCGCATGGGACAGCGGGAAGGCTCGCACCGGCGGAGACGACAGGGTGCGGTCCGCGAACAGGGCCACCACCTGGCGCAGCAGTGAACCCGCGAGCGCGGGCCGCTCACGCAGCATGCGCGCCAGATCGATGGCCGAGTAGGTCAGGTTGCGCTGGAACGGGGCCAGTCCCAATCGCCGGTCCTCGTAGATGTCCCGCTTGCCGATCTCCAGGAAGCGGCCATAGGGCGCGAGCACCGAGAGACTCGTGGAGACGGCCTCGCCGCTGAGCGAGTTGAGCACCACGTCCACGCCCTCGCCGCCGGTGAGGCCGCGGATCTCCTCGGCGAAGGCCAGCGAGCGCGAGTCCATCACGTGATGGATGCCCAGGAAGCGCAGGTACGCGCGCTTCTCCTCGCTGCCCGCGGTGGCGAAGATCTCCGCGCCCGCGAGCCGGGCCAGCGCCACGGCGGCGAGCCCCGTGCCACCCGAGGCCGAGTGGATGAGCACCCGCTCCCCGCGCTGCAACCGGCCCACGTGGTTCAGCGCGTAGTGGGCCGTCATGAAGGTGATGGGGATGCCCGCCGCCTCCTCGAAGGACAGGTGCGGCGGCTTGAGCGCCACGAAGGTCGCCGAGGTGGTGACGTGGGTGCTGAAGCTGAAGGGCGCCAGGGCGATGACCGCGTCCCCCGGACGCACCTCGGTGACACCCTCGCCCACCGCCACCACCACGCCCGAGCACTCGCCACCCGGCTTCACCACCCCGTCCGGCTCCACATCCGGGCGCATGCCCAGCGCGGACAGCACGTCCAGGAAGTTGAGGCCCGCGGCGCGCACCTCGATCTCCACCTCGCCTGCGCCCGGAGCGCGACGCACGATCTCGCGCAGCGTCAGGTTCTCCAGCAGGCCGGGTTGGGAAATCTCCAACCGGTACGGGCGACCCGCCGCCGCGACCCGGGCACCCGCCGCATCGGAACGAGGCGCGGACGCACGGACGAGCCGCGCCACCGAGCGCTCCGTGCCCCGCAGGGCCACCTGGGTCTCGGTGTCATCCGCGTCCAGCTCGTCGAGCAGGCTCGCGGCCTGGGTGGAGATCTCTCCCTCCGTGTCGAGATCCACCGCGGTGCAACGCCACTCGGGGCTCTCGAGTTCCAGGGAGCGGGCCATGCCCCACATGGAGGATCCACCCGGCAGCACCGGCCTCGAGCCCACCGGCTGCGAGCCCCGGGTGACGAGCCACAACCGGGGCGCCTTGCTCCACCCCGCTCCAGCCAACGCCTGGGACAGGTGCAGCACGCTCGTGGGGTTGAGCATTTCGGCCTCGCGCAGCCACGCCGCGCTGTCCAGGCCGGGCGAGGCCACATCGAGGCTCCACAGGTGCACCACGCCCACGGGTGGCTTCGCCCCGAAGGCCTCGGCGATGAGCTGACGGAAGGACTCGGGGCGCCTCGGATCGATCTTGTAGCGCTCGGGCGATTCGAGGACGAGTCCCGCCGCTCCGGACGAGGCAGTCACCAGCACGACGCGCTCGCCCCGGGCCTGGAGCCGGGTCACGAGCCAGGAACCAACCCCGCTCTCATCAGCGAGCACGAGCCAGCTCGACCTTCCGGCCTCGGCGGGACGCTCGGTGCGCACGGGGCGCGCGCGGGGCACCCAGCGCACCTCGTACAGCCAGTCCTCCAGCGAGTCGCCGCTCTTCGTGGCGTCCAGCTTCTGTGCGCGGATGCCGTGGACCTCGCCGACGAGCTGGCCCTCGGCGTCATGGATGAGCACGTCGCCCACGAAGCCATTGCCATCCTCGGCGCGGCGCAGGGTGGCGTGGCTCCAGAGCGAGCCCTTGGGCGGCGCGAGGATTCGGAAGGACTCCATGCCCACGGGCAGGTACGTCTCGTCCTGATCCATGGCATCCGCTGGCACGGCGGCCGTCACCACCTGGAAGCAGGCGTCCAGCAGCGCGGGATGGATGCGATAAGCGCCCGCGGCCGGCGCCACCGGCGCGGGAAGCTGGATGCGGCCGAGCGCCTCTCCATCGCGGCGCCAGAGCGACTCGACGCCCTGGAAGCCAGGACCGTAGTCGAGCCCGCGCGCCCTCGAGTCCTCGTAGTGCCGGGCCCCTGATACCTGCTGCGAGCAGCGAGCCCGCACCTGAGCCTCGTCCAGGGTGGCGGTGTCTTTCGACGGCGCGGCCTCCAGACGCAGCGAGCCCGAGGCGTGCAGCGTCCACGTATGCTCATCCGGCGACGCACTGGACACCTGGAAGGACACGCGCCCGCCCGGCTCCGGGGTGAGCGCGAGTTGCACGCGGCGAGTCCCCTCGTCCGGCAGGAAGAGGGCTCGGGAGAAGCGCACGTCCTCGACGCGTGGGGACTCGGCGCCGAAGCCCTCGATGGCGGCCGAGGTGGCCATCTCCAGGTACGCGGCTGCTGGCAGGATGATCGCCTCCTGCACGCGGTGGTCCGCGAGGAAGGGCAGCCGCTCCAGGCCGAGATCGATCTCCCAGAAGCGAGTGCCTGGGCCCACTGACGCATGCAACGAGTCACCCAGCATGGGATGGCGCGAGGTGGCCCGGTTGCGCGCGCTCCTGTTTCCACCCGCGTCGAGGCCCTCCAACCAGTGGCGCTGGCGCTGCCAGGGATAGGTGGGAAGGGCCACGAGCCGGCCGCCCTGGGGATGCTGCTTCGTCCAGTCCACCTCGTGGCCCGCCGCGTACAGCGCGCCCAGCGAACCCAGCAGTGCCGCTCGCTCCGGCTCTCCACGACGCAGCGACGGCAGCGCGATCACACCGCCCTCGGCGCTGCCCTCCACCTCGTTCTTGAGGATGGGGTGCGGGCTCATCTCCACGAAGAGTCCGTGTCCCTCCTCCTTCAGCTTCTTCACCGTCTCCGCGAAGCGCACCCGCTCCCGGAGGTTCTTTACCCAGTAGCTCGCGTCGAAGTCCGCGCCGTCTCCCGAGGTGACGGTCACCGTCGAGTAGATGGGCACGTTGCCAGCCTTGGGCCTCACGCTGCCCAGCACTCGCATCAACTCCGGCTTCAGCGGCTCCATCTGCGCCGAGTGCGAGGCGTAGTCCACCTTCACCCACCGGCAGAACTTTCCCTCTCCCTCCAGCTCCTTCAGCACCTCCCCCAACGCTTCCTTCTCTCCCGCCAGCACCGTGCTCCGCGGCCCATTGCTCGCCGCGACGGAGACTCTCCCGCCCTTGCTCGCTATCCGCTTCTCCGCCTCCTCCGCTCCCAGCTCCACCACCGCCATCCCGCCCTTACCGCTCGTGCTCGCCACCAGTCGGCTTCGCTCGCAGATGACCCGCGCCGCGTCCTCCAGGCTCAGCGCCCCAGCCACGTGCGCCGCCGCCACCTCTCCCATGCTGTGGCCCACCACCGCGTCCGGCTCCACTCCCCAGCTCCGCCACATCGCCGCCAGCGCCACCTCCACCGCGAACAGCGCCGGCTGGATGACCTCCACCTTCTCCAACCCCTGCCCCTTCTCCAGCACCTCCTTCAGGCTCCACTTCACGTGCCTCTTCAACGCCGCGTCGCACGCCTCTATCGCCTGCCGGAATACCGGCTCCTTCCCCATCAACTCCCGGCCCATTCCCTCCCACTGCGAGCCCTGGCCCGGGAACACGAACACCACCTTGCCCCTCCGTCCCTCCTCCACCTTCCCCACCGCCAGCCCGGGGCGCTCCTCTCCCCTCATCCACGCTCGCAGCTTCTCCGTCCACTCCTCCCGGCTCGCCCCCACCACCGCCAGCCGCTGCTCGTGGTGCGCCCTTCGTACCGCCGCCGTGTACCCCGCCTCCTCCACTCCCGGCGCGCCCTGCTCCTCCAGCGCCTTCACGTACTCGCCCGCCAGCGCCTTCAGTGCTTCCTCACTCCTCGCCGACAGCGGCAACACCACCTCTCGCGCCACCTGCGCCCGTACCGGCTCCTTGCGCTCCGGTGCCTCCTCCAGCACCACGTGCGCGTTGATGCCGCTCAGACCGAAGGAGCTGACACCACCTATGCGCGACTCTCCGGAGGGCACGTCCCACGCCGCGAGCTGCCTCGGGATGTCGATGGGCATCCGGTCCCAATCGATATATGGATTGGGATTCTTCAGGTGCAGGTGCGCGGGGATCTGCTTGTGCCGCAGCGCGAGCGCCAGCTTGATGAGCCCCGAGATACCCGCGGCGCCCTCCAGGTGGCCGAAGTTCGTCTTCACCGAGCCCACCGTCAGCCGCCGCTCCGCGGGCCGGCCCTGCCCGAGCACCGCCCACATGGCGCGCAGCTCGATCGGATCTCCCAGCGACGTGCCGGTGCCATGGGCCTCCAGGTAGCTCACCTGGTGCGGCGCCACCCTTCCATTGGCCAGCGCCCGGCGGATGACGTCCTGCTGAGCCGCTCCGTTCGGAATGGTGAGGCCGCCGCTCGGCCCGTCGTGGTTGGTGGCCGTGCCTCGAATGACCGCGAGGATCTCATCCCCCGAGGCGAGCGCGTCCGACAGGCGCTTGAGCACCACCACGCCACAGCCCTCGCCCCGCCCGTACCCGTCCGCCGAGGCATCGAACGTCTTGCACCGCCCGTCCTTCGCCAGCGCCTTGAGCTGGCACATGATGACGTTCGACTCGGGCGCGAGGATGAGGCTCACTCCGGCGGCGATGGCCAGGTTGCACTCGCCGCTGCGCAGGCTCCGCACCGCCAGGTGCACGGCCACCAGGGACGAGGAGCACGCGGTGTCCACCACCATGCTCGGCCCCTGGAGTCCCAGCAGGAACGACAGCCGCCCGGCGAGGAAGCTCCACGCATACCCGGTGCCGGTGTACGGATCGATCCGCGCCGGATCATCCATGCGCATCTGGAGCCGCGAGTAGTCGTTCCCCATCACGCCCACGAACACGCCCGTGGGGCTGTTGGCGAGCCGCGTGGGCACCTGTCCGGCGTTCTCCAGCGCCTCCCATGCCACCTCGAGCAGCAGGCGCTGCTGCGGATCCATCGCCGCGGCCTCCCGGGGCGTAATCCCGAAGAAGCCCGCGTCGAAGCGATCCACCTGCTCCACGAAGCCGCCCTCGCGGACGTACATCTTCCCGGGCGCGTCCGGGTTGGCGTCGTACCAGGCGTCGAGGTCCCAGCGGTCCTTCGGCACCTCGCTCATGGCGTCCACGCCGTCGCGCAGCAGCCGCCAGAAGCCGGCCGCGCCGGTGGCTCCGCCGGGGAAGCGGCAGCCCATGCCGACGATGGCGATGGGCTCCGCCTTCTCGCGCTCGGCGGACTCCAGCTTGCCGCGCATCTTGTTGAGGGCGACGACGGCTTCGCGCAGGCGGGCGGTGGTGTCGTTCGTCTCGGGAGTGCTCATGGCGGTGGGTTCCGTTCAGGACTCGATGAGGTCGGTGGCGGCCGCGAGCTCCGCGTCGAGCAGCTTGCGCAGCTCGGCCTCGGAGAGGGTGTCCAGGTTCTCGGGAAGCTCGGGGCCCTGGCGCGTGGAGGAACTCGACAGGGAGGCGGACACGGGCACCACGGAATCGGGCGGAGTGGTCGCCGTGAACACCTGGCCGAGAATCAGCTCGACGATGGCGTCGACGGTGGGGTTCTCGAAGACGAGCGTGGGCGGCAGGCTGACGCCCACCGCGCGCTGGAGGCGGTTGCGCAGATCCACCGCCATCAGCGAGTCCAGGCCCAGCTCGAAGAGCGGCTTGCGCGTATCGATGGACTGGAGGCCGAGCACCTCGGCGCTCCACTTCTCCACGCCCTGGCGGAGCAGCTCGCGGCGGCGCTTGGGCTGGGCCTGCTCGAGCTGCGCGAGGAAGTCGCTCTTCTCCGAGGTCTCGTTCCGGGCTGGCGAGGAGTCCCTCACCACGGGCCGCACCTCGCGCGCGAGGGCGGAGAGCACCCTCGGCTCCTCGCCCGGGGCGAAGCGCTCGAGGACACGGGCCCAGCGCGCCGACATCACACCGAGCCGTGGCACATCCCTCCGGCCGAGCAGCGCCAGGAAGAGCTGCGCGCCCTGCGTGGGGGTGATGAGGTCCACGCCCCGATCGGCCCAACGCCGGCTGGCCACCTCCGCGGCCATGCCCGAGCCGGACCACGGGCCCCAGTTGATGCTGAGCGCGGGCAGGCCCTCGGAGCGCCGCAGGTGCGCGAGCGCGTCCAGGAAGGCATTGGCCGCGGCGTAGTTGGCCTGTCCCGCCGATCCCACCAGCGACGCCGCCGAGGAGAAGAGGATGAAGAAGTCCAGCGGCAGGTCTCGGGTGAGCACGTGCAGGTTCCACGCGCCCTCCACCTTGGCGGGGAAGACCTCGGCGAAGCGCGGCCACGTCTGCTCCAGCAGCACCCCGTCCGCGAGCACGCCCGCCGCGTGCACCACGCCTCGCAGCGGAGGCAGGGACTCGCGGATGTGCTTCAGCACTCGCTCCACGTCCTCGCGCCGGGAGACATCCGCCGCCAGCACCTCGACCCGGGCGCCGGATGCCTCCAGCGCCTTCAAGGCCTCACGTGCCTGCTCCGAGGGAGCAGTGCGCCCCAGTAACACGAGGTGTCGCGCGCCCTGCCGCACCAGCGTCCGAGCCACCTGCAGACCCAGCGCGCCGAGTCCTCCCGTCACCAGGTACGTGGCCTGGGCCTCCACCACCGGAGACTCCGGACCGGAATCCCTCTTCCTGCTGCGCGCCAGCCGGGCCACATGGCGCCGGCCTCCACGGAGGGCGATCTGATCCGCCGCCGGGTGCGCCAGCTCCGCGATCAGCCCCGCCACCTCGTCACCGGGCGCGGTGGGCTCCAGGTCGATCAACCCGCCCCAGTGGTCGGGCAGCTCCAGCGCCGCGACGGGACCGATTCCCCACAGCGGCGACTGCGCCACCGAGGAGGACGTCCCACCCACTGCCTGGGCGCCGCGCGTCACCACCCACAGCTTCGACCGGTCGCCACCGCTCCCGCCTCGCGCGAGCTGCTGGAGCACGTGCAGGGCGGAAGCCACGGACCGCTCGCGAACGGACCCGAGCACCTCGGGGGTGAGGTTCGCGTTCGCCGGGGCGTCCAGGCTCCACAGGTGCACCACGCCGCGAGGGGAGCCACCGGAGCTTCGCAGCGTCTCGAAGATCCGGGCGAAGTGCGCCGGTCGCGAGGGCGAAACGGTGTAGCGCCCGTCGCCAGAAACGCTCCAGTCCTCGCCCGCGAAGGCGAGCACCGGTGTGGCTCCGGCGACCGCGAGCTTGTCGGCCAGCGCGGCCCCCGTGCCTCCGCGATCCGCGAGGATCAGCCACGGACCCTCCAGACGTCCACCAGCCGGGGCCTCCGAGGGCTGCCACTCCAGCTCGTAGTACCAGTCGGAGAGGCCCTCGAGCGTGGCGCGCACGCGCATCAGCGCCTCGCGGCGGGCGCGCTTGAAGATGAGATCCCTACCCCAGGCCACCAGGGCCCCTGACTCGTCGAACAGCCGGAGCTGCCCGCGCACGGTCTCCTTGCCGCTGGAGCCGTCATCCTCCACCGACACGTGGCACCACAACCGCCCGCCTCGGAAGTCGTGGAAGCGCAGGTGCGGCATGCCGAAGGGCACCCACCCGTCCCCCGTCTCCATGCCCGTCGCCACACCGAAGCGCGCCGCGATGAAGAGCTGGAAGCACGCGTCGAGCATGCTCGGGTAGATACGGTAGCTCGAGGCCTCGTCGCCCGACACGACCTCGGGCAGCTTCATCCAGCACAGCGCCTCGCGCTCCTGGCGCCAGACCTTCTCGATGCACTCGTAGGTGGGGCCGAACTTGAACGCCGCCTTGGGCGAGACGATCCGGTAGAAGTCCTCGCGGGAAATCTCCTCGGTGCAGCGCGCCCGCACCTCCTCGAACGACGGAGAGGCAGCGCCCTCCGTGCCGCCCTCCGGGGCACCGCGCACCTTGCCGCTGACGTGGAGCCGCCAGGCGCTCGCGTCCTGCTCGTCGCCCGCCTTGCAGCTCGAGATGCGGAACGCCGCCTCGCCGGAGCCCTGGGGCGTAATCACGGTGTGCACCGTGCGCGAGCCCTCGTCCGGGAGGATGAAGGCCTCCTGGATGACCATCTCCTCGATGAGCGAAGGCCCCGGCCCGAGCACCCGCGCCGCCGCGTCCAGGACCATGGAGGCCTCGGTGGGGCCGGACACCACCGCCAGCCCCTGCACGCGGTGATCATCGAGCAGCCGGGGCGACCGCACGCTCAGGCAGGACTCGAAGAGGATCTCCTTCATGCCGGGCGAGGACACACGGCGGCCCAGCAGCGGGTGCTCGCCCGGACGCGACACGGGCGCCGGAGTCACCACGGCCTGAGTGGCGGGACGAGCGGGAGGTGCGTCATCAAGCCAGTAGCGGCGCCGCTGGAACGGGTACGTGGGCAGGGAGATCCGACGACCCGCCCCGCGCTCCAGGGCCTCCCATCGGGGCTCCACGCCGCGCGCGTAGAGGATCGCGAGGCTCTCTCGCATCTGCTGCCCGTCCTCCTTGCCCTTGCGCAGCGACGGCAGCCACAGGCCATGACCCTCGGGTACGCAGCGCTGCGCCAGTCCGAGCAGCGTCGGCTTCGGGCCAATCTCCACGAAGAGCTCCACCCCCTGGGCATGCAGGGCGCGGATGCTGTCGGCGAAGCGCACCGGCTCACGTGCGTGCCGCTTCCAGTAGTCCGCCGTGAACTCCCGCTGCGCCTGTCCCGTCAGGTTGCTGAGGACCTCCAGCGTCGGCTCCCGGTGCGTCACCTTCGCCGCCACCGCGCCGAACGTCTCCAGCATCGGCTCCATGAGCGGCGAGTGGAACGCGTGCGACACCATCAGCTTCTTCGCCTTGATGCCCCCCGACGCCAGCTTCGCCAGCACCGCGTCCACGCCCTGGGCCGTGCCCGAGATGACCGTCTCGCCAGGCCCGTTGAGGCCCGCCAGCGACACCGACGTCTCGTGGCCCACCAGCGCGGGCAGCACCTTCTCCTCGGTGGCGAACACCGCGGCCATCGCTCCGCCGCGCGGCAATTCCTGCATCAGCCGCCCGCGCTCGGCGATGAGCGACAGTCCCTCCTCCAGACTGAACACGCCGGCCACGCACGCCGCGGCGATCTCGCCCACGCTATGGCCCAGCACCACGTGCGGCACCACGCCCCACGAGCGCCACAGCTCCGCCAGCGCGTACTCCAGCGAGAACAGTGCCGGCTGCGTGTACCGCGTCTCGTCCAGCGGCGTGGCCTCTCCGCCCGCCGGGTACAGCACCGACAGCAGCCGCTTCTCCAGCCGGGGACGCAGCAGCTCGTCGCACCTGTCCAGCGCCTCGCGGAAGACGGGCTCCGACTCGTACAGGCCCCGCCCCATGCCCGCGAACTGCGCGCCCTGCCCCGTGAAGAGGAAGGCCACGCGACGGCGGCTCGGATCCACGGCCTCGCCCGTGAACACCGCGTCTGGCTTCTCGCCCTCGGAGAAACGCTCCAGCGTCTCCCGCAGCTCGTCCGCCGAGCGAGCCACCACGCCCGCGCGCCGCGCCAGGTGCGAGCGCCCCGTGTTCGCCGACAGGCACACGTCCGTCAGCCGGGCCCCGGGCTCCTGCTCCAGGTACCGCGCATGGCGGCCGGCCAGCTCGCGCAGGGCCTCGTCCGTGCGGGCCGACAGCGCCAGCAGATGCGGCGTCTCATCCTCGGGCGTGGCCGCTGTCTCCGCCTCGGGCTGGGCCGGGGCCTCCTCCAGCACCACGTGCGCGTTGGTGCCGATGAACCCGAACGAGCTCACCCCGGCGATGCGCTTCCTCGGCCCCGCGGGCCAGGGCGTGAGCTCGGTGACCACGCGCACCGGAATCTCGTCCCAGGAGATGCGTGGGTTCGGCTTCTTGAAGTGGAGGTGCGGGGGAAGCTCTCCGTGCTGCAACGCCAGCACCACCTTCATCAACCCGGCCACGCCAGCGGCCGACTCCAGGTGGCCCACGTTCGTCTTCACCGAGCCCAACAGGAAGGGCTCCTCGGGCGAGCGCCCCTCCGAGAGCACCGCCCCGAGCGCGCGGACCTCGATGGGATCTCCCAGCGAGGTGCCGGTGCCATGGGCCTCCACATAGCCCACCTGCGCGGGCTTCACGCCAGCGTTGGCGAGGGCCTCGCGGATGACGGCCTCCTGCGCGGTGCCGTTGGGCGCGGTGAGCCCCACGCTGCGCCCGTCCTGGTTCACCGCCGAGCCCCGGATGACGGCCAGCACCCGCTCCCCCGCCGCGAGCGCGGCCGAGAGCGGCTTGAGCACCAGCAGTCCGCAACCCTCGCTGCGCACGTAGCCGTCCGCCGCCGCGTCGAACGTCTTGCAGTGGCCGTCGGGCGCCATCATGCGCGCCCGGGACAGGTTGACGTTCGTCTCGGGCAGCAGCGTGAGGTTGACGCCACCGGCGAGCGCCACCTCACACTCGCCCGCGCGCAGGCTGCGGCAGGCGGTGTGGAGCGCCACCAGCGAGGACGAGCACGCCGTGTCGATGGCCAGCGCGGGCCCCTGGAACCCGAGCACGTAGGATACTCGGCCCGCCGCCGCGCTCAGCGCGTTGCCCGTGGCGAAGTACGCGTCGATGCGCGAGGGGTCTCCCCGGCGGAGCTGGAGCTGGGCGTAGTCCGTGCCGCTGATGCCCACGAAGACACCGGTGCGGCTGCCCGCGAGCCGCGACGGCGCGATCCCCGCGTGCTCCAGCGCCTCCCAGGCCACCTCGAGCAGGAGGCGGTGCTGGGGATCCATGTTGTTGGCCTCGCGCGGGGCGATGCCGAAGAACTCCGGATCGAACTGGTCCACGTCCCGGAGGAAGCCACCGTGGCGCGTGGACATCTTCCCGGGCGTCTCGGGGTTCGGGTCGTACCAGGCGTCGCGGTCCCAGCGCTCCGGAGGCACCTCCACGATGGCGTCGCGGCCCTCGCGCAGCAGTTGCCAGAAGGCCTCGGGGCTGTTCGCGCCACCCGGGAAGCGGCACCCCATGCCCACGATGGCGATGGGCTCGTCCCGCTCCGCACGGGGCGCCACGGACGGCGTGGGCGTGGAGGCCTCGTCGGGCAGCAGGCGCCCGGACAGGTACGTGGCCAGGGCCTGGATGTTGGGGTGGTTGAAGATGAGCGTGGGAGGCAGGGCCACTTCGCCGCCCACGGCGCGCTGGAGCCGGTTGCGCAGCTCCACCGCCATCAGCGAGTCCAGGCCCATGTCGAACAGGCCCCGGTGCAGCTCGAGGGGCCGCGAGCCATCGAGGCCCAGCACGCGCTCGGTCTCGCGGCGCACGAAGTCGAGCACCACGTCGGCGCGATTGCCGGACGGCGCGGACTCGAGCCGTTTGCGAAGCTCGGACTCCACTACGGGGGCGGGAGCGGAGGCGGCACGCCGCGAGCGCTCGGCCAGCCCCGCGAGCATCGAGGGCACACCGCCCGGTGCGGAGGCGAGATACTTCTCCCAGTCGATGGGCAGCACCGCCACCTCGCTGGCGCGTCCGGCGGAGAGCAGCCGTCCCAGGAGCGAGAGTCCCTCGGCCGGAGCGATCAGCGCCATGCCGCGACGGGCCCACCGCTGGAGGCTCCGCTCGTCGAGCGAGGCCGCCATGCCCGCCTCGGCCCACGGACCCCAGGCGATGCTCAGCGCGGGGAGGCCATTGGCGCGGCGGAGGTGCGCCAGCGCATCCAGGAAGGCATTGGCCGCCGCGTAGTTGCCCTGCCCCGGCGAGCCGAGCAGCCCCGCCGCCGAGGAGAACAACACGAAGAAGTCCAGGGACAGCTCTCGCGTGGCGAGGTGCAGGTTCCAGGCTCCCGCCACCTTGGGCGAGAGCACCCGCTCCACCCGCTCGGGCGTGAGCTGGAGCAGCACGCCGTCATCGACCACACCCGCCGCGTGGAGGATGCCCTTGAGCGGCGGCAACGCGCCCTGAATGGAGCCCATGACGCGCGCCACGTCCTCGGCGCGGGCCATGTCGCCCTGGAGAACGGTGACACGAGCGCCCTTCTCCTCCAGCGCGCGCAGCTCGGCGGCGATTTCATCGGAGGGGCTCCGGCGTCCCACCAGCGCCACGTGACGCGCCCCCCGATCCACCAGCCAACGAGCGAGCCGGCGGCCCAGCGCGCCGAGTCCTCCCGTCACGAGGTAGGTCGCCTCGGCCTCGAACCGGGGCGCGGTAGATGGAACCGAGGCGCCTGCCTCCAGCCGGGCCGTCCAACGGTACCCCTCACGGAAGGCCACCTGGGGCGCCTCGCGGGATGAGGAGAGCTCGCTGCACAGCGCGGAGATCTCCGCCTCGGGAGCACCGGGCGCCAGGTCCACCAGCCCGCCCCAGAGGTCCGGGTGCTCCGCCGCGATCACACGACCCAGCCCCCACAGCGGAGACTGAGCCACCGCCACCGGAGCACCTCGAACGAGCTGAGCGCCCCGGGTGACGATCCACAGCTTCGAGCCCGCGCCCGTCTTCGCGATCGCCTTCACCACCGCCAGCGCGCCCCGCACCGCCGCGCCAGCCTCCACGGGCACCGCCTGCTCACCGGAAGCGGCGTCCAGGCCACCCAGGTACACCACGCCCCGAGGAGCCGTCCCCTCCGAGCACACCGCCGCGAGCTTCCGCTCCAGTTCCTCCGGCGTCTCGCTCCCGGCGGGCACCACCGAGCAGGAGGCACCACCAGCGGTCAGCTTCGCCGCGAGCGCCTCACCCACGCCGCCGCGATCGGCCAGGACGATCCACCGTCCCTCCACCGGGCCCGAGGTGTTCGAGGCGAGCGTCCCGTCCTCTACCCAGGAGAGCTCATGGAGCCACTCATGCGAGCGTCCGCTGGGAGAACGGACCTGTGAACCCTCACGCCGGTCCACCCAGTAGGACTGCCGCTGGAAGGGGTACGTGGGCAACGAGACGCGGCGGCGGACGGCTCCGCCCGACAGTCCGGCCCAGTCCACCGGAACGCCCCGGACATAGAGCGCTCCGAGACTGGAGAGCACCTGCCGGAGGTCGTCCTGCCCCTCCCGCAGCGAGGGCACCCAGAGCCCCTCCCCCTCGGGCACGCAGCGCTGCGCCAGCGCGAGCAGCGTCGGCTTCGGGCCGATCTCCACCAGCACCCGTACGCCCTGGGAGAACAGCGCTCGGATGCTGTCGGCGAAGCGCACCGGCTCGCGCACGTGCCGCTTCCAGTAGTCCGCCGTGAACTCCCGCTGCGCCTGCCCCGTCAGATTGCCGAGCACCTCCAGCTTCGGCGTCTGGTGCGTCACCTTCGCGGCCACCGCGCCGAACGCCTCCAGCATCGGCTCCATGAGCGGCGAGTGGAACGCATGGGACACGACCAGCTTCTTCCCCTTCACGCCCTCGGCGGCCAGCCTCGCGAGCACCGCGTCCACGCCCTCGGCGCTGCCAGAGATGACCGTCTCGCCGGGGCCGTTGAGGCCCGCCAGCGACACCGCCGACTCATGACCCGCGAGCGCCGCCTTCACCTGCGCCTCGGGCGCGAACACCGCCGCCATGGACCCACCGGACGGCAGCGCCTGCATCAACCGCCCGCGCTCGGCGATCAGCTTCAGCCCGTCCTCCAGGCTGAACACCCCTGCCACGCACGCGGCCACCAGTTCGCCCACGCTGTGGCCCAGCACCACGTGCGGCACCACGCCCCACGAGCGCCACAGCTCCGCCAGCGCGTACTCCAGCGCGAACAGCGCCGGCTGCGTGTACTGCGTCCTCGACAGCAGCTCCCCATCGCCGGGCTCCAGCCCGAACATCACCGACAGCAGCGGCCTGGGCAGCAGCGGGCGCAACAGCTCCTGGCACCGCTCCAGCGCTGCGCGGAACACGGGCTCCGATTCGTACAGGCCGCGCCCCATGCCCACGTACTGGCTGCCCTGTCCCGTGAAGAGGAACGCCACCTCGGGCGCCTCGGGCTTCTCCAGGCCGCCGCTCTGGACGCCCGCGGGCTGCTCCCCGGCGGCGAAGGCCGCGAGCTTCTCCCGCAGCTCCCCGGTGCTCCCGGCCACCACCGCGAGCCGGGTCCCCAGGTGCGCACGCCCCGTATTCGCCGAGGCGCACACGTCCGCCAACGCCAGCGAGGGCTCTCCCGCGAGCCGCTCGGCATGGCGTCCGGCCAGCTCGACCAGCGCCTTCTCATCTCGTGCCGAGAGCGCCAGCAGATGCGCGGGCCGCACGGAAGACACGGGCGCCGAGGCAGGCGCGGGCGGCTCCTCCACGATGACGTGCGCGTTGGTGCCACTGAAACCGAACGAGCTCACTCCGGCGACGCGCTTTCCACCGGACACGGACCACGGCGTCAACGCCGTGGGCACCGACACCGGCAGCTCGTTCCAGGGAATGTGCGGGCTGGGCTGGTGGAAGTTCAGATGCGGGGGAATCTCCCCGTGCCGCACCGCGAGCACCGCCTTGATGAGCCCGGCCACACCGGCGGCCGACTCCAGGTGGCCGATGTTCGTCTTCAACGAGCCGACGAGACACGCCCTGCCCGCCTCACGTCCCTCGCGGAGCACCGAGCCGAGCGCCCGCACCTCGATCGGGTCTCCCAGCGAGGTACCCGTGCCATGGGCCTCCACGTATCCCACGTCGGAGGGCTTGAGCCCCGCGTCGGACAGGGCCTCGCGGATGACGGCCTCCTGCGACGGTCCGTTGGGCGCGGTCAGCCCGGCGCTGCGCCCGTCCTGGTTCACCGCCGAGCCGCGAATGACGGCCAGCACGGTGTCACCACTGGCCAGCGCGTCCGCCAGCCGCTTGAGCACCACCACGCCGCAGCCCTCGCCGCGCACGTAGCCATCCGCCGCCGCGTCGAACGTCTTGCACTTCCCATCCGGCGCGAGCATCCGCGCCTTGGAGAAGTTGATGGACACCTCGGGAGCCAGGATGAGGTTCACCCCGGCGCCGAGCGCCACGTCGCACTCGCGGCGGCGCAGGCTCTGACAGGCCAGGTGCACCGCCACCAGCGAGGACGAGCACGCCGTGTCCACGGAGAGGCTCGGGCCCTTCAGCCCCAACAGGTACGACAGGCGTCCCGAGGCCACGCTGTCCGCGTTGCCCGTGCCCACGTAGGCGTCGATCCGCTCGGGGTCCGCGAAGAGGAAGCGCAGGTAGTCGTTGCCGCTGATGCCCACGAAGACGCCGGTGCGACTGCCCGCCAACCGGTCCGGGGCGAGCCCCGCGTGCTCCAGCGCCTCCCAGCTCACCTCCAGCAGCAGGCGCTGCTGCGGATCCATGCTCTGGGCCTCGCGCGGCGACACGCCGAAGAAGCGCGCGTCGAAGCGATCCACGTCCTCCACGAAGGCGCCGTACCGCGAGGCGATCTTCCCCGGCGCGTCCGGATCCGGATCGTACAGGGCGTCCACGTCCCAGCGGCTCGGAGGGACCTCGGTGACGGCCTCGCGCCCCTCGCGCAGCAGCGTCCAGAAGGCCTCGGGCCCGTTCACTCCACCCGGGAAGCGGCAACCCAGGCCGACCACGGCGATCGGCTCGGTGCGAGCACGCTCCATGGCCTCCAGGCGGGCACGCATGTCCTGCACCGCCAGCAGTGCTCTCTTGAGCGCGGGGCTCGCCTCTCCCGTTCCTGATCCGGTGCTCATGTGCTCGTTCTCTCTTCCGGGCCTGGGCTCGCTAGTACTTGAGACGCTCCAGCTCCTCGAGGAGCAGGGCCTCCACCTGTGCTTCCGTGAGTCCGTCCAGCGAGGACGGCGTCGCTTCCGCCGGAGCCGCTGGCGCCTCGGGCGCTTCCGCGGGGACCATGCCCAGAAGCAGCTCCGCGAGCGCGTCCAGCGTGGGGTGATCGAACAACAGCGTGACGGGCAGCGTGCGGCCCACGGCCTTGCCCAACGCGTTGCGCAGCTCCACGGCCATGAGCGAGTCCAGCCCCAGCTCGCGCAGTGGCTGCTTCGGATCCACCGGGCCTCCGAGCTGCAACACCCGCCGCACCTGCTCCTGCAGCTGGGCAACGGCCACGCCACGCCGCCGCGAGGGCACCGCCTCCGCGAGCGTCTCCAGCAGCGAGGGCCCCGAGGAAACCGCCGCCGGCACCTCCACCGTGCGGGAGGAGCGAGAGACGAGCCCGGACAGCACGGGCGGGACGGCGCCCTGGACGAAGGTGTCCCAGTGCACGGGGAGCACGCCCAGCTGCGGAGACGTCTGGCGCATCAACGCGCCGAGCAACCGCATGCCCTCGCTCGGAGGGATGAGCCCCATGCCTCGGGCCACCCAGCGATCGAGCGTCACACGCGAGGCCATGCCTCCCTCGGCCCACGGGCCCCAGTTGATGCTGAGCGCCGGCAGTCCCCGCGCGCGGCGGAAATGAGCCAGGGCGTCGAGGAAGGCGTTGCCCGCGGCGTAGTTGCCCTGCCCCGCCGAGCCCAGCATCGAGGCGCCCGAGGAGAACAACACGAAGAAGTCCAGGGGCCGCTCGCACGTGGCGAGGTGAAGGTTCCACGAGCCCCGCACCTTGGGAGCGAGGACCCGCTGGAAGCGCTCCCAGCCCTGTTGCACCAGCATGCCGTCATCGAGCACACCGGCCAGGTGGAACACGCCTCGAAGCGGAGGCAGGGAGCGATCGATGTCCGCCAGGACGCGGGCGAGGCTGCCGGCATCCGCCACATCCCCCGAGACCACACGCACCCGGGCTCCCGCGGCTTCCAGCTCACCGAGCACGGCACGGGCCTCTTCCGAGGGAGCGCTGCGCCCCATGAGCACCAGATGCCGTGCCCCCTCCTCGACCAACCACCGGGCCACCGCGAGGCCCAGTCCGCCCAGGCCACCCGTCACGAGGTACGAGGCCTCCGCGCGAACCACCGCCTCCGCCGCCTGCGTCAGCACCACCTTCCCGATGTGCCGGGCCTGCGCCATGTAGCGGAAGGCGTCCGGGGCCTGCTCGAGCGGGAAGACGCGATGGGGCAGCGGCTTCAGCTCTCCGGACTCCACGCGCGGCATCAGCTCGCGGAAGGCCTCGGCCACCCGGGCCGGCTCGCTGGCGGCGAGCGCATCGAGCGCGAAGACGGCATAGGACACATCGCCGCGCAGCCGCGCCACCTGCTCGGGGCTCCAGATGCCCGTCTTGCCGATCTCCACGAAGCGCCCGCCCGGAGCCAGCACCTCGATGCTGCGCGGGATGAAGTCTCCGGCCAGCGAGTTGAGGACGATGTCCACCCCACGCCCACCCGTGCGAGCCCGGACTTCATCGGCGAAGCCGAGCGAGCGCGAATCCATCACGTGCCGGACGCCGAGCGACTCCAGGAAGCGGCGCTTCTCCGGGTTGCCGGCGGTGGCGAAGATCTCCGCACCGGCCTTCTGCGCGAGCTGCACGGCGGCCAGGCCCACACCACCGGCCGCGGCATGGATGAGCACCCGATCTCCCGCCTTCATCCGGGCGATGCGAGCGAGCGCGAAGTCGGCGGTGAGGAACGCGATGGGCAGCGTCGCCGCCTCCGCGTCACTCATCCACGAGGGCCGCCGGGCGACGAAGTCCGCGCGCGAGGTGGCATGGGTGGCGAAGCAACCCGGAGGCATGGCGATGACGGCGTCCCCGGGCGCGAGCCCCTGGACGCCCTCGCCCACCGCCACCACCTCTCCGGAGCACTCCAGTCCGAGCGGCCCGGCATCCCCGGGGTACATGCCGAGGGCGTTGAGCACGTCACGGAAGTTGAGGCCGGTGGCGCGCACGCGCACTTCCACCTCACCGGGGCCTGGTGGGCGGCGGGTCATGGGCTCCAGACGGAGGCCCTCGAGTGTGCCGCGAGACGCCACCTGGAGCCGGACCGGCGCGGGCTCGGCGACGGGGCGGGCGCTCTCGGGACGGGCCACCAGCCGCGCCACGAAACGCTCCGGACCGCGCAGGGCCACGCGATCCTCGCTCCCTCCCGCGAGCAGCACGTCGGCGAGGGCCCGCGCGGACTCCTCCTCGGAGCCCGCGGGATCCAGGTCCACCAGCGAGGCCCGCCATTCGGGGTGCTCGGCCGCGAGCGCCATCCCCATGCCCCACAGAGGCGCCTGTGCCACCGCAACGCCCGAGCCCTCCACGGGCTGTGCTCCGCGCGTCACCCACCACACGCGAGAACGCACCGCGCTGCGAGCCAACGCCTGTACCAGACGCAGCGTGCCGCCACAGAGCCGCGCCTCGGCCACATCCAGGGCCTCGGCCGAGAGCGACTCGGGCGGGGGCATCTCCAGCGCCTCCAGGGAGACCACTCCCCACGACGCCGTGCCGGAGCGCAGCGGCTCCAGTACCTCTCCGTCTGGAGGAGCGAGCACCACCCGTTGGCCTCGCGCCTGGAGTGCCTCGGCCAGCCAGGTGCCGAGCCCCCGTGGCTCACCGACGATGAGCCATCCCCCGAGCTCCGCCTCGGGAGCGGGAGCCGGAAGCGTGGCGCGTTGCCACTCCAGCGCGTACAGCCACTGCTCGCGGCTCGACGGCATGAGCGCGTCGCGAGGCGCCCGCTTCGCGCTGAGCCCCACGAGCTCGGCCACCACGCGTCCGCCCTCGTCGAGGACCACCACGTCACCCGTGAAGCGCTCCTTCGAGGGCGAGCTTCCCGGACGCAGCACGGCCCGGGCCTTCAGGACCGGACTCGGAGGAGCGTGGAAGTGGAAGGCCTCGAGGCCGAGCGGCACATAGGCCGTGGAGTCGAAGCCATCCACGAGCCAGGTGGCACCAAAGAGTTGGATGCACGCGTCGATGAGCGTGGGGTGTAGCGGGTAGTGCCGAGCATCCGTGATGGAAGACGGACAGTGCAGCTCGCCCCAGGCCTCGCCCTCGCGGCACTGGATGCGCTTCAACCACTGGAAGCCCGGCCCGAGCGCGATGCCGCGCTCCAGGACGTTCTGGTAGAAGCCCTCGGGAGAGATGTCCTTCAGCTCCGGGGTGCCGACGGGAGGTGCCTCGGCCACGCGAGTGACGCGGCGTGCGGTGCCCGTGGCGTGGAGCAACCACGTGGGCTCCTCGGCGTTCCCGGCCTCACGACTGTAGACGCGGCAGCCCGCGCCCGAACCCTCGGGGCTCCACACGAGCTGCAGGGCTCGCGTCTCGCCCTCCTCCAGCCGCAAGGCCCTCGGAAACGTCACATCCTCGATCGAGCACGGCCCCGGCCCCAACACCTGGGCCGCCGCGCAGAGCATCATCGCGACGTGGCTCGCACCGGGGACGACGACGGTGCCGTAGATCCGGTGATCATCCAGGAAGGGCAGCGAGTCGACGGAGATCTCGCTCTCGAAGAGCTGCTCCTTGAGCGCGGGCGAGCGCACCCGGCGACCCAGCAGCGGATGCGCTCCGGAGACCCGCGAGGACGAGCGGCTCACACGAGGCGGCTTCACCCAGTGCGTCTGGCGTTGCCACGGGTAGGTGGGCAACTGGACGCGGCGCCGTGCCGCTCCGGACTCCAGCGCGGCCCAGTCCACTTCCGCGCCCCGTACCCACAGGGCTCCGAGCGCCGAGAGCATCTGCTTCCACTCGCCCTGCCCCTCCCTCAGCGAGGCCATCCACTCCGGGCCTCCCTCCGCCACGCACTGCTTGCTCATCCCCAGCAGCGTCGCCTTCGGGCCCACCTCCACCACCACGTCCACCCCCGCCTCCACCAGCGCCTTCACGCCCTGGGCGAATCGCACCGGCTCCCTTACGTGCCTCCGCCAGTACTCCCCTCTCGTCACCTCCCCGGCCTCCGCCACCTTCCCCGTCACATTCGCCACCAGCTTCAGCTTCGGCTCCGCGTACCCCACTCCCTCCGCCACCCTCCCGAATGCCTCCAGCACCGGCTCCATCAGCGGCGAGTGGAACGCGTGCGACACCACCAGCCTCTTCGCCCTCACTCCCTCCGCTGACAGCTTCGCCAGCACTGCCTCCACGCCCTCGCCGCTTCCCGAAATCACCGTCTCGCCCGGCCCGTTGAAGGCCGCCACCGACACCTTCGCCTCCTGGCCCGCCAGCGCCTCCCTCACCTTCTCCTCGGGCGCGAACACCGCCGCCATGGCTCCACCGGCTGGCAGCGACTGCATCAACCTTCCGCGCTCCGCTATCAGCTTCAGCCCGTCTTCCAGGCTGAACACTCCCGCCACACACGCCGCCGCCACCTCTCCCACGCTGTGGCCCAGCACCACCTGCGGCTCCACTCCCCACGAGCGCCACAGCTCCGCCAGCGCGTACTCCAGCGCGAACAGCGCCGGCTGCGTGTACTGCGTCCTCGACAGCAGCTCCCCGTCTCCGGGTTCCCGCCCGAACATCACCGACAGCAGCGGCCTTGGCAGCAGCGGGCGCAGAATCTCCTCACACCTGTCCAGTGCCTCCCGGAACACGGGCGCCGTCTCGTACAGCTCTCGGCCCATGCCCACGTACTGGCTTCCCTGCCCTGTGAACAGGAACCCCACGCGTGGCTTCTTCCCTCGCGCGACCTGCCCTCGCACCACTCCGGCGCGCTCTTCCCCTCCCGCCACCGCCTCCAGCTTCTCGCGCAGCTCCTCATGGGACGCCACGACGATCGCCGCCCGGTGCACGAAGCGCGCGCGCCCGGTGTTCGCGGTGAAGCACACGTCCGCGATCGACCGCTCCGGGTGGGCGGCCACATCGCGCGCATACCGCTCCGCCATCCGCCGCAGCGCACCCTCGTCTCGCGCGGACAGGGTGAGCAGGTGCTGTGGGCGAGGCGTGGCCTCCACCGGCAGGGGCTCGGAGGGTGGCGCCTCTTCCACCAACACGTGCGCGTTCGTCCCGCTCAGGCCGAAGGAGCTCACCCCCGCCACGCGCGGCCCATCCCCGGCCGGCCACGGCGTCAGGGCGGTGGGCACCTTCACGGGCAACTCGCTCCACGGAATGAGCGGGTTGGGCGTGTGCAGGTGCAGGTTGGGAGGAACCTCCCCATACCGCACCGCCTGCGCGGCCTTGATGACTCCGGCCATTCCGGCCGCGGTCTCCAGGTGCCCGATGTTCGTCTTCACCGCGCCAACGAGCAGCGGCCGCTCCTGGGAACGCCCTGCACCCAGCACTCCCGCGAGCGCCTCCACTTCGATGGGATCTCCCAGCGAGGTGCCGGTGCCATGGGCCTCGACGTAACCCACGCGGGACGGCTCCAACCCGGCGTTCTCCAGTGCCGCGCGGATGACGCCCTGCTGGGCCGGGCCATTGGGCACCGTCAGCCCGCTGCTCGCGCCGTCGTGGTTCACCGCCGAGCCACGGATGACGGCCAGGATGGTGTCACCATCGGCCTGGGCATCGGACAGGCGCTTGAGCACCAGCATTCCGCAGCCCTCGCCGCGCACGTAGCCGTCGGCCGCCGCGTCGAACGTCTTGCACCGCCCGTCCGGGGAGATCGCCCGCGCCCGGGACAGATAGACGTTCACCTCGGGCGAGAGGATGACGTTCACGCCACCCGCCAGGGCCATGCGGCAGTCCCCCGCGCGCAGGCTCTGACAGGCCAGGTGCAACGCCACCAGCGAGGACGAGCACGCCGTGTCCACCGTGAGGCTCGGGCCCTGCAACCCGAGGACGAACGACAGACGCCCCGCGGTGAAGCACAGGCCGGCGCCGGTGCCGCTGTAGACGTCCAGGGCCTCCACGTCTCCGGCGCGCAGGTGCAGTTGCGAGAAGTCGTCCAACCCCACGCCGACGAACACCCCGGTCCGGCTCCCACCGAGTCGATCCGGTGCCACGCCCGCGCGCTCGAGCGCCTCCCAGCCCACCTCCAGCACCAGCCGCTGCTGGGGATCCATCGCCGCGGCCTCTCGAGGCGAGATGCCGAAGAAGCCCGGATCGAAGTCCCGCAGCCCGTCCACGAACCCACCGTAGCGCGTCAGGATCTTCCCCCGAGCCTCCGGATCCGGATCGTACCAGGCGTCCGGATCCCACCGCTCCCGAGGCACCTCGCGGATGGCATCCAGGCCCTCGCGCAGCTGCCGCCAGAAGGTCTCGGGATCCTCGGCGCCACCGGGAAAACGGCAGGACATGCCGATGAGGGCGATGGGCTCGCGCCGGGAACGCCCGGCGGCTTCGAGCTCTCCCTGCAGCTTCTTGATCGCAAGCAACGCGTTCGTCAGTCGGGCGCGATGATCCATGTCGGGGAGAGTGGACGAGCGGGTCAGGAGTTTCACTCCCTACGCATCTGTGCAGTTTAGGTCAATTAGAGACCAGGTGTCCGATGAGCATCTTGCGTTCCCCGGATCCGGTCTGCAGGCGAGGGAGCTGGCGACTGTCTCTAGCAGAGGGAGAACCCTCACCCACGGTACGTCATCAGGAGAGGGGATGTCCTTGGTCCCCCAGTGACTTCGCCGCTGGAAGTCAGTAGTCATCATCCATGCTCCCCCCAGGCCCCGCGCTGCCGAGCCCGCTGCAGATGTCGCTGTACATGGCCGACCCGCTGTCATTCCTGAGGAAGCAACGGAAGCGTCACGGAGACACCTTCACCCTACGTATGTCCGGCATGGGCGAGTTCGTCTTCGTGAGCGCGCCCGAGGATATCAAACGCATCTTCAACGCCCCACCGGACGCGCTGCACGCGGGAGAGGGCAACGCGGTGATTCTGCCGCTGGTGGGATCGAGCTCCCTGGTGATGCAGGACGGAGCGGAGCACATCCGGCTGCGGCGCCTGCTGCTGCCGCCGTTCCAGGGGGAGAGGCTTCACACCTATGCCGGCCCGATGCGGGAGACCACCCACGCGTCGCTGGAGCAGTGGCCCGTGGGCAAACCCTTCCCGCTGCTGCCGCGCATGATGTCGCTCACGATCGAGATCCTGCTGCGCAGCGTCTTCGGTATCGAGGGCAAGGAGGAACTGGCGCTCTTCGCCAGGCGATTCCCGCGGCTCGTGGACAGCATCGCCTCGCCGCTGTACCTGATCCCGGCGCTCAGCGGAGTGGACGTGTTCCAGAAGGTGCCCTGGCTGCGAGCCTCGAAGATGAAGCGGGAGGTGGACGAGGCCATCTACGCGCTCATCGCCCACCGGCGCGCGCAGCCGGCGGATCCCCGGCGCCAGGACATGCTCAGCCTGCTGTTGGAGAGCCGGGACGAGGCGGGCCAGCCCCTCACCGACAGGGAGCTGCGCGACGCGCTCTTCACCGTGATCGTGGCGGGATATGAGACCACGGCGATCGGCATGTGCTTCACCGTGGAGCGGCTGCTCTCCACGCCCGAGGCCCTGGCTCGCGTGCACGAGGAGCTGGAGCGGGTGGTGGGAGACACGGAGCTCCAGGCGGAGCATCTCGGCCAGCTCGAGTACCTGGACGCGGTCATCAAGGAGACGCTGCGGCTGAGGCCGGTGGTGCCGCTCGTATCGCGCCGGACGAAGGTGCCGTTCGAGCTGTCCACCTACACGCTGCCTCCCGAGACGATGCTGGTACCGGGCATCGCGCTCACCCACCTGCGCGAGGACATCTACCCGGAGCCCGATAGCTTCCAACCGGAGCGCTTCCTCGGGAAGAAGCCGGACCCGTACGCGTGGCTGCCCTTCGGGGGAGGCTCGCGCCGGTGCCTGGGCATGGCGCTCTCGTTGTTCGAGATGAAGGTGGTCCTGGCCACGATGCTGCGCCGGGCGAAGCTGCGGCTGGCCTCGAAGCGCCCCATCCACATGGTGCGCCGGAGCATCATGTTCGCGCCCTCGAGGGGAATGCCCGTGGTGCTGGACGAGGTGCGGCCCCGGTTCGGCCAACCCCAGAAGCAGGTGGCCTGAGACACATCGCTCAAGGCAGCGCGCCCTTGCCCGCGAAGGCTTGCATCCATACGAGTTCGTCCCGGGCTCGTGGCGCGCAAGACTCCTCCACCAACGGAGCCAGCGGCCAACGGTAGTAGGCCGCCTGTTTCACGGCCTCCTCCCATTTCCCCAACTCAACCCATAGAGCGATGCATTGCTCCCGGCTCGGAACGTGTTGCGTCAACTCGGAGCCAAACATCTGGAGTCGCAGCCCCGTCTCCCATTCCAGGCGTGAGCGCTGCTCGAGCAGGCGCGCCCCCACATCCCAGAGCAGCCGCCCCATCCACCGCTGCTCGTCCTCGGAAAGGTGTGCCTTGCTGGCCCTGGCCTTTCCCAAGAGCGACAAGCCAAGGGACGCTCCCTGGGCCAGGGTCGCCATTGCCAGGGCATGATGGCCAGGCGCGAACATCATGCCGACGAGCCCTCGCATCTCCAGGAAGAATTGCTCGCTCGAGGGCTGCTTCCACTCACGCACCGAGACGATCTTCTCGAGTGTCTCCAACTCCTGTCGTGTGAAGGGCGCCGAGAGCGAACCGCCAGCCAGGAAGGAGGCCAGGGCGAGCTGGAGGGTCCGTGGGGAAGAACCGGCAAGCTGCCCCAGCCGCTCCTCCACCGCGGAGAGCAGGAACCGTCGCAGCGGTGCTTGTTCCTCGAAGGAATACAACTGCTCTCGCAGCGCCATGAGAAGTGGCACGGAGGGACTGACACGGACCTGCTCGAGCGCCCACTGTTGATCCTGCTCCAGCGATCCCGGATGCATCACCGCCAGAGGAAAGCGCCACGACTCGTCTTTCGGCGACCGGGTGAAGCCTGTCGAGATCAGGTGATTCCACTCCAGCGGCACGGGAAGCAGGGTGCTCTTGCGGAAGTCGGGCCGCCCGAGCGCCGTCCACGCATCGAAGAAGGCATGGCGCCAATCGGGAGCACGGGGCTGACGTTCGGCGAGTTCCCGCAGCAGGCGGCCCTCCGGGGTGTCCTTGATGGTGGAGACCGAGAGATCCTCCCGCACCAGGTCCCACCGGCCTTCCTGCATGAACCAGCACGCGCTCACCAATCGGGCCGGCGCATAGGAGGGAGCGGCCTTGATCGCCAAATCCAATTGGAGGCTCGCGCTCGAGTCGCCCGCGAAGCTGAACCAGGCCGCTTTCTGGGTCAACTCCACGGCCCAGGCCTCATTCCCTTTTCTTTCCTTGGAGGGTCCTCCTCTCGCTCGCCCCCATTCCGCTTCCCATCCATCCTCCGGCCCCTCCTCTTCCTCGACCGCGACGTCCCGCTCGCGTTCTCCGAACCGCTTGAAGACAGCCCAACCCCCGCCCACCATGGCGGGCAGCAGTCCCAGGGCCCAGCGCAAGACCCGGCGGCGCGGCCAGCGTTGACTCCGCCCTCCGGGCTCCTGCCGTGGCTCCTCGCCACCCGGGCCCATCTCCTCTATCTCCCTGCTCATCGCGGCCCTATTCTGCATTCCATGCGTCGTACCGTGAAGAGCGTGCCCGTGTGGCCGCTGGTGATTCTCACCGTGCTCCAGGCAGGGTGCCTGTTGGAGGCAGAGCTCGCCGAGGTGACGGGGGAATGCGGGCCACGGGATCTGACACCCGAGTGCTGCCTCAAGCAACACCCCGGCCAGTGGGAGCGTTGTACCGGCTCGTCCGAGATGGCCGAAGTGGCGGGGCGCTCAACATCCCTGGGAATGAAGGCCTTGGCCACGGGCATGGCGGTGGCCACGGCGGTGGCGATGAAGCCGCAGATCAACTCGGCCGAGCGCCGGGGCGTGGAACTGGCCGCGGACCTGCTCACGAAAATCGAAAAGGCCATCACGAAGTGTGTCCGCCAAGCAGACCAATATGTCAACGATTACCACTTCGATGGCAAGAGTCCGGACCGGGAAATCTGCGAACAGATCAAGGTTGGCGAAAAGACGACGTGGGCCGCGTACCTGGGACTCTTCAAGCATGAGCAAACCTGGCCGTGCCTGCGCGAAGCTCTGAATAAGCTGATACCGCCGGACCGTTACCGACTCTACCCTCGTTTCCAGTTCAACGAAAAGAAGGGGCAATGGGAGTACATGGATGAAAACACGGTAAGCCAGATCGTGTCGGCGCAGGGATGGAAGGGACTGACTGGCACCATCGAGCCGGACATCATCCTCTTGGATGAGAATGGCGTCATCGTTCGTGTGTACGATCTCAAGTTCCCTTGCCCGGAGACCAACTCAGCCTACTGGAGTCGGTACACCAAAGGGCGCTGGAGAGATCAATCACAGGGAGATCTTTATTTTCATGCCCTTCAGGTCAAACCCATGCTTGTCTCTCCACGACAGGGCGTAATACGAGAGGACTGGTAAGAAATGCCCACCATTCGATACCCGAGACTGAAACACCACGATGAGCGCGGCGGACTGATTGCAAACGACGCTCTGCTCATGTGTTTCTACATGCAACACCCCAACGAACAGATTGCACCCATCATCATACGTGCCCTGGAACTCTTCCGTGAACGGATACATCCCCATCAACTCGCCTGGTACAACGCAGGTGATGGGCAGGCGAAACCGCTCGATGACTCCGCATGGGAAGGAATCCGCAAGGAAACGCTGGATCCGGGGCCCGAAACAGCCGCCTTCATACAAATGTGGGATGACCCCATCAGGATTGGTGGACTCCACGTGGACTACAGAGGCTTGGACATCATCCCCCTGCCCTGGCCAGATCGAAAAGATGATGTGAGCGTCCTGTACCTGCGCCTGCCCACGGAGTACCTGGAAGAGCGGGGTCCGGACCGGGTCCGTGCACTAGCCCTCGATCTAGCGGCGGAACTCCCCTTCAACTCGGGGTATGTAGACTTCGTCCTCTGCTCGAACAAATGGGATTTTGGTGAAGCCCTCGAGCTCATCCGCCCGCGCTACCCGGGAGTGCACCTCGCATCGAGCGGGGCCAACCTCCGGATGAACACCTGGGTGGAAGGGGTGCACTGGATGAACTTCCTCGGGCAACCGGTGCTCGGTCAGCTCGGCGGTGTGGCCGCATTGCGTGAACGCCTGGCGCTCCCGGGCGTCTCCCTCCAGGAGATGAGCGGTGACCGGGTGCTCGTCACCCTCGGCGAACAGCCGGAGACGGGGGACCTGGAGGCGGGCCAGACGCTTCCCCTCCACCGCGCGCTTGCCCGAGTCCTGGAGCCCCACCTCTATCACTGGAAATTGCCTTACTTCCACCTGGACCCAGAGGAGATACTCCTCTGGGAACGCCGCTTCTTGGACTGAGAGCATGATGAACAACAGACTCGGGTCTCTTTCCAGCACGAAGCAGAAGGCCAGCATCAATGGGCAGGCCCTCGAGTACATCATTGCAGGGCAGGGCTCCCCCACCATCGTTCTCATCAATGGTTCCGGCGGCCCCATCGAGGGATGGCTCAGGGTGTGGGAGCCACTGTCCGCCCTGGGAACCGTCTTCGCGTACAACCGCCCAGGTATCGGCGGCAGCGGGAAGCCGGTTGTACCGCAGACCGGAGAGGTCATCGTCGAGTCGCTCCGTGCGCTCCTGCTTCACGCCAACCTGTCTCCGCCCTACCTCCTGGTGGGTCATTCGCTCGGCGGCCTCGCCGTCAATCTCTTCGCCCGGACATTCCCAACTGAGGTTTCAGGCGTGGTGCTGCTCGAGGCCACCGCTCCCGAAGACGTCAGCGTCATGGCCAGGTATCAAAACGGCTTTCAACGTTTCGCCCAGCGCACGCTCGATTCAATCTTCGGAAAGGATGAGCTCGGAGAGACTGGACACGTTTCACGCACCGTCGACCTCATCCAGCGCGCAGGCCCCTTCCCAGACGTCCCATTTGTCGTCGTGACGGGCGGCAGACCCGCCATGGCCTGGGCCACCCCGGCGCAAGCCCTCGCCGCACGGGCGGAACACCAGCGGCGCCTGGCTGCACTGTCGCCCCAAGGAAAGCAGATGATCGCCAGCCGAAGCGGGCACTTCCCGCAGCTCACGGAGCCAGAGGTCGTGGTGGAAGCCGTGCGCTTCGTAGTTGATCACCTGCCCCCGGGCTGAGCTCACCCCGAGCGCGCAAGCTGTATGTCATTGCGCGCCGCCCAGGCGCGAAGGTCCTGTTTCTGGATGGCCGCGGCCATCAACTCCGGAAACAGATCCGGCGTGCAGGCGAAGGTCGGGATGCCCAAGGCCGTCAGCTGCGCGGCGTTGTGGCTGTCATAGGCCGGCGTCCCCTGGTCGCTCAGAGACAACAGACAGATGACCTTCACGCCGCTCTGGACCAGCGACGCGGCCCGCTGGAGCATCCGCTGCGCGTTGCCGCCCTCGTACAGGTCCGTGATGAGCACGAGGATCGTCTGCGCCGGCCTCGTAACGACCTGCTGGCAGTACGCGAGCGCTCGATCGATGTCCGTGCCTCCTCCGAGCTGCGTGCCGAACAGCAGGTCCACCGGGTCCGACAGCTGCTCGCTCAGGTCCACCACCGCGGTGTCGAAGAGCACCATCCGCGTGGACACCGCGCGCAGCGAGGCGAGCACCGCCCCGAAGATGCTCGAGTAGACGACCGAGGCCGCCATGGAGCCGCTCTGGTCGATGCACAGCACCACGTCCCGCAGGCTCGAGCGCTTGCGTCCGTGTCCCACCAGCCGCTCCACCACCACGGACTTCCGCTCCGGCTGGTAGTTGCCCAGGTTGGCCCTCAACGTCCGGTCCCAGTCGATCTCCGCGGCCCTCGGCCGGCGCGTGCGCGAGGTCCTCGACAGCGCTCCTCGCACGGCCCGCTCCGTGGGGGCCCGCAGCCGCCGCTCCAGGTCCTCGACCACCTTGCGCACCACCCTCCGCGCCGTCTCCTTCGTCTTCTGCGGGATGACCTTGCGCAGAGACAGCAGCGTCGCCACCAGCGACACGTCCGGCTCCACCGCCTCGAGCATCTCCGGCTGCAGCAGCATCTCCGTGAGCCCGAGCCGCGTCATCGCATCACCCTGCATGACGCGCACGACGGAGGCGGGAAAGTACTCGCGGATATCGCCCAGCCAGCGCGCCACGTGGGGCGAGGAGGCTCCCAGTCCTCCCTTGCGCTCGGAGTCGTACAGCGCCGCGAGCGCACGATCCATGCGCAGCTCGGACTCCCCGAGCGGCACGCCCAGTGTTTCCTGCACGGGCTCGCCCAGCACGAGCCGCCAGCGCTCCAGCCGCTCCTCTTCAGACTGCTTCATGGATCCTCACCCCCAGCAGGGTGGACAGCACCGGCAGCACCTTCGCCACACGCTCCGGGTCCAGGTCCTCCGTGGCCGCCGCCGCGCTCCCCGCCGCCGAGGCGGTGGCGAGCTGTTTGACCCGCTCTCCCATGGCGCGCCGCTCGGCCGTGCTGAAGCTGGCGAACGCGCGCCGCACCAGGGGGAGATGCTCGACGAAGGCCTCCCGCGCGAGCCCCGAGAGCCACCCGTCGAGTGCCGCCCACAGTTCCTGCCGGTGCAGCAGCAGGAGCGCGCTCCCCGAGACGAGCCCTTCCAGCCAGGCCGCCGCCTCGTCGGGAGGCACGGCCGCGGACAAGGCCCTGCGGGAGAGCGTCCCCAACTCCTCGTCCCCTACCCGCCCGAGCTCCACCCGCAGCCGCAGCGCGGCCCCTCGGACGAGTCCATGCACCGAGTCCCGGTGCACGAGCTGGCCCAGGGCCTCGGCCCACTCCTCCGTGCGCTCCCCGCCCTCCAGCAGCGCCACCGCGGCATGCATGGCGCGCAGTTGATCGCGGCGCTGGTGCGCGGCCTCGTCATCGAGCGAGACGCACGCGCCGGGCAGCCCGATGAGGATGCGCTCGAAGAGCCCGTCGGCGATGGCGAGGATGGGCGCGGTCGGCGTCTCGCGGACGCTGCCGTAGCGAACCGCGTGCGCCAGGGCCGGGAAGGCCTCGAGCAGCTTCGGGACATCCGCCGAGCGGGTCGAGAGCGCCTGCACGTGGCGGAGCACGGTGTCGATGGCGGCGGACAGCTCGGCGAGCAGGGAGGCCTCGAGCAGGGCCGTCAGCGTGCCGAGCTCGGTTGCATCCGACGCACGCGCCACCACGCGCCCCGTGGCGGCCGATTCCACCGTGTTCCCGAAGAGGCTCGCCTCGACGATGCGCACGGACAGCTCGGGCTCCCACTTCAGGCGCCACGTCTCGCGGAAGGTGCCCGTCGTGTTCCGCGGGTCCTCCTCCGGCGTGCCCCAGGGGATGTCGAGCAGCCGCAGCCGGTGCAGCAGCCGGCTCCGATCCCGGTCCATGTCCTTGCGCAAGTCCAGCTCCTGCAGCTTGCTCTCGGACGAGGGTGGCAGGCGCAGCGACTTCTGCAGCGTGGCCAGATCGCGGGCGAGCGGGACCGAGGGCACCTCGGAGGGGACCGAGCCCAGTCCGGTGCCAACCTCCAGCTTCTCGTGGACGAGCACCAGCGGCGTCGCATCCCCGCCGCACATCACGGAGAGCGCGGCGTCCCGCAGCTCCCCCAGGCCCACCGTGGAGAGGCCTCGCAGGGCCGCGAGCGCCTCGGCGAGCCGCACCGTCTCGATGACGTTCGCGGAGGAGGCATCCAGTCCCTCCTCACGCAGCAGGTGCGCGATGCGCGCCGCCCAGGACGTCACCGGGCGCTGGGGCGTGAGCCACAGATGCGCGTACCACCCTGGCGACTCCACGCCCGCGCCGTACCCGCTGCGCCAGCCGAGCCGGTCATACGTCCAGGGAATCCACGTGGCCGCCACCTTCGTCTTCGGCAGGCCCTTCAGCAGGGCGTCGTCCTCACGGGCCGGCCGCTGCCGCACGAGCGCCGGTGCGTGCCACGCCCCGCATATGACAGCGATCCGCTGGAAGCCGTCCTTCTTCGCCTGACGGATGCCGCGCCGCATGTGGGCCTCGCGTCGGGCCTCGCGCGGTGACAGCTCGCCTTCGCCCTCGCGCAGGGCACTCATGGCCTCCAGCACGGCCTCGAACACGCCCTCGGGCTCCCGGCGCTGCTCGATGAGGTGCTCCCACCACAGCTCACCGTCCTCATAACCCGCGGCACGCGCGAGCGCCCCGAGCGGATCTCCCCGGGGTGACCCGGCCTCCGCGCTGGCCTTGGGCTCCGGGTCCCTCCCCTCCTCGGTTCCCTCGTCCTCGGGCGCCATCTGGTGGGTTTGAGGGAGATCGATGAAGCGCACCGGAAGGGTGCGCTCCAGCGCGTACTGGAGGGCCTGCCACTCGGGAGAGAAGACGGCGAACGGATAGAAGACGGCCTGGGCCGGTCGATCAATCGCGTAGACGAGCAGCGCCACCGGAGGCTTCATCTCCGCGTGGGCCGCCAGGGGAATGAGCGCGTCCGCGTCCGGGGGTCCCTCGATGAGCACCACGTCCGGCTGGAGCTTCTCGAGAGCGGCCCGCACGCTGCGCGCGCTGCCCGGGCCGTGGTGCCGCACACCGAGCACGTGCACCGACGTGTCCGCCTCCCGGCTCACAGCACCTCCATGCACGCGCGATAGAGGTCCTTCCAGCCCTCGCGCTCCTTCACCACCGTCTTCAGGTACTCCAGCCACACCACCCGGTCCTGCACGGGATCCTTCACGATGGCGCCCGTCAGGCCCGCGGCCATGTCCGGTGCACGCAGCACGCCGTCACCGTAGTAGCCCGCCATCGCCAGGCCTCCGTTCACCACGGAGATGATCTCCGCCGTGGACAGCGCGCCCGAGGGTGTCTTGAGCTTCGTCGCCCCGTCGGTCGTCGCGCCGCTCCGCAGCTCGCGGAAGAGCGTCACCACCCGGCGGATCTCCTCCATCGCTGGCTTCTCCGCGGGCAGCGCCAGGGCCCGGCCGAGCTCGGCCACGCGCTTCTCGACGATCTCCACCTCCTGCTCCAGCGAGTCGGGCACGGGCAGCACCACCGTGTTGAAGCGGCGCAGCAGGGCGCTCGACAGCTCGTTCACGCCGCGGTCGCGGTTGTTCGCCGTGGCGATGACGTTGAAGCCGGCGCGGGCCTGCACTTCTGAGGACAGCTCCGAGATGGGCAGCGTCTTCTCGCTGAGCAGGGTGATGAGGGCGTCCTGCACCTCGCCCGGCATGCGCGTCAGCTCCTCGATGCGCGCCAGCTTTCCCTCGCGCATGGCCCGCATCACCGGACTCGGAACCAGCGCCCCCTCCGAGGGGCCTTCCGCCAGCAGCCGCGCGTAGTTCCAGCCGTACCGCAGGGCCGCCTCGTCCGTGCCGGCGGTGCCCTGCACCATCAACGTCGAGTCCCCGGAGATGGCCGCGGCGAGGTGCTCGCTCAGCCAGGACTTCGCGGTGCCCGGGACGCCGTAGAGCAACAGGGCCCGGTCGGTGGCCAGGGTCGCCACGGCGATCTCCACCAGCCTCGCGTTGCCGATGTACTTGGCGCTCACCTTGAAGCCATCCGGGAGCTGGCCTCCGAGCAGGTAGGTGCGCACGGCCCAGGGCGAGAGCTTCCATCCCTGGGGTTTCGGCCGATCATCGGCCCGGGCGAGCGCGGCCAGCTCCTCGGCGTACTGCTGCTCGGCGTGCTGGCGGAGAAGAGCGGTGGCGGTCACGGTTTCAACTCCTCGTGAAGGATGCGGCGCAGGGAAACGGTCTGCTGGAAGCGGTGGAGCTCCGGGTTCCAGCGGTGAAGCGGAGCGGGGAGCGCGAAGGGCTCGGCGGCGGTCGGGAGGCACTCCGGAGGCAGGGCGATGGCCGCCTGCCGGAAGGCACCGAGGAGCGCCACGGCCCGGGTGGTCGGGTCGTACAGCTCGCGCAACGCCTGGAGCCAGGTGTAGCCGAGCTTCGCCGGCCACGGCGCGGGCGTCAGCGCGAGGGCACGGTCGAGCGAAGGAAGGGTCTCGGCACGCTCGAGGACGCGCAGGGTCCGCGCGGCGCGCTCGTTGGGAGGGAGCTGTTCGAGCACGGAGACGGCCAGCGACTGGGCCCGCTCGGCGTCGAGCACCTTGGACTCACAGCGCGACCAGAAGCCGAGCAGGGTCATGGCCCAGGGCGAGGAGGCCCCCAGCCGGAGCGCCAGGGCCCAGCCCTCCGAGAGCGCGACGCCGTGGTCCGTCCGCGCGGCGGCGGTGACGATCTGCGTCGGGGTGGCCTCGAACCAGCTCTCCCAATTCCGAAGGGGAATGGCCTCCAGGAGCCGGATGAGCCAGTGCTCGCTCTGGCCGACACCGGGAGGGGGCTTGTCCAGACCATCACGCTCGGCCTCGGCGTCCCACCGGGCCGGGAACTGGACGCGGAGCGTGGCCGGCTTCTCCCAGACGAGCACGGTGCGCGCGCGCTCGGCCATGCGCTGCGCGAAGGCCGACCCGGGCAACCGGGCCAACAGGTAGCGCGCCACCTCGCGCACCGAGCCCGCGCGATCCTTCCGGCCTGGCTCCAGCAGGGCCTCGTCCTCCGGGGAGAGCCCCGCGTCGAGGCAGGCCAGGAACCGGGCGCGGTGCTCGGCCTTCTCCTGGGCCCAGGTGCCCTGCAACCAGGAGCGTGCACGCGCTGGATCGACGCTCCGCGCCTGGATGAGCGCCGCGCGCCGCTCGTCGGGATTTCCTTCCGTCCACACGCGCTCGGCTTCGGCCAGGTCGGAGGCCGGGGAGGCCGAGGCCGGGCGCCACTCGGGATTCAGACGGGAGAGCCACTGGCCCCGCTCGCCGAGCACCGGCTCCGCCGCCGCGCGCAACGCGCTGTCCTTCAGCCCGAGCACCCGGGGAAGCAGCTCCGGCGGGAGGCGGCGACGCGCGAGGGCCATCCGCGCGAAGGCCTCGCGCAGCACCTCGCCGTCGTTCGACACCAGGAGCTCCGTGAGGACGGAACGGACGCGCGGCGGGCAGACCTCGAGTGTGTCAGGAGGGGCCACGTTGTCCCGCGTCTCGAGCCGGGTGAGCTTGCGCCCCGCGACCCTCGCCACCGCACGCACCCCGGCCGCGAGCAGGAGGCGCTTCTCCAGGGGCAGGCCCTCCAGCGCACGCAGCGCCTGGGCCTCCACACCGGATGTGGGTCCGGGCTCGGGCGAGCGGGCGGTGCCGAGCGTGGCGAGGCGTGTCAGTGCATCGAGCTCGTTCACGGTGGGCTTCCTCTCCAGCCCGGGGCATCGGGGCGCGGCAGCATAGCGGTCCGAGTCCCATTCTGCCCCGCTACACCTGGAATGGGGCGAAATGCCTCGCCCCGTCCGTGGCATTTCGCAACAGGGGGACGCGCGCTTTGCCCGTCTGCCCTCGATCTGGCGTGCACACCTCCGAGAGACATTGCAGCGGCATAAGCATTGCTTGCATCTTCAAGCATGGAGACGGCAGCCATGCAGGTCATTGACGGAACCGGAGATCCCTCCCACGCGGACGAGACCCGGCCTCCCCCCCTGGGCGAGGTATTGGAGTTCATGCGCCTGCTCTGGGCCGTGGACCATCAACTGAGATCCACCTCGAAGCACATGGAGCTCACGCTGGGGCTGACAGGCCCGCAGCGGCTGGTGGTGCGGCTGGTGGGACGCTACCCCGGCATCACCTCGGGCCGGCTCGCGCAGATCCTCCATGTGCACCCGAGCACGCTCACCGGTGTCATGAAACGCCTGGAGAAGCGTGGCTACATGGAGCGCAGGTCGGATCCGCTCGACGCGCGCAAGGCGCTCTTCTTCCTCACCGACATGGGCCGTGGGTTGGACGTCTCCTCCACGGGGACGGTGGAGGCCGCCGTGCAACGGGCGATCTCCCGCATGACAGGAGCGCAGCTGGCGGGTGCCCAGGAGGTGCTCACAGCGATCGCCGAGGAGCTGGGCGTCGACGGTGAGAAGATGCACCCCGAAGCCGTCAGCCCCGCCCTCGAGCTCCAAGCCAGCTGAGCACGGGCCTCGTGGGGCCCTTCACTGGGGGCCCCCGGTCATCAGATGAAGGCGGCCCTCCACGCGGACGCTCAGGGGCCGGAATTCCTCTCCATCCCACTCGCCGAACACCTCGAGCGGGTGGCCTCCGGACAACGCGAGCAACCGCCACCGGTCACACGGGCCGATGCGGACCGCCGCGCCCGTGGCGTCCCGGAGCCACCAGCGCCGCCCACCGTCCACGACAGGCACCACCTGCCCGAGCATCGCCGCCATGCGCTCGCGGAAGGGTTGGCGGGACAGCTCCTCGGCGAAGCGTTGGCAGAGATCCTCGAGAGAAAGCGCGGGCACGGCCTGCGTCCAGGGGTGGACCTCGCCCTTGCGCTCGCGAATCATCGCCCGCTGGGGCGCCGCACTCGGCCAGAACGCCAGCTCGGCCGCGAAGGCCGTGCCGGGAAGGAAGCTCTCGGCGAAGCGAGCACCGGCGCCGGCCGCGAACTGGAGGACGAGCGCCGTGCGACCGGAAGTGGCGCCGAGCAGGTACGTCCGCTGCGCGCGGACGCGCTCCGTGTCCTCGAGCTCCTGGCCGATGACGACCCAGGTGTCCTCGAGGCGCTCGCCCTGGGCGATGACCTCCTCCTCACGCAGGGGGATGCCCACGAGGGAGCGGAGGTCCGCGGCGAGGGGCGGCGGGAGCTGCTCCAGCTTCCGCCAGGCCTCGGTGACGAGCGAGAGCCGTCCGAGCCGCTCGAGCAAACGCTTGGGCCAATCGGGGCCACTGCCGGGGAGCGCCGCGAGCTGCTGCACCTGGGCCGCGAGCCCCGGAGCCTGAGCATCCACCAACCGGGCCGCCTGGGTGTTCCACATGGCGGTCTCCGCCTCCAGCCCGGCGAAGCCGTTGCGCACGAGGTCCTCCATCCAGAGGGACAGCGCCTCGAGCCCCTTCTGGATGCGGCCGTGGCGCTCGGCGGAGCGCTTCGCCTTGGCCTCGGTGTCGACGGGAGCCGCGCCTTCCGCTCCGGCGGCCTCGCGCTTCGCCTTGCGCTCGGCGTTCGCGGAGCGCTTGGAGAGCCACTCCTCCACCCAGGAGGGAGGAGTCCCCGAGGGGAGGCGCTCGGACGCGGTGAGCAGCAGGAGCCCGACGGCGTGCTTGCAGGGGAACTTGCGGCTGGGACAGGTGCACTTCGTGGCGAGGTCGGAGAGGTCGATGCGCACCTGGTACAGGGCGCTGCCCTTGCACTCGCCCCAGGCCGCGTGCCCATCCCGGCCGAGCCCCTGCCAGGAGCGTTCCGTTGCCAGCTTCTGGCCGGCGGCCGCCACGGAGGAATCCGGTGCGAGGGCGAGGGCCTGCTCTGAGGTCAGGGGTGAGGCGGACATGGTGTCGAGGCGCGGAGCATAGCCGCTCGGGGCCGCTCGCGCCCCAGTGGATTCAGGGCAGCTCGCCCGTACCCGCGAAGGCCATCATCCATGCCCGCTCGTCCCGAGCCCTGGGCCCGCAGGACTCCTCCTGCAGCGAGAGCAGGGGCCAGCGATGAAAACCCGCCTGCTTCAAACCGTCCTCCCACCGCCCCAGCTCCACCCAGGCGGCGATACACCGCTCCCGGGTCGGGACGTGCTGCGTCAGCTCGGAGCCGAACACCTGGAGCCGGAGCCCCATGTCCATCTCCACGGCCGAGCGCTGCTCGAACAGGCGCGCGCCCACTTCCCACAGCAGCCGGCCCATCCACCGCTGCTCGTCCTCGGACAGGTGCGCCTTGCTGGCCCTGGCCCGCTGGATGAGCCATGAGCCCAGGGACGCAGCCTGGGCCGAGGAGGCCAGCAGAAAGGCATGATGGGCGGGCGTGCGCATCAGCCCATCGAAGAGCGCTCGCATCTCCAGGAAGAACGGCTCGCTCGCGGGCTGCTTCCAATCGGGGAGCGCGACGAGCGCCTCGAGCGCCTCCAGATCGCGGTGCTCGAAGGGGGCCGTGAGGGGCTTTCCAGCGAGAAAGGAAACCAGGGCGAGCTGGAGGGTTCGCGGGGAGGAACTCGCGAGCTGCCCGAGTCGTGCCTCCACCTCGGACAAGAGGAACTGGCGCACGGGTGATTGCTCTTCGAGTGCGATGAGTTGCTCGCGCAGCGCCATGAGGAGTGGGACGGATGAGCTGGCACGCACCTGCTCGAGCATCCACTCCTGGCGAGGCTCGGCCCATGCCAGATGCAACACCGCCAACGAGAAGCGACGTGTCTCGTCGACGGAGCCCCAGGCGGCTCCGATGTCGGCGAGCAGGTAGTTCAACGCCAGGGGCGCGGGAAGCAGGAGGCTCTTGCGGAAGTCGGGCCGTCCGAGCGCCTGCCAGGTCTCGAAGAAGGCATGCCGCCAATCGGGCACGCGAGGCCGGCGTTCGGTGAGTTCCAGCAGCAAACGTGCCTCAGGAGTGTTGCGCACCTCCGGGAACGCGAGAGCACGTCGTGCCGAGTCCCACCGGCCTTCCTGCATGGACAGACACGCGCGCAGCAACCGGGCCCGCGGGTTGGGCGTGGGAGAGCTGAACAGCACATCCACCTTGAAACTCGCGTCCGGGTGGCCTGCGAAACAGAACCAGGCCGCCTCCTGGTCTCGCTCATTCCAGGTGTCCCCGCCCGTTCCCACCACCTCGCGACCACCGAGCCACTCGGAAGCGGCCCACCCGCCACCCGCGACGCGGCCACTTCGAAGACCGCTCGCCACCCGTCCCCACCCTGCGCTCCTCTGTCGATGTGCTCATGGTGCCTCGACCACCCACGCTATCGTGAGTCCCATGCTTCATACCGTGAAGAGTGGGCCCATACGACTCCTGGTGCTCCTGGCCGCACTCCAAGCGGGGTGCCTGTTGGAGTCAGAGCCCCCCATCGAGACCGCGGGGAAGTGTGGCCCACGAGACCTGTCGCCCGAGTGCTGCCTCAAGGAGTTCCCCGGGCAATGGGAGCGCTGCACGGGCGCGTCGACCTACTCGACGGGCATCAAGGTGATTGCCGCCGGTGTGGCTGTAACCGTGGCGTTGAACCCCGTGATCGACGCAGCCGAGCGCCGGGGCGTGGAGCTGGCCGCGGACCTGCTCGCGAAGGTCGAGAAGGCCATCGTGCAGTGTGTCCGCAAGGCGGATCAGGAGGTCAACGACTACCACTTCAATGGCAGAAGCCCGTGCCCAGAGACCAACCCCGCCGTCTGGAGCAGGTATATGAAAGGGCCCTGGTTGGGCCGCACACAGGGCGATGTCTATAAACAAATCCTCCACACTGATCCCAACCTTGTTTCCCCAAGACACGGAGTAGAAAAGTGGAGCCCGGAGTAGAATGGAAATGCCCCCCTGAGATATCCGAGACTGAGATACCAGAACTGGCGCGGCGGGTTGGTCGCAAGCGATGCCTTGCTCATGTGCTTCTACATGCAGTACGCCAACAACCAGATTGCACCCGCCGTCATTCGTGCCCTGGAACTCTTCCGCGAGCGAATACGCCCCTACCAACTGGCCTGGTACGCAGGCGAAGGGCAAGCCGAACCGCTCGATGGCTCCGCATGGGATGAAATCCGCAAGAAGACATTGGAGCCGGAGCCCGAAGAGGGCGCATTCCAACAAATGTGGGATGACCCCATCCGGGTGGATGGACTGCACGTGGACTACAGGGGGCTACCCGTTGTCCCCCTCCCCTGGCCGGACCGGAAAGATGATGTGAGCGTACTGTACCTGCGCCTGCCTACGGAGTACCTGGAGGAGCAAGGCCCGGACCGGGTACGAGATCTGGCACTCGAGCTGGCGCAAGAACTCCCCTTCAGCTCAGGGTTCGTAGACTTCTCCCTCTGCTCGAACACCTGGGATTTTGACGAGGCTCTCAATCTCATCCGCCCGCGCTACCCGGGGGTACACCTCGCCCCGAGCAGCGCCAACCTACGCATGAACACCTGGGTGGACGGGGTGCACTGGATGAACTTCCTCGGGCAGCCGGTGCTCGGCCAACTCGGCGGTGTGGATGCCCTGCGCGAGCGTCTGGCGCTCCCGGGTATTTCCATCCGGGAGATGAGCGGAGAGCGGGTCCTCATCACGCTCGGCGAGCGGCCAGAGACAGGCGATGTGGAGGCGGGCCAGACGCTCCCCCTCCACCGCGCGCTCGCTCGGCTCCTCGAGCCCCACCTCCATCACCGGACGACCGAGCTCACCCGTCTGAGCCCCGAGGAGCTGCTCCGCTGGGAGCGCCGCTTCCTGGACTGAACGGAACCGTCCAGCCCCGGAAGCCTCACGGGTGCCCCGCGCTCACGTCCCGTCGATCAAACGGATCGCCAGATCGGGGCTGAACTGACCCGCGGGCACGCCCGGGGCGATACCGCACGAACCATCCGAGTCACCGGGAACCTTCACCCACAGCAGCAGCTCGGCCCCTCCGCCGATCTGCGACGGAGTACCGAGCTTGCGCCCGGCCGGATTGCACCACTCACCGTTGGAGCCGTTGCCATTGCGGCTGGTATCCACCACGAACGGCAGGGTGTACCCGTACCGGTTGGACAGGGCGGTGTTGACCGCCGCGGCGTACGAGCTCGACTGGGCCGTGGTGTAGAAGTTCGACACGTTGAGGACGAAGCCCCGGATGTTGCGTGCCCCGGCGGACTCCAGCCGCTGGGCCATCGTGTCGGCGGCGATCCATGAGGCGTTTCCGCCATCGAGATAGGCCCACGTGTTCGGCGCGCGATCGCGGAGCTGCTCGGTGGCATAGCGCAGCAGGCTCAGCCGGGTCTGGCGCTCGGTGTCATTCGACAGGCAGTCCAGCTGGGCCAGGGCGTCCGGCTCGATCAGGACGATGGCCGGGCGGTTGCCGATGCCCGCCGCGAACGCGGAGATCCAGGTCCGGTAGGCCTCGGGGCTGCCCGCGCCACCAGCGGAGTGGCTGCCGCAGTCGCGCCCGGGGATGTTGTAGGCCACGAGCACCGGCAGCTTGTCGGCGGCATCGGCGGCTCCGACGAAGCCAGACACCGCCGCGGCGATATCTCCACTCCAGTTGCCGAACCAGCGCGCGCCCGGCTTGCTCGCGATGGCCGACTGGATGCGCGACGCACGCGAGTCTCCCCCGTTGGCACGCACCCACGCCGCGGGGTTGGAGTTCGGATCGACATAGAAGCCGCTGGTCATCGCGAGCGGTCCGGAGCCGCTGCTGCCTCCACTCGTGGTGAGCGAGATGTCATCGAGCCGGGCCGTGAAGGCGCCTCGGCCGCCGAGCTGGAAGGTCACCTGCCCCTGGTTGGTGGACAGGGACGAGGTGAACGGGAACGAGAACCGCCGTGACGTGGCATCGAGCGAGATCTGCCGATCCAGCGTCACGGTGTACGGCGCGCTCTCCATCTGCACCGTCACGCGGACCGACACACTCGCCGTGGCCGTGGCGGTGAACGCCAGGGTGTACGCCTGACCACTCGTCAGCGAGACGGCGCTCTGCCCGACTATCGCGTCCCACGGGTTGGAGGTGCTCCCCGTGACATCCACACGCCACTGACCATTCTCGACGCGGGACGTGGTGTTGGCCCCGTTCCACCACGGTGTGGTCGTGCCCGAGCTGAAGTTTCCGTTGGAGAGCAGCTCGGTGGTCGCGGCCTGCGCGTCCACGGTGAGGGTCGTGGTCCCAGGAGCCGTTTCAGGCGCCGGGCCACAGGCGAAGGCCGACGCGAGCGTCAGCGAGCCCAGGACGAAGCGACGAAGAGACAGAGAGCGAGCGATCCCCTGCGTTTTCACGAAGCCATTCCTCCTGCATGCGGACGAACACCGGTGTTCGTCACTCGGTGTATGCACGAGGTTTGTCCTGATTTCACCGTATTTCTTGTTATTTACCGGAAAGTGTCATCCGCGCTTCTCGAGGATCGCCGCCACCTCGGCGTCGAGCAGGTCGGCCAGCTCGCCTTCGGAAAGTGCCTCGATCGACTCCGGCACCTCGCCAGGAGCCTGGTCCAGGATGGACTCGGGGGCGGACACGGCGGGAGGAAACTCCTGAAGCAGGTGCGTGGCCAGGGCGATGATGTTCGGGAAGCTGAAGGCCAACGTGCTCGGCAGCGTCCGTTCGAGCTCCGTCTGGAGACGGTTGCGCAGCTCCAGCGCCATCAGCGAATCCAACCCCAGTGCGAACAGCCCCTGCTCGGGCTCGGGCAGTTCCCCGCCATCGAGCTTGAGCAGCTCCGCCACCACGCGCTGGAGGGACGAGACCGCCACGTCCATGCGCTCCTTCACGGGTGCCGTCTCCAGCCGCTGCCGGAGGGTGAGGCGCGGCGCCTCGGCGGAACGAGTGGCCACCGGCCGCCGCATCAGCTCCGAGAGGAGCGGACCCGTCATCCCGAGCACTCCGGCGAAGCGCGCCCAGTCGATGGGCAGCACGCCGATCTCCGCGGGAGCACCGGCCAGCAGCTGGCCCAGCAGGGCCAGCGCCTCGGCGGGAGGAATGAGGCCAACGCCGAGCTCCTTCCACCGCTGCCTCGCGAGCGCGTCGAGGGTCGTCATCATCCCCACGTCGGCCCAGGGGCCCCAGTGGATGCTGAGCGCTGGCAGGCCCTCGGCGCGCCGCTGGTGCGCGAGCGCGTCCAGGAAGGCGTTGGCCGCGGCGTAGCTGCCCTGGGCGGGAGAGCCCACCAGCGAGGCCCCCGAGGAGAAGAGGACGAAGGCATCCAGCGGCAGCTCGCGGGTAGCGGTGTGCAGGTTCCACGCGCCCCGCGCCTTGGGCGCGAGCACCTTGTGGAACCGCGCCGGATCCTGTCCCTGCAACACGCCGTCGTCGAGCACGCCGGCCGCGTGGAACACGCCCCGAAGCGGCGGCCACTCCTGGCGCACGTGCTCCAGCATCCGGGAGACCTCGTCCGCGCGGGACACGTCGGCACGAACCACCTCCACCCGCGCACCCCGAGCCCGCAGTGACTCGAGGGCGCTGGAAGCGGCCTCACCAGCGCCACTGCGTCCCACCAGCACGAGGTTCCGCGCGCCGCGCTCCACCAGCCACCGGGCCACGCACGACCCGAGCGCACCGAGGCCACCGGTGACGAGGTACGTCGCATCCGCTCGAGGGCTCCACTGTGCCCCGGGGCGGGGGTCGCCGCGCACCACGCGAGGCACCCGGCGCTCGGCTCCACGCAGCGCCACCTGGTCCTCTCCGCCCGGGACGAGCACCACCCCCAGCAGGGACTCCGCCTCGCCCGGAGACGAGGACGCATCCAGGTCCACGAGGCCACCCCACAGCGAGGGCTGCTCCAGGGCGATGGTCCGGCCCAGGCCGATCAGCGGCGCCTGCCAGGCGGCGACCCGTGCGCCCTGCTCCACCGCGAAGGCTCCGCGCGTCACCAGCCACAGCCGCGCATCCACCCCGCTGCCCGCGAGCGCCTGCACGAGCCGCAGCGAGCCACCGCACGTGAGGGCCTCGGCCTGCTCTGGCTCGTGCGCATCCAGGCCCCACAGGTACACCACGCGACGAAGCCGCGGGCCTCCAGCCGGGAAGGCTCCGGCCACGACCCGCTGGAGATCCTCGGCCCGGAGCGGATCCGCGGTCCATGAGCCCGGGGCCACCTGCTCACAACGCGAGCCCCGGCGGACCCGTACCACGGCCTCGCCTCGCGCGGACAGCAGTGAAGCCAACCGTTCGGCGACACCGCCCTCGTCCGCCAGCAGCAGCCAGCCCCCTCCCCGCTCGGCGGCCGGCATGGACGGCACGAGTTCCTGTCGTCGCCACGCCACCTCGCACAGCCATTCGGTGCGAAGCGCTGGCGACTCCTCGCGGACCTCGGCCGCTCCGAGACGGCGCAAGCGCAGGCCGGACACCTCGGCCACGACCGTCTCCCGCTCGTCGAGGAACTGAAGATCCCCACAGGGACGCTCCTCGTCGTCGCGAGCCACGGCACGGACCCACCGCACGGCCGCGCTCCGCTCGAAGAGGGCGATGCGCTCGGCGCCAGCGAAGGAGAGTGCCCCATCCGCCATTCCCACATGCGCGGGCAACGCCGCCGCGAGCACCTGGAAGGAAGTCTCCAGCCAGGACGAGACATCCGCACCCGTCAGTGTTCCACCGGGCAGCTCGCCCAGGGCCTCACCCTCCCGAGACCAGACGGAGCCGTGCACCCGCGAACAACGTGCCCGAATCCCGGCGACGGACACCTGGGCCGCTCCGGCGCCCGCACGCCCGGCACGCACCCGGCCCGAGGCGTGCAACAACCACGGAGCCTCCGGTGACTCATCCCCACTGCTGGAGATGCGGAAGGACACCTGTCCCGTCCCCTCCTTCGTCAGCACGGACTGCACGGTGCGGGGCCCACGCTCCAGGACCAGTGGCTCGTGGATCTCCAGGTCCTCCACCACCGAGGCGGCACGTCCGAGCACGGACTCCGCGGCCTCCAAGGCCGCCACCGCGAAGGCCACCGGAGGCACCGGCTTCGAGCCCGCCTCCAGTCGCGCCTCGAAGAGGGGCACCGCGGAACGAAGCCGCTTGCCCGGAAGCACGGAGGGCACCGACGGCTCCACCCGAGCTCCTTCGATCCGAGCCTCCAGCTCGGCCGGCTCCACCCAGTAGCGGCGCCGCTGGAAGGCGTAGGTGGGCAGCTTCACGCGGCGGCGAGAGTAGCCCCGCTCGAACCCCGCCCAGTCCACCTCCACACCGCGCGTGTAGAGCGAGGCCAGCGTCTCGAGCATCGCCCGCCAGTCGTCCCGGCCCTTGCGCAGCGAGGGCAGCCACGCCGCCTGGAGCTCCGGAAGACCGCGCTGCCCCAACCCCGACAGCGTCGGCTGGGGGCCGATCTCCACGAACACCGTCACGCCGCTCTCGCGCAGGGCGCGCAGGCTGTCGAGGAAGCGCACCGGCTCGCGCGCGTGACGACGCAGGTACTCGGCGGACAGGCCCGTCACCGGACGGCCCGTGAGGTTGGAGATGAGCTCGATGCGCGGGGCGCGGAAGGACACACCCGAGGCCGCTCGCTCCAATCCGCCGAGCATCGGCTCCAGCAGCGGCGAGTGGAACGCGTGCGACACCTGCAGCGAGCGGCACTCGACACCCTCGTTCCTCAGCCGCTCCACCACGGCCCGCACCGCCGCGCGCGCGCCGGAGATGACCACCTCGGTGGGACCGTTGATGGCGGCGATGGACACCTGCCGCGAGTGGGGCCGTAGCGCCTCGGCCACCCTCGCCTCCTCGGCGAAGATGGCCGCCATCTCCCCGTCTCGAGGCAGCGACTGCATCAAACGCGCGCGCTCGGCGATCAGCTTCAGCCCCTCCTCCAGGCTGAACACTCCGGCCACGCACGCCGCCACGTACTCGCCCACGCTGTGACCCAGCACCGCGTGCGGCTCCACGCCCCACGAGCGCCACAGCTCCGCCAGCGCATACTCCAGCGAGAACAACGCCGGCTGCGTGTAACCCGTCTCGTCGAGCAACGAGCCCGGCTCCCCTTCGGGCGGGAAGAGCACCGACAGCAGCGGGCGCTCGAGGTGGGGGCGCAGCAACGCGTCGCACCTGTCCAGCGCCTGGCGGAACACCGGCTGAGACGCGTACAGCTCGCGCCCCATGCCCACGTACTGGCTGCCCTGGCCCGTGAAGAGGAAGGCCACCTTGGGCGGACCCTCCTCGCGAACCCGGCCCGAGTACACCCCCGCCCCGGTCCGCCCCGCGCGGAAGGCCTCGAGCCGCTCGCGGAGCTGTGCATGCGAGTCGGCCACGAGGGCCACGCGCTGACCGAGGTGCGTACGTCCGGCGCCCGCGGTGAAGCACACGTCCGGCAACGAAGCGGGCTCCTTCGCGAGGTACTCCGCGTATCGCTCCGCGAGCATCCCGAGCGCCTTCTCATCCCGGGCCGACAGGGGCAGCACATGCAGCGGGCGTTCTGGACCCTCGGAACGAACAGGCGGGGCGGCGGGAGCCTCCTCCAGCACCGCGTGCGCGTTGGTCCCGCCGAAGCCGAACGCACTCACCCCGGCGCGGCGAGGCCCGCCGTTCGAGGGCCACTCGGCCAGCGCGGTGTTGACGTAGAAGGGCCCGCGCTCGAAGTCGATCTCCGGGTTGGGCGTCTGGAAGTGGAGGCTCGGGGGAAGCTGCCGGTGCTCCAGCGCGAGCACGGCCTTGATGAGCGAGGCGATGCCCGCGGCGGCATCCAGGTGGCCGATGTTCGTCTTCACCGAGCCGAGCGCACAGGAGCGCTCGCGCACGTGAGGCCCGAAGGCCTGCCGGAGCGCGGCGACCTCGATGGGATCTCCCAGGGGCGTGGCGGTGCCATGGGCCTCGACGTAGCCGATGGTCTCCGGCCCCACCCCGGCGGCGGCGAGCGCGCGGGAGACGACCTCGGCCTGGCTGTCCACGCTGGGGGCGGTGAAGCCCACCTTGGCGGAGCCATCGTTGTTGATGGCGGTGCCGCGGATGACGGCGTGAATCCTGTCCCCATCGGCGAGCGCATCCGACAGTCGCTTGAGGACGACGAGGCCCATGCCGTTGCCGAAGAGGGTGCCCTGCCCCCGCGCATCGAAGGCGCGGCAGTGCCCGTCCGGCGAGGCGATGCCGCCCTCCTGGTGGAAGTAGCCCGGCACGCGAGCCACCTTCACCGAGACACCACCGGCCAGGGCCATGCCGCACTCCCCGGAGCGCAGCGACTGGCAGGCCAGGTGGACGGCCACGAGCGAGGTGGAGCAGGCCGTCTGCAGCGTGAGGCTGGGACCGCGGAGGTTCAGCTTGTAGGAGACACGCGTGGCGAGGAAGTCCGCCGAGCCGGCCACGAAGCGGGGCAGCACCTCGGAGCGGAGGTTGCCCAGCAGGTGGGCGAAGGGCAGATAGCCATTGGGCGCGAGGCCAGCGAACACTCCCACGGAAGCGCCCTGACGGGTCCTCGGGCTGTAACCCGCGACCTCCAGGGCCTCCCAGGCGCACTCCAGGAAGAGGCGGTGCTGCGGGTCCATCAGCTCCGCCTCGCGAGGCGAGTAGCCGAAGAGCCCGGCGTCGAACTGCTCCACGCCCTCCAGGGACGAGGCCGCGCGGATGAAGGACGGATCGCGCGCCAGCGCCGGATCCGCCCCGAGCGCCACCAGCTCCTCGGGCGAGTAGAAGCGGATGGACTCCACCCCCTCGCGGAGGTTGCGCCAGAACTCGTCCACGTCTCGAGCGCCAGGGAAGCGGCCCGCCATGCCGACGATGGCGATGGGCGCCAACTCCCCGTCCGAGCGCCGTGGCACGGGCGCGCTCACGGGCTGACGCGCCTCGGGACCCGCACCGGGGCCGGACAGGTGACGCGCGAGGGCGCTGATGGTGGGGTGCTGGAAGAGCTCGGTGACGGGAAGCTCCTTGCCGAGCACCTCGCGCAGCCGCACGCGCACCTGGGCGAGCAGCAGCGAGTGCCCCCCGAGCTCGAAGAAGTTGTCGTGCAGGCCCACCTGCTCCAGGTGGAGCACCTCGCGCCAGATGGCGCCAATGGCCTTCTCCACGTCCGAGCGGGGCGCGTCGACGATGGCCTGGCGGCCCGAACGAAGCCCTTCGGGCTCTGGCAGCGCCTTGCGATCCACCTTGCCGTTGGGCGTGAGTGGAAGCGCCTCGAGCACGGTGAGCGACGACGGCACCATGTACTCGGGGAGCCGCTCCTTGAGGAAGGCGCGGAGCTCGGGCCCGAGGAGACGGGTGCGCCGGGTCAGCAGCGGCTGATTGGCGAGCACCCCACCCTCGGGGTCCACTTCGACCCCGGGAGGCACGCGCTCCGGCTCGGCGGCACCGCGCCAGAAGACGACATCGTAGCGGCCGTCAGAGCCATGGCGGCTCCAGCCCGGCGCGACCGAGTAGCCCAGCGACTCACCGAGCCGCCACAGTGCCTCTGGATCCACGCCCACGGGCACGTGGGCCGCGAGCTCCGCCCGCCACTCGCCCACCGTGCCGGCACCACCGGCCTCCATCCACTGGAGCGTTCGCACCTCCTGCTCCAGCCGGCCGTTGCGCACGCCACGCAAACCCCATGCCTCCGGGGCCTCGCGCTCCAGGTGCTGACGGATGGCCTCCGGCGTCCACGCCTCCTCCCAATCCGTCCACGAGGCCCGCGCCGCCGGGGGCACCTCGCCCACGCGCAGGACGGCCTGGTAGCGGAAGCGGCTCATCTCGTTGAGGAGGCGCCCGCGCCGGGGGGTGATGTCCACGCGGCCGATGCGCGGCAACTCCCGTCGCAACGCCAGGAAGAACCCGGGCGCGAGGACCAGCTCCTCCTCTTGGGCCACCGCCTTGCGCACCTGCTGGAGCAACTCGGCCCGGGAGAGCGTGGGCGCGGACTGGTGGAGCTGCACCGAGGTGTGGAAGGCCTCCAGCAGCGGCAGGCTCCGCACGTCACCCACGAAGACGGCGCCGCCCGGACGCACCGCGACCACCGCGCCCGCGAGCACGGTGCGCAGGTACTCGGCGCTGGGGAAGTACTGGACGACCGAGTTGATGATGACGAGGTCGAACGAGCCCGGCTCGATGCCCGAGAAATCGTCGGCCGCCCGCTGCAGCAGCGTCACCTGGGACAGCCCGCGCGCCTCCACCCCCCGCCGTACGTTCTCCACCGCCGCCGCCGAGAAGTCCGCGGCCACGTACCGCTCGCACGAGGGCGCCACGCGGAAGAGCACCATGCCACTGCCGAAGCCGAGCTCCAGCACCCGCTTCGGCTTCAGCGCGAGGATGTCCGCGGCGGTGGTCTCCACCCACTCGCGCATCTCCTCGGCGGGGATGGGCTGGCCGGTGTAGCTGCTGCTCCACCCGGAGATGTCGAAGTCCGGATCCCGCGAGCCCTGCCCCGTCCCGGCACCCTCGCGGTAGATCTCGCTCCAGACGGTGCGCCACTGATCGACCTGCTCGGTGCGCAGCCGCTGCGACTCCTCGACGGCGGCATCCGGCTGCATGGCCACGTAGGCGAGCAGACGCTGATCGCCCGGGGAGAGCTCGCGCGCCACCGCCACGGCATCACGCACCGCCGGGTGCTGGCGCAACACGGACTCGATCTCCCCGAGCTCGATGCGGAAGCCGCGCACCTTCACCTGATGGTCGATCCGTCCGAGGAACTCCATCCGCCCATCCACGCGCCAGCGCACCCGGTCGCCCGTGCGGTACATGCGAGCGTGAGGCACCTCCTGGAAGGGGTCGGGCACGAAACGCTCGGCGGTCAGCTCGGGCCGGTGGAGGTAACCCAGGGCCACGCCTTCGCCGCCGATGTACAGCTCGCCGGGAACGCCCACGGGAACGGGCTGCTGATGACGATCCAGCACGTACACCCGGGTGTTTGCGATGGGCCGCCCGATGGAGACGGACCCCTGCCCCACATCCACCCGGTGCACCATGGACCAGATGGTGGTCTCGGTGGGCCCGTAGAGGTTCCACAGCCCGGCGCCACATGGGACCAGCGCGTTGGCCAGATCGCGCGGGAGCGCCTCACCGCCACAGAGCATCTTCAACTGCGGGTGGCCCTTCCAGCCGGCGTCCAGCAGCAGGCGCCAGGTGGTGGGCGTGGCCTGCATCACCGTGGCGCCGATGGAGGCCATGCGCGCGACCAGCCGGGCTCCATCCGTGGCCACCTCCCGGCGGGCGATGTCCACGCGCGCACCGACGGTGAGTGGCAGCAGCAGCTCCAGGCCCGCGATGTCGAAGGACAGCGTGGTGACGGCGAGCAGCACATCTCCGGGCTCCAGGCCCGGCTCCTGGCGCATGGCGTGGAGGAAGTGGGCCAGCGCGCGGTGCTGGATCTGAACGCCCTTGGGCCGTCCGGTGGAACCCGAGGTGAAGAGGACATACGCCACGTCGTCCGGCCCGGGGTTGCCCTCGGGAGCCGACTCCGGCAGTCGCCCCACGAGCTCGCGCTCCAAGTCGAGCCGCACCACCGTCATCCCCTCCACCGCGCCACCGAGCCGCTCCAACAGCGCGGGCCCGGAGAGGAGCACACGCAGCCGCGCATCCTCCACCATGAAGGCGAGCCGCTCCTCGGGGAAGGAGGGATCCAGGGGCACGTAGGAGCCCCCTGCCTTGAGGATGGCCAGCAAGCCCTGGAGCATCTGGAGCGAACGCTCGCCGGACAGACCCACGCGGGTGCCCGGTCCCACGCCCAGGGAGCGCAGGTGGTGCGCGAGCTGGTTGGCCCGCGAGTCCAGCTCCGCATAGGTCCACGACACGTCCTCGAAGGAGACGGCCAGGGCATCGGGCGTGCGCCGCACCTGGGCCTCGAAGCGGCGCGGGAAGGTGGGCTCGGGCACGGGCTGACGGGTGTCGTTCCACGCCAGGAGGAGCTGGGCGCGCTCCTCCTCCGTGAGCACCGGCAGCGAGGAGATGCGCCGCGAGGGATCCGCGACCACGGCCTCCAGCAGCACGCGCAAATGCCCCGTCATCCGCCAGGCGGTGGCGTCATCGAAGAGGTCGGTGTTGTAGAGGAGGTAACCGAAGATCCGCTCCCCCTCCTCGCTCATCATCAGGTCCAGCTCGAAGCGGGTGACGCCCTGCCGGAAGGGCAGCGACTCCATCACCCGCCCATCGCCCCACTCGATATGTCCGCCGGGGAGGCCCTGGGTGAAGCGCAGTGCCTGGGGGTAGCGCTGCGAGCCGAGCACCACGAAGGCGACCTGGAAGATCGCGGGCCGGCTCGGAGCGCGCGCGGCCTGCAAGCGCTCGACGATGACGTCGAAGGGGTACTCCTGGTGCGGAACGGCGGCGGAGGCATTGTCACGCGCCTGGGCGACGACCTCGGAGAAGCGAGGATCCCCCTCCAGCCTGCCCCGGCGCACGATCGGGTTGACGCAATAGCCCAGCGTCTGGGCGAACCCGGTGCGGCGGCCGCGGCAGGACGCGGGCGTGCCCACGAGGATCTCCTCCTGCCCCGAGTAGCGGTGCAGGAGCACCTGCCAGGCGCTCAACAGCGTGTTGTACAGCGTGGCACCGTTCGCTCGGGCCAGCTCCTTGATTCCCCGGGACAGCTCCGGGGACAGCTCGAACAGGAGGATGTCGCCGCGGGGCGACTGGACCGGTGGGTAGGGACGGTCGACCGGAAGCTCGATCGAGGGCAGCTCACCGCCGAGCGCCTCCTTCCAGTAGGCCCAATGACGCTCTCCCTCCTCGCCGCTGGCGCGCTCCTCCTGCCAGTGGACGAAGTCGGCGTAGGGGCGGACGGTCCACGGAGCGGGAGGCGCCTCTCCGCGCGTCTCGGCGGCGTACAGCCCACCCAGCTCGTGCATCAGCTCCACCAGCGACGGGAAGTCGATGACGATGTGATGCACCACGAGCAGCAACAGGGACTCCTCCCCGCGCCGCAGCAGATGGATGCGCAGCAGGGGCCCCCGTGCCAGCTCGAACGGACGCTGGTAGCGCTCCACCAACCAGGACTCCAGCGCCGCCTCGCTCCAGCCGGACGCGTCCAGCTCCTCGAAGGGGATGACGACGCCGGAGCGCACCTCCTGCACGGGGCCTTCGGAGCGCTCCACGAAGACGGTGCGCAGAATGGGGTGCCGGTCCATCAGTGACTGGCTGGCCCGCCGCAGTGCCACGGCGTCCAACAGCGGGCGGGTCCGCGCGGAGAACGCGAGGTTGTAGGCGGCGCTCCCGGGCGCGCTCTGGTGCAGGAACCACAAGGCCCGCTGACCATGGGACAGCGGAAGGGACACGGGTTCCTGGGGCTCGGCGGCGGTCATCTGGAGGAGGTGCTCCATCCCCTGAGAAAATGGGTGGGGGGAGGCCCCCCAATGTTGTCATGTGGGTAACAAGGGCGGCAACGCTCGGCGGCGAGGCACTCGTGGGCTCGTACTAGAGTCTCGCGACCGCGCCTGGGTGCTCGTCCCCCGTTCCTGGTTTGACGCTCCGTGCTAGATGCAGGGACATGCGTCCCGCGAACCCCTCCACGAATCCCTGGTTCCCCACCCGGCAGCCACTCCCCAACGCACGCCTGCGGGTGTTCTGCTTCCCGTACGCGGGCGGAGGCGCCTCCGTCTACAACGGCTGGGGCGCGGCGCTCCCGGCGGGTGTCGAGCTGGTCTCCGTCCAGCTTCCGGGCCGTGAGCGTCGCATCATGGAGCCGCCCTTCCGGCAGATCCCCCCGCTCCTGGATGCGCTCGAGCCGGCGCTGGCCCCACTGCTGGACAAGCCCTTCGTCTTCTTCGGCTACAGCATGGGCACGCGGATCGCCCTGGCGCTCGCGCAGCGCTGGCAGGTCCGCGGCGCGCCGCTGCCGCTCGGGATGGTGATGGCCGCCGCGGGGGCACCCCACCGCGCCCGCGAGTCCCGTGATGCGCTCGATGACGCGGCCTTCGTCGAGCTGCTCCGCAAGTACGAGGGCACGCCCGCCGAGGTCTTCGCCCACAAGGAGCTGTTGGAGATGATCCTGCCGTCCCTGCGCGCCGACTTCTCCATCGCGGATGGCATGCTCCCCGCGGTGCCGGTGCGCTGCCCGCTCTCGGCCTTCGGGGCGCTCGAGGATCCGCACGTCCCGCTCTCCGAGCTCGAGTACTGGCGCGAGCTGACGACGGGCGAGTTCCGCTTCCGCCACTTCCCCGGCAAGCACTTCTTCATGCGCACCGCCCGCGAGCCATTGCTGGCGGCGCTGCGCGAGGAGATCGTCCGCTGGTGCCCCGAGGTCGGCCCCTGATCAGGAGCCCGTGACGAACCAGGGAGGCCCCTCCCCTGCCAGCGGCACGGTCCGCTGGCACCGCACCGTCAGGGGCAGGCCGCGGGCCCGGCGCACCGCCACCGCCGCCGGGTGCTCCGCCGACAGCCGCACCTGCACGAACTGCCACGTCTCGGGATCGTCCTTCAGGCGGGGATCGAAGGAGATGCGGGGCGGCTTGCCGGGCTCCAGGTGGAACGCGAACTGATCCAACGGCAGGCTCAGCCCCGCGCCCCGGGCCTTGATGTAGGACTCCTTCAGGGTCCAATAGTCGAAGAAACGCTCGCGCTGGCGCTCGACGGGCAGGGAGCGCAGGGCCACCACCTCCGAGGGCGAGAAGAAGGAGTCGGCGAGCTCCACCGTCTGGCCGGGACGCGCCGAGTTCTCCACGTCCGCCCCCACGTCCGTATCGAGCGCCACCGCGCACACCGCCATGCCGTCCGTGTGCGAGAGGTTGAAGTGGAGGCGGGGGAGCGCGTCGCCGACGATCTCCGGACGCCCATACGCGTTGGTGACGAAACGCCAGGCCTGGGGCCGCACCGGTGCGTAGCGGGACAGGGTGACGCGCACCAGCGCGTGCGACACGAGGAACTGCAACCGGTGCTTCTCGAAGCGGAAGCGCGAGTGCCTGTCCTGCTCCTCCGTGCTGAGCATCGCGTGGTAGGCCGCGAGGAGCCCGGGCTCGGACACACGCTCCGGCTCCACCACCCAGAGGTGGACCTCGTCAGGGCGCAGCGATAGGGGCGACTCGGAAGGGGGGCTCGGCATCATGGGTGATGTCCAGCCCTTCCCCTATCGCGTCACGGGCGTACATGCCAGCCCGGCGACCACGCGTCTGTTCACGGTTCATGGCGCGCAGGTCCTCGAGCTCGGCGGCGAGGAAGCCGTGCAGGGCGGAATCGTAGACGTCCGGCGAGCGCGAGGCGCGGAAGCGGAACGACAGCAGGAAGTCCTCCCAGTTCAGCGCGCGATCCAGCACGCGGGCGATGTCCACGGCGCTCGCGCGGAGCATGTACCGGCTCAGGTCGCGCACCTCGCTGACGACGTCCACCCGGCGCGAGCGGAAGTCCACGCGGATGAGCTGCCCGGGCAGCTCGATGAGGCCCAGATACAGGGGCATCTCCACACGATCCGCCAGCGGGAAGGCCTCCAGCTTGCGCTGCATCTCCTGATGGAGCCGCAGGTGGATGCGATCCACCTGCGCGAGCGTCAGGTTGCGCCGCCGCTCGCGGAAGATGCGCGTCTGGAGTGTCGCGTAGGAGCGCAGGTAGTGCGAGCGGTTCTCGTCGGTGACGCGCTCGGGCACCATCGAGACCAGCTCCCCGAGCCCCGCGTCGAGCACGTCACCGGGCATGGGCTCGATGAGGCGCGGCGTCCTCCCCCCCAGACGGTGGTGGAGGAAGGTGAAGAGCTCCGAGGCACGGGGAAAGATGTTCACCGGCTCGAGGTTGAGGTGGAAGAGCGACGGATCCAGGAAACAAGCCGGGCCGGCCGAGGCCAGGTAGGCGCGGGGTTGGACCGTCTCGATGGCACGCGCCACCGCCTCGAACTTGAGGGAGCGCCTGCGCCGCGAGTGCTCCGCGTACACCTCGCGCGAGTAGTCGTAACAGGTGGGGTGCCAGATGGCGCCCGAGAACTGGGCCGTGAAGACGTCGATGGGCCCCTCCTCCGCGATGATGGCCGACAGCCGCTCATGGACCTCGCAGTCATTGAGGTTGAGGAAGCGCTGCCCGTCGGCCTGGATCAGCAGCGCCGAATCCCGGTGGGTCCCCGAGTCGGAGAGGTAGAGCTTCAGGCAGCCGTTCTCGAAGGGCACCTCCTGCTGGTCCCCGCAGGCGATGACGCGCCGGGCCCCATAGGCCTCGAAGGCCTCCCTGAGCGCGGTGCGTCGGAAGCGGCCGATGACGACGGTGAAGTCCCGCTTCGTCAGCGTGCGGAGGAAGTCGGGATCATAGTGATCCTTGTGCTCGTGGCTGACGTAGAGGAAGCGCTCCTTGGGCGAGTGCTCCAGCTTCTCGCGCACCAGGGGCGCGAGCTGGTGGTTGCGCGGGAACTGCATCCACGCCGAGTCGAACGCCCCCAGCGGTGACAACCAGGGGTCCACGACGACCAGGACCTGTTGGGTTTCGATCAGAAAGCCAGCGTGCCCCAGGAACGTGAGCTGCATGAAGGGCTCCTCCATGTGCCTCCGGACGTACGGGTCGCACGCTTGGAGCAGCCGGAAGGCTGGTGTGTGGGGGGAGCCGCTGCCATGACCCTCGAGTGCGAGCCAGGGGTTCAACTTCGATCAGAAGTCTGGCGCCCGACGTAGAAAACGTGCGGGCACGACGGAAATCTCCGCGAATCCTCCGCCAGCCCGTCTACCCACCGAGGATATGAAGCAAGCGCCCGCTTCACTTCGGTTTTCTCGAAGGGTTTCGTCCTTATTAGCTATTTGCCGAAGATTCCCGCGGCTCTTATTTCCCAAGATGCCCGAGGTTTCGAGCGCGTGTGGTGCGCGCCCGAGCCCGTGTGTGGACGGAGCCATGAAGAATCAGATCAAGACCCTCCTTTTGCTCGGTGTGCTGTCCGTGGTGCTGATTGGAATCGGCGCCGCGCTGGGCAAGGGCTTCCTCATCGGAGCGCTGGTGCTGTCGCTCGCGATGAACGTGGGGGCCTATTTCTTCTCGGACAAGCTGGTGTTGAGCATGCACGGGGCACAGGAAGTGAGCCCCCAGCAGGCGCCGGGCCTGCACCGGATGGTGGAGGAGCTGTCGCGGCAGGCGGGCATTCCCAAGCCGCGCGTCTTCCTGATGAACGAGGCGCAGCCCAACGCGTTCGCCACGGGCCGCAACCCGGAGCATGGCGTGGTGGCGGTGACGGCGGGCATCCTGGAGGTGCTCGACCAGCGGGAGCTGCGCGGGGTGCTGGCGCATGAGCTGGCGCACATCAAGAACCGGGACATCCTGGTGTCCACCATCGCGGCCGCGGTGGCCTCGGCGGTGACGTACCTGGCGCACGCGGTGGGCCTCTTCGGCTCCATGTTCATGGGCCGGGACGAGGACGAGGGCGAGGGACTCTCCCCGCTGCAGACGCTGGCGCTGGCGCTGGTGGCGCCCATCGCGGCGACGCTGATCCAGATGGGGATTTCCCGCTCGCGCGAGTACCTGGCGGATCAGACGGGCGCGGAGATCAGCGGAGACCCCGAGGCGCTGGCGCTGGCGCTCCAGAAGCTGGAGGCCGGGGCCATGGCGATGCCGGTGGAGGGCCAGCCGGCCACGGCGAGCCTGTTCATCGTGAGCCCCTTCGCGGGGATGCAGAGCATCCTGTCGCTCTTCTCGACGCACCCGCGCACGGAGGAGCGCGTGCGCCGTCTGCGGGAGATGGCCTCGCGGATGCCTTCCTCCCGGGGCTGGAGCACCGCCCTGCCCTTCGCCCGCTGACGGTGTCCCACAGTTCATCAAGAAAGACACACATTCATGGAAATGCAGAGTGTAGGCAGCCCCGCCCTATGGGCGGGGTTCATCATATTCGTGCTGGCGATGCTCGCGTTGGACCTGGGGGTGTTCCATCGCAAGACGCACGAGGTGAAGTTCAAGGAAGCCCTGGCGTGGAGCGGCGTGTGGATCGCGCTGGCGCTGGTGTTCGACCTGGGCATCTGGTGGAAGTTCGGGTCCACGCCGGCGATGCAGTTCCTGACCGGCTACCTCATCGAGAAGTCGCTCTCCATCGACAACATCTTCGTCTTCGTCGTCATCTTCTCGGCGCTGAAGATTCCGTCGCTGTACCAGCACCGGGTGCTCTTCTGGGGCATCCTGAGCGCGCTGGTGCTGCGCGCGGTGATGATCTTCGCGGGCGTGGCCATGCTCGAGCGCTTCCACTGGCTCATCTACGTCTTCGGCGCGTTCCTCATCTTCACGGGAGTGAAGCTCTTCCTGCAGCGCAACAAGGAGGAGCACCCGGAGGACGGCGCGGTCATGAAGCTGGCCCGGCGCGTCATCCCCTCGACGTCGCGCTTCGACGGCGATCACTTCTTCACGCTGGAGAACGGCAAGAAGCTGGCCACGCCGCTGTTCATGTCGCTGGTGCTGGTGGAGCTGACGGACGTGCTCTTCGCGCTCGACTCCATCCCGGCCATCTTCGCGGTGACGACGGATCCCTTCCTCGTCTTCACCTCGAACATCTTCGCCATCATGGGCCTGCGCTCGCTGTTCTTCGTGCTGGCGGGGGCGGTGGAGAAGTTCTCCTACCTGAAGGTGGGCCTGTCCGGGGTGCTGGTGTTCGTGGGCGCGAAGATGGCGCTGGTGGACGTGGTGAAGGTGCCGTCCACCGTGTCGCTGGGTGTCATCGCCCTGCTGCTGGGCGTCTCCATCGCGGCCTCGCTGCTGAAGGCGCGGGCGCAGGAGCGGGCCCTGGCGGACAAGGCCGTGGAGACGAACGGCCAGCCGGCCGCGGCGGAGTAGGCTGAAAAGCGAAGAGGCCGTGAGCCCCTTGGGACTCACGGCCTCTGTCGTGTGGGCGCACCAGGATTCGAACCTGGGACCCCTGCCGTGTGAAGGCAGTGCTCTACCGCTGAGCTATGCGCCCGACTGCGGTCATCGGGTTTCGTGGGAGTGGGCGCACCAGGATTCGAACCTGGGACCCCTGCCGTGTGAAGGCAGTGCTCTACCGCTGAGCTATGCGCCCCCGACGAAGCGACGGGTGGGTAAATGCCACCCGCTGTGCCCCCTGTCAACGCCTATTCTCTCGCGACTTCTTCCAGCTTCTCGTCCAACTCGCGCAGCCGGCGCTTGAGGCCGGAGAGCTTCTTGCCCACGGCCTTGAAGTCGCTCCGGGGCGCGAAGCTCAGCACCCTCATCAGCTCCTCCTGGCTCCGATCCAGGGCCTGCTTGCCCCGCTGCATCGAGCCCAACGCCTGGGCGACCACCATGGCCCGCTTCTCGTCGGCCATGAGCTTCTCCATCGCCTTCTGCGACACACCCAACGCCTGCTTCTTCAGGTTCCGACGAATGCTCATGTCTGCCTGCCCCCCGCTGGCACTCACTGCTCGTCCACGTACTCCGTCTTCAACTGGGCGAGGACGCGATCCGCGATGCCCTTGAACCTCAAGCGCTCGATGAGCTGTTGCAGATCCCCCTTCACCGCGATGCGGCGCCGCAGCACCGCCTCCACCGGATCCAGGCTGCCCTGCAGCAGCTGCTTCCACACCGAGTACGGCGCCCGCGCCAGGTAGGCCGGATCGAGCTCGTCCAGATCGTCCGGATCATCCAATACCCGCAGCTTCTCGATGCGGGTGCCACGCGGCACCAGGTGCACCACGAAGACCCGCGACAGCTTGCCGGGCTCCGCGTCGACGATGACCCCGATCTCTCCCTGCCACCCCTGGGCGGCGAGCGAGCACTCCGGGTCCGCGTTCACCAACCGTACCGCCTCCTCACACCACTCCTTCGACGGGAACGTGGCCATGCCGCCCGCTACCCCCTGCGGAAGATGCTCTTGATGCTGGAGAACAGCCCGCTGCCCTCCTGATGGGACGACGGCGCAGCCGCCGCCTGCTCGGCCTTCTGCCGCGCCCGCTCCTCGGCCACCCGCGCCAGCTCCTTCTTGAGCAGCTCCGGGGTGTCGCGCGTGGCCAACTCGATACGCCGCGGGCCACCCGGCTCCTCGACGATCACCTGCAGCAGGCACTCCTCGTTGAGGCGGAAGTCGATCTTCCGCCCCGCCGCCTCGGCCGGAACCTTCAGCGTGCCGAGGTACTCGTTGTCCACCATCAGGTCGCTGTCGCCCTGGAAGATGTCCATTTCGATGAAGGGCGCGCCCGGCTCCTTCGGAGGCGGCAGCCGGAAGCTCTTCACCAGCGGGATGACGGAGTTCTTGTCGATGACCCGGCGCACGCGCCCGTTGGGCAGCGCGTAGCCAATGGGCATGGACACCGCGTCCAGCAGCGTCACCGAGTCGATGGTGCCCAGCGAGTCCGCCAGCAGCGCCGCGCCCAGCGCCACGCACTCGTCCGGGTGCACGCCCTTGCGCGGCGGCTTGCCGAAATGCTCCTGGATGCGCTGCTGCACCAGCGGCATGCGGCTCTGCCCGCCCACCAGGATGATCTCGTCGATCTGCGAGCGGCTGATGCCCTTCTCCTCCAGCACCCGGTCGCAGATCTCGAACGTGCGGTCCACCAGGTCCATGGTGAGCGCGTTGAGGTTCTCGCGCGTGAGGGGGATCCGCAGATCCAACGGCTTGCCCTTGCGCTCCTCGATGTAGGGCAGGTCGATGACCACGTTGGGGATGAGCGTCAGGTCGATCTTCGCCGCCTCGGCCGCGTTCTTGATGCGCTGCATGGCGATGGGGCTCTGCGAGAGGTCGATCTTGGTCTCCTCCCAGAACTTCTCGAGCACGTAGTCCATCACCCGGTTGTCGAAGTCGACGCCGCCCAGGAAGGTGTCACCACCGGTGGCCAGCACCTCGAAGACGTTCCCCGTCAGGTGCAGCACCGACACGTCGAAGGTGCCACCGCCCAGGTCGTAGACGAGGATCTTCTGATCCAACCCGCGGTTGAAGCCGTACGCCAGCGCCGCCGCGGTGGGCTCGTTGACGATGCGCTTCACGTTGAAGCCCGCGAGCTTGCCAGCCTCCTTCACCGCCTGGCGCTGGCTGTCCGTGTAGTACGCCGGCACGGAGATGACGGCCTCGTCGATGGGGCCGCCCAGGAACTGCTCGGCGATCGTCTTGAGCTGCTTGAGGATGAAGCTGGAGACCTCGGGCAGCGTGTACAGGCGCCCACCCAGCGTCACCGCGGCCTCCCCGTCCGGGGCCTCCACGATGTCGTACTTGAAGTAACCCTTCAGGTCCTCGACCACCTTGGAGTGGTACTTGCGGCCGATGAGGCGCTTGGTCCCGTAGAGCGTGTTCTTCGGGTTGGTGACCATTTGATCCTTGGCCACGCCACCCACCAGCAGCTCCCCCTTACCGGACAGCGCCACCACGGAGGGGAGGATCAGGTTTCCACGATCCGTGGGGACGATCTTCGGGATGCGGTTCTTCACGGACGCGACCAGCGTGTTGGTCGTTCCCAGATCAATCCCGATGATGCGAGGTCTGTCCGCCATTGGAGTACTACTCTGTATCACGTCAGGAGCCGTCTTGCTTAGTTCTCGTCTCCAGGATCAGCCGGTCATAGGGAGCATCCTCGCCTACAGGTAGCTCCTCGACGAACCGGGAAAGCCGGAGGATGGCCCGCTCGCCTCCTCGCAGGACCGCGGAGATCGGGTAGCTCAACGCCAGCTCGTCCCTCGCCCGGGTAGCCGCCACATAGAAGAGCCGGCGCTCCTCCTCCTCCTCGTCTGGCGTGCGAGCCGCACCGGGCAGTGGGAAGCGGCCCTCGGCCAGGGAGATGACGAAAACCGCCCGCCATTCCAGGCCCTTGGACTGGTGCACGGTGGAGAGCGTGAGGCTCTCGTCCGGGGCCTCTCCCGTGGCCTCACGGGCCGAGAATTCGGCCACCAGTGCGATTTCCGACAGGAAGCGCGCCAGGTCCTCGAAGCGCCCCGCGAACTCGGCCAGCTGCCGGATGTCGTCCTCCCGCCGCTCCTCCTCCGGGTACTCCGTCCTGAGGTACTCGCCGTAGCCCCCCTCCAACACGTCCTGGATCATCCGCCCCGGTGTCAGGTTCGACCCAGGGGCGCTCAGCCGCACCAACAGCTGGATCAACCGGCCGAAGCCCGGAGCCGCCCTGCGGGGCACCGCGGCCTGGAGCTCGGGACGAGCCAGGGCCTCCACCAGCGAGAGCTCCGGCGGCAGGGTGATCAACGCCTCCCAGAGCGCCTCCGCCCTGGCCGGGCCGATGCCGGGCACCCGCTGGATGATCCGCTTGAGGGCGAGCTCATCGCGCGGGTTGCCCACCAGCCGGAGGTGGGCGAGCACGTCCTTCACGTGGAGCTGCTCGAAGAAGCGCACCCCCGAGCGCACCCGGAAGGGGATGCCCCGGCGCGTCAGCTCCAGCTGCAGCTCGATGGAGTGGCTGTGGGCGCGGTAGAGCACCGCCATCTCCTCCAACGGCATGCCTCCGTCGCGCAGCTCGAGCACCCGCTGGACCACGAAGGCGGCCTGCTGATCCACGTCCAGCGTGGGCACCAGCACGGGCACCGGCCCCGGGGGCCGCGAGGAGATCAGCTGCTTGGGGAACTGGCGCTGGTTGAGGGAGATGGAGGCGTTGGCCAGCCGGAGGATCTCCGGTGTGGAGCGGTAGTTGCGGGTGAGCTGGAAGATGCCGCAGCCCGGGTAGCGCTTGGGAAAGTCGATGATGTTGGTGAAGTCCGCGCCCCGGAAGCTGTAGATGGACTGGCAATCATCGCCCACCACGGTGAGGTTGCGGCGCTCGCCGGCGAGCAGATCCACCAGGTCGCCCTGCAACCGGTTGGTGTCCTGGTACTCGTCCACCAGCACGCAGTGGAACCGCTCCACGAGCTGCTCGCGGATGATGGGGCTGTCGACGAGCAGCCGCTTGAGCATCACCAGCAGATCATCGAAGTCCATCAGGTGCATGCGCGCCTTGCGCTCGGCGAAGCGGCGCGCCACCGCGAGCACCTCTTCCGCCAGCGGGAGGAACTGAGGCCTGCGCTCCACCAGCACCTCCGCCACCGTCTCCTGCAGGTTGGCGGCCATGGAGACCAGGTCCAACACCACCTCGGCCCTGGGGAAGCGCCGCTCCCGGGGCAGCTTGCGCTCGGCGATGCACGAGGACATCAGGTCGCGCGCGTCCTCGCGGTCCAGCACCGTGAAGTCGCGGGTGAAGCCAATGGCGCCCGCGTGTTGGCGCAACAGCACGTGGGCCGCGTGGTGGAAGGTGCCACCGAGCAGCGCGCGCACGTCCGCGAAGGCCCCGGCCAGCTCCTCCACCCGCCGCGTCATCTCCCGCGCGGCCTTGTTGGTGAAGGTGAGCAGCAGCACCCCCTCGGGAGGAATGCCCCGCTCCAGCATCCGCGCCACCCGGAATGTCAGCGTGCGCGTCTTGCCGGAGCCCGCCCCCGCGATGACCAGCACCGGCCCCTCCCCCGCCTCCACCGCCAGCAACTGCTCCTCGTTGAGCAGCCGCTCATAGTCGATGCGCGACGCGGGTGTCGTCGTCGCGGCCTTCAGCGTGTACGTGCGGGTGGCCATCTGCGACTCACTCTACGGGTCGGTCTGACCTGGGAGATCCGGTCGGTCGGAGGGGACACCCGTTCAGTGGGTCTGGAGCGCGGTGAGCCGGGAGGAGGCCTCGGCCCGGATCTCCGGGGAGGGATCCCGGTCCCGGGCGAGCTCGAGCAACAGCGGCGCGAGCTTCGGCAGCTTCGTCCCCACCGAGCGGAGTGCCTCGCGGCGCTCGGACACGGCGCTCACCAGGCGCTCGCGGACCTCGTTCTCCCCGCACGTGCGCGCCCCGGGCGTCTTCTCGCGCAGCAGCAACTCCGCGTCCGCCAGCCTCGCCTCCGCCAGCTTCAGCGCGTCCGCCGCCGTCATCGCGAAGCCGTCCAGGTCCTCGGGGAACTCGGTGTTCGCCTTCCGGGCCCGGGAAATGGTCTCCGACGCGAACCGCGCCCCCTGCACCGCCGCGCACAACTGTCTCGCCGCCGCCAATGGCACGCCGCCCTCGGGGGAGATCGACTCCTCACGCGCCACCCGCAGCGCCCACAGCGAGAGCTGCCGCGCCGCCACCGCCGCCGAGAAGGACTGGCGCCGCTCCTCGCGGATCTCCACCCAGCGCCGCAGCACCACCGGATCCGGATCCTCCGGCAGGAAGGCCCGCTGGTACTCGGGAACCGCCTCGCCCATCCGACCCGACAGGTCCAGCAGCACCGCCATGGACAGGTACAGCTCCGGGCTGCCCGCCTTCTCGCGCAGCGACTCCAGCCGCACCGCCACCTCGTAGTCCGCCACCGGCTTCGGCAGCGCGCGCAGCACCGTCTGGAGCCCCTCCAACGCCCGTTGCCGGACGAGCGGGTTGCGCCCCGAGCGGAACGCCTCCAGCAGGGGATCCAGCACCCTCACCGACACGTGCTGCCCCAGCTCCTCCGCCGCCTGCCACCGGTCCATCGGATCCGGCGCGAGCAACGCGCCCCGCAGATCCTCGATACTCCGCAGGTAGTGCCCCACCTGCGCGGCCTGGGCCAGCGGCTCGCGGCTCTCCTGGGCCGCGCGCTCGGCGCGGGCCCGGGCCAGACGGGCCGGGAAGTTCTTCAGCTTCGTCCCGAGCGGGTGTCCCGCCACGCGCGCCTCCGCCTCCTCCACCAGCCCCGAGACGAGCAGCCCCTCCACCTCCAGCTCCAGCAATCTCACCTTCGCCTGCTCGCGATACCGCCCCGCCGGGAAGTCCCGCAGGTACGCGAGGAGCTGCGCCGCCCCTGCCGTCTCCGCCCGCGCGAAGGTCTCGTCATCCAGCCGCGACTCCACCTCCAGCCGCCGCGGATCATCCGGCGCCTCCCGCAGGTACTCGCGCAGCTGCTGTGTGTCCGTCGTCGTGGACAGCTCCTTCAGCTCCGCCTCCTTCAGGAGCCGCTGCGCCTCCTCGCGCTGCGCCCCGTCCGGATGATCCCTCAGGAACTGCCGCAGCGCCGCCGCCGTGCCCGCCTCCTTCGCCGCGTTGAAGCGCAACCCCTCCAGCAACGCCCTCGCCGCGCGGGCCCGCGGCGCCTCCGGGTGCGCCTCCAGGAAGCGCTTGTAGGCCACCACCGTGTGCAGCTTCGAGGCCTCCTCGAACTCCAGCTCCTCGATGCGCACCTCGATGGCCTCGGCCTCCTCTCCCTCCGGGTACTCGCGCAGGAACGCGCGGTAGGCCTCCAGCGTGTCCGCGTCCCGTGCCCGCTGGTACGCCCGGGGCGCGCCACAGCCGGTCAACAACAACAGCAGGGAGAAGGCTCGGAGCTTGCGCATCACCGCAGCATTACCACCACGCCCCCGTGTGAAAAACCCAAGCCTCCTCGTCCGCTCGGCTGGGTAGGTTTTTTGACGACACACCCGGTCCGCCAGACCATCACCCCCGTGGACTCGCTACAGGGAGGTCGCGACATGAGGCTCTGCGTGCTGCTCGCGGGAATGGTGGTGATGACGGGATGCGCCACCGGCATGCCCATGGGAGGGCGGGTGCTCGCCTCCAGTTACCGGTACAGCCCGCTGACGCCCGCCGCCGCGCCCCGGGCTCCCTTGAGCGAGGCAGCTCCCTCACCTGCTCCCCAGAAGAAGACGGTTCGCCCTCCCCCGCCCGATGCCCGCGACAACGTGCTCGCCGCCGCCCGCGGGCTCGTGGGCAGCAGCAAGGTGCGGCTCGCCGGGCGCACCTGGCCGAATGACTGCACCGGCTTCGTCGAGGCCGTGTACGCGAAGGCTGGAATCTCGTTCCGCGGCGCCAACCTGGCCCGGGACAATGGCGTCACCGCCATGTACCGCTACGCCCGGACCCATGGCCGCGTGTACACCCGGGGCCGGCCGAAGCCGGGAGATCTGGTGTTCTTCCGCGAGACCTATGACCAGAACCGCGATGGCCGGCGCAACGACGGGCTCACCCATGTGGGCGTGGTGGACGAGGTCGAGCGCGATGGCACCGTCGTCGTCATCCACCGCGTGAAGCGTGGCGTGGTGCGCTACCGGATGAACCTCGCGAAGCCGAGCCTCCGGCGCGATCCACGCACGGGAGAGGTGCTGAACGACATGCTGCGCGGCCCCGGGTCCGGGAAGGTTCCCGTGCTCACCGGACAGTTGTTCGCCGCTTATGGCTCGGTGCTGCCAGAGAGCGCACCCAACGCAGTGGCACGGAGGTAGACCCATGAACACCCGGGATGGACTCACGGATGCGCGGCTCGAGCTCCTGTTCGAGGGGCTGATCGGCAAGAACACCTATTATCCGGGCCAGCTCGGGCCGCCGGTGCGGGTCCAGCGAACCCCTCACTACGCGGCCATCAATTCCGGCCACAAGACAGACACCTTCAACCTGGTGATCAGCAAGCGGCTCGGTGCGGAAGGTCCAGCGCTGGCCGACCGCCTCTGCGGGGAGTTCAACGCGGCGAAGCTGCCCGCGGCCTGGTGGACCTGCGACGAGCTCCGGGAGGAGGCACTCCTGGAGGCACTCCGGCGCAACGACTTCGTGGAGGACGAGGTCGACGTGGGAATGCTCGCCGATCTCAGCGAGCTCCCATCGATGAACCCTCCCGCCGGACTGGAGATCAAGTTGGTGGAGCGGCCGGAGGAGGTGGAAGCCTTTGGACATGTCATCGCCTCGCTCTTCGAACCACCAGACGTCTATGTCGTCCCCTTCTACGAACAGGTGGCCCGGCTCGGACGGCTGACGGAGCGCCCGCTGAAGCTCTTCCTCGGACTCGTCGACGGCCGCCCGGTGGGGACGAGCTCCATCTATCTGAGCGGAGATGGCGCGCACATCTTCGACATCAGCACCCGGGCCGAGCACCGCAACCGGGGCTACGGTTCGGCGCTCACCCACTTCTCCCTCGCGTTCGCGCGCGGACTCGGTGCGAAGATCGGCGCCCTTCAGGCCTCCCCTGACGGACTGGGCATCTATCGACGGATGGGCTTCCGGGAGGTGTGTACGTTCCGGATCTACTCCAACAAATCAAGGCTCGCCGACTGAAGAGCAGTCGATAAATCGAGGAGAGAGACCGGATGAGGGCGCAGCGCGGCCCTCGTCGGCCGACACTCGGACCGGATAGGGAGCATAGGTGCGAGCCCTTGCCCTCCTGCTGCCCATACCCCTGCCGATTTCCCGAACGCTCTTGAGACGAGCGCACCGCACTGATTCAGTTCCTCTTCAACCCCGGTACCGCTCGGCCACGCGGTAGAGCTGGGTGAGGGAGTAGTCCAGCAACGATTCGCACGAGCGCATGTAATGGTGAGCCCGCACAAACGGCAACCACACACGGTTGCCGACGAGCACCTGGGCCTCCTCGAGTTTCTGGCGAGGTATCCACTTGCCGCCCAGGTTACGCACCAGCACCTCGCCCAAGTACGCGCCAATGGCGGGCACCGCGTGCGCGTCGATGTGCTGCCGCTCGAACACCTTCGGGAAGTCCTCATGCCAGAACTGGTAGTCCACATCACTGAGTGACTCGGGCGTTACCTCGAAGACGGATGGCACCTTCGTGTGCATCAGCGCCACGAGGTGCTCAGCCAGGGCTCTGTAATGCTCGTTAGCGCGTCCCAGGTTTTCCACATCCGGGGGGAGGGCGGAGTCGGCGGGGCGCCACTCTTTGGGCTCGGGCGGTTGGTACACGTTGAACTCAGCAATCCTGCGTTGGCGCTCGTGAATGGCGACGCTATCCACCACGCGAGAGAGGAGTGGCGCCACATCCGGGTGGAAGCGGGACTCAACGGGAGCGAGCGTGGAGCTACGCTCGCGCAGGGTTCGCAACACCGTGTCGAAGTGGAGGTCCGGCCGGAGGTGAACGTGCGCGCGCGCCTGAGCGTGCCGTGCCTCGGCGCTCGCGAAGTCCGCGGCGGTGGGCCACGTCACCAGGAGGATGGAGCCATTGGGCAGTTCCTCCACCCGGTGAGCCGGCGTGGACAGCATGCGCTCGCGGCCCACGGCTTCCACCAACTTGGGGCCGAAGACGTTGAGCCAGAAGACCTCGTAGATTCTGTCGAACCCGTCTCTTCGTGCGGTCCGCGCATCGCGTCCGAAATCGGGCGCACCTGCCAACGCCCTGTCAGCCACGCTGTGGGCCGCGGCGTGAGTGACCGGGTAGCAAGAGGCCCAGGTACGTACCATTTCCACGAATTGGCGGCAGCGCTCCTCCTCCGCGAAGAGGGTGAGCGGTTGCACCGTGTTCATTACGTCCAAAGCGGGCGGAAGCGGCGGAAACCAGAGATGCAGCGACATCTCCAGTGTCGGCCGCTGTGTACGGTAGAGCCATACGTCTGTGCTTTGCTCATCGCGCCGCTCCTCCAGAGCCTTCCAGATGTTGGCTCGGGAGTATTTGAGTCGCCGCCTGCCACTGACGACTTCCGGCATCCAATCGCCCGCATATTCCTCCAGCGCCTGGAAGAATGGCTCGAGAACTTCCTCAAGCGCAGCCCGCGGATCAAGCGCACCCTCAAAAGTGAGCCGGAGGCTGTCCTCCGACTTCACGTCACCAAGCCCCAGCACCTTCATTGGAACAGGACCTCCACTCCCGGAACAGCCTTCTCAGTTGCAATCGCGGCGGCCTTCGATGCATCGACATCCGTGGGCATGAGCTTGCCGCCCTCGTAGATGAGGCGAACCCTCCGCACCTCGACAGGGCCCTCAAGCCCAGGACGGCGGATGTCGAGCGTTTCGCCGTAGTTCCGCAGAGCTTCCCTCGCGTCCATCTTCATCTGCGCTTCCAAGGCTTCATACTTCAGTCCAGAAAGGTCACGGCTCTTGACGCTGAATGTCTCCACGCGCCGTGGCCGCCCGCCAACTCCTCCCTCTTCAATGACGAGCACATCCGCGTAGCGCAGGCCGGGGCCCGGCTTCCTGACGCCCACCTGCATTTCAATGCGGGGCTTATCGAAGTCTCCGAGGAAGCCGCGCTCGGCCCGAGGCTTCTTCGCGTCCTCTTGCAGCAGCTTCACCATGTCGCGCTCGAAGGCCAGTCCCCGGGCAAACCACGCGCGCATCTGCTCGTAGGGCGCCCACTTGAGCGGGCCCTCGGCGGCCGTGCCATTCTCCACCTCTTTGGAGCGCCTGTTGTAGTAGTCGACGTACTCGCGCCAGCGCGGGTTGCCCTGGGCCGCGGGTGGCGGGGCGTCGAGGGCGGGGCGGTGCTGATTCAGCACGCCCACGTTCTTGGGAAGGCGCGGGCCCATGGCCTCGAACTCCGCGACCGCGAGCTTGGCCTCCACGACATCCAGGGTATGGCCAACCTCCTCATCCACCAGCGAGGCCAGGGTGCCCTTGCGCTCGGCGGCACCAGCCTTCGTGGCGGAGGGGCGTGCGGCCTCGTCCGCCGCAGCGGTGGCTTCCCCGGCGCCCGCCCCCGCGCCAGTTTTCACGGGAGGGGAGCCCGAGGCTCCGGGCCTGGCCTTGGACATGAGCGGCCGGGCCATGGCCACATTCCCCCGGGCCTCGTACAGCGCCAGCGCGGCGTCCGCCCCGCCCGCGGCGACGAAGCGGCCCGCCTCCCGGCTTGCCCGGATGTACCCCACCAGGTCGCGCAGGCCCTGTAGGCTCATCACCCCTTGGAATTGTCGCGCTGTCTCGGTCAGGGCCCGAAGCCGCGCTTCCGCAGCCTCAAGCCCGGTGCGGAGGCGCAGGCGCACTCCTGTGGCGCCTTCCCCCTTGGCGAGGTAGCGCACGCCCTTGCCCCCCGCGACGAGGGCCAGCACCAGCGCCGGCGTCACCTCGCGCGTGCCCTCCTCTATCTGTCCGTGCCCGAGCAACCGCACTCCATGGAGGGAAGTGGTGATGAAGTGGTAGCCCCCCAGCGGAACACCAAAGGTGAGGTGGTCAAACGCACTCACCGCCATGGTGTCCGCCGAGGCGTTGCGCAGGAATTCCTTCTCGGCCGTGGAGAGGGCCTCCTGGTACTCCGGTGGCAGTTGGCCCCTGATGGGAAAAAAAGCGAAGTCCTGTCCGTCCACGGCCATGGGTGGGCTGGAGAACATGTCCTCGCCAAACCGGAGAAGGCCTCGGGCCGCCTGCCCGAGCATGGAGTCCGGCGCCACTCGGGCCGAGGGTTTCAGCCCCCTCTTCTCTAGCGCCACCTGGAAAGCGGGCAGCAGCGTGAGGACTTCCTCCAGCCGCTTCTCCTGGGCCAGCAGGAAGAGAATCTCCCTCAAGTCATTGTCATAGGCGGAGTCGACGATGAAGACGGAGAGGACCTGCGCGTTGAGGCGCCCATAGGATCCGGGAGCCTTCACGAGAAGGGAGGTGCGCTTCTTGTTGAGCAGGAGGGCAACGTCCTCGCGCGGTGGGCCCATGGCACCGAGTCGCACTGCGCGCCAGTCGTCCAGGACCTCCAGCAGCCGGGGCATGTCCACCCGCTCCTGGAGGGCGAGGACTTCCCCGGGCGAGGTGCAGGTGAGGAAGGGCGCCAGCAACTCCTCACGGCTGGAGGAGAAGTCGGGCCAGCCTGGGGGCACGGCATGCCCTCCACACGAGGGCGGCTCCTGGGGGGCGGGCCCCGCTCTGGCCACCTCGTACACGGGCGCCTCGCCGGAGTTCGCCAGGGCAGCGTCCGGGCCCAGTCCGCGGGCGCTGCGGCGGCGGTGCAGCCTCTCCTGCACGCCCGGCTCGCCAGAGAATGCGTGCTCGCCCGACTCCGTGGAAGCAAGAGGGGCGGGCGCCTTGAGTGAGGTACTGGCCCCCTTCTCTCGCAACGTGGAGAGGGCGCGGAGGCCCTCTGCTGCGCTACCTCCCTGTTGCGACGCCAGCGTGACGCATCCGGTGGTGAGCAGCACGGCCACCAGCAGCGCGGCCCACCTGTACACCCGGGCCTCAGCGCGCATTGTCCACCCCCAGTCCCAGGGAGGCGTAGGCACCCGGGCGCGATGCCCCGTCCGCATTCGGGAACAGCAGCGTGCCGCCCTCGGTCAGCGCGTACAGCGTGTGGCCGAAGCGCCAGCGCACCTGGCCCGAGTACAGGTGGCGTGCCCCTGGTTGGCCCAGGCCCAGCATGTCCCCAGCGGGGAAGTCGGACGACCCTTCCACCTGGGACAGCAGCAGCACCAGCAATGTGGAAGTCATCAGAGCCCCAACGGAAGACTCCTATTTTAGCAGGAGACGCAGAAAGGCCAGGGTTAAGCAGGACAAGCCGTGAAGATCTACGTCGAGAGTCAGAATCAGAAACCCGACGTTATAATGCACCTTTCGCCTGCCTTCTCCAGCTTTCCTGGGCCCTGAGCAGAGGCGAGTCGTTGCGTTCTTGGCCCTGAAAGCACTCGCCCTGTCGGCCCCTGCTTCTGGCCCGCTCATCCTTGCTGATGGAGGTCCACGTCAAGCCGTGAAGCAACGCACCGCCTGGTCGCCCGGGGAGCCGCACCGCAGCCGGAGGGCAGTGCGGCCGTACGGACCGCTGACAGCGCCTTGCAAATGCAACTTCATTGCATTAATGGTCGGGTGGTTCTAGAAGCCACCGGCACGGCCGGGTGGCCGGGAGACAACGACCATGCCGAAGGGAAACCGCACCATCGTCCACCTGGTGTCCACCGCGGGCACGGGGCACTTCTACACGACGACGAAGAACAAGCGGCTCTCGCAGGAGAAGCTGGAGAAGAAGAAGTACGACCCGCGCATCCGCAAGCACGTGCTCTACCGCGAGGGCAAGGTCTGATGGCGGGGCCGCTGCCGGTGACGGTGCTCTCGGGGTTCCTGGGAGCGGGGAAGACGACGCTGCTCAACCACGTGCTCCACAACCGCGAGGGACTGCGGGTGGCGGTCATCGTCAACGACATGAGCGAGGTGAACATCGACGCGAAGCTGGTGAAGTCGGGCGCGTCGCTGTCGCGCGTGGACGAGCGGCTGGTGGAGATGAGCAACGGGTGCATCTGCTGCACCCTGCGCGAGGATCTGCTGGTGGAGGTGGGGCGGCTGGCGCGGGAAGGCCGCTTCGACTACCTGCTCATCGAGTCCACGGGCATCTCCGAGCCACTGCCGGTGGCGGAGACGTTCACCTCCGAGGACGGCTCCGGGCGCACGCTGGGCGAGGTGGCCCGGCTGGACACGCTGGTGACGGTGGTGGACGCCTTCAACTTCCTGAGGGACTGGGAACAGGCGGAGGACCTGCGCGATCGGGGACTGGCCGCGGGCGAGGAGGACGAGCGCACCGTGGTGGACCTGCTGGTGGAGCAGGTGGAGTTCGCCGACGTGCTGGTGGTGAACAAGACGGACCTGGTCACCCCGACCCAGGTAGAGGAGCTGGAGGCCATCCTCGCCGGGCTCAATCCGGGGGCGAAGGTGGTGCGCGCCGAGCGCGGCAAGGTGCCCCTGTCCGAAGTGCTGAACACGGGCCGGTTCGATCTGGAGAAGGCGCGGCGCTCACCCGGATGGCTGCGGGAGATGCGCGGCGAGCACGTGCCCGAGTCCGAGGCATACGGCATCGAGAGCTTCGTCTTCAGGTCCCGCCGTCCGCTTCACCCCGGGCGCTTCTGGAAGTTCATCCACGAGGGCTGGGGCGGAGTGCTGCGCTCCAAGGGCTTCTTCTGGCTGGCCACGCGCATGGACATCACCGGGGTGTGGGCGCAGGCGGGCGGAGCCTGCTCCTTCGAGCCCGTGGGCCTGTGGTGGGATGCGGTGCCGCGCGAGGAGTGGCCGGAGGACGCCGAGGCCCGCGCAGAGGTGGAGCGCGAGGTGCGCGAGGGCCCTCACGGAGACCGGCGCCAGGAGCTCGTCTTCATCACCCGGAACCTGGACCGCGAGGCGCTGCTGCGCAGGCTGGAGGGCTGCCTCCTCACGGACGCCGAGTACGCGAAGGGACCCGAGGGCTGGCGTCGCCTGAAGGATCCCTTCCCCGCGTGGGTGAGGGTGCGCCCCGAAGACGAAGGACTCACCCCCACGCCCGCTGAATGAACCAACCCCCCTCCCCCGCTCGTCGCGAGGGAGGGGAAACCCTGCTACGGGGTGTATTTCGCCTTCGCGCCGCTGTAGAGCGCGCAGTTGTTGGCGTCCGGAGCATCGGACGACTTGAAGTCGCGGACATCGCTTCCACGGATGTCACGGACGTGGATGGGGTAGTTGTTGCCGGTGAGATCATCCTTCTTGTAGGAGGCGCTCAGGGAGCCCCCGTTGTTGATGATCATCGGATCGGTCCCATTCCCGTTGTTCGGGTAGAAGAAACCACCGAGGAGCTCGGCCCAACCGCCGTTGTTCACCAGCAGGCTGCCCTTGATGCCCTCCGTCTTGTAGCCGAGGATCCAGAGCGTGCTCTTGTTGTTGGTGATGTAGTCGACCTCCTCGCCCCCGTGGAACTCGACGTTCAGCTGGCGTGCCCAGACGCGCTGGGGCGTCTGGATGTTGAACGGTGCGGGGCCGATGGTGTCCTCGAGGTAGAGATTGCCCGTACCCTTGGCGGTGTTGCCATAGGCTCCATTGATATCGGTATTGGTGATGACGAGCGTCTTGGCGCTGTTGTGCTGCACGTCCCCTCCCAGACGCAGGTTCTGCAGGATCGTGAAGTCCGGCGCTCCACCGTCGAAGCGGATCAGGGGCGCACCCGCGGGGAAGCCCTCCTTCTTGCTGATGCTGGCGGAAAGGCCCATCACCTTCTGGACCGAGCCCCTCACCACGATGGTGTTCGACACCTCGTAGGAACCCTGCGGCAGGTAGACGATGGGCTTGCCCTGGTCGATGGCATCCTGGATGCCTTTCAGATCGTCATCCTTGCTGTCGGAAGGAGTGGCCTTCCAGGACACGACGTTGACCCACTTCGAGAAGTCCGTCGTGTTGAACTCCGGCGTCTCGCGCACGGGGAGCTGGATCGCTCCCGAGATGGCGTCCGAGAACATCTTGTGTGCCCCGAAGGACATGTACTCGGACACCGTCACCGTGGAGCTGCCGCCAGCGACATCCCAGGCCACTGGCGGTCCATCTTGATGCCCGTATGCCCGACACGGCCGGAGTCGACGGGCTTGACGGTGACGTTGTAGATGCCGCCCCGGTTGTTCACCAGGTAGTCGATTCCCACGGCACCGGGATTGCCACTGCCGATCTCGACCGTGAGGTTGCGGATGTAGTGGCGGAAGGCCTCGTTGCCCTCACTCTCGGGGAAGGTCGCGGAAAACCCGTTCTGCTCCGAGCCCGTCAGGATGACCGCCTTCGGAGTCGAGGCCGACGTGTAGCCAGGAGCCGCGGCAGGCAGGGACAGGATGGTTCCCGCCTGGCTTTCCCCCTGCAGGTAGAGCCCCGCGCGGAAGCCGTGCCAGTACTTCGTATTGGCGATGCGGCTCTCGAGGGTATCGGTGATCTTGTAGGTGCCGTTCGGGATGTAGACGATGCGGAGCGCGCCATACCGGCCGTTATGATCGATCGCGGCACTGATCGCGGCCTGGAAGGCTTGCGTGTCGTCCGTGACACCGTCTCCCCTGGCTCCGAAATCACGCACGTTCCAGACGGGCGCGTCGGACGGGAACTTCACCTCCGTGACCGCCGCCGCCAGGGTCTCCGGCGTCAGGGAGGGCTCGGACTCCTCGGGACTGGCGCAGGCCGCGCCGATCCCCAGGGAGGAGAGTGAAACCAGCAAGCAAAGAGACACATGGCGGAGAAGGCGTGAGGCCTTCCGGAAGGGAGGGACGGGGGGGCGAGAGGTCATGGGGGCTTCCTCGATGTGGCTGGCGTGCGGGCCTCCCCTGCACGGTGGCCTCATTGGCAGCAGAGGAGAATGACTGGAGAATGACTGGGAAGACCCGTTTCACTGGTATGACTGTTCTGCGCCGTGTTTCAACGTCTCTTGGAATGTGATGAAGCCGCCTCATGACAGAAGGGCCCGGACTCCGCGGAGGAGTCCGGGCCCTTCGTGTTTCCTCAGCGGATGACAGCCCCGGAACCTACGAGGAGGCCCGGGCCGTGCGATCCCACGCGGCCCGCTGCGTGTTGCGCAGGAACCGCCAGAAGCCCACCACGATCGCCAGGTTCATCGTCACGAAGTAGTAGGCCACCGACGCCACCCTCCGTGCCGTCCCCTTCAGCGCTCCCCTCTTCCCGAGGTACGCCAGCGCGTAGAACAACACCTGACCGGCCAGTGCCAGCTGGTAGAAGGTGCTGTTCAGCAGGAAGAGGTTCGCCACGAAGGCCAGGGCCATCAGCGCCGGCGCGCACCAGCGCAGCAGCTTGTGGGACCAGAACGCGAACGCCGGGAAGCCAGACAGCGGCGACAACAGGCCCGGCACCATCCTCAGGCTCTGGAAGTTCCCCGCCGCGATGCGCGCCCTCCGCCCGAACTCCTTCCCGTAGTCCTCCGTCGTCTCCTCGTGCGCCACCGCCTCGGGCTCGTAGACCACCTTGTAGCCCTTCTCCAGGATGCGCAGCGGAATCACGAAGTCGTCCACGATCGTCGACGGGGGCAGCGCGTTGAACAGCGAGCGGCGGATGGCATACAGCCCTCCATTCGCCCCCACCACCGCACCCCGCTTGCCCTCGTAGAACTTGATGAGCGATTCGTACGTCCAGTACGTGCTCTCCTCGTACTCGGCCTTCGTCGGGTTGTAGAGCCGCAGCTGCCCGCACACCGCCCCCACCTCGGGGTTCTCGAAGTGCCGCACCAGCCGCTTCACCGCCTCCGGCTCGATCATCGTGTTGGCGTCCGAGAGCAACACGATGTCGCCCTTCGCCATCGGGATGCACCGGTTCAACACCGACGTCTTCCCGCCGCGCGGCGCCGCCGACAGCCTCACCCGCTCGTCCGTGCACCGCTGCACGAGCTCGTCCGTCCCGTCCGACGAGCCGTCCGAGCCGATCAGCACCTCGAAGCGCTCCGCCGGATAGTCCAGCGCCAGACTGTTGCGCAGCTTCTCCTCGATGCAGCTCGCCTCGTTGTAGGCCGCCACCACCAGGCTCACCCGGGGCAGCGCGCTCGGCTGCTCACCCAGGCGCTGGCTCTGCCCCGAGCGCATGTAGCGCACGTTGTGGAGCACCTGCGCCACGCCATCCAGGGCGAACAACACCACCGGGTACAGAAAGTACGTGTGTACCAGCAGCACCGCGGCACACCAGAACACCAGTTCCGCCATCACCCCTGCCTCCCCGACCCACGACACCCGTTCACGCGGCCACTGGGAAGCAAGGCACATACCGCCGCCCCGGACAGCGACCAGTCCTCCCGTCCGGGAGCGCAAGCGCCTGGATCAGGGCGGGAAGTGGGAAATTCTTTCACCCCGGGATGGGCAAAAATTGCCTGCCCGAAGTCAGGGCGAAGGGGTGGCCTCGAGAGAGGGAGCCAGCGGAGCGGTGGCTTCGGCCCCGGCGTCCGACGAGGCGGTGGCATCCGGATCGACGGCCGGAGGGAGCTCGACCTCGGGCGAGGGAGCCGGCGGGATTGGCTCGGGCTCGGACTCCTGTTTCGCCAGCTCCCCGGCGTACGAATGAAGCTGCTGGGCCAGCTCGTGCTTGGGGTTGAGGGTGATGACGGCGTCCAACAGCGACTGCGCGACGGCCGTCTCCTTGCGCGTCAGGGCGATGCGCGCTCCCAGCACATAGGCACGCAGGAAGGTGTTGTCCTTCTCACGCAGACGCTCCAGCGCGGCGATGGACTCCTGGATCTGGGGCTCCGTGGGCGTGGCGTAGTTGAGGACGTACTCGGCCATCGCCACCGTGCTCCAGTCCCGCAGGTCCGCCTGGGCCAGCTTCACGGCCATGCCGAGCGCCTCGCCCCCGCCCAGGATGCTGCTGAGCATGGCACTGCCCCGAAGACGAGCCAGGGCGACCTCACGGGACTCCTTCTCGGGAGCCGCTCCCAGCTGCTTCAGCACCTGCACGGCTTCCTTCGAGAGCACCTTGGCGCGCTCGTCGAGCGGGGTCAGCTCCCGCTGGGTGGCGGTCAGCTCCTCCTGCATCGTGTTGACACGGCTCTGCCAGTCGGCCGGCGACCGGGCCAGCTTGAGGCGACTGATGCGAGCCTGCAGCCGCAGCACCTTCGCCTGGAGCGTGGCCACCTGGACACGGGTGTCGTCCACATGCATGCCGAGCGCGCTCGCCACCTCCGCCAGGAGCTCGACGTTCTGGGGGTGCGCGGCCGACAGGGCCTTCAACCGGGAGAGGGCCTCTTCCTTCGAGGCCGCATCGTCCCGCCGCAGCAACACCACCGCCTCGTCCCGGGCGACCCGCACCTCGTGCGGCATGGCGTTGGACTTCGTGAGCCACGCCGGCGAGGTCAGGAACGCCGTCAGGGCGAGCACGAGCACGCCTCCCGCGATGAGCAGGTTCCGGCCCTTGCGACCCGGCTCCGGGCGCTTGCCGCGGCCTTCCTTGGGGGTGATGTCGACGGACCCATCGAGCAATGCCGGCGGCAGCTCGAGAGGCTTGGACAGGGCCTGCACCGGCCCTCCCGCCTGGGACTGCGGGTTCTCGGGAGAGGAAGCGCCCTCCGCTATCAACTCCGAGAGCGGGCGGTTCAACTGGTCGAGGATCTCGTCGGGAAGCTCGATGGGCGTCGTCGCCGCGACCCCGACCAACGGCCCTGGCTTGGGGGCCGGGGCCTCGGGGAGCCGCTCCTCGGTCGCGGCCCGAGGCATCAGCCCCGGAGGTTGCGAGAACGTCCCCGTCGCGGGCTGACCGGGCGGAGGCATCGCCGGAGCCTGTGCCCTGGGCGGAACCTCGGGCACGGCGCCGAACACCTGCGTCGTCTGGGGCGCGGGCACGGCACCGAACACCTGTGTCGTCTGGGGCGCGGGCGCCGTGGTGCCCGCCGGGGGCCTGGCAACGGGAGCCACCTGCTGCGGCATGGAGCCGAAGGGGGGCGTCGTCGCCGCGGAGGGCGGCCTGGCCCGCGGCTGCGGCACCGCGCCGAACACCTGCGTCGTCTGGGGCGCGGGTACCGCCCCCGCCGGAGGCCTGGCCGCGGGCGGAGGCTTGGGCACCGCGCCGAACACCTGCGTCGTCTGGGGCGCGGGTACCGCCCCCGCCGGAGCCGGTTGGGGCCTGGGGCCCGCCGGCCCCACGGGAGCCACCGACGGAATCCTCGGCACCGCGCCAAAGGTCTGCGTCGTCCCGATGGGATGCTGCTGCGCGGCCCCACCCGCGTCGCCATAGAGCAACGTGGAGTTCAGGCTGGGGTTCGGGCTCGGGTTGGGCGCGGTGGGACGGGGAGCCGCCGGACGAGGAGGAGGAGCCGCCGCACCCGGCGGAGCGGCGATGAAGATGTGGCTACAACGGGTGCACTGCACCGGAACACCCCCTGGCGGAAGCAACCGGGGGTCGAGCGCGTACTGCATCGAGCACTGGGGGCAGGCGATCTCCACAGGGAGTGCTTATCACACGCCTCGGGGCCCTGGCGCCTACCGTAGCTCGGTCGTCGCCTGGAGGGTCTCCAGCCGGGCGGCTCCCACTCCGGGGACGGCCGCCACCTCCGCCCAGGAGGCGAAGCGGCCCTGGTCCTCCCGGGCCCGGATGAGACGGCGAGCGAGCGAGGGCCCAATCCCGGGCACCCTCGCGAGGTCGTCCTCGGACACCGAGTTGAGGTCCAGCTTCTGCCCCAACACGAGGCGCTGCGGGGCGGAGGGGGCGGCGCCATCACCACACACCGCGATCCCGTCCACCACGCGCACCGCGCCGGGCTCACAGTCCAGCGCGGGCGCGGAGTCCGGCCAGCGGCTACGCGCCACCACACCCAGGCCCAACAGCCCGAGCGAGGCCACCGCGAGCGCGCCGGTCCGGTTCACGGCTCAGCTCGCAGCGGGAGCCTTGTCCAGGCCGAACGCCGTGTGCAGCGCCCGGACGGCCAGCTCCGTGTACTTCGAGTGGATGAGGCAGGTGACCTTGATCTCCGACGTGGAGATGAGCTGGATGTTGATGCCCTCACCCGCGAGCACCTGGAACATCTTCGCCGCCACGCCCGAGTGGTTGCGCATGCCCACACCGACGATGGAGACCTTGGCCACCTCGCCATCCGTCTCCACGCCGCCCGCATGGATCTCCTTGGCCACGCGCTCCACGGTCTCACGCGCCTTGGACAGGTCCGTCTTGCCCACCGTGAAGGACAGATCCGTGCGGCCCTCCCTGGAGGCCGTCTGGACGATCAGGTCCACCACGATGTTCTGCGCGTCGAGCGCCCCGAAGATCTTCGCGGCCACGCCCGGAGTATCCGGCACGGCGTTGATGGCGAGCTTCGCCTCGTTCTTGTCGTAGGCGATGCCGCTGACAACCACGTTCTCCATCGACTTGTCCTCCTCACACACCAGAGTGCCCGGGTCGTCCGTGAAGGAGGACTTCACCCAGAGCGGCACCTTGTACTTCATCGCGAACTCGACCGAACGGATCTGCAGGACCTTCGCACCCAGGCTGGCCAGGTCGAGCATCTCCTCATAGGAGATGCGGTCCAGCTTGCGCGCCGCGGGGCACACGTTGGGATCGGTCGTGTAGACACCGTCCACGTCCGTGTAGATCTCACAGGCGTCCGCCTTGAGCGCCGCGGCCAGCGCCACGGCCGTGGTGTCCGAACCGCCACGGCCCAGCGTGGTGACGTTGCCCTGCTCGTCCTGTCCCTGGAAACCCGCCACCACGACGATGTGTTTCTGTTTGAGCGCCTCGACGATCTTCTCGGCGTCGATGCGTTTGATACGCGCCTTGGAGAAGGTGCTGTCGGTGACGATCTGCACCTGATGACCCATGAAGCTGGTCGCCTGGCCGCCCTGCGCCTGGATGGCCATGGCCACCAGGCCGATGGACACCTGTTCGCCGGTTGCCACCACCACGTCCTGCTCGCGCTCGCTGGGCCGGTCTGTGATCTGGGAGACGAGTTTCAGCAGACGGTTGGTCTCGCCGGACATCGCGGACACCACCACCACCACGTCGTTCCCAGCGGCCTGCGCCGCGATGCAGCGGCGGGCCACGTTCTTGATTCGGTCGATGTCGCCGACCGACGTTCCGCCGTACTTCTGGACGATCAATGCCACGTTGGCTGGTTCCTCCTTGGAACGGCGCGTCACGGTAGTGAGGCGACCCCCGACTGTCAAAAGCTCCCGAACACTCTGGGGGTGGACGGGCTGCGGACCGCCGGTTGTTGGGGTATAGGGTGCGCCCGAGGAACGCCGTACCCGCTGCTTCCGGAGCCCCACATGTACCGCCCCCGACTTCTTATCGATGGAGACACCCTCCGGCTGGAGGAGATTCTGCAGGTTGCCCACAACGAGGTGACCGTGGAGCTCTCGCCCGAGGCCGAGGCCTGCGTCCGGGCCTCGCGAGAACTGGTGGACCGTGTCGCCGCCGGGGATGCCCCCGCCTACGGCATCAACACCGGCTTCGGCACCCTGGCCGAGGTGCGCATCGACAAGAAGGACCTGCGCGAGCTGCAGCGCAACCTCATCCTCTCGCACGCGGCCGGCGTGGGCACGCCCATGTCCCTGCCCGAGGCCCGCGCCCTGTTGCTGCTGCGGTGCAACGTGCTCGCCAAGGGCTTCTCCGGCATCCGCCTGGAGACGCTGAAGCTGGCCCTGGACATGCTCAACAAGGACGTGGTGCCGGTGGTGCCCGAGCGCGGCAGCGTGGGTGCCTCGGGTGACCTGGCGCCGCTGGCCCACCTGGCGCTCGTCTTCATCGGCGAGGGCGAGGCCTTCTACCAGGGGCAGCGGATGCCGGCCCGCTCGGCGCTCGAGCGCGCGGGGCTGACGCCCGTGGTGCTGGAGGCCAAGGAGGGCCTGGCGCTCGTCAACGGCACCCAGGCCATGTGCGCAGTGGGCACCCTGCTCCAGCTGCGCGCCGAGATGCTCTCGAATGTCGCGGACATCGCCGGCTCCATGACACTCGAGGGGCTGCTCGGCAGCCACAAGCCCTTCATCCCGGAGATCCAGGACGTGCGCCCCCACGAGGGCCAGAAGGCGGTCGCCGCCCACCTGCGCCGGCTGCTCGCCGGCAGCGATCTGGTGGAGACGCACGTCAACTGCAGCAAGGTGCAGGACCCCTACTCCCTGCGCTGCATGCCCCAGGTACATGGCGCGGCGCGCGAGGGGCTCGCCTTCGCCCGGCGCATCCTCGAGGTCGAGGTCAACAGCGCCACGGACAACCCGCTCGTCTTCGTGGAGAGCGGGAAGATCGTCTCGGGCGGCAACTTCCACGGCCAGCCCATCTCGCTGGCCATGGACGTGGCGGCGATGGCGCTCACCCAGCTGTCCGCCATCAGCGAGCGCCGCGTGGAGCAGCTCGTCAACCCGTCGCTGTCCAACCTGCCCCCGTTCCTCGCGAAGAACTCGGGCCTCAACTCGGGCTTCATGATCGCCCAGGTGACCAGCGCGGCCCTCGTCGCCGAGTCCCGCGTGCTGTGCCACCCCGCCTCGGTGGACTCGATTCCCTCCTCGGCCGGCCGCGAGGACCACGTGTCCATGGGCATGACGGCGGCCCTCAAGGGTCGCCAGGTGGCGGACTTCACCCGCACGTGCCTCGCCATTGAAATCCTGGTGGCGAGCCAGGCGCTGGACTACCGGCTGCCGGTGAAGGCCGGCCGCGGGCCTCGCGCCGCGCACGAGCTGGTGCGCAGCCGCGTGCCCACCATGGAGAAGGACCGGGAGATCCACCGCGACATCGAGGCCGTCAGCCAGCTCATCGACTCCGGCGAGTTGATGCGCGTGGTGCGCGGCGCCACGGCGTAGGTGTAGCCCTCCACGGGCGCGAGCCACCCACCGCGCCCCTGGAGCCCGCAGGACAGGCGAGCAGGCGCCGGCTCGGAACCGAGGGGAGAATCCCCGGCCGAGCCCCTCGCATGGAAACCACGACACGCCGTTCGTGCTGACCCACGCCCCATCCAAGGGGGTGCTCGAGGTACGCGGACGTATGCCGTGGCCCCACCTTCCCCAACCGAATTTCCGCGTGCGACCCTCGTCATTCGGGGGAAAGCTCCCCCTGTCGTCATGCACGCGGCCCCCGGGGTCCAACCCCCCCCCCACATGGATTCAGAAAGGCGATTCGCGATGTCCTCTGGCAACGATCGTGCTCCTCGCGTCTCCACCGCTGGGCGGTGGACCCTCTCGACCGTATGCGCCCTGGTGGTGCTCGGAGCACCCGCCCAGGGACGCGCGGACGAGGTGCCGCTCTGCGACTCGAACTGGGACAGCCGGAGCCTCGGCATCGAGATCGGCGAGCGCAAGAACGACGGCAAACCCTTGCAGCCATACGATCCCGCGAATCCGATGGCGCCCTATGATCTGCCCGGGGATCGCTACCTCTTCGGCCAGAAAGGCAAGGTCTACCGGACGATCGGCAAGTTCACCGACAAGAAGGAAGGCGAGGAGGCGCTGAGGAAGGTGGAGACCGAGATGACCCACCTCTACACGAACGCGTATCCCCCCTTCCTCACGAGTCCCGGCGCGTATCTGGTGACCGAATCACCCACCTGCAAAATCGACCGGAAGAATCCCGTCATCGATCCCTCCTCGTGGATTCTGGAGAAGAACGGCGTGCTGCTGGTGGCGACGGACGCGGGTTGCACCCGCGGTCAACACACCAAGAAGATCACCGTGGTGTCGTGCGATGGGATGAAGAACCTGGTGACCGACTCCATCACCGCCCCCTGCGAAGCCAACCGCATCACGACCTGCATCCATCCCGTCGCGCCGGGCGTCTTCGCGTTCGAGCACTACTATTCGCAACCAGGATCGGGGACCGAAGTACGCCTGCGGGTCTATGACGTCCGCAAGAAGAAGCGGCTCCAGTCCATCGACAGGAGCAATGACGAGGGGCCTGATACCGAGCTGATGAACGTCTCGGATGTCGACAAGGATGGCGTCCCCGAGATCGTGTTCAGCATCGCGGGCTCCGGTAAACAGACGTCGATGCTCAAGTGGACCAAGGGCAGGTTCGTCGAGGCCAAATCCCCGTGAGCTATAGCCATCAAGAGCCGAAGTACGTCTGTCACACCAAGGATGACGTCAGGAAGATCTACGGTCCTCCGCAGATCCAAGACGCGTTCGAAGGCGACAGCACCGGCAGCAGGTTCGACAAGACATCAAGGGTTCTCGAGAACCCTGTCCTCGACAGCTTCAGGAAGAACCACATCGTTCCGGTGAAGCTGCCAGGCATTGGCCCGCAGAAGACCGGGACGATGACCGTGGAGATCAACCGCAAGCTGGAGCACCTCCTCCTGGCTGCGTTCGAGAAGATCAAGGCCGAGAACCTGCCCTACATCATCCACGTGGTCGGGGGGTATTACTTTCGTTACAAGCAGAACGACAGCGTCAAGGCCGCCATCGCGAACCGCCCTGAATACGCGGAGCTGAGAAAGCAAAGCGACTTCTGGCCCAACTGGAACATCCGCTGCGCCGAGGAAGATCGCAGGCGTGGCACCTTCGAGGACAGAATCCCCTACGGGAAAGGCACCTCCGCCAAGAAGGACCTGCTCTCCAACCACTCCTGGGGCAGTGCGATCGACATCAACTGGGACACGAATCCCTTCAAAGCGGGTCAACCGTTCGACATGCCCCGGAGGATCGTGGAGATCCTCGCGAGCCACGGGTTTCACTGGGGCGGCTACTACCACGACTACATGCACTTCGAGTACCTGCGCGACACCATCGAGGGACTCCCCGATGAGGATCCGCCGCAGGTGTTCTTCCCGTTCAGCGCGGACCAGAAGCGCGAATCACCGCTCAAGTACTACGTCCGCAACGAGCGCGGGACCGGTGGTTATTTCCCGCTGGGGCTCCAGCAGAACCTGCACGGCGGTGTGCACCTGGAGCCGGAGCCCTCATCGGAAGCCAGGGTTCCGGTCCAGGCGGCCATGCCAGGGTACATCGTGGCCGCGAGGCTCATGGCTCCAGGAACGGGCGGAGACAATCCCGACGTCCGCGACGTGACGGAGGGACGCCATCTGGGCTTCGTCCTCCTCCGGCACGAGCTCGTGGAGAAGGCGGAGGGGGGTGGCAACTCCGAGACGGTCCATCCGCTCTACAGCCTCTCCATGCACCTCGCGTCCCCGTGGGAGCCGAACAGCCAGGGGTTCGAGAAGGTGCCCTGGGTGGCGTCGCTCCTGAAGATGCAGTTCGGCGGGGTGGTCAACCTCGACCCGAACAGCGACGACGTCGGCAAGACCTTCTGGTCCCAGGAGCCACTGAACCCGGAGGCGACCACATTCAAGGTGCATGATCGCACCTCGCCCCTGCCCGCCCGGAGCGAAGAGCGCGTCCTGGCGCTGAGCAAGCCCAGCCCCGAGGACGTCAGCCAGGCCATCCAGGCCCTGAAGGAGGGGGCCATCGTCACCTTTGATCGCGCGCTCTTTCCCGTGGCCGCGGGTGAGACGATCGGCTTCGTCGCCAAAGGCCTCCCCTTCTCCGAGGCAGTCGACCCGCAGCATCTACCGAGGTACCTGCACTGGGAGCTGTTCTCCCCCGGCGGCGAGGGGGGCGGAATCCAGTTCCTCCAGAACAAGGCAGGGGATTTGAATGGCCTGTTCAAATCGGTCCATGAAGAGCGGGAGAACAACTTCCTGGACATGCCCTCCTCGCGGGACGAGAAGGCCCCCAACGAAATCCAGCAAATGCTCGGGGATGCCGGGGGGAAGATCGTCGAAAGCCTGACGACGGACGGGTATGGCCGCGTGGTGTCGCGGTATTTCAACGACGGCAATACGTTCTTCTCGAGTGAGGGCAACGCGGCCGTGCCCTTCACCTATCCCCTCGATATCACCCTCAAGAACGAGCACCAGTACAAGGGGGAGGCCGGGGGGAAGTGCATCCTCGAGGTGAGCTACACGAAGGCGGGTGCCCCTCTCAAATCCGAGCGCATCCAGCTCCATCCGGACCAGGGAAAGGTCACGCTGAACGTGCCCGCGGAGGCGGACGCGCTCTCGCTCTGGTCTCCCCACTTCTTCCTCGACAAGGTGCCCCTGGCGTCGGGTGAGAACCCACGTCCGAAGCGGCTCGAGAGCCGCGCGCAGCTCTTCAAGACGGCCGCGTCTCATCGCTGGCGCAACCTCGTGCTGGACCACGTGAACGAGTGGACGCCAAAGGGTCTCGAGGCCCAGCTCGATGCCCGCGGAAAAGCCGGCCACCTCGAAGCGCTCGTGGATACCAGCGATGAGGTGGCCTTCGCCGCGTTCAAGAAGAACCTCCGGCCACTGAGCTGGTGGGCCCGCAGAAAAGACGAGAACGACCTGTTCGGAGAGGTCCCGGTACTCGGCGCTGAAGCCGAGGAGAAGAGCATCTTCGGCGCGGGCGACCACCTGCTGCCCGAGGATGCCCGCCTCGTCAACATGCACCCGGTCACGACGCTGTGGCTCATCGACATCCTGCTCGAGAAGGAAGCCATTGCGTTCAAGAAGTCGTGGCCACCTGGCACGCTCAAGCGCGGTGACAGCACCCAGAAGCCGATGTTCTTTGGTCTGCTCTGGAAGGAACCGGAGCCACGGGTGGGGATGGAGCTGATGGCCGTGTTGGTGCAGCACGGATACGGTTCGACCGACGGCACGAACGGTACCGATGTGCGCTTCCTCGCCACCGCGAAAGATGGGGCGGGCGCGGCCCAAGCACCACGGGTGTTCAGCCGCACACCGTATACCGACGGCGTCGCCATGGGGCGCTCCCGCTTCCCCTTCTGGGGCAGCTGGGAAATGCACGCCACCAACGGGAACGAGCAACGTTTCGAGCCACTCACCACCGGGGCCTCGGCACTCGAGGTCCCCAAGCCCGAGCTCGCCGGACAGACCTTCGCGCTCGGCACGGGAGGGACCGCCAAGACGACTGACGGCAAGGTCCGCCCCCTCTCCACTGGAACCTTCGTCTGCCGCACGAACTGGCCCGTCGCCCTCGCCGGCTACATCGTCTTCGAACACTGGCGGGCCCCCAAGGGTCAGAAGCCCAACCTGGACGAAGCGCCAACACCCGGCGAGCTCGCGCTCCCGATCCTCGCGAACAGGCCTCCTGACGAGAAGGTGGTTGGAGGCCTCAAGTACAGGCGGGACTTCATCGTTGGGAAGGAGAAGGCGAAGAGCAACCCGCAGATCACCCCCGACTTCTCCTTCAAGAATTTCGTGAGCCATCCGCGCTTCGGGCCGGTCTTCACGCGCGATGTCGCGGAGTTCCGCCTCTCCGTTCCCCTGGCACAACGCCTCCAGGAGCTTCGAAATGCGTGCCGGCCGAAGAACCGCAATGAGAAGGACATTCCCCTCGCGGTGAAGAGACTCGAACGAAACGGTCTATCCCTCCTCGTCGTCCCCGCCTCGGGCACCAGCGCGGATCTCGATGCGCTCGAGAAAAAGCTGCAACTGCTTCCCGCCGCCGAGTACTTCCAGGCCGGGCGGGACGACACGGAATCGGCGATCGTGCTCACCTACGAGCCGCCGCCCTCCACCGGTCCGCTCGGCTTCGAGTTCGACCCGGGTCCCGCGCTGGGGCTCATCGCCGAGGAGGTGCTCTCCGCCGAAGGAGAGACGCTTCACGTACGCCCCCGCTTCATCGCCCCGAACGGCGGGCACCTGGTCCTGGCCGGCAAGGACTCTCCCTTGGGAGACACGACGAAGCTGATCGCCGCCTCGGCCGAGGACATCAAGGCCGCCTGTGGCAATGACTTCCTCGAGGTCGTCGCGGACAAGCTCCTGCCTCCCGTGGCCCGGTTCGAGTTCGACGAGATCGAGGTCTCGATGGGACTCGGCAAGGTCCACACGAAGGTACGCCTCCATGGAGACATCAACCAATGGAGGGCCGCCAGCCCCGTCATCAAGCTCGAAGTGGGCGGAGAGACGTTCCGTCAAGGCACCCTCGCGGGCTCGTCCCTCGTCACGGATTGGGATCTGTTCAAGGACAAGAAGGGCAGACCCCTCCCGGGTCGTTGGGGCGGAACGCTCAAGTTCTCGGCCGAGCTCTCCCAGCCCGGGAAGGTGGCGACTCCTCCGCCTCCGCTTCCGCCTCGGGAGTTCACGATCAAGCCGAGCCTCGATGACTTCACGATCGAGGTCGGACCCAAGCAACTCCGGTTCCTGGGCAAGGCCAGCTACATGCCCACGGACATCGCCCTCCACGTCACGTGCGAGAAGTTGGATGACGCGGGCCAGTGGCAGGAGGACGTGAGAATCACCGAGTTGATTCGCTACAAGGTCCCGCTCAAGAGCGACCCCTCGCATTACGGACACTGCTCGGAGACGGGTACATTCGAGGCCAACCTCCTCAAGGAGCGGTTGAAGAAGACCCCGGGGACCTACCGCTTCACCTGGAGCCCCAAGGGGACGAAGACGGGCAACACGGTTGATGTCCGTGGCATTGCCGTCGAAGTGAAGTCCGCTCCTGAAATCAAATCCGAGGATCTGGGCTCCTAGCCTCGACGCACAACAGCTCTTGAACCATGTCCACGCCAAGCAATAGCCAGAGCGCAGCACAGAGCGAAGCTCAAGCCCAAGAAGCCCGGAAGAAGACCGAGAGCACCAACCTGAGCGCGGGCTACCGGGCCTCGCTCGAGTTCGTGCTCGTTCCGCGAACGTCGATCACGTTCGATCCGCCGGGCGCGTGGTCCATCGGGCATCCGATGACCCTCCTCATCGACTTCCCCATCAGGGGCTCGAGCAAGAACTTCCGCCCGGGTGACTTGAAGTGTGGACTCACCTGGCTGGTGGACCACGGGGACAAGACCTTGTCGTATCCCGTGGAGGGCGCGGTGGTGATGAAGATCGCGTCGAACGGAAGGTTCGAGGTCAAGGTCGACGGCAAGGATCCCACCGTCGACCTGATCGCCCAACGGCTGATCGGCAAGGGGAAGTTGGGTTTCTCCATCACGCCGGACTTCCCCCATGCCGAGGCCGCCATCTTCAAACCGGCCATCGAGTTCGATAACACCTGTGAAATCAAGGTGCAGAAGCCGCAGCAGCTCCTGCTCGGCGAGCGCGTGACCTTCACCCCCGAATTCGCGGCGGTCTTCGGCTGGGCGGATCTCGAGCTCCGGGTGATCGAGCTCGATGAAGGTTCGACCGAGATCGCCGCCGAAAATCCCAGGAGCGCCTTTTCGTATCGATGGAACTCTGGCCTCTCCTTCATGAACTTCAGCCGAAGCTGGGCGATCGGCTTCACGGACGACAGCTGCCACCAGCTGGCGGATGTGGGGGAAGAGGAGGCTGGAAGCTACGAGTTCGGCTGGCAGCTCTGGGGGACGAGGAGCGGTGGCCAACCCACCTTGCTGAAGGAAGAGAAGAACTTCCTCATCGTGCCCAGGCCCAAGCTCGAAGCCTTCAAGATCGAATACGACCCGTCCATCGAAGGGACATGGGAGGTGAGCGGGAAGATCTCGGGAGTGTCTCCGCGCGCGGAGCTCCGGCTCGACATCGCGCTGGTGGAGCCACATGCACCGGGTCCGGTTCCCTTGAACCCTCACGCCACGGCCATTCGGCTCCCCCTGGGCGCGGATGGCATCTTCGAGGGCTACCTGGGAGAACGGCACTGGCTCCCCAAGCGGCTGGAGGCAGGCGCCCTCCCCCTCGCACCGGCCTACGCGATCCTCTCGCTCCCGGCCGCGGCTCGTGACGGCAAGCCCGGTCCGATCCTCCCCTATCTCGACTTCGACGACACCAAATTCTCCCTCGTCAAGGGGCAGGCGCTCACCTGGGATGTGGACGCGGATTGGATCTGCTCGATGGAGGGCGTGTCGACACAGCAGCGGCCTCCCCGGCCCAAGCGGCGTAAATCCGGCATCAACACGATCCCGGCACCGCCTCCCGAGGCCGGCGATCAGAAGACGCCGCTCACCTTCGACGACATGTGGAACGACCTCACCTCCTGGGAAGGTGTCGTTGCGTACATGTACCTGGACACCGAGGGGAACGTGACGGTGGGCGCGGGCAACCTGGTTCGCACGGAGGAAGACGCCAAGAAGCTGCCCCTCCAGAACATGGACGCGGGCAGGGCCGCGACGCCGGAGGAGATCGTGACGGCCTTCAGAGCGGTCAAGGCCATGCGCCCCAAGATGAGGGCCACGGAGTATGCGATGCGGCCGACCATCGCCCTCACCGACCAGGACATTCGCGCGCTCCTGAAGAAGCGGCTCGACACCGAGTTCATCCCCCGGATCAGGGACGTCGTGTTCAAACCCGACTTCGACACCTATCCCCGCTGCGTCCGTCGTGCCCTTCTCGACATGGTCTACAACGTCGGCATCGGAGCGTTTCCGAACGGTTTCCCCAAGCTCACCGAGTCCGTCCGGGCCAGGAAGTGGGCCGTTGCCGCCGAGCAGTGTCGCATCAAGACGGGCCACGAGACGCGAAACGAGTGGCGGAAGGCGCTCTACCAGTACGCGAGCGTCATCGATCCGCCCAAGCGTTCCTAGTACTACAGTGGGACTTCTAAAACGGCATGAGGGAGGACCCGCGCACTGCACTGCATGGACCTCTCCTCTGTTAGGGTAACGGCGCCAGCTCGGCGCGCAACTTCCCAGGTCAACCCGACGACACTACCTGACCGGAGGGCAGCCAGGGGTCAGGACGTTGGGAGTGACTGCGGAGGTGGAACGGTTGAACCCAATGGGAGAAGTAGCATTCCCAAAGGGGGAAGCCATGCTCGCCACTGCCGCGTACGACGAGAGGGAGGTCCACATCATCCAGAAGCTCACCGCCGCGTGGGAGGAGGTGTTGACCTGGCTCAAGCGCCACTTCTGTCGTCCGGAGACACAGCGCTCCGCCGAGGCTTTCGTGCGGGCGCTGCTCTCGCGTGCCGAGCGCAAGAATGCCTGGGGTTTGGCGGAAGAAGCGGGCAGGTACAACCCCTACGCCTTCCAGCACCTGCTGCTCGGGGCCCGGTGGGATGCGGACGCAGTGCGCGATGACGTGCTGGCCTATGCACGCCAGCAGTTGGGCGAGGGAGGCGAGCTGGTGTTGGACGAAACGGGTTTTCTCAAGAAGGGGAACAAGTCGGCGGGAGTGGCGCGCCAGTATTCGGGGACAGCGGGTCGGATTGAGAATTGTCAGGTGGGCGTCTTCCTGGCCTATGTGACGCCTCGCGGGCATACCCTGATTGATAGGGAATTGTATCTCCCCAGGAGTGGACGCAAGACAGGGACAGATGTCGCCAGGCTGGGATTGAGGACACGGTGGCCTTTCTTACCAAGCCGGAGCTGGCCCGTGTCATGCTCGAGCGCACTTTCAATGCGGGACTGAAGCCTTCCTGGGTACTCGGTGACGAGGTGTATGGCCGGGACGGGACGCTACGGCACTTTCTGGAGCAGCGGCACCAGCGCTACGTATTGGCGGTGGCTTCCAATACCTACGTGTGGCGGGGAATGGCTCAGGTAACGGCCGGTGAGGTGCTGCGAGAGGTGAAGCCGAGGGACTGGACAGTCCTGTCCGCTGGGAAGGGAGCCAAGGGTCCCCGTCTGTATGAATGGGCTCGTGTGCAAGTCAATTCGCACACGGGAACCCTGGCGCGGTGGCTGTTGTTTCGCCGGAGCCTGACGAATGCCACCGAGGTAGCGCACTATCTGGTCCATGCGTCAGCCAACACCTCGCTGGAGGCGATGGTGAAGGCTGCTGGGAGTCGCTGGACAGTGGAGGAATGCTTCGAGTCGGCCAAGGGCGAGGTGGGCCTGGACGAATACGAAGTGCGCAGTTACGCGGGGTGGTATCGCCATATGACATTGTGCATGGTGGCGCATGCGTTCCTGGCGGCTTCTCGGGTACTGGCCAACAACGAGGAGGAAGCCGTACTGCTCCCAAAAGCACTGGGCCCGATGCGTCGCCCTCGCCGGATGCTCCGGTTTCGTCGGCGCCAGGGCCTGGCCTCATCCGCTTCTCCATCCAGGAAGTCCGGCGGCTGCTGCTGAACATTGTCTGGGTGATACGGCCGGCCCTGGAGTTTGTCCTACACTGGAGCCGCTGGCGACGCCGCCATCAGGCCATCGCCAAGCTCTGCCATTACCGACGCAGAGACCCGGACCTCAAAGTCCCACTGTAGTACTAGGGGGAGAGGGAGCATGCGCAACCCACTCAGGAAGAGATGAGCCTGCCTGGACGTCCTCAGGCAGGTGTCTTTCCTTCGCATCCCCTCCTGGCTGCTCCTGGTCCTCGCCTGCCTGCTCTGGTTCGCGGCGCTCGGCTTCGTGGCGCTCTGGCCCCAGCACCCCACCGGTGCGCGTCAGCTCCGCTGGAAGGATGCGGCCGGCCAGCCCCTCGCCTCGGCGCCCTCCAGCTGTGGCCGGGACACGCGCTTTCCCCTCCTCGCCCAGCAGAACCGTGTGTGGGTCCCCTGCCCGGCCGCGCCGGACCTTCCAGGAGGGGGCATCGCCCTGCTCCAGCCCACGCGTGGGGAGGCCCGCCTCCTGGCTCCCATGCCGGAGCAGATAGCACTCGAACGCGTGGAGGGCCTGCTTCCAGGCACGGGCGGTCTCGTGGGTCTCGTCTACCGGGCAAGCACTCGATCGTCGTCTCCAGGCGGCGTGGTCGATGTGCTCGTGGCGGCCGTGATGGACGAGGAGGGCTGGCAGGTTCCTCCCGAGCGCCTTCCGGGCGGCGCCGGCAGTCGCCTGTTGGGTCTGGGATGGTCGGGCCACCGGCTGGAGGTGGCGCTCGCGCCAGCACGAGGCGAGGACACCCGGGCCGAGGCCGCGGATGCGGTCCTGGTGAGGGTGGGCGACACGGAGCTCCCCCTCACCATCACGCGTGAGGAGATGTGTCTGTACCTCCCGGACTGCATCGTGCGCGCGGCGTACCGCGCCGCTCAGGCTGGATGGAGATTCCTCCTCGAGGATGGTGGGGCCCTCCGCGAGGTGAAGGATAGCGGGGCCAGCGTGATGGAAGGACAGTCCCTCCAGGTCCTGGCCGGACTCGACCTGCGCGTGGCCGGGCGCCTGCGGCCCGCGAGCATCCCCGCCACCCATCGGCTCGAACCGGACGGCAGCATCCTCCCCTCGGAGCCACCGCCTTCCGGGCTGCGCCCACTGCCCTCGCCATCGGTGGCCGAGGGCTCCCGGCTCGTGCCCCTGTCGCGCTCGCGGCCGGAACAGGGCCCGGGCGTCATCCACGAATGGGAGGACCAGCGTTGGTATACGGCCTTCGGATCGGATGGCTCCCTGCGAGTGGGAGAAGGCTCCCGTCCGCTGGCCGCCGTCGCGCTCCTCGATGGCCCCTGCATCCACCTATCCTCCGGCTTCCTCGTTCCCTCGAGCCGGGGCCTCACGCTGCTCACCCCCGAGGGATGCCACGTGGGACTCACCGGCTCGGGACAGCGCGCCGACCCGCTGAACCTGCTCGAACACCTCGAGCGAAGCCACGTCCCCCACTCCATCCCCGCGCTGCTCTGGCTCCTGCTCGGGCTGCCCCTGCTGCTGCTCCCCGTGGGCCTGCTGCGCTGGCCTCGAGACTCCGAGCGCCGGCTCCTCGCCGGAGCGCTGCTCGCCTCCTGCTACCTGATCAGCGCCCTGCCGCTCATCCCGTGGCTGCTGCCCCTGCTGTCCTGACGGGAGCGCGACGTGGAAAAATCCACTCGCAACTGATTGCGACGGACGGCCCCCGGCTTCCGTCGCAATAAAAGACATACATCCGTGACACGATAGACAGTCGTGACATGTGACCTGCCGCTGGCGGAACTTTGACGCAATTGGAGCGCGAAGAAGCCCGGGGATTGAGGCACCTTGCGCTCCGTCGAAGCCGGCCCCCACCGGGTTCGACGGCTCTCCCAGAGTCATGTCTTGTCAAACTTGAGTCCCTCGCAACACGGAGCATCCGTCATGAACAAGATGAAGTGGGTGATGTCGGCCGCCGTGGTGGTTTCGATGTCTGTGGTGGGGTGTGGTGGTGCGGCCATGGAGGCCGAGCAGTTCGGGTCGGTGGCCCAGAACCTGGGTCCCAACAACGAGTTCTACGGTTCGGACACCCTGAAGGAGGTCCTGGTCGCCACCAATATTCAGTCCCAGGCCGGCCTGACCATCGAGGGCAAGGGCTCGAGCGTGGGTGAGGGCTGCCTGCGCAACGGCTCGGGCACGTTCTGCATCGGCCGTCAGCAGACGCTCGCGCCCATGTCGCGCGACTTCAAGGCGGGCACCTGCGCGGGTGGCGCCGCCTCCAATGGCGCCTGCTGCCCTGGCGAGTCCAGCAACGTCGTCGCGCTCGACGCGGTGAACGCTTTCGTCAGCACCTCCACCTACAACGCCCTCCCGGGCAACAGCATCACCTCGGCCAACCTGAAGAAGGCGTTCTGTGGCGACGGCAGCGGCAGCGCCGCCACCTGCGTCAGCAACTGGTCCGCGCTGGGCCGTTCCACCGCCGGCACCATCGTGAAGTACCGCCGTGACGACCTGTCCGGCACCACGGACACCTTCAAGTCGCTGCTCGGCTGCAGCAACTTCTGCGCCGACGTGGTCGTGATCAACGACGAGTCCGCCAGCAACCCCTCGGCCTGCTCCATCTCCGACAGCGCCACCACCTGCATCGGCAAGCTGACGGCGGCCAACTCCAACGCCATCGGCTACGCCGGTGACTCCGCCAAGCGCGCCGGCAACGCGGCGCTCAAGGTGGACGGCATCGCCCCCACCCAGGCCAACGTCCGCAAGCTGATCGCCAGCAACACCACGGGCGTCTACCCGCTCTCGCGCAAGCTCTTCCTCAACGAGAACAAGAACTTCCCGAAGGCCGCCCAGGAGCAGGCCCTCTATGACTGGGTCTACAGCAACCCCCAGGCGTTCGAGGACTTCCTGACCGAGCAGGGCTTCATCTCCTGCAGCGACATCAGCCCGCTCGGCTGCGGCGGGGACCTGGGCCGCGGCGCCGGCGTGTGCAAGGGCCTGTGAGCTGAATCCCCCTGTCTGAGCATTCCGCGGCCGGAGGAGCGCACCTGCTCCTCCGGCCGTTACCATTTCGTAAAGACATACAACCGTGACGAACCCCGCGGCCCTGGAAGATTACAGTCCGGCTTTCGTTACGATATTTTGTCAAACCCCTATTCACATTCTCCGATAAGGCTCGCGCAGCGCAGGAGGAGATCCGGCCTCATGGTGATGACAAGGAATGGGCTCGTCACGAGCCTCGCTCTCAGTGTGTCCATGCTCGTGGTCGTGACGACGGCGGGCTGCCCGTCCCCGGACAAGCCGGGCGTCCAGGATGCTGGCTCGGCGGACCCGGGTACGCCCGACGCGGGCGATGCCGGTCCCGGTCCCACGCCCGTCACCTGCAACCCGGCACGGTCGAACGAGCGGATCCCCCTGCGCCGCGCGGCGACGCGCGAGGTCGTCACGGAGACCTTCGACAACCTGAAGGCGAGCGTCGACGCGCAGTGTGGCTCGTGCCACAAGACCCCCGAGGCGCGGGGCGGCTTCCAGTACACCTCGGACCTCGCGGGCCTCCGGGTGGCGGCCCCGTCCCTGGCCCGCATGGCCACGCAGGGCGCCATGCCTCCCCTGCCCACCTCCGAGCAGCTCAAAGAGGCCGTGGCGCTCGGACAGGCGCTCACGTCCTGGCTCGCGCAGGGCGCGCCGGAGGGCACCTTCGAGGTGAGGGAAGAGGGCTCGTCCGACGGCGGCGTGACGGTGGGGCGTGACGTGGGCGAGGCGATGACCGACCTGGGCAACTGCATCCCCGAGAACAAGCCGCTGGGCAGCGATCCGGAGAAGGACGCCTGGTTCGCCAGCCTCACCGCCCTGCCCCGTTTCCTGTCCGAGACGGATACCGACATCGTGACCTTCGACGCGCAGAAGCTGGCCCAGCACGGGACCATTGCCTTCGCGCCCACCTATCCCCTCTTCTCGGACCACGCCAAGAAGCTGCGCCAGGTGCACGTGCCCGCCGGCCAGTCCATCCGGTACGACGCCACGACGAAGCGCTTCGAGATTCCTCCCAACACCCGCTTCTACAAGACGTTCTTCAAGCCGGTGAAGGACGCCCAGGGCCAGGTGGGCTACCGGAAGATCGAGACGCGGCTCATCGTCGTGCGCCAGCCGTGGCAGGAGTCGCTCTTCGGCACGTACATCTGGAACGAGGACGAGACGGTGGCGGAGCTGAATGACCTGCGCTACCGCGACGGCTCGAGCTTCTCCGATCGCGTCCTCGTCTACCGCACGGACGAGGCCACCGGCGCCACGCGCAACTACGCCGTCCCCGGCCGCCACCGCTGCATCGACTGTCACACCGGCTCCGAGGGGCAGAACTTCGTCCTCGGCTTCACCCCGCTGCAGCTCAACCGCCGGCCCGGTGGCGAAGGCGGTGTGGACGCCGAGACGGACGTGCTCGAGGACGAGCTCTCCCAGGTGGACCGGATGATCAGCTACGGTGTGCTCACCGGCATCCGCTCGAGCGCGGACCTGCCCAAGCTGGAGACGTACGGGAGCAAGCGCGCGCGCAATACGCAGGAGCTGGAGCTCCAGGGCTACTTCATCCCCAACTGCGCGCAGTGCCACAACCCCAATGGCTTCGCGGTGCTCAGCAACCCGTCGATTGCCTCGCTCGACTTCTCCGCTGGCGGCATCCTGTTCCAGTTCCCCACCTCACTGAAGGAGAGCAACGGGCTGCGCTCCTACGTCAACTTCGGGGTGACGGACTTCGCCGCCGACCTGAGGAGCCCGACCCCCGCCAGCACGCTCTTCCAGCGCGTCGCCCGCGACACCGACGAGCGCATCATCCACATGCCCGCCAACGTCCCCGGCCAGGACTGCCGCGCTCCGCTCCTGGTGGCGCGGTGGATCGCCTCGCTGGACTGGCCCCAGGACAGCGGGCTGAGCACGGCGCAGAAGGAAGCCAACCGTCAGGAGCGCCTGCGTCAGGCGGAGCTCGCCGTGAAGGAGACCTGCCAGGATCCCCCCGACGTGCGGTGGGTGTCCGAGGACTTCACCGACAAGGTCCCCTACGAGCCGCGCAACACCCGCTGGGAGTCCAGCATCGGCGTCCCGCCTTTCGACTACCTGACGCGCTACCCCATCACCGCGGAGCACGAGGCGCTCGCCCACCAGCGCATCCCCACCAACTTCTGGACTCCAAAGCCGGGTTGCCGCTTCGACACCAACGCTCCGCCGCCGGAGTCCGTCGAGCCATGGATGAAGGACACACTGGGCGCTCCCAAGCAGCCGTGGGGCGAGCTCTACTACACCACGCCCGGAGCCACGGTGTTCCAGGGCATCTGCGCCAACTGCCACGGCCGCGCGGGTGATGGCCAGAGCGGCGCCGCCAAGACGCTGGTCGCGCTCAACGGGGCGCGCGTGGCCAACCTCGCGAAGGGCCTGTTCGGCACCTCCTCCACCGGAGAGTCCCACCTGGCGATGTTCGAGCGGGCGCTCGGGCCGCACGGCGGTGCGCGCTACATGACGTGGATGGCCGCGGGTGGCACCACCGTGACCTTCACGCCGGAATTCATGCAGGCGTGGATCAAATACGGAGAGGTGGACATCGACTTCTCTCCCCGGGAGACGGACTGGGGCAAGTGGGGCGCCAACATGCTCGGAGCCGCCCGCGGCGCCTGCGATCTCGTGCGCGTCGGCAAGTTCGGCACCGGCTCGAGCGAGCCTCCCAGTGGCAACCCCAGCGCCATCGGCGGCGCCACGTTGTGGAAGAAGATCTGCACCCTCGACAATCCCCTCACCCCGGAGATCGAGGAGGGGACGGATTCCGCCGCGGTCTCGGAGTGGCTCCAGCACGCGCAGTTCAACGCGGGCGTGATGGCCTACTTCTACCTGCGCGATGAGCTGTCCAAGGGCCGCATCTACCCGCTGCGCAGTGAATGCGAGAAGCGGTGAGCCACGAGCACGGGTGATTCATGGACGGGGGCCGGAATCCCGCGCCCCCGCCCGCGGATGTCTGTCTTCTCATTCCTGTTGGAGAGCACGCGTGAAGAGGAACGTTCTGGGTGTCTGGTTGTTGATGACGGTCCTCGCCCTGACGGCCGGGACCACCACCGGCTGCGACGATGGCCCGGAGGACCCTCCCGGCAAGACGGATGCGGGCGAGACCCGGACGGACGCCGGAGACGGCCTTCCGGACGGAGGAGACGGCGGAATCATCGAGCCCCCGGTGGACGCGGGCACCGATGGTGGCACGGACGCGGGTGAGCCCGTGTCCAAGGCCTACGTCCGCTTCGTCAATGCCTACCTGGGCCTGAAGAACAACCCCAGCGACAATGCCGACGCGCCGTGGGACCCGTACAAGATCGACATCTACGTCGGGGACATGAAGCTGTTCCCGACGCCGGTGGAGCCGGGCGACGAGGCGGTGACGGCCTACCACGAGCTCGAGCTGCCCCCCGGTGAGAGCGTGCAGTTCGTCGTGCGCAACGCGGAGTCGGCGCTCACGGACGCTCCGGTGGTGACCTCGGAAGCCATCACCCTCGAGGACGGGGAACGGCTCACCCTGGTGGGCGTCGGGAACATCACGTACGCCGGCATGGATCGCATGGACAAGCCGCAACTGCTGGTGCTGAAGGAGTCCTTCGAGCCGGTGGAGGCGGGCACGGTCCGGGTACGCTACGTGACGGCGGACCGCGTCACCGGAACCAGCCGCAACCGCCGGCTCGCCAACGAGACGGGCGCAACGCCCTATACCACCGCGGTGGATCCGTACTCGGCCGACACGACCCCGGGCGGCGTTTCCATCCCGGCGGAGCCCCAGCGGCTGGCGATCATCGGCTCGCCGACCTTCGCGCCCTCGCAGAGCGGCAAGCTGTTCTTCTCTCCTCCGAGCGGGACGCTGGTGGAGGGAAGCGCCTGGTTCGCCATCACCACGGGTGATGACCGGCGCTCCCTGCAGGACGAGGGCGCTCCCGCGCTGCTGCTGGTCCCCGCGGGGAAGGACGGCACCGTGCGCCTGAAGCGCGATCCGCTCCTCTACTTCTTCCATGCGGTCAATCCGGCCACGGCCGACGCCTCCCCCACCCGGCTCCAGGTGCTCAACGGCTCGCAGATCATCGCCAGCAGCCTCCGGTACGGAGCCCTGCCAGCCATTGGCGATCTGCCGGTCACCCCAACGGGCGGGAAGCTTCACTTCACGCAATCGGGCGACAGTTCCGTGACGGTGCTCGCCGATGCCTCGACCGGTCCGCTCGAGGCGGGCCACCGCTACCTCGCCGTGGTGAGTGGCACCGAGGGCGCGCAGGTCCGGCTGACCGTCGTGAGGGATGAGTTCGCGCCGGACGCGGTGCCCGTGCCCCTGGTGCGGCTCATCCATGCCTCGCCCAACGCGCCGGCCACGCTCGACTTCGGTCACTTCGCGCCGCAGGCGGACGGCGACACCCGGGGAGCCTTCACGCCCGTCATCACCGGCACGGAGTACGGTTCGGTCGCCGGGCCCGCCACGGGGGTGTCCTTCCAGCCCCAGGTCATCGCCCCCGGCAGCTCCTACGCCTACTACGGCGTCCGGGCCACCGTGGGCGGCACGGTCATCGAGCGCTCGGTGACCGGCCCGGTCCTCACCACGCCGAACTTCGTCGTGCTGATGGGTGACTGGAACACCTCGCTGCAGTACCGGGCGCTCAACGTCCGCATCAACACCTGGTCCCCCACGGCCCCGGAGGGCTACTTCAGCGATCCGTGAGCCGGAGCCCCTCCCCCCCCGCCCTCTCCCAGAGGGCGGGGGTAAGGGAGGGATGTCCACCACCTGCCACCCGGTGGACCGCCCAGCAAGGGGGATGCCATTCGCGGAGAGCCCCTCCACGAATGGGAACCGGGGCCAACATGCGTGCGATGCGTGGTGCGAAAGAGCCGGCGCGTTTGCTGAACTGAACGATGCGGGCTTGCACGGCTGGCGGTACCACGCCCGAGCACTACATTTCGCTCCCACGCACAGGAGAACGCCCATGAAGCCCCTGCCCGCCAATCGTCCAGACCTCTGGAGCCAGCAGCAACGCGCCTGCACCCTGAGGGTATCGCGAGCAGAGCTCGAGCGACTCCTGGGGCCCGCGCTCGTGCACGACGCGGGGGACGGCCTGGGGCCCCGGTACCGGTGGGGGTTCCAGTTCGACTGCGGCCTCGAGGTGATGATCGATCTCCCCCGCCAGTCCACCTCGTCGCGCGAGGCGGTGCTCTGGATGGAGCACCTGGAGGTCGAGCACGCGCTGGCGCACCTGGGCCTCTCCACCAACCGGGTGCTCTGGCGGGCGGACATGCAGAATCCCCTTCCCCTGGAGGGCTGGGCCGTCGTCCGGCAGGCCGATGCGGACAACCGGTTCGACATGTGTGTGTTGTCCATCCGCGCCCACGCGGAGTGTCTGGCGCGGCTGATGGAGGAGGCGCGCGCCTACGCGCAGTCCTACGACGTGGAACGCCGGGGCACTCCGCCACGCGTGGCTCCCCGCCGCGCTCCCGAGTATTTCGCCGAGTCCATCGCCTCCTAGCCTCCCGCACGCCTGCCCTGCCGGCGTGCCTCCCTGCCAGACGTCCGCCGCGGACCCGTGCCTGGAACCTGTTCAGTACCCACCTTCGTGGGGAACCGGAGGTGACCGACATGGCAGGAGTTCGTGGAACGAAGGCGAAGAAGATGCAGGCGGAAGCATCCAAGGCAACGGGCCGTACCCGCAAGGGACGCAACAAGGTTCCCAAGATCACCCGGCAGGATTCGAAGAAGGGGCGCGCCAAGTCCGGCCAACGCATCGACACGCACGGCAACTGAGCACCCTTCTCCATGAAGTTTCACAATCCCACCGGCCCCAGGCTTGCTACACCGCTCCCGCATCACCATGAGAGCGGATATGTCCAAGCGTGCATCCTCGACCCGTGGTACCACCAGCAAGCCCGTTGAGCGGGACGTCATCCCGCAGGGCATGGACGTGCCGGACAGCGGCCTCTTCTTCAACCGGGAGCTGTCCTGGCTCGCCTTCAACAACCGGGTGCTCCAGCTGGCCGAGGATCCATCGGTGCCGCTGATGGAGCGCGTGAAGTTCTGCTCCATCTACGCCCGCAACCTGGATGAGTTCTTCATGATTCGCGTGGCGCGGCTGCACGAGCAGGTGCGCGGCCGCGTGGCCCGGCTCGTGCCGGACGGCGCCATCCCGGGCGAGACGCTCGACAAGCTCCATGAGCGCATCCTCGAGCAGGGCCGGCGCCATGCCGAGTGCTTCGAGAACCAGCTGCGCCCCGCGCTCGCGGAGAAGGGCCTGCGCATCCTCTGCATGAAGGATCTGGACGCGGAGGCGCGGGCCCAGGTGGATCAGCGCTTCCGCGAGCAGATCTTCCCCGTGCTCACCCCGCTGGCCATCGGCCTGGGACGACACTTCCCGTACATCTCCAACCTCTCCCTCAGCCTGGCGGTGCTGCTGCGAGATCCGGTGACGGAGCTGGAGAACGTGGCGCGGGTGAAGGTCCCCAAGGAGCTGCTGCCGCGCTTCGTCCCGCTCAAGGGGGGCACGTCCTTCGTCCCGCTCGAGGACATCATCGCCCACCACCTGGACGCCCTCTTCCCCGGCATGGAGGTGCTCGACCGGGGGCTGTTCCGCGTCACCCGCGACGCGGACTTCACCGTCTCCGAGGACGCCGAGGATCTGCTGGTGGCCGTGCAGACGGAGCTGCGCCAGCGCCGCTTCGGGGACGTCATCCGCCTGGAGGTGCAGGCGGGGATGAGCCCCAAGATGCTCGAGCCCCTCATGGAGGCGCTCTCCCTGGAGCCCCGGCAGCTCTACGAGGAGCAGGGCCTGTTGGACCTGTCGGACCTCATGTCCGTGGTGTCCACGCCGGGCTTCGCCGAGTTGAGGGATCCCCCGTGGACCCCCGTCACCCAGCCCCGCCTGAAGGCCGAGGGCGACGGCGGAGAGGTGGGCACGGTGATGTCGGCCATGCGCCGGGGGGCTCTGCTCGTCCACCACCCCTACGAGTCCTTCACCACCTCGGTGGAGCGCTTCGTCACGGAGGCGGTGGAGGATCCGGACGTGCTGGCCATCAAGCAGACCGTCTACCGCACGTCGGACAAGTCCCCGCTGGTGCCCGCGCTCATCCGGGCCACGGAGCGCGGCAAGCAGGCGGTGTGCATGGTGGAGCTCAAGGCGCGCTTCGACGAGCGCACCAACATCCAGTGGGCGCTCGCCCTGGAGGAGGCGGGGGTGCACGTCGTCTACGGCATCCCCGGCCTCAAGACCCACGCCAAGGCCATCCTCATCGTCCGCCGCGAGGGCGAGCGGGTGCGCCACTACGTCCACGTCGGCACCGGCAACTACAACTCGAAGACGGCCCGGCTCTACACGGACCTCGGGCTCTTCACCACGGATCCGGAGATCGCCGCGGACGTGGCGGACCTCTTCAACTTCCTCACCGGCTTCGCCCGCCCCAAGTCCTTCCGCAAGCTGCTGGTGGCTCCCATCAACATGCGCGAGGGCCTCCTCCAGGAGATCCGCCGCACCATCGACGCGCACTCGGCCGAGCGCCCCTCGCGCATCCAGATGAAGATGAACGCGCTGGTGGATCCGGCGATGATCCGCGCCCTCTATGACGCCTCCCGGGCCGGGGTGACGGTGGACCTCAACGTGCGAGGCATCTGCTGCCTGCGCCCCCAGGTCCCCGGCGTCTCGGAGAACATCCGCGTCGTCTCCACGCTCGGCCGCTTCCTCGAGCATTCGCGCATCTACCTCTTCGAGCGCGGCGGAGAGACGCGCTGCTACATCGGCTCGGCGGACCTCATGCCCCGCAACCTGGACCACCGCGTGGAGGCCCTCACGCCGGTGGAGGATGCCCAGCTCCTCGCCCAGATCCGGGATCTGCTCGAGCGGGGCCTCTCGGACAACACCCACGCGTGGGTGCTCGACGCGACCGGGGAGTGGAAGCGCCGCTCACCCGAGGGCGAGAAGCGCTGGGTCCAGGGCGAGTTGATGGAGCGCGCGCTCCGCATGGCCCAGGCCACCAGCGGGCGGCCGATGTCCTGAATTCTGGCTCCCCTGTTTTATTGCAACTACAAGCATTCAACCGGACGCGACGGCCGGGTTCGTGGGTGCCATACCCACCCCGAACCTGAGCAAGCAATGGATTGTGTTGAGGGCCTCACCAATCGGATGATGGGCACGTCGTCAACCCATGTGGGACCATGACAAACGATCCGGAAACCCAACCCCCCCCGACTTCGAATGAGGGTGAGGCAGCCGCGCCGGCGCCCGCCCCCAGGAAATTGGAACAGCCCGCGATGTGGCCCGGCAACGTGCCGTCCCAGGCGCAGGCGTTGGAGGTGCTGCGGGGCCAACGGATGCTGGCGGTGTCGCTGCCCGGGGCGCGCAAGCTCCAGGACAAGCTCACGATGCCCGAGCGCGAGGCGCTCCAGGACGACGGACTGGCCGATTGCCTGCGGGATGCGGTGGCGGTGCGCTGGCGCCTGGCGGCGGCGCAGGATCTGCTGCTGAGCGCGGGCGGCAAGGTGGATGAGGTGGCGCTCAACGCGCTGCTCGCCGAGGTGGACGGAGTCCTGGAGGCACTGCGCGCCGCGAACCCGGCCTCGCCGGACCTGGCGCTCGCCATCGATCGCACCTGGGAGACGCTGACCCAGGAGGCCGTCGACTTCTCCAGCAACGTGAAGGCGGCCTCGAACCAGGAAGCCCCTCCCGCCCCCGTCCACGCGGCGCCGAAGAAGCACGCCGCCACGGGCAAGGTGACGTTCCAGCCGGACGTGCCCGAGGAGCGGAAGGCCCAGGGGTCGCGCAAGGCGCTGTTCGCCGCCCTGGCCCTGGTGGTGCTCGCGGTGGGCGCGTACCACGGCGCCAACGTGTCGCGGAACAACCAGCGGCAGCAGCAGTCCTCCTATCCGGGCGCGCCGCCGAGCACCTTGATCATCCCGCATCAGACCAATGGGTCGCTGATGATGCAGTCGACGCGCACGGGTGAGCTCACCCCGGAGCAGCAGGCCTGGCTCGAGCAGCAGAAGGCCAAGGGCATGCAGGTGAAGTCACTGGGCCAGGGTAGCTATCTCCTCACTCCCGCGTCGAACACCCCGGTCACCGCCGGCAATACCGCTCCGTGATCCTCGAGATCCTTCCTTTCCTTTCGTGTCGAAGGGGGCCAGTCATGGCGAATCGAATGTCGCAGCATCCCGTCCGTGCCCGTCGGGGCTTCACCTTGATCGAGCTGATGATCGTCGTCTGCATCATCGGCCTGCTCGCCACGGTGGCGCTGCCGGAGTTCCAGAACGTCATGTTCCGCACGAAGCAGGCCGAGCGCGAGATGATGATGGGCTCCATCATGCGCGTGCTGAACGAGTACACCGCCGCGCACGGTGGAAAGTTCCCGGGCGGAGACGTGCCGGACCTGCCGTGGAACCCGGACCACGAGGCGGACGGCAGCAAGCAGGCCTTCACGATGAACCTGGGTCACTGGGCGGACCTGGGCTGGGGTCCCGATGGCCTGCTCTACTACCGCTATCAGGTGATCAGCACCGGGCCCGATACGATCATGGTGATGTCCAAGGCCGACCTGGATCGCGACGGCAACGCCAACATCAAGTCCATCGAGTACAAGCTCCAGAACGGCTCCTGGCAGCGGCTCTCCGAGAAGGAAGAGGGCGGCTGGTTCTGAGCCCTCCCCCGGTCTCCGGGTAGCCACCGGGAGGGAGGCCCGGCCAGCTGCTGCTCGCTGGCCCGTGGACTCCCGGGTCCTTGAATTGGTGAACCCCGACCCGGAATGAGGTAGGAGCGCTCCCATGGGCGCTCAATGGAAGCACAAGGGCCGCACCGAACATGCGGCCGCGAAGGGCCGGCTCTTCACGAAGCTGGTCAAGGAAATCATCGTCGCCGCCAAGGCCGGCGGTCCCGACCCGAGCAGCAACCCCCGCCTGCGCATGGCGGTCGAGCAGGCGAAGAAGGGCTCGATGCCCCGCGACACGCTCGAGCGCGCCATCAAGAAGGGCGCCGGCCTGCTCGATGAGCCCGTGAACTACGAGCTGGTGACCTACGAGGGCTTCGCCCCGCACCAGGTGCCGGTCATCGTCGAGTGCCTCACCGAGAACAAGAACCGCACCGCCACCAACATCCGGGTGCTGTTCCGCAAGGGCCAGCTCGCGAGCAGCGGCGCGGTGTCCTGGGACTTCAACCGCCTGGGCGTCATCGAGGCCACGCCGCCCGAGGGGGGCGCCGATGCGGAGACCGCCGCCATCGAGGCGGGCGCGCAGGACCTCGAGGCCGCGGAGGAAGGTGCCACCCGCTTCCTCACGAACCCCACCGAGCTCGACGCGGTGAGCAAGGCGCTGGCGGGCCTGGGCTGGACGGTGAGCTCGCAGAACCTCGCGTGGATCGCCAAGAACCCGGTGCACCTCGAGGGTGAGGCCCGGACCGAGGTCGAGTCGTTCCTCGAGGCGATGGACGAGGACGACGACGTCCAGAACATCTACGTCGGCCTCAAGTGAGCCTCTCGGAGCTGCATGCCCGGACCCGGGCCCTGCTGTGCCGGGAGTCCCCACCGGTTCCCCTGCCGATGACGCCCCGGGGGGAGCTCGCGCCATTCGAGCCCCCCTCTTCCGCCCATCGCTTCCTCCCCTTCCTGCCCGCCCACCTCCAGCGGGCGGTGTCCCTGGCGGCCCGCTTCATGGAGCTGGCCAACGCGCGGCCCGGCGAAGAGGGACTGGCGGCGGTGCTCGACGAGGCCGAGCAGCGGATCCAACGAGGGGACCCCGAGTGGGTGAAGTACGCGCTGCGCGTCTTCATCGCCCACCACCCCGAGGGCCGCCACCTGCCCGTGCCGCCCCTGCACGAGCGCGCTCCGCACCTGGTGGTGCCCTCGCTGCGCCCGGAGCTTCCCCGCAGGGGCAACCCGGGGACGCCCGGCGCGGAGATCTGGCTCGACTACTTCCGCGAGGACACGGGGCTCAACGAGCACCTCGACACGTGGCACGTGCAACACCCGGCCACCGGGTACCCGGACCCCACGCGGCCCGAGCAACGCCTCCTCCAGGACCGGCGGGGAGAGCTGTTCTGGTACGTGCACCAGCAGCTGCTGGCCCGCTACGACACGGAGCGGCTGGCGTTCGGGATGCCCCGCGTCGAGCCCCTGCAGGACTACGCGTCCCCCATCAACGAGGGCTATGACGCCCGGCTCCCCGGCTTCGCGCCCCGGCCGCCCGGCCTGAGCCCGAGGGGGGTCGCCGACTACGACATCGCGGATCACGCCATGCGCCGCGACCGGCTCTTCACCGCGGCCTCCTCGGGGCTGCTGTGGCAGGGCTCCACGCCCCTCTTCATCGAGGACCTCGAGCAGCTCGCCGACACCGCCGAGTCCAACATGGGCTCCGTGGATGGCGAGGCGTGGGCGGATCCGCTCGGCCCCTACGGCTCGCACCACAACCTGGGGCACGTGCTCCTCGCCTGCCTGACGGGCCCTCGCGACAGGTCCGGCCTCCCCGGTGTCATGGCCTCTCCGGCCACCGCGGCGAGGGATCCCCTCTTCTTCCGCTGGCACCGCCATGTGGACGACATCATCGACACCTGGCAGAGCACCCATCTGCCGCCGCACGAGCTGTCCGATGGACCCCAGGTGCTGGTGCGCAAGTGGCTCGGAGATGGGGTCGCTCCGTTGCACCAGAGCCCGGACATCCTCCTGTGCTTCGACCAGGACATCCCCGGGGCGGCGTCACCGGACTTCGACGGACAACGCTGGAGCGAGGAGACCTTCGGCGGCGACTACTGGACCAGTCCCCCTCCCTCCTTCCGATCGAGCACGCACACGCTGCGCACCCGCATGGCGCAACACCCGGTGCGACTCCCGGACGGGCGGGAGATCCTCAAGCCGCGCCTCGAGCACGACGCGTTCCACTACGTCCTGCGGGTGGAGAACCTGCTGCCCCGCGAGCAGAAGGTGACGGTGCGCATCCACGTCGCTGCGGATGCGTTCGCCGAGGAGCGCCGGATGTGGATGGAGATGGACCGCTTCGACCACACGCTGCGGCCCTCGGAGCAAGCCGTCATCTTCCGGCCCGCGAGCCTCTCGTCCGTGGTGCGCGAGCGCGGCTGGCCCGCCCACCTGCTGCTGCCGCGCGGCCGGCGCGAGGGCATGCTCTTCCGCTTCATGGTGATGATCACCCCCGCGGATCAGGAGCTCGTGGCCGGCCATCCGTTCGACCGCCCCCTCCCCCCGGGACAGCGCATCGCGGATCTGCTCGCGCTGCCCAATGTCGCCACGCGCAACATCTGGATCACCCACGTCTCCTGAGCGGGGGCAAGTCCATCTGGACGGTGAACGCTCCCCCCCATGAGAGCGGATACCCGGATGGCAGACGGGCGGCAAACCCCTTGATGCCCCCTGGCAACTCCTTGAAACACGCCCGGGTGCCCATCTCTCGGATTGAGCGCTTTCAACCCTGGAGGGTGGAGATGAGAGACAAAGGATTCCGACGGTGGACGGCACTCGGAGCACTGATGTCGACGGCACTGCTGGGCGGGGCCTGCGAGGAGCGTCGGATCGAGAACATGCCGGAGACGGGCTCGGAGTGGGAGGGCACCGTCAACGAGTCCCAGGATCTCGAGAGCTTCGTCGAGCCACCGCGCAACGAGAATCAAGGAAGGGGTGGCTCCGGGATCATCGAGGAGGAAGTCCCTTCGCCGAGGGATGAGCCGATGCCGCAAATGGACGTGAAGCCCCGCTTCCAGCAGGAAGGCTACGACACCGAGCTCGAGCAGCAGCGGGAATTGGGGCCGGGCGGAGCCATCGGCACGCAGCCGCAAGGCGGAAGGAATACGCAACCGGGTTCGTCCGAGCGCGACGAGGCGACGCCGCGGCAACCCGCCCAGGGAGACGAGCGCTGAACACGCCCGAGCCCTCCGGCGGAATCCCTCTCAGGAGGGACGTAGCACCCGGGTGCCCGCCGGCCCTGGACCCAAGCGCACAGTGCTCGGCCCGTGGTCAGGCGTTGACTTGAAATTGACAGGGGGGGACGCCGTCTTCAGCTTGCACCCGAGAGGAAAGGCGTGTGCCGAGGAGTGGAGATGGACCATGTCGCGTTCCGTGCCCGTCAGCAGGTGCTCGAGCTGGAAGGCATCGTCCCGCTTCCGGTGCGTGTGGCGTACACGGACGTCGGCCAGGGGCCTCCGCTCGTACTGCTGCACGGCATCCCCACCTGGTCCTATCTCTACAGCGAGGTCATCCCCCTGCTCGCCCCGCGCTACCGGGTGATCGCACCGGACTTCCTGGGGCATGGATGGTCGGACCGGAGGGACTGCTTCGATCGGTCCCTGCGAGTGCATGCACGGCTGGTGCTCCGGCTCCTCGACGCATTGGGGCTCGCGCGAGCCACCCTGGTGGGGCACGACACCGGAGGAGGCGCGGCGCTCATCCTGGCCATCGAGCATCCCGCGCGCGTCGAGCGGTTGGTGCTGACCAACACCGTTGCGTACGACTCCTGGCCCATCGACGACATGCTGGCGCTGGCCAACCCACGCTGGCGCCAGAAGCCCCCCGAGGAAGTGGTGCGATTCCTCCAGGAGGGGCTGCCAGAGGGGCTGTCACGGCCGGAGCGGCTCACGGCGGAGTTCCGCGAGGGCATCGTGGCTCCGTACGCGGACGAGGAGGGAAAGCTGAGCCTCATCCGCGACGCTTCCGCCCTCAACACCAACCACACCACGGCGCTGGTGCACCGGCATGGAGACATCACCGCGCCCACCCTCCTGCTCTGGGGAGAGGACGACCCGCAGCAGCCCGTCTCGGACGGTGAGCGGCTCGCACGGGAGATTCCGGGCGCCACGCTGGTACGCGTGTCACGAGCCTCACACTGGGTGCAGCAGGACGCCCCGGCGGAGTTCGCCGAGACCGTGGCGGCGTTCCTGGAGGGGAGCTCGCGTTGAGGCGGAGCGGGGGCCTCCCCGCGGGGGTTGCGCGGGCCCCGCCGCGAAGCTCCCTCATGCCCGGGAGCGGGCACGTTGCGCATGGAGCTCGCGCCAGGGCCGTGGGGGCTTGTTGGCCTCGTTGGGGATGATGGCGAAGAGGACGAGGATGAGGCCCACGAAGATGTTGTTCTGGTAGCCCGGGGCCGAGGGATAGCCGCCCACGAAGTAGCCGAAGCCCACCAACCACGCGGACACCGCCAGGAGTCCGAGGTGCGCATGGCGCGTCCTCTCCCAGCAGGAGAGCAGCGCGAGCGTCATCGTGAGGACCCCGCACGTGAGATCATTCACCCATTGCCCGCTCGCGCCCTCGGGGTGGCGGAAGATGAAGGGGCTGAGCACCAACCACAGTCCAAGCAGGGTCTCCACGACACGTGGCCACATGGTTCACCTCGGCTGCAGGGCCACCGCGTCCGCCATGGCGGAGGCGCGTCCCCAGAAGACGTTCCAGAAGAGGCGCTTGTCATGGGTGTAGCGCCACACCCGGCGCAGGTACTTCATGCAGGCCCACACCTCGTCGTAGGCGAGCACCACCAGCGTGAGCGAGATGGCCGCCGTCACCAGGCACAGGAAGCACCAGCTCCCCACGATGAATCCCTGGGTGACGACGAGCGCCGCACTCACGATGCCCAGGGGAATGACATCCAGGCCGAAGAGAACGACCATCCACGGCCGGTACTGCCAGCGACGGGTGCTGCCCACCAGACAGAACACGCACTCGCTGAGATAGGCCCAGGCGCCGAAGGCGGCATCCGGTACGTGCAGCAGCCTGTCCATCCGCTTCGCCGCGCTCGACTGGAGAACCTTCTCGCTGCCCTGGCCGAAGACGGGATCCCACACCGAGTCGATGAGCCCCCATTGGAAGAGCGCGAGGTAGGCGGAGATGACGACGCCCGCTCCGGCCAGCAGGGCGATGGGCACCCGCTGGCGCCAGGATGAAGGATTGCGTTCGAAGGGGGGAGCATTCACCCCCAGGTCCACTGCCTCCCTCCAAGTCGCCTCCATGCGCCTGCCTTCCCTCATGCCCCCTGGGGCTCGAGGCGGGCTCTCGCCGCCCGCCGGCCTGATCACGGCTCATGGTTGGAGGTAGGAACGCACCGGAGGGCCGACAAACAACCCCCCTGAACCGCGAGTCGGTCCGCCCGCGGAAGGAGCGGGCAGGCGGGCCTGGGTTCCATGAGGGCCCGGGTTTCATGAGGGGCTTGGGCCGTGCATCGGCGTGATGCAGCTTGTGCCACACGCAAGCAGTTCCATCCCGCCCTTGGAAACACCCATACCCGAGCAGCGTCCGGATGATTGAAGACCTCTGGTACAAGAACGCCGTCATCTACTGTCTGGACGTCGAGACGTTCATGGACGGCAATGGCGACGGTGTGGGCGACTTCCTCGGGCTGCGCCGCCGCCTGGATTACCTCGCCGGGCTCGGCGTCACGTGTCTGTGGCTCCTGCCGTTCTTCGGCTCGCCCAACCGCGACAACGGCTACGACGTGAGCGATTACTACACCGTGGATCCACGCCTGGGAGACCTCGGCGACTTCGTCGCCTTCAGCCAACAGGCGAAGCTCCACGGAATCCGGCTCATCATCGACCTGGTGGTGAACCACACCTCGGACCAGCACCCGTGGTTCCAGAAGGCGCGGCGGGACGAGCGCTCCCCGTATCGCGATTATTTCCTCTGGTCGAAGGAGAAGCCCGCGGACTGGGACGAGGGGATGGTGTTCCCCGGCACGCAGAAGGCCACCTGGACGTACGACGAAGAAGCAAAGGCCTATTACTTCCACCGCTTCTACGCCTTCCAGCCGGACCTCAACATCTCCAACCCACGCGTGCGCGGCGAGATTCTCAAGATCATGGGCTTCTGGCTCGAGCTGGGGGTGTCTGGCTTCCGCGTGGACGCCGTGCCGTTTCTCATCGAGCAGAGGGGTCTTCCCCAGAAGCGCCGCGAGGAGGACGCCTTCACCTTTCTTTCGGAGATGCGGGAGTTTCTGTCCTGGCGGCGTGGTGACGCCATCCTGCTCGCCGAGGCCAACGTGCCGATGGAGGATATCGGCGCGTACTTCGATGACGGGCATCGAATGCAGCTCGTCCTTCATTTCCTGGCCAACCAGAAACTCTTCCTGTCCCTGGTGGACGAGGACGCGACACCGCTCGTCCAGTTGCTCGAGACGAGCCCCCGGTTCCGGCCTGTCGCCCAGTGGGCGCAGTTCCTGCGGAACCATGATGAGCTCGACCTGGGCCGGCTGACGGATGCCGAGCGCCAACGGGTCTTCCAGAAGATGGGCCCGGAGCGGGAGATGCAGCTCTATGGCCGGGGACTGCGCCGAAGGCTGGCGACGATGTTGGAGGGAGATGCGCACTGGCTGAACTTCGCCTACAGCCTCCTCTTCACCCTCCCAGGTACTCCGGTGCTCTGGTACGGAGAGGAGATTGGCATGGGCGAGCACCTCGGGCTGGAGGATCGCCAGAGCGTGCGGACGCCGATGCAGTGGTCCAGCGACCCGAACGCGGGCTTCAGCCGGGCCGCGGACACGGTGAAGCCGCTCGTCGAGGAGGGGCCCACCTCCTACCGGCGCGTCAACGTGGCGAGCCAGCGCCGCGACCCGGACTCCCTGCTCAACCACGTGGAGCGTCTGGTGCGCATGCGCAAGGAGTGTCCGGAGCTCGGGTGGGGTGAGTACAGCGTCCTGGACACCGGTGCCAGGAGTGTCCTGGGACTGCGTTACGACTGGAAGGGCAACGTCATGGTGGTGCTGCACAACTTCGCGAGGGCCCCACGCGCCGTGACGCTGGAGTTGAAGGGAGCCCGGTCCGCCACCCTGGTGAACGTCTTCTCCGGGGAGCACGTGAAGCCATCACGCGACGGGGTGTACCCGCTACGGCTGGAGGCACATGGCTTCGGCTGGTTCCGGCTGGGCGGGCACGACGTGGGCTCCGCCGAGGGGGTGGAGCGCACGCGGTAGAGGCGCTCGCGCGATGTTCGCGGCTCGAACCTCCCTGAGCACGCCGGGGAGCACTGTCTCCTCCAGTGCCCACCTCCCCAGTGCTCACCCCCCTCATCGCGGCGCACCACCACCACGCCAAGGCCTCTCATTCCGCGGGCTTGCGCCGGTCCGGCGCTTCCGAGGCTCCTTGCACGCGCCTTGCTAAGGGGGCGGCCGACGCGCGGCAGTGGAACCGCCGGGCACCACGGAGGCACGCCACATGGGAATGAAGCGATGGGTCACGGCGGCATGGCTGGTGACAGCCGCCACGGCGGGAGTGTTCGAGCTGTTCCCGCGCGACCCGGAGGAGGAGCGCACGCTCCTCGCAGGTGGTGCCCCTCCCGAAGCCCGTGCCACGCCCGCGCGTGGCCCCACGGGGGCTGCTCCGCCCACCTCGTCCACCGAGCACAAGTTCCACGCGCGCGTCCGCGACGCCCTCGCCACGCCGACGCCCGCCGGAGAGGCACGAGCGCCCGTGGAGAAGCTGCCGGTGCCCGACCCGGTGCGCTTCGCGCGGGTGATGGAGGAGGCCGTCCGCGAGGGAGTCCTGGCCGACCCGCGCCACGCGAGCGAGGAGACCCACCCACTCTCCCGCTTCACCCCCGAGCAGCGGAAGGAGCTCCATGCGCGCCTGCAGCGCGCCACCAATGAGCTGGCCTGGTACCGGGAGCGCGCGCGCGTGCTCCAGACGCGCCTGGCCGCGCTCGCGAAGGAGGGGGGCTCGCCGCCGCTCGCGCTCGAGGGGTTGGAGGTGGAGTTGCTGCGCACCGAGCGCGCGGCGGCGGGTAACCGGGCCTACGTGGAGATGATGGCACCGAAGCTGGCCGCGGCGCGGATGCCCCCGCCTCCGCCGCCACAGGAGGGGTGGGTGCCACCCCCCTCCCCACCCCATTCGCATGAGCATGAGCACGCTCCGGGCGAAGTGCCGCCGGAGCCGACGGATCCGGGCATGGAGGGTCATGCCCCTTGAGCAGGGAGAAACCATGTCGGAACAGTCGTCCTGGAAGAAGCGCGGAGTGGTGGTGGGAGTCGCCGTCTCGGTGGCCGTGCAGGGCCTCACCTCCGCGCAGGCATTCTACGCGAAGGCGCATCGGAACATGGCCGAACAGGTGGCGCGCGCGGGCGGTATGACCAACAGCACCCTCATCACCCAGCTCCGCGGGGAGGCGCCCTGGGCGGACACCACGGCCGCCGAGGACAACGTCGGGGCCTACGGCTACGACGAGGAGCTCAACCCCGCCTACGACACGGGTGCCGCCATCCCCGGCGCCAACGCGGACCACTGGCTCGACATCACCAACTACGACAGCTGGGCGCTCGCGCCAGACGGCGAGGCCCACAAGGTGGCGCAGAAGTTCTTCGACAACGCGAAGCAGGCCTTCGCCGCGGGCAACAACACCCTCGGCTGGAAGCTGGTGGGCCGGGGCAACCACTACATCCAGGACATCGCCCAGCCCTACCACACCGTGTTCTGGGAGAACGCGGACATCGTCAATGGCGACGCCCAGGTGGAGCACTTCGCCTACGAGAAGTGGGTGGACGACAACTGGGAGGAGCTCAACCTGTCCTCGTGGGTGCGCTCCGGCGCGGCGCACGCGCATGAGCTCCAGGGCAAGACGGTGAAGGAGATCGTCGTGGACCTGGCCCGCATCTCCAAGGCCCACCTGAAGTACGTCAAGGATCGCAAGTACGCGGCCAACCCCTGGGCCACGCAGGAGCTCATGTACTACGCGGGGCGCGCCATGGCCGCCGCCCAGGCCCAGGTGGTGGGCAACCGGCTCCACTTCTGAGGGAGCGCCCTCGGGGAAGCCCGTGCACCCCGAGGGCCGGAGAAGGACGCCCATTGGGAGAGACAGGAAGCAGGGAGAACCCGTACTATCGGGTAACCTCCCCCCCTGTGCTCCGGCCATGTCCGACCCCATCACCCAGCGCATGTCCCGCGCCTCCCGCGTCCGGCTCGACTCCACGTCAGGAGCGCTTCAGCTACGGCGCTACCGGCTGAGCGTGGTGTCCGGACCGGATGCCGGACACACGATGCTCCTGGAGGACTCGCTCGTGCTCGGCAGCCGGCCGCGGACGGGCATGCGCCTGTCGGACCCGGCCGTCTCCCGCGAGCACGTCGAGCTGCAGCTGCGCGAGGAGGGGGTGTGGGTGCGGGACCTGGGCTCCACGAACGGGACCTACCTGTCGGGCGCCCGCATCCGGGAGGTGCTCGTCGAGCGCGAGGCCACGCTGACGGTGGGCAAGAGCGTCTTGCGGCTCGTCCTGGAGCAGGCGGACGTCGGGCCGGCGCTGGCGCTGCCCGTGCAATTCGGTGGGGCGATCGGACAGAGCGTGCGCATGCGCCAGCTCTTCGGCTTCCTGGAGCGGGTGGCGGAGGTCGACTCGACGGTGCTGCTGCTCGGGGAGACGGGGACGGGCAAGGAGGTGCTCGCCGAGGCCATCCACCGGGCCTCGCCCCGCCGGGACCGGCCCTTCGTCGTCATCGACTGCGGGGCGGTGGCCCCTTCGCTGGTGGAGAGCGAGCTGTTCGGCCACGTCCGGGGGGCCTTCAGCGGCGCGGCGTCGGACCGCGACGGTGCGTTCCTCGAGGCGGATGGCGGCACGGTCTTCCTCGACGAGGTGGGCGAGCTGCCCCTCGAGCTCCAGCCGAAGCTATTGCGCGTCCTGGAGACGGGCAGCGTGAAGCGGCTGGGCGAGAACCGCACGCGCAAGGTGGACATCCGCGTGGTGGCCGCCACGCACCGGGAGCTCACCGGGCAGGTGGCCGCGGGCCGCTTCCGGCAGGATCTCTACTTCCGCCTCGCCGTGGTGCTGGCACGCGTGCCCGCGCTGCGCGAGCGCGCGGAGGACATCCCCCTGCTGGTGCACCACTTCATCTCCCGCCTGGGCCGGCCGGACTTCGAGCTCTCCCCGGCGCTCATGGAGCAGCTCACCGCGCACGCGTGGCCGGGCAACGTGCGCGAGCTGCGCAACGTGGTGGAGCGCGCGCTGGTGGGGCCGGAGCCGGACCTGACACCCGAGGCCGCGGCCAGTCCGGCTCCCGTGCCGCTGGAGCCCGGGCTCGTCCAGCTTCCCTTCAAGGAGGCCAAGGAGCGGCTCGTCGAGACCTTCACCCGTGACTACCTCGTGTCCCTGCTCGAGCGCTGCCAGGGCAACATCTCCGAGGCGGCGAGGACCGCCCAGCTCGGGCGCAACCACGTCCACCGCCTGGTGAAGCGCTACGGGCTGAAGGGACAGGAGTAGACGCCCGGCGCCGGGTGGACAGGCGGCAAGGAAATGGGCGTGCTCGCGGAACAGCCAGATGAAACCCCCTCCCCCACCCTGGTGCTGGACGCGCGGCAGCACCTCTCGCCGGAGGGGCTGGCGCGGGGCGCCTCCGTGGGGCCCTACCTCGTGCTCGACCGGCTGGGCCAGGGTGGCATGGGGGTGGTGTACGCGGCGTATGATCCCCGGCTGGACCGGCGGGTGGCCCTGAAGCTGCTGCTGCCCCGCGACACCGGGGGCGACCAGGAGGAAGCGAAACACCGGCTGCAGGCCGAGGCGAAGGCCATGGCCCGGCTGTGCCACCCCAACGTGGTGCCGGTGCACGACGTGGGCGAGTTCGAGGGCCGCGTCTTCATCGCCATGGAGTTGGTGGAGGGCGGCGCCACGCTGCGCACCTGGCTGCGCGAGGCCCGAAGGGACTGGAGGGACATCGTCCGCGTCTTCGTGGAGGCGGGCCGAGGGCTGGCCGCGGCGCACGCGGCGGGCCTCGTGCACCGCGACTTCAAGCCGGACAACGTGCTGGTGGGCCGGGACGGGCGGGTATACGTCACCGACTTCGGCCTGGCCCGCCCCGGCAGGGCGGACACACCGGCACCGGGCGGGCCCGCCTCGGACGCAGGAGGGGCGGCCGGGGCCGGACCGGGGGAGGCGCCGAGCGCGCCAGCGGGCACGCCCGGCTACATGGCCCCGGAGCAGTACCTCGGGGAGCCCCTGGATGGGCGGGCGGACGCGTTCAGCTTCTGCGTCTCCCTCTACACGGCCCTCCACGGCCAGCCCCCCTTCGCCGGCAGCACCCCGGCCGCCCTCGTCCAGGCCGCCCTCGAGGGGAAGGTGCGGCGCCCGCCGCGGGACTCGCGCGTGCCGGTGTGGCTGCACCGCGTGGTGCTCCAGGGCCTGAGCGCCCACCGGAGCGCGCGCTTCCCGTCCATGGACGCGCTGCTCGCGGCCCTGCAGGAGAGCCCGGCGGTGCGCTACCGACGGCGTGCACTGGGGGTGGGCGTCCTCTGCCTGCTCGCCGGCGGGGTGGCCCTGCACGCATTCGCCGCCGAGCGAGAGAGGGCGGAGTGCCAGCGGACGGGGCAGGCCCTCGCGGGCATCTGGGACGAGGCGCGCCGGGCCGACATGGAGCGGGCCTTCCTCGGCACGGGCCGGCCGGATGCGCCACAGACGTGGCGGCGGGTGCGGACGGCGCTGGACCGCTACACCCTCGCGTGGAGCCAGCAGCGCACCGAGAGCTGCCTGGCGGAGCGCGCGGTGGGCGAGGCGGGCCGGAAGCTGCTGGCGCTGCGCGCCGCGTGCCTGGAGGAGCGGCGCACCGAGGTGCGGGCCCTCACGGACGTGCTCCTCGGCGCCGACGCCCGGATGCTGGATGAGGCCGTCACCGCCACGGGGACGCTCCCCGCGCTCGAGCCTTGCGCTGACGAGGGCGCCCTCTACCGGCAGGTGCCGCTCCCTGAATCCGCGGAGCGCAGGGCCAGGGTGGAGGCCCTGCGCGGGAGGCTGGCGCAGGCCCGGGCGCACGGTGTCTCCGGAAAGGTGAAGGAGGGGCTGGAGGCCGCCGGGGCCCTGCTTCCGGAGGCGCGGGCGCTGGGCTACCAGCCGCTGGAGGCCGAGGTGCTCGTGCAGCTGGCGGAGCTCCAGCGCACCCACGGCGCGGACGGGGAGGCGGAGCGCATGTCACGCGCCGCCCTGGCCGCCGCCGAGGCCTCCCACCATGACGAGGTGAAGGCGCGAGCCATCGCCAACCTCGTCCGGCTGCTGTCGGACAACATGGCGAGGGCGGAGGAGGCCTCTCCCTGGTTCGAGCACGGCCTCGCCCTCCTCTCGCGGATGCCGCGCAACGATCGGCTCGCGTGGATGCTCCATGGGGACAACGGGTGGGCCTACTACCGGCAGGGCCGTCTCGCGGAGGCGGAGGAGCACTTCCGCCGGGCGCTGAGCCTGGCGGAGGGGGCGCTGGGGCCCGACTCCATGGAAGCAGCCGTCTCCCACTCCCGGCTGGGGAGCGTGGCCTGGTCCCGAGGGGACCATGCGCAGGCGCTCGCGTCCCAGCAGCGGGCCCTGCTCATCTATGAGCGGGCGCTGGGGCCCGAGCACCCACGGGTCGGAGCGGCCGCGCACACCGTGGGCACGGACCACCTCGCGCTGGGGCAGCCCGCGGAGGCGCTGCGGGCCTTCCTCCGCGCCCGGGCCATCTACGCCCGGGCGCTGCTGCCCACCCACCCCAACGTCTTCCGGTTGAAGCTCTCCATCGCCGAGACGCTGCAGGAGTTGGGGCGCCCCGAGGAGGCGCTCGCCTCCCTCCAGGACGCGCTGGACGTCTCGGCGCGGGAGCTGGGCGCGGACCACCCGGAGGTGGCCGCGGCCCACGGCGCCATGGCCTTCATCCTCCAGGAGCTCGGACGGGAGGACGAGGCGCTCGGCTACTTCGAGCGGGCGCACGCGCTCGCCACGAGGGCGCTGCCCGCCAGCCACCCGGGCGTGGTGGACGCCACGCACGATCTGGGCGTGGTCCACGTGCGCGCGGGCCGCGCACACCGCGCCGTCCCCCTGCTCGAGCGGGCCCTGGCGGCGGCACAGGACGGAGACGCCCCCACCACCAAGGTGGGGCGCATCCGCTTCCACCTCGCCGAGGCCCTGTGGGCGTCCGGAAAGGACCGCCCGCGCGCGCGGCGGCTGGCCCTGGAGGCCCGGGACGAACTGGTGGGGGACGGCGTGCGGCAGACGCGCGAGGAACTGGAGGCCTGGCTGCGCCAGCGTGCGCGTTAGCCGCGGCAGCGGATCTCGCAGCGCAGCTTCACCGGCAGGCCACCACAGCTCGACTTGATCGACTTCACGCCCCGCTTGCCGCAGCGCTTCTTGGCGACCGAGCTGCAGTGGTGCCGGTCGGCCAGGCAGGCGGCGACCGTCGCGAAGATGATGAAGATGATGATGGGCCCGCCCTGCTCGGATACCTCGCCCTCGCCCGCCCCATCGAATCCGATGAACGTCAAGGTGGCGATGGCACCGAGGACCGTCGCGAGGGTCTTGCGGTGCGTGGTGCCGCTGAGCGTCACCGTGGTGGTGCCCGCGTCGGAGTGGAAGGTCATCTGGCCCCGGTCCACGTCCCAGGAAACCTGGAGCGCGTCGCCCGCCGTCTCGCTGCGCAGGCTCTGGCCCTCGCTCTGGATGCGGACCTCTCCGGCGTCCGTGACCGGCGAGCGCAGCACGGTGTCCGGCTGGAAGCCCTCGTCGCCCACGGCCTCGCGCGCGGCCCGCACCAGTTCCTCCATGCTCAGCTGCTCCACCCGGACCTGGCCGTCCGGCGTGACGGTGCTCGCGGTGAGCATCGACACCTGAGACTCCGCACCGTCCGCGTCCACCGGATCTCCCCACTCGTTGACGGGAACCGGACCACAGCCCACGGTGAGGGTGAAGGACACCATCACCAGGGACGCCACCGCCGCCTGGAACCGCGAGAGACCCTGCCGCTCTGCACTCATGAGAAGCTCCTCTGGGAATGGGACGTCCGGCTGGACGCCCCGGGGGAGCCACCCCTTTCTGCAATGCGCGTGCGCGTTGGGTTCAGTTGGCAACCCCTGGAAATTCCAGGGGAGGAGGCGGCCAGCGCCTGCCGCATGGGCACGTGCTGAGCACGGCCGGGGTGAGCCCCGCAGGAGACAGTGCACCCTCGCGGGGGCGAGCATCCCGGAGGGCCCCCGACTCCCCACGGCATGAGGCGCGGTGAGCTCTCAACCCACCGCGCCTGGCACCGTCAGAGCCTGCCTCGGCCGCCGCCGAGCGGGACCGTGAGGTCATCACCGGACGAAGCGGTCCCAGCTTCCGTAGCGCTCGCGCCTGGGGCCGCGTGGAAGGGCCAGCGCCACGAGCAGCAGCCCCGTGAGGAGCCCGGCGAGGCGGCCCGCCAGCGTACCGCCTCCAAGGAACCAGGGCACGGCGGCGACCCCGAGCCCGAGCAGGACGTTGAGGTAGCGCGCCAGCCGGAACACCTCTCCCATGGCGATGACGGAGACGGTGATGGTGAGCAGGCCCGCCAGGCGGAAGATGTCGGCCGCCGGCTTCGTCATGCCCAGGAGGACGGGAGCGAAGACGAGCCCCACGCCCAGCACGACCGAGATCGCCAGGGTCCAGGGCACGCTCATCCCCCAGAGGCCCGCCCGCACCACCCGCAGGGGGTGCTCGGGCAACGTGAGGAGCTCCGGTGAGCGCTCGTCCTGGGTGCTCCCCTCGGGCGAGCCGCCCTTCCAGAACACCTCCCAGAGGGACTCCCCGCGCCGCTTCGCCCGCACCAGGTGCTGCCCCATGGCGACGACCTCGTCCCCTTCCAGCGGCAACATGGGCAGCATGATGGCGGCCGCGAGCAGGCAGAACGTACACCACTCCCCGACGACGATCGGCTGGGAGATGACGAGGAAGATGTGCACCAGCCCCAGGGGGATGACGAGGATGCCGTAGAACGTCACCATCCACGGCATGGTGCGCCAGCGCGAGGGGCTGCCCATGAAGCCCATGAGGAACTCGAACGTGTAGGCGAACGTCCCGAGCGCGGCGTCCGAGACGGGCCACATGTGGGACATGTTCGAGTTGAGGACCTGGCGCGTGCCGTCGCCGAAGAAGGGATCCCACACCGAGTCGATGTAGCCGAGCTGGAAGGCCGCGAGGTAGCGCGACACCACGAAGCCCAGGAAGCCCAGGGCGATCATCACCCAGCGCTGCGGCCAGCTCGAGGGGTTGTAGCTCCACCCCGGTGGCGTGGCCGGGCCCATCTTCATGTACATCACCATGTTGGGCATGCCGGGGATGAGCACCGTCAGGGCGATGACGAGCATCCCCACCAGCGTGCCATTGAGGTACGCGGCGGCGTTGGGCGCCCAGAGCACCACAGGCGCCAGGCTGAGCCAGATGCCCACGAAGCAGCAGGCCCAGAGGCTCCTGGGCCGGTTGGGAGTGAGGGCGCGCCAGCCGAAGAAGAGCAGGAGCGCGCCGCTGACGATGTCGCTCCACGTCATCAGCCGGACACGGGTGGGAAGCGACAGCCAGACGTCGCGCCCGCCGCTCGGCTCCACCAGCCCCTTGCCATAGCCGAAGGTCAGCGGGGCCAACAGCGTCCAGGCGCCCAGCAGCAGCACCGTCCAGTAGACCCAGAGCGTCTGCTGGTGGTGCATGCGCAGCATCTTCAAACGCTCTTCCCGGCCCATCGCATGGGGGGCGCCGCCCGCCTCCTGCTCCCGAGGGCGCTGCTTCTTCGCCTTGCGCGCCTTGCGCTCGGACATCGGCCGGGTGAGGCCCCTGCTCCCCATGCCGCCGGAGCCCGAGGGCTCATGCCCATCGTCCCCGCCATTGCCAGGCTGCCCCTCGTGCGGTCCGTGCTCGTGGCCCATGACAACCTCCAAGAACTCACGCTCATCATCTCCGCCCGGCCCGGCACCCCTTGGACACCCTCCGGACAGGCAGGCCCCGCCCCGCCTGGGGACACCCATCGCCACGCGCGTGGCCAGCACCTGGCTTGAGGAGGGCAGCAATTGAACCAGCTCACACTCCACGAGGAGACTCCGGGCCGGGCAGCGCCACCGCCTTGCGGCCCGCGGTTGAGGCGGCCGCTGCCCTTTCGTGTGGCGGCTCACGAGCATCCCTGACGTTCGCGATGACGAACCGGCTGGCCGGCTCCGCGGGAATCCTGGAGAGATCGACCCGGAGATCCTGCGACGGGACGTCGTAGCGCATGCCGCGCGTGAGCATGCGCGCGGCGACCTTCATGAGCGCGATGGTGCTCCACTCGCCAGCGCAGCGGTGCCCGGTGTGATGATCACCCCCGCCCTGCGGAATGAACGAAAATGGACTCCCGTCCCAGGTCCGAAACCGCTCCGGCCGGAACTCGTGAGGACGCTCCCACAGCCGGACGTCATGGTTCGTGCCGTACAGGTCCAGCAGCACGCGCCGGCCCCGAGGGAAATGGTAGCCCTTCCACGTGAAGTCCCGCCGGACACGGGCCGCCGCGAACGGGAAGAAGGGATAGTAGCGCCTGACCTCCTGGACGAAGTGCTCATACGCGTCGTCGTCCTCCTCCTCCAGGAGCCACGCGCGGCTCTCGGGGTGCTCGTGAAGCGCGAGGGCCTCGAACACCACGAACCGCGCGACGGCGACCGTCGGGCGCAGCACATTCAGCAGCTCGACCGCCGCCAGGCGTGGGCCCAGCCGCTTCCCATCCGGTCCCCGGTACTCCGCCACCGTCCGGAGGGCACTCCCCTCGGGAGCGGCATGCCTGCCCGCGCGGACCCGGGAGACCAGCCTTCCCAGCCAGGCTTCGGACCGCATCCGCATGAGGCGCGCACGCCAGTGCCTCGGCCCGACCCCCCCCGAACCATCAATCAATGCAGTGAGCTCGCGCGTCCGCTGGATCACCTCGGCCTCGGGCAGCGGCACCCCGGTCCACTCGCAGACCACACGGCAGAGGAGCTGCTGGACCTCATCGAGGAGCACGAGCCGCCCCTTGCGCTCCCACTCGCGGATGGAGGCCCTCCAGTGCTTCTCCGCCTGCTCGGAGAGGCGCCGGATACCGTCCGGCGACATGAGCGACATGAACATCGCCTTCCGCGAGCGGTGGGCCTCACCATCCAGTCCCTGCACGCCCCCCATGCCGAAGAGCGTCTTGCGGAGACGAAGCGGGGCGGCGCCGCGCCGCTGGAAGCGCTCCGAGTCGTAGAACATCCGGGCGGCCTCCGCCCCGCTCATGCACAGGGTCGGCCGGAGGAGGAGGCGCGTTTCGAAGACATCGGAGCGGTGCCGGGCGCAGCCGTTGCCGATGAAACGGTAGCCTTCCGATAACAGAGCAAGCGTGCTGTCCAGCCTCGAATCTCGCGGCATTCCGCCCATAGCACAGGGAACATGGACACGGCGGCCCGGTTGTCCACCCCGGTTCGAGCTCCTACGGGAAGGATGGGGTAGAGCCGGTCGCATGGCACAGACAACCCAGAGCTCACAGCGCGTAGCGCTCGGCATCCTGTCGCTTGAGCTCCAGTCCCATCCCCGGCCTGGACAGGTCCGGTGTCAGCACCCCCTTCACCGGGCCGCGCGCCCCGTCGAATAGCAGGTGCTCGATTCGCACGTGGTCGTGGAAGTACTCCAGATGCACCAGGTTGCGCGCCGCGCAGGCCGCGTGCAGGTGGAGGCTGGGCGCGCAGTGTGCCGACAACGGCACCTGGAAGCCTTCGCATAGCGCGTCCACCTGGAGGAAGCCCGTCACCCCCAGGCACCGTGTCGCGTCCGCCTGCAGCACGTCCACCGCCCGCGCCCCCAGCATCCTCTGGAAGTAGATGGCGTCCCAGCCATACTCCCCCGCCGCCACGTTCATCCCGCTCGGAATGCGCTGCCGCAACAGGTGCAGCCCCTCCAGGTCGTCGCTCGACACCGGCTCCTCGAACCAGACGACGCCCGCCTCCGCGAAGCCGTCCGCCATCACCAGCGCCTGCTTCACCGTGTACGCCCCGTTCCCGTCCACGAAGAGCTGCGCATCCGGGCCAATGGCCTCCCGCGCCTCCCACACCCGCATCCCATCCTCGTCCGGGTGGCTGCCCACCTTCATCTTCACCCGCGCAATCCCCTGCTCCACCCAACCCGCGAGCTGCTCCTTCAGCCTCGCGACGGAGTACGAGGTGAAACCTCCGCTGCCGTAGACGGGCACCTCGTCCCTCGCGGCTCCCAGCAACCTCACCAGCGGCACGTCCAGCAGCCGTGCCTTCGTGTCCCACAAAGCCGCATCCACCGCGGAGAGCGCCATGGCCACCAGCCCCGGCCGCCCCTTGTTGCGTACCCGCGTCAGCAACGACACCATCCGCGCCGGCACGTCCATCACGTCATGTCCCAGGAGCTCCTTGGATAGCGTGCGGTGGATGAGGCCCGCCGCCGCGGCGTCAGCGTAGGTGTAGCCGAGCCCCCGCGTGCCTCCCGCCGTCAGCTCCACCACCACCAACGTCGTGCTGTCCCACTCGATGGTGCCGTCCGCCTCGGGCGCATCCGTCGGTATCTCATACGCCCGAGCCTCGATGCGCTCGATGGGCACCGCCTCGCTGCTCCTCCGGGCCATGGCCGCTCCCCTCGCGTCGTTCCCGTGGGCCGGATCTAGTCCTTCTTGTGAGGCTTGAGCTGCTCCACCATGCCCTTGATGGACTGCTTGATGACGCCGACCGCTCTCTCGTCTCCCTTGAAGATGGCTTCCGAGAAGTGCTTCGCCTGCTCGAGGGAGATGTGCGGCGGCAGCGGCGGCACGTCGGGATCCGTGTACGCCTCGAGCACCACCGGACGGTCCGCGCTCAGCGCCTGATCCCAGGCGCGGGCAATCTGGTCCGGCCTGTCCACGCGGATGCCGCGCAGGCCGATCGACTCGGCGTATTGGGCATAGGGGAAGTCCGGCAGGTCCTGCGATGCCGGGTACTTCGGGTCTCCCGCCAGCACGCGCTGCTCCCACGTCACCTGGTTCAGGTCCCGGTTGTTGAGCACCAGGATGATGAGCCGGGGGTCCTTCCACTCCTTCCAGTACCTGGCGATGGTGACGAGCTCGCTGTTGCCGTTCATCTGCATGGCGCCGTCGCCCACCAGGGCGATGACGGGCCGGTCCGGGTAGGCGAACTTGGCGCCAATGGCATACGGAACACCGCAGCCCATGGTGGCCAGGTTGCCCGACAAGGACGCCATCATCCCCTTGCGGACCTTCAAATCCCTCGCGAACCAGTTGGCCGCCGAGCCCGAGTCCGACGAGAGGATGACTCCGTCGGGCAGCTTCGGCGACAGCTCCCAGAAGACGCGCTGCGGGTTGATGGGGTTGGCGTCGTTCATCGCCCTCCCCTCCACCACCTTCCACCACTGGCGGATGTTCTTCTCGATGGAGTCACGCCAGCTCCGGTCCTCCTTGCGCTTGAGCAGCGGAATGAGCGCGCGCAGCGTCTCCTTGGCGTCACCCGCGAGCGGCACCTCCATGGGGTAGCGGATGGCGAGCATGCGCCCGTCGACGTCGATCTGCACGCCGCGCGCCTGGCCCTCGGGCGGGAGGAACTCCGAATAGGGGAAGCTGGTGCCCACCATGAGGAGGGTGTCGCACTCCATCATCATGTCCCAACTGGGTTTGGTGCCCAGCAGGCCAATGGCCCCAGTGACGAAGGGCAGGTCGTCCGGCAGCACCGCCTTGCCGAGCAGCGCCTTGGCCACGCCCGCGCCCAGGAGGTCCGCCACCTCGACGATTTCGTCCGCCGCGCGCAGGGCGCCGGCCCCCACCAACATGGACACCTTCTTGCCCTCGTTGAGCACGTCGGCGGCGCGCCGCAAATCCTTCTCCTGGGGAATCACGCGCGGCTCGCTGTAGCCCACGCTGGAGTGGATGGAGCCGTGCACCTGGGGAGGCCGCTGATAGGGCTCCTCCTGCACGTCGTTGGGGATGATGATGCACGTCACCGTGCGCGAGGCCTGGGCGATGCGCATGGCCCGGTCCACCGCGTGGCGGATGGCCGAGGGGTTGGAGACCATGACGGTGTACTCGCTCGCCACGTCCTTGAAGAGCACGGGCAGGTCCACCTCCTGCTGGTAGTGGCCACCCAACCCCATGCTCTTCTGCTGGCCCACGATGGCCACCACGGGCTGATGGTCCAGCTTCGCGTCATAGAGGCCGTTGAGCAGGTGGATGGCCCCCGGACCCGAGGTGGCCAGACACACGCCCACCTCGCCCGTGAACTTCGCATGGGCGCAGGCCATGAAGGCCGCCATCTCCTCGTGGCGTGCCTGGATGAACTGGAACTCGGAGTTGCGCCCGAGCGCGCCGAGGATTCCGTTGATGCCGTCCCCCGGGTATCCGTAGAGGCGGCGGATGCCCCACTGCGTGAGGCGATAGAGCAGGTAGTCGCTGACAGTGGCACTCATCGAGGCTCCCCATGCGAGATGACTTCGCCGCTCAACCTGCGTATCCCCCCACGGGGAGTGGAACCCGCTCATAGCGAACAGGCGCGAGGGGCCTCGCCCCATGCGCCCTGGGGCTGGCGGGCGAGGGAGCACATTCGGGATCTCATGAGGTCCACCCTTTGCCCTGGCGCGAGGTGCCTAGCTTCACACGCGTGCCCGCGCATCGTGAGGCACGAACGGGGGAGGAAGCAGGCATGCGGCCCATGGACGCCATCCAACGCACGCTGTCGAGGATGTCACGCAAGCGGCCCACACCACACACGCTCCCAGGCTCGCAAGGCGGCGATGTCATGGTGGACGTGCGGGGGCTGGAGGCCGACCTGCGCCGTTCGGTGGAGGGCGAGGTCCGCTTCGATGACGGCAGCCGAGCGCTCTACGCCACCGATGCCTCCAACTACCGCCAGGTGCCCATTGGCGTCGTCATCCCCCGGAGCCTCGACGACGTCCTCCAGACGGTGCGCGTCTGCCGGGAATACGGCGCCCCGCTGCTGTCGCGCGGCGGCGGCACCAGCCTCGCGGGCCAGTGCTGCAACATCGCCGTGGTCATCGACTGGATGAAGTACCTGAACAAGGTGCTGGAGGTGGACTCGGGGACGAAGACGGCCCGCGTGCTGCCCGGCACCGTGCTCGACACCCTGCGCAACGAGGCCGAGCGCTACCACCTCACCTTCGGCCCGGATCCGGCCACGCACACCCACTGCACCCTGGGTGGCATGTTGGGCAACAACGCGTGCGGTGCGCACGCGCAGATGGCCGGACCCGTCTCCCACAACGTGCTGGAGCTGGACGTGCTCACCTATGACGGCCTGCGCCTGAAGGTGGGCCCCACCTCCGAGGAGGAGCTCCAGGCCATCATCCGCTCCGGCGGCCGGCGCGGCGACATCTACCGCAGGCTGCGCGACCTCCGGGATCGCTACGCGGACGAAATCCGCCGCCGCTACCCACCCATCCCCCGGCGCATCTCCGGCTACAACCTGGAGGCGCTGCTGCCCGAGCACGGCTTCGACGTGGCGAGCGCCCTGGTGGGCTCCGAGGGCACGTGCGTCACCCTCCTCACGGCGAAGCTGAGGCTCATCCACAGCCCACCGCACCGGGTGGTGGTGCTGCTCGGCTACCGTGACATCTACACCGCGGGAGACCACGCCCATGAGCTGGCCGCGCGCTTCAAGCCGCTCGCGCTGGAGGGGTTGGATCACAAGCTCATCAACAACGTCGTCGTGAAGGGCCACACGAGCGAGCACCGTTCCATCCGCCCCAAGAGCTCGCACGCGGAGTTCCTCCATCTGCTGCCGGAGGGCCAGGGCTACCTCATGCTCGAGTTCGGCGGGAACACGAAGGAGGAGGCCATCGAGCGGGCGCGCGAGGTAATGGCCGAGCTGCGCAAGAGCCGGCAGCCGCTGGAGGACATGCGGCTGTACTCGGACATGGAAGACATCGAACACGTGTGGAAGATCCGCGAGTCGGGCCTGGGCGCCACCGCTCGCGTGCCCGGCAAGCCGGACGCCTGGCCCGGATGGGAGGACTCGGCGGTGCCTCCGGAGAGGCTGGGGAGCTACCTTCGCGGCCTGAGCAAGCTGTACGACAAATATGGCTATGACGCCTCGCTCTACGGCCACTTCGGCCAGGCGTGCGTGCACACGCGCATCGACTTCGACCTCACCTCCGCCAGGGGCATCCAGAAGTACCGCGCCTTCATCAACGAGGCGGTGGACCTGTGCGTGTCCATGGGGGGCTCGATGTCGGGCGAGCATGGGGACGGGCAGGCACGCGGCGAGTTCCTCCCGCGCATGTTCGGCCCGGAGCTGGTGCGCGCCTTCCGCGAGTTCAAGAGCATCTGGGATCCACGGGGGAAGATGAACCCGGGCAAGGTGGTGGATGCCCACCCCATCGACCACGAGCTGCGCCTGGGCCGGGACTACAATGAGCGGACGTGGAAGCCCCGGACGCACTTCAAGTTCCCGGATGACGACGGCCTCTTCCACCGGGCCACCGAGCGCTGCGTGGGCGTGGGTAAGTGCCGGCGGGACAGCGGCGGCACCATGTGCCCCAGCTACATGGTGACGAAGGAGGAGAAGCACACCACGCGCGGCCGGGCGCACATCCTCTTCGAGATGTTGCAGGGCCAGGTCATCAAGAAGGGCTGGCGCGACGAGCACGTGAAGGAGTCGCTGGAGCTGTGCCTGTCGTGCAAGGGATGCAAGGGGGACTGTCCGGTGAACGTGGACCTGGCCACGTACAAGGCGGAGTTCCTCTCGCACTACTACAAGGGACACCTGCGCCCGAGGACCGCCTACGCCATGGGCCTCATCATGTTCTGGGCGCGGGCGGCCATGATCGCGCCGGGGCTGGTGAACCTCCTCATGCGGCACTCGCCCTCCAAGGAGATCCTCCAAAAGCTGGGGGGCATCACCACGAAGCGGCCCATGCCCCGCTTCGCGCCCGAGTCCTTCCAGCGCTGGGTGGGACGGCAGCGGCCGACGCCGCGCAACCAGGGCCACTCGCGGGTGCTGCTGTGGCCGGACACCTTCAACAACCACTTCTTCCCGGAGACGGCGGCCTCGGCGCTGGAGGTGCTGGAGGACGCGGGCTTCGAGGTGGTGGTGCCCCAGGGATTCCTGTGCTGCGGCCGGCCGCTCTACGACTTCGGCATGCTGCCCACGGCGAAGTGGATGCTGCGGCGCACGGTCGAGCGGCTCCGGCCGTACATCGAAGAGGGCGTGCCGCTCGTGGGCCTGGAGCCGAGCTGCGTGTCCGTGTTCCGCGACGAGCTGCGCAACCTCTTCCCGGACTGGGGGCTCGCCCGGCAGTTGCGGCGGCAGACGTTCCTCTTCAGCGAGTTCCTCGGCAAGTACGCGGAGAACTGGCGGCCTCCGCGCCTGGAGAAGAAGGCGGTGGTGCACGGGCACTGCCACCACAAGTCGCTCTTCAAGATGCAGGACGAGGAAGGCCTGCTCGACAAGCTGGGGCTGGACTACCAGATGCCGGAGACGGGCTGCTGTGGCATGGCGGGCTCGTTCGGCTTCGAGGAGGGAGAGAAGTACGAGGTCTCCCAGAAGGTGGGTGAGCGCGTGCTGCTGCCCAAGGTGAGGCAGACGCCCAGGGACTCGCTCATCATCGCGGATGGCTTCAGCTGCCGGGAGCAGATTGCCCAGAACACGGATCGCAAGGCCCTGCACATGGCGCAGGTGATACGGATGGCCAAGGCGTACGGGCGCGCGGGCCCCGCGGGTGAGTACCCCGAGCGGGGCTGGGTGACGAATGGCCTGGGCAAGCCCCCGGCGCGCTGGGGCCTGCGCGCGACGGTGGTGGGCGTGGGCCTGCTGCTCGGTGGCCTGCGGTGGCTGAAGCCCCGGCCGTCCCGCCCCGCGCCCTGGCGCCTGCTGTCCTGAGGCGCCCCTCCGGGCCCGCCCTCCCCTCCCCGGCCTCGCGGCTGCCCACGCATCCCGACCCGTTGCCTCCCTGGAGCCGAGGCATCCGTTGGGTGCGCGGACAGCTCGTGCGCGAGCTGTCCCTGCATCTCCCGAACGGCTGGCCGGCCGTGCTGGACACGCCAGCCGTTTCGGGAGACCCAGACCCTTCATGCGACGACTACCTCACGGCTACCAGATGATCTGCTCCGTGGTGGAGGTGATGCCGGTGTCGCTCCTTCCACCAACGACGTAGATGAAGGCCCCATGCAGCGTGCCGCCCGGGAGGTAGCGCGCCACACTCATCGGCGCCCTCGTGTTGCTCCACGCATCCAGTGCGGGAGGCGAGGAGGAGATGACCGCCTGGGTGCTGTCCGCGCTGGCGCTGCCGTTCTGGCCGCAGAACGCGAAGAGCGTGTTGTTCGCCTGGATGGCCACGAAGCCGGCGCGTGAGGGGTTCATCGAGCCCAGGCTCCCCCACGCCTCCAGCGCCCCGCCAGTCCCCACCTTCGCCACCTGGATGGTGGAGGTCGTGCTCTCACCCGCCGAGCTCTTCACGAACCCGCCAGCCACATAGATGTACTGGCCCGTGGAGAGGGGGGCCGCGAACGCCCCGTGCTGCCAGCGTGCGGTGAAGGTGCTGGAGCCAGCGGTGAGGGTGCCCAGGGTGTGGGCGCCCGTCGCCGTGTCGAGGGTGATGGGGAGCAGATCGTACGAGCCGAGCAGATTGCCGGTCTCGTCCTTGCCACCCAGCACGTAGAGGTAGTGCACCTCCGTCTTCGTGGAGGTGTCGGCCGGACCCGGCAGCACGACGGAGGTGGCTCCGTCACGCCCCGCGGTGAGGTGGGCCACCACCGACCACCGGCCCGTGGCGCCGATGGGCAGCGGCGAGGCCCCTCCGGGGGTGAGGCTGCCGTCGTCGGTGAACCAGGCCTGTGTCGACGGCACCTCCGCGAGCAACCTCTCCGTGCCGGCCCGCGCGTCCGCCGTGGTGCGGTAGACGCGGTACTTCACGGCACCGGAGACGCCGGCCCAGCGAACGGTGAGCACCAGGCCCCTACCCTCCAGCGCGGGCAGCGAGACGGGGAACGGATCGGACGGAAGGTTCTCCCCGTCGGGGTTGAACGCATCCGCCGAGCCCATCACCGCCGCCACCCGGTAGAAGTACACCCCCCTGGGCAGGCCCTTCTCCGTGGAGATGGCGACATCCAGGTCGGTGATGTTCACCTTGTCCTTCGGCTTGAGGATGAAGGCGCGCTCCACGGTGGTGTGCACCCCGCTGGCGTCCCGGCCACCCGCCACGTAGAGGAAGTCACCCACCCGCTGACCGGTTGCCCGGGTGCGCGGCACCGTCAGGGCGTTGGGCTGCGGGAAGTAGCCGCTGGGGAGGCCGAAGATGTCCAGGGGAGCGGACTCCACCGAGGCGTACGCCCCCGCCTCCGTGCCATTGTCCCCACCAAGGACATAGAGGAACTGGGCGGCACTGGTGGCCCTGCCACCCGCGGCCACCGGCGCCCGCCGGGGCGTTCCCAGCGCGGGGCCGGAGTTGAACGCCGTCAGCTTCTGCGCCGCGTTGGTGAAGACCAGGCTCGAGTACTCCGCGTAGCTCGTGTCCGCGTTGGTCACCCGCACCACACAGGCCTGCCCGTTGGCGAAGCTGGAGGAGTCCACGGTGGCCTGGAGGAGCGTGCCCGCGGTGTCGACGGAGGCAACGGTGGCCGGCACCGTGGTGATGGCGCCGGTGCTGCCATCCAGGCACCGCAGCGCCACCGCGGGAGTGCGGAAGTTCTCCCCCTTCACTTCGAAGGCCGCCGCGGACTGGCCCGTGAGGAGCGAGCCCGGATTGACGGTCGCGATGCCCGGCAGCTTGTCGGCGAGGATGGTGTAGGCGTCATCGAGCACGCCCACCGCGCCATCCGGGTTGACGACGATGACATCATACAAGCCCGCCAACTGGCCCGAGGGCACCACGGCCGTGGCCTTCGAGGTGCTGTTCACCGCCACCGACTCGAGCGGCACCGCCACCGCGCCGGCCGTCGCCGGGTTGAGGTAGAAGCGCGGCAGCCCCTGTAGCCCCCCGCCCACCGTGGCATCGGCCGAGAGCTCCACCGCCGTGTTCTCCAAGGTGGAGCCGAAGGGCGGCTGGATGCTGGTGAGGCGGAGCGTCGTCTGGTCCACCACCTTGAAGGCAGCCGTCAGCTCACCCGGGCAGGTGGTGGTGGCGCCATCCACCACGCGCACGTCATAGCTGCCCGCGGGCGTCTCCTGGGCCACCGTGAAGAGGATGCGGTTGGCCTTGGACGGGTTGTACTGCGAGGGCACCGTGACGAAGGGCTCGGCCGTCCCGCTCGGGCGAACCTGCACCTGCAGCCCCTCCGCCGAGAAGCCCGAGGCGTACAGCGTGGCCTGGGTGGTGATGCCGTTGTAGACCACCGGCGGGTCCGCGAAGAACACCGTCGGCCCATCCGTCACCGACAGGACCGCCGCCACCGTGGCCTCGCAGCCCCCCGCCGCGGTGACGATCTCGATGTCATACGGGCCCCCCGGGGGCAGAGGGCCGCTGAAGGTGGCCTGCGCGCTATTGCCATCCGCGCTCACCGTCACGCCCGTGGCCGTCATCGGCGTGGGTGACAGCAGGCGCACCACCATGCCCGGCACGAAGTGGCTGCCCACCAGGTCCACCTTGCCGCCCGCCGAGCACACCTTGTTGGGGCTCGACCCGGTGAGGGTGGGCGGGGACGTCACGTTGAAGAGCACCTCCTGGGTGCTGCCGCATGCGGCCGGCGCCGGGTTGCGCACCGTGATGAGCGAGCTCCCCTCCGCCAGCGAGCCCGGGCTCACCGAGAACGTCAGCTCGGAGCAGCGCTCCAGTGCCTGGGAGTAACCGGCCAGCGGCTCGCAGGAGCCGGAGACGAGCGCCGAGGTATACGCCGCGGTGCCGATGGTCACCCCAGGCGTGGCACCGCCCACCCCGAGGAAGCCGCTCCCCTTCAGGGTGATGGTCTGCTCCGTGGTGGCTGCCTTGCAGATGCCGGGCGGCGTCGCCGCGATCAGCACCGGCGCGGGCGCGAGGTACACCTGGCGCGAGGTGCTGGTACAGCCGGCGGGCGCGGGATTGCTCACCGTCACCGCCAGCTCGCCGCTGGCCGCCGCCCTGGGCACCGTCACCTTCAAAGAGGAGCAGGAGGTGACAGCCTCGAGCGCTCCCATCACCGGCGTGCAGTTGGAGACCACCGGCGCATCCAACGTGAGCGAGCCCACCTTCACCACGGGCAACGTCCCGTTCACCGTGAGGAAGTTCGAGCCCTCCACCATGAGGTCCACGCTGGACTCCTCGGCGCATGTCACGTCCGGGGTCACCGCGGAGATGGCCGGCGGCGGAACGCTGACGAAGTTCACCGACTCGGAGGAGGAGCAGGCGGCTGGAGCCGGGTTGAGGACGGACACCGGCAGCGTGCCCACGTCCGTGCCCTGCGGCACGGTGACGTTGAGCGTGCCGCACGTGTGCACCGTCTCGGTGGGGCCCTCCACCGGCGTACAGTCCGCGGGGGTGGGGGTGAGCGAGAGCGAGCCCAGCTTCACCGAGGGCAGGCGCCCATCCACCGTGAGGAAGCCCGAGCCCTTCACCGCCACCAGCACACCGCCCTCGGCCGCGCAGGCCAGGTCCGGCTCCACCGCGGCCACGCTCGGCGGCGGCACCACGGTGAACTTCACCGGCTGCGAGGTGGCGCAGTCGGCCGGGACCGGGTTCTTCACCCGCACGTCATACGTGCCGGGCGACAGGCCGTCCGGCGGAAGCACCGCGGTGAGGGTGGTGCAGCTCGTCACCGTCTCCCTGGGGCCGCTCACGCCGGTGCAGTCGGAGGCCACCGTCGGCAACTCCAGGGTGCCCAGGATGAGGGTGGGGGTGGCCGCGTCCACGGTGATGAAGCCCGTCCCCGTGACGGTGAGGGTGTTCTCCCCCTGCGCCGTGCACACCAGGTCCGCTTCCACCTTCGCCAGCGTGGGCTCGGGCACCAGGGTGAAGGTGACGGACTCGGTGCTGCCGCACGCGACGGTGGCCGGGTTGGTCACCTTCACCTGGTGGCCGCGCGGCTCGAGGCTCTTGGCCGGCAGGCTCACGGTGAGGGCGCGGCAGGCCTCCAGGCCCGCCTTGCCTGGCAGCGCGCGGCAGTCCGCCATCGACGCCGGCGCGAAGGCCATGCCGTCGAACGTCACCGTGGGCGTCGCGCTCGCCGAGCGGATGAAGAAGTCACCCGTGAGGGTGACGGTGTTCCCCTGGTCCGAGCAGACCAGGTCCGGCCGCACCTCGGTGAGGGAGGGCCGCGGCACCACCAGCAGGGACTCGGCCAGCTCCACCGACTGGCCGTTGCGGTTCTCCGCGCGCACGGTGTAGAGGCCCGGCGCCACTCCCAGCTCCGGGAAGATGTCGAAGCGCATCTCCCCGTCACTGCTCCAGCGCACCCGGCCGGAGGAGGGATTGGCGGCATCGTCTGGTAGCGCCACCTGGGCGCCCGTGCCGGCCTCGCCGGAGATGGACCGCGCCTGCACCAGCGTCAGTTGGGGCAGGTTCACCCGGGCTTCGCCGGTGAGGCCATCGCTCACCAGGGGCGACAGGCTGTCGCCGGAGAGCACCACCTCGGTGGTGAGCTGCTCGCCACAGACGGCCAGGGGCGCCACGGCGGAGAGCGCGGGGGCCGGGCCCGAGAGCTTGCGCTCGCACCCGGCGATACACAGGAAGAGAAGGGCCGCGAAGACGCGGCGCAACGAGGGAGAGGACATGGTTCGTTGGTTCTCCGCGGAATTCAGAAGGACAGGAGGTAGCCGGCGCGTGTGGCCACGTCGCCGATGTTCACGTCGCCCGTGACGAGGTGCTGGATGGGCGAGGAGACGAACTGCGCCTCCAGCACCGCATGGCCGGGCCCCAGCCGCAGGCCCGCGCCGAGCTGCCCGGCGAAGGCCACGTGGAGGCCCGTCTCGGTGTGCGCGCCGAAGTCCGCGCTCCCAGCGCCCCCGGCCAGCTCGCTCGACAGGAACTGCGCCCGTATCCCCAACCCCCCGTAGGGCACCAGCGGCGCGGAGAGGGGGAAGAGGAAGAACCTGGGTCCGGCGAAGAGGCCGAGCGTGCGCTCCTGAAGGGTGTACGTCGCCGGAGCCGACAGCCGCGGATCCTGCACGGTCCGGGTGTGCGAGGGCTGTCCGTAGGCCACCTCCACCGCCACCCCCAACCGCTGGCCCAGTGCCGGGAGGAACCCCACCTCCAGCGCCCCCACCGGCGCGGTGGCCAGCGGGCTGAGCACCTGCGGGAAGACCGCGCCCACCTTGGGGAGGACGAAGAAACGTGGCCCCGCCACCGCCGGAGCCTCGGCCACCGCCGGAGCCTCGGCCACCGCCGGAGCCTCGGCCACCGCCGGAGCCTCAACCGCCGCCGGAGCCTCGGCCGGCTCGGGGGCCGGAGCCGGCTCGGCCACGAGCGGAGCCAGCAGTTCACTGCCCGGAGCCGGTGCGGGGGAAACGGGCGCGGGCGGCTGGGCGGCCAGCGGGGCCGGCTCGAACGCCTCGGCTTCCAGTGCCTCCGGGGCCGGCGGAGTCTTTGCTCCCCGCATCTTCTTTCCAGCCTTCTTGCCGGTCTTCTTTCCAGCCTTCTTGCCGACCTTCGTCCCAGCGCGGGCGGTTGCCTTTTTTCTCCCCTGAATGGAGGGGGTGGGAGTTTCAGAGGGAGAGACCTGGGCCCGGGATTCGAACGTGAATCCCAGGACGACCAGGTACAGGACGGACAGACGCATTTGGACACCTCGGGGGCGGAGGGGGCACAACCCCGAGGCTCAAGCAATTGTCATGCACACGACGCTGCTGCCCCTACCCAGGGCCACAGGGTTCATTGATTCTCAAATCGTACGAATACGGACAATGGGGTGTACCAACAGGGACAGTCGGAGTTCGGGCACCTCGCGGACGGGCTCCCTGTTTCTTCGAGTTGTGGTGCCTTACAGGCACTTTCCCGATTTCTCGAAATTCGTTAAAAATCACCTTTGTCAACATTGAAGGTAAAAATACTTATCCGTACTGTAGCGGCGTCCCCCCTGCTGTACCCCTGGAGACGTCCACATGAAAAAACTCGTTGTATCCCTGGCCACTCTGAGCCTCGCCGCTTGTAACGGTGCCGAGACGGATGTGGAGGAGCAGGCCCAGGAGATTGACGTGGGCATCCTGGCCCTGACGGCTGATGAGAACGGGAAGATCCCGGGCCACTACATCGTGACCTTGAAGGAGGGAGTGGAGCCCAAGGGGTTCGCCAAGGCCCTGGGCCTGGCGCCCAGCTTCGTCTACAGCAACGCGCTCAACGGCTTCGCGGGCTACATCCCCGAGGCGCTGGTGAACAAGCTGCAGAAGGACAGCAGCGTGCTGCGTGTCGAGGCGGACGGCGTGGTGTACGCCAACCAGACCACTCCGTGGGGCATCAGCAACATCGGCTCCACCACCAACTCCACCCTGGCGGGCAACGGCTCCGGCACCACCACCGGCCCGACAGTCTTCATCATCGACACGGGCATCGACGCCAGCCACACGGACCTCAACGTGATTGGCCATGTGAACTACGCCGGTGGCCCGAACACCGACTGCAACGGCCACGGCACGCACGTGGCGGGCACGGTGGGCGCCAAGGACAACGCCAGCGACGTGGTGGGCGTGGCCCCCGGCGTGGCACAGTACGGCGTGAAGGTGCTCAGCTGCTCGGGCTCCGGCTCCTGGTCCGGCGTCATCTCCGGCATGGACTTCGTGGCCGGCCACTCGGCGAAGAACAAGGTCGCCAACATGTCGCTGGGCGGCGGCTACAACCAGTCCATCAACGACGCCGCGGCGAACATGGTGAACAACAACGTGGCGGTGGCGGTGGCCGCGGGCAACGACGGCGACGATGCGGCGAACCACTCGCCCGCGAGCGAGCCCTCCGTCCTCACCGTGGCGGCGTATGACTCCACCAACAACGACGCCTCGTGGACCAACTACGGCTCGCTGGTGGACCTGTCGGCCCCGGGCGTGAGCATCCTCTCCACCAAGAAGGGCGGCGGCACCACCACCATGAGCGGCACCTCGATGGCCTCGCCGCACGTGGCCGGTGCGCTGGCGCTCTACCTGGCCAACAACCCCTCCGCCTCCGCCACCACGGCCCAGAACGCGGTGAAGAGCAACACCTCGGGCACCACCAAGACGTACGGCTTCGCCCGGCTCTACGTCGGCAACTGGTAGTTCCCGCCCCAGCCCTCCCGGGCTGACGGCAACCCCGAACCATCGGCCGGAGCCCTCCCCCGGTGTCTCCGGCTGCTCCCGGCCCCGCGCCCACGACGAGCGCGGCCGTGAGTCCGACCAGGATCGTGAGTGCGTCCGACCTGGCCCACCGATGACGGGCACGAAGGCGCCCTCGTGGGAGGCTCCCCATCCATCGCGGCATCCGCTCCTTCTTCGGCACCACCCTCGCCCCTGCCTCTGGCGGTGGGCCCGCCTCTTCCGGCTTCGGCTCCGCCACCATTGAGAGAGCTGGCCGCCCCCCTCCTCGCCACGCGAAGCCCTCCCTCGGGAAGACTGTCAGCCGGGGCGCTCGAGGGCCGAGGGATGGAGCCTGGCGCCAAGGTGCGCCTGTACCAGGCCGGACGTGAGTTGAACCAGCGGGTACAGGGCGCGGCGCATGATCCGTGGGCCTTCGAGGGAGCATGTATTGGCATTGGGGTTGCTCTGGTCCTCAGCTGCCGCCCCTTGCGGCAGAAAGGCCGTCCCCCATGAAGCTGCGCACTCTCGTCGTCACCACGCTCCTCTTCTCCGCGCCTGCCCTGGCGCAGCAGGCCGATGCCCCCTCGAATCCGTCCGAGGAGAAGAAGGCCGCCGCCGCCGCCCGGATGCCCACGCTGCCCGAGCAGGCCTCGGACGCGGCGCGACAGGCGGCGACCGAGACGGCCTTCGGAAAGAAAGGCGCGGCCCAGCGCGCGGCGGCGCAACAGGCGCGCAAGCAGGGCGCCGAGCAGGCCGAGAAGGTCGCCTCGCGCGAGGTCCAGCGCACCGCGAGGCAGACGGCGGCGCGCGCGGCCAGCCGCGAGCAGGCCAACAGCGCGGCCGCCGAGGGCCTGTCGCGCGCCAGCGCGGCCTCGGGCGGCGTGTCCCCCAGCGCTCCGGGCGCCCCCCCCAGCGCTCCGGGCGCCATCCCCGGCGCCCCGGGCACCATGCCGACGCCTCCGAGCACCCCGGCGCCCGCGCCCACCATGCCGACCGCGCCCACCACGCCGCCCGCGCCTACCACGCCGCCCGCGCCCACCAAGCCGCCAACGACCGGCGCGCGGTAGTTCCCTGACATGACGGTTGGCCACTGGCCCGCCACGACGTGGCAGATCCCTCTCCCCTCCAGGAGAAGGGTGGGATGAGGCCTCGTGGCCAACCGCTTTGTCTCCCTCATCCGGTTTCCTTTTGCTCGGGGCGCCCCATGCTCACGCTTCTCGCCGCACTGCTCACGGTGGTCCCCTGCCCGGCCCCGGGCGACACCTCTTCCAGGACGCAAGCGTGCGAGGAGCAGGCCGAGGCGCTCATCACCCGCGCCTCGGTGCACATGGACGCGGGAGACTGGCGCGAGGCGCTCACACTGCTGCGCCTGCCCGCTGCCCAGGAACTGGGAGCGGCCACGCATCTGCTGGAGGGCATCTGCCTCTACGAGTTGGAGGAGGACGACGAGGCGCGGCGGCTGTTGGAGGCCGCGCGCGATGACGCGGAGTTGGCGCCCTCGGCCGAGCTCTTCCTGGGCCTGCTGGCCCAGCGCCGTGGCCATGCCGCGAAGGCAGCCGAGGCATTTGCCCGGGTCGCCTCCCGAGACGACGGCGAGCTGGGGCTGGCGGCGCGGACACTCCTCACGCATTCACGGCGTGAGGGGCGGCTGTCCCTGGCGCTCGCACTGGGGGGAGGCTACGACACCAACCCCCTGCTCACCGCGCCCGGGAGCCCCCGTCCCGCGATCGCGTCGGACGCGGCGGCCCAGGGCAGCGCGAGCCTCATCGCCAGTCCATGGGGAACCCGAGGCCCCTATGCCCGGGCGCGCGTGCAGGGCAGGCGCCAGGCGCGGCTGCGCAGCTTCGATCTCCTGGGCGCGCAGGCGGGGGCTGGCTGGCAGTTGATGCGCGGCGGCCTTCGCCTTGGAGCGGACTATGGCTGGGAGGGGCTCATGCTCGGCGGCGGCCTCTTCCTGACGGGCCATCAGCTGGCCGCAACGCTGGGCTGGCAGCCCGGAGCCACGGGGCTCGACGCGAGCTACAGCGTGCGGCGTGACACCTTCCACCCGGAGCCGAGCGCGGGCTACTCGGGCATGCGCCATGCGGCGGCGCTGCGGCTCACCCACGTGCTGGGAGGCAAGCTCATCGCACGGGGGGGCTACGGGGCCGGGCTCACCGCCCCGGCCGCTCCCGAGCTGGCCTACGTCGAGCATGGGCCCCAGGCCGGGCTCTACCTGCCCCTGGGAACGTCGGTACGGATCTCACTCGAGGGCCGCTGGTCCTGGCGTGAGTACGGCAACGCACCGGAGCGCTCGGATACACAGCTCGATGGCTTCGGTGCCCTGGAAGTGGACCTGGCCACGCGCTGGATGGTGCGCGCCGAGCTCTCGGCGATCCGGGTGCGCTCCAGCATGCCCACACTGTCGTACGCGACGATGGTGGGCTCCCTGAGCCTGCAATACGCGGCTTCGCTCCTTTGAGAGCGCGAAGCCCTCTCCACCCTCCAGGTGTCGCTCGACCGGGCCCCCATGAATTCTATCGAATTCCAATAAATTGATATTGCCCATTCTGACGATTTCATCCAGGATGGATAATTGCACCGAATAAGCGTGCTTTCGCCGACTTCTGGTCCGCGATTCCCCCCCTCTGGAGGTCTCCATGAAGCTGAAGCTGACCCAGACGCTGTTCACCTGCTCCGTGCTGGGCCTGAGCGCCTGCGGCGAACCGATGGCCGAGCAGGACCAGGTCATCGAGTCCAAGGACGTGGGCCAGCTGGCCCAGCTCCTGCGCAGCCCGAACGCGGTGCCGGACCAGTACATCGTGGTCTTCCACGACACCCAGAAGGACGTGGCGCGGCGGGGTCCCGCGGCCATCGCCCAGGAGATGGCCAGCGCCCACGGCGGCCAGGTGCTGCACACCTACTCGGCGGCGCTCAAGGGCTTCGCGGTGCGCCTGCCCGCGGCGCGCCTGCAGCGGTTGCTGGAGGATCCGCGCGTGGCGTACGTGGAGGAGGACGGGTTCGTGCAGGCGTCGGCGTCGCAGTCCAACGCGACCTGGGGCATCGATCGGACGGACCAGCGCGCCCTGCCGTTGAACAGCACCTACAGCTACAACGCGGACGGCACCGGGGTGCACGCGTATATCGTCGACACGGGCGTGAAGCTGACGCACACGGAATTCACCGGCCGCATGGGCAACGGCTATGACGCCGTCACCTCCGGCGGCACCGCCAATGACTGCAACGGCCACGGTACCCACGTGGCGGGCTCCACGGCGGGCACCACCTACGGCATCGCGAAGAAGGCCACCGTGCACCCGGTGCGCGTGCTGGACTGCAACGGCTCGGGCACCAACGCGGGCGTGATCGCCGGCGTGGACTGGGTAACGGCCAACCACGTCAAGCCGGCCGTGGCCAACATGAGCCTGGGGGGCGGGGCCTCCAGCACGCTGGACAACGCGGTCACCAACTCCGTCAACGCCGGCGTCGTCTACGCCGTCGCGGCGGGCAACGACAACAAGGACGCGTGCAACTACTCGCCGGCCCGCGCCGCCGCGGCCCTCACCGTGGGCTCCACGGCCAGCAACGACTCCCGCTCGTCGTTCTCCAACTTCGGCTCGTGCGTGGACATCTTCGCGCCGGGCTCGAGCATCACCTCGGCCTGGTACACCAGCGACACGGCCACCAACACCATCAGCGGCACCTCGATGGCCAGCCCGCACGTGGCCGGCGTCGCGGCGCTCTACCTGCAGTGCAACCCGGGCGCCACGCCCTCGCAGGTGGAGGCGGCGCTGGAGGGCAACGCCACCAGCGGCGTGCTCACCAGCATCGGCAGCGGCTCACCCAACCTGCTGCTCTACAGCTCCTTCATCTCCTGCGGAGGCGGAGGCGGCGATGACACCACGGCGCCCACCACGTCCATCTCCTCGCCCACCAGCGGCTCCACGGTGAGCGGCACCACCACCATCAGCGCCAGCGCCAGCGACAACGTGGGCGTGAGCAAGGTGGAGTTCTACGCCGGCTCCAGCCTGCTCGGCACCGACACCAGCTCGCCCTACGGCCTCGACTGGAACACCACCACGGTGGCCGACGGCACCTACTCGCTGACCACGAAGGCCTATGACGCGGCCGGCAACGTGGCCACCTCCTCCGCGGTGTCCGTGAACGTGAGCAACAGCACGGGCAGCTGCTCCATCTCCGAGCAGCTCCTGCTCAACCCGGGCTTCGAGAGCGGCAACGTGAGCTGGGTGGCCGACTCAGGCGTCATCGGCACCACCACCAACTCGCGCACGGGCAGCTACTCGGCCTGGCACAACGGCTACGCCTCCTCCAACACCGACTACTCCTACCAGGACGTCACCATCCCCTCGGGAGCCTGCAGTGCCTCGCTGAGCTTCTGGCTGCGCATCGACACCGCCGAGACCACCACCACCAAGGCCTACGACAAGTTCACGGTGACGGTGCGCAACACCTCCAACTCGGTCCTGGCGACGCTGGCCAGCTACAGCAACCTGAACAAGACGGGCTACGTGCAGAAGTCGTTCGACCTGAAGGCCTACGCGGGCAAGACGGTTCGCATCTACTTCTACGGCACCGAGGACTCGTCTCTGGCCACCAGCTTCTTCATCGACGACGCCGCGCTGACCATCACCCGGTAGCCGCCCGGATCGGAGCTCGAAGTCCCCGGCGCGGGGGAGGGCGATACGGCCCCCCCCGCGCCGTTCGTTTGAACGTCCACAGGTGGGTGCCATCAACAACGACAGGAATTGGGCGGCATCCACGGAAGACGCGCGGCGCCCGCCGGCCTGGTGCCCGGAAGGGGGGGCGACTGCCTTCTGGAGCGATCGGTTCCGTGGAGGCCCTGGCCGAAGGACTCCACGCGCTCGCCAGGCTGAAGCAGGTCCGACCCACCCGGCGGCTCCCGTGCGCCGACGGGCGCCAGGGGGAGGAACAAGGGAGGACGGGTTCTCGCCGGAGCCGCCCCTGCGCACCGTTTGGAGGAAAAACCACGCAAGGGGGCAAGGACTCATGAAGCGAATCGTGTTGGCGGGGCTGATGGTGTGGGGCCTGGGAAGCACGGCCTGTCGGGACGAGCCGGTCCCGTTGGCGACGGGGGTGGAGGGGCGAGGGCCTGACGGCCGGGGCGGCCTCTCGCCCGAGCCGGGAGCGGACATGGGCGAGTTGCAGAGGCTGGAGAGCCAGCAGCGCGAGCAGTACGAGGCCATCGCGAACGACGTGGGCGTACAGACCTGGCCCGGGGAGCGGCGGGTGGAAGTCCCTGGAGGCGAGCAGGAGCAGTCCGGCCAGGGCGGCTCCGGCCAGGCGGGGATTCCCCAGGAGTGGAGGGGCTGCGCTCGGGCCCTGGACACGCCCGAGCCCTCCTCCGTGGTGACGGGCACGGTGCGTCACGTCTCGAAGGATCTGCTGACCCTGGAGGACCGTACGGGGCGGCGGATGGACCTGCATGCCGATCCGCGGACGTGCATGTTGTGGAACGGGGAGCCGGTACAGCCAACGCAGCTGGGCGAGGGCACGGCGGTACGGGTCTCCTTCGTGGTGGACCCCGAGGATGGAGCGACGGCGCGCGTGGTCCGGGTCATCGAGCAGCAACGCCCCGCGCCGTGAGGAACAGCGAGGCGCCTCGTCTGCCCGATGGTGCGCGGGCGGGGCGCTGCCATACTCCGAGACCCGCCATGTCCGCGCTCGAAGACAGCCCCGCGCCCAGTCCCGCCTCCTCCCAGGAGGAATGGGAAGAACCCATCCGCCTGTACACGCCACTCGATGTTCCCAAGCCCCTGGCCGAGAACGTATGGCTCGTCGACGGTCCGGTGGTCCGGATGACCTTCGTCGGCACGCGCCTCCCCTTCCCCACCCGCATGACGATTGTCCGGCTGGCGAACGGAGACCTGTGGTTGCACTCGCCCACCGCCCTGTCCGAGCCGCTCCGGCGGCGCGTGGAGGCACTGGGCCGGGTCGCCCATCTCGTCTCGCCGAACAAGATTCACTACGCCCACATCGCCGCGTGGAAGGCGGCGTACCCGGAGGCGAGGGCCTGGGCCTCGCCGGGCGTGCGCGAGCGCGCCGCGAGCCAGGGCATCGCCGTGAGCTTCGATGCCGAGCTCGGCGATGCGCCCCCGCCGGACTGGAGGGCGGAGCTCGAGCAGCTCGTCTTCCGCGGCAGCCGCTTCATGGAGGAGGTGGTCTTCCTGCACCGGGCCAGCCGCACCCTCCTGCTCGCCGACCTCATCGAGAACTTCGAGGCGGACCACGTCCGCCCCGGACTCCGCTGGCTCCTGCGGCTCGCCGGCAATCTGCACCCGGATGGGAAGGCGCCCGTGGACTTGCGGCTGACCTTCCTGGGACGCAAGGACGAGGCGCGGGCCTGCTTGCGGCGGATGCTCGCGTGGCAGCCCGAGCGCATCGTGCTCGCCCACGGGCGCTGCTACCTGGAGCGGGGCACGGAGGAGCTCCGCCGGGCCTTCCAGTGGCTCGGCTGATTCATCTGATACATCCGCCGCATCCGTCCACCAGCTCACGCGTGTGGACACCTGAGTGACCGAAGTCCGACGTCTGCCTCGGGCTCCAGGGAGTTTCGCGGGAACCGTCCGGGCATGACCCATAGCGTGTGCATCCGCCGCATTGGACCGCGCATGCTGATGACCCTCCCGCTCCTCCTCGCCGTGCTGTGCGTGCCGCTCGCCCTGGTGGCCGGGGCCTGGCGTCCGGCCGCGGCGGCGTGGGTGGGGGTGACGGGCGCGGCCGCGGCCCTGGCCGCGCTGTTCTGGGGAGCGGCCCAGGGCCCGGCGAGCATCTCCGTGCCGTGGGCCCCCACCTGGGGCGTGAACCTGGAGCTGTCCCGGGATGGGCTCTCCGTCCTCTACGGCGCGCTCGCGCTGGGGGTGGGCGGCCTCGTCGCCCTCTACTCACGCGCCTATATCCCCCACCACCTGGAGGAGCAGCACCGGCCGGAGCGCGAGGAGGTGCGCTTCCTCGTGCTGATGCTCTCCTTCATGGCATCCATGGTGCTGCTGGTGATGGCACGGGACATCCTGCTGCTCTTCGTGGCGTTGGATCTCACCACCCTGACCTCCTACCTCCTCATCGGCTTCGATCGGCGGGAAGCGCGGGCACGGGAGGCGGCGCTCACCGCGCTCGTCGTCACGGGAACCACCTCCGTCTTCTTCCTCGTGGGCGTGCTGCTGCTGGCCAACGCGCACGGCAGCTTCTCCCTGCCGGAGGTGCTGGCGCGCGCGGAGCCGGGCCCGGTGACGACGGTGGCGATGGCATGCCTGGCGGTGGCCGCGCTGGGCAAGAGCGCCCAGGTGCCCTTCCACTTCTGGCTGCCGCGCGCCATGGCCGCGCCCACGCCCGTGTCCGCGTACCTGCATTCGGCGGCGATGGTGGCCGCGGGCGTCTTCCTCCTCCAGCGCCTGCACCCGCTGCTGGAGAAGGCGCCCGAGGTGCGAGCGGTGCTGCTGGGCGTGGGCCTGGCCTCCATGGCCGCCGGCAGCCTGCTGGCGCTCACCCGGGACGTGCTCAAGGAGGTGCTCGCGTACTCCACCATCGCCCAGTACGGCTACGTGGTGGTGATGGTGGCGCTGGGGGCGGAGGGCGCGCCGCTGTACGTGCTGGCCCATGGCCTGTGCAAGGCCGCGCTCTTCCTCACCGCGGGCGCCGTCATCCAGCTCACCGGCCGCGAGCGCCTCTCGGAGCTGGGCGGCCTGGGCCGCGCGTTGCCGGGGCTGGCGGTGGGCAGCGCGTTGGCGGCGGCGGGGCTGGCCGGACTGCCGCTGACCCTGGGCTTCTTCAAGGACGAGGTCTTCTTCCACGCCCTGTCCAAGCAGGGGCCGGCGTTGAAGGTGGCGGGGACGCTCGGGGCGGGGCTGACGCTGGCCTATAGCGGCCGCTTCTGGTGGGACCTCTTCGCCGGAACGAAGCGCCCCGGGCCCGTCCACCGGGCGTCCCGGCTGCTCACCCTACCGGTGGGGGTGCTGGCCGCGGCGGTGCTCCTGGGCGGCGTATGGCCGGCTCCCTTCGAGCACGTCGCGCGGGCGGCGGGCGCGGAGATGGTGGGCCACCCGGTGGAGCTGTCCCTGGCGTACCACCTGGACGCGCGGACGGAGAACCTCCTGGCGCTGGCGGCATGGGCCCTGGGCGGGCTGCTGCTGGCCACCCGGCGCACGTGGGAGGCGCCGCTGGGGCGCGCCATGGAGGTGGCCGGACGATGGGGCCCGGCGCGCGGGTATGCCGGGGCGCTGGCGGGAGTGGACTGGCTCTCCTCCGCGCTGCACCGGCTGGAAGTGAGGGATCTGCGCGACCGCGTGGCGGCGGTGCTGGTGCCGGCGGGGCTGCTGGGCCTGCTGGCGCTGTGGGCCCACCCCGTGAGCGGCCGCTTCGCGTTCGGGCCCGTGGGCTGGGGAGACGTGCCGCTGCTGCTGGTGCTGGCCTTCGCCGCGGGAGCCGCGCTCGCCACGCTGCGGGCCCGCGGCCACCTGTCCCTGGTGTTGCTGCTGTCGTGCGTGGGCTTCAGCCTCGCGCTCGCCTTCACCTTCGCCGCCGCGCCGGACGTGGCCCTCACCGCGCTGCTGGTGGAAACCACCTTCACGCTGCTCTTCGCGGCACTGCTGAGGCTGCTGCCGCGCGAGCGCCTCGAGCGCGCCCAGGCCGAGGCCCTGCGCCCCCGCCGCCGGGACCTGCTGTCGGCATTGGTCGCGGGGGGGAGCGCGGCGTTGCTGAGCTGGAACGCGCTCAGTCACACGCGCGAGGAGCGCCTGGGCGAGGTGGAGCTGCGGGCCGCGGAGGCGGCGCACGCGGAGGATGCCGTCACGGCCGTGCTGAGCGACATGCGGGGGCTGGACACGGTCGGGGAAGTGAGCGTGGTGGTGGTGGCACTGCTGGGGCTCACGCGCCTGCTGCGAAAGGACTAGCGACATGCACTCCTTCGTCCCGCTCATCGCCCGGGTGTTGCTGCAACCGGCGCTCGTCGTCGCCGCGGCCTTGTGGGTGCGGGGCTACGCGGAGGCGGGGGGAGGCTTCAGCGCGGGGGTGCTGGCGGCCCTCGCGGTGCTGTTGCAATACGTGGTGCTCGGCAGGGAGGAGGCGCGGCGTCCGTGGCCGGTACGGCACGCGGCGGCGCTGGTCCCCGCGGGGTTGATGGTGGTGCTGGCGGTGGCCTTCGGGCCCGTGCTGGCGGGCTACCCCCCGGTCACCCACTTCCCCCGCCCCGGAGAGCACGTGGTGCACCTGGGCGCACTGGAGTTGCACACCGCGGCCCTCTTCGACGTGGGCATCTTCCTGCTCGTCTTCGGTTTCATCGTGGCCACCATCGACGGCATCATCGCGGCGGTGCCGGAAGAGGAGGACGCGTCATGATCGCCGCGCTCGCCCTCACCGTGGGGCTGCTCTTCGGCTGCGGGGTGTTGCTGGTGCTGGAGCGCGAGCTGGTACGCATGGCCGCCGGCACGCTGCTCATCTCCAACGCCTCCATCCTCTTCACCCTGGCCGCGGGCTTCCGGGAGCGGGGCGAGGCCATCCACGCGAGCGCGGACCAGCCCGTGACGGATCCGGTGCTGCAGGCGCTGGCCCTCACCGCCATCGTCATCAGCTTCGCCGTGTCGGCGCTGCTGCTCTCGCTCGTGCACCGGGCGCAGCACACCCACCGCTCGCTGCGTCTGGAGGCGCTGGCGCGCGCGGAGCGGGAAGCCGAGCGCGCCCGGGGCCCGGGGGAAGCATGAGCCTGATGCTCGTCGTGCTGGGGGGGCCGTGGGTGCTGGCGGGGGTACTCGCCTTCCTGGACGGCCGGAGGCCGGGAGTGGGCTGGACGGCGGCGGTGGGGCTCGCGGGGGTGCTGGCCGCCTGCGCGGCGCTGGTGCCGGAGGCGGCCTCGGCGCACCCGCCGGAGTTCGTCACCGGGAAGTGGCCCGTGGGCGTGGGCATCCGGATGAGGGCGGACATGCTCTCCGCGGTGTTCTGCGGGGTGTCCGTGGCGGTGCTGCTGGCCGCGCTCGTCTTCGAGCTGCTCCGGGGCGTGCGCACGCGCACCTTCCCGGCGCTCGTGCTCTTCCTGGCCGCGGGGTTGAACGGGGCCTTCCTCACCGGGGATGCCTTCAACTTCTACGTCTTCTTCGAGCTCTCCATGACGGCGGCCTTCGCGCTGGCCAGCTACGGCGGGGATCCAGCGCACGTACGCGCGGCCTTCACCTTCGTGATGGTGAACCTGGTGGGCTCGGTGCTCTTCCTGAGCGCGGTGGTGATGCTGTACCAGCTGACGGGCACGCTGGACATGGGGGGCGTGTCGGAGTGGACACGGACGGAGGGCGCGCGCCCGTTGGACGTGCCGGGGGCGCTGCTGCTGTCGGCACTGGGTGTGAAGGTGGGGCTCTTCCCCTTCCATTTCTGGGCGCCGGCCGTGTACCGGGACACGGGGCCCACGGTGGCGGCGCTCCTGGCCGGCGCGCTGGCGAACCTGGGCAGCTACGGGCTGCTGCGCTTCGGCGGGGACGTGCTGCCGCCCATGTTGGAGTACGGGAAGGAAGTGCTGGCGGTGCTGGGAGGGGTGAGCATCGTCTACGGCTCGCTGCTGGCGCTGTCACGCAGGGACGCGCGGGAGGTGCTCGCCTATGCCTCCATCGCGCAGGCGGGCTTGCTGCTGGTGGCCCTGGGGGTGGGAGGAGCGCGGGGGCTGGCGGCGGCGGTGGCGCTGGCGCTGGTGGGCTCGGTGGACAAGGCGGCCCTCTTCCTCGCGCTGGGTGAGGAGGGGCGGCCCTCGCGCGCGGCCTTCGCGGTGGCGGCCTTCAGCACCGCGGGAGTGCCCTTGTCGGCGGGCTTCGTGGCCAAGGCGGCGCTGCTCCGCGCGGCGCTGGGCACGGGGCAGGCGGTGCTGGCGGGCCTGGTGGTGCTCTCCAGCGCACTGTCACTCCTGGCGCTCTTCCGGACCTGGCAGCACGAACCGGGGGAGGAGGCACGGCACCGGTGGGCGACCGGGGTGTGGGTGCTGGTGTTGGCGCTGACGGTGGTGGCGGCCGGGGCGTGGCCGGAGCCGCTGCTGCGCGCCAGCGAGCTGGCGGCCTCGGGCCTGGGAGGGGCGCGGTGAGCCGGCACCTGCTGCCGTTGCTGCTCCTCACGGGCGTATACGCGCTCATGGTGGGCAGCGTGCGGCCGGCGGATCTGGCCATGGGCGCGCTGCTGGCCCTGGGGCTGCGCTGGCTCTTCCGGCCAGAGCACGGGGGCGGGCCTCCCGAGGCGGCGGTAGGCGTGATGCGGCGGATGATGCACTTCCCTCGCTTCCTCGCGGCGGCGCTCGGCCAGACGCTGGTGGGCAGCGCGCGGGTGGCGCTGCTGACGCTGGGGCTGCGGCCGGTGGACCGCGATGGAGAGGTGGAGGTACCGGTGGGTGAGCGCTCGGAGCTGGGCGTCCACGTGACCGCGATGGTGGCCACGCTGTCGCCCGGCTCGGTGTTGCTGGAGGTGGACTGGGAGCGCCGGGTGATGCGCTTCCACGTGGTGGACGCGACGGATCCGGACGCCCTGCGCCGCGAGCTGGACGACTTCTACCGGCGCTACCAACGGGCCGTCTTCCCCTGAGCAGGAGGGTGCACGCATGCACGACGCGGTGTTCTACAGCTGCTTGATATGGCTGACGGGGCTGCTGGGCGTACTGGTCGGGGTGGCCGTACGCCGTCGCGAGGCGGTGGACGTCATCCTCGCGCTGGACACGCTCACCCTGGTGCTGGTGGCGGTGCTGGGCCTGTTCGCCGCGTACCGGCGCAGCGAGGGCTACCTGGACGCGGCGCTGGTGCTGGCGCTCATCGCCTTCGTCCAGACGGTGGTGGCGGTGCGCTACCTGCGCGGGCAGAAGGGAGCCTTCTCGTGAAGTGGCTCGCGGACGTCCTCGTGCTGGGAGGCACCCTGGTCCTCACGCTGTCGGTGCTGGGCATCCTCCGGCTGCCGCACGTCCTGTTTCGCCTGCACGCCGCCGGGCAGGCGGTGTTGCCGGGCGTCGCGGCCATCCTGCTGGCGACCCTGGGCACGGGAGAGGTACGGCTGGTATCCCGCGCCCTGCTGGTGTGCGTCTTCCTGCTGCTCACCGCGCCCGTGTCCTCGCACGCCATCGCCCGGGCGGCCTGGCAGAAGAAGGCCCGCCGAGACAGCACACCACCAGGCACGCCCCAGCCCTGAGTCCGGGGCCGTCCGGCCTTCCTCGAGAGTGCCCCCGAGACGACGAGGTTCGCGTGCTCCCGGAGCTGCCGGGCGAGGGGCCAGGAACCCGCGCCGGGCGGTGCGAAACTCCCAGCAGAATCGCGCCCTTACCTCGCAACCGCCCGGAATACGAGGTATTTGAAGCACAGCGAGACAGGCAGTACACGCGAGAGCTGCTCTTCTCCTCGGTAGTGGACTTGATGGGGCTGGTGGCGCTGGGATTGCGGCCGTCGCTGCACGCCGCGGCGCAGTCCGACCCAGACTTGACCGTGTCGCTGGCGGCGCTCTACGACAAAGTCAATCGCACCGAGCCCCAGGTGGTGCGAGCGCTGGTGCAAGGGAGCGCGGAGAGACTGTCGCCGGTGGTGCGGCCCATGAAGAAGCAAGAGCCGTGGGCAGCGGGCTACCAGGTGCGAGTCTTGGATGGCAATCACCTGCCGGCCAGCGAGAAGCGGCTCAAGGCGTTGAGGGGTTTCCGAGGAGCGGCCCTGCCCGGACAGTCCTTGGTGGTGTACGCGCCCGAGGTGGGCCTGGTGGTGGATGTAGTGCCCGCGGAGGATGCGCATGCGCAGGAGCGCGAGCCCCGCCGCTCCTCGCCCCCAAACCGGCTGGTTCATTTTCCCGCGCGTCTTCATGTTCAGCGACAACTCGGTGCCCACTGCCGAGTAGATGGCCTCTCCGCCCCAGATGCCGAGGAGGTTCTCCAGTGAATGGGCGTCGTCTGCTGTCGGCCGGCACGAGAAGAGGCACACCTTCCCCTCGCGGCCCTTTTCCGCGCCAATCGCGAAGGCGTGCCCGTTGCGGAAGTGCTCGGCCTCCGCTCGCGTGATGGCCTTGCACTGGAGCGCCCTGTCGATTCGCTCTCGCAGCAGCTCCACCGTGAGCTTCCTCAGCCCCTGGGCGCGAATGACGGCGAACTCAGGCTCAAGCAGGCGCGTACAGTGGTAGGCACGAATCGTGGAGCCACGCAGCAGGCCCCGGAAGCTCTCCTCGGCCTCCGGGGTCCTGATTTGATAGGCGTACTGCACACTTCCTCTGTACGCCGCCGCCGCCCGCTGAACGAACTGGGCGACATCAGGGGGCCAGGTGCTCCTGTCATCCGGGTCAATCCGAGCCATCTTGGGCCCCTCCTACGGCCAGCTGTTTCTTCCGGGGCTGCGTGCCGCGTCACGCCTTCCGCCTGGAAGCCGGCGGCACCATCAACCGGAACAGCCCCCGCTCCTCAAGCGCCCGCTGCGTTCGCCAAGCGAGCGCCACGTGCTCTGGATTGCTTGGGGTAAGTCGCTCCGGGGTGAGCGTGACGAGCGTGCCCTTGTCGCCTACAGCCTCTACGCGCACCGGCGCAGGCAGGGCAGGCACCTCGCCCCGGTCCCGCGAGAAGTACGTCATCCAGCCCACGAAGCAGCCGAGCTGACTGCCGCCGGAGAGCTCGTCCCAAAGCCCGTCCGCCGTCGCCACTGCCCACTCAGGCTCCCAGGCCACGGCAACGGCACGCATAGCACCAGAGACGACGGGCTCCGTGACTACGCGCTCCTCACCCAGGGCCTCCTTGGGCAGGAAGAGCCAGAGGCTGTTCGGCGCCACCTCTCCCTTCGAGCCGCACCTGAGCATGACCATTGCCCCGTGGTCTTCTGCCTCGCGACCCGTCCACGCTCCGAACCTGAAGCCATCATTCCCGCTCTGATACTTCTCCCGCCCGAAGAATTTCAGGAACGTCTCGAGTGTGGGCTCAAAGCCGAGCTGCAGCGCCTTCCGTGCCGAACTGCTCTTCTCGTACCAAGGGGCGAAGTCGGGATGGCACTCCGCAAGGAGGCGGAAGAACATCTCCGCCCGGCGCGCGCACTCCTCGGCGGACTCCGGCCTGTGCGCCCAGTAGGCTTTTATTCCGTACGTCTCGCTCATGCGTGGTAGCCCTCACTTCACGGGCTGAGTGTAAACGACCTCAATGGCCTGGAAGCCGTTAGCGTCGAAATACTTCCGAAGCACCGCCACCATCCGCGGCTCCGCGACGTGCCAACGGACTGGCACCTCGCCTGCAACCCGAAGCTGCCGTTCAGCTTGTTCGATCATGCTGTCCAGGCCTTCGTATTTGAATCTAGGGTTGAGGTCCTCGTCGAACCACTTCTGGTACTCGCGCGCCTTGGCCTCAAGCAGGGTGCCCGTCTTCGGATCGTACCCGTCGTAATTCACGCAGTCCCCATCCCGGCACACCCTGTACGCCCATCGCTTGGGTGCCCCCGTGATCTGGGCTTGGTAGTCCCTCGCCTGCTCGGACATGCTGGAGTTGTCCTCCACCCACTGCCCTGGCCCGCCGACCGGAGGCCAGCCACCGCCGCCCCCCGCGCCCTGGGCGCTCGTGGTGGCCATGTGCAGAACGTAGGTGGCACTCACCGCCGGCGCGGCTGCGGTGGCGACACTCCCAATGGGGACGGCCACTAGGCGCACCGTCAGGAGCCCGTCCCCTGTGAGCGACAGCAGAGGCACCGTGAGGCTCCCCAGCTTCCCACCCCAGGCGGCCGCCTTCGCAGTTCCAGCGCCGGCCGTACCGACCGTCAGCACCGCGCCCGTTGCGAGCCGCGACACGGTGCGCACCTTCTCAGCGTAGGGCTTGTGACGGAACTCCTCCCACAGCTTCGGCGAGTTCTCGTAGAGCTGCCTCACCGCGCCCGGCAGCTGCGCCAGCCCCTCCAGTGTCTCGCCCGTGTAGAAGACCAGCCGGTAGAGGCCTTCCACCATGTCCACCACAGCGAGCACTGCTCCCTCGGCCACCGCAAGCGCCGGGTTGTCGTCGGGCTCATACAGGCCCGCCGGACGCGCGCCTCTGGGAACCTCGAGCCCCTGGTCCACCGGGAAGAGGCGCCTGCCCTCGATAGCGTAGAACGGTCCCACCTCGAAGCGTCCGGCCCGGAGCGTGCCGTCCTCGGCGAGCACGACCTGACCGGCCTTCTGGACCGCTACTCCCGTCGTGGCCCTCACCAGGTATCCGTCCGGCCGAAGCACCAGCAGCCGCGAGAAGCGGCGCATGCGCGCGTGGAACTCGTCTCTCGTCACCACCTCGCCACCCGCGGCCACCTCCAAGAGCAGGTGTGCCGCCATACGGCGCAGCCCGAAGTTGCCCAGTGTCAACGGCGTAGAGAGCAGATGCGGCACCAGCTCCATCGCCTGCTGAGGCGACAGCGTGCGCCCGTCTCTGGGCAACGCCGTACTGGGGACACCGGCCTGCGCGAGGAAACCCTGGAAGTAGTCGAGCGTCATGGGCACCTCGAAGGGCCGTCCGTCGCCCACTCCATCCGGCCATCCAACGCCCTTCCCCTCCAGTACCTCCTCGTCGTCCCCCTCGCTCACGCGCTGCGCACGTTGCCGGGCCCGCTCTGCCGCCCCGACAACATGGCCCGTGCCCGCCGCCACTGGCACACCGGCTTCGCGCTCCTCGGCTCTCGCGTCAGTCCCCCCCAGGTCCGCAACGGCCTCCCCGGTCGTTGGTGCAGGCACCTTCTGGGTCTGGCCAGCGATTTCCTGTGGCCTGGGACTCGTGCGCAGCACCCGCCACCGCTGGCGAGCTCCGCCAACCAGCATCCCGCCCATGGGGTAGCCCGTCGCGCACGCTGTCTGCAGCCCAAGGAGAATCAGCGCCACTAAACGCGACGCCCACCACGGCCTGCCCCGCGATCTCCGCCGAGCCTCGAGCTGCGTACCGCCGCCCTCCCCCGCCTCGGGACTCCGGTACTCATTCGACATGGCGCTGGCCTCCCCCCAGGTAGAACAACCCTGAAGGATAGGATGCGGGACACCCAACCATACAGGGGGGAACCGAGGAATGAGTTACCCCCTTGACGGGCCCTTCTCTGCTCACACACCTCGTCGATGGGCGAGCTCCGCGCGTCCGGCTAAACCCCATGGCAACATCGAAGCCCCTGGGGGAAGACACGATGAAGATGGTGCACTCTCGTTCGAGCCTGTTGGTTGTGCTGGCACTGTTGCTGTCGAGCTGCTCGTCCAGCACGGCCGAGGTGACTGTGCAGCTTCGCTCTGGGGCCTCGTCCGCCAGCATCGCCAAGGTGGAGGTGGAAGTGTCCGCACCCGGGGAGGACCCGGAGACCACCACGCTCTCGGGCAAGACGAGTCCCTGGACCGGCAGCATGGACGCGCTCCCTGAGGGCACCGACAGGACTTTCACCGCCCGAGCCCTGGACAGCGCCGGCACTCGAAGCTCGAGGACCTGGAGCTGGGCGAGCGCCGCGGCTGGGTGACGGTGAATGGCAAGGGCTCGCGCCAGCGCACCCTCCCCCTCCACCGCGACGTGCGCCGCGTCCTCACCACCTGGTTCGCTGCCCGGCCCGCCCTCGGCGACTACCTCTTCCCCGGCCGCTACGGCGACGCGCTCAACACCAGCTCCATCCGCCGCCTCGTGGACAAGTACGAGCGCCTCTCGGGTGTGGTCGGCGTCAGTCCCCACGTCCTGCGTCACACCACTCTCACCGAGTTGGTGCGAAGCAAGAAGCACGACCTTGCGCTCGTCGCTGCCTTCGCCGGCCACTCGCGCTTGGCCACAACCGCCATCTACGTGCAGCCCAACAGACAGGACCTGCAGGCTGCAGCGGACTCCCTCATGGACGACTGATTCTCCCTGTCCAGAAAAACGGTGAGGCCCCGGCAGAGCTATTTCTCGGCCAGGGCCTCTGCTTCTTTCTTCGCTCAAAGCGGGCGGGCATCACCCGCGAGCAGGGCCGCATCGGCTGGCACGACCTGCGGCACACCTACGGCAGCCACCTCGCCATGAGGGGGATACCGCTGACGGTCATCAAGGAGCTGATGGGCCACGCGACCATCGACATGACGGAGCGCTACGCCCACCTGAGCCCGGACACGCGCAGAGAGGCGGTCGGGGTTCTCGACCGGCCCTCTGCGCCCGCGTGCGACATACGTGCAACACGGATGGAGGAAGCTGCCAACCACCCGTAAGCACGGCGTAAAAAAGTGGAGGCGGCGGGAATCGAAGCCGCCGAGCGGCACATCCCCCCAGCGCAAGGGATTCCACCCAGGCAGAGCCCCTCTGGATGTCTGCTCACGCCGTCCTCGATTCCTACCTTGAGTGAGGACACGCACTTTCGACTCTCACCGAGGAGCTGGACATGAAACGTGGAATGCGGCGAGTGCTGACAATGGGGCTGCTGACGGGTGGCCTGCTCGTGGTGGGCTGCGGCAATCTCTCGGAGGAAACCGGCCGGCCCCATACACCCATCCAAAACAAATACCAGGACGGGGCGGCGGGAGCCGCATCGGAGCTGGATGGCCGCGAGGGATTCAACATGCCCGACTGGCAGAACCACCCGACGATGGGCCAGGGCGAGGAGGAGGCCCTGCAAGGCCCAACGGGTGCGGACTCGCGGCTGGAACCCCAGACGCCCCTCATCTCAGCTCCCGAGGAGGCCTACCAGGCGGCCGATGATGTGCTGGCTCCCCGGTCGGACGAGGGCACGCCCCAGGTGGAAACCGTACCGGGCCAGCCCGATGACGAGCAGGCCATTGGTGGCGCGGGCAATGCCGGCCAGCAGGACGCGGGGACCCGCCGCTGACTCACTCCGCCCGCTCGCCGAGGGCGGGCGGGACGTCACATCCCGAGCAGGAGAACGAGCGCCGTGGCCATCATCGGGGAGCCCCGCGGTGGGAGACCGGACGGCAGCGAGACGGAGACCTGCTGCGGGTCTCCCGTGCCACAGACCCTCTGCCCCGCGTAGGCCTCGTCCTTGTACTCCAGCGCGTAGATACACGGGCCCACCGAGCCGGAGATCCGCTCCGGGCCTATCTCGAGCCCCACCGGGCTCCCGATGAGGGTGCCCTCCAGGCGTAATGTCCCCGCCTCCTCGCGCCAGGAGAACCGCGCGAGCTGGGCACCGATGAGCCCTTCCACCTCCCCCCTCCTGAGGTGGAGGAAGACGGAGCGGCCAAAAGCCTGTCCATGAACGGTCCCCTCGTCACGGACGAGCCGGATGTCGGGACCCACGAGGGAGTCCCGCCAGACCTGGATCGAGCTGTCTCCAGCTGGAGTCTGGAGGAGGAGCCGGTCTTCGTCCTGGTCCTGGGAGGCCGCCACCGTCCCGAGACCAAGCAGGGCGAGGCCGAGAGCACAACCGATGCGTCGGGCGAAAGAGGCGTACATGCCCGAAGAATAGGGACGGGAGGAGAGTCCGGGCGGAGCGCCTCCCCTGACTGATGGAGCGCCATCCGATCGAGCATGGTGCGGCGGGCGCCCCACGCGCTACCGCCTCCCGCCCTGTCCCCGCCGGGCCGCCGCTGGCCGCTCCGTCGCATCGGAGGAGCCGGGCGCGTCACGCCGCAGGGTGAACACGGTCAGCTCGGGCGTGCAGTTGATGCGCATGGGCACGGTGCTCATCCCGATGCCCCGGCTGACGTAGAGGTGATTGCCCGGCTCGCCGAAGCCGGGGACCACGATCCACCCGTCCGTCTGGGACCCGCCCTTCACGGCGAGGCTGCGCCAGCTCCAGTGGGGCAGGAAGGGAATGCGAATCTGGCCTCCATGGGTGTGGCCCGCCACCGCGAAGGGGGCGCTGTCCGGGGGGAACTCCAGGAACGAGTCCGGGTTGTGCATGAGCACGAGGCGGGGGGCCTCGGGGGGCACGCCCTTCAATGCCACCAGGGGCCTGTCGCGCTGGGCCCAGTGCGAATCCACTCCCACCAGGTAGAGCACGGATTCACCCGAGCCGAGCCGGACGGCCTCGTTGCTCAGCATCGTCACGCCGATGGACCGCAGCCCCGCCACCACCGCCTCCACCACCCCGGGCTCGAGCTCGTCCGCGGGGGTATTCAGGCCGTAGTCGTGGTTGCCGAGCACCGCGAAGGTGGGCAGCCCCGCCTGCGTCAGCGGCCGGAGGAGCTCCTCCACCCGCTCCATCTTGCTCGCCACGTCATCGGCCTCCGCGTCGAAGACGAAGTCCCCGAGCAGCAACACCACCGCCGGCCGGAGCCGGACCACGTCGGCCACCGCTTCGCGCATGGCCCGCTCGTTGCCCAGCGCCATGCCGATCTGGAAGTCCGCGAGGACGGCGATCCGCTGGCCCTCCCAGGACGCGGGCAGGGCCGGCACATGGGCCACCCGCCGCTCCACCTGGAGCAGATAGCGCGGCTCGATGAACACCCCATAGACGGCCAGGATCACGAAGACGACCAGCACTCCCAACCCGATGCGCACGAGCTTCCGTTTCATCCCCTGCTTCACATGTGACCCCACTCGAGAAGCTCAACGCCGCCACGCCTGGATGGACCGCCAGATGCGCGAGGCCGCGGGGTCACCCACGCGGCCGTGGATGGCGTCGGTGATGCGCCCCCGCGAGTCCAGGGTGAAGACGTAGGGCGTGTCGCTCCCCGGCTCCAGCTGGAGCGCACGCTGGATGTCACCCTCGCCTCCGAGCCATGTCTGATCCCAGTACCGGTGCGGAATCCTGTCCCGGGCCATGCCGAGGGCCACGTCATCGGGGATGAAGAAGGGCAGATCGATGGCGATCAGCGTGACGAGCGGAACGTCGCCTCCCTGCCGCTGGACGATCTCGTTCGCCCAGGCCTGGGCCTCGCCCGAAGCCGCGCGGCTGGTCGCGGCGATCACCACCGCGGGCTGGCCCGTGAGTTCCGAGGAGCGGCGCTGGGTGCCCGTCAGGTCGGTGCCCACGAAGAACGGGAGCTCCTGCCCCACCGGGACCGCCGCCAGGGCGAGCGTGGGGAGCAGGACTCCCATGGACACGATTGGCTTCCACCAGTTCCGTCGCACCGTCTTTCCCTCCGCCAGAGGATCTCTCCAGAAGCTGGGAGCGAGCCCCCAAGCGGGCAATACCGAGGCGCACGAGCACAACGGGTGCTCGTGCACCAGGCGGCTCACGCGTCCTTCGGGATGAAGGGAATGGAGATCCGGCCGAACTGCTCTCCGGTGTTGGCGTCGACCAGGTCCATGCGCAAGTCCACCCGATCCACGCCCTCGGGCACGTCCTGGAAGAAGACGAAGCCGGAGACGCTGCCATTGGGCTCGATGACGCCCTCGGGCAGCGCGCTGGCCACCATGTCGGCGGTGGGCAGCTCCACCGGCCACCGCGTGTAGTAGCTGTCGTAGTAGAGCGGATCCGCCGCGAAGGGCCCGGCCCAGGGCGTGAGGCCGGTCCACATCGGTGAGTAGGTGGGCGCGGTGTAGAAGCCGTTGGCGTCGAAGGAGGGGTGCCACGGCCCGGTCAGCGGCGTCGGGTCCGCGCCGCCATAGGCGTCCACGTCCGTCACGGGGGCGCTGACGTAGGCGGTGCCGTCGATCTGGAAGGGAGGCAGGGCCACGAAGCGCGAGCCATGCGGGCCCACGAGGGCGAGCTCCCGGTAGCGCAGGCGCAGGGGCTTGTCGCTGAAGTTGCGGATGGCGACACGCACGGGCACCACCTCATCCAGCTCCCTGGGCTCGCCCTCCCAGGACCTGCCATCCGCCACCAGGGTGACGCCCTCGGCGGACGCCTTCGCGGCGTATTCATCCGCCGGAAGTGTGTTGGCCGAGGCCGCCGGTTTCAGCTCGGCCTCGTGCGCGCACCCCGCCAGCCCGAGCGCCCCCATCATCACTCCCACCACCCACCACTTCACCTGATGCATGCACCGCTCCTTTCGTGGCCCTGCCGTTGTCCTCGCGTGTCGTCGTCCTAGCGGGAGATGGGCGGCGCGCCGCGAGCCTGACCCCGCTGCGGCTTGGGCGCGAGCTGCCCGAGGAGGCCATAGGCCTGTTGGCGGTGCTTCACGAGCGTGTTGAGCTCGTCCTGGATCGCCTGCGTCAGCCGCGGGTTCTTCACCTGCTTCGCGGCCCACTGAATCTTGTCGATGGCCAGGTCGTGCGAGAGCACCACGGACGACAGGTAGGCCCTGTCCAGGTTCACCCCGGACAACATGGGGAGGCCGGCCAGCGAGGTGACGATCGCCGCGTGCATGAAGTCCGTCTTCATGCCCTGCTCGGCCTGTTGCAGCGCCTGCGTCACATCGATGCCCTCGCGCTGCGCGAGCTGCTGCAGCTGCTGCTCGAAACCCTGGTGCGTCTGAACCGCCTGCTGCGCGAACTTGCGGACGGACGGAGTGGCGGCCCGGTCCGCGGCGATCTTCGACATGTCGGCGGACCAGCGGTTGGCCAGCATCAGCTCAGCCGTCCAACGCCCCTCGTCGAACTGCGGGGCCTGTGCCGCTGGCTGCTGTTGCTGCCCCTGTTGCTGCTGCTGCTGGGCGAAGGCCGTCCCGGTCACCAGGGCCGCGGCCACGAACATCCAACGCGTTCCACGCATGTGTGCTCCTCCTCGGGTGTACTGCGGTTCACGCAGAAGGTGGACCGGGAGCCAGGAGGCGCATAGTGCGAGGGTGGCAGGTGCTCGCATGAATGGCTGCTCACGCGAGCGCCCACCCCACGCAGTCCGTCATGGGCCCACGCGGCGGCGGCCCCGCATGGTCGACACTCCCCACGCGGCCAGCACCAGGATGGCCACGATGGCGGCAATGGTCCAGAACCCGTTCCAGAAACCCCAGCCGCGCCCGGAGTACCGCGCCGCGTCCTCGCCATACACCTGCGCGAAGGCGAGGGCCGGAACGAAGAAGAGGACGGCGCACATCCACGCCCGCACCATCCGCAACAGCGTCAACAGTTGTGTCTCCATGGCATCTCCTCGGTGGTCTGGCCTCACAGCGGGTCCTCCACCTCGCCAGACAAGGTGGGGCTGCACAGGGAAAGAATGTCGGTCTTGTCGAGGAACGTCTGCTCGGAGGTCCGACGGAAGCACTCGACGGGCTCATCGGACTCCGCGCCCTGGCAGAGCAGGACCGCGTCGTGCTGCGAGAGGAAGAGCTCCTGGAGCGCCCGGGTGACACAGGTGGCGGCCCCGGGTGTCTCCCGCTCCGTGCCCGTCGTCCCCTGAGTGCCCGTCCCGCCCTGGGCCCATGCACCGGCCAGGGGAACAAGCGCCAGTACCAGCGTCCACCATCGTTTCATCTCGATGAACCTCCTCCCCCCTGACAAGGCTAGCCATCCGTGCCTCATGCAACAGTCGTGGGCCAACCGGCCACGCATGGGAGGGCGAGCCCGCCAGCCCTTCTCGTTCGCGGGTCCCCAGCGGCCGAGGGGTGGCTCGGGAGACTTCCGGCGGCTCCCGGTGCGGTGCCCCAGCCCCAGGTTGTGTCATGGACACTTCGCAGGACGGAGAGGAGAGCGAGCCATGAGCGGACGTTTCCGCGGAAATCTCGTCTGGACGTGCATCACCACCGGAGCCCTGGCCCTGGGAGCCGGATGCGCGACCACCACGGATGACCCATTCCTCGAGGAGGAGATGGCCGATGACGAGCTCATCGAGGAACAGGAGGAGGTGCTCGAACCCGGTACGGGCGGAGCGGGAGACCAGGGAGTCATCGGGGAGGAGGATGACGCGGGCATCATCGCGCCGTCCGAGGGCGTCGACGATGGGCTCTTCGAGCAGGGAGAGGGCGAGGACGAGAGCATGTTCGAGCCGGGCGTGGGCGGCGCGGGGGACGGGCTCGGGGACGACGAGGTGGATCCGGATCTGGCTGAGTAGGCGCCAGGGAGGCCCCGCGCGCCAGGCGTGGAGGCGGGAGGGGCTCCACCTGAGCGAGCGGACGTCCTCCTGGGTTGGCGCGCGACATCTCGGTCATGGCCCAGGGAGGTATGCTGACCTACGCGGGTGAGGCCGCGCGCCTCACCACGCCGGGCGCCTCGTACGGTGTGCTGGCCGGAATCGACGTGCTGCCCTGGCTCGATGCCGAGCTGAGCTACCAGGGCGCGGCCTACAAGACGGAGGAGGACCTCGCCGCGGATCAGTCCACCCTCCTCGAGAACGGCGGGCAGGCCGTCGCGAAGGTGGGCCCGGACAGGTGGAGGCTCGAGCCCTACGCGCTCGGAGGCGTCGCCATCTCCCGCCTGAACGTGGTGGGCACGCCCGCCGCGGGCGTCCCCGTCCAGGACGCCACCCTGGTGAAGCTGCCCGTGGGCGTGGGCGTGGACTGGAAGATGCCCCTGGGCGGCGGAGAGAGCGACTTCAACCTCGGCGCGCGAGCCACCTACGACATCGCGCTCGACAGCGACGCCTTCCCCACCCTGGCGGACACGCAGTCGTCCAACCAGGTGCGGGCGACGCTCCATCTGGGCGCCTCGTTCTAGAGTTGGCACCGCGCGGCCAGGCCCGGTGGGTCTCGGGGGAAGACTCCGAGGCCCGCCGGGCCCGAGACCCCTCACCGCGCCGTGGCGCAGAAGCCGTTGCCCTCATCGATCCGCAGGCCGATCTGCAGTTGCTCCAGCGCATTGGACGCGCAGAAGTTGATGTCGAACGTCGCGTTCTGGCCGTTGTTGCTCACGGTCAGGTTCTGGATGCCCGGAGTCGGCCCGAGCGCGCCGCTCGTCTGGTAGTACTTGAGCACGGAGTTCAAGGCGCTCTGGGTGGAGAAGGTGCCCGGCGGCCCATAGGCATCCACCCGGAAGCGGGCCCGCTTGTTGACCCCGGTCCCGGGGCAGAAGCTGGGGTCCTGGTCGAAGTACTCCTGGGTGATTTCATAGATGACCGGGCCGGAGGAGGTGGCCGGGTCCCAATCGATGCCCGCCTGGGTGATGTTGGAACAGGTCGGCCTGGAGACGAAGTCGCACAGGTTGACCGTGTTGCAGTACTGGCCATAGCCGCACACGTCCGGCTGGGTCCCCGTGGAGGTGCAGGTCCGCGCCGGCTCGCATTGACCGGTGGTGAGGTTGCAGTTGAGGTCGGGACCACAGGAATCGTAGGTGCACGTGCCGCCCGCACCGGTGGCGCGGCACTCGCCAGTGCCCGTCTCACAGGTGTAGCCGGTCGGACAGTCGGTGTCGCCGCCGCACTTCGTCACGCAGACGCCAAATGCGTCCGAGCAGATGGCCGACGAGCCCGTGGTGTCGCCCCCCGCGCACAGCTCGTCCGTGGTGCACTTGCAGACCCGCGTGTTGGCGTTCGGCCCCGTTCCACCCAACTCCTCGCAGTTCTTCGCCGAGTCCGGGCAGTCCGCGGCCAGCTCACACGTCTGGAGGCAGACCAGGGCCACGGGGTGACAGATCTCCCCCCCGGCACAATCGGCGTCGGTCGAGCACCCCGCCCCGCCCTCCTCACCGCCGCACGCGCCCAGCAGCGCGGCGAGGCCAACACACAATCCCAACCCGAGTGGTCGCATAATCCCCATCCGCATCTTCGTCTTCCTCCCCTTCCGGGGCCTCACCGCGAAGCCCGCGTGTGGAGGAAGTGGGTAGGGGCGGCCCGGGAAGCTCGCACGCCCCCGACCCCGCGGGGTGTGGGTCCACCCAACATCGGGAGGTGGAGGTGGTTCATCCAGGGACATCCCCCTCGCGGGGATGGCCAGTGGGTGACGGCGCGAGGCGGCCTGCCCTCCCCGCCTGCCGGCGGCCCGGCCTTGCCACTGCGCCTCCGCCCCGGCGGTAACAGATTCCCTGGAGACATGGAGGCACGAGCGATGCCAATCCCCATCGGCCGCAAGCAGTGGGCCATCGCCGAGGGCTACATCCCCGGAAAGAGCACGAAGAGCGCGGAGCAGGGCCGCGCATTGGAGAGCCACGAGACCGCCTGCCTGCTCAACGCATCCGACCAGGAGGCCCACGTGGAGCTCACCCTCTTCTTCGCGGATCGCGAGCCCGTGGGACCCTACCGGGTGACCGTGCCGGCGCGGCGAACGCTGCATGTTCGCTTCAATGATTTGAAGGATCCGGAGCCCGTTCCCCGCGACACGGACTATGCGAGCCTCATCCAGTCGGACATTCCCATCGTGGTGCAGCACACGCGCCTCGACACGCGGCAGTCCGAGCTCGCGCTGATCTCCACGGTGGCCTTCCCCATCGACTGACGGGTGCGGCGTGCCGCCGGTCCGCTCACTCGAAGTGCCGCAACACCCACCATGTGGCCCGGCGGAGGCCGGAGAGGGGCCTGTAGCGCGCCCGCGCCGCGTGCACCTCGCGTGCGTACCCGAGGTCCGCGAGGAACGCGCTCGCGAGTGACGCGTTGAGCCCGGTGTCTTCCACCGCCAGCGAGCCCTCCTCCAGCACGTTGAGCGCGAAGGGGTCCAGGTTGGTGGAGCCCACCACGCACAGGTGCTCATCCACCACGGCCGTCTTGGCGTGCATCATGGTGGGCTGGTACTCCCAGAGGCGGACGCCGTGCGCGAGCAGCGGCCTGTAGGTGGAGCGCTGCACGGCGCGGGCGGCGGGGACGTCGTTGATGGGACCGGGCACGAGGATGCGCACGTCCACGCCGGCCCGCTTCCTCCGGACGAGCAGCCGGGTGAAGGTGTCGTTGAGGATGAAGTAGCCGCTGGCAATCCACAGCCGCCGCCGGGCCGAGTCGAAGAGCTGATGCAGCATCCGCTCGGCGGGCTCGGCACCGGGGCCCGCGCGGCTGGCGACGAAGGCGGCGCGGCCAGGGCCCTCGAGCGCGAGCGGAGGAAAGCTGTCGGGCGGAAGGGGAGCGCCCCCCGCGCGCTGCCAGTCCTGGGAGAAGGCGGCCTGCATCTGCGCCACGGCCGGGCCGCGCACGCGAACGTTGGTGTCTCGCCACTGGCCCACGTGCCGTCCGTTGCCGTTCCACTCGTCCGCGATGCACCACCCGCCGGTGAGCCCGGTGTGCCCGTCCACCACGAGCAGCTTGCGGTGGTTGCGCACCAGGGTGTCGCGCGGGTGCAGGACGTCCGGCGGGTGGAAGCGCCGCACCTCGCAACCCGCGCGCTCGAGCCGCCCGTGCACCTCTTTCTCGAAGCCGCCCCGGCTCCCCACCGCGTCCACGAGGATGCGGCAGGCCACGCCGGCGCGGACACGTGCGTGCAAGGCGCGCAAGAGGCGCTCGGACACCTCACCCGGGCGCCAGATGTACATGGCGAGGTGGACACTCGACCGGGCCCGGGCGATCTCCTCCTCCAGGATGTCGAAGACGCGGCCGTTGCACACCAACTCCACCCGGTGGCCGGGCTGGAGTCGCAGGCCGGCGCCGCGCGAAGGGGCCTTGTCCTCGGGGACGATGGCCCGGGGGATGTGCGGCTGTACGGGCCCGCGGACCAGCCGCGTCCCGCCGCGCTCCGCGCCCGGGAGTCCGGGCCGCGGGGCGCGGTTCCTTCAAGCGAAGGCACGCCGCAGCAGCCGGTACGAGCCCTCCGTGACGCCGCCATAGGTGAAGTGGGCCGCGAGCGCGCTCAGGTGTGTGGCCAGTGGCGTCTTCTGGGGTGGAGCACCGAGCTTCAGCGCGGGCACGAGGAACTCGTCGCCGAAGAGGAAGAGGCCCAGCCCGAAACCCAGGCCGAAGAGCTTCCCGACGAAGGGGCCACGGCGGTGAAGGACGCCGTAGATCGCGCCCCAGGCGATGCCGTAGCCGTAGTGCACGAGGTTTCCGGCCTTCTTCTTCTGCTCGCCCTGGAGCTCGATACCGAAGGGTTCGAGCACCTTGCGGGCCAGCTTCGCGGTGGCGCCTTCCTCTTGCTGCTCACCCTGCCCCTGGAGCTTCTGGGGCATCACCTTGGAGACGCCCTGCAGGACGGGGCTCATGAGCCAGGTCCCCAGCGCGCCACCGGCGGCGCCGCACAGGAGGTCGAGGAGGAGCGACTCACGCTCGCGATGGAAGAAGGGGAAGCTCCGGGAATGATGGGTCATCGTTCATCCTCCTCGAGGGCCCAGGTATGCCGTGTTCGAGACACGGGCATGGGCAGGCGTCCTCAAGCTGGACACGAGCGGACGCCCTTGTGAACCTCGGGCCATGGTCCCCCTCCCCTCTCGGGAACGAGCCGAGGAGGGGGGGCCTCGTCCGCCTGGCGGCAATGCACCAGGAGGAGGCACGGACGGCGGCGCCGATCAGTAGTCGCCCTTGCGAATCTGGAAGTGGATGGCCTCGAGCTGCTCGAGCAGCTTCTCGCGCTCCCGAGAGAAGAGCTCGCGCGCCCGGGGCTTCTGCGCGTCCGTCAGCAACTTCTCCGCCTGGACATAGGCCTCGGAGTCGTTGTCCTGCATCTGGCGCAGCGTGGATCCGATCTGCTCCAGCCGCTCGCGACGCTGGAGCCTCTCCCGCTCCGCCTCGGGAGGGGCGCTCGTCGAGCCGCCCTTCCCTCCGTGGAGGTCATGCTGCCCGCCGCCCATGTAGCCCCCGTGCCAGGGACGATTGCCCTTCTTCTGCTGGGCCCGCAGCGCCTCGAGCTCGTGCTGGAGCACGATGTTCTTCTCGTGGAGGGTGAAGTCCATCTTCTCGAAGCGGTCCACCTGCTCGGGGGTGAGGGCCAGCTCGGCGCGGTTCTCGAGCAACACCGCCAGCGAGGACTTGAAGGCCGGGCCCGAGGCCTCCTCCGCGCGCCGGGACGTGGAGGACCGGGCGCAGGCGGCCAGCGCGAGGCACATGCACAGCAGGAACATCTTCCGGATCATGACCGTCATCGTGCCATCAAACCCGGGAACAGCTGTATAGAGGCGCCATGGGTTCCAACATCTGGAAGCTCCAGGCCATCCGGATGCTGTTCTGGATGCAGTTCTTCTCCGCGGTGCTCGTCCCGTTCTTCACGGACTGGGGCGGCATCTCGCTGGCCCAGGTGCTGTTCCTCAACGCCTGGTTCTTCCTCTGCAACTTCCTCTTCGAGGTCCCCACCGGAACCGTGGCGGACTTCCTGGGCCGCAAGGTGTCGCTGGCGCTCGGCAGCCTGGTGGGCGTCGGAGCGGCCCTGCTCTACGTGTCCAAGCCGTCCTTCCCCGTGTTCATGGCCGCGGAGGCCGTCTTCGCCATCGCCTACACGCTCCACTCCGGAGCCGACGAGGCGCTCGCCTATGACAGCCTCAAGGCGGAGGGGCGGACGGAGCGGGCCGCGCACGTGCTCGCCCGCCTGGAGTCCTTCAAGCTCGGCGGCATCATCACCGCGACGATTACCGGTGGCTTCATCGCGAGCGCCTACGGCCTGAGCGCTCCCATGCGGGCCTACGTGTTCCCCGCCGCCCTCGCCTTCCTGCTCGCGCTCACCCTGCGCGAGCCCCCGGATACGGCCCGGGAGCGGAAGACCCGGACCTCCTATGCGCGGATCCTCACCGAGGGCGGGCGGTACTTCCTCGGCCACAAGGTGGTCCGGCTGCTCGCCATCGAGCTCGCCCTGACCAACGCGCTGGCCTGGGGGCTCATCTGGCTGTTCCAACCGTTGCTCGAGCGCGGCGGGTTGCCGCTGCGGTTCTACGGGGTGGTGCATGCCCTGTCGTGCCTCGGGCAGATCGTCTTCCTCGGCAACGTCGCGCGGATCGAACGGTGGGTGGGCTCGATGCGGCGGCTCCTGCTCGCGGCCACCGTCCTCTCCGGCATGAGCTTCCTCCTGCTCGCCGCCACGCGGTGGCTGCCACTCGTCATCGTGGGAATCATCGTGGGCTTCACCTTCAGCCTGCCGCGCATCCCCCTCTTCAGCGCCTACATCAACCACCACATCCCCTCCGAGCGGCGGGCCACGGTGCTCTCCTTCGTCTCGATGGTGCGCACGTTGGCGATCGTGGTGATCAACCCGCTCATCGGCCTGCTCGCCGAGTGGTCGCTGTCCTGGACGATGGCCGTGCTCGGTGGGGGGCTCATCGCGCTCGCGGCGGGCTCTCGGGTCGAGGAGCGCCACCTGGTCACCGAGGCGGTGACTCCCGAGCCGCCCGTCAGGGGATGACCTCGTGTCGCGCATGCTCCCTCTCCAGAGGGAGAGGGACATCCACGGACTCACGCGATGAGCGAGACGCGGAGCCCGGAGCTCGCCGAGGGATCGATCGACAGCCGGCCCGTGGCCTGGGAGCCCAGGAGCTTGCGCTCGGCGAGGAACACCCGCGCCGTGTCGAGCGACTGAACCCGCAGGACGAGCTCGTCCAGGCGATCCGCCGGCCCCGAAATCACCCGGAGGGCCGGCCCCCGCTCCAGCTCGAAACGTCCGGCCTCCGTGGGAGTCACGGGCGCGAGGATCTCGCTCCACGCGCGGATCACCCGCCGGGGCTCCCGGGACATCATGACGAGCTCGTCGACCCCGAGGATGCCCAGGGGGCCGAGCGGACCCGGTGTGTCTCCGAGGAGCCGCTCCATGCGCCGCAGGTGGCCCTCATGGGGCGGCACGTACTCCACCGCGGACAACATCCCCTTGGTGAACGTCCGGTTGAAGAACCTCCAGGCCAGCGCGCCCCGGATCAGTGGGGGCTTGCGCGCGGTACGCGGCTTCCGGCGCGTCATCACCAGGAAGAGCCGGAGCCAGAGGCTCGAGCCCCCGAGATCATCGAAGTAGACGTTCTTCCAGAGCGTCCGGAGCGAGCCATCCTCCGCCTGCTCCACCCTGGGGGTGGCCCCCCCGGCTCGGATACCACGTGCCCGAAGCGCCTTCGGAACCTCGTCGATGGGGCGCGTCGGCTCCAGCGCGAGGCCGAACAGCCTGACCGGAGGCATCCCCGGGCGCGGCGGCCCCATCTGGAGGATCTCGAGCGGAACATTGCCGAGCGCCACCCCCGCGCTCGTGAACGACGCACTCCGGGACATCCATGGAGAGGGCAGACCGAGCGTCCGGGTGAAGAAATCGAAGACCTTGTCCAGGTGTCCGGGCGCGACACGCACGGTGAGGTGCTCGCAGCCCCGGAATAGCGCAGCAGCGGATTCCGAACCCGTCATAGATGAATCCCCACCCTATCCCGTCAAGATTTCGGGTCGAGCGCCCAACACACATGCGCCACGGACTGAACAAATCAACGCCGCCCATGCCAGCACGGCGGTGGGCGGCTATACAGGGTGGAGCATGGTGGCCCGCACATTGACCCCCCCGGAAGCCTCCCGGTCCCTCCTCGGCCGGGTCGAGGCGCTCGTCTTCGTCACGGTTTTTCTCGACCTGGTGGGCTTCGGCATCGTCATCCCCCTCCTTCCCTTCTACGTCCAGTCGATGGGCGGCTCGGCACGCACGGTGGGCGTGCTCCTCGGCTGCTTCTCGTTCACCCAGCTGCTCGCCACCCCCGTCCTCGGGAGGTTCTCGGACCGGTACGGCCGCCGGCCCATCATCCTGTTCAGCCTCGCGGCCAACGCGGTCGCCATGGGCCTCTTCGCCCTCGCCAGCTACGAGCGCATGCTGCCGCTCCTCTTCGCCTCGCGCATCCTCGCGGGCGCCACCGCGGGCAATCTCGCGGCGTGCCAGGCCTCCCTCGCCGACATCTCCACGGCCGACACCCGCGCGCGGGCCATGGGCCGGGTCGGGGCCGGCATCGGATTGGGGCTCGTCCTGGGGCCCATGATCGGGGGCATGTTCTCACAGTGGGGCGCGTGGCTCCCTCCGCTCGCCGCGGGAGCGCTCGCGCTCCTGGGCTCTCTCGGGGTGCTGGTGGCCATGCCCGAGACACACCCGCCCTCGGCCCGCTCCACCTCGAAGCCCCGGTCCCGGATGAGCGTGCTCCGGGAATCGCCGCGGCCACGCGCGCTGAAGATCGTGCTGCTGCTCTACTTCCTCGTCTTCCTCGCCATGACGACGCTCCAGGTGGCCCTCGCCCTGCTCGCGCAGGCCCGCTTCGGCTGGGAGGCGAAGGAGGTGGGCTACGTCTTCGCCATGCAGGGCGGGCTGGGGCTCCTCATCCAGGGCGTGCTCATCGGCCCGCTGTCGAAGGCCGTGGGCGAGGTGCGCCTGCTGGTCCTCGGCACGCTGTTGCTCTCCGCCGGCATGCTGGGCGTGAGCCTCGCGGAGCACCCCCTTGCCCTCGTCGGGGCCCTGGCCATGCTCGGCACGGGGCTCGGCTTCACCCAGCCCCTCATCTCCAGCCTCGCCTCCCAGGCGGCCAATCCCTCCCTGCAGGGACTGACCCTCGGGCTCGCCCAGTCCTCGGGCGGGCTCGCGCGCACCGTGGGACCGGTGGCCAGCGGTGCGCTCTATTCGTCCCTGGGCACCAGCGCGCCCTTCGCCGCGGGAGCACTCGTGGCGCTCATCGCCTCGGCACTGGGGGCGCTGCTGAAACACGAGGGCCTCGGGAAGCAGCGGCCCCCACCCGGAGCCGGATGAGGCAAGCTCGGGAGACGGAGAGCTGATGGACGAGAAGGACTGGTCACTTCCCGAGGGCAGGACGAAGCGCGTCGACACCTCGATGGGTTTCGATGCATCGCCCTGGGAGATGTTCGTCATCCGCGTGACCGTGCTGATCATCAGCTTCGTCACCCGGGCCTTGGACGTGGCGCTGCTGCTGTTCCGCCCGAGGCTGCTCGGGCCCTATCTGCGCGTATGGCTGGCGGAGTTCCTCCGCTCACCCTATCGCCTGGCGGCGAGCTTCGAGGTGGTACGGGTGCTGAAGGCCAGCGGACAGGACATGCGCGAGCTGGTGTACGGCGAGACGCCCGTGGCCACCGCCGCGTGGCTCTTCCACCGGGCGGGGCTCGGACGTGGCGGACGGCTGGTGGATGTCGTGGCCGGCCGGGGGCGTGCGCTGCTCGGCGCGAGGTGGCTGGGAGCCGAGGCCCGCGGGGTGGACCTGCTGGAGCGGCACGTGGCCAGCGTATCCGGCGCCATGAGGAAGGCCGGCGTCTCCCTGAAGGTGGGTGACGCGACACGGGAGGACCTCGGTGATGCCACCCACGTCTACCTGGCCTGGACGTGCCTCGGCCCCGACACGAGGGCCCGCGTCATCGAGCGTCTGCGCACCTGCGCGCCCGGCACGCGCATCATCACGGTGACCCGGCCTCTGGAGGCGCCCGGCTTCATCACGGTCTCACGCCATTGGGTGCTCTTCACCTGGGGCTTCGAGCGCGTCTGGATCCACGAGTACCGTCCCCGGTTGGAGCAAGACGTGGTACCCACTTCTTCATGAGAGAAGACACGTGGAAGAAGCGCTGGGGAGTGGTGCTGGGGGGTCTCCTGCTCGCGGGGTCCGCCCGGGCCGAGCTGCCGGACTACACCCTGCAACTCCAGGCGCGGACCAACATGCTGGGAAACAAGGGCGGCGCCTACAACATGGAGCCGGGCAACCTCCTCGCGGGAAGCCTGCAGATTCCCATCACGTCCGATCGGAAGGTGGCCTTCCGGCTGGCGATCACCCCCGAGGGGCGCTCCAGCGTCTGGTGGGGCGGAGATGGCCGGGGCGATCGCATCTACCAGCTCCCCGAGCTCGGCACCGACGTGCTCTCGGGAGACCCGAGCCTCAATACGTCGGGAGCACTCGCCTTCAGCGTCACGGGCACGGATGATGCCGCCAAGAGCGGCATCTACCTGTTGAACGTGTCGGCACCGGAAGAGGTCCACATCATCCGCGAGCCCCTTGGTGCCACCGGTTGGTCGAGCGTGACGATCAACGAGGCAGGGCAGATCGGTTTCCGGGCCATGTTCTCCGGCCTGGGCCGGATCCATGCCCTGGTGTCGCCCGAGAATGGTGAGCTCAAGACGACCATCGTGGCCAAGGAGCAGGCCGTCGATGCCAAGAGCCCCTACCAGTTCCTCTACTCTCCCAACCTCAACGACCTCGGCCAGATGGTCGGAGTGGCGGATGTCGCCCCCATCTCGTCGGAGTACTACCAGGAGCTGCGAGTCTGGAGCGCGGACGGGAGCTCCCGGCTCGTCGTGGCGTCACGCGGGTTGGAGCCGGCGTCGCCCATCTTCCGGTTCGCCCCGGTGGCCCCAGCCCTCAACAACAACGGGCAGGTCGCCTTCCTGGGAGTGGCGACGACAAAGGACCCTTCCACGGGGAAGAACCCCGTCACGCTCTGGCTGTGGGACGGCACCGGATTGAAGGTCCTCGCACAGGAGGGACAGGAGCGCATCCGGACTTTGGAGTACTTCCCCCCGGACCTCAATGACAAGGGCCTGGCCGTCTTCCGGGCCATCGACAGCGATGGCCTGCGTGCGGTGTGGGTGAGCGATGGCGCGTCGATGAAGCGCGTCGTGACCGAGCACGACATCGTCCCCTCCGATCTCGGCGATGCGCGCGTGGATCAGGAGACGCCCTCCAACCCCGTGTTCGCCGGCTCGGCACAGATCAACGAGCGCGGAGATGTCTCCTTCGCCGCCGGTCTGGCACCACCGGATGACGACCAGGAGGAATGGGGTACCGCGGTGTACGTCGCGCTATCCTCGCTGGCGCCTGATTTGCCCGATGCGGGCACGGGTGAACCCGACGCGGGCACTGGCGAACCGGATGCAGGCCCGGGTGAGCCCGACGCCGGCCCAGGTGAGCCTGACGCAGGCCCGGGTGTACCCGATGCGGGACCGGATGAGCCTGATGCGGGACCGGGTGAGCCCGATGCGGGACCCGTTGAGCCAGACGCTGGCACGGGTGAGCCCGACGCGGGCACTCAGGGACCTCAAGTCCCGGTTCCGGACACCGGCTGTGGTTGTCAGTCGACGTCACCTGCGGCGCTCTGGCCGTGGCTCCTCCTGGGGTTGCTGGTCTCCAGGAAGAACAGATTCTCCGCCAGACTGAAGGGGTAACACGACCCGGGCTATCATCGGCCCATGTCCGTGCCCCTGCTCATCGTTCCTGGCTACAGCAACTCCGGCCCGCAGCACTGGCAGAGCCACTGGGAGCGGCTCCTTCCGGGAGCGCTCCGGGTTCAGCAACGTGACTGGGAATACCCGACGGTCGAGGAGTGGGTGGCCGCGCTCGATGCGGCAATCGCCACCTGCTCCGCGCCGCCCGTGCTGGTAGCCCACTCGCTCGGGGGGAGCACCGTGGCGCACTGGGCGGCTCGCTTCCGCCGGCCCATCCAGGGCGCGCTCCTGGTGGCGCCTCCGGATCTCGACAACCCCGCCCTTCCCGAGGCCTGCCGTACCTTCGCCCCCGTACCGCGCCAAAGACTGCCCTTTCGCTCCATCCTCGTCGCCTCGAGAGGCGATCCCTACGCTGCCTTCGAGCGCTCCGAGCAGATGGCTCGCGACTGGGGCAGCCGGCTCGAGGACGCGGGCCAGGCGGGGCACATCAACTCCGCCTCGGGTCTGGGCGAGTGGCCTCGCGGGCAGGCGCTGCTCCGCGAGTTCCTGTGAGCCAGGGAGAGAGTCCATGACTGCTCATTCCTTCACGCTCACCCCTCATGGAGACTTCGCCGACTTCCTCGGCGACCTGCAGCTCATCGCCGTCTCCATCGGACCCGATGGCTCCGCCAATCTTCTGGCGACGGACGGCAACGAAGCGAAAGCTCCCTTCGTCCGCGACGTGAATCCAAGTGGCTCCTCCTTTCCCCGAACGAGAGTGGAGCGGCCCTATAAGGCCGTGGCTTTCAAATACGACGGCACCTCCGTTCATCGGACCGAGTTGCCAGCTGTGCCCTTTGCCTTCCCCTTCATCCAGATACTCGGCACGGGCCACGTCCTCGTCGCCGGGTCTCGCTGCCGCTACTCCAAGGGACGTGCCGAGCTCAACGCCGCTCTGTACACACCCGAAGGCAAGCTGGCTCATCAAATGACGTTGGGCGATGGCATCCAGGACATCCAGGCTTCGCCCCATGGGGAAATCTGGGTCTCCTATTTCGACGAAGGCGTCTTCGGGAACTTCGGATGGAGCAATTCCCTCGGTGCGCCGGGCCTCGTCTGCTTCGGACAGCAGGGACAAGTCCTCTGGAATTTCACGGCTCCCGTGGGCATGGACTCCATGGCGGATTGCTATGCCTTGAATGTCGCCGAGGACGCGACCTGGCTCTGTTACTACACCGACTTCCCAGTGGTTCGCGTCGCACGGGATCGCTCCACTCGAGGCTGGACGAACAAAATCTCGGGAGCCAGTGCATTGGCGGTCTCCCGCAGCCATGTGCTCCTCTGGGGGGGCTATCAGGAAAAGCGAAGCCGCTGTGTCGTCCAACGTTTCGGCCCCGAGTCACTCACGAAGGCTCGGGAAATCTCCCTGCTGCTCCCCAACGGTGAGCCGCTCTCGACTGGAACCATCGTCGGTCGAGGATCCACCCTCCATGCCATCGTCGGCACCCACTGGTATCAACTCGACCTGAACGAGCTCCCCTGGTGATCGCTCAGGTCGTGGCCTTGAGCACCAGGAGCTCGCCCTTGCCCACGGGGACCAGGACGTGCGTTGTGCCTGGCTGCTGGCGGATCCGTTCGACCAGCGGCTGCGTCTTCCGGGTGTCCACGTCGATCGTCGTGACCCGGCCGCCCACCGCCGCGGCCGCCGACGCGAGCCACACCGTGGAGTAGCCATTCGAGGTGCCGATCTCCAGGATGTTCCGGGCGGCCATCGAGCGCACGAGCACCGCGAGGAACGACGGCCGATGCGAACCCGCCCGTCAAGCCGACCGCCGAGGACAAGCCGGCCTACTCCATGACGACCTCCCAGTCTGGCGCCGAGAGGCCTCACGTCAGGTAGCACTCCGTCACGACGGGGCAGGTCAGCTCTTACGGAACTTCTTGATGCAAGCAGGAGCGCCAGCTTGGACAGGGTGTGACAGGCAAACCAGGCGAGGAACACCGAGGCGATTACCCTCACCCCCCGCCCTCTCCCAGAGGGAGAGGGTGCTGGCCCACGGCGGCCACTCGGGGTGGCATCGTGCTCACGTCTAGCTCGGCGGCGATTGCCTCCAGGGCCGCAGGCGCAAGTCGCGGATCCTGCCGCAGGCGAATGAGCACGCGTGCCGATTCCCCTTGTCCCGGCTCGGGACTCTGAACCTGCGCAACGAACGCCGCCGCGCTCAACAGCGCCCTCGCGGCTCGTCCCGCAGGTGGGCCCGCCTCCGGTCCCGAGAGCAGCACGGCCGAGAGGAGCTCGCTCAGCTCCGGAGCCCCTCCCACCAGTGCCCTCACCCCCGCAAGCGTGGGCAAAACGAAGCGCCGGGGTTCTTCCAACCTCGCAGCGAGCACGAGCGCTCGGGCCGCCAAGACGGCCAACGACTCCTCGTCGTCCCTTCCTCCCAGCCGCGCCACACAGCCGCGGGTGAGCCGCACCAGCAGAGGGGCCAACTCCGCGCTCCCTCCGATCAGCCCCAGGGCTTCATCGAGCAGCCGCGTTTGCAAGTCCTCGGGCCGCGTCTGGCGAGGTGGCGTCGGTGTGGGTCGCGCCTCCTCCTTCTCTGGCATCCCCTCGAGCGCCTCATCCGGAGGTGGTGGCGGTTCCACCGGATACAGCACCGGTGGGGGCTCCGACTGGAAGCTCCTCCCGGACGTCAGCGGGACGATGTCGATCAAGGCCTCGCTCCGCGCCCCCACCCACTCCTCGATGCACGAGCGGCGCGTGGGGAAGACCCGGGCGAAGAGGTGGGCGATGTCGTGATGATCCACGCTGAGCTCTCGCTCCACGAGGAAACCACGCAACGTGTCCGCGAACGCACGCGCCGTGGGGAACCGGACCTCGGGTTCGGAGGCGATGGCCTGGAGCAGCACGTCCCAGAGCGATGGCGGACACCCGGGCACGGGTTCGAGCTCGCGCTCGTCGAAGTCCCCGATGTGGTGGATGGCTCGGGGATGGGCGCTATCGAAGAAGAGCGGCCGTCCGGCGAGCAGCTCGTAGAGGATCAACCCGAGGCGGAAGACGTCGCCGCGCGGATCCGCGGGCCGGCCCCGGACCTGCTCGGGCGTGAGATAGGGTGGCTCGCTCCGCGAGGCCCCACCCGTATCGATGAGCTTCACCTCCCCTCCGCTGGAGATCCACACGTGGGAGGGATTGAGGCCGCGGTGACTGGCACGGGCCTGATGGAGGTTGGCGAGGCCATCGGCCACCTGCTGGACGATGAAACACACCTCGCGCAGTCCAATCGTCAGCCCGCGCTCCCTCGCCACCATGAGCAGGGTGCTCAGCGCCTCTCCCTCCACGAACTCCAGCACCCGGCAGGGCCGCTCTCCGCCCACGCCCGACTCGAGCACCCGCAGGACGTTCGCGTGCGGATGCGTGGTGGACGTGCGGACCGAGCCCAGGAAGAGCTCCACGAAGGGCGCATCCCCCGCGAACCCGGGCTGGAGACGCTCGACGAGCACGGGCGGCTCCAGGATTCCCTCCCCCACCGTGCTCGCCAGGAACAACTCGGACACCGTCCCCGCCGCCAATCTCCGGATGATTCGGTACGTCCCCACAAAAGCCCCCCGGCTTCCGGGCCCACCTGCCCCTTCCGGCACTTCTCGGAACCGGGCAGCCCGGGCCTCGCCTGGAAGCTAGGAAGCCCTCCCCAACCGGCACCCTGCCCCCAGGTGCGGAGGGCCCGCCCGCCAGCGAACGATGAACGCTGCCCCCCGCTCACCCGGCGAGCGGCCACACGAAGAGTAAAATCCCAAGGAAGTCGGGAAGTTGAGCGACCTCCGAGCACATGGTACGACCCTCGGCGGCCTGCCTTTCATGGCCTCGATTCCCGTCACGGAGCCGACTTTTCCCATGAGTGAGCGCAACGATCTGCCGAGGATGCCGTCCTCGTCCTCCCCCGGTGTCCCCGTGGCTGCCGTCACGCTGGGAAGTGCTCCCACCCGCCCGGTCGCCACCGAGGCACTTGCCTCCACCCTCCCCTCGATGCCTCCCGCCTCCAGCCCCGAGCAGGACGCCCGCGAGCGCATCGCCGTCCTGGAGCGCGAGGCCCGAGCCCTCGGCGCCGATCCCCAGGCCGCCCTGCTCTTCCACGAGATGGGCCGCCTCTGGGAGGACCCCCTCAAGAACCCGCGCAACGCCGCCATGGCCTACAACCAGGCCTACCGGCTCGCGCCCCGGTTCCTCGCCAACATCCGCGCCGCGCGCCGCCTCTTCGCCGACGTGGGCAACTGGCAGATGGCCGTCCAGCTCCTCGAGGCCGAGCTCAACGCCACCGAGCTCCCCGCCGGCCGCGCCGCCCTCCTCTTCGAGAAGGGCACCCTGCTCGAGGAGCGCCTGTCGCGCGAGGAGGACGCCACCGCCGCCTTCCGCCAGTGCCTGGAGCTCGCGCCCCAGGACGTGGCGCTCCTGTCCCAGCTCGAGACGCTCTTCGCAGCGCGCAACGACTACCCCTCGCTCGTCGAGGTGTACCGCCTGCTGGCCACCACGCTCGAGACGCCCACGCTGCGCGCCCACTACCTCACCGCCGCGGGCCTGGTGCTCGAGGAGCGCCTCAAGCGTCCGGATCAGGCCGCCGCCTGCTTCCGCGAGGCCTTCACGCTGGACCGCGAGGACCTGCTCCTGCTCAATGCCCTCAAGCGCGTGGCCCTGCGCGAGGGCCGCGCCGAGGAGCTGCTCGAGATCCTCACCGCCGAGGCCGAGGTGCTCGGGCCCCAGGGCGCTCCCGCCTGGCTCCAGCTGAGCAAGATGTACGAGCGGCTCGGGCGCAAGGAGGAGGCCCTGGCCGCCCTGCTCGACGCCCGCCGCGTCAGCCCCCACGAGCCCCTCATCCTCTCCGCGCTCGCCAACATCTACGAGACCCGCCAGCGCTTCGAGGAGCTGGCGGACGTGCTGCTCGCCTGGGTGGGCAGCATCAACGACGAGAGCGAGCTGGTGGCCATCAACCTGCGCCTGGCCGCCCTCTACGAGGAGGATCTCAAGCGCGAGACGGACGCCATCGCCCGCTACCAGGCCATCATCGCCCGCATCCCCGGCCATGCCGCCGCGCTCGCCGGCCTGGGCAAGCTCTACTACCGCACCCAGAACTGGGAGGGCCTCGTCTCCGTCTTCGACGCGGAGAGCGCCGCCGCGCAGGATCCGAAGGAGAAGGCCGCGCGCATGTTCAAGGCGGCCGAGGTGCTCGAGGAGCGGCTCGGACGGCAGGAGGAGGCCATCCAGCGCTACAACAGCTGCCTCCAGCTCCAGCCGGGCTACCTCCCCGCGCAGAAGGCCCTCACCCGCCTCTACGAGCGCCAGAGCCGCTTCGCCGAGCTCGTGGCCATGTACGAGCAGGATCTGCTGCAGACGCAGGATCGCGATCAGCTCATCACCACGCTCAACAAGGTGGCCCTCATCTACGAGGAGCGCCTGAGCGATCTGGACCACGCCATCGAGTGCATGCGGCGCATCCTCGATCTGGCGTCGGACCACCTGCCCTCCATCCGCAACCTGTCGCGCCTGCTGGAGCGCGCCGGGCGCATCCAGGAGCTCATCACCAACCAGGATCTGGAGGCCTCGCTGGTGGGGGACACCAAGCAGGTGCTCTCGCTCTACCACCGCAACGCGGAGCTCCTGGACGAGCACCTCAAGGATCGCGCGGGCGCCATCGCCGCCTATGAGCGCGTGCTCACGCTCACGCCCTCGTACCTGCCCGCGCTCAAGGCCCTGGGCCGGCTGTACGCGCAGGAGGGCAAGTGGGAGCAGCTCATCCGCATGTACCGGGCCGAGGCGGAGTTCTCCCCCACCCCCGAGGCCGCCGCGGCGCTCATCTACAAGATCGGCGAGCTGTACGAGCACCGGCTCAAGGACGAGCACCAGGCCGTGGCCTCCTTCCAGGAGGTGCTGACGCTGGCGCCGAGCCACTTCCCGGCGCTGCGCGCGCTGGCGCGGCTGTACAAGGCGCAGGGCGCGTGGGAGAGCCTCATCGAGGTGTTGCGCGCCGAGGCCGCCAACCGGACGGATCCCGTCGAGCGGGCCAACGCCATCTACCAGGCGGCCACCATCTGGGAGGATCAGCTCAAGCGGCCGGACATGGCCATCGAGGTCTTCCAGGAGGTGCTGCGGCTGGCGCCGGGCCACACCGCCACGCTGCGCGCCCTGGAGCGGTTGTTCCTGGCCGACGAGGACGTGAAGTCGCTGGTGGCCCTGCTGGACCGCGAGACGCAGATGGCCCAGACGGCGGGCGCCAAGGTGGCCGCGTACATGAAGCTGGCGCGGCTGTACCTGGATCACTTCCAGGAGCCCGCGCGCGCGGCCCAGTGCTGCGAGGCGGTGCTCGCGCTGGAGCCCCAGCACCTCTCCGCCCTCAAGACGCTGGAGCGCATCCGCGCGGGAGATAGGGCCCGCCGCGGCGAGCTGCGCCTGCGCCTGGCCGAGCTGGTGAAGGACGGACGCCTGGGCACCGCGCTGCGGGTGAACGCCGCCGCCGACCTGGACAAGGGCGTCGACGTGGAGGCCCTGCGGCGCGCCGTGGCGGACAACCCGCGCGACGTGCGGCTCACCTTCGCCCTGGAGCGCACCCTGCGCCAGACGGGCGACGCGGCGGCCCTGTCCGAGCTCTACATGCGCCGCCTCCAGGTGGTGACGGACGAACTGGAGCGCGTGGAGCTGATGCTGCGCTGCGCGGAGCTGGACGAGTCGCGGCTGAACAACCCCCTCCGCGCCGAGCAGGCCTACCGCGCGGCGCTGCAGCTCCAGCCCCAGTGCCTGCCCGCGATGCAGGGCCTGCGCCGCGTGCTGGCCCGCCGCGGGGACGCCGCCTCCGCCCGCGTGCTGCTGGAGAGCGAGGCCCGCGTCAGCAAGGATCCCCGGAGCGCGATCGAGGCCTTCGTCGCCGCGGCCCGGCTCGCCGCGGGCCCACTGAGGGACACGGACGGCGCCATCGGCCTGTACCGCCAGGCGCTGGAGCGCGATCCGCTGGACGCGGCGGCGACCGCGGGCCTGGAGGATCTGCTGGCCTCGCGCGGAGGCGCGGCGGACCTGGCGGCACTGCAGGAGCGGCGCGGCGAGGCCCGGCTGGCCCAGGGAGACACGGCCTCGGCCGCGGTGGCCTTCTTCGACGCGGCGAAGACGCAGATCTCCGCGCTGGCCAACCGCCCCAAGGCCCTGGAGCTGCTGGAGCGCACCCTCGCCCTGCAGCCCACGAACCCGGAGGCCCTGGAGCTGCGCGCCCACCTCCTGTTGGAGGAGCGCCGCCACGCGGAGGCAGCCACGCTGCTCGCCCAGCGCATCCAGCTCGGAGGGGGCGAGCCGGCCCACCTGGCGCAGCTGCACCTCACGCTGGGCGCGCTGTACCAGGACCACCTGGCCGAGCCGAGCCGCGCCGCGGTCCACCTGCACGCCGCGCGCGAGGGCATGCCGCACAACATCGAGGTGCTGGAGCGCCTGGCCGCCCTCTTCCAGCAGGTGCACAACTGGACGGGCGCGGTGGAGTGCCTGCAGCGTCTGCTCGAACTGGAGCTCCCGGTGGCCGATCGCGCGCGCCACACCGTATCCCTGGCGCAGATCCACGAGCAGGGGCTCGGTGACGGCGCCTCCGCCTCCGCGCTGTACCGCCAGGCGCTGGAGCTCACCCCGGGCGACACCACGCTGGTGGACCGCCTGGTGACCCTCTACGAGCGCGCCGGCAACCTGCCCGAGTTGTCGAGGATGTTGGAGGCCCAGGCCGCCCAGGCCCAGTCCACCGGGGACACGAAGCGCGCGGCCACGCTGCGGCTGAAGGTGGCGGAGCTGTGCGCCGGCCCCCTGGAGGACCCCGCCCGAGCGGTGACGCTGTACCGGCAGCTCGTCGAAGGAGACGCGACCCACGTCCCGGCACGCGCGGCCCTGGCGAACCTGTACATGCGCGACGCGGCGGCGTCCCAGCTCGCCATCGAGGAGCACCGGCAACTGCTGCGGCTGGAGCCCACGCGGGTGGAGAGCCTGCACTCGCTCTTCCGGCTGTGGGAGGGCCTCAAGCAGAACGACAAGGCCTTCTGCGCCGCGGCGGTGCTGCACTTCCTGCGCTCGGCGAACGACGTGGAGACGGCCTTCTACACGGAGATGCGCACGCGGCTGCCCATGGAGACGCAGGAGCGGCTGAGCGTGGCGGACGTGGACGCGGGGCTCATGCACCCCTCGTCGCGCGGGCCCCTCGTCGAGGTGCTGCGCGCCGTGGGCGACCAGCTCAGCAAGCTGCACCCGCCGCAGCTCGAGCTGCTCGGAGTGGAGCGCAAGGACAAGCTCAAGCCGGATCACGCGGTGTTCAAGGCCATCCGCTCCGTAGCCCAGGTATTCGGCGTGGAGGAGTTCGAGGTGTACCTGGCACGCCGGGGGATCATCGGACTGGAGACCACCGAGCCGCTGTCGGTGTGCGTGGGCCAGGACGTGGTGCGCCGCTTCAACGTCCGAGAGCAGAAGTTCCTCTTCGGCCGCGCGGTGCTGGGCCTGATGAACAAGACGGCGGTGCTCACCAAGCTGTCCCGGGGTGAGACGGCGGATCTGTTCGGCAACTCGGTGCGCATCTACGCCCCGCAGTTCACGGCGCTGGGCCGCGGCAACGAGGAGATGGTGAGGCAGTACCGCCGGGCCTATTCGCGCAAGGCGCTCAAGGCGCTGGAGCCGGCCGCGCTGGAGCTGGGGCCCCAGTCGAAGGTGGAGCTGGCGCCCGTGCTGGAGGGCCTCTCCTACTCGGCGGACCGCGCGGGCATGTTGATGTGCGGCGACGTGTCGGTGGGCCTCACCATGGTGCTGCGCGAGGACCCCAACTTCGCCACCGCCCGCGTGGACCAGGCCGAGCCCCTGCTCCAGGCCGTGCGCGAGCGCATCGATCTGCAGCAGGTCCTCGCCTACATCCTCACCGACGACTTCCTGCGCCTGCGCCAGCGGCTGGGCCTGGCGATCGCGTGAGATGATCCGAGATGAGGGGCTCCCCCCGAGCCCCTCACCCCGGATCGACCTGCATACCCTCCGGTGAGGACTTCGAAGGGAGGACCTCCTGGAGGGTTCGGCCACCGTCAGCTCCACGCTCGCCACTGATACATCGAGGAGCGCACATCGCGCGGGCCTGGCGCGACATCCGGCTCATCACATGAAAGAGCCTGAGGCCCAACAGCGGTAGCGCGGCCCCCCTCCACGGAGCCGCATCCGCTTCCGCTGGCCGAGCGTTGCGCGCAGTGCGCGCCTCCATGCTTCTTGCTCGGCCCGCTCGACTCGTTGGCGTGCGACTGGCAGCCCTGAGGAGGTGGCGAGACCTGGCTCGCGAATATGCCTTGACGGGCATATGAACGCTCGGTTATATATCTCTCGTGGAATCATCGTTTGCCATCATCGCGGAGCCCAATCGACGGGCCATCTTGAGCCTGCTGCTCTCGTCTGAGCGCTCCGTTAGCGAGCTCGAGCGCGAGCTTCGGCTGTCGCAGCCGTCCGTCTCCAAGCACCTGCGAGTGCTGCGAGAGGCTGGGTTCGTGGACTCACGAATTGAAGCACAGCGGCGCCTCTATCGACTGAGACCGGAGCCGCTCATGGAGCTCGACGCATGGCTCGATCCCTTCCGGCGCTTCTGGTCAAAGCACGTCGATGCTCTGGAGCAACACCTGGAAAAGATGGAGAAGGAGCCCTCAGTGAAAGGAAAGACATGAGCAGCCGTGAGCAATACGCGCCGGGCGCCGCTTCTGGCGCGGAGGCCCGCAAAGAGGGAGAGAAGTGGACGCTCGTTCTCGTCCGCGACCTCCGTCATCCCCCTGCGAAGGTTTGGAAGGCGCTCACGGACCCCGAGCATCTCCGCGAATGGGCTCCGTTCGACTCTGACCGGAACCTCGGTGCCGTTGGCACCGCGAAGCTCTCGACCGTGGGAGCGCCAAAGCCGCTCGTAACCGAGACCCACGTGAAGCGGGCTGACGCCCCCAAGGTGCTCGAATTCAGCTGGGGGGAACAGGACATCCGCTGGGAGCTGGAGCCGCTGGGAGGTGGCGGCACACGGCTCACGCTTTGGCACAACATCGACCGTCGATTCATTTCCATGGGCGCCGCGGGCTGGCACATCTGCCTCGATGTGTTGGACCGGCTTATCGCCGGCCAGCCCCTTGGACGCATCGTCGGCCCCGACGCCATGAAGTTCGACGGCTGGCAACGATTGAACGCCGAGTACGCAAAGCAGTTTGGCGTTGAGACCCCCGGTTGGCCGTCCAACACCCCGAAGCCTTGAAGGAGGGAGGAAGAACCCCATGGAATCGACCCTGCAGAACCCGGCCCTCTCGCCAAAGGACCTGAACATGCCCCGCTCCAAAGGAATGGTGCTCGGCTTCTGGATCGTCACCGCGCTCTTCTGTCTGCAGATGGGCTTCACCGCCTACGCGCAACTGAGCCTGCCGCAGGTGGCGGAGGCGTTCACCCACCTCGGCTTCCCCGCCTACTTCCGGGTGGAACTCTCGTGGGCCAAGATCCTCGGCGTGGCGCTGCTGCTGACGCCGGTGCCGGCGCGGCTCAAGGAGTGGGCTTACGCCGGCTTCGCCATCAACCTCGGCTCCGCGCTCATCGCCCACCTCTCGGTGGGCGATGGCCCGGAGGCGTGGGGCTTCGCGGCGGCCACCGGCGTGCTCTGGGGGCTCTCGTACTTCTTCTGGCGCCGCTTGCAGGCCACGCCAGCGAGCGTCTGACCGCGCGGTGAGCCCCCTTTCCGGGGCAGGCTTCGCTGCGGAAATGAACTCTCCAGGCGCACCGCACCCGGGGAAGGTCTGGCCCAGCTCGAGCCGAAGCGACGAGTCAGGCAGGCGGAACCAACAACAGAAACGACAGAAACGACATGAACCCTTCTGAGCTCATCGACAAGGAGATCGCCGATCACCCCGACTGGCGGGGACAAACGATGGCGGAAATCCGTCGCATCATCCGCGAGACCGTCCCCGACGTGACGGAGGAATGGAAGTGGATGGGCACGCCCACATGGAGCCACAACGGCATCCTCTGCATCTGCAATGCCTTCAAGGACATGGTGAAGGTGACCTTCATCAACGGAGCGAAGCTGGAGGACAAGGACGGCGTCTTCAATGCCGAGCTCGGTGGCAACAAGTGGCGCGCCATCAAGATCTTCCAGGGCGACAAGGTGAACGCGAGCGGGCTGAAGAAGCTCCTCCTTGCCGCCGTCGCGTTCAATGCCGCCAAGGGAACGGGCAAGACCAAACCAGCCACGGCCGGCGGGGCACGAACGGGGAAGCCGGCCACAGCAAAGAAGAAGCCGGCCAAGGCAACAGGGAAGACGACGACGGGCGCCAGGACGGCGCCGAAGGCAAAACGCGCGGCCGCCCGCGGTGCCAGCTCGAAGCGGTAGTGCAGACCAGACCGAGAAGGCGTGCAAGGAACGCCCGCGGAACACGGCGGGCAGTTCCACGGGCCTCTCCACCGAGGAGAACCGGGCAGGCGGACGTAGTAGGCCGACCCGGTTATGGACCAGCCGGAGGCGACGGCACCTCTCCCCTGGCGATCTTGAGCACCTCCTGCTGCGGGACGCTCATGGCCGCTCTATTCATCACCTCGCCCAGTTCGCGCAGCCGGTCGGCCGAGGACAGCGCTGTCAGCCGGGGGAAGACGACGGACTCCTCCTCCTGCACGTGGCTCCGGACGGACCGCTTGAGCTGGTCGAACAGTCCGTTGATGCGCGGGTCATCCACCTCACATTGGAGGAGATCCGAGAGGAGCCGCTTCACTTCGGTGTGATCCTCGATGGAGCGGTCGACGAGGTCCTGAAGGCCTGCCTGCCGCGCGAACGGGTAGAAGTGCTGCTCCTCGATCCGCGCGTGGATGGTGAGCATCTCCGCGATCTGCGTCAACAGTTCGAGCCTCTCCTCGTTCCGGGCGGTATCGAAGCGCTCGCATAATTGGTCGACGGCTCGGTGCTGCTTGGTCAGCAATTCGATGGCATCCATGGCTTCCTCTTCAAGCAACCCTGGAGAGGATCCGCACGGTGGTGGCGCCACGGCAAACCTCGCGCCCAGCATGCTGGGCTGGGTTACGCTGGATCATGAGAACGCTTGGGTGCTTCATGGATGGGCCGCTATACATCCAGTTGGTGGCTCGGCCGCTAAAGGGGTGAGGACTTCGATGGGAGGACCTCCTGGATGGCGAGCAACGCCGCGCTGTCCAGGGACAGTCCCGCGAAGAAGGCGGGTGTCCAGGGGCCCTGCCAATACAGGGGCTGCGTCGGCGAGGACGGAGTCCCTCCAGCGACCCTCCGGAAGTTGAATCCGGCGTTCAGGTAGAGGAGCCAGACCTTGAACGTCAGTCCCGCGTAGAGGTTGCCCGGGAAGCCGTACACCGGCACGCCCGCTCCGACGACGAACCGGAAGAGCTTCCTGCCGTTCTCGAGCGTCTCCAGCCGCTCCTCCTGAAGGATCTGCTGCTGGAGCACCGGCCCGGGAGCGAGGACGCGCTGCGGTTGTTCACCTGCTTCCGCACGGGCGAGCTATCCCCCGGGTTCGAGGATCGGCTGCGCGAGCACCGGGAGGCCGGGCTCGTGGCCTGGCTCGAGCTGGAGCCGTTGGCGCCGGGATCCGTCGGCGAGTTGCTCGCGAGCATGTCCATGCCCGGGCTGGAGGCGGGCGGGGGCGGACTTCAGCCTGGAGCTGGCCGCGTGCGTGCTGGGACTGTCGGCCGACCAGCTCGCCGCACCGTGGAAGGAGCTGGAGGAGGCGAAGGTCCTGCGCGGCACCACGTTCACCCAGGGTGTGTTGCGCCGCGTGGTCATCGAGTCGCTCCCCCAACCCGTCCGGGAGGCCGTCCTGCGGCGGATCTCCGCCCGTTCACGCCGGGCCTCCGGCATCTGCTAGGGTCGCGCCCCCCTCCAGGAGTGACGACCATGACGGTTTCCGCCATCTTCAACCCCGCGCGCTGGCGCGAAGTGGAAGGCTTCAAGTTCGAGGACATCACGTACCACCGGGCCGTGGAGCAGGGCACGGTGCGCATCGCCTTCAACCGCCCCGAGGTGCGCAACGCCTTCCGTCCCAAGACGGTGGACGAGCTGTACACCGCGTTGGAGCACGCGCGCATGACGACGGACGTGGGCTGCGTGCTCATCACCGGCAACGGGCCGTCGCCGAAGGATGGCGGCTGGGCGTTCTGCTCGGGTGGAGACCAGCGCATCCGCGGCAAGGACGGCTACAAGTACGAGGGAGACGAGGCCGGCAAGCCGGATCCGGGCAAGCTGGGCCGGCTGCACATCCTCGAGGTGCAGCGGTTGATCCGCTTCATGCCGAAGATCGTCATCGCCGTGGTGCCGGGCTGGGCGGTGGGCGGTGGGCACAGCCTGCACGTGGTGTGCGACCTGACGCTGGCCAGCAAGGAGCACGCGATCTTCAAGCAGACGGACCCGGACGTGGCGAGCTTCGACAGTGGCTACGGCTCGGCGCTGCTCGCGCGGCAGGTGGGCCAGAAGAAGGCGCGGGAGATCTTCTTCCTGGGCCTCAACTACACGGCGGACCAGGCCGCGGCCATGGGCATGGTGAACGCGTCGGTGCCGCACGCGCAGCTCGAGGAGGTGGCCCTGGAATGGGCGGCCCTCATCAACTCCAAGAGCCCCACGGCGATGCGCATGCTGAAGTACGGCTTCAACCTGCCCGACGACGGCATGGTGGGCCAGCAGCTCTTCGCGGGAGAGGCGACGCGGCTCGCCTACGGCACCGACGAGGCGAAGGAGGGCCGCGACGCCTTCCTGGAGAAGCGCGATCAGGACTACTCGCGCTTCCCCTGGCACTACTGAGGGACGTTGGGGAATGGCGGAGCCGGCCGGCCCAGACAGCCCCACCCGCCCCGCGCCTGCACGCACCGCCTGTGACCCTCCGAATACTACAGCACGCGGAGCAATGCCTTCGGAGGGTCTCCGCCTAGAACAGGTCGTGATCGGGCCAGGCGCTGACGCCGTTCACGACGTTCCACATGAGGCTATCGAGGTTGATGTCGGGTGTGCCCGAGCCGGAGCTGTTGTTGGAATTGGTCATGACGGACCACGTGAATTCCTCGGAACGGCTCGGGCCATAGATGTTCTGGGTACGCACCAGCATCGACAGGGTGCCCGGGATGTAGCCGTTGTGCCACCAGTTGGGGATGTTGTTCACGGCCCAGCCCTTGGCGTAGTAGACCGGGTTGCCCGAGGTATCGAGCGCCGTCGTCCGCGTGGTCATCGTGGAGAGCGTGCTCGCGCTCAGCAGATCCGGGACGGTGGAGAACCCATCGGCTCGCACGGTGACGCGCAGCAGATCGATCGGCGTGACGACCCAGCCGCCATGCGCATCCATGCGGCGCACCGGCATGCCGTACGGGTTATAGGCACCCGCGCCAGTCTGGTAGTAGACGACCTCGTTCGGCAGCCGCGCGCTCAGCGTGTCGCCCCCCACGGCGAAGCTCGTGGCGCCGCTGGGGATGAACACCTGGTCGCGCATGTAGGCTTCATAGGTCTGGCCCGTGACACGCTCGATGATGCGGCCGAGGACGCTGTAGCCGAAGTTCGAATACTGGTAGGTCGTCCCGGGGTTGAACTCGAGCGGCACGTTCTGCAGCACCCACTGGATGAGCTGCGCCTGCGACATGCCCGTCTGCATGAACATGGGGTCGCCCGAGCCATCGCCGCCGTCATTGTCCCAACCGCCCGCGGTGTGCTCGAGCAGGTGCTGGACCGTGATGTTCAGGACACGGCTGTCCCTGTAGGTGCTCTCCGCGCCGTACGTCTCGCCGAGCAACCCGGACCTGCCGAAGACGCGATCCGTCAAACGAAGCTGGCCGCTTTCGATCAGGCGCATGATGCCAATGGAGGTCATGGGCTTGGACACACTGGCGACGCGGAAGCGGTGCGAGGTGTTGACCGGCGTGCCGCTGCCCTGATCGGCCAGGCCGTAACCCTTGGCGAACACGAGGCGCCCGCGGCGGGTGATGGCCAGTGACAGGCCAACGGTGTGGGTGTTGGCCATGGCCTGGGTGACCGTGTTGTCGATGCGCTGCAGATCGGCCGCGCTGAACGTGAGGTTCCGCCAGATCGTGGCGAAGACCGGCTGGCTCCCATTGCCGTGCGCGCTCACCAGGACGGGTCGATAACCCTGGTACTTGAGCTCCTGGACCGTCTGTTGATACGCGGCGGAGGAGAGCGCGTGACGCGCGGCGGTCGGAATCCCCGATGACGCCTGGAAGATGGCCGCGTACTTGTCCGAGCCGCCCACGTTGTAGCCGCTGACCTTCACGAGCTGGTAGCCCTGGGCCGCGTTGGTGTCGAACGTGGACTGATACTGGGACGAGCTCATCCCGTGGTAGGCCCGCCAGGCGGGTCCGGACGACTTCTCCCAGAGAGCCACGTAGCTCTCCGCGCCACCGGACGTGTAGCCACTCACGTGCGTGAGCCGGTAGCCCTGCCCCACCCAGGTGTTGAACTCCGTCTGGTACTGGGACGAGCTCATGCCATGGCGGGCCACCCATGCCACGCTGCTGTCCAGGTGGAAGATGGCCGCGAAGTAGGGCACGCCTCCGACGCTGTAGCCATTGACCAGCACCGGGCGGTACCCCTGCGCCTTCAAGCTCTCGACGGTGGACTGGTACTGCGCGGAGGTCAGCCCGTGGTAGGCCTGCCAGGCCGGGCCGCTCGTCTTCTCCCAGATGGCGGCGTAACGGGCACTCCCCCCTTCTTCGTAACCACTGACATAGGTGAGCCGATAGCCCTGCCCCACCCAGGCAGGATTGATCCAAAGTCCGTAGGAGAGGTTTTGAAGAGGCGGAGAGCAAGTCCAGACATTCACAGGCAAAGAGGGAGCATCCCTCCGGACGGCGCCTGAAAGAGGGGCGCCGTGGAAGGACAGGAGTGAAGGTACACAGGCCGAACAGCCAGGGGAGAAGAGGCGCGGGAAGGCCGGAGCGGGAGCAGCTGGCGGGCGCTCAGGCAAGTGTGGCCAGACTCTCGGGCAGCACGGCCAGACCCAACAGGCCCTGGTAGAGCACCTCCATGGTGCGTGCGAAGCTTTGGGGCCGTTTGTCGCGAGTCGGCAGGTGCGTGCGCACCAGGGCCAGCAGGTTGTAGGCCAGCAAACGCAGCCAGCTGAGTACCAGGGGTGCATTGCCTCGCAGGCTGGGCGAGGCGCTGTCCTCCTCCAGCACCACGTCCGCTGTCCAGTTGGGCCCGTTCTCAATCCCCCAGTGCCGGCGTACCAACGTCAGCATCCGCTCCGGGGACAGTTGCCCTGTGGGAATGGAGGTGAGGAACAGCCGCGTCTCCACCTTCGGCAGCTCGCCGTCTCTGGTTCGCGTCTGCCTCACCCATACCCATTGCTGGGCGCCGGGAAAGTCCTCCTCTGGCGGCTTGTCCACCACCCTCAACTCCCTCTCCACCCACTCCCCGCTCGTCCGCTCGCGCGTGCGCACCTTCACTGGCGCCACCGCCAGCGCCACCCACGCCTTGTCATGTAGCCGGTGGAAGTTCTCCTTGAGCGCCATCAGGTAGTGCTTGCCCGCCTCCCTCACCACCCGCGCATTGGCCGCGCTCGTCATTCCCGCGTCCACTGTCACGTACTCGAAATGCCGCCCGAACTTCTCCACCACCCGTTTGAACAACTCCGGGAACGCCGTCGCCTCTCCCTGCTTGCCTTCCAGCAACTTCTGGTCGAGCACCGGCTGGGCCGCGCTGCTGGTGAGACTGGCGCGCAGCGCGTACGGGTACCAGTACTCCCGCCCCTGCTCATCCTTCGTCGTGTGGCTCGGCTCGCACGGCGGCTGCCCCGGCGTGCTCTCCCTGCCTTCCCGTCAATGCTGACGACGCCCCGGGCGAAGAGCTCATGGCGTATCAGCCCCACTTCCAGGCCTCGGTGCACCATCTGGTGCACCTCCTGCTCCAACCCCTCTGGCTCCAACTTCCCCAGCAGCCTATCCAACGTCGTGTCGGACACCGGCCGCTTCAGCCCCTCGGGCGCCGTGCCTTCGCGCAGCATGTCCTCCCCCAGCGCCTCGGCATGCCTCAACACCCGCCGCCCCACCGCCAGCGCCTGCACCAGCAGCATCAACATCGCCGCCAGCGGATGCCTCTGTCCCCGGCGGGCCCGGGGTCCTTTACCTCCTTGAATGTCAGCCCCAGGCTCGCCATCATCCTCTGCACGCGGGAGGGGGTTTCCTGCTCGTCCTTCTTCCCCTTCCCGTTTCCCGCTTGGGGTGTGGATGGCCCGCCAGTCCTCCCGCCCCGGTTTTTCTTCCCACTCATCCTTCTTCTCCCCGGACCTGTCCGGCCCGTCTCCGGCTCTGTGCTGGCGCTCCCCCTCGCGATCTGCCCGCGGCTGCTCGCCTCCGGTGGGCGCCTGTAGGCGGGACTATACTTCAGCCGTAGGCCCGGGTGGGATGACCTCTCCCGTGGGACTTTGAATCAAGCCTGCCCCACCCAGGTGTCGAACTCCGTCTGATATTGGGAGCCGGAGAGCCCGTGACGGGCGACCCAGGCATCATACGGACCGGCCAGCTCCTGGGTGAAGGTGCCAGTGGCGCGGGGCTCCTCTGCTGGAGCTTCACAACCCGTGAGGGACAAGGCCAGCGCGGACAGGACGGCGAGAAGATGCTTCATCATGAGAGGTGTCTATTCTTTACGGCGAGGAAGATTCTCCACGGGACGTCAATCCCGGAGTATCTCCCAGACACGCGCCACCTGTTCCCTGTCATGGGAAAGCAGGTGGTCACGTTTCGGTAGAGAACAGACAGAGGAGCCGTTCGGCCCTCTCTCAAAGCCAACCCCTGACAGGGCTTTCCGCGGACAGACTAGAATTGCGCCCAGCCCGGAACGCGCGGGTAGGGAATGGCGTCACGGATGTTCTGCAGGCCGCACATGTAGACGATGAGCCGCTCGAACCCGAGCCCGAAGCCCGCGTGCGGCACCGTACCGTAGCGCCGCAAGTCCCGGTACCACTGGTAGTGCTCCGGCTTCAGCCCGAACTGCTCCATGCGCTTGTCGAGCACGTCCAGCCGCTCCTCGCGCTGGCTCCCACCGATGATCTCCCCGATGCCCGGCGCCAGCACGTCCATCGCCGCCACCGTCTTCCCATCGTCGTTCAGGCGCATGTAGAACGCCTTGATCTTCTCCGGGTAGTTCATCACCACCACCGGCCGGCCCACGTGCTCCTCCGTCAGGTAGCGCTCGTGCTCCGTCTGCAGGTCGTTGCCCCACTCCGGCGCGTAGTCGAACTTCTTCTTGGCCTTCTTCAGGATCTCGATCGCGTCGGTGTAGTCGATCCGCTCGAAGCTCGAGTTGATGAACTTCTCCATCCGCTCGATGACGCCCTTCTGCTGGCGCTCCTCGAAGAACTTCATGTCGGGCCCGCACTCGGCGAGCACCGCCTTGAAGACGTACTTGAGGAAGCGCTCGGCCAGGCTCGCGTCCTCGTTGAGGTCCGCGAAGGCGATCTCCGGCTCGATCATCCAGAACTCGGCCAGGTGCCGGGTGGTGTTCGAGTTCTCCGCGCGGAAGGTGGGCCCGAACGTGTACACCTTCGACAGCGCCAGGCAGTACGCCTCCACGTTCAGCTGGCCGGAGACGGTGAGGTAGGCCTCCTTGCCGAAGAAATCCTTGCTCCAGTCGATCTTCCCGGTGTCCGTGCGCGGCGGGTTCACCACATCCAGAGTGGACACGCGGAACATCTGCCCGGCGCCCTCGGCGTCGCTGGCGGTGATGATGGGCGTGTTCACCCAGAAGAAGCCCTCCTCGCTGAAGAAGCGATGGACGGCCTGCGCCGCCGCGTGGCGTACGCGGGTGATGGCACCAAACGTGTTGGTGCGCGGGCGCAGGTGGGCCACCTCCCGGAGGAACTCCAGCGTGTGCTGCTTGGGCTGGATGGGGTACGTGTCCGGGTCATCCACGAAGCCGAGCACCTGGACCTCCTCGGCCTGGATCTCGAACGACTGACCCTTGCCCTGCGACTTCACGAGCGTGCCGCGGGCGACGACCGAGCAGCCCGCCGTGAGGTGCAGCACCTCCTTCTCGTAGTTGGGCAACGTATTGGGCGCGACCACCTGAATGGGATCGAAGGTCGAGCCATCACTGACGTTGACGAAGCTGATGCCCGCCTTCGAGTCACGCCGCGTGCGCACCCAGCCGCGCACCTCCACCTTCGTGTCCGGTGCGACCGAACCATCCAGCGCCTTCTTCACACTGACGACCTGCATGATCCCCTTCCTTCCTCACGAGTCTCGGGGACGCGGAGTTAGCCGCCCGCTGGCCAGAGGACAAGCCCCATGAGCGCCCCCTGTGGGCCGCCGAGGCCTGACAGGCCCCCCGCTCCCCTCCAGGGCAGCCGCCCCCCAGGGGGGGGTCCACCGCCCCGCAGGAGGGAGCCAACGCGGCGCGGCACGGACAGGGGGAGACCCGATGGGTGGGAACGTGGTAAGCGACGACCCCCACATGCGTTCCCTCTTCAAACGCAAGCAGATCGCCGACCTCCTCCCCGAAGGAGAGTCGTCCGGTGGCTTGAAGCGCGCGCTGGGCACCAGCGACCTCGTCATGCTCTCCATCGGCGCGGTCATCGGCGCCGGTATCTTCTCCACGCTCGGCACCGCGGCCGCTGGCGAGGTGATGCCCGATGGCGAGGTCATCCGCCACGGCGCGGGCCCCGCCCTCACCCTGTCCTTCCTGCTGCTCGGGGGTGTGTGTGCCCTGGCGGCGCTCTGCTACGCCGAGCTGGCCTCGATGATCCCCCAGGCCGGCAGCGCCTACGCGTACTCCTACGCGACGCTCGGAGAGCTCATCGCGTGGATCATCGGGTGGGATCTCATCCTCGAGTACGCGGTGGGCAACGTCGCGGTGGCCATCGCGTGGGCGGGGTACTTCAACTCGCTCCTCTCGCCCTGGGTGCACATCCCGGACTGGCTCACGCACGGCTACTACAACGTCCAGGCGAGCAGCGATCCGGCCATCCGGGGCCTGCTGGAGACCGCGCCGCGCGTGTTCGGCATCCCCGTGCTGGTGAACCTGCCCGCCTTCCTCATCGTCATGCTCATCACCTGGCTGCTGGTGATCGGCGTGAAGGAGAGCACCCGGGTCAACAACCTCATGGTGGTGGTGAAGCTGCTGGTCCTCACCCTCTTCGTGGGCGTGGGCGCCATGCACATCGACACGGCCAACTACACGCCGTTCGCCCCCAATGGTTTCACCGGCGTCCACCAGGCGGCGGCCATCGTGTTCTTCGCCTACATCGGCTTCGACGCCATCTCCACCGCGGCCGAGGAGACGAAGGACCCGCAGCGCACCCTGCCCAAGGGCATCCTCCTGGGCCTGGGCGTGTGCACGGTCATCTACGTCATCGTCGGAGCCGTGGCCACGGGCCTCATCCCCTATCAGCAGCTCAAGTCCTCGGATCCGCTGGCCCACGCCTTCGAGGTGGCCGGGCTGACGCGGTTCAGCTGGATCATCTCGCTGGGCGCGGTCGTCTCCATGGCGGCGGTGCTGCTCGTCTTCCAGTACGGCCAGCCGCGCATCTTCTACGCCATGGCGCGCGATGGTCTGCTCCCCCCGTGGGCGGCGAAGGTGCATCCCAAGTACCGCACGCCCCACATCACCACGCTCCTCACCGGCGTGCTGGTGGCGCTCGGCTCGCTGGTGGCCGATGACGCCGCCACCTACGATCTGACCAACATCGGCACCCTGTCCGCCTTCATGCTGGTGTGCCTGGGCGTCCCCGTGCTGCGCCTGAAGGATCCACACCGGCACCGACCCTTCAAGGTGCCCTTCGTGTGGCCGGTGTCGCTCGCCGGGGCCGCCGCGTGTCTCTTCGTCATGAAGGGCCTGCCCGTGCACGCCTGGGAGCGCTTCGGCATCTGGCTGGCCATCGGGCTCGTCGTCTACTTCGCCTATGGCTACCGCAACTCCGTGTTGCGCCGGGGCTTGGCGCCCGTGAACCTGGAGCCGCCGGTCAGCCCGGACAGCAGCCCGGGCACCTGAGCCGGCGCGCTCCAGAGGGGCAGCCTCAGACGCGCGGAGGCGCCTCACCGCGCGTCGGGGTCTCCAGGAACATCTCGGCGGTGCACAGCAGGCGTTCATTGCCCAGCCGCGAGAGCGCCTCGCACACCTCGGGTTGATCCATCAGGTAGCGATCGCAGCTCCCCCAGTCGAGCCGCAGCAACAGGCAGGCGCTCTCCGCGCGCACGGTCGCGGTGGCCGACAGACCGAGCATCAGGGAGATCTCCCCGAACATGTCGCCCTCCACCAGCGTCCGCAGGAGGCGCTCGCCTCCCTCCGGGCGCTGGTGGAGCACCTGGCACCTGCCCCGCAGCAACAGGTACAGGGCATCCACCGGCTTGCCCTGCGTCAGGAGGGTCGCGCCCTCCGGCCGGGCGCAGAGCTGGAAGTCACGCGCCAGGGATTCCCTTCGCTCGGGTGGAAGCATGCGGAAGATGGGGTTGCCCCGGAGCACATCGTCCAGCAGGCGCTCGCGGTGGTAGGCATGCAGCGCCTCCCCCACGGAGGGATGCCGCTGGATGAGCCCCTCCAGCCGATCCCGCGTCAGCTCCAACACCGCGGTGCGCTCGAAGGCCTTGACGCTCGCGAGCCTCGGCACATCGGAGAGGAGCGACGCCTCGCCGAAGAAGTCGCCCTCGCCCAGGAAGGCCACGGTGCGCCGCCGCCCCGACTTCAACGTCCGCACCACCTCCACGCTCCCCTCCACGATGGCGAACAGGGAGTTGCCCGGCTCCCCCTCCGCGACGATGGTCTCTCCTGGCTGGAACTCCCGCAGCTCCAGGGACTCCATCACCGACAGGAACGCCCTCTCGCCGAGCCGCGCGAGCAGGGACACGCGAAGCTGCGCCCCGCTCCCGCTCGAGCCCGCCTCGGTGGCCGGCACCTGCACCACGATCCTCGGAACGGGATGCCCCGGCGGCGCCAGCGGATCCATCCACCGGGCGTCGAGCTTCGTGAACAGCCGGCGCGTCGGCTCATGATCCGGCTCGAGCCGGAGGATGACCTTGCACAGGGCGATGGCGCGCGACAGCCACCCCCGCTGGGCCCAGGCCTCCGCCAGGTGCTCGTAGTCCGAGAGCGTCTCCTCCAGCTGGCCGCTGGAAGGCAGTTGAACGACCACATCCTCCTGCTTGAACGGTGCGTCGGACACGGTTCTCCCTTCTGACGAGGCGGCATGGATTCCGTGGCTTCAGGCCCCGTCTTAACGCACAGGCTGCGCGTGCCCCCACCCCTTGTCTGTGACCGGATTCACATGCCGGGGGAATTCGCGTCCCACCCGGCGGAAAACGGCGGTTGGCCCGATTCCGATGTTTGGTGGGCGACATTCGAAACGGAGTCGGCAGGGGTGACCTACTCGGTGCGCAACACCGAGCCCGCTGGTAGCCCCGCCAGGAGCCGGGCCATGGCCTCTTCCACGGCGTCCTTTTCCACGCCCTCCACCGTCACCTTCACCAGGTAGTCCAGTGTCCGGTCGAACATCGGATACGAGCCGATCGCCACGTGCGGCATGTCCAGCGCGACCCGATCCAACACCGCCGCGACGGCGCTCTCTCCCAGGTTCAGGTACAGCATCCTCAGGTGCACCGGCGTGCCCCGCAGCCGCGACAGCACCGCGTCCAATTGCGTCCGGAAGAGCTGCGGCACTCCGGGCAGCATGAACACGTCCTCCACCGTCAGCACCGGATACCAACTCCCCGGTTGGTGGATCAGCACCGCGCCCTCCGGGGCATCCGCCAGCCGCAGGGCCTCGGCCGTCGGCGTGTCCACTGCCTTCTCGTGGATCAGCGCCACCATCTCCGGCAGCCGCACCACCTTGCGTCCCATGGCCAGCGCCACCGCGCGCACCGTCACGTCGTCATGCGTGGGCCCGATGCCCCCACTCGTGAAGACGTACTTCGCCCGCAGGCGCGCCCGCGCCACCGCATCCACGATGACGTCCACCTCGTCGGGGACGATCTCCAGCGAACGCAGGGGAATACCCACCTCGCGCAGACGCCGGATGAGGTGGGGACCGTTGGCATCCACCACCTTCGCCGTGAGGACCTCGTTACCAATGATGACCGCCGCTGCGCCCGTGGGCTCCATGCAGCCGGAGACTCTACCGCACCGCGGCGCGCCCGGGTTTGCGTCCGAGCAATTTGCGCACCTGGGCCAGACACTCCGCCGTCACGGCCTCCACCGGCTGGTCTCCATCGATGCGCACCACGTGCTCGCGCTTGCCGCGCAGCCGCATGGCCGCCTCGTACTGCTTGGAGATGCGGCGCTGCTTCTCCTCCGCGTCGAAGAGCTCCTCCGGCCCACCCCGCGCCGCCCGACGCCTCGCCGCCACCTCGATGGACACCTCGACGAAGAGCGTCAGGTCCGCCGGCACCGCGTACGCGTTGAGCGACTCCACCCACTCCATGGGCAACGACGCCCCCTGGTAGGCGAGCGACGAGAGCACGGAGCGATCGCTCAGCACCACCTGCCCCGCATCCAGCGCTGGCAGCACCTTGGCGCGCAGGTGATCCGTCCGGTCCGCCGCGTACAGCAGCGCCAGCGTCTCCTGCGCCAGGGGTTGTGGGCCCGCGGAACCGGGCAGCACCACCCGCCCCGTCAGCGCCTGACGGATCAGAACTCCGACCGGCCCATCCGAGGGCTCACGCGTGGTGAGGACGGATTGGCCCCCGGCCCGCAGCGCGGACGCCAGCCGCTCCACCTGCGTGGTGGTCCCCGCGCCGTCGAGACCTTCCAGAACGATGAGACGCCCACTGCGCGCGGGCTTCCGGGCCGGGCTCACCGAGGCAGCAGGGCCGTGGGATCGTCCAGACGCAGCCGGCGGCGCAGCTCCAGCATCGTCTCGTAGCGAACCAGCTCGTCGGCCAGCACCGTGCGGCCCCGGCGGTAGCGGACCAGCGCGTAGATGGCCAACCCCACCGTCAGCGCCAGACCCAGCCACGCCACGTACGGCGCCCTCGCCGAGTCCCAGAAGAGCTTGGCCGTCGCGCCTCCGAAGATGAGGGCGACGACGAGGGACACGCCCGCGTGGGCGAAGTGGAGCGTACTCTGGCGCGTGGACAGCGCCTCCTGGAGGCGCTCGAGCTGCTCGTGGAGATTCTGCGTTTCTACGTTCACGGGGCGGCGAACCTAGCGGAACCCGGGGGCCACGTCGAGTTGGAGGACGCTGTAGACTCCGCCGCCCATGTCCATCCAAGCGCGGCCTCTCACACGCGAGGCGTTCGCCCCCTTCGGCGACGTCATCGGCCTGGAGCTCTCCGGGGGCTCCAGCGCCAACCAGGGAACGGCCACCCGGTATGACCGGGTCGCCCAGCTCACCAGCGGCCGGCCCGGGGCCCAACCCAACCTCGCCGTGTTCCGCTCGGTGGCCAGGGCCCTGCCCTTCCAGGTCCGCCTCCTGGAGCGCCACCCCTGCTCCACCCAGATGTTCGTGCCGCTCGCGTGCCGGCGCTTCCTCGTCGTCGTGTGCCCGGATGACGCGCAGGGAGAGCCGGACCTCTCCCGCCTGCAAGCGTTCGTGTGCGGCCCCGGCCAGGGCATCAACTACCGCCCCAATGTCTGGCACCACCCCATCATCGCGCTCGACGGGCCAGCCGATTTCCTGATGCTCGCGTGGGAGGACGGCTCCGCGCTCGACTGCGAGGAGCGTCCCCTCTCCACCACCCTGAGCGTCACGAGTGACTGACCCCGTCTCCGGGGCCGTCCCTCACAAATCCGCGAGGGCCTTCTTCACCGCGCCCAGGTCCGCCGGGAGATCCACGGGCGGATTGGCGTACCGGCTCGTCACGTCCGCCAGCGCTCCCCGGTGGTAGCCCACCTTGAAGTCAGGGAACTTCAGCCCGTGCGCCGTGGACACCACCGCCACCCGCGCACCCCGGGCAATCACTCCCTGGGCCACCAGCTTCTCCAGCGCCGCCAGCGCCACGCCCGTGTGCGGGCACGTGAAGGTGCCTTCCCGGTCCGCCCGCGCCGCCGCGTTGGCCAGCTCGGACTCCGTCGCCTCCTCCACCACTCCGTCGAAGCTCTTCAGGATGCGCACCGCGCGCCGGAACGACACCGGGTTTCCAATCTGGATCGCCGACGCCAGCGTGCGCTCGGCCTGCATCGGCTGCAGATCCTTGAAGCCCCCACGGAAGGACCTCATCAGCGGGTTGGCCCGCTGCGCCTGCGCCACCGCGATCCTCGGCCGCTTGGAGATGACGCCCAGCGCGAGCATCAGCTCGAAGCCCTTGCCCAGCGCGCTCGCGTTGCCCAGGTTGCCGCCCGGAATCACCACCCAGTCCGGTGGCTCCCAGCCCAGGTCCTGGCACAGCTCGATGGCCACCACCTTCTGCCCCTCGATGCGCAGCGAGTTCATCGAGTTGGCCAGGTACAGGCCCGCGTCCTGCGTCACCTGCTGCACCAGCTTCATGCAGCCGTCGAAGTCCGTGTCCAGCGACAGCACCCGCGCCCCGTTGGCCACCGGCTGCACGAGCTGCGACAGCGACACCTTGTCCTTCGGCAGGAACACCACCGAGGGAATCCCCGCCGCCGCGCAGTAGGCCGACAGCGCCGCCGACGTGTCCCCCGTGGACGCGCACGCCACCGCCCGGATGGGCACTCCCCGCGCGCGCATGTGCTTCACCGACGACACCAGGACCGTCATGCCCCAGTCCTTGAAGCTGCCCGTCGGCGAGACACCACACTCCTTCAGGTCGAGGCTCGCCAGCCCCAGCTCCGCCGCCATGCGCGGCAGTGGCTTGAGCGGCACCCGCCCCTCTCCCAGCGAGACGATGTCCTCCGCCGGCAGCTCCGGGAGCACCCACTCGTGCTTGCCCCAGACGCCCGAGGCGTACGGCAGCCTCGCGGAGCCGAAGCGCTGCTCGAAGCGGCGCCGCCACTCCTCCGCGGGCACCGAACGCAGCGCCTCCACGTCGTGTGCCACCTCCAGCAATCCCTGGCAGCGCGGGCAGCGGTAGACGACCTCCAGCAGCGAGGTACGGAATCCGCACCCCTCGCTGCAGGCATACTCGGCGTGAAAGGCTGGCTTGCTCATGGCTCTCATTCTGCCGCCGGAACGAGGGTCCCGCAGGTGACGCAGGCCCGGCCGGCGTGCGCGGGAGAGTGGCACTTCGTGCACGTCGTCCGCTCCCCGGCCTGGGGCAGCTTCGAGGCCACCTCGGGCTGCGCCAGGCGCACCTTGGGCAGACGCATGCCGCAGCGATCGCACACGGCCCCGCGCTCCTGCACGTTGCGGCAGTAGCGGCAGACGACCGGACCCGTGGGCGCCGCCGTCCTGTACCCGTCCGAGGCCGCTCGCCCCGTATCCATGTCCTGGACGGGCGCCACCACGACGTTGCCCGGCGAGGTCGAACGGCCCGTGTCCAACTCGGGCACCGGCTGCACGGCGATGTCCCGCACCGCCTGCCTGGCCGTCAGCTCCAGGTCCGGAATGGCCGCGACCGGCACCGGCGCACGGCCTCCCGCGATCTGGGTCTGCTCCAGCTCGGCCAACGGCGCTACCGCCACCGCCACCGGACCCACCGCGGTGAGCTTCTTCCCACAGACTTCACACTCGGTGCCCTGAGCCTGCTGGTGCTCGCACACGGGGCAGATGATCATGAATCGAGAGGTTAGCGGCCCCGCTCCACCCGGGCAATGCCACCCGATTCAGGAGAGAGGAGAACGCCGCTCAGTGCAGGAGCCGCGGCGGCGGCGTGCTCGTCATCGGGACGAAGCGCACGGACAGCAGCTTCTCCACCGTGGGTGTCTCCCCCGCCAGCGGCCGGGTGACGCGGATCAGCTCCTGCGCGCCATGCCGTGGGCCCACCGGAAGCACCAGGCGACCGCCCGGCCGGAGCTGTTGGTAGAGCGCGGGGGGGAGCCGCTCGGGCGCCGCGGTGCCGATGATGGCGTCGAAGGGCGCGGCCTCCGGCCAGCCAGCCGTGCCATCGCCTACCTGGTAGTGGATGTTGTCGAGCCCGAGCCGCCCCAGTCGCTCGCGGGCCTGCCCGGCGAGCTCGGGAACGGCCTCCACCGTGTACACCTGGCCACACAGCCGGGAGAGCACGGCCGTCTGGTAGCCGGAGCCCGTTCCAATCTCCAACACCCGCTCCCCGGGCTGGGGGTTCAAGGCCTGTGTCATGAAGGCCACGATGAACGGTTGGCTGATCGTCTGCCCATGGCCGATGGGGAGCGGCGCGTCCTCCCCGGCCGAGCTCCGCATCGACTCCGGAACGAACTCCGCCCGTTCGAGGTCCCGGATCACCCCGAGCACACGCGTGTTGGAAATGCCCTGCCGCCGAAGTGCTTCCGCGAGCGCCACGTCACCCATGGAGCCTAGCCTAACCACGTCACACATCGGGTGCAGGCCCTTTCCGGCTCCCTCGCGGACCGGGCGGCCCCTCGCCCCCGGACTCACTGACCCAGGAGCACGGGCTGGACCTGGTCTCGCGACGGCGGGCCGGGGTGCTCACGCAGGTACGTGTCCACGGATTCGGGAACCTCGGCGCCGATGAGCAGGAGGTAGCGCTGGATGAGCCGCACGCGGGCCCGCTCGAAGGGCTCGCCGTCGTCGGGGACCCGCCAGGGGGCGGGGACGACCTCTCGCGCCACCTCGTGCGCGAACCCCGGATCTCCCATGTCGCCCACCCGCTTCAGCCACTCGTAATCCTGCATCCCCTGACGGATGAGCTTGAGCCGAATCGAGGGCAGCGGCACGCCCACGGTTCCTCCAATGACGGGGACCGTCCCCGGGTAGAAGAGCGTCCCGTCCCCATTGCCACCATAGGTGAACTGGTCCGTCCAGGCCGTGGAGAGCATCTCCGCCACCTGGTAGTAGAGCTCGCCCGTCACGCCCATCTGGAAGGAGATCCATTCCAGGGCCCGAGCCTTCGCGCCCGGACGGTCCAGCATGTACGAGGGCCACCCCTGCCCTGGCAGGTTCTCGGCTCGGGGGCTTCCACAGCCATGACTGGCACAGCTCTGGTAGAGCCAGATCTCCCGGTTGGGCCGGCTGAGGAACGACTCGTAGAGCGAAAGAGCCCCGTCCTCCCTGGGCCGCGCTCGCGACGTGAAGATGCTGTCCACCATCACCACGGCGATGTCGACGAGATCGCTCAGTCCCCGCCGCTCCAGCTCCTCGAGGGAGAAGATGGTCTGCAGTATCCGCAGCTCTGGCATCAGCTGTTTCGACAGCGTGGCGCGTGCGCGCACCTCCTCGAACGTGGAGAAATAGGGAGGCTCGTCGCCCACGGTGGCGAAGGTGAGGGGCAGCCAGCCGCGCGCTCCCAACCGGGAGAGGAAGTCGGCACGCCACTCGGAGGTGGGGTGCCCCAGCAGTTGCACTCCCGTCATCCGCGCACCGGGGAGACGCAGGGACGCGGTCCCCGTGAGGAAGGGAGTCCACCAGGTATCGAAGGTGGCCCAGTCCGGGATGTCGTGGGCATCGAAGTGGCTGGTGAGCGTGATGCGGTGCTCGAGCCCCAGCTTCTGGAAGTACGACAAGAGCCGCAGCTGATCCTCCCGCGAGCACTCCCGCTGGCCGGTGAACGCCTTGCACACGGCGGGCGTCCACACGAGGAAGCTCGTCCGCAGCGACGACGTGCTCGGCATCACCCAGTCCACCACGGTGAGGGACACGTCCACCTGCGCGCGGTACCCGATCCCCACCACCTCCACCGTGCCGTGGTACTCGCCCGGGGGGGCCTCCATCGGCACGTGCACGTCCACCCAGAGGGCACGCGACTCCCGCGCGGGCACCTCCATCGGGAAGGCCTGGCGCTTCTCTCCCAGGGTCTCGTCGACGTCCGGCACCAGCCCGTCCGGCCACCACCCCGCCTCCGATTGCAGCGTGGAGGAGGGGGAGGTCACGAGCAGCAGCGTCTCCCGGTAGAGGACGATGTCGGCGCCCTCGATGCGCGCGGGGCCTTCCAACGCGGGAAGGCTCGCGCTCACCCCGCTCCACCCCGAGTCCCCTCCGTGCAGTCCCACCTGGAAGGAGACGAACTCATTGCGCGCGGCGAACAGTTGCACGCTCGAGCGGGCACCCGGTGCGGTCTGGGGCCGCACCTTCTCCATGCTGCTCACGGCCCAGACGGACGGGGTGGAAACCGCCCGGGCGGGCCATCCGAACACCAGCACCAGCACACCGACGACATACGCGAGGGCTCTCATGGTGTTGTTCAGATTGGGAATCATTCCCCACCCCGTCGTCCCGTCCATCGGTGCGATGTGAACAAAGGGAGTGACGGCGAGGCGGCCAATCGCAGCGCGGGCCGCCGATTCCCCAGGCGGCTGCCGTGACTCCGGCGCGGGAAGTCCCTTGCGCTCGCCGTTGGGGCGTGGTGGGAATCCGCGCAGGAGGATTCACGCATGGACGCCGCCGCCGACGAACTGCTCCGCCTCGCCTTCGACCGCGCGCCCGCGCTCGAGGCCAACCAGGCCATCGCGCGCATCCGCGACCAGGAGGGCGACGAGCTCTCCGGCTCCACCAGCTACGAGCTCGTCCTCCCGGCCGAGAACGTCCGCTCCTACCTGCTCGACTACACGCTGCCGCGCCTCGTGGACTACCTCGAGTCGAGCGGCGCGAAGCTGCCCCACTGCGGCGGCGTGTTCCTCTCCGTGTTCGCCGGAGACACGCTCCACTTCCTGCGAGCCAGGGACGTGGTGGAGCTGCTCTCCCGCTGGAGCGGCCTGTCCATGTCCGAGCTCAAGACGCGCTACGGGCCCAGATAGCCCCACCGGCACCGCAATACCGGGCGCTCGCGGCGTGTTATTCCTCCCCGAGCCATGACCCCCACCGAGCGCCTCTACTTCAGCGATCCCTTCCTGTTCCGCTTCACCGGACGCGTCGTCGCGCATGGCACGTGGAAGGGTGCCCCTTCCCTCGTGCTCGACCGCACCGCCTTCTACCCCGAGGCCGGTGGCCAGATGGCCGATCGCGGCGTGCTCGGCGGACTCGCCCTGCGCGACGTGCAGGTGGATGACGCGGGCGTCGTGCACCACGTGCTCGAGCTGCCCGAGGGCACCGGGCTCCCCGAGGTCGGCGCCGAGCTGCCCGGGGAAATCGACCGCATCCGCCGCCGCGTCCACATGGCGCTGCACACCGGCCAGCACATGCTGTCGCGCGCGCTGGTGGACGTGGCCAACGCCCAGACCGTGTCCTCGCGGCTGGGCGAGACGGTGTGCACCATCGACGTGGACCTGGACGTGCTCGACGAGCGGCGCGTCGCCGAGGCCGAGGACCTGGTCAACTCCGTCATCGACGACGACATCGCGATCCGCTCCTTCTTCCCCACCCCCGAGGAGCTCGCCGCCCTCCCCCTGCGCCGCGCCCCCAAGGTGACGGACAACATCCGCGTGGTGCAGATCGGCGAGTTCGACGTGTCGCCCTGCGGCGGCACCCACTGCACGCGCTCGGCGCAGGTGGGGATGGTGCGGGTGCTGGGCGTGGAGCGCTACAAGGGCAAGGGCCGCGTCCTCTTCTCCGCGGGCCGCCGCGCCCGGAGCGAGCTGTGGGAAGAGGCCGGGACGCTGCGCTCGCTGGGCCGCGCCTTCTCGTGCGGACCGCTCGACGTGCCCGCCTCCGTGGACAAGCTGCGCCGCGATCTCACCGACGTGCGTGAGTCGCTCGGCGCCGCCCGGGCGAAGCTCGCCGAGGCCACCGCCACCGAGCTCGCCTCGCAGCTGGAGCAGTCCCCGGACAAGCGCGTGGTGGCGGTACTGGAGGGCGCCACGCCCGAGTACCTGCGCTCCGTCGCCGCGCGCCTCACGAGCCTGCCCGAGGCCGTGGTGCTGCTCGCCGGCCGCTCGCCCGAGGGGCTGTCGGTGCTGATCACCCGGGGCAGCGGCTCCAGCTTCGGCTGCGGCGCCTTCCTCAAGCGCGCCGCCGAGGCGGCGGGTGGACGCGGAGGCGGTCGCCCCGAGCACGCCGAGGGACGTCTTCCCCCTGCCACCGACTGGACGGCCCTCGTGGCCTCGCTGCTCGGCTGAGGTATCCGGGACCCGAATACCCTCACCCTCTCCCAGCGGGAGAGGGAATTCCACGGGGGCGCCCTTATCGCTCGGAAGGTGGCGCGGGGGGCTGGGCCACCAGTCCCGCCAGGGCTCCGAGGCCCCGTTGGAACTCCTCGAGCGAGAGCTTCCCCTCGGAGAACCGCTCGCCCAGGCTCATCAGGGGCTGGAGCTCGGCGACGTCCATCCAGGCGCGCCAGGCCTTCTCGTCGGCCTCGGAGAGGGGTTTGTAGACGGGCTTCTGGTTCGCCAGGCGTTCCAGCCGGGCGCTGACTCGCAGGGCCAGCTCCTCCAGCTTCGCCAACACCTCGGCTTCCAGCCGCGCCGGCTTCACGTCGATGACGCAGAGGGAGCCCACCGTCCGGCCCAACACCCGCACCGGAAAGCCCACGTAGGCCCGGATGCCGTAACGCTCGATCAAGTCCCGGGGCAGGCTGGACATGGACGTGGCGTCCTCGACCTCCAGCCCCTGCTCACCGGCCACCACGAACTGGCAGAAGGACGTGCAGCGGTCCGTCGCGAGCGCCGCCACGAGATCCGGCGGCAGCCCCACGTGCGCCCGGAAGAACTGGATCTTCCGCGCCACCAGGCTCACCAGCGAGATGGGGAAGCCGCTCAACGCCGTGGCCTCGGAGACGATCGCCTGCAGCTCCGGGTCCGGCGTGGAATCCAGCAGCGCGGGATCGAAGGAGGACAGCCGCCCCGTGTCGTCGAGCGCCGAGAGATCTTCGGGAAGTCGGGAGTTCATCGTCCACCATCCCGCCGCGACGGGGAGGAGAGGGTCTCGAAGCGAATCACCTGCGCGGGCCGGGGACTGGAGCCCTGACGGAGGCAGAGAGGAAAGACGGATTTCTCCTCGGTGTCCATCAGCGAGCGCAGGGCGTTGGACACCGTGCGGAAGCGCTGCCAGAGCCGCTCCGGATCCGAGTCCACGTTCACGAGGAAGCCGATCACCGCGTTGGACATCACCGACAGGTTGGTGCGGAAGATGTTCAGCAGCGTGAGCGTGCTCGCGTCCTGGCAGGTGGCGACCACGGCGTCATACAGCTGCTCCTTGGCCCGCTGGTGGGGCACGAAGGCGTCATGGAGCTGCCGCAGCAGGCCCGGCAGTTCCATGGCGCTCGCGGTGTCGCAGGCCCGGAGGAGCACACGCAGCCGACCATGGTCTCTCTTCAACGTCTCCACGCGGTTGATCATGACAGTGGGACATCTTGCCACGGAAGTGCCAGTCCCCAACCCTCGGAGGTCCAAGGACTTCCCAGGACCGTGTCACTTCGGGACCGTGGCGTCGCGCCACACGCACCAGGTGTGATCCGCCCAACTCTGGGGGTTCGAGCCATCGGGCGTTCCGACGTCCCCCGTTCACTGCCGGGCGCTGGGAACCCATGAGGACGGGCGATCGCGAGGTCGACCTGTCACGCTTCCTCGCATGCTTCCCTTGATGGACCTGCGCGGCTGCTCACCTCCACGGCTCGATCAACTCCTCGACGTTGTCACGGACGGAGTGCTCGCACTCGACGTCCAGGGGCGGCCCACCTACGTCAACACCAGCGCCGAGCGGCTCCTGGGACGCTCCCGGAACGAGCTCCTGGGCCACTGCCTGTGGACGGAGCTGTCGGAGCTGAAGCAGACGGAGCTCGGCAGGGCCTGCCAGCGTGCGCTCGCGGAGGGCATTCCCGAGACCGTGGAGGAGTACCTCGGGACCCTGGGCGCCTGGCTGGAGGTGCGGGTGTTTCCCACCGGACAGGGCCTGCTCGTGCTGCTCCGGGACGTGACGCCGCTCAAGCAGGTGGAGATCGAGTACGCGCGCCTGCACGCGCTCGTGATGTGCGCCCCCGCCGTGGCCTTCGTGACACGCGGGCCCCAGCACGTCTTCGAGCTGTCCAACCCGCGCCACCGCCAGCTCCATGGAGGACGGGAGATGCTCGGCCGGCCCGCCCGCGAGGCCCTGCCGGAGCTGGAGGGTCAGGGCCTGCTCGAGGTGTTGGATCGGGTCTACGTCACCGGCGCGCCCTTCGTCCTGGAGCAGGTGCCGCTGCGGGTGGAGGGGCCCGACGGCCAGCGCGAGGAGCACTTCTTCCACCTCACCTGCCAACCGCTGCGCGACGCGCTCGGGCGGGTGGACGGCGTGGCCGCGTTCGCCTTCGAGGTGACGGGCTCGGTGCGCGCGTGCCGGATGGCGGAGCAACGGGCCGAGGAGGCCAACCGCACCAAGGACGAATTCCTGGCCACCGTCGCGCACGAGCTGCGCACGCCACTCACGACCATCCTCGGGTGGGCCAGCATCCTGCGCACCAACATGCTCTCCCCCGAGAAGCAGGCGCACGCCCTGGAGACGGTGGAGCGCAGCGCCAGGGTCCAGGCGCAGCTCGTCGATGATCTGTTGGAGCTCTCGCGCCTCGTCGCCGGGAAGATGCGCCTGGAGATGCAACCGGTGTCCCTGGCTCCCGTGGTGGAGGCCGCGATGGCCGCGGTGCGCCCCGCGGCGGAGGCCCGGGACATCCGCATCGAGCCCCGGTTGGAGCCCGGCGTGGGCCCCGTCCAGGGAGACCCCCGCCGGCTGCAGCAGGTGGCGGGGACCCTCCTCTCCCTCGCCATCAAGTTCACACCGGAGGGCGGACAGGTGAAGCTCCTGTTGCGGCGCGAGGAGACACACGTGACGCTGGAGGTGGCCGGTGCGGACGGCGGCGCCCCCCAGAAGCAGGGGAGTCAGGGTCTGGGGATGTCCATCGTGCGCTACCTCGTGGAGCTGCACGGAGGAACCGTCCAGCTCGACGGTAAGGGCCGCGGCGCCCGCGTCACCGTGCGGCTCCCGTCGGGTGGGACGTGAATCCCCGCCCTACCCGACCCGCGCGAGGGCCAGCCGACCCTCCCAGCGCTCCTCGAGCGCCTTCACCAGGCCCTGGTGCTCGGGGGCCTCGAGCCGCGGATCCTTCGCGAGGATCCGCCGGGCCTCCTCCTGGGCCAGCGACAGCAGATCTCCGTCTCGCGCGAGGTTCGCCACCGCCAGCTCCGGCAGGCCGCTCTGACGCGTGCCAAGGAACTCGCCCGGGCCGCGGATCTCCAGGTCCTTCTCCGCGATGACGAAGCCGTCGCTGCTGTGCTCCATCACCCCCAGCCGCTCCGAGGAGTCCATCGAGGAGCGCGCCAGGTTCGCCACCAGGTAGCAGTAGCTCACCGCCGCGCCCCGGCCCACGCGGCCACGCAGCTGGTGCAGCTGTGACAGGCCGAAGCGCTCCGCGGACTCGATGACCATCACCGACGCGTTCGGCACGTCCACGCCCACCTCCACCACCGTGGTGCATACGAGGATCTGGATGCTCCCCGCCCGGAAGGCGTCCATCACCAGATCCTTCTCCTCGGGCTTCATCCGCCCATGGAGCAGCCCCACCTCCACGCCCGGGAACACCTGCCGCAGCTTGTCCGCCCCGCGCGTGGCGTCCTCCAGGTCCAGCTTCTCCGACTCCTCCACCAGCGGGTACACCACGTAGGCCTGGTGACCCTTCTGCACCTCGGACGCCACCGCCTCGTACACGCGCGCCCGCTGCTTGTCGTTGAAGACCCGCGTCTTCACCGGCGTGCGCCCGGGTGGCAGCTCATCGATGATCGACACGTCCAGGTCCCCGTACAGCGTCATCGCCAACGTGCGCGGAATCGGCGTCGCCGTCATCACCAGCACGTCCGGGAACACGCCCTTGCTCATCAGCGTGTGCCGCTGCAGCACTCCGAACCGGTGCTGCTCGTCGATCACCACGAAGCCCAGCTTCTGGAAGCCCACGTCCTGCTGGATGAGCGCGTGCGTTCCCACCGCCAGGTGGATCTCCCCTCGTGCCACCGCCTCGCGGATCTCCCGCTTACGCTTCGCCGTCCCCGCCGCGCTCACCAGCCCCACCTTGTAGCCCAGCGGCTCCAGCAGCTTGCGGAAGGTGCGCTCGTGTTGCTCCGCGAGGATCTCCGTGGGCGCCATCACCGCCACCTGGTAGCCGTCCTGCAACGCCAGCAGCGACGCCACCACCGCCACCGCCGTCTTCCCCGAGCCCACGTCGCCCTGCACCAGCCGGTTCATCGGCTCGGCGCGGCCCATGTCCCGCGCCACCTCCTCGATGACCCGCTTCTGCGCCCCCGTGAGCTGGAACGGCAGCGCCCCGCGCGCCTTCTCCATCCGCGGCGCCGACACGTCGAAGGTGATGCCCTTCTCCTGCTTCACCCCCTGCCGCTTCAGCCCCACCCCCAGCTGCAGGAAGAAGAGCTCGTCGAACGCCAGCCGCCGGTGCGCCGGGCTCAGGTGCCGATCCAGCATCTCCGGATCCGCGTCACCCTCCGGGAAGTGGATGGCCCGCAGCGCCTCCGGCAGCGTCATCAGCTCCAGCTTCCTGCGCAGCGCCTCCGGCAGCGGCTCCTCCACGTGGTTCGAGTAGGACTCGCTCACCACCGACGCCAGCTCCCGGAACATCCGCTGGTCGCCCCGCTCGAAGCCCGGATACACCGGGACGATCCGGTTGAAGTGCACCGAGGACGCCTCGAGGTCCTCCGCCGGCTCGATCTCCGGGTGCGCCATCTCGCGCCCCGACAACGACGCGCGCACCTCGCCGGACAGCACCAGCCTCTTGCCCACCGGAAAGCGCTGCTTCAGCCACGGACCCGCGTTGAAATACGTCGCCGCGATGCTCCCCGAGCGATCCGCCACCACCGCACGGAAGTAGCGCTTGCCCGTCCGGCTCGGCACGAAGTCCGCCATCTTCACCTCGCCCACCGTCACCCCTCGCTCCCCCGGCATCAGCTCGGCGATCGTCTGCAGCTTCCGCCGATCCTCGTAGCAGCGCGGCAGCAGGAAGAGGATGTCCCCCACCCGCTTCAGCCCCTTCTTGTTCAGCGCCGCCAAGAGCCTCGGGCCCAGCTTCTTGCCCATCGTCTTCAGCGGAATCGCCAACGGCCCCGAGCGCGGCGCGATCGACAGCAGCTTCGCCTCCGCCCTCGACTCCTCCTGCCCCTTCGCCACCCGCTTCTTCCGCTTCGCTCCGGGTTTCTGCTTCTCCTCGGGGGCGGGCCTGGCTGGCGCCGGCTTCGCCGGCACGGGCTTCACCAGCGGCTGCTGGGTGGGTCTGGTCGGGACCAGCGCCGGACGCGCTACCGCCGGACGGTGGGCCAGGGGCTGCGAGGCGCCCTCCACCACCACCCCTTGGGGCGCGGTTCGCATTCCCGGCGGCGCGGGGATGGGCTCCCTCGACTTCCAGGGGGGAACCCCCTCGGCACGGATCCCGGCACGGCTCTGCCCGGGGTTCTCGATACCCTCACCCCGTCCCTCTCCCAGGGGGAGAGGGGTGGGGGGCGCGACCTGCGCCAGTTCTTCCGGCAGCGGCACTCCACTCAGCTTCAGCCCCGCCACCACCCTCCTCAACGCCGCCTTGCGCCGCTCCATCGTCGGATGGTCCACGTGCGGCAGCGCCGCTCGCAACTGCTTCAGCGCCTCCGCGTCCAGCCCCGTCGCCCCCGCCAACGCGCGCTCCAACAGACCCCGAAGGTCCTTCACCGTCGACAGATGGGCGAAGTCACTCCGGCAGGCGTATCTCAGGGGTCCTACGAGGCTGGCGAGCGGGTGGTTCACAGGGATGTCCGAGCGATTCATCCTAAAGCGATGTCTTCCCTCCGCCCACCAGAACGACACAGGGGAGCGAGCTTCCGCCCGCTCCCCCGTTCGGCTGGCCACAGGAGGGCGCTCAGCCCTCTGAAACCGGCTCGTCCTCCGGATCCTCGAAACGGACCTCCTGCACCTCGTACTCGCGCGTGCCGCCCGGGCTCTGCACCGTGGCGATGTCGCCCACCTTCTTGCCAATGAGCGCCCTGGCCACCGGCGACGTCACCGCGATCCACCGCTTCTTCAGGTCCGCCTCCAGCTCGCCCACCAGACGGTAGGTGACCGTCTTGTCGGTCTCCACGTCCAGCAGCTCCACCGTGGCCCCGAACACGACCTTGTCCCCACCCAGCTTGCTCGGGTCGATGACCTCCGCACGGGCGATCCAGTCGTTCAGGTCCAGGATGCGGCCCTCGATGTGCGACTGCTTCTCCTTGGCCGCGTGATACTCGGCGTTCTCACGCAGGTCCCCGTGCGCGCGCGCCACCTCGATCTCCCTGGAGATCTTCCCGCGCTCGACCGTCTGAAGGTGCTTCAGCTCCGCCTTCAGCTTCCGCAGACCCGAGGGGGTCATCGGAATGTTCCCGCTCCCGCTCATCGACACTGCTCCTTCCCACGGCAAAAGGTGAACGCTGCGGCCAGCCGCCGCCCTTCACGATGGCGCCGACCAGGCCGAAAGGGAAACTGTAAGAGAGGTTTGACGACCCGGTCAACGAAACCCGCTCGTCGCACCAGCGACAACAGACCTTCCGCACGCCGTCCCCGCCGGACTTCTGGCATGCTGACGCACCGTGCTGTCCATCCAGGAACTCCGCGCGCTCGGCGCGTCACTGTCCATCGGGGCCTTCCGCCGTCAACTCGGCCCCTTCGTCCTCATCCAACGCTCGCCGGGCCGGCCCTCGTCGCTCGTGCTCGAGCCCACCCGCGTGGCCGCCGCGTCGGACATCGAGAAGGGCATGCTCTCGCTCCTCTTCGAGTTCGATGACCTGCTCATCACCACCCTCCCCCCCCTGGCCCGCGTGGAGGAGCTCGGCGTGGGCCGGTTGCCCGACTGCGACCTCGTCGTCGACGACAGCTCCGTGTCCAAGCGCCATGCCACCTTGCGTTGGAGCGAGCCCCAGGGCCGCTGCACCGTGAAGGATCTCGGCTCCACCAACGGCACCTTCCTCAACGGGGCGTCGCTCGGCACGCGCGAGGCCACCCTCAAGGACGGGGACATCCTCAGCTTCGGAAATGTCCAGTTCTGGTACTTGATGACGGACACGCTGCACGCCCGGCTCCACGGGCCTCCGTCCGGGAAGCCGGGCTACCGGGGCGGCTGACGCTCAGGGCAGCCGGCCCGCCGCGGGGTTCTTGCGCGCCGCGGAGAAGGCACCGTGCAGCCCGTCCACCGCGCCGCCCACCTCGCCCGCGTACTGCACCGCGTGGATGGTGTAGAGGTCCTGCACCTCCTCCAGGCGGCGGAACACCTCCTTGAGGCTCGTGCGGTCGCGGGAGCCGAGCGCGCACTGCGCCTCGCGGTCGCTCACCCGCTGCAGCCAGGCGGTGCGGAAGTCCATCCACTGCCTGTCCACCTTGCTCGCCGGCGTGGTGCGCACCAGCTTCTCCCGCTCGGACTCGAGCTGGGACCACAGCTCCTGCGCCGCGTCGAGGCACTCGCGGTAGGACAGCACCTGCTCCGCCTGGGGCTTGCGCTCCGGCGTCATCGCCGCCACCGAGCGCGACACGCTGATGGTGATCGCCAGGCAGAACGCCACCACCACGGCGATGTAGATGCCGTAGGCGGCGGCTCGGAAGGGACGGTAACGGGGGTCTTTCCGCGGATCGGACTCGGACACGGGGCCCGTCTTACGACCCTGGGCCCCTCGTGGCAACGCCCGGATGATGGACGCGGTGGGAGAACGGGGCCCGCAGGCCCTACGCGAGCACCCGCTTGTCGGGGGGCGGAACGACCTTGTCCCCCTGGGTCAGCAGCGCGCGCATGAAGCGGAAGGCGAGCACGCTCTCACGGGCGGGGCCGAGGAAGGCCTCGGCGAGCACACTGGCCTCGACGCGCAGCAGCTTCAGCGCGCCAGGCTTGGGGGTATCAGCGCGGGGGGTCTTCAAGAGGGACGCGACGTTCATGGGGAGCCTCCGTTCGGGAGTCACCCCTGAGTGTTGGGTATCCCCGTGAAGTCCTCGTGACGCACGGGTCAATTCTCGGCGACGCCCCACTTACGAAGTTGGCTCCCCATCACTCCAGGCGAGGTACCGGGCCCTCGATACCCTCACCCCGACCCTCTCCCGGAGGGAGAGGGAGGGATGGGATGGGATGGGAGGCAGGGGGGCTGACGGCTACTGCGCCGGAGCGGGCGCGGACGCCGGAGCCGCCGCGGGCGCGGCCGCCGGAGCCGCCTCGGCGCCACCGGACTTCATCCGACGCACCGTCGCCAGGCGGCCACGGAACTGCGGGATGAACTCGCTGGCCGGGTGCTGCGCCACGCCGTCCATCACCGTCTGGATCGCCTTATCCAGCTCGCCCGTCTCCTGGTACGACTGCGCCAGCAGAAGCATCGCGTAGTCGCGGTTCTTGGCCTTCCTGTCGCTCTCGACGAAGCGCGCCAGCAACGGCACCGCCTGGTCGTGCTTCTTCTCCATGTTGTAGGCCACGCCCAGGAAGAAGGACGCGTCGAGCAGCTGCTCCTGCGGCGGGTTCATCGCCACGAAGCGAGAGATCTCCTCGATGGTCGTCTTCATGTCGTTGCGCCGGAAGGCCACCTTGCCCCGCTCGAACGCCGCGTCGCCGATCTCCCGCCGCAGCTGTGCCGCCTTGTCGTTGAGCGCGTGGCGCTCCAGCTGCGTCAGCTTCGAGGTGTCCAGCTTCACCAGCTCGTCCACGCCCTTGAGCCGCTCATCGCCCGGCAGCGTCGTCATCAGCCGGAAGACCTCGGCCGCCGCGCGCTGGGCCGACTGCGACGCCGTCTGCTCCGCGCGCGTCTTGTCCAGCTGGGTCGTCAGCTCGGCCACCGCCTTCTCCAACCGCTCGCGCTCGGCGCCCGCGCTGGAGCTGCGCGCGGACGTCACCACCACCGCGCCCGCCACACACAACGCCGCGAAGATGACATATGCCACGCCCGAGGAGATCCACTGCCGCTTCTGGAGATCCTCATGACGCTTGCCAATGGCCTTCACCTCGGCGTGAAGGTTCTTCAGCAGGCTGTCCGTCTTGATCACGAGGTTGCGGGCCTCGATGACCTCCTTACGGATCTCGCTCAGTTCCTTGTTTTGCTCAGGTTTCGTCTCAGCAGCAGCCATGGACATCTTCCTGTTGGGCCCGGAAATGATCTCAGCCTCTTCGCGCATCGTAGGGGCTCCCATCGGGCGGTTCGTGGAATCTCCACACCCGTCGTGTGTCGGCCCCGGAAACAGGCCCCGCGCCCCAAGGAATTTCCGGTGCATTCCATTGGAGACAAGGGGCCAGGCAGGCAACCCCCTGCTTATATCGGGCTGAACGGCCGGGAAGGTTCCGGCGCCAGCATGTACGTCACGCCCAATGCGAACCAGTTACCCCCAGCATTGAAGGAAGCGAGGTTCTTGTACTCGGGGAGGTTGGAGAAGGCGCTCCGGCCCCGTGCGAAAGCCAGGCGGTACTCGGCGGTGAGCCCCCACCGGGAGGAGAACCGGAAGGTCGCTCCCATGCTCCCTACCCAGGTCTGGGTCACCACTTCCCTTCTCCCGGCCTTCTCGGCCAGCGAGTACACCAGGGTGGGACCGGTCTGCAGGCCCACGAAGGGCACCACGCCCTCGGGCGTGAGGATGTCCCACAGCGTCTGGAAGCGCAGCCCCACCAGTCCGCCATAGGTGATGTTGGTGAGCGTGGGAGCGCCCGTCAGCCGCAGCTGCTCGGCCGTGGCGAACACGTCGATCCCCAGCTCGATGAGCTCCGACACCGAGTACCCGAAGGAGCCCGCCAGGAAGGGGCCACCCGGAGAGGCGGGGGCCCGCTCCATGCCCTGGTGGGCCGGCAGCGAGTAGAAGCTGTCACGGAAGGTGCTGTTCGTGGTCAACCGCCAGCCGCCCTGGACGGTGATGCGGCCGACCCCGTTGAGCGGGGCGAGCGGCTCCTCGTACTCCTGAGCGGAGGCGCTCGCGGCGGCGAGGAGGGCGCAGAGCAGGAGGAAACGACGCATCACTCAGGAGTCCTTCAGGCGCAGCGCGACTTCGAGAAACGTGGTCCGACGGCGGGACAGCGCGGCGAGCAGGCAGCGCGCCACACACATCGAGCCGAACTCCCGCCGGACCAGGCCCAGGTTCGCCATCACGTCCCGCAGGGTGATCACGCCGCGCATGCGCTCCTCCTCGCGTCAGTCCGCCCCGGTGCTACAGGCGGGTGGCGCACCGTAGCAGCGATGTTTGGAGGGTCAAATTTTCGGGTTGGGAGGCCGCAACGCGCGCCGCTCCAGCTCCAGCAGCGGCACCTCGAGCACCACCACCGTGCCGTGGATGCAGGCGGGGTGGAAGTCCGCCGCGTCCAGCTCGCCGAGCAGCGCCCGGAGCTTGCCGTCGGTGAGCTGGCCCTCGGCATGGCGCGCGGCGTGGCAGGCCAGCACCCGGAGGGACTCGGCCAGGGACACCGCGTCCAGCGCCCCACCGGGCGGAGGCAACGCGCGGGCCAGGGCCTCCAGCAGCGCCCGGGCGTCCGCGCCCACCAGCGCGGGCGGCACCGCCTTGAGCGCCAGCGTCGTCCCCCCGAAGGGCTCCACCTCCAACCCCAACCGGGCGAGCGCCTCGCGCCCCTCCACCAGCGCCTTCGCCACCGCCACCGGCAGCTCCACCGTGGCACCGAAGAGCGTGGGCACCGGTGGCTCCTCCCGCTCCAGCATCCGCTGGAAGGTCATCAGCCGGGCCCGCTCCAGGGCCGCGTGCGCGTCGAGCACCACCAGGGTGCCCCCCGGCCCCTCGCATACGTGGAAGCGCTCACCCAGCACGCCCATGGGCCGCAGCGCGCCGAAGTAGCCCGGCGGCGGCGCCTCATTGAGCTGCGGCAGGGCCTGTCCGAAGGCGGGCGAGCGCCCCGGCGCCAGCGGCGTGACGGGCGCGAAGCTGGAACCGGACGCCGCGGGCATGGACATGGCGGCGAAGGGCGATTCCGAGGGGCCCGGCGCCGGAGCATCCTGGGTGCCCGGCAGCGGCAGCGGCGCGCCCCAGGTGGCCTCCTGCGCGCGGGTGAGGAAGCGCTCCACCGCCATGGCGTAGTGGGCGGCCTGCCGGGGCTGATCGGGCGCCCCACCCTCCCCCTTGTTGCCCAGCCAGGGCGCGGCCCGGAGCGCGCGCGAGAGGGCGGCGTGCACCGTGTCGCCCACGCCCTTGCCGTCCGCGAAGCGCACCTCCTGCTTCTGCGGGTGCACGTTCACGTCCACCGCCCGGGGCTCCACGTCGATGAACAGCACCACCACCGGCTGGCGTCCGGCCGCGAGGAACTCCTGGAAGGCGCGCTGGATGGCGCTGTTGAGGCCACGGTCCCGGATGTAGCGGCGGTTGACGAAGGTGTAGATGCCGCGCGCGTTGGGCAGCGTGTACTCGGGCGAGGCGATGTGCCCGGTGACGCTCACCCCCAGCCGCCGCTCCTCCACCGGCACCAGGTGCGGGTGCACCCCCGGCCCCAGCGCCGCGGCGATACGCTCGCGCGGATCCGCAGGACTCGCCGGGCTGGTGAAGAGCTGCTGCCCCCCGTGCTCCACGAAGAAGGACACGTCCGGGTGCGCCAGCGCCAGCCGGATGACGGCCTCCTCCGCGTGCTGCAGCTCCGTGGACTCGCGCCGCATGAACTTGCGCCGCGCCGGCGTGTTGAAGAACAGATCCTCCACCGAGATGACCGTGCCCACCCGCGGCGGGGCCTCCTCCACCAGCGGCTCGCTCCCTCCCTCCACCACCACCCGCGTGCCCACCTGCGCCCCGGGCTCGGCCGTGTGCAGGGTGAAGCGCGACACGGACGCGATGGCCGGCAGCGCCTCGCCCCGGAACCCCTTGGTGTTGATGGTGAACAGATCGTCCAGCTCGCGCAGCTTGCTCGTCGCGTGGCGCTCCAGGCACAGCCGCGCGTCCTCGGACCCCATGCCATGCCCATCGTCTGAGATGGTGATACGCCCGAGCCCTCCCCGCTCCAGCGACACGCGCACGGTGTGAGAACCAGCGTCGATGGAATTCTCCACCAACTCCTTCACGACGGAGGCGGGCCGCTCGACCACCTCGCCGGCGGCGATCTTGTTGATGAGGACATCACTGAGACGGGCAATACGTGCCATGAGAAGTCACATCATGCGCGGGACCCGTGGAGTTGGCCACCATTCCTGACGCGTCGCGGCTGACAACGTGGAGCTTCTGAGCTATCACGCCCAGCTCCGTATGGAAGCAACTCAGGCGAGCAAGGGGGGACTTCGCGTCGCGGTGACGGGCGCCGCCGGTGACCTGGGCGGGCTGCTGCTGCCACTGTTGGAGCGAGACCCCGACGTGGAGAGCATCCTGGTCCTCGACGTGGCCAAGCCGGCCGGGGACAAGGTGGACTTCCATCGCGTGGACCTCACGCGGCACGACGCGGAGAGCGAGCTGTCCGACGCGCTCGCCGAGCTGCCCGTGGACGTCTTCTACCACCTGGCCTTCCTCTATGGGCCGGTGCGCGATGGCTCGCTGGCGCACGAGCTCGAGGTCATCGGCACCATGAACGTGCTGAGCGCGGTGGGACGCGCCCGGGTGCCGCGGCTGATCGTCCCCTCGCTGACGGCGCTCTACGGGGCGCGTGGCCAGAACCCGGCCCTGCTGGGCGAGGACACGCCGCTCATGGGCTGCCCCGGCAGCCGCTTCGTCACCGACAAGGTCGAGGTGGAGAAGCAGGTGCGCACCTTCCGCGATCGCCACCCGGAGACGCGCGTCATCGTCCTGCGCTTCGCGCCGCTGTTCGGCCCGCGCATGAACAACCCGGCCACCCGGATGGTGGCGCACAAGGTGGTGCCCACGCTGCTGGGGTTCGATCCGCTCTGGCAGGCCCTCCATGAGGAGGACGCCGCCCGGGCGCTCTACCAGTCCTTGAGCGCCAACGCGGAAGGCGAGTTCAACATCGTCGGCCGCGGAGTGCTGCCACTGTCCGGCCTCATCCGGCAGGCGGGCGGCCAACCGCTTCCCCTGCCTGGACCGATCTACCGTGCGGCCTTGAGGACGATGTCCACGTTGGGGGGACCGGGATTCCCCACCGCCCTGCTCGACTACATGCATTACGGATGGGTCGCCAACGGCGAGCGAGCGGAAGAGGAGCTCGGCTTCATCCCCATGTTCCACGCCCGGGATGCCGTGGCGGCGATGCGGAGGAGTTGATCATGGCCAAGGGAGTGCTCGGGAACGATCCGTTCCAGCGGGGCGCCGCACAGCGTCCCTCGGAGTCCAAGGCGGCCAGCACGGTGACCGCCGCCCCGGAGCAGAAGAAGGCCACCGCGGCGCCACCGCCCGCGAAGAAGGCCGCCCCGGCCAGGGCCGCGAAGAAGGCGCCCGCTCAGAAGCCGGTGCAGTCCAAGCCCGCCCCCAACAAGCCCGCCGCCAGGAGCGCCGCGCCGAAGCCGGTGGAGTCCAGGCCCGCCTCCAAGCCGGCGGCGGGCACACGTGGCAAGAAGGCCGAGTCCGCCAAGGGGAAGACTCCCTCGCTCGAGGCCACGTCGCGCCGATCCGAGGTGATCGCCCCCTCCGAGGCGGCCAGCGCCACCAGCGCCGGGAGAACATCTCCCATCGAGGCCAGGGAGACTCCGCCCCAGCCGGAGACCCGTCTGCCGCCCGAAGTGGCCACCGTCGCCGGGACCGCTTCTGGCGCTCCTGTCGCGCCGCCGCCCTCGCCTGCCTCGACGCCGGCCGGAGCGGAGGTGCGAGCCATCTCCGAGGAGCCGGCGAAGCCGCGAGAGCCCGCCGACGCCAGGCCGTCCGCCGCCAAGCCGTCCGCCGCCGAGGAAGCGGAGGTGGATCTGCTGGAGCGGGCGGCGGAGGCGCTCTCCGCCGCGGAGGCCCTGCGGGAGTTGGAGCGGACCATTGGAGAGCCGCTGCCCACCGGGCCGGTCTCCATGCCCGGGTTCGAGGACGCGGCGGCGACGCCGGTGGCCGGAACGGTGGTCGTCGAGGTGATCGACACCAGTCACGACGAGTACGCCCCGGGCAGCGAGGCCGAGGCCGTGGAGGAGGCACGCATCGAGGTGGAGGTGGAAGCCGCCCTGGCGCCCGTGCCGCCCGCCGCGAGCACCACCACCCGGGACATCTTCTTCACCTCCGACTCCCCGGGAGCGGAATCCCCGCGGCTCGGAGCGCGGCTGTCGGGATTGATGTCGCTGGCGAAGGAGGTCGCCTTCCATGCGCTGGCGAGCGAGCGGCTCGGCAAGACGCTGGGCTCGGCGCAGGGGGTTCTGAGCGCGGCGCTGGCGGGGATTGGCGTGGGAGGCGGCACGGCCATCGACGAGTACGGCAAGGACGCGGAGCTCGGCGGCGTGCTGCACCCGGTGCTGGACTTCCTCTACGAGCGCTACTGGCGGGTGTCGGTCCAGGGGGCGAGCCACGTGCCGGGAGGGCCGGTGCTGCTGGTGGCCAACCACTCGGGGGCGCTGCCCTTCGACGGGCCCATGTTGCAACAGGCGCTCTCGCGCGAGCGGCCGGACCTGCAGGAGGCGCGTTGGCTGGCGGAGGACCAGGTCTTCTACGCGCCGATGCTGGGCACGTTGATGAACCGGCTGGGCGCGGTGCGGGCCTGCCCGGAGAACGCGCTGCGGCTGCTGGACGAATTGCGCCCGGTCATCGTCTTCCCCGAGGGAATCCAGGGCCTGGGCAAGCCCTTCGCGCAGCGCTACCAGCTCAAGCGCTTCGGCCGGGGCGGCTTCGTGAAGCTGGCCCTGCGCACGGGCGCGCCCATCGTCCCGGTGGCCATCGTGGGAGCCGAGGAGACGGCACCGCTATTCGGGAAGATTCCGGCCCGCTTCCTGGGGATTCCCTACCTGCCGGTGACGCCGCCGCCGCTGCCGGCGAGGTGGACCATCCGCTTCGGCGAGCCCATCGGCATGGGCGAGCTGCCGCCGGAGGCCGCCGAGGACATGTCCCAGGTGCAGCGGCTCACCGAGCGCACCCGCGAGTCCATCCAGGGCATGCTCCAGGCCCTGCTCAAGGAGCGCCGCTCCGTCTTCGCGGGGTGAAACCCCAGGCCCACCGGAGTCGGAGCAGATGCCGGCCGTGAGGCCGACACTCCCCCGAATTCAGCGAGGGCGAAGCTGACGGTCCAACTCCACGACCGCCGTGCCGATACCATTGCGCGTCCGGGAGTACCTGACGTCCTGGAGGATGACGCGGTAGCCATCCCCCTGTTCCTCCACCCGATAGGTGGGGAAACGCAGCCAGTTCACGAATCCTTTCACCTCAGGTGCCTCCAGCGCGGCCTCCACGATGGGACCGGGCTCCTCACGCGGAAGGCTCGGGTGGCTGATGCGGAAACGCCCTGAATCTCCCGTCAGCCAGTCCACCTCCACGAACTCGTAACGGCTGGGGACCAGCGCGATGACGTCTCGTTTGAACGGATTGGCGGGGAGTGGACCCGCCATGATGCGCTCCGGCTCCGTTCCCCTCTGGCGTAGCCACTCCGTCACCTGCCGCTCGGCGAGCCGCGAGCCGGCGAACATGGCCACCAGATAGAGGAACAGCGCGATACCGCAGACCGTGGCCACGCGCTCGACGGGCAGGGAGCGGATACCCCGAACGCGCAGGAACACGACGGCGGCGATTCCCACCAGCCAGAGCAGCTTCACGGGGAGCGGCGCCAGCTCCGTGGAGACAATGAGACCCGTGGTCGCCACACCGAGGAGCAACCAGCCGCCGATGCTCCAGCGCGCCCGGGCGTCCGCCATGACGACGGCGGCCCCCGCGAGCAGCCACATCCACGGATCGATGATGAAGATCGCGTCACCGTAGAACCACCGCCCATCGAAGGGCATCAGCACTCGCACGCCGTAGGTGTTCATCCAGTCCAACAGCGGGTGGCTGAGCACGGACAAGTAGGAGAGCGCCAGCAGCGGCCAGAACCGCGCCGGCTCCTTCTCTGGGTGTCGCCGCCGTCGCAGGTACCTGTCCCCGAGCATCACCGCGCCCGCGAGCAGCCACGGCAGCACGACCACGGCGATGACACCGTGAGTCAGTCCCCTTCGCAGCAGGAGCGAGGTGTCGCTGCCCGCGAGCATCGTGAGGCCGTCGATGTCTGGCAGGTTGGCGCCCACGACGAGCGTCACGGTGGCCAGCGGTGTCTTCCGCTTGAGGCCGGCCTCCGCCATCCAGGCCCCTACCAGCGAGTGGGCGAGATTATCCATGACCCGGCGCTCCTTTTACGACAGCTCGTCGTACCACACCCGGCCAACCGCCCCTTTCAGCGAGCTGCGTTCGTGCTCCTGGCTCCGGGAGTAACGGACCGCGAAACGGTTCACGGGCACCAGAGGCCGGTTCACGGCTCCGGCGGAGCGTCTCACGGATCGGCGACGGCATACGGCGGGATGTTCCGTACTTGCTCCCATGATGGCGTCACGGCCAGCTGACCACCGGGGCGCATGTCACCGCTGTCCGACCAAGGAGAAACGATGATTCGATCGCTGCTTTTGTCCAAGGTGGTAGCCCCTGTCGTGGCTGCCATTGTCAGCCTCATGTCCGTTCCGGCGCTCGCGGGTGTCGTGTGGTTCGACACCACGGGTGGACAGCGCTACGACTCGGGATTCCCGATCTGGAATCGCACTGACGTTGGATGGGCCCACGTCAACCGGGGAGCAGAAACCCTATGCGGCCAGCACGGCTTCGCGACGGGCATCTACACGGGTGCCCAGAGCGGCGACTTGATGGGTATCCATTGCTTGACGGAAGACGTGGTTGACTGGTTCGACGTTCCCGGATCTGCGGTGCGGGAACTGCTCATGTGGGAGGATGGTAGGAACCTCGAGCAGCAGAAGCCCTTCCGTGCGGGTGCAGCCGCGCATGACCTGTGCACCCATCGCGGCTACGGGACGGGTTTCTTCACCGGCCACCAGGACACCTTGAATGATCTCATCGGCCTGAACTGCATCCCGAACGAGCGCGTCCATCACATTCAAGTTCTGTCCTATGACCCGCGCTTCCCGGATCTCGCCAAGAGACTGAACCCAGGATTCGCGCCCTGGTTCACCATGCGCTCCGCCGCAGTCCAGGTGTGCCAGTACTTCGGCTATGAAACCGGTGTGCTGTCCTCCTTCTACCAAAACGGCACCCCCACCACCGTCAATCTCGACATGGCTTGTTTTTCTTGAGCAGGAGCAAGACATCTCAAGATAGGCCTTGAGAGCGGGTGCCCATTCTCGTTTCGATGAGCCAGAGGCCGAACACGAAGAACGGCGCGTGCTCGGGCACGCGCTCGTCACTGGCGTCCCGGAACTCCAGCGCCCGCCCCAGGTCACCCAGCAGATGGTGCTCGTTCAGGTGTCCCGACCATTGAGCCCGGAGGCCTGGAGCCTCGGACTCCGTGTATCCGCAGAGCGCATGCGGCTGATTCCGCACCGCGCCCAGCGAGGCCAGGCAGCTCCGCATCCGCTCCAGGTCGTCCCACAGCGGCGCGTTCGGTCCCGTCCACTCCGGCCGGCTCGCATCGCGCAGTCCCAGCCGCTCGCGTTCGCTCTCGGGAAGCCCTTCTCCGAACAGGGAGGGCCATACCGTCGCGTCCGTCGCCAGCGGCTTCCTCGCGTCTTCCCGGAGCAGGTAGAGGCCTCGCCGCGACGCGTCCCACTGGCTCCCCACGTCGAGCCACAGCTCCCGCGCATCGAAGCCCAGGAGCCACTCCCGCACGGGGCGACCCCCCTGCGGGCTCACGCGCACACGCGGTTTCGGCCCGCCGCCTTCGCCTCGTACAGCTTCCCGTCCGCCGCTCGCTTCAGGTCCGCCGAGTCCCGGTGGTCCGCCGCCAGGACCGCCACCCCCAGCGAGATCGACACCGGGATGACGTTCTTGTCGAACTCGAAGTGCTGCGTCTCCACCAGCTTCCTCACCTTGTCCGAGAGCTTCACCGCCCCCGCCAGGTCGATCTCCGGCAGCAGCATCCCGAACTCCTCCCCGCCATACCTCGCGAACACGTCCTCCCGCCGGATCTTCGTGCGCAGCGTCGACGCCAGCTGCTTCAGCACGTAGTCCCCCGCCAGGTGCCCGTATCGATCGTTCACCAGCTTGAAGTGGTCCACGTCGAACATCACCAGCGCCAGGCTCCGCTCGTATCTCCTCGAGCGCGAGACCTCCCGCTCCAGCGCCTCCTCGAAGTAGCGCCGGTTGTAGATCTGCGTCAGCCCGTCCATCGTCGTCAGCCGGTAGATCTCATCGTGGTACGCCGCCTCGATGTTCCCTCCCGCGATGAACTTGAAGATCGTCCGCCCGATCTTCACCAGATCTCCGTTGCGCAGCTCCTTCTCGCCCTGCACCGGCTCGTCGTTCACGAACGTCCCGTTCGTGGACTCCAGATCCTTGATGAACACCCCACGACGCGTGTTCGTGATGCACGCGTGGTTGCGGCTGATGGACTCCTGGTCCACCTGGATCTCCGCCTTCGAGGAGCGTCCGATCAGGATCTCCTCCTTGGACAGATCGTGCTTCCTGCCCAGATCCAGGCCGTAGATGACCACCAGGGCCGCGTCTTGATTGACCGGCCGCTCGGAGATCTTCGAGATGACCGTGACGACCGTCTCGTTCTGCGCCATACCGGATAGGACGGTACCACCCGGAAAACGTCCGTAGCCAGCCGTTGCACATTCGTTGCTGTACGGCTGTGTGCGCCCGAGTCTCCTGCGTCACCACGGGCCCTCCCAAAATTCTCAAGGGATGAGCGGGCAGGGGCGCGGGCGCTTCCTTCTCAAGGGGCGATCGCACACGTGCCGCTCACAGGTGGGACCCGAGGCTGGCCCGCCGGCTCCAATGACGACCACGCCACCGTCAGCACCCCCAGGTGCTCCAGGTCCACTCCGTCCGCCTCCACCAGCCCCCGCAGATCCAACTCCTCTCCCTCCGGCGTCCCCGTCCTGCGCAGCACCAGTGCCTGCATTCCGAACGGCGAGCGGGAGCCCGTGAGATCGCCCAGGTACGTCCGATCCTCGAAGGCGTCCGTCGGCGCCTCGACGGAAGCGGGTGGCAGGGGCAGCCGCAGGCCCTTCGCGGCCCTCTCCACGTCCATCAGCACCACCCAGCGGTGCTTCGCCCGGTTCGTGAACACCGCTCGCAGCACCGTCGTCGTGGGCAGCGACGGCGAGGCCGGTGGCGACACGAGGCGGAGCTGCCGGCCCTCGAGCCCGTCCGCCGGCTCCTGCGCGTAGTTGTAGCGGAAGCCCTCGGGCACGGGCAGGAAGGGCCCCTTCACGACGAGCGGTGTGCCTCCCTTCGGATCGAAGGGCAGCGCCTCCAGGGTGCGGTGGATGAGCACGCTCGAGGCCGAGCCCGCCGTCGTGCCGTTCGCGGAGGACGAGGCCGTGACCATCAGCTCGTACGGGCTGCCCTCGAGTCCGTGGTGCGCGGGCGCCATCCGCACGAGCACCAGTCCCGGCCCCGGCAGGCCCGCCTGCTGGTCCGTGTTCGGATCCGCCGGGGTCGTGTTCACCGCCATGCCCATCCCCAGGGGCACCACGCCGCGCCCCGGCACCCGCGCCACGCCCAGCACCGCCACGTTATCCATCCACGTCCCCAGGTAACACGGCAGCGTCGGCACCCGGACGGCGAACGGGAAGGCCAGCCCCATGCTCTGGTCCGCGGCGAAGTCGTGGTCCACTTCCTCGAAGTGCGACTGATCGCTGAAGTCCGGCGCGCCCGTGTCCACCCCCGGAGTCGCCTTCAACCCGAAACCCACGTCCCGCACCACCGAGGAGCTGAAGGTGCGCATCATCGGAATCGTCTGCGCCAGCAACTGCCCCACGTCCATCGTCTCGCCCGACAGCAGGGGCAGGGACTTGAGCGGGATGTCCCCGCCCAGCGCCCACGCCGTCCGCGTGCCGCACGCGCCCAGGGCCATCGCCTCCTCGGGGTTCTCCACCCCCGCGAGCGCCTCGTCGCACACTCCCGCCAACCCCCGCGCCGACCCGTCCGTCACGCTCAGCGTGGTGCCCGGGAGCACCACGTACGCCCCCGCTGGCACCGTCGCCTCGCGCGTCTGCCCTCCCAGGGTCGTGTAGCTCACCCGGCGCGCCGGACCCGTCAGCCGCGACGCCGACAGGTCCGTCACCCCATCCGGTGATGACAGCCCCGCCAGCCCCGCGTGCATGTCCAGGCTCTTCGACAGGTTCCGGAAGGTGCCCTTGTAGCCCCCGTACCGGTCCGCGGGGTTGCGCCGCAACGGCAGTGCCAGATCCCTCGGGCCCCCGGGCCCCTCGTGCGCCACCGTGAGGTAGTCGAAGTCCGAGTGGAATACCGAGACGCTCCCCGCCCCCGTCGGCGCCGCCAGGGTCGCCACCCCACTCGCGTCCGTCCTGACCGAGGCCGACACCGCCCCCCGCGCGTCCGCCGCCACCACCACCGCGCCCGGAAGGGGGCGGCCCGTCTGCTCGTCCGTCACCACCGCGCGCAACGTCCCCGGAGTCACCGCCCCCAGCACGCGCACCCGCGCCGAGCACGTGGCCCCGCCCACCCGCGCCCGTACCGACTCCCGCGCCTCCTCCGTCGCCGCCGACAGCTCGAAGGAAGACGACGCGCCCACCCCGCCCCCCTGGACGCTCTCGTCCAACGCCATCCAGGTGACACCCGAGGGCACCACCACCGCCCGGCCCCCCGCGTCCACCGCCAGCACCGAGAAACGCGCCGACGTCCCCTGGCGCCCCACCACGTAGTCCGGCACCACCTGGCACGCCTTCACCGCGCTCGCCTCCGGTGCCCGCTCACACCGGCCGTTGCGGCACACCCGCCCCGACCCCTCGCACTCCGCGTCCGCCGAGCACAGGGCCTCCACGCACCGGTTGTCGTCACACCGGCAGCCCAGCGGATTGGTGTCGCACTGGGATATCCGGTACTCGCCCCGCCTCGCCGCCATGCAGTCCTCCTGCGTCCGGCAGGCGGGCATGCAACGCGACATCACGGTGTCGCAGAAGAACAGCCCGAACGCAGGGCAGTCCTGGTCCACCTGGCACGCGCCCCCGTTGGGTGTGTCCGGCGACTCCCCGGGGGGAGCCAACTCATTGCTCGGGGAACAGGCACACCACAGGCTCGTGCACGACACCAGGACGGCGCATAGCACCAGACGAAGGGGGGGATTCATCGGCGGCTCCAGTCAGGGGGGAGGGAAACGATTCCCCTCGGACCTTGTCAAGCAGGGCTCGGCGACACCGCCTAGCCAGCGCCATGCCAGGGCCTGATTCCGTGAGGTTGCACGTCCGTGGCCCCTTCCACCCATGACAACCCCGCCCTGCACTCCCCGTTTGGCATTCCCCCCGCTCCGGTCGATGATGAGCCCTCGCATGGCCCGGCGCGACCCGAAGACCCTCGACCAACTCCTCCCCAACGTCCTGGCCCGACTGGCCGAACAGTCCGGGAAGGGCCGCCCCCTCGTCCCGGTTTGGAACGCCACGGTGGGGCCCCATATCTCCAAACACACCCGGCCCCACTCCCTCGAAGGAGGCACCCTGGTGGTCAACGTGGTCAGCGCCGAGTGGGCCCTCACCCTGTCCCGGCAGGAGGGCTCCCTGCGCGAGCAGCTCAACAGCCGTCTGGGGCCGGGTGCCGTGTCCGCGCTCGTCTTCCGGCTGGAGGAGTGATGCTCGTCCTCGCCCTCGGCGCCCTCCTGGCAGCCACCCCGCTCACCTCCGCCTCCATGGAGCAGCAGGCCTCGCGCTACGTCCTCCAGGAGTTCGAGCGCGTGGGCCGGCGCGCCCCCCAGGCAGACCCCGCCCTCACCCAGGCCGCTCGCAGGCTCGCCCGCGAGGCGCTCGACGACAGCCCCTCCGGCGCCGTGGAGCTGCTCGCCCTCACCGAGGCCGTCAGCGACTCGGGTGGCTCCGATCCGAGCCCCCGCTCCTACGTCATCCGCGCCTGGGAGCGCGAGCACGCCGTGGACACACTGCTCGCCCGGAAGGATCTCAACCAGGAGCCCGCCAGCCACATGGGCCTGGGTGTGGCGGTGAAGGGAGAGCGCGCCACGCTCGTGCTGCTGCTCACCGAGCGCAAGGCCACCCTCGAGCGCTTCCCCCGCGCCTTCGACAAGCCCGGCATCGGCCAGAGCCTGTGCGGCCGGCTCGAGTCCCCGCTGCGCGGGACCGAGGTCTACGTCACCCGGCCCGATGGGCGCGTGGAGCATCCCCCGCTCACGCGCGAGTCGGGCCCCTCCTTCTGCTCCCGGCTCCTCTTCCCCACCGAGGGCCGCTACACCGTGGAGCTCATCGGCCGCGGCGAGCGGGGGCCCGAGGTGGCCGCGCTCTTCCTCGTGGATGTGGGGAGTACGAAGCAGCGCGGCGAGCGCGAGCGTCTGGTCGAGCCCACCACCGTGGAGGACGCCCGCGTGGCGGTGTTGGAGCGCATCAACGCCCTGCGCCGCGCCCATGACCTGAAGCCCCTGGCGCTCGACGACACCCTCAACGGCGTGGCCCAGGCCTACAGCGATCGCATGGCGAAGGAGGGCTTCTTCGCCCACGTGGCTCCGGATGGCTCGGACCTGCGGGGCCGCCTGGCCTCCGCTGGCTCCCGCTACCGCATCGCCGGGGAGAACCTCGGCCTGGCCTCCGGGCCGCTCGCCGCCCACTTCGGCATCGAGCTCAGCCCCGGCCACCGCGGCAACCTGCTCGGCACCCAGTTCACCCATGCCGGCATCGGGGTGACCTTCCAGAAGGTGGACGGGCGCGACCAGGCCATCGTCACCGAGGTCTTCTCCGCCAACGGAGGCTCCCCCGAGAGCGCCGCCCCGGTGGATCCCCTCGAGGAGGCCTATCGGGCCCTCGCCACGCACCGCGCCTCGCGCGGCCTGCCCCCGCTGGAGCGCAACCCCGTGCTGGAGCGGATCGCCCGCGACCATGCCCGGCGCGCGTTGGAGCAGGACCAGCCCCGCGTGCAGCTGCCCGGCTCCAAGGTGCACGAGCGCGTCTTCGAGGCCCTGGACACGGCCAGGAGCGCGTCGGTGGATTTCTATGTGGCGGAGAGTCCTTCCCTGCTCCCGGACTCGAAGAACCTCGGGGAGCGCAAGAACACCCTGGTGGGCGTGGGCGCCGTCCGCGGGGACTCGCGCACCTACGGGAAGGGTCAGTACTGGATGGTCGTCATCTACGCCGCCACGCGTTGAGCGTGGCTCCCGGCCCGGCACGCCGGGAGCCGCCTCTCGCGCATGAACGGCAGCCGCCTCAGATGGCGCGGCGCTGCGTGGCGTACGCCTCGATGCCCATCTGTGGCGGAGCCACTTGCTGGTTCATCTGGCACTTCACGCAGGTGAAGGACTGCCAACCGCGACGCACAGCCTCGTCAAGACAGTTGTCGTAGTAGCTGCAGTTGAGATTGCGATGCGTCTCGACACCGGCCCGCTTGGGCCCGGCCTCGGGGTTGATGGTCTGCGGCAGATCAGTCGGACACGGCTTCAGCATGGAACGGAGCCCTCCCAGTAGAGCTGTTTCCCCCCCGAACTCATGGGGCCACCATTGGCCCGGAACGCCTTGTCACCTCATCGGTGACCTTTCAGGTCATGCTCCTGAAATGGCGGCACAACCTAAAAAGCGCTCCCTTATGACGCAACGGGCCAGGACCACTTACGCCAAGTAACGCTCATTTCACGAATGCCAGCGGCGAATGGACTGACAACTGCTGGACACCCGGGTCCCTGCCGTTGCGGGGGCCGATCTAGGGCTTGTCGGCCCGGCTGTCAAACCGCACCCTGGACAGGTTGGGTACGACCTGGTGGGTGTAGTGGGTGGGAATGTGTAGGCCGGGTCCCCTGTTTTTCAGCCCTTCGCTGCGCGAGGAAAGCGCAAAAGGAGATGCACATGCGGCGGTGGACCGGGACCGGTTTGCTCACGGTGGTGTTGGGCGCGGGAGGGGCGTGGGCGCAGTCACCGGAGACGCTGGAGGCGGTACGCCTACACCGCGCCGAGGCCCGGGCCCTGGCTCGCAAGGACCTCGAGGCCTGTACGGCCAGCAAGTGCGCCGATGCCGGCCGCATCGCCCTGCTCACGGGAACCCTCGCGCTGGCGGAGGGAGATGTGGCAGAGGCTCGCACCCTGCTCACGGGCGCGCGCGTGTCCGCGCCGCTCCAGCCCTACCTCGCCTACTACCAGGGGCAGGCGCACTTCTATTCGGGTGACGCGGCGGCCGCGGCGGAGGCCTTCGGACAGGCGGTGGAGAAGGGCCCGCCCGCGCTGGTGACGCGTGCGCGGGCCCGGCTGGGCGAGGCGCTGCTGGCCGCGGGCAAGGCGAAGGAGGCCGCCCCGGCGCTGGAGAAGGCCGCGAAGGAGGAGCCCTCGGCGGAGCTGCTCTACCAGCGGGCCCAGGCCCGGAAGGCGGCGGGCAACGCCACCGGCGCGCGGGAGGATTTGAAGACGGTGGCGCTGCGCTACCCCGCGCACCCGTACGCGGACGAGGCGCTGGCGGCGCTCGAGGCGACGAAGCCGCCCCTGCGGCTGACGCTGGCCGAGCACCTGCAACGGGCACGTGGGCTGCTCGACGCGGGCGCGCCCAAGCGCGTGCTGGAGGAGTTGGAGAAGGCCGAGGCGCGGAAGCTGGCGCGCACGAAGCAGGACAAGGCGCAGGTGGCGCTGGTGCGCGCGCAGGCGCTGTACGTCACCGGGAAGAAGGAAGAGGCGGAGCAGGCGCTGGCCGTGGCGCGCCAGGGGCCTCCCGCGGTGGCCGCCGAGGCCGCCTACGTCACCGCGCGCCGCGCGCTCAAGGCCGATGACAACGCGAAGGCCCGCGAGCTGATGGCGGCCTTGGAGAAGTCCTACCCCAAGGAGAGCGTGGCCGACGAGGCGGGCTTCTACGTGGGTTGGTTGGACCTGCAGGGCGGGCGCTTCGAGGACGCGGTGAAGTCCTTCAAGGCCTTCGACCAGCGGCACGCGCGCTCGCGGCGTCGCGACGAGGCCATGTGGTACCGCGCGCTGGCGCACCTCCGGCTGGAGCAGTACGGCGCGGCGCGCGAGGTGCTCGACACGCTGACGAGCACATTTCCGCGCAGCAGCCTGGTGCCCCAGGCTCGCTACTGGTCGGCCCGGAGCCACGAGCTGGAGGGCGCCAAGGTGGACGTCACCGGTCCCGGCTACGCGGCCGTCATCACCACCGCGCCCAATTCCTACTACGCGCTGCTCGCCAGCGAGCGGTTGCGCGAGCTGGGCAAGGAGCCGCCCGCGGCCTTCCCCGAGTCGCCCAAGCAGCTGGAGACGGGCGAGGTGCCGCCGGAGCTGAAGCTGGCGGTGGCGCTCACCGAGGCGGGGCTGTTCAGCGACGCGGCCGAGGAGGTGCGGTCGCGCACGGCACGCATCCGCAACCAGGAGCAGGCGCTCACCTTCGCGCATGCGCTGCTGCGGCTGGGTGAGTACGGACACGCGCACGCGGTGGCCGCGCGGCACCTGTGGGGCCGGGCCTTCGGAGCGCGAGTGCCCGAGGCGCTCGCCGCCTTCTACCCGCGCGCCTTCGCCAGCGCGGTGGAGAGCGAGGCCTCGCGCTACAAGGTGAGCCCGTTCTTCGTGTGGGCCATCATGCGCCGCGAGAGCGCCTTCCGCCCCGAGGTAGCCAGCGCCGCCGACGCGCGCGGGCTGATGCAGGTGATTCCGCCCACGGCGCGCGCCATCGCGAAGAAGCTCGCGGAGCCGGAGCCGGCGCCCGCGGAGCTCTTCTCGCCCTCGCTGAGCATCCGGTACGGGGCCTGGTACCTGTCGCAGTTGATGAAGCGCTTCTCGCACCCGGCGCTCGCGGCGGCGGCCTACAACGCGGGGCCGGACGCGGCGGTGAAGTGGGTGCGGCAGAAGGGCTCGCTGCCCCTGGATCTCTTCGTCGAGGAGATTCCGTTCCGCGAGACGCGCGGCTACGTGAAGCAGGTGCTGGCGGACCTGTACCTGTACCAGTCCTTCTACGGGAAGGACGCCACGCCGCAGCGGCTGTCGCTGACGGTGCCCAAGCCCGCCGTCGAGGGCGTGAGCTTCTGACCCGGACCGCTCAGGACTTGATGGAGCCCTGGGCGGCGTAGGCCACGGCGAGCTGACCCGCGAAGCGGGCGTTGTTCGCGAGCAGCGCGAGGTTGGCGCGCAATGTCTTTCCGCTGGTGCGCCGGGCCATCTCCGAGAGCAGGAAGGGCGTCACCGCCTTGCCTCGGATGCCCTGCCGATCGGCCTCGGCCAGCGCCGAGGCGATGTGCAGCTCCACGTCCGAGCGGGGCAGCGACGTGTCCTCGGGCGGAGGCACCGTGAAGAGCAGACCGCCCTGCCCCAGCGTCTCGAAGCGCGCCCGGGTGACGCGCGCCGCCTCGGCCGCGTCCTCCACCCGGTGCTCCAGCGCCAGCCCGGACGAGCGGCTGTAGAAGGACGGCAGCTCATCCGTCCCCACGCCGATGACGGGCACCGCGGCGCTCTCCAGCGCCTCCATCGTCTTGGGAAGATCCAACACGGACTTGGCCCCGGCGCACACCACGGCCACGGGGAAGCGGGCCAGCGCCCAGATGTCCTGGGAGATGTCGAGGTGCTCGGCGACGCCCCGGTGGACACCGCCGATGCCGCCCGTGGCGAAGACGCGGATGCCCGCCACCGCGGCCAGTTCGCAGGTGGCGCTCACGGTGGTGCCTCCGGTGGCGCCCCGGGCGACGGCCACGGCCAGATCCCTCGAGGCCAGCTTCAGCAGGCGCTCACGGCCCTCGGCGAGCCGGCGCATCTGCGGCTCCTCCAGGCCGATGCACACCTGTCCGTCCACCACGGCGATGGGGGCAGGCACGGCACCCGCCCGGCGCACGGCCTCCTCGCAGGCGCGCGCCGCCCCGAGGTTGTCCGGGTACGGCAGCCCCTGCGCCACCACGCTCGTCTCCAGTGCCACCAGCGGCACGCCCTGCTCCTTCGCGCGCCGGACCTCTTCGGAGTAACGCAAGTCCATGGCCGGCATATACGCCATGGGCCCGAGGACAGGACAAGCACGGAGACACGCTCCGCCCCGGGACCGTTCGACAGAAGGCGCGCGGCGGTCAGGAGAGGCACCGTCCGGCCGACTCCTGCTCAACGTGGATGGCCGAGCCGTGCTGCTCCAACGGGCCTGAGCGCTAGCGCCCTACCGGCATTGCCAGCGCTCCCCGGCGGCGGTATGCCGCTGCTCGCCTTGAGCACCCCCAGCACCGCCGTCGTCTCCGCGCCCGACGCCGCCCCGCGCGCGTTCTCCCTGTCGGATCTCGCCCTCGTCCTGGTCGTCATCATTTGGGGCACCAACTACACGGTGGTGAAGGAGGCACTGGGCAGCATTCCACCGCTGGCCTTCATGGCGCTGCGCTTCGGGATCGCGGCGGTGGCCATGGCCGTGGTGCTCCACGTGCGCGAGGGCTGGAAGCCGCTGCCCCGCGCCACCCTGCTCAAGCTGGGTGGGGCTCGGATTCGTGGGCAACACCCTCTACCAGGTCTGCTTCGTCGTGGGCCTGGCTCACACCACGGCGGCCAACAGCGGGATGCTCGCCTCGGGCACTCCCGTGGTGACGGCCCTGTTGGGCGCCGCGCTGGGCGTGGATCGCCTCCGCCGGCCGCTCGCGATGGGACTGGCGCTCGCGGTGCCGGGCATGCTGCTCATCGTCGGCGCCCGAGGCCCCGAGCTGGAAGCCTCGACGCGCATGGGGGACTTCCTCATCCTGGGCGCCTCGCTGTGCTGGGCCCTCTACACCGTGGGCATCCGCTCGCTGGGCAACGAGCTGTCCGCGCTGCGCATCACCGCGCTCACGATGATCACCGGCGCGCCCGGGGTGGTGCTGCTCGGCCTGCCCTCGGTGATGGAGCTGAAGCTGGAGAGCATCGGCTCGGGCGCGTGGCTCGGAGTGGTGTACTCGGCGCTGGTGCCGCTGGTGCTGGCGTACGTCGTCTGGAGCCGCAGCGTGCAGGCGGTGGGCAGCAGCCGCACGGCCATCTACAACAGCGGCACGCCCATGGTGGCGGCGGTCACGGCGTGGCTCGTTCGAGGCGAGAACCCCACGTGGTTGCAGGCACTGGGCTCGGCGCTCGTCATCTCCGGCGTTCTCGTCAGCCGGCGACGCTGAGCCCTCGGGCTCTCACGCGCGCCGCCGCGCCACGGTGAGGCCGTAGTCCTCGATCTTCTTGTCGAGGGTGGGCCGGCTGATGCCGAGCATCCGGGCGGCGACGATCTTCTTTCCGCCGGCCATGCGCAGGGCCTCGGCGATGGCATCGCGCTCCATATGGGCGACGCGCTCCTGGAGGGTGGGCGGCGTGGACGAGACACGCCCCGCGCGGATCTCCGGCGGAAGGCCCTGCGCGTGGATTGGCGAGCCGGCATGCACCAGCGCGAGCCGCTCGCCGAGCAACTCCAGCTCGCGAACGTTGTGGGGCCACTCGTAGTCCATGAGCAACTGCCGGGCCTCGGGGGTGAGCACGGGAGGCCCCTTCCGGGCCACGCGAGCACCCCGGGCGGCGAAGAGCTCGAAGAGCGGGGCGATGTCGGCGCGCCGCTCGCGCAGCGGGGGCATCCGCAGCTCGAGCCCCGCGAGCTGGCGGGCCAGCGAGGCGTCCACCTCGCCGCGGGCGGTGAGCTCCGGCAGCGGAGCGCTCGCGGTGACGATGAGGCGGAAGTCCACGGGCTCCTCACCGCCCTGCCGTGCGGGAGCCGTCTTGCGCGCGAGCAACCGGGCCAGGCGCTCGGCCAGGGCGCGCGGGAGCTGCTCCACGTGCTGGAGCAGCAAGGTGCCGCCATCGGCGCGCAGGAGCGCCGAGGACACGGGAGGAAGTCCCGGCCCGCTGGAGCGCCCGAAGAGCACCTCCACCAGGGAGGTCGAATCCCGGCAGTCCACGCGAACCAGCGGTCCGAGCGCCCGGGGCGAGCGCGAGTGGATGTAGAGGGCGCCCAGGGACTTGCCGGTACCGGGCTCGCCGGAGATCACCACGGGAGCGGCGCTGGCGGCGGCGCGGCGGGCCTGCTCCACCACCTTGCGGAAGGGGCGCGAGTTGCCGCCCATGTCCACGCGAGGTGGATGGGTGCCCGCGCGCGAGCGCACCGCCGCGAAGGCCTCGCCACCGAGCCGTCCGAGCATGGCGGCCAGCTGCCCGTCCGCGTCCGAGAAGGGATGCTCCGAGCGCTCCACGTACAGCACGCCGAAGGGCAGCCCGCCGGAAGCCACCAGGGGAGAGCAGAGGGCCGTGGCGGAGCGTCCCTGCTCGGAGTGCTCCAGCGCGGCGCGGGCCATGTCGCGAGGCACCTCGACGGAGGAAGCGCCCACCACGGCCGCGGTGAGCAGTCCCTTGATGTCCCCGAGGAGCGCGGCCGCCGCGTCCGCGTGCAGCGCATGGAGCGACTCCTCGGCGACGCGCCGCAGCACCATGGCCTCGCTGGTGGCGCCCAGCAGCGCCGCTCCCGCCGAGTACAGCGCCGCCTCCATACCCACGTGAGGCAGCACCTCCTCGACGGGGAGCTGGCTCGCGCCCGAAGGAGTCGAGCCCACCAGCGCGGCGGCTCCGGGCGGCTCGACGAGCACGGTCGTCTTGCCCACCTGCACGCGGTCGCCGGGGTAGAGCACCACCTCGCCCGCGATGCGCTCGCCGTTCACCGAGGTGCCGTTGCGCGAGCTCAGATCCCGCAGACGCACCTGCCCGTCCAGCACGAAGAAGTGTGCGTGGCGACGGGACATCTGGTCGTCCTCGGGGAGGGGAATCTCACACGAGGGGCTGCGGCCGATCGTGGCCTCCGCATGGACGTCATAGCGGAGGCCGGCGGAGGGACCGGAGAGGAGCAACAGGGCGGGCATGAGGGACGCGGTGGATGGTACCACCGCCCTCTCTACATCGGGCGTTCCGCGATGAGCAGAGCGCGGACCTCTTCCTCGTCCAGGGTGCGACCTTCGCGGCTGAGCGCGAGGGCGTTCACATCGGACTCGGGCACCTCCACGTGGGCGCCCTTGCGCCACTCGGTGGTGTGCACCGCCCCATCGACCAGACGGCCGACCACGGTGGCGTCATCCCAGGAGAGCACCTCCATCCAGAGCTGCTCCGTCACGGTGTTGCCTTCCGGGTGGGTCTCGAAGGGAGCGCGCACCGCGAAGGTGAGCGGCTCCATGAGGCCGCGGCGCAGGAAGCGCGCCTTGAAGGCGGGCAGGAGCGCCTGGGTCTCCTGACGCATGGACTCGGTGCGCTCGGTGGGCTCCTGGGCGAAGCGCTCGCGGAAGGGGCGCAGCAGCTCCGCGGTGTTGTGCCGGCCATGGGGCGACACCACCGTGAGGAAGAGGCCCTCATGGCCCTCGAAGGCCTCCAGCGGCACGCCGAGCAGGTTGGTGCGCGCCTCCTCCGAGGGCACCAGCATGAAGGTCTGCCCCTCGCTGGTCCCCATCTCCGTGCGCAAGAGCGGCCCCTGTCCGAAGGCCAGGTCCGTGCACAGCTCGTGCAGGAAGGCCTCGGCCGGCAGCAGATCCTGCTCGCCCAGGTGGAAGACCTCGAGATCCCTCGCGCCGAACTTCTCCATGCCGTGCGAGTGCACCCACAGGGGCGTGTCGCCCTCGATGACCTCCACGGCGTGGAGGTTGACGTGGTCGCGGATGTCGAAGTCCAGCTCGGTGATTTCCGCGACGTCCTCGGAGTCATGGACCTTGGACGAGGTGATGTCCACCAGCACACCGTCCACGTGCGTCAGGACGATGCGGGCGCACATGAGCGCCACGAAGACGGGCACGGTGGGCTGGGCGCCGCCGGCCTCGAAGGCGAAGCGGTAGAAGGCCTGGGCGCGGCCGAGCGACTCCAGGGCCGTCTCACTGCCGGAGAACAGGTCCGGCGTCCACTCGGTGGGGGTGGGCCGCGACTCGAAGGCGACCTCCACGCGGGCGCCCTCGGCATCGAGGGTGAAGCCGTGGCCATCCGGGGCGAGGATGAAGGACATCTCCTCGGACTCGAAGGAGGAGCGCAGCGTCTCGGCCGGCACGGGTGAGGCGTGCGCGATGGCGACGAGGTAGACCTCCTTCACAGGTGCTTCTCGATCTGTCGGAAGAGATCCACGCGATCCACCAGGTTGGTCAGATAGTCCAGCTTGTCCGTGGGGAGAACCAGGACGGGGGACAACTTGTAGCCACTGAACCATTCCTCGTACAGGTCGTTCAACCGGTTGAGGTAGGCCGTGGGGATGTCCTGCTCCATCTCCCGGCCGCGCAGGCGGATGCGCTGGCGGAGCGTCTTCACGGGGCAGCGCAGGTAGATCATCAGGTCCGGCGGGGTGAGGGTCTGGGAGAAGGTCTCGTAGAGGTCGCAGTACATCTGCCAGTCGCGCTTGTCGATGTAACGCCGCCGGTAGAGGTTCTTGGCGAAGATCTCCGCGTCCTCGTAGAGGGTGCGATCCTGGAGCGTGGTGCCCGGGGAGCGCTCGAGCTGGCGCTGGAGGCGGAACTTGGCCGTGAGGAAGAAGAGCTGGGAGCGGAAGGCCCAGGTCTTCATGTCCTTGTAGAAGTCGGCGAGGTAGGGATTCTCCTCATTGGGCTCGAAGAAGGGCGTGAGGCCGTACTTCCGGCAGAGGAAGGACGTGAGCTCCGTCTTTCCGGCTCCAATGTTTCCCGCGATCGCGATGAACTTCTTCCTGGCCAAGGCACTCCGCTTGTACCCCCACCGGGCGGCGCACACCAGAGACAAGGTGCCGTGGTACATACCGCGATTCATGCCCCTGCCCCGCCCCACCCGCCATGAATCCAGCACGGTCCGTGGTGGCCGTCCTGGCCTCGAAGGGTCGGGGCCGCACCCCCACCCACCGCCGGGCGCGCGAGCGTGCGGAAGGCCCCTGGCTCCTGGAAGAGGTGGGAGTGGCTCCGCTGTTCGAACGTTCTTGGTGGAACAGTGGGTTCAGCGCCGTGGTGGGCTCCCCCCAAGCCGAGGTCGCCAGGATGCTACGCAACCTGTTGTGCATGTTGGTCACGGCGGTCGCCACCGCCGTCTTCTTTCCCCTGACCGTCGTGGTGGCGCTCGTCACCCTGAATCCGGGGGCGACGGTGTGGGTGGCCCGCCGGCTGTGGTCGCCCATCCTCATCTGGATTGGTGGGGCGCGCGTGGTGGTGACCGGCCAGGAGAACGTGGATCCGAAGCGGCCCACCATCTACGTCTCCAACCACCAGTCCACGCTGGACATCCCCATCCACTTCGTGGCGGTGCCGGTGAACTTCCGCTACGTGGCCAAGCACCAGCTCAAGTACGTGCCGCTCATCGGCTGGTACCTGTGGATGGCCGGGCACATCTTCGTCAACCGCGGCAAGCGCGAGAAGGCCATCTCGTCCCTGGACGAGGCGGCACGGAAGATCCGCGCCGGCACGAGCGTGTTCCTCTACCCCGAGGGCACGCGCTCGGACGACGGCCGCGTGCTGCCCTTCAAGAAGGGCCCGTTCGCGCTGGCGCTCAAGGCGCGGGTGCCCGTGGTGCCCATCACCGTCGAGGGCTCCGGCACGGTGATGCCGAAGAACTCCTGGAACATCAAGCCGGGCCCCGTGTACGTGAAGATCGGCAAGCCCATCGACACCACGGCCTTCGCCGAGGATGACCGCGTGGGGCTGGCCCGTACCGTGCGCGACGTCATCATCGCGCAGAGCCTCGAGCTGGGGGGCAAGGGAGGAGATCCCGAGAGAGCCCTCGCCGCCGCCGGTGTCGAGGGCGATTTCCCCTCCCGCCGCAACGCCTCCTGAGGAGACCGTTTCCCCGTGCGCCTTCCCTCCCCCGATTCCCGTCGTTCTCCGCGTCGCCGACTGACTGCCTGGGCCGGAGTGGCCGTGCTCGGACTGGGCCTCGCCACCGGCTGCGGCCATGGCAGGGCCGCCGAGCGCCCCCTGGACGCACGGGCCCAGGCCCGCGAGTACCTGGCGAAGAACCAGCCCGAGCGCGCCCTGCCACTGCTGGAGACCGAATATGCACGGGCGCCGGAGGATCTGGAACTGGCGCGGGCGCTGACGGAGGCCCAGGTGAAGGCGGGCCACACGGACGCGTGGATCGCCGAGCTGCAGCGCCGCAACGCGCAGGCGGAGCGGGCGGTGAACCACTACATGCTGGGGCTGGCGTACTTCTCGAGGGCGTCGGACGCGGGTGCGCCGGCGGTGGAGGCCTTCGAGCGGGCGCTGGCGTTGAAGCCGGACGAGCCCGAGTTCCACTACCGGCTGGGGCTCGTGCGGCTGGAATCGGAGCAGTACGCGGCCGCGGTGGAGCCGCTGCGCCGCGCGGCGGAGCTCGCCCCTGAGCGCGCGGGCATCCGCCTGCCGCTGGCCAAGGCACTGCACCGCACGGGGGATGCGCCGGGAGCCGTGAAGGCGCTGGGCGCGCTGGTGCGGATGAACCCGAGCCCCTCCGAGGTGGCCACGGCGCGGGCGCTGATGAACCAGATCTCCGACCCGTTCGCGCGCTTCCCGAAGGCGGCCGAGCCCAAGCTGGAGGAAGGCATGCGCTACCTCCAGGAACTGGACGCGCCCAACCCGGCCATCATCGCCTTCGAGGAGATCCTGAGGGACTACCCGGACCTGGCGGTGGTGCACTCGCTGCTGGGGCTCGCGTGGCAGCGGTTGGACGACGCGGGCCGGGCGGTGGAGGAGTTCAAGCGGGCCATCGAGCTGGCGCCCGAGGACGGCAAGAACCACTTCTACCTGGGCGAGCTGTACCTCGCGCGGCAGCGACCCGAGGCGGCGCGGCCGTACCTGGAGAAGGCGGTGGAGCTCAACCCGATGTTGGACCTGGCGTGGTTCCGGCTGGGGGAGCTCCACCTGGAGCGAAGGGATTTGAAGGCGGCGGGAGAGGCCTTCCGGGTGTTGACGCACCTGGAGCCGGACGAGGAAGCGCCGAGGGGCAAGCTGGCGCTGGTCCTCCAGCTGGAGGGCGACTGGGCGGGCGCGGAGCGCGAGCTGATGGCGGTGGTGGACAAGGACCCGGAGAACGTGGAGTTCACCCTGCGGCTGGGCATCCTCTTCACGGAGCAGGCGCGGCAATCCTCGCGTCCCGAGGAGCGGCGGGAGGCGGCCGGGAAGGCGGAGCGCTGGCTGCGCAAGGTGCTGGAGGCCCAGCCGGAGAACGCGGTGGCCTCGCGGGCGCTTCAGCAGCTCAAGGGTCAGTAGGGACCAGCCAGTAGCCAGCGGGAGCCCGCGCCCTCTACACTGATGTCCGATGAGTAACGGTGCCAACCAGCCCCAGCAGCCGCGCGGGACGCCGTCCTCGGCGAACGTGCCCCGTGTGTCGCAGACGAACCTGCGCGTGATGAGCGCCGCGCGCGCGGCGCCCCTGCCGAAGGAGCAACAGCAGGCTCAGCTCAGCGAGAAGCTGAAGTCCGAGTCCGCCAACGTGGCCCTCAACGCCCTCTCCATCGTGAAGGAGAAGGTCGATGAGTTCCGTCAGCAGGATCGCTTCTTCAAGTACAAGGCCTTCATCGTGGGCGGCTGGCTACTGATCTCCGTCGTCACGTTCGGCACCACCTGGGCCCGGGGCGTGAAGCTGACGGGAGACTTCGGCGCGAAGCTCGTCCCCGCGCCCGTCGGCCGCAACGCCTTGACGCTCATGAACAAGAGCGAGGAGCCCTGGCTCGACGTCATCATTGTCGTCAAGGACAACCGGGGCGCGGAGTGGCGGGCGTCCGTGGCGCGAGTGGATCCCGGCAAGGATGTCACCATCACGCCCAAGCAACTGCTGGGGAGCAGCGGCCAGGCGGCCCCCTCGGACATCGTCATGCGCGGTGTCGAAATGCGCACCTCCGAGGGCACCGCCCTGCTGCAGGAGGACGGCAACAACCTCACGGACGAGGCGCAGTAGGAACCACGCAGCAGACCCCAGAAAGCGCGAGAGCGCCCTTCCCAGGGGGAAGGACGCTCCCGTGCACTACCCTTCGGACGGCCGACTACTCCGCCTTGGTCTCCGTGGCCTCGCCAGCGGCGGGAGCCTCGGGAGCCTCGGCAGCGGCCTTGGCGGGACGATCCACCAGCTCCAGCAGGGCCATCTCGGCACCGTCACCGCGACGGAAGCCGAGCCGCACGATGCGGGTGTACCCGCCCGGACGGTTGGCGTAGCGATCCTTGTACTCGCTGAACACCTTCTGGAGGATGGCGCGGTTGCGAACCGTCCGCTCCGCGAGGCGCACGTTGGCCAGACCACCGCGCTTGCCGAGGGTGATGATGCGCTCGGCGAGGGCCCGGGCCTCCTTGGCCTTGGGCAGCGTGGTGCGGATGGCCTCGTGCTCGAGCAGCGAGGTGACCATGTTGTGGAGCATCGCGAGCCGGTGGCTCGTGGTGCGGTGGAGCTTCCTCTGTCCAACCTTATGACGCATGGCGCTGACTCCGGGCCTTTTCGGGGCCCACCACTCTGGCCGTACGAGGTACCAGGTGGGAAGGATGGAACCGGCACGGGTTCCACCGTTGCTGTGTTGGGCCCGTGAAGGCCCCCCTCCTCTCCCGTGGCTCGCTGCCATGCCACCACGCGGGAGGAGGTGCTGCGAGAGCGTACTAGGCCTTCGGCGCGGAGGCGGCGGCGGCGGCGGCGCCAGCGGCAGCCGCGGCGGCACCCGGCGGGGGAGCCGGGGGCGGGGTCTTCGGAGGCCAGTTCTCCAGCTTCATGCCGAGCGACAGGCCCATCTCCGCGAGGATCTCCTTGATTTCCTTCAAGGACTTGCGGCCGAAGTTCTTGGTCTTGAGCATCTCGGCCTCGGTGCGCTGCACGAGATCACCGATGGTCTTGATGTTGGCCTGCTGCAGGCAGTTGGCCGAGCGCACCGAGAGCTCCAGCTCGTCCACGGAGCGGAAGAGGTTCTCGTTGAGCTTGGCCTCCTCCTTGGGCGCCTCGACGGTCACGGGCTCCTCGGTCTCGTCGAAGTTGACGAACACCGTGAGCTGCTCCTTGACGATCTTGGCCGCGTAGGCCACGGCATCCTGCGGGGTGACGGAGCCGTCCGTCCACACCTCGAGGGTGAGCTTGTCGTAGTCGGTGACCTGACCGACGCGGGCGTTGGTCACCTGGTAGTTCACCTTGCGGATGGGCGAGAACAGCGAGTCGATGGGGATGGTGCCGATGGGCGAGCCCGCCACCTTGTTCGCCATGGCCGGCACGTAGCCACGGCCGCGGCGGCACGTGAGTTCCATGCGGACCTTGCCACCCTCGGAGACGGTGCAGATGTGGTGACCCGGGTTGAGGATCTCCACGTCCTGGTCGGCGATGATGTCACCGGCCTTGATCTCCTTGGGGCCCTCGGCCTCGATGCGGATCGTCTTGGGCTCGTTCGTGTGCATCCGGAGGAGGACCTCCTTCAGGTTCAGCACGATGTCCGTGACGTCCTCGGCCACCTCGGGGATGGTGGTGAACTCGTGGTCCACACCCTCGATCTTCACCGTGGTGATGGCGGCGCCCTGCAGCGACGACAGGAGCACGCGACGCAGCGAGTTGCCCAGCGTGGTGCCGAAGCCGCGCTCGAGCGGCTCGGCCACGAACTTGCCGTAGGTGGGCGAGAGCGAGTCCTGATCGACCTCGAGCCGGCGGGGCTTGATGAGGTCGCGCCAGTTCTTCGCGATGAACGTGTCAGCCATGTTCTTCCACTCCTCGTGACGTGCGCCACCACCGACTTACCCACCAGGGTGGCGGGAGGATGGGCACGTGGGGTTTCTTGAATAACGCCAGCCCGGGGCTGCATGGGGGGCCGGCAGAAGCACGACGCCCCGGCGGTGAGGCCAGGGCGCGTACGACAGCTCCAGCGGTTGGATTCGCCCGGCAGGGCGAGCCAGGCCGATTACTTCGAGTAGAGCTCGACGATGAGCTGCTCCTGGATCGGCATGGTCAGGTCCTCGCGGTTCGGGGCGGTCTTCACCGTCGCCTTGAAGGACTTCTTGTCCAGGTCGATCCACTGCGGCACGCCGCGGCGATCCACGGTCTCCAGGGCCTCGGAGATGCGGAGGATCTTCCGGCTCTTCTCCGCCACCTCGATGGTGGTGCCCGGCTTCACCGCGAACGACGGGATGTTCACCCGCTTGCCGTTCACCGTGAAGTGGCCATGACGCACCAGCTGGCGGGCCTCGGCGCGAGTGTCCGCGAAGCCCATGCGGAACACGACGTTGTCCAGGCGGAGCTCCAGCTGCTGCAGGAGGTTCTCACCGGTCTTGCCCTTGGCCGCGGAGGCGCGGTGATAGTAGCCGCGGAACTGGCTCTCCAGCAGGCCGTACATGCGCTTGACCTTCTGCTTCTCGCGCAGCTGCACGCCGTAGCCGGAGAACTTCACGCGGCCCTGGCCGTGCTGACCGGGGGGATAGGGGCGGCGCTCGATCGCACACTTGTCCGTGTAGCAGCGGTCACCCTTCAGGTACATCTTCAGGTTCTCACGCCGGCAGATGCGGCAGGCGGAGGCGGTATAACGGGCCACGATGCTTCTCCGTGTAAAGATGGTCTAGGACCGCTCCCCTCGAGGAGAGCGGCCCGGGATGGAACTAGACGCGGCGGCGCTTCGGCTGACGGCAGCCGTTGTGCGGGATGGGCGTCACGTCGCGGATGAGCGCGATCTTCAGGCCGGCGGCGGCGAGCGCGCGGAGGGCGGACTCACGACCCGCGCCCGGGCCCTTCACCAGCACCGTCACGTTCTTCAGACCGTGCTCCATGGCCTTCGCCGCGGCGTCACCGGCGGCCACCTGGGCGGCGAACGGCGTCGACTTGCGGCTGCCGCGGAAACCGCGGGCGCCGGCGGAAGACCAGGAGATCACGTTCCCGGACACGTCCGTGATCGTGATGATGGTGTTGTTGAACGTGGACTGGATGTGGACCACGCCATTGAGGATGTTCTTCTTGCCCTTCTTGCCCTTCTTGCGCGTAGCGGCGGTGTCGCCCGCCGCGGGGGCCGCAGCGGCCGGTGCCGCAGGCGCGTTGGTCTCTTCAGCCATGGAACTCGTTGCTCCTGGAAGTAGGTGATCGACGCCGGCGCCTCAGGGGGCCGGCGCAGGTGGAAGAACTAGCGAGCGCCCGCCGCCGGCTTGGCGCGCACGATGCCGCGCTTGGGACCCTTGCGGGTACGCGCGTTGGTGTGCGTCCGCTGACCGCGAACCGGCAGACCCTTGCGGTGACGCAGACCCCGGTAGCAACCCAGGTCCATCAGCCGCTTGATGTTCATGGTCACCTCGCGACGGAGGTCACCCTCGACCTTGTAGTTGGTCTCAAGGATCTCGCGGATCTTCCGCGTCTGCTCCTCGGTGAGGTCCTTGGTCCGGGTGGCGAGGTCGATCCCCGCAGCCGTGATGATGTCGTGGGCGGACTTGTTGCCGATCCCGTAGATGTACTGGAGCGAGATCACCGCGCGCTTGTTGGGCGGGAGGTCGATGCCGGCGATACGAGCCATCTAAGTCGTTCCTTCTGGGTGGAGTTGGTCTGGAGCAAGGCCCCTGGAGGCCTAGCCCTGGCGCTGCTTGTGCCGCGGGTTGGAGGCGCAGATGACGCGCACGATGCCCTTGCGGCGGACAACCTTGCACTTGTCGCAGATCTTCTTGACGGACGCCCGAACCTTCATGGCGGTACTTCCCTTCCTTCGCTTTTAGAAAAGAAAAGCCTCGAGGGCCGGTCCGCCATTCCGCGGAACCAGGCCCTTTCTACTTCGCCCGGTAGGTGATGCGTCCCCGGGACAGGTCGTACGGGGACAGCTCGACCTTGACCTTGTCGCCCGGGAGGATTCGGATGAAGTGCATCCGCATCTTGCCCGAGATATGCGCGAGCACCTTGTGGCCATTGTCCAGCACCACGCGGAACATCGCGTTCGGGAGGGGCTCCATCACGGTCCCCTCGACTTCGATGGAATCATCCTTCGGCAATCAGATAACCCTCTCGCGGACCACCGGAACTCTGGAAGCGCGGCGGGATAACACTTTGGTCCAGAAGTGGCAAGCATCCTCGCGCTGTAAACCCGAATTTCTACGAACCCCTCTGTACTACCTGGTATTCCGCCCACCTACCCGGCCCGGCGCCGGGTGAGGACTTCCGGCCCCCCTTCGGTGATGAGCACCGTGTGCTCGAAGTGAGCAGAAAGCTTGTTGTCGAGAGTGACGGCTGTCCAGTCATCGTCGAGCAACTCCACCTCATAAGTGCCCTGGTTCACCATGGGCTCGATCGCGAGGACCATTCCCGGACGAAGCTTCATCCCGCTGCCCCGCTGGCCGTAGTTGGGCACCTCTGGCTTCTCGTGGAGGTGCCGGCCGATTCCGTGGCCGGTGAAGTCGCGCACCACGGAGAAGCCCCGGGCCTCCACGTGGCTCTGCACCGCGTGACCGATGTCGCCGATGCGGTTGCCGGGCACCATGGCCTGGATGCCCTTGTTGAGGGACTCCCGGGTGGCGTCCAGCAACGCCTGGGCCTCGCGGCTCACCTTGCCGACCGGCACCGTGCGGGCCGAGTCCCCGAAGAAGCCGCGGTACACCACCCCGAAATCCAGCTTCATCAGGTCCCCCTCCTGCAGCTTGCGCCTCTTGGAGGGGATGCCGTGCACGACCTCGTGGTTGACGGAGGCACACAGGCAGGCAGGGAAACCGCGGTAGCCCTTGAAGGCGGGCCGGGCGCCCTTCTTGTAGATGAGCCTCTCGGCCAGGGCATCCAGGTCCCAGGTGGTGACACCTGGAGCCACCGCCTTCTCGAGCTCGTCCAGGATCTCGCTCACGATGCGCCCAGCTTCACGCATGAGGGCGATCTCTTCCTGGCTCTTGATCTCGACCTGGCTCATCCCTGCCTCGCCATTGCTTGAACCGCTGGGGGGAGGACTCTCACTCCAAGAACCCTGCCCCTGGCCGTCCGCCCGCTTCGCGGGCGATCAGGCCTTACCCAGCGCCTTCTTGATGTCCTCGTAGATGCCTTCGGGGGATCCCACTCCGTCGATGCTCTTGAGCAGTCCCCGTTGCGCGTAGAACTGCTTGAGGGAAGCGGTCTCCGTCTCGTACTTCTTCAGACGCTTCTCGATGACCTCGGCCTTGTCGTCCTCGCGCTGGGAGAGGCTGGTGTCGTCCTTGTCACAGAAGCCGGCCCGCTTCGGAGGGTTCTGGTAGACATGATAGACGGCGCCACACGTGGGGCACGAGCGCCGACCCGAGCCGCGCTCGATGAGCTTTTCGGTCGGCACCTCGAGCGACACCACGGCATCCAGCTTCTTGCCCAGCCTGGCGAGCATGCGCTCGAGGGCCTCGGCCTGGGGAGGAGTTCGCGGGAAGCCATCCAGCACGAAGCCATTGACGCAGTCCGGCTCCTTGAGGCGCTCCTCCACGATACCGATGACGATCTCGTCCGGCACGTAGGCGCCAGCGGCCATCAGCGGCCCGGCCAGCTTGCCCATCTCCGTGCCCTCACGAACCGCCTTGCGGAGGATGTCACCCGTGGAGATCTGCGGAATCTTGAAATCCGCGTACAGATTCTTCGCCTGGGTCCCCTTCCCCGCGAACGGCGGGCCAAACAGGATGAGGTTCATAGGTTCCTCTTAGCTCGTCAGGAAGGAGCGCGGGAGGGCTAAAGCGAGCCTCTTTCCCACTGCTCACACACCCCTGGAACGACGAGGCGCCCCTCCCCGGGGTGAGGGGGAGGAGCGCCAGGTAGACAGCTGGCTCGACTAGGCAGCCACGCGAACCCGGCCGCGGATGCGAGGACCGCGAGGACCGGCGAAGCCCTCGTAGTTGCGGCTGATGAGGTGGCCCTCGATCTGCTGCACCGTATCCAGCGCCACGCCCACGACGATCAGCAGCGCCGTACCACCGAACGTGAAGCGGACGCCCAGCATGTTCGTGATGATGGACGGAATCACGCAGATGGCGGCCAGGTAGAGCGCCCCGCCGAAGGTGATGCGGTTGAGCACGCCCTCGATGAAGTCCGCCGTTTGACGACCCGGACGGATGCCCGGGATGTAGCCGCCCTGCTTCTTGATGTTGTCCGCCACGTCGTCCGGCCGGAAGGTCAGCGCCGTGTAGAAGTACGAGAAGAAGACGATCAACAGCACGAAGATGCCGTTGTAGACCCAGGGGCTGGACTCGATGCTGCGCTGCACGCCCTGCAGGAACGGGAACCAGGTGCCCAGCGTGGCCGGGAAGGACAGCAGCGCGCCGGCGAAGATCGGCGGAATCACGCCCGAGGTATTCACCTTCATCGGGAAGTAGGTGGCCTGGCCCGCGAACATGCGCCGCCCCGCCATGCGCTTGGCGTACTGCACCGGGATGCGTCGCATACCGCGCTCGACGTAGACCACCACGCCGACGACGAGGACCATGAACGCCAGCAGGGCCGCCACGGCCGCCATGCTGATGATCTCCTGCTGGACCATATCGAGCAGCGACTTGCCGCTGGGCAGCAGGCCGGACACGATGCCCGCGAAGATGATGAGGGAGATGCCGTTGCCGATGCCGCGCTCGGTGATGCGCTCACCCAACCACATGATGAACGCGGTGCCCGCCGTCAGGCTGATGACGGTCATGAAGGTGAACCAGGCGTTGTCGTTGGGAACGACCACCTGGTTGAACCCGGCCTGGCCCGCGTCCGTGCGGCCCAGCGAGGCCAGCCAGCGCGAGATACCAATGCCCTGCACGATGGACAGGGCGATGGTGCCATAGCGGGTGTACTGGTTGATTTTCTGCCGGCCGCCGGCCCCTTCCTTCTGCAGCCGCTCGAGGCTGGGCACCACCACCGCCAGGAGCTGGATGATGATGGAGGCGGATACGTACGGCATGATGCCCAGACCGAAGATGGACATCTGGTCCAGGGCGCCGCCGGAGAAGAGGTTGAAGAGCGAGAACAGGCCGCCCGACTGGCGCTGGGCGTCCATGAACGCGTTCATCGCAGCCCGGTCCACGCCAGGCGTATTGATGAAGATTCCGATGCGGTACACCGCGAGCAGCATCAGCGTATAGATGAGCCGGCTGCGCAGCTCCGCGATGCGGAAGACGTTGGCGAAGGCGTTCAGAGCCACGTGGGATCCATCCCCCAAAAAGGTTTCTGCGAGAACAGCAGCGCCCCTGTCCGAATTCGGAAAGGGGCGCTGAATGCTACACGGATAGAAAGGCGCGCACCACTAGGAGTGTGACGCGCCCTACCCTCACGACCGGGCCTGCTTCACGCCCTTACCGGCGTGCGCCTTCGCGGCGGACTCGGGCTTGTGGGCCACCAGGGGGAGCTCCTCCACGGAACCGCCCGCCTTCTCGATGGCCTCACGAGCGGCGGCCGAGGCCTTGTTCACCCGAACGGTCAGCTTCTTGGTGAGCGCGCCGTTGCCGAGCACCTTGATGCCGTCGTAGCGACCCTTCACCAGACCCCGGGCCTCCAGCGACTCCACGTCCACCGTGGCGCCCGCGTCGAACCCCTCGAGGTCCGCCAGGTTCACCACCGCGTACTCGGTGCGGTTGGGGGAGATGAAGCCGAACTTCGGCAGGCGACGCTGCAGCGGGCTCTGGCCACCCTCGAAGCCCTCGAACCGCATGTTACCCGTGCGAGCCTTCTGGCCCTTGCCACCGCGGCCGGCCGTCTTGCCCAGGCCGCTACCCTGGCCGCGGCCCACCCGCTTCTTGCGGTGCCACGAGCCCTCGGGGCGCTTCAGCTTGTTGAGCGTAGTCATTGTCTGAACCCTCTCGCACTAGGCCTTGCGGGCGCGCGCGGCGTCCCGGACCCGGATCTTCCGAGGCTTGCGACGGGTGGCCTTGGGGGCCTCGCCCTGCACCGTCTCGGCCGTCACCAGGTGACGGACCTTGTTCACCATGCCGCGGATGGCCGGCGTGTCCTTCAGGAGACGCTCATCGCCGAACTTCTTCAGTCCGAGGCTATCGATCGTCGCGAGCTGGTCCACGGACGAACCCGCGAAGCTCTTCGTCAGCTTGACCTTGATGGCCATGATTAACCCCTCGCCTCCTCGGACTTCTGCGGACCCACGTCCTTGCCGCGCAGGCGCGACACCTGCTCCGGCGAACGGAGGTTCTTCAGACCCGCCATGGTGGCCTTGAGCACGTTGTGGGGGTTCCGCGAGCCCTGGCTCTTGGTCAGGATGTTGCGGATGCCCGCCGCCTCGAGGACCGCGCGCACCGCGCCACCGGCGATGACGCCCGTACCCTCACCGGCCGGCTTCAGGAGCACCCAGCCCGCGCCGAAGTGACCGAGCACCTCGTGGGGGATGGTGTGACCCTGCAACGGGACGCGGAACAGGTTCTTCTTGGCGTTCTCGCCGCCCTTGCGGATGGCCTCGGGAACCTCGTTGGCCTTGCCCAGCCCCACGCCAACGTGGCCGGCGCCGTCGCCCACCACCACCAGCGCGGCGAACGAGAACCGCCGGCCGCCCTTCACCACCTTGGCGACACGGTTGATGTTCACCACGCGGTCGGTGAGGTCGAGATCGTTTGGATTGATCGGAGTTGCCACTTGGGAACTTCCTTATTCGAAAGGTTGCTAGAACTTGAGCCCGGCCTCGCGCGCGGCATCAGCCACGGCGGCGATCCGACCATGGTAGGGGAAGCCGTTGCGGTCGAACACCACCGCCACGACGTTGGCCGCCTTGCACTTCTCCGCGATGAGCGAGCCCACGCGCTTGGCCTCGGCCTTCTTGTCGCCCTCGGTGTTGCCCTTGAGCTCCTTGGAGAGCGACGAGGCGTAGGCCAGGGTGCGGCCCGTGGTGTCGTCCACCACCTGGGCGTAGATGTGCTTGAGGCTCTTGTAGACCGTGAGCCGCGGACGCTCGGTGGTACCCGAGATCTTCTTGCGGATGCGGTCCTTCCTCTTGAGGCGCGGATCGAGCTTGTTCGACATGGATGATTCCTTCTCCGTCCGGCGGTGATGGGGACTTCCACCGCCGGATGATTGCGCGACCCCTCCAGGAGTCGCGCGGTTGGGTGTTCACTCCGACTAGGCCGTACCGGTCTTGCCTTCCTTACGGCGGATCTTCTCGGTGGCGTACTTGATGCCCTTCCCCTTGTACGGCTCGGGCGGGCGCAGCGCGCGGATCTTCACGGCGGCGGCCCCGAGGGCCTCCTTGTCCGCCGAGCGCAGGGTGAGACCCAGGGTGGGCAGACCATCCTCGGTGCGCGCGGCCTTGTCCACCTCGGCCGTCACGCCCTCGGGCAGGTCGAACACCACCGGGTGCGAGTAACCCAGCGTGAGGTTGATCGTCTTGCCCTTCACCTCGGCGCGGAAACCGACGCCGCGGATGTCCAGGCGACGCTCGAAGCCCGTCGACACGCCCTTGGCCGCGTTGGCCAGCAGCGTACGGGTCAGACCATGCAGGCTACGGGCCTCACGCGACTCATCTTCGCGCTCCACCCGGACCTCGTTGCCCGCGACCGTCACCTTCACGCCCTTGGCGGGAAGCTGAACGACCATCTTGCCCTTGGGGCCCTCGAAACTGACCTGGCGGCCCGACACAGTGGCCTTCGTCTTGTCCGCCAGCTTGACCGGAAGCTTTCCAATCCGACTCATGATTCCCTCGTGCAGTCCAGGTCGCGGCACGGGCCGCGGTACCCGGGCAGCTGGCTAGTAGACAGTGCAGAGCAGCTCGCCGCCGACCTTCTGCTTGCGAGCATCGGAGTCCACCATCACGCCGCGCGACGTGGACAGGATGGAGATGCCCAGACCGCCGAGCACCTGCGGAATCTCACGCGAGTTGACGTACCGGCGCAAGCCGGGCTTGGACACGCGGCGGATGCCGGTGATCGCCGGAGCGCGATCCGGACCGTACTTCAGCTGCACGCTGATCTCGTTCTGCGGCGCGCGCTCGTGGACCGTGTAGTCCCCGATGAAGCCCTCGGCCTTGAGAACCTTGATGATCTCGACCTTGAGGTTCGAGTGGGGGATGACGACCTTGTCGTGACGCGCGCGCGAGCCGTTGCGCAGGCGGGTCAGCATGTCGCCAATGGGATCGTTGACAACCGACATGAATGGCTACCTTCCGTGCGGAGCGGTCTCACCGCCTCCGCGTTCGCAACCGCCGCGCCTGCCGGGCCCATCCCGGGGGTTCGCCACGGTTGCCATGCAGCTACTGCTTCAGCCCACCCTCTCGAGGGCGGGCCAGGCACCCGGGCCCCTGCTCGGAGCCCGGACACCCGCGTCCGACTACCAGGACGACTTGGTGACGCCGGTGATCTCGCCGCGGAGGGCGCGGTGCCGGAAGCAGATACGGCACATGTTGAACTTCCGCAGGAACGCGCGGGGCCGACCGCACAACGGGCAGCGGTTGTACGCGCGGACGGAGAACTTCGGCTTGCGCTTCGCCTGAGCGATCTTCGAGAGCTTGGCCATGGATGCGGGTCCTCGTTACTGGCGGAACGGCATGCCGAAGTGACGCATCAGCGCCAGCCCCTGCTCATCGTTCGCCGCAGTGGTGACGAAGCTGATGTTCAGCCCCTTCACCTTCTCGATCTGGTCGTAGTTGATTTCCGGGAAGATGATCTGCTCGCGCACGCCGAGCGTGTAGTTGCCCTTCCCGTCGAACGCCTTGGGGGACACGCCCTTGAAGTCACGCACGCGCGGCAGCGCGACGGTGATGAGGCGGTCCAGGAACTCGTACATCCGGTCGCCGCGCAGCGTGACGGCGGCACCGATCGCCTGGCCCTGGCGCAGCTTGAAGTTCGCGATGGACTTGCGGGCGCGGGTCACCACGGGCTTCTGACCGGTGATGGCACCCAGCTGGTCCACGGCGGACTCGAGGATCTTGGCGTTGGCGAGCGCCTCGCCCAGACCCATGTTGACGACGATCTTCTCGAGGCGAGGAACCTCCATCGGGTTCTTGAGGCCCAGCTCCTTCATCAGCGCGGGCACGCCTTCCTTGCGGAAGCGCAGCTTCAGACGCGCCGGCTTGGCCTCGAGACCCTCCTCGATGTTCGCCGCGAAACCTGCCTTCTTGAGCTCTTCCTTCTTGCGGCCCTTCTTCTCCTTCTTCGCCGCGTCCTTCTTCTCTTCAGCCATCGTCTTGTCCTCTGCTTCGGAACGCCGTCGTGGACCCAGCGCGCCGATCAGTACTGCGTGGAAACTGGAAACACCGGAGCCCCCATGGGTCTTTCGGAGCCCCGGGTATGCACGCCCGTCCTCCCCTCATCCGGGTAGGACAAAGGGCGCGCATACATGCCCGAACCCGCGCCCCTAGTCAATCAGGGCGTCGCAGTTCTTGCAGAACCGCTTCTTCTTGTCCCCATCGGCCCGGATGCCCACGCGGGTCGGCTTGTCGCACTTGGCGCAAACCAGCTGGACGTCCGAGATGTGGATGGTGCCCGGCTTCTCCACGATGCCGCCCTCGGGCTGCTGGGGCGTCTTGCGCAGGTGCCGCTTGACCAGGCGCACGCCCTCGACGGTCACCCGCTGGGCCTCACGGTCGATCTTCAGGATCTTCCCGCGCTTGCTCGCCGGGGTCTTCTCCGAGCGCTCGGCGCCGGCGATGACCTGGACGGTGTCTCCAACCTTGAGCTTCTCCATGGTTCCTCTCCCTCCTCGCGGACCGCCTGACGCCCTACTAGAGGACCTCGGGAGCGAGCGAGATGATCTTCATGAACTTGCGGGCGCGGAGCTCGCGGGCGACCGGCCCGAAGATGCGCGTCCCGATGGGCTCCATGTCCTTGTTGATGAGGACGGCGGAGTTGCCATCGAACTTGATGTAGCTGCCATCCGGACGGCCCACCTCGCGCGCGGTGCGCACGATGACGGCCTTGGCCACATCACCCTTCTTCACCTTGGAGTTCGGCAGCGCCTCGCGCACCGACACGACGATCACATCGCCGATGGACGCGTACTTGCGCTTCGAGCCACCGAGCACCTTGATGCAGAACACCTTCTTGGCGCCCGAGTTGTCGGCCACGTCGAGCACGCTCGTCATCTGAATCATCTGGAATCTCCTATCTCAGCTACGGCAGGCCCTTCCGGTGAGGAGGGGCACCGCGCGGCTCGAGCCACGGCCTCGCGCGCCTGGGTGGCAGCGCGAGCTCGGACGGCTCAGACGTTCTTGCTCTTCTCCAACACCTCGACCACGCGCCAGCGCTTGTCCTTCGAAGCGGGACGGGTCTCGGCGATACGAACCCGGTCACCCTCATTGATGGTGACCTTGGCCGGATAGTCGTGGTCCTCGACGTGCGCCTTGTACTTCTCGCGCATGCTCATGATCTTCCCGTACTTCGGGTGAGACGCGCGGCGCGAGACGGTGACCACCACCGTCTTCTGCATCTTGTTGGAGGTCACGATCCCCACGCGGGTCTTGGGACGGCCGCGGGTGGAGGTCTTGGCAGAGGTGGATTGAGTCGCTTCAGCCATGAAAAAGCTCCTAAGCCTTCTTCTCCGCCCGGGTCTTCTCCCCCAGGACGGTCAGGATGCGCGCCAGGTCGCGCTTGTGCTGGGTGCGCTCGGACGGATTGTCGAGCGAGCCGGTCGCCCTCTTGAGCTGATCCTGGAACAGCGTCTCGCGCAGCTCGGCCGCGCGCCGCTTCAGGTCATCCGCCGAGAGCTCCTTGAGTTCCTTCGCAGTCGCCATCTTCAAATCTCCTCGAGCCAGCGGGCGGCCCTCTTCTCAGCGGGCCACCCGGAGGCGGAACTAGAGCGCCAGCTCGCTGCGGGTGACGATCTTCGTCAGCACCGGCAGCTTGGCCTGGGCCAGCTTCAGGGCGGTCGTGGCAACCTCCGGCGTCATACCCTCCATCTCGTAGAGGATGCGGCCGGGCTTGACCACCGCCACGTAGTACTCCACACCGCCCTTACCGGTACCCATGCGGGTTTCGGCGGGCTTCTTGGTGATGGGCTTGTCCGGGAATACACGGATCCAGATCTTGCCACCACGCTTGATGTGGCGCGTCATCGCGATACGGGCCGCCTCGATCTGCCGCGAGGTAATCCACCCCGGCTGCAGGGACATGAGGCCGTACTCACCGTAGGTGAGATCGCTGCCGCGGTACGCCCGACCGGGCGTGCGGCCCTTGTGCATCTTGCGGTACTTCGTGCGAGCAGGCTGAAGCATCGTCGGTGTCCTTCAATCCCGAGCGAGCCGTCCCTCCCGGGACGGCTCCCGGGGAGTTAGCGGTTGGCCGCCGGCGCGGGGCTCTGACCACCCTTGGTGGGCAGCACCTCGCCGCGGCAGATCCAGACCTTGCAACCGATCTTGCCGTAGGTGGTCTTCGCCTCGGCGAAACCGTAGTCGATGTCCGCACGAAGGGTGTGCAGGGGCACGCGGCCCTCGCGGTACCACTCGTAGCGGGCCATCTCCGCGCCACCGAGGCGGCCGGAGCACGACACACGGATACCCTTGGCGCCGAACTTCATCGCCGTCTGCAGCGCCTTCTTCATGGCGCGGCGGAAGGCGATACGGCGCTCGAGCTGGGTGGCGATGTTCTCGGCCACCAGCTGCGCGTCCGTCTCGGCCTTGCGGACCTCGACGATGTTGAGGAAGACCTCGTTCTTCGTGAACTGCTGGAGGTCCTTCTTCACCGTCTCGATGCCCGCACCGCGCTTGCCGATGACGATGCCCGGGCGCGCGGTGTGCACGTTGACCTTCACCTTGTTCGCCGCGCGCTCGATCTCCACCTTGGAGACACCCGCATGGGCGAGCGACTTCTTCACGAACTCGCGGATGCGGATGTCCTCATGCAGCCACTGCGCGTAGTTCTTGTGCTCGAACCACTTGGAGTCCCAGGTCTTGATGACCCCGAGGCGGAACCCAATGGGATGGACTTTCTGGCCCAACGTGCTTCTCCTTCGAATCGGTTGCGTGGGGCGCCAGGCGGGCGGCTACTTGGCCGCCTCCGCCAGCACCACGTGAATGTGACTGGTCTTCTTGTTGATGCGCGAGGCCCGGCCCATGGCGCGCGGCATGTAGCGGCGCTGGGTAGGACCCTGATCCACCGAGATCGTCTTCACGATGAGACGGTCCACGTCGACCTGACCCTTGGACAGGTCCGTCGCGTTGGCCACGGCGCTCTTGATGAGCTTGGCCACCGGAACCGCCGCGGCGCGGCTGGTGAAGCGCAGGATGTTCAGGGCCTGCCCCACCGGCTTGCCCCGGACGAGAGCCGCCACGGTGGAAACCTTCCGGGGCGACATGCGCAGGAACCTCAGATGTGCCTTCGACTCCATGTCATCTCCTCTGGCGGACGCCGCCTGTCAGCGGGGCCGGCTACTTGCCCTTGGCGACCTTCTTCTCCGCCGAGTGACCACCGAACGTACGGGTCGGGGCGAACTCGCCGAGCTTGTGGCCCACCATGTTCTCGGTCACGAAGACGGGGATGAACTTGCGGCCGTTGTGCACCGCGAAGGTGTGTCCCACGAACTCCGGCAGGATGGTGGAACGCCGGGACCACGTCTTCACAACACTCTTCTTGTTCGTCTTGATCATGTCCTCGATCTTCTTCACGAGGTACCCATCGACGAACGGACCCTTCTTGATCGAACGCGCCATTGCGTGAACCCTCGACTACTGGCTGCGCGCGCCCGGACGGCGGACGCTCACGATGAACTTGTCAGTACGCTTGTTCTTGCGGGTGCTGAGGCCCTTGGTCTTCTGGCCCCACGGCGACACCGGGTGCGGGTTACCCTGACCGGACTTACCCTCGCCACCACCGTGCGGGTGGTCGACGGGGTTCATGGCCAGACCGCGGACGGTGGGCCGGATGCCCAGCCAGCGGCTACGACCCGCCTTGCCGATGCGGATGATCTCGTGCTCCAGGTTGCCCACCTGGCCCACGGTGGCGCGGCACTCGATGAGCACCATGCGCACGGCACCCGAGGGCAGACGCACCTGAGCGTAGCGGCCCTCCTTCGCCATCAGCTGACCGGAGGAACCCGCGGAGCGGATGATCTGCCCGCCGCGGCCCGGCTTCAGCTCCACGTTGTGGATGATGGTGCCAATCGGGATGTTGATGAGCGGCAGGGTGTTGCCCGGACGGATGTCCGCGTTCTCACCCGCCATCACGGTGTCCCCGACCTTCAGGTCGACCGGGGCCAGGATGTAGCGCTTCTCGCCGTCCGCGTAGTGCAGGAGGGCGATGTTGGCGGAGCGGTTCGGGTCGTACTCGACCGCCGCGACCTTGGCCGGCACGCCATCCTTGTCCCGACGCTTGAAGTCGATGACGCGGTAGCGGCGCTTGTGACCACCACCCTGGTGACGACGGGTGATGTGGCCGTGGACGTTGCGGCCGCCGGACTTCTTGAGGGGCTCGGTAAGGCCCTTCTCCGGCGTGTCCTTGGTGATGTCCGCGAAGTCAGACACCGTCATCAGACGGCGGGCGGCGGAGGTCGGCTTGTACTTCTTGATGCCCATGGTGGTTCCTCAACGTCGGTCAGCGCCGTGCGCTAGACCGCGCCTCCCTCGAAGAGTTCGATCTTGTCCCCCTCCTTGAGGGTGACGACCGCCTTCTTGAAGTTCGGCCGCTTGCCAATCGAGCGGCCCACCCGCTTGGTCTTGCCGCGGACGATGTTGGTCCGCACGCCCTCGACGTTCACCTTGAAGAGTTGCTCGACGGCGCGGGCCACGTCGTACTTCGTGGCCTTCTTGTCGACGATGAACGAGTACTGCCGGAACTTCTCGCGGGCCGCGTCCAGCTTCTCGGTGATGAGCGGTCCCTTGATGACGTCGTTGATATTCACGAGAGCGCCCCCTCGATGGCCTTGGCGGCCGAGGAAGTGAGCACCAGGTGCTTGTGGCGGAGCACGGACTCGAGGTTCAGACCCTCGGGGGGCAGAACATCGAACTTCGCCAGGTTGCGCACGCTGCGGTGCAGGTTGGTGTTGTCCTTGGCATCGATGACCAGTGCGTCGGCCAGCTTCAGCCGCTTGGTCAGAGCCTCGAAGGCCTGCTTGCTCTTTGGAGCAGCCAGGTTGAAGTCGCTCACGATGATGAGCGTCTTCTCACGGGCGCGCAGCGACAGGGCCGCCTTGAGCGCACCGCGACGGACCTTCTTCGGAGGACGGTAGAAGTAGTCCCGCGGCTTCGGGCCCATCGCCTTACCGCCGCCCACCCAGTGGGAAGCGCGGATGGAACCCTGACGAGCGCGGCCGGTGCCCTTCTGCTTCCAGGGCTTCTTGCCACCGCCGCTCACCAGCGAGGTGTTCTTCACCGCCACCGTACCCCGGCGCCGGTTGATCTGCTGCATCTTCGCGACCTCGTAAAAGAGGTTCGCGTTCGGCTCGGCGCCGAAGACCTCGTCGGAGAGCTCAAGCTCCGACACCTTCTTCAAATCCAGATCGACTACGTCGAACTTCGCCATGGCTCTTTCCTCTGGGGAACGGAGTGGAACCGCGAGGGCTCAGCCCCGCTTCCTCAGGACTTGATCTCCACGTCAACACCGGCCGAGAGATCCAGCTTCATCAGCGCGTCCAGCGTCTGCTGGGTCGGCTCGAGGATATCGAGCAGGCGCTTGTGCGTGCGGATCTCGAACTGCTCGCGGCTCTTCTTGTCCACGTGCGGCGAGCGCAGAACCGTGAACTTGTTGATGCGCGTGGGCAGGGGGATCGGACCGGCAACCTTGGCGCCCGTGCGCCGCGCCGTCTCGACGATCTCCCCAGCGCTCTGATCCAGGAGCTTGGAGTCGTAGGCCTTCAGCCGGATGCGGATCTTCTGTGTCGCCATTCGCAAAAACCTCTTTGTACGGCCTCTGCCTGCCTGTGGGAGGCGCTACGCCCAACGTCCCCTGGATGTCACAGAGCCGTCTCTTCGAAGGGGCGCGGCTTGTACCACCGCAGTCCCCGTGTTTGCAACCTTATTCCCACTGCCCCGGCTTTTTTCCACCCGGAACGCCGGGGCAGGTGGGTACTTCCGAATACTACGCGATGATCTCGGCCACGACGCCGGCGCCCACGGTGCGGCCACCCTCGCGGACGGCGAAGCGGAGCTCCTTCTCCATGGCCACGGGGGTGATCAACTCCACCTCGATGGCGATGTTGTCGCCCGGCATCACCATCTCGACGTTCTCGGGCAGCTTCACCGTGCCCGTCACGTCCGTGGTGCGGAAGTAGAACTGCGGCCGGTAGCCCTTGAAGAACGGCGTGTGACGGCCACCCTCTTCCTTCGTGAGCACGTAGATCTGCGCCTTGAACTTGGTGTGCGGGGTGATGGAGCCCGGCTTGGCGAGCACCTGACCACGCTCCAGGTCCTCACGCTTCAGACCACGCAGCAGCGCGCCGATGTTGTCGCCCGCCATGCCCTCGTCCAGCAGCTTGCGGAACATCTCCACGCCCGTGACGACCGTCTTCTGCGTGGGGCGGATACCGACAATCTCGATTTCCTCGCCCACCTTCACCCTGCCGCGCTCCACGCGGCCGGTGGCCACCGTACCGCGGCCGGCGATGGAGAACACGTCCTCCACCGGCATCAGGAAGGGCTTGTCCGTCGCGCGCTGCGGGGTGGGGATGTACTTGTCCACCGCCTCCATCAGCTTGAGGATGGCCGGCTCGCCGATCTCCGAGGTGTCACCCTCGAGCGCCTTGAGGGCGCTGCCGGGGACGATGGGGATCTCGTCGCCAGGGAAGTCGTACTTCTTGAGCAGGTCGCGGACCTCCATCTCCACGAGCTCGCGCAGCTCGGGGTCGTCCAGCATGTCGACCTTGTTCAGGAAGACCACGATGTAGGGCACGCCGACCTGGCGGGCGAGCAGGATGTGCTCGCGCGTCTGGGGCATCGGGCCGTCGGCGGCGGAGACCACCAGGATGGCGCCGTCCATCTGCGCCGCGCCCGTGATCATGTTCTTGACGTAGTCGGCGTGGCCCGGGCAGTCGACGTGGGCATAGTGCCGGTTGGTCGTCTGGTACTCCACGTGCGCCGTGGAGATGGTGATACCGCGCTCACGCTCCTCGGGGGCCTTGTCGATCTGGTCGTACGCGAGGAACGTCGCGCCGCCCGTCTTCGCCAGCACCTTCGTGATGGCCGCCGTCAGGGACGTCTTGCCGTGGTCCACGTGACCGATCGTACCGATGTTCACGTGCGGCTTCGTTCTTTCGAACTTCTCCTTACTCATTGCTGCTCCTCGCGAGGCCGGCTTACCGGCCGAATCGAGAAAAGGTGCTGCGTCGTGCTCCAAACCCGCGGAAACGTCAATCTAAATCGCCCACTCCCCTCTCAGGGAGCCGGTCACATCAACGGTTCAGCGCGTCCTTCGCTGCCGGCGCGTAGTGGCTGAACCGCATGGTGTACGTCGCTCTTCCCTGACTGCGGCTGCGCAGGTCGGTCGAGTACCCGAACATCCTGGCCAGAGGCACCTGGGCGTGAATTGCCTGCACGCCCCCCGGCCGAGGCTCCATGCCCATGATCTTCCCCCGGCGTCCATTGAGATCGCCGATGACGTCCCCCGTGAAGTCGTCCGGGGTGACGATCTCGCAGTCCATGATGGGCTCGAGGAGCACGGGGTCGGCGGTGCGCACGGCGTCCCGGAAGGCCATCGAGCCGGCGATCTTGAAGGCCATCTCGTTGGAGTCCACGTCGTGCATCGAGCCGTCGTAGGCCTCCACCCTGATGTCCAGCATGGGGTAGCCCGCGATGGGGCCGCTCTGCATGGCTTCCTGGACGCCCTGCTTCGCCGCCTCCACGAACTCCTTGGTCACCACCCCGCCCACGATCTGGTTCTCGAAGACGAAGCCCGCGCCCGGCTCGCTGGGCATCACCCGCAGGTTGATGTGGCCGTACATCCCCTTGCCACCCGCCTGGCGGATGTACTTGCCCTCGGACTGCACCGCCTTGGTGATCGTCTCGCGGTAGGCCACCTGGGGCTTGCCCACGTTGGCGTCGACCTTGAACTCGCGCAGCAGTCGGTCGACGATGATGTCCAGGTGCAGCTCGCCCATGCCGGCGATGATGGTCTGCCCCGTCTCCTCGTTCGTCTTCACCCGGAAGGACGGATCCTCCATCGCCAGACGCGCCAGGCTGGCGATGATCTTGTCCTGGTCCGCCGTGGACTTCGGCTCGATGGCCACGTCGATGACGGGCTCGGGGAACTCCATCCGCTCCAGGATGATGGGGTGCTTGTCGTCACAGAGCGTGTCGCCCGTGGTCGCCAGCTTCAGGCCCACCACCGCGCAGATGTCACCGGCGTAGCACTCCTGGACCTCGTCCTTCTTGTCCGCGCGCATCTGCACCAGCCGGCTGATGCGCTCGCGCTTGCCCTTCACCGAGTTCCACGCGGCGGTGCCCGCCTCCAGCTTGCCCGAGTAGATGCGGAGGAACGTCAGCGTCTGTGACTGGAACGCCGGGTCGTTCATGATCTTGAACGCCAGCGCGCTGAACGGCGCCTTGTCATCCGTCTCGCGGATCTCGTCCTCGCCCTTGGGGCTCTTGCCGTGCACCGGGGGGACTTCCAGCGGGTTGGGCAGGTAGTCCACCACCGCGTCCAGCAGCGGCTGCACGCCCTTGTGCTTGAAGGCCGAGCCACAGAACACGGGGAAGATCTTCAGCCCCAGACACCCCTTGCGGATGGCGACGCGGATCTCCGCCTCGGTGAGTTCCTGGCCCTCGAGGAACTTCTCGGTGAGCGCGTCGTCCTGCTCGGCCGCGGTCTCCACGAGCTCGCTCCGGGCCGCGTTGGCCTCCTCGAGGAACTCCTCGGGGATGTCCACCACGTCATACCGGCTGCCCTGCTCCGAATCATGGAACACGAGCGCCTTCATCCGCACCAGGTCGATGACGCCGCGCAGCTTGTCCTCGGTGCCCAGCGGGAGCTGCATGCGCACCGGACGCGCGCCCAGCTTCTCGCGGATCGAGTTGACGGACATCGTGTAGTCCGCGCCCACCCGGTCCATCTTGTTCACGAAGCAGATGCGGGGGACCTTGTACTTGTCCGCCTGGCGCCAGACCGTCTCGGACTGGGGCTCCACACCGTTCACGCCGTCGAAGACCGCGATGGCCCCGTCCAGCACGCGCAGCGAGCGCTCCACCTCGATGGTGAAGTCCACGTGGCCCGGCGTGTCGATGATGTTGATGCGGTACTTCTGATCGCTCCGATTCCAGAAGGCGGTGATGGCGGCCGAGGTGATCGTGATGCCGCGCTCGCGCTCCTGGGGCATCCAGTCCGTGGTCGTGGTGCCTTCATGCACCTCGCCCATCTTGTGGATGGCTCCTGTGTAGAACAGGATCCGCTCCGTGGTCGTGGTCTTGCCGGCATCGATGTGCGCCATGATGCCGATGTTGCGATAGCGCTCGAGCGGGTACTCGCGAGGCATGTCTCCGAACCTCTCCAGAACGGGGCGGGCCCAATCCCCTGCCCTCCAACCACGAAACCAACGAAACGGATGTCAAAGACCTGAAACACCCGGACGCGGGAGGCCGCATCCGGGTGCCGGGCACTTCAGGACGCCAGGACTACCAGCGGTAGTGGGCGAAGGCCTTGTTGGCCTCGGCCATCTTGTGCGTGTCCTCGCGCTTCTTCACCGCGTTGCCGCGGTTGTTGGCGGCGTCCATGATCTCGCCCGCCAGCTTCTCCATCGCCGTCTTCTCACCGCGCGCCTTGGCGTAGGTGATGATCCAGCGCATGCCCAGCGCCACGCGGCGGTCCTGACGGACCTCCACGGGAACCTGGTAGGTGGCGCCACCGACGCGGCGGCTCTTCACCTCGAGCACGGGCTTGACGTTGTCCAGGGCCTTCTTGAAGGTCTTGAGGGGGTCCTCCTTCGCACGCTCCTCGATGAGGGCGAAGGCGCCGTAGCACACCCGCTCGGCGATGGACTTCTTCCCCTTGCGCATCAGGTCGTTCACGAACTTCGTGACGAGGCGGTCCTGGAACTTCGGATCGGGAAGGATCTTGCGCTTGGCTACTACGCGACGACGAGGCATTGCTCTGTATCCCTTACGCCCCGCTCCCATGCACCCGGGAGCCTTCGTGGGGCTTCAACTGCGTTGGCGAAATCAAGGAAGCTCCCCAGGGTGCGGGGCAAGCGTCCTAAACGGATGAAACGAAGGTGATCAACGACCCGGAGACCCGGATCAGCTCGGGCGCTTGGCGCCGTACTTCGAACGGCTCTGCTTGCGGCCGGCCACGCCCACGGAGTCCAGCGTGCCGCGGATGATGTGGTAGCGAACACCCGGGAGATCCTTCACACGGCCTCCGCGGATCATCACCACCGAGTGCTCCTGGAGGTTGTGACCCACGCCCGGGATGTACGAGGTGACCTCGATCCCGTTCGTCAGACGAACACGCGCCACCTTACGGAGCGCCGAGTTCGGCTTCTTCGGAGTGGTGGTGTACACGCGGGTGCAGACGCCACGCTTCTGAGGGCACTCCTTCAGAGCGGGGCTCTTGCCCTTGATGTTCAACTTCTCGCGGCCCTTGCGGACCAACTGGCTGATGGTTGGCACTGAGCTTCTCTTCCTTCCCGATTTGCCCCGGGCGGGTGTACCCAGGGGCGCATACAAACCTACAACTGCGCTTGAAAAAGGGCCGCGAGTATAGGGAGGGACCACCCTGTGTCAAGCACTGCCGGCCCACGGCATTCCAACCGTGGACGACATGGCGTCCTTTCCTGCTCTCTCCTGGCGAGCCCGGTCCTCTACTCCCCTGGCTTCTAGAAGTCGAGGACCATCACGATCGCGTCCTCGGGCGTCTGGCCCTCGTCCACGTAGTAGTTCGGCCGCACGCCCACAGGGCGGAAGCCGAATGACTTGTAGAGATTGATGGCAGGCTCGTTGCTCTTGCGCACCTCCAACGTCGCCAGGCTGCACTTGCGTGCCCGCCCCTCGGACAAGGTGGCCTCCATCAATCTGCGCCCCACACCCCGCCGGCGGTGCTCCGGTGCGGTGGCCACGTTGAGCACGTGCACCTCGTCATGGACGATCCAGAAGATGGAGATGCCCAGCAGTCGCCGGCCTCCCTCCGGAAGGGGCTCCTCCAGGAGGAAGATGACGGACCAGTCGTGTCCGAGCTCGCGCTGCAGCAGCTCGTAGGACCACGGGTTGGTGAACGAGGCCTTCTCCAGCTCCATCACCGCGGGCAGGTCCTCCCGCGTCATCCGCCGGATCAGGAACGGAGACTCCGGCTTCACCTGCTCCTTCGGGCGGGTCTCCTCGCGCATCCGCCTCATGGCAGCGCCTCCCGGGCGAAGGGAGCCACCCGCCGGACCTTCGCGCCCGCCCTCACCAGGGCGAACTCCTCCTTCGCGAGCTGGCCGTAGCGCTCCCTCATCAACCTCTCCCTCAGGGCGTCCCGCACCGACTCGTATGGCCCGCCCAGCGTCCCCTTGTGCTCCTCCCAGTACCGCCGCGTCTCCGATTCGCTCACCTGCGCGCGCAGACGAATCCGGCTGTCCAGGATGCGCTCGGCCCGCACGCCCCGCTCCAGCACCGCCGTGAGTTGCTCCAGGTCCGCGTCGTGCCGGGCCAGGAAGGCCAGCAGCGAGGGTTCGTCCTCGAAGCGCTCGCGGAAGATCTTCAGCCGGGCATCCACCTCCGAGCGCTCCGCCGGGAAGGCCTGCAGCCTGTCCGCCCCCGCCACCAGCAGTCGCTGGTTGATGGCCAGCTCGAGCGCCCCCCGGAGCGTCTGCTCGTCGAGCGAGGCCTCCGCCGCCCGCACGCCTCCTCGCTGCACCAGCGCCACCCGCGTCTCGAACTCCAACTCGCTCAGGGTGAGCACCTGGTTGCCGATGACCGCCACCACGCGATCGATGATCCGGCCCTGGGACGCCCGGGGCGCTTCGGGAAGGGCCTGCGACGCGGCGGACAGCGGTACCGACACCGGCACCAGCACGAGCCAGCCCACCACCAGCCCGGTCCTCGCTCTTCCTCCGCGCGGTGCTCCCATTCTTTCCCTCACGTCCCTCCAGCCACTTTATACATCCGGACCTCCAGGCACACGCCGTGCTGGCGCTCGCCGCACGGCTGGTTACGTTTTTGCAGGTTCGGAGGGCCACAACCCCATGGCGGACGACTACTACCAGATTCTCGGCGTGTCCCGGACGGCATCGGCCGACGAAATCAAGAAGGCTTTCCGCAAGCTCGCCCGCAAGTACCACCCGGACGTCAACCCGGGCGACAAAGCGGCCGAGGAGAAGTTCAAGCAGCTCAACGCGGCTTTCGAGATCCTGTCGGACGAGCGCAAGCGCAAGCTGTACGACGAGTTCGGTGACGCCGCCGCCCAGTTCGGTTTCGACGAGAAGAAGGCCGAGCAGTACCGGGCCTATAAGGCCGCACAGGCGGCTGGCGGCAGACCGTTCGGCGGCGGTGACGTCGGCGGCGCGGACTTCGACCTGGGCGACATCTTCGGCGACATCTTCGGCCGGGCGGGCGCCGGCGGCGTGGACGTCGGGGAGATCTTCGGACGTGCCGGCGGAGGCCGGGCCGCGGGTCCCACCCCGGGCGAGGACATCACCGCGACCCTCACGCTCAGCTTCAACGACGCCCTCACCGGCACCGAGCGCAGCATCTCGCTCCAGCGCCCCGGCCGTTGCCAGCGATGCCAGGGCTCGGGCCAGGTGGGGACTCCCTCCACGTGCGGCACCTGCGGCGGCACCGGCAAGGCGCGTCGCAGCGGCGGCATCCTGGGCATGGCCGTGAGTGGCACCTGCCCCACCTGCCGCGGCACCGGCCGCGCCGCGCCCCCCTGCCCTTCCTGCCAGGGCTCGGGCGTCGTGGCGGAAACGGCCCGGCTCACCGTGAAGATCCCCGCCGGCGTCCAGACGGGCTCCAAGGTACGGCTGTCCGGCCAGGGGGCCGCGGGCTCGCGCGGAGGGCCCCCGGGAGACCTCTATATCGAGACGATCGTCGCGGAACACCCCCTGGTGCGCCGCGAGGGAGACGACCTCTATATGGACCTCCCCGTGACCGTCTCCGAGGCCATGCTCGGCGCCGAGGTCCGCGTGCCCACCTTCCAGGGCGAGGTGACGGTGAAGGTACCCGCGGGATCCCAGTCCGGTCGCCGCATGCGCCTCAAGGGCCGGGGTGCGCCTTCCCTCAAGGGCGGCCCTCCGGGAGACCTCTACCTCACACTCCAGGTCAAGGTACCCGAACACCCCTCCACCGAGGCCCGGCAGGCCGCCGAGGCGCTCGCCCGTGCCTATCACTCGGATGTCCGGGGCTCGTTGCAGCTCTAATCGACGGCTCGTCACTGGCCATCCAAGCTTCTTGCGTTAGCTTGCGCCGCGTCCTACACGGCGCCCAAGAACTCGTTTCACCCCTCGGAGCATCATTCTCATGGGCATCTTCGATTTCCTCGGCGGCTCCGGCCCCGAGAAGGCCCTCAAGCTCAAGTCCAAGGTGACCCAGAAGTACGGGGACCCCACCACCCGCCAGAAGGCCCTCCAGCAGCTCGGGGAGATGAAGTACCCCGAGGCCGTCAGCGTCCTTCTGCACCGCTACACCATCACCGTGGAGCCCCTCACCACGGACGCGGACGAGAAGGAGCACGTCTTCGAGCTCATCAAGGGCTTCGGCAAGGACGCCATCCCCCCCGTCACCGAGTTCCTGCGCAAGAGCGAGCAGGCCACCTCCTGGGCCCTGCGCATCCTCGAGGCCCTGCTGCCCGAATCCGAGGTCGTCGACATCGTCGTGAGCACGCTCAATGCCCTGAGCGCTCAGTACATGCGCGATCCCGAGAAGAAGGTCGTCCTCCTCCACTATGTCACCGACAAGAAGGATCCGCGCATCGCCGAGGCGGTGCTGCCCCACCTCGACGACATGGCGGACGAGGTGAAGATCGCCGCCCTCAAGGCGCTCGGCCCCCAGAAGCACGAACCGGCGCGCGAGCCCATCCTCCGCCTCCTGACCACCAGCGATACCGCACGCCGCGTGCAGGTGGCCGCGCTGAGCGCGCTCCAGGAGAGCGGCTTCGGCGTCCAGGGCTACCGCGAGAAGGTCGAGCCGCTCATGACCGACCCCTACTATCTCGACGGCAACGGTGTGGTCCAACGCCGCTCCTGAGCTCCTGGTACCTGGTGGGTCGGGAGCCTCCCTCCCACCCTGTGTCATCCAGCGGACATGGCAATTGTCCTGCGGTCGGCCCTGTTGCGGGAGGGGCCGGGAGGGCTCTTTCCACCCCGGCTCCGGGTGGCGCAGGATCGGCATGAGCCGCGCTCGCGCCACCCCCACCCTGGACGGGGGTTGGCGCGCCGCCCCCTGGTTGCCGAGGTAGCTCCGTGCCGAAGAAGAAGGTTCCGCATCTGGCTGAGATCGTCACCCTCCGCCCCGAGACGAAGAAGCCCCGGCGCGTGCAGAAACCCCAGCCTCCCATAGACAACGAGGCCGCCGAGCGCGCCCTGGCGGAGATGTCCCTGCACATCACCTCCAGCGCCGGCCCCACCGAGGCCCTTCGCGCCCAGCTGCAGATCATTCACGGCCTGATGCAGGCCAAGACCGTCTACGTGGCGCGCTTCCTCCCCTCGCGCAACCAGCTCCACGTCGAGCACGTGCGTGGCCGCTACGACGAGCGCATCACCGCCGCCACCCCCGAGGAGGGCCTGGTCGGCCGCGCCTTCGCCGAGACGACGATCCTCCGCGACGAGGAGGCCGTCGCCGTGCCGCTCGAGAGCCCCCAGGGCGTCACCGGCGTGCTGGCCATCATCGCCCCGCGCCGCGCGCTCTCGGACTCCCTGCTCGCCGCGCTCGCCGGCCAGCTCTCCGCCTCCTACGAGGTGGCCCGCCTGCGCGACGACAGCGCCCGGCGCAACAAGGACCTCCAGACGGCCATCGCCGGCCTCAAGGCGCTCGAGCAGAGCCGCGACGAGCTGCTCGGCAACGTCTCGCACGATCTGAAGAACCCCCTCACCACCCTCAAGGCCTACCTGGCCATGATGGGCCGCGAGAAGCTCGGGCCCGTCTCCGATGCCCAGCGCCGCGCGGTCCAGGTGTGCGATCGCAGCGCGGACCGCATGCTGCGCATGGTGAATGATCTGCTGCTCATGTCCCGCCTCCAGGCCGGGAAGATGCAGCTCAACCAGCGCCCCTTCGGGCTCAAGGCCGTGGCCGAGGAGGTCATCCGCTCCCTCACCCCCGCCGCCGAGCAGGCCCGGGTGCAGCTCACCCTGCCCCCCTCCACCGAGGTCTTCGTCCGCGGCGATCGCGAGCGCATCGCCGAGGCCATCCAGAACCTCGTGGAGGGCGGCATCCACCGCTGCGAGGCCGACGACACCGTGGAGCTGCGCGTCTCCGTCGAGGACGGGCTCGCCCAACTCACCGTGAAGGACACCGGGCCGGGCATCAGCGCGGAGGACCTGGAGCACGTCTTCGATCCCTTCTACCGGCCCGAGGGCGCCCGGGGTCAGGGACGCAGCCTGGGCCTGCCCCTGGTGGCCAAGATCCTCGCGCTCCACGGCGGCCGGGTGGAGGCCGCCAGCACCCTGGGTGAAGGCACCTCCTTCCAGATGGTGCTGCCCATGTTCGCCGGCGCCGTCAGCACGCCCGACGCCGCCCAGGCCGGCCCTCGCGCTGGCGGCATCCTGCTCGTCGAGGACGACGCGGACTGCCGCGAGGTGCTCCAGCAGGTGCTCGAGCAGGAGGGCTACCGGGTGATGTCCACCTCGGGGGCCGCCGAGGCCCGCTCCATCCTCTCGCACATCCGCCCGGCCATGGTGCTCTTGGATCTCCGGTTGAGCGAGGAGGACGGACGCTCCGTGCTGCGCTTCATCCGCGGCACCGAGTCCCTGGCCGACATCGCCGTCTACATCATCTCCGGCGCCAGCGAGGTCTCCAGCCTCGGCGCGGGCCAGGGGTTGGACCGCATCGACGGATTTTTCGAGAAGCCCCTGCAACTGCCCCGGCTGCTCGACACCGTGGCCGCCGTGGTCCGGCCGAGCCGCCGCAACCCGGCCGTTAGTTGAAAGGCAACTCCGACTCGCCGCGTTGACAGAAGGTGCGCGGAATACGCGCTGGTTTCGCTTAGTATCCGCGCGATCCAATGAATCCTTCCGTCTACTCCCGTTATCGGACTGCCTTCGTCGAGGCGCTCGCCCAGACCCTGGGCGTGCCCGCCTCCGAAATCGACTCCCAGATCAAGCCGGCCGACCCGGCCCACGGCGACCTGTCCTTCCCCACCTTCCCCCTGGCCAAGGCCCAGAAGAAGGCCCCACCGGCCATCGCGGCCTCGCTGGCCCAGAGCGTGAAGGTGCCGGGCCTCGAGGTGGTGGCCGCCGGCCCCTACGTCAACGCGAAGTTCGCGCAGATGCCCTTCACCGCCGAGGTCATCGACACGGCGCGCTCGCAGGGCGTGCGCTACGGCGGCGGGGACCAGGGCGCCGGCAAGACGGTGGTCATCGACTACTCGTCGCCCAACATCGCCAAGCCCATCGCCTTCCACCACATCCGCTCGACGATGATCGGCCACAGCGTGGCCAACCTGCACCGGGCGCTCGGCTACAAGGTCGAGGGCATCAACTACCTGGGCGACTGGGGCAAGCAGTTCGGCCTGGTGGCCGTGGGCTTCCAGGAGTACGGCGTCCCCGAGCGCCGCAAGGACATGGCCCACCTCGTGGAGGTGTACGTCAAGGCCAACAAGCGCGCCGAGGCCGAGCCCGCCTTCGACGAGCGCGCCCGCGACTTCTTCCGGCGCATGGAGGCCGGTGAGCCCGAGGCGCTCGCGCTCTGGAAGGAGTTCCGCGAGACGTCCGTGCGCGACTTCGAGCGCATCTACGCCCGGCTCGGCATCAAGTTCGAGCACATGGAGGGCGAGAGCTTCTACCAGGGCAAGATGGAGCCGGTGATCGACGAGATCGCCCGCAGGCCCGGCGTCAAGGAGTCGCAGGGCGCCACCATCGTCGACCTGCCCTACGCGGAGAACGAGCCGCCCGTCCTGCTCAAGAAGAACGATGGCAGCACGCTCTACGCCACGCGGGACCTGGCGGCGGCCATCGACCGGCACGAGCGCTTCCAGTTCGAGAAGTCGCTGTACGTGGTGGCCACGGATCAGGCGCTGCACTTCCGGCAGCTCTTCCGGGTGCTCGAGGCCATGGGCCGCGAGTGGTCCAAGCGCATGGTGCACGTCAACTTCGGCCGCGTGCACGGCATGAGCACGCGCAAGGGTAACGTCGTGCTCCTCAATGACGTGCTCGACGAGGCGCGGACCCGCGCGATGGAGAAGGTGCAGGAGAACATCCAGGCGGGGAAGATCCAGACGAACAACCCGGAGGAGCTCGCCGAGCAGATCGGCCTGGGCGCCATCGTCTTCGGCGACCTGAAGAACCGCCGGACCACGGACTACACCTTCGACTGGGAGGACGTGCTCGCCTTCGAGGGGCACTCCGGCCCGTACCTCCAGTACGCCCACGCGCGCACCTGCAACATCCTGCGCCGCGGCGGCGGGGCGCCGGCCTCGTATGACGCGTCGCTGCTCACCCTGCCGGAGGAGCAGGCCGTGCTGCGCGTCATCGCCCGGCTGCCCGTGGTGGTGCAGGAGGCGGCGGATCAGGCCGAGCCGAGCTTCATCGCCCGGTGGCTGCTGGAGCTGGCCGCGGAGTTCAGCCGCTACTACACGCTGGGCAACCAGGATCGCACCAAGCGCGTCATCCTCGAGGGCAACGAGCCCCTGAAGGCGGCGCGGCTCGCGCTGACGGACGCGACGCGGGTGGCCCTGGCGGCGGGACTCGCGCTACTGGGTATCGCCACTCCCGAGAACATGTAGACGAGGTTGGACGAGGCTCTTGTGGATAAAGGGGGGCAACACATGGACACCGCATTGCTTCAAGCTGCGAATCACAGCGAGGCATTGAAGGAAGAGTTCGGCCCCATCTCCCGGGTGCTGGGGCAGCGCTACTTCGACGGGGTGCGCTTCCCCGCCGAGGCCGAGGACGAATTGCGCTCGCTCCACGCCAAGGGGTTCGTGGTGCACGTCATGCGCTCCACGGCGTGGATCAACTTCCTCTACCTGACCTGGGCCATGGTGCGCCGGGCCCTGCCCCCCGTGCGGGCCGTGGTGAACCTGCGCCCCTGGTTCACCCGCCCGTTCCGCAAGACGGCGCAGCGGGGTGACTTCGACGTGCGCTTCACCTACGCCCGGCGCCAGGGCGGCAGCGGCCTCATCTTCCTCAAGAAGACGGCCCTCCTGAGCGCCTCGGGCAAGGACATCGAGGAGAACCCCTTCCCCTCCCTCGTCTCCATGGCGCGCAAGGGGGACAAGACCGTCTACCTGGTGCCGGAGCTCTTCGTCTGGGAGAAGCGCACCTCGCGCGTCAAGCCGACCGTGCTGGATCACGTCTTCGGCAGCCCCGACGCCCCGGGCTTCCTGCACTCGATGGTGGCCTTCTTCCGCAACTACCGCCGCGCGCAGTTCCGCGTGGGCGAGCCCATCGATCTCAAGCGCTTCATCGAGGAGAACCCGCAGGACTCGGACGAGGTCATCGCGCGCAAGGTGCGCAGCGCCCTCAACCACCACCTGGCCCGCGAGACGCGCGCCGTCTTCGGGCCGCCGGTGAAGCCGCCCGAGCGCATCATCGAGGAGACGCTGCGCGACCGCACGCTGCGCAAGGCGCTGGACACGGTGGCCACCGAGAGCAACCGCCGGCCCGAGAGCGTGCTGCGCCAGGCCCGGCGCAACCTGCAGGCCATCGCCGCCAGGGCCAGCCCCACGACGCTGGCCTTCGTCTCGCCCGTGCTGGGGTGGGTGTTCAACCGCATCTACGACGGCATCGAGGTGGACGAGGCCGGGCTCAACCGCGCCCTGAAGGCGGCCAGCAAGGCCCCGCTGGTGCTGTGCCCCTCGCACAAGAGCCACGTGGACTACCTGGTGATGAGCTGGGTGCTGTGGAACCGCGGCTACGCGGTCCCCCTGGTGGCCGCCGGCGCCAACCTGTCCTTCTGGCCCCTGGGCCCCCTGCTGCGCCGCTGCGGCGCCTTCTTCCTGCGGCGCTCCTTCAAGGACGACAAGGTGTACGCCGCGACCTTCAAGGCCTACGTGAAGAAGCTCGTCCACGACGGCGTGCACCAGGAGTTCTTCCCCGAGGGCGGGCGCTCGCGCACCGGCAAGCTGCTGCAGCCCAAGCTGGGCATGTTCACCTGGCAGGTGGAGTCCGTGCTCGAGGGCGCGCGCAACGATCTCATCTTCGTGCCCGTGTCCATCGACTACGAGAAGGTCGTGGAGTCGAGCAGCTACTCGAAGGAGCTGGCCGGCGGCGAGAAGAAGCCCGAGGACATCAAGGCACTGCTGAGCACGCCCAAGGTGCTCGCGGCGCGCTACGGCCGCATCCACCTCACCTTCGACGAGCCCCTGTCGCTGGTGGCGCTGATGAAGAGCCGCGGGCTCGATCCGGCCCAGCCCATCACGGATGATCAGAAGAAGGGCCTGGTGCGCGCCCTGGGCAACCGGGTGATGTACGGCATCAGCAAGGTGTCGACGGTGACGCCCCACGCCCTGCTGAGCGGGGCCCTGCTGTCCCACCGCCGGCGCGGCATGACGAGCCGCGAGCTCACGGATCGCATCAACATCCTGCGCCGCGTCGCCGAGGAGGAGAAGGCCCCGCTGTCCACCCTGCTGAAGAACTCGCCGAGCAACCCGGAGGCGATGGGGGCCATCCAGGACGCCATGCGCACCTTCTGCTCGGACGGCATGGTGCGCACACAGAAGGCGCACGGCGAGGTCATCTACCAGGCCGAGGACCACCGCCGCGGAGAGATGTCCTTCTACAAGAACACGCTGATGAACCTGGTGGCGGCGCGCGGCCTCGTGGCCAATGCGCTGCTGGTGGGGGCTCCGGCACCGTTCGACGAGGTGAAGGCCCGTGCGCTGTGGCTCTCACGCCTCTTCAAGGTGGAGTTCATCTACCGGGTGGGCGCGAGCTTCGACACCATCTTCTCGGAGATGGTGGAGCGGCTGGTGCGGATGGGACTGGTGCTGCACCAGGGCGACACCCTGAGCGTGGCGCCAGAGCCCCATGCCCGTCCGGAGCTGGAGTTCCTGGCGGATCTGCTGCGCGACTACCTGGAGGCGTACCTGATCGCCGCCCAGACGCTGCCGGAGGTGGCGGCCGGCACGGTGCAGGATCGCAAGTCCTTCGTGAAGCAGGCGCTGGAGGTGGGACGCGCCGAGTACCACTCGGGGCGCATCACCGCGGCCGAGTCCCTGGCCAAGGTGACGCTGGAGAACGCGGTGGCCTACATGCTGGACCAGCGCTACCTCGTGGAGGAGGACAAGAAGCTGAAGCTGGGACCCGCGGCCCCCGACGTGGCGGCGACCCGGCAGTTCACCGAGGAGATCCGCCGCTACCTGCGTCACCAGGGCTGAGCCCCGCTCCCCTCTCCCCCGGGAGAGGGGCACCCGTGTGGCCCGGACTCCGGCTCAGGGCGCCGTACGGAAGGGCACCCGAACCTCTTGCCTGAGCGGGTTGCCCTCGTAGTCCGTCAGCGAGGTGCGCAGCACCAGCGTGTACGCGGTGCCCGGCTTGAAGGCCCCCGCCTCCGCCGCGCTCACCGTCACGGTGTACGGCACGTCCCCGCGCTCGAGGTTCTCGTCCGCGTCCGAGGCGGGCGGCACCGTCAGCACCAGGGGGAGCTCCGCCCTGCCCTCGAAGACCGCGATGCCCGGGCGCAGCGTGCGCACGTCCATCGTCTCGGAGAAGAGGACCTCCAGCTGGCCACTCAGGGGCAGCGTGCCTCCGGCGCTCGGCTCGGTGGACACCACGTCGGGCGGATCCGTATCGCGCTCGGCGAGGAATGGATCCCCCGGCTCCAGACACGCGGCACACCCCAGCAGCCCCACGAGCAACAACCGGCGCATCAACGGCACCCCCTCTGCTCGAGGCTCGCCTGGGTGTGGCACTTGACGCAAGCCCGATCGTTTGCCGCCGCCAACCGCTTGCACGCCGCCGCGAAGCCGTCCGGATGGGGGTTCACCTGCCGCCGCACCGAGCGCTCCGAGTGGCAGCTCATGCACGACTCCTCCCGGTGGCAGGACACGCACTGCTGGATGTCACGCGAGGCCGCGACGCCGTGGTGCTGGGGCCCGGGCACCTCGACCCACGCGCTGTAGTCCGGGTGCACCTTCACGTTGCGCGCGCGCAGCGAGCGGTCCGCGTCCATGCCCACCCCGGTGCGCTCGTGACACGCCGCGCAGAAGGACTGCGTCCGGTGACAGCTCGAGCAGCGCGAGGAGTCCTGCCGCGCCTGTGCCGGGTGCAGGGTGATGTAGTCGTTGGGGTGCACCGACAGCGGCTTCTGGAGCGCGTCATGGCACGACTGGCAGTAGCTCTCGGCGTGGCACGACATGCACGTCTGCCGATCCACCGACGCTCGGCTGCCGTGGTTGAACTCGTAGCGGGGCCCATGGTCCAGCCCCAGCGGATCCCCCTGCATCGGCCGCAGCACACCCGAGGGGAACGTGAGCTGCAACCGCCCCGAGGGCTCCGTCAGATGGCAGGTGCGGCACTCCTTCGAGGCCACGTTGCCGTTGTGGCACTCGAAACAGGTGGCCATCTTCGGGAGCTGCTGCCGCGTGGCGAGCCGCACGTCCTTCATGTCGCCATGGCATGTCGCGCACTCCACCTTCTTGTCCACGTGCACCTTGTGGTCGAAGCGCAGGTTGGCCGGCGGCAGGTCCACCTTCAGCGGCGCCAGGCGCACCGTGGGATCGAACCCCGGGTGGCACGTGTTGCAGCCCGAGGGTGGGTCCGTCTTCGCCCCCTTCTTCGCCGCCTCGATGTCGTGACAGGTCTCGCACTCCTCGTGACCCGGGAGGTTGCGATCCTTCGCCGAGCCACTCGCCCGGACGTCCTCGTGGCAGCTGACGCACTCGGCGCCCGCCGCCAGGTGCCGCGCGTGGTCGAACTTCAGGGGAATGTGCTGAGCCGGGTAGATGGCGAGGCTGCGCTCGCGAGCCGTGGCCGCCCAGGCGACTCCCGCCACCACGAGGGACAGGGCCACGAGGCCCAGGGCTGTACGGTACGGGCGCTCCATCTACAGACTCGCCTTCAGATCGAAGAGGAAGAACACCTTGGAGTCCCAGCGCGTGTACGCGTTCACGTTCTGCTCGAGCACCAGGGACACGCGCGCGGCCCGGGTCAGCATGTGGCTGGCCCACACCTGCGCGCCGAGGAAGTTGCCCGCCAGCAGCGGGTTGAAGCCATCGTCGATGCTCGCCACGGAGAGCCGCCCGTCCAGGGTGAAGCGCCCGTCCCCGAAGCCGTAGCCGGCCGTGAGATCCGCCCAGAACTGCGAGCCCCCGAAGCCCCGCCGGTACGACACGTCCAGCGCCGAGCGTAGGCGGCCCCGCTGAAACGCCGCGCCCGCCGAGCCGCCCGCCGTGTAGGACGGAGGTCCTCCAGGATCCTCCGCCCTCTTCGCCACATCGGACTCGCTGTTGAGCGCCGTGTGGTACAGGCTCCCCACACCCTGCACGTAGTAGCGCAGCGGGCCCCGCGGGAAGTAGTCCACGCGCACCCGCGCCTCGTCCCTGGGCGCGAAGGCGAACCAGTACCAGATGGAGTCCGCGGAGAAGACCGGAGACACCCTCAGCGCCTCGCCGCTCACCGCCAGCCGCTCCCCGTCCCACCGCACCTGGGCGCGAGCCTGCGCGAGCCCCATCCGCAACAGATCGAAGTCCACCCCCGCCAGCGCGCTCACCCCCGGCCCCTGCCCGTACCGCACCTCCGCCGTCGCGCGCTCGAGGTCCGTCTGCCCCTCCACCAGCGCCCGGCGGTAGCCCAGCGCGGCGGACAGGCCCGACAGGGAGCCCGGGCCCTCCAGCAGCAGCTTCCCGCCGTACATCGGCTCCAGGGCCGTCAGTGTCGGATCCGCCCCGGCCACGCCCTCCTCCAGCCGGCGCGAGTCGCTCTCCCGCGTCCCATCGGGCTGGTACACCGACGAGGACAGGAAACCGCCCCCCTTCACCCACAGCCCGCCATACACCTCGGCGCCGATTCCCAGCGGGCTCATGTAGCGCACCCGCAGGCCATCGAAGGCCAGGATGTCCCCCACGTCCACGTAGACCTGCCGCCCCAACCGGCCCTCGAGACCGTTGCCCCCGTAGCGCACGAAGGCGTGGAGCAGGTCCGCGTCCTCCGAGCGCACCCCGTCGATCCTCGCGGCCTCGCCGCGCGGCAGCCCGAAGTCCGCGAAGACGCGCAGGCTGGACTCGAAGCCCACGTCCTGCCCGGTGATGAGCTCGTACCCGTTGATCCCCAGGTACTGGACGATCCTCCGGCGAGGCAGCAGCACGGGCTCACCCGCGGAGGAGTCCCTCCAGGCGCGGATCTGATACACCTGCGCCTCGGTGCGCGCCTCGAGTTGGAACGCGGAGGCCGACGCGGTTGTCGACATCAACAGTGCCGCCAGCGGACACGCGCGACGCAGAACGCCTCGCCCGATATCCGTCATCCGTCTCCGCGTTCGTTCCGGGAAGCGCATCACAGTCTCGGCATTATAGAAGCGACTCGCCTGGGTGCGTCGGGTTTTGAGCACCTCTCTCACAAACCGGAGAAAACCGGTGGAAGAAGTCAGTTCCAGTCCTCCACGACCTCCTGCTCCTATCCTTTGGGATCCCCGCACCGTGGCGGTGGTCGCCACGATGGCCGTGTTCGTGGCCTTCCTGGCCTCGGGGCTGCTCGTGCAGCCCCTCAACGTGGCCTTCGGCATCTGGTTCACCCAGATCTTCGTCTTCTTCGGCGTGGGCTGGTACGTGCTGCGCGCCACCGGGAGGGAGCCGGTGCGCTACACCGGCCTGTCCTTCCCGGGCCTGGCGCCGGTGGCCTTCGGGTTCGCCCTGGGCGTGATCAACTTCTTCGCCATCGTCGCGCCCGTCCAGTACGTCTCCCAGTCGCTGATGCCCAAGACGTGGCGGGAGATCTACGACGTGGCGGACATCTTCCGCGGGCAATCGCCGGTGGAGATGGCCCTCATCGTGGCGAGCGTGAGCCTGGGGGCTCCGGTGTGCGAGGAGTTCTTCTTCCGGGGCATCTTCTTCCAGGGCCTGAAGGCGCACGGGGGGCCGCCCCTGAAGCCCCTCGTGTTCTCCGCGGTCGTCTTCAGCGCGTTCCACCTGGATCCGGTGGGTTTCCTGGCCCGCGTGGAGCTGGGCGTGCTGTTCGGCTGGCTGCTGCTGCGCACCGGCTCGCTGTGGCCCTGCATCCTCGCGCACTCCGCCAACAACCTGGTGTCCACGGTGCTGTTCTTCAGCGCGAAGCACCTCGAGTCCCCCCAGGAGCCCACCAGCCAGCAGGAGATGATGACCCTCCTGATGTTCGCGCTCGTGGGGAGCGGAATCCTCTGGGCGCTGCTGTCCGCCGCGCGCCGCTTCCCCGTGCTGCTGGGGGGCCCTCCCCGTCCGGTGGAGCTCGTGGAGGCCCCGGAGGCTCCGGTCCGGCTGGAGCCCCCGACCCGATTGCTGCGACTGGCGATCCCCTGGGTGTTCGCCGCGGCGCTGTCCCTGGGCACCTACGTGACCCTGGATCCCCTGGGTGTCCAGCTGAGTCAGATCGATCTGCGCTACCCGCTGACGCCCGTGCCCGAGGATTCGCCGGATGCGCTGCACGCCGAGCGAGAGGCCCTGTTCGAGCTCCGGGTGCGTGCCCGCCGGGGCGAGGTCCCTCTCGGGGAGTACGCCCAGGAGCGGGCGAGACAATCCAAACAAAAGAGACTCGATGTCCGTTGACGGTGTATGCCCCCGTCTCTCTCGGGGAGAAGGCTGGGGTGAGGGTCGACACATGAGAACGATCACCGCGACACGCTACGTCACACCGCTGCGAGAGGGCGGCTCGGTACCCGCCATCATCGAGGCGGAGGACTCGGGGCTGTACGTCCTGAAGTTCCGGGGGGCGGGCCAGGGAATCAAGGCGCTCGTGGCCGAGATCCTCTCGGGCGAGCTGGCGAGGGCCCTGGGACTGAGGATGCCGGAGCTCGTGCTGGTGGAGTTGGATCCCGCACTGGGCCGCGCCGAACCGGACGAGGAGATCCGCGATCTGATCAAGGCGAGCGCGGGCCTCAACCTGGGCATGGACTACCTGCCGGGCTCCATCACGTTCGATCCGACGGTGGGCCCGGCACCAGCAGCCGCGGAGGCCTCGGCCATCGTGTGCTTCGACGCCTACGTGACGAACGTGGACCGCACGCCGAAGAACCCGAACCTGCTGTCCTGGCACAAGGCGCTGTGGCTCATCGACCACGGCGCGTCCCTGTACTTCCACCACGCCTGGGACGACTACCTGGAGCGCAGCCAGAGCCGCTTCCCGGCGGTGAAGGATCACGTGCTGCTGCCCTGGGCCTCCGCGCTCCCCGAGGCGGAAGCACTCCTGCGCCAGCGGGTGACGGCGGACGTCATCCAGCACGTCGTGGCGTGCGTGCCCGACGCGTGGCTGGGCCCGGCGATGGAGCCTCGCTTCGCGACGGTGGCGGAGCACCGGGAGGCCTATGCCACCTACCTGCTGAAGCGCCTGGAAGCGCTGCCGGCGTTCATCGAGGAGGCACAACGTGCCCGCGCACAGCTCGTTTGACTACGCCATCATCCGCGTCGTGCCGCGAGTGGAGCGCGAGGAGTTCATCAACGCGGGCGTCATCCTCTACTGCCTCACCCGGCGTTACCTCGATGCGCGGGTGGAGCTGGACGAGCGGCGGCTCGCGGCGCTGGCACCGGAGGCCGACGTGGAGCTCATCCGCGGCCACCTGGCCTCCATTCCCCGCGTCTGCGCCGGAGGCAAGGCGGCGGGGCCCATCGGCCAGTTGCCGCAAAAGGAGCGCTTCCACTGGCTGGTGGCGCCGCGCAGCACGATGATCCAGACGGGCCCGGTGCACTCGGGCCTGTGTCAGGAGCCGGAGAAGGCGCTCGAGCACCTGCTCCAGCGGATGGTGCGGCGCTGAGGCCCCACCACCCGCCCCACCCGTCGTCACGGGTCAGATGAAACGGTAGGACGCCACGTTGAAGACGGGGCCCGTCATGGCGAAGGTCATCACGTCTCGGGCGACGTCACCGTGGACCTCCACCCGCTGGCCGTCCTTCTTGATCTTCCGGTCGCCGCCAGCGAGCTGGTACGTGTGCCCATCATCCCCCTCGAGCACCCAGACGCCGCCCTCGATGTCGCGGAACACCACGCGTCCGGTGAGCTTCATACCGCGGACTCCTTGCGCAGCAGGGCCCGCGCGATGAAGAGGCAGATGAACGTATTGACCACCAGCCATGGCACGGCGAGGAAGGTGAAGGGCATCCACGCCAGGGCGGGCGCCTTGCTCCAGGCGGCGTAGGCGAGGAAACCGGCGAAGCCCAGCGCGAGCCCGCCGATGGCCGGCCGGAGCCCCCGGAACTTGATGGCCAGGAAGGACAGCAGCAGGGGGATGAGGGAGCTGTAGAAGAGCGGGTTGGCCATCTTGCCCCGGCCGAAGATGATGCGCTGCCAGTCGGGGATGGGCAGGTACGCCGCGTCCACCACATCACCCGCCACACCCGAGGCCCCGCCGAACCACGAGCGCGCGAAGAACACGCCCACCGTGGCAAGCACCAGCGGCACCAGGAAGCTCGGACGGAAGAGGATGTTGAAGTAGCCCGGACGCTCGCGCCCGCGCATCGTCAGCAGCACCAGCGCCAGCAGGGCCAGGGCCCACCACAGTGACGGCCAGCGCGAGGCCCCACCTCCGAGCGCCTTCAGCGAGGCCTCGGCGTCCAGCAGCCCGTGCCCGTACTCCTCCGTCCAGGCCTGGCCCCCTACCCGCTTCGCCCCGGCGTAGAGGGCCTTCTCCACCTCGTCCGGCCCGCTGGCGCCCTCGGCGTAGAGCAGCGCCGCCACGGCCGCCACGTGAGGGGTCGCCATGCTCGTGCCCTGGTAGGCCGCGTAGACGGAGCGCGACACATCCCGCGGATCGATGGTGTTCTGCAGGATGCCGCCCGCGTCTCCCTGGCGCTTGTCACCACCCGGGGCCGCGATGTCCAGCTCCCTGCCATAGGACGAGTACGGGGCCCGCGTGCCATTCGGGCCCACCGCGGCCACCGCCACCGAGCCCGGGTACGCCGCCGGGAACTCCACCCGCGAGCGCCCCGCGTTGCCCGCCGCGGCCACCACCGTGACGCCCTTCTTCCGCGCGTACTCCACGGCGTCCGCCATCACCTTCGAGTAGCCACCCCCACCCAGGGACATGTTGATGACGTTGGCGCCGTTGTCCGCCGCGAAGCGGATGGCCTCGGCGATGTCCGCCGACGTGCCGGCACCGAAGTGGTTGAGCACCTTCACCGGCATCAGCGTCGCCTCGAAGGCCACGCCGGCCACGCCCTGGCCGTTGTTGGTCGCCTGCGCGATGGTGCCCGCCACGTGCGTGCCGTGCCCGTGGTCGTCATTCGCGTGCGCATCGTCGTTGACGAAGTCGTACCCCGTCTTGAACTTGACGCCCTCGAGGTCCGGCACCTGCTTGAAGTCGTCGTGATCCTCGTAGGCCACGCCCGTGTCCAGCACCGCCACCACCACGCCCTTGCCACGGCTCTGCTGCCAGGCGCTCGGCATGTGGATCATCCGGAGGTTCCACTGCTTGGGGTAGTCCGGATCGTTCGGGGTGTAGCCGTCCTTGCCCACCTCCTCGAGCGGCGCCTCCAGCCCGGACACGGCCTCCTCCGCGGGCGGCACCGAGTACACCTTCAGCGGCTCGGCGGACTCGACGGCCGGGTTCTGGCGGATGCGCGCGAGCACCTCGTCCACGGAACCCACGCCCCGGGCGATCGTCACGCCCGTTCGCTCGCCCTCCACGGAGTTGAACTCGAGGTTCACACCCCACTCGGCTTCCCAGGCATCGAACTCGGCCTTGGAGGTGCCGTCCTTGAAATCCACGACGATGCCGCCGGGCACCTCCTCGGCCAGCTCACGCCGCGAGGTGTCCACCGCGGGCGCTTCCCGCGCCTGCTCGCCCCCGGACTCCGGGGGAGACGCGCAGGCCGCCGCCATCACCAGGGCCAGCACCGCACTTGCCAGGGTCCAACGCTTCATGGGCATGGGCGCTCCTTTGACGACCCATACGAACGAACCGCGGAACGATTGGGTCTGGATCGAATCTGTTTGATACCCCTCCCAGCGGGCAAGTTCCCTCCGGGATGAGGAACCTTCGTCAAATCAATAGGTTACACGACACGAGGTCATTTGCCCGACAGCCGCTTCAGCCAGGCGCGCACGGCTTTTCCCACCTGGGGCAGGGCGTGATGGAAATTGGCCCCGGCGCCTTCCACGACCTCCAGCGTGCCCCCCGCGGCGTCCACGGCCTGGGCCAGCTCCGCCCGGGACAGGGTGGAGTCCAGCTCGCCCACCACCACCAGCAGCCCCCGTCCGAGCCCGGCCAGCTCCCGGGCCTCCACCTCCCTGGGACTCACCAGACACAGGCCCGCCACCTCGGGATGGTGCGCGCGAAGCGCGAGGGCGACCCGGGCACTCCCATGGAGCGCGGCCACCGCCACGGCGGGGGCATGGGCATTCTCCAGCGCCACCTCCAGGGCGGCCCCGGCGTCCTGGACCAGCGCCTCGCCCGAGCCCCGAGTCCCCTGGCTCCCGCCGACGCCGCGGTAGTTGAAGCGCAAGGTGGGGTGGCCGGCCGAGGACGCGGCGAAGGCCAGCTCGGCGCCGATGACATGGTCCATGCCGCCCCCGTCCTCGGGACGGGGCGGGAGGACGAGCAGCGGGGGGCGTTCATCACCCCGATGCGCCATGCCTTCCATCACCTCGGACCCCAGGGGGATGAGCGTGGGACGCTCGAGGAACTGACCTTTGAGGACCATAGAGGGCCTGGAGATTAACCCGGAGTGGGTCCGCGCGCTTCACTCCTGGAGCGCTTCCTCCCGGGCAGTGAACGACAGCCGGGCCTCGCAGGACAGGGGGCTGCCCCCCGCGCACGAGGCACAGCTCGACTTGAGCTCCACCACGCCCCGGGAAAGGGTGTCCAGGTCCTCGAAAACGATGCGCAGGGCCGTGGACTCCAGCTCCTGACCGTCGGCCGATACCAGCACCCGCTCGGCCGAGAAGGAGTCTCCGCTCCCGGCGATGGCCCCCGAGAGCCTCACCGGCGGGGCGTCCCCGAGCCGCCAGCCGCCCTCGGGAGAGTCCATCTCCAGGAAGGCCCGATCGGAGCTCCCGGCCTCCCAGACGGTCCAGATGAAATCGCGGTAGAGGTTGCGCTCCTCCACCCGCGGCGAGGGCGGCGTCCCCCCGAGATAACAGGAGGCCGGAAGCGCCGAGAGAGGCGCGGGATCCACCGCCACGCGGTAGCGCCGGATCTCCTCGCCCCCTCCACAACCGGCGAGCACGGTGAACAGCACCACGGTTCCCAGCTGTCGCATATCAGGTCGCTCCCGCCATTTCCGCCGCGTGCTCCTCGCGGACCCACGCATAGTACCGATCCGTGTTCTCCGGGGTGTGGAAGAGGACGGTGAGCGCCAGACGCCTCTCGTCCCAGAGACTCGTCAACAGTCCCCAGAGGCGGTGGATGAGTTCCCGGCGCTCGGAGGAAGGCACGTCGAAAATCTCCAGGGCCCAATCCCGGCCCGGGAAGTCGCCCTTCGTGGTCCGGTGGTCCGTCCACCTCACGGGCCGCTTCCCGACGATCTCCCTCACCTGCCGGCGGATCTCCTCTCGTTCGTTCACCATGTGGGCTCCTCCCCAAGCACATGCCGGACAATGACCGTGGCCGCCTTCAGTGCCTCCCAGGCATCCTCGACCGTCACGTCTTCCTCCAGATAGTCCGCGGCGATCCGTAGCTCGCGCAGGTCGAACAACTCCTGGCTCGTCCAGTCATCGAGCACCCCGGTCCTACGTGCCTCGTACGGCAGAGGCTCATGCAGGAAGTAATATACACCGGACCTGACTTCTGGAGTAGGGATACCCACTTCGTTCATCGCATGCCAGCACGCATGGTAGGCCGCGTAGTACGCCCGTGAAGCCGCCGCATTGGGGCACGGCTCCTCAACGTCCAGAAGCACACGCGCCGCCGCCAGGTTCTCCCACGCCTTCCGTTCCATCGCCCTTCCCCTCCACCTCCGCCCTTCCTACCGCCCACCTCTGACATGGGGCAGCCCACCCCGACCCCGGCGGTCATCCCGGGCCGCATTGCTCGCGATGCCGCGTGGGCTGCTGCTAACGTGCCGTCGGAAGAACGACGCCTCCTGGAGGCGGAGGACCCATGACCCGCGACGAAGCGCAACGACTGGTGCAGGCGTTCATGAAGTCCCTCGGGCAGCCGAGCGAAGGCCTCAACCCGCAGGGATTCGGTGGAGCGGTGCTCGGCGATGCGCAGCTCTACTTCGAGTACCACTCGGACACGCAGGCGCTCGAGGCGAGCGCGCTCGTCTACAAGTTCCGCGATCCCCCCAAGCCCGGCGTCCTCGAGGGCTTCCGCGCCGAGGAGAAGTCCGGCACGGACACCGGCGGTGGCGCGGTGGACTACGAACCCGAGAACAAGAGCCTCTTCCTGAGCCGTACCTACTCCACGGTGCCACAGGACGCGGCCTTCAAGGAGGACATGCGGCGCCTCACCCAGGCGAGTCTCGTGTGGGGCGACGAGGTGCTGGACCGCGTCGCCTCGCGCGTGTTCAAGCACTGAGGACGAAGGCCTCGGCAGGACGGGCCATCACCCCCGCGAACGACGGTGGAATGGCCCGCCTGGAAGCGACGTCAGGTCGCTCCGGCCATTTCCGCCGCGTGCTCCTCGCGGACCCAGGCGTAGTACCGGTCCGTGTTCTCTGGGGTGTGGAAGATGAGCCTGTCTCATGATTCCCAGGAACAGGCGACCGTGAAGCTCGCGTTGCTCGGAGAAGGGCACGTCGAAGATCTCCAGGGCCCAGTCGCGTCCCGGAAAGTCGCCCTTCGTGGTCCGGTGATCCGTCCACCGCACGGGCCTGTCTCCCACAGCCTCCCTCACCAATTCGACCGTCAAGTCATCCATGACGTAATCCCATGGTAGGCCGCGTAGTACGCCCGCGAGGCCGCCGCGTTGGACACGGTTCCGCTCCATCGCCCTTCCCCTCCCACACCGCTCATTGCTATCACCCACCTCCGACATGGGCTCGCGCGTCCCCACCCGAGCGGTCATCCAAGGCGCTGCTCCGGCGTGGGGTGAGGAGGATGGATGGGTTTCTTGCGGAGGAAGTCGGTGGACGTGGACGCGCCGAAGCCGCGGCGCAACGTGGGCCTCGCGATGGTCACGCTCGATCGGGCGAGGCCGATTCCCGAAGGCGCCCTGCTGGCCTTCCTGCAGGACAACTGGAAGGACCTGCCGCGCCCGAAGGAAATCCGCCACGAGGATGACACGCTGAGCTTCGAGCTGGACGGCGCCGTCGTCACCCTCTCGCTGATGCGCTCCCCCATTCCGTGGGGTGACCTGGAAGGTCCGGCGCGCGCCGCGTGGCACTGGCCCGAGGCCACGGAGCGGTTGAAGGCCCACCTGGGGCACGTCCTCGTCGCCGTGCTGGCGCCCGGGTTGGACCGCGTCTCGACGATGCTCCTGCTCACCCGGGTGGTGGCCGCGGTGGCCGCCACGGCCGATGCCTCCGGCGTGTACTGGGGCGAGGGCCCGGTGGTGAACGCACCGGAGGACTTCATCGAGGAGACCCGGCGCACCTCGCGCGAACGGCTCCCCCTCTACCTGTGGCTCGCCTTCCAACTCGCGCGCAACCCCGATGGCTCCTTCACGCTGTGCACCTCGGGCATGAAGAGCTTCGAGCTCATGGAGCTGGAGTTGGTGGCGTGCCGGACGAAGCCGGCGGAGCTCGTGGACCGGGCCTTCAACTTCGCCCACTACCTGCTGGACCACGGGCCCGTGCTGAAGGACGGGGACACCATCGGCCTGTCGGCGCAGGAGCGCTTCCGCGTCCGGCACCTGCCCTCCGTCGTGGAGCCATCCCGCACGGTGTACCGGATCGACGTGTGAGACGCGCGAGCCCCGCGGACTCGCGCGCGCCGGCTACACGGATGCCATCACGTAGAACTTCAGGTAGCGGCCCTCGGGGAACTGGAGCCGGATCGGATGGTCCGGCGGCTGGTAGCGCTCCTCCACCATGGCGAGATCCACCCCCGCCTTGAAGGCCGCCTCCTTCACCGCGCCCAGGAACGCCTCCGGACCCACGCGCGCCGAGCACGAGGCCGTCGCCAACAGGCCCCCGGGCCGCAGCAGTCCCAAGGCCTGACGGTTCAGCGACGCATACCCGTCGATCGCCGCCTGCACCGCCTTCTGGCTCTTCGCGAACGCGGGCGGGTCCAGGATGATCAGATCGAACGTCCTCCCCTCCTCCCGGAAGGACGCCAGCAGCTTGAACACGTCCGCGGCCAGGAAGTCGTACTTCTCCGCCGGCAGCCCGTTGCGCGTGAAGTTCTCCCGCGCCAGCGCCACGGCATCCGGATCCAGATCCACGGAGAACACGCTCTTGGCCCCACCCAGCGCCGCGTTCACCGAGAACCCGCCGCTGAAGCAGAAGCAGTTGAGCACGTCCCTCCCCTTGGCCAGCCGCCGGATGAGGAAGCGGTTCTCCCGCTGGTCCAGGAAGAAGCCCGTCTTCTGCCCGCGCCACGCATCCACGCCGAACTTCGCGCCCCGCTCGAGGATCTCCAGCACCTCCGGCGCCTTCTCGCCCCAGAGCATCCGCCCCGAGCCCCGGCCCTCGTCGTCCTCCGCGTCGTCCCGGCCCACCTCGTCCCGGCCGATGAGCCCCTTGAGCTCCGGCACCGCCGCCTTCAGCGCCTCGACGATGAGCCCCCGGTACGGCGTGAGCCCCGCCGAGTACAGCTTCAGCACCGCGTACCGGCCATAGAGATCCAACACCACGCCCGGCAGCCCATCCCCCTCGCCGTGGATCAACCGGAAGCTGTCCGTGTCGGTCAGGTCGATCAGGGATCGCCGCTCGGCCAGCGCCTGCTTCACCCGCTGCGCGAAGAAGGCCGCGTCGATGTTCTGCCGCGGGTTGCGCGTCAGCACGCGCACCGCGATGGCCGAGTACGGATCGAAGTACCCGCGCGCCACGAACTTCCCGTTCTCGGCCAGGTCCACCACGCTGCCGGGGGGAATCTTCGGCACCTTGTCCAGCGCCTTGCGGAAGACCCACGGGTGCCCCGCGCGCAGGTGACGGCCCAGTCCCGGGGCCAGCTCCAGCTTGACGACGTTCACGATCCCACTCCTCGACGAGGGGCCCGGCGGGCCCGTTGGGCGAGAATGGCGCGGGCCAGCTCCTCGAAGCCCCGCCCCTCCTCCGCCCGGGTGATGAAGGCCGGCGGCGTGTCGATGCGCTCCAGCACCCGCCGCACGTTGGCCACCCCGACACTCAGGGCGAACTCTCCAAACATCGGGGCATCGTTGAAACTATCCCCGGCATACACGAAGCGCCCATCCCCCGGCTCCAGCCGCAGCCCCCAGGCGAGCTTCAGGAAGCGGCGCACCGCGGAGCGCTTGTCGAAGCGGCCCAGCCAGCAGTTGATGTGCACCGACGAGCGCACCGCCGTCACCCCACGCGCCCGCAGCAGCGCCTCGATCCGCTCGGCCCCCTGCTCGCCCAGCCGCGCCTCCTCGTTGTAGTCCACCGCCAGGTCCACCTCGGTGTAGGCGCTGTCCACGGACAGGCGCGCGCCCGGTACCTGTCGCAGCACGGCCGCCACCTCCGCCTCCAGCCGCCGCCGGTTCGACTCCCGGACGCGCGGAAACTCGGCGTACACCTTGCGCAACCTACCCGCGGGCCCCCGCAGGAAGAACAAACCCCCGTTCTCCGCGACGACGCCCTCCACCGGCAACGTGCGAGCCCAGGCCTCGGCCCAGCCCGCCGGGCGTCCGGTCACCAGCACCAGCTTGAGGCCAGCGTCCGCCAGGCGCTCGAGCGCCCGCACGGTGGTGGAGAGCATCCGGTGCGAGGTGGTCAGGGTGCCGTCGACATCGGTGAAGACCCCTTCCACCCGGGAGAGGTCCGCGTCGCGCAAGGGTCGGGGGGAAGCCATACGGTCCGCCGCACCTACACCCTTCCCGGCTCCACGGGAAGGCCCGGCTGCACCTCGCGTCGGATTCCGGTGCCTCCCCTCCCGCAGAACGAAACCCCCGGGAGGCAGTGCCTCCCAGGGGCCGTTCAGCTCAGCTCGCGTTCAGCGTGCTCGGGACTAGTACTGGCCCTTGAGCGAGGTGCTGGAGTAGGAGCTGTAGCCGCGCAGCATCACGTTGTAGCGGCCAGAGGTGGTCTTCGCGGCGAAGGAGCACGTCTCGCTGTTGCCGCTCTTGTACGGGCGGCAGTCGTACGAGGACGTGGTCGGCTGCGAGCCGAACTTCACGTACATGTCCGCGTCACCCGAGCCACCGCTCAGCGTGAAGGTCACCGCCTTACCGGACGGGACGTCCAGGTAGTAGTGCTTCTCCGAGCCCGAGGCGCCCGAGATGCCGGTGATCGCCACGCCGTTGCTCAGCGGGGTGGACGCGACCGCCACGCCCACGCCCACCGCCTGCCAGGCCTTGGTCACCGCGGCCTGCTCGGCCGAGCCGGAGCCGTAGAGCGTCGCGGCGGCCGACTCCGTGTACGTCTTCGCCTGGGCGAAGGTGGTGGACGACGTGAAGAGGTCCACGTTCGCCTTGTAGAAGATGGCGCCGGCCTTCTGGACGCCGATGCCCGTCACGACGGTGCTCGTCTTGCCGCGCGGGTGCGTACCGCCCTGGCTCAGCAGGTAGAAGGACAGGTTGGCGATACCCGAGTTCCAGTGCACGCCGCCGTTGTCGGAGGTGCCCGTGTAGCGCTCGGGGTAGTAGTCGTAGGACGAGCCGTCCTGCGTCGGGTTGTTCATGTAGCGGAGCGCGTCACCCGCGATGTTCGGCGTCCACACGTCGTCGCCGATCTTCCAGACCGCCGCGTCCACCGTCCAGCCCTTCGTCCATGCCTCGCAGTACGCGCTGAAGATGTCGCTCATGCCCTCGTTGAGCGCGCCGGACTCTTTGGAGTAGGTGAGGTTGGACTCGGAGCTGGTCACCGCGTGGGTCAGCTCGTGCACCGTCACGTCCAGCGACTTGCCCAGCGGCGCGGAGTCCGTGCCGTTGCTGTCGCCGTACACCATCTGGCTGCCGTTCCAGAAGGCGTTGGTGTAGTTGGTGCTGTAGTGCACCGTGCTCTTCAGCTGCGCGCCCGCGTTGTTGTACGAGTCGCGGTTGAAGTTGGTCTTGTAGCAGTTGTAGGTGGTGCCCAGGTGACCGTAGTTCTCGTCGACGTGGGAGTCACCCGTGGTCGCGCCCCCCTCGGAGCGCTTGAGGGTACCCGGCAGGCTGGTGCCGTTGTTGGCCGAGTACACCGCGCGGTTGAGCGCCGAGTGGATGTCCGTGGCCACCCCCTCGATGGAGCCATCCTGCGCGCTCACGTACACGTGATCCCGGATGGGCAGATCCAGGCCCTCGCCCGTCACCACCACCTCGTAGATCAGCTTCAGCTTGTTGTCCTTGCTGGAGCGCACGTACGCCAGGCGCGGCGCGCCCTCGATCTCCAGGTGGCGGCCCGTGGTGGCGTTCAGGGCGGCGATCCCCGCGGCGCTCGAGTCGATGCGCGCCTTGGCGGGAGCCAGCTCGCCGTCACGCGCCGAACCGTTGGCCGCGAAGATGACGCCCTCGATGTCCTGGTGGACGATGAGCTCGCCACCGAGCACCGGCAGCCCGTTCTTCGTCTGGCTGTAGCGGATGTGGGTGTTGCCCTGCTCGTCCGTGCGGATGCTCTTCGTCACCAGATCCGAGGACTGCAGGCGGAACACCGCGGCGATGTTCGACAGCGACGAGCCCGCGGCGAGGCTCTGGGCCCCGCTCAGCCGGCCCTCGATCATGAAGGGGAGACCGTCATCGTGCGAGCCCACGACGCGGGCGGAGGGCAGCGCCGCCAGCGCGGCCTGGACGTCACCGAGGGAGTCGGCGGCCTCGTCGAACTTCTGGGCGCCATCGGGCAGCTGCGAGTTGTCGGCCTCGCAGGCGGCAAGGGGAAGGGCGAGCAGCGCTGCAGCAAGGAAGCGGGTACGAACCAAGGGGGGACTCCTCCTGGCCAACGGCGGCTTGCCGTTGGACGCGGGACTCCTGAGCAGGAATCGCGCCAGCTTCGCAAATCCCGAGAATATGAGCCTTTGGGATTTCCCCTACGCTCCGGATGGAGCGTGGATGTCGCATCCCCCGCACTTCCGAAAGTAATGGAAGTTTACACATTCAAAGGAAAGCCTTCGGATTCCAGCGGCTTTCAGGGCATGCGCGGGAGGTGTCCTGATAAGGGACAGAGGTGTCCTGATTCCTGACAACGCTCCGTTTCCCATACAGGGCGTGTCCGGCGACACACATCCACATGTATACGGACGAATGTATACCCTTCAATCGTTTGAGATGCAAATAAACCAAGGGGACGGCCGTCACCTCCCGCGGTGACTCACATCATGTCCAGGAGGGCCAGCAGGGACTGGAGCGTGGCGATGGTGGAGTCCAGCTCGGCGCCGGAGAGCTGGGCGAGCTGAAGCTTGCGCGCCTTGCGCAGGAAGGCATCGAGCCGGGGATCGCGCCCGTAGAGGGACTGGGCGCTGGCGGCCGCCTCGGCCAGGGCCTTCGCCGCCCCGGAGGGATCCGAGCTCTCGAGGGCCAGGGCCCGCTCCAACCGCACGCCGCAGCCGGCCCACACCTCGCGGTCATGGGCGAGGAGCACCTGCCGCTGGTTCACGCTGGAGAGCGAGCGCACGAAGGCGTCCAGCTCCTCCACCAGCGACAGCACATCCTGATTGAGCGGGGCGTCCTGGATGGCCAGCTTCCCCACCCTGCCCCGCAGCTCGATGATGTGCCGCTTGTCCTGCGCGCGCAGGTGCTTGTACGCGGCGGTGCGGCCGAAGGCATCCAGCTCCGTCTGCAGCTGCTGGGCGTTCCACTGTACGTCCTCGGGCTCGGCCTCGCGCACCTTGGACAGCCGCGCCGAGACGATGCGCGACAGATCCGCCACGATGGCGCGCACCATCACCGCCGCCTTCACCTCGGCCTCGTGGCCGGGCACCACCTGCTGCCGTGTCACCGGCCCGAAGGCACTGGCGGACTCGAAGACGAGGTTGCCGATCTGCTCGCGGAAGCGCTCGCGCAGCCGTTGGATCTCCGCCAGCAGCGTCCACCGGTCCGACACGACAGCGGGGTTGCGCATCGTCTCGCCGAGCTGGGTGACGCCCTGGGCGAGCTGCTGCATCCACCCCTGGAGGAGCTCGGAGGCGTCCTTGGCCCGCCGCGCCTCCACGGTGGCCGCCAGGAGCGGCCCGGGGCCCGCGGGGGTCGCTCCGGCCGAGCGCGCCGAGAACTGCTCGCGGATGACGTTGAGCAGCCCGTTGACGTCCACCACCGTGTCCCGGATGACGGGGGCCATCTCCTCCCAGAGCGACAGGTCCGGGCTCTCGTCCACGTGAGCGGTCTCGTACTTCAGCAGATCCAGATCGCTCAGGCGGGTGATGGCCTGGCTCGCGGCGCCGTAGACCTTGCGCAGTCGCTCGGAGAAGGAGCGATCGGACAGGGATTGGAGCAGCTCTTCGAGCCTGGGAGAGAGAATGGGTGAAGGAGTCGCGGCATCCACGGCGCGCCCACTCTAACGAGTCCCGCGAGGCGCGTCGCGGACTTCGGCTCCCGGAGCGTGCGGATCCTGGCACTTTCCCCGGGGCGCGGATGCTCGACTTTCATGGGGAGTGCGGACTAAGCACGCGCGCGCATGATCCAGGTTCTGCTCCTGAACGAAGGCAAGGCCCTCACCGGCGGTGAGGAGCTGCTCGACCAACCCGGCCCCAAGTGGATCGACGTCGTCCAGCCGACGGAAGAGGTGATGAAGCGGCTCGGGGATCGCTACGGCCTGCACAAGCTGGCCATCGAGGACTGCCTCCACCTGGACCAGCGGCCCAAATTGGAGGAGTACCCGAATCATCAGTTTCTCGTACTGCAAGGATTTACCGCGAAGGATGGGAACGTCTGCGAGCTGACGCTGCACGAGCACCACTTCTTCCTGGGGCCAGAATGGCTCATCAGCGTCCACGAGCTGCCCTTCGAGGGGATGGAGGCGGTGCGGCAGCGGGTGCTGATCGATCCGCAGACGATGATCGGGCGAGGGCTGGACTTCCTGCTGTACCTGCTGACGGACGCGATGGTGGACCGGAACTTCCCCATCCTGGACCGATTCAACGACGAGCTGGAGGACCTGGAGTCGGCGGTCTTCGAGAACCCCCAGTCGGAGCAGTTGCAACGCATCTTCGAGATGAAGCGGGCGCTGGTGACCCTGCGCAAGGTGCTGTCACCGCAGCGGGACGTGCTGGGCCTGCTGGCGAGGCGGGGCATCCCCAACGTGGGCGAGCGCACGGCGCTGTACTTCCGCGACGTGTACGACCACCTGGTGCGGCTGTACGAACAGATCGACGCGGGGAGGGATCTGCTGGGCAACGTCATGGATGGCTACCTGTCCATGGTGGCCAACCGGACCAACGACATCACCAAGCAGCTCACCATCTTCGCCACCATCTTCCTGCCCCTGTCCTTCATCACGGGGTTCTTCGGACAGAACTTCGACTTCCTGTCACACACGGGGTTCTTCTGGTTGATGATGGTGTCGGTGGTCGGGCTGCCCGTGACCCTGTTGTTCTGGTTCAAGAGCAAGCAGTGGATTTGAGACCCAGGAGGAGCCCATGCCCACCCTCACCCTCGACGGTGTACCCCTGCACTACCGCGACGAAGGCCGCGGGCTGCCGGTGCTGCTGTTCCACGCGTTCCCGCTGAACGGGGACGCCTACGCGAAGCAGGTGAAGGCGCTGTCGGAGCGCTACCGCTTCATCATCCCGGACATCCGTGGCCTCGGGCGGAGCGGTGTGGGCGAGGGCCCCACGGAGATGTCGCGCATCGCCCAGGACGCGCTGGCGCTGCTGGATGCGTTGAAGGTGGAGTCGGCGGTGGTGGGTGGGGTGTCCATGGGTGGATACGCCAGCATGGCGCTGCTGCGGGAGGACGCGGGGCGCGTGCGGGGACTGGTGCTGGTGGACACGCAGGCCACGGCGGATGACGAGGCGGGACGCGCGCGGCGGGAGGCCTCGGCCCAGGAGGCGCTGCGGGAGGGCCCCGAGGCGTCGGTGCGAGCGCTGCTGCCGAAACTGGTGGCGACGGGAGCGGACTCGGAGGTGGGGCGCGAGGTGGCGGCGCTCATCCGGACGGCCAGCCCCGCGGGGCTCGCGGCGGCACAGCGGGGCATGGCGCTGCGGCCGGACAGCAAGGACATCCTCGCGCGCTACGCCGGCCCCGCGCTGGTGGTGGTGGGCGAGAAGGATCCGATAACGCCCCTGGAGAAGGCGAAACAGATGGCGGACCTCATCTCCGGAGCCCGGCTGGAGGTGATTCCGGACGCGGCCCACCTGCCCAACCAGGAGCAGCCGGAGAAGTTCAACGCGGTGCTCGACAGCTTCCTGTCGGGCCTCTGAGCGTCCCGCGCGAACGCCAGGGGTGCGCTTCGTGCGCACCTCACCGCAGGGCAGCCCCCTTGATGCCGGCGAGCCTCGTGACGACCTTCGGCGCTTCGATGGGGTCGGCGAGGGAGGGGCACGGAGTGACGCGAGGAGCGGGTCGCGAGGGAAGCCTCAAGGGGACGTGCGGACTGTTCACCTGCCTGCTCCTGCTCGCCTGCGAGCCGGAGATGCCCGCCGCGGACAGGCCCGCCGATGAACAGTCCCCTCAGCAGGTGTCGCAGCCCGCCCCGGTTCCGGAGGAACCATCGCCTCCGCCGCAATCCTCGCCACCCGCTCCCACGCCGCCCACACCACCGCCACCGGTGCCCTCGGGCCGTAGTTGGTACGTGAGCACGAAGGGCTCGGACACCGGCGCGGGCACGCTCGAGGCCCCGCTGCGCACCATTGGCCGGGCGGCGACGCTCGCGAAACCGGGCGAGCTCATCCGGGTGCTCCCCGGGGTGTACCCGGAGGAGCTCGTCCTCGAATCGCGAGGCACGGACGTCGCCCCCATCTCCCTGCGCGGAGAGGGCTCGCCCCGCCCTACCCTCGTCCCGAAGGACAAGGTGCGCAGCGCGGTCATCCGCGTGCAGGGGCGCTGGAACCTGGAGAACCTGCACATCGACGTGGGCGGCGCGCGGATGTTCGCCGTCCTCTTCGACGCCACCGCCAACCAGTCCATCCTGTCCGGAAGCGAGCTTCGTGCAGGCACCTCCGGCGCGGGGGTGTACCTGGAGGGCGCGCGGGACATCACGATCCAGAACAACACCCTCCACCACTTCATCAAGCCGGGAGATGACGCCCATGGCGTGGTGGTGGTGGGGCCGTCCCGGAACATCGTCATCCGGTCCAATGACATCCATCACAACTCGGGTGACTCCATCCAATGTCAGGCGGGTACCGCCCCGGCCGAAAGCGTGCTCATCGAGGGCAATACGCTGCATGACGAGGGCGAGAACGGAGTGGACATCAAGCAATGCCTGCGCGTCACCGTGCGTGACAATGTCATCTCCGGGTTTCCCAACACGGCCATCCGCGCGGCCGGCTCCTCGGCCGGAGAGGCCGTGGTCATCCATGCATCCGCCCGGGACATCCTCATCCAGGGCAACTCCATCTCCCGCGCGGGCCGCGGTGTCTCCGTCCTGAATGGCGGCACCCCGGTCGAGAACGTCCGGGTGGAGGGCAATCACTTCCGGGACATCCGCAACATCCCCGCGGGCAACGGGCAAGGCATCCGCATCGCGGGCGCCAGGAACGTGAAGGTGGTGGACAACATCCTCGAGAACACGGCCAGCTACGGGCTGATGCTGGCCGCCGATGGCGGGGTGGTCACCGGACTCGAGGTCAGGAACAACTTCCTGCGCGGCGGCTCGCAACCGCTGCTCCTCCGCCTGGGGGCCGAGCGCTTCCGCCCGGGGCTCGTCCAGCGGGAGAACCACTACGCCCTCGGTGGCGTCCTGAAAGCCGATGGCGAGGACTTCCCCGGGGAGCAGCTCACCATCTCGTCACCGGAGAAGCTCGAGGTGTGGCGGCGGGTGCTCGGGGTGGACCAGGGGGCCACCGTGCTGGAGTGAACCCCGGCGAGCGGCCCGCCTGGAGCCGATTCACTGCTGGCAGCTGGCGAAGCCGCCGCTCTCGGTGCACGTGATGCACGTCCTGGACAGCACCAGGATCCCCATGCGGCACTCCAGGATGCCCTTGCCGTCGGCCGTGCACAGGCCACGGCCCTCGGCGGACGCCGCGCACGCGTCCCCCTCGACGTTGCCGCTCATGTCACAGGTGATGGAGTTACCGGACTCGTCGCACCCCGAGGCGCCCCTGCAGGGCAGCTCACGCCATACCCTGTCGCGGCACTCGAGGGCCGCGTTCTCCGAGGCACACATGTAGCCCGCGCCCTCGCACGAGTCGCCCGCCTTGGTGCCACAGGCGGAGAGCAGGAGGGAGCCGATCAACAACGAGAACAGGACGGGGGGGCGGTTCATCACGGCGCCGACGATTCCAGGCGCCGCGAGTCCGGTCAACCCATGTCACTCCCCGAGCGTCTCGCGGAAGTACCTTCGGAAATTGTCCCCGAGGATACGCTCCACGAGCGCCTCCGGATGACGGCGCAGCAGGACCTCGGTGAGCTTGGGGAGGTCCGTCACGTCGCGGATGCCCTTGGGCATGGCCACCATGCCGTCGTAGTCCGAGCCGATTCCCACGCCCGCCTCGCCCATCACGTTCAGTGCGTGCTCGATGTGCCGGACGACATCGTCGATGGCATCTCCCCCCAGGTACACGGGGGCGAGGATGATGCCCACCACCCCTCCCCTGTCCGCGATGCGGCGCAGCGCCTCGTCCGAGAGGTTGCGCCAGCCGCCACCCGCCCCGCGCACCCCCGTGTGCGAGGAGAAGACGCGGGCGGTGGGGTGGGCCAGGATGTCCTCCAGCGTCCGCTCGGAGGCATGGGCCACGTCCACGCTCATGCCCACCCGGACCATCTCCTCCAGCACCGCCTGGCCCAACGGCGACAGGGGCCGGTTGCCCATGAGCGGGAAGGAGGAGCCCCCCGCCTCGTTGTTGGACAGGTGGGTGAGACCCATGAAGCGCACGCCCCGCTGGTACAGCTCGGCCACCCGCTCCACCCGGCCCTCGATGGCGTGAGCACCCTCGATGCCGATCACCGCCGACAGCCGCCCCTGGGCGAGGTTCTCCTCCAGCGCCGCCCCCGAGGTGGTGATGCGCACCTGCCCATCGGAGCGGCGGCAGAACTCGGCCAGCCGGTCCACCTGCCACACGGCGCGCGTCCACTCGTTGGCACGGGCCTCCCGGGGCCAGCCCCTCCAGGCGGCGAAGGCCTCGAAGCCTCCGATGAAGGGGAAGCCGCGGGTCACCACGGTGAAGCACTGCAACTTCATCCCCACCTCACGCAGGCGGGGGAAGTCCACGTGGCCATCGGCGGAGCGCTCGCAGAGATCCCTGTTCCACATCAACGAGTCCGCGTGCCCATCCGCGATGCACCAGCGCTTGTGAAGCTCGAGCACGTCACGCGTCGTCAGAGCCATGGCACCAGTCTCGGCGCTCCGCCTCCCCATCACAAGCGTTCCGGCGAGGCCCTGTCACAAAGCAACGGCCCCCGCCCGGAGGCGGAGGCCGCGTCCCCACGACGTGCGCGGGATTACTTCTTCTGCTTGCCCGGGTGCTGCGCGCTCTGCTTCGTCACGTCGATGCTGCGCAGGACCATCTGGCCGTTCTCCATCTGGTAGGAGGCACGGACCTCGTCACCGGGCTTCAGGTCGGACAGGGCCACCGGCTTGTCGTCCCGGGTCACCTGGACCTGCTGGTTCGCCTGGAAGCTCATCAGCTGGTTGTTCTTGTCCGGGACGATCAGCGTGAGGTCGCTGGAGGACGCGGACTTGATGGTGCCCTTCACCTCCTCGGCCTTGGCATCGGAGTTGGCCATGCCGCTACCACCCGTGGCCTCCTCGTTCTGGTTGGCGGCCTGCTCCTGCTGAGCCTGGGCCAGATCCTTCTGCTCCTCGTTCAGTTCCCGCTGCGCCTCGTTCACATCCTGCTGCGCATCCTGGCGCGTCTCGGCGACCTCGGTGTTCACGCTGTGCTGCGCCTGCCCCAGCTCGCTCTGGGCCTCGGCCACATCCTCGCGCTCCGACTGGACCTCGCTCCTCTGCTGGCAGCCCGTCACGAGACCCAGCCCCGCCACCGCCGCCACCGCCATCATGAGCTTCCGCATGTCGACCGCTCCTTTCAGTTCCCAACCCGGGAGGTCACCCCCGGTGTGTGGCGGGAAACTGGTGGCCTGCCCCGCGGCTGCACAGCCTTGACCGAGCGAGAGCGCGGGCCCAGGGGTGCCGGCCAGGGCGCGGGACGCTCGGGCGCCTGCCTGCTGGAGACGGGAAGGATTTCGCGGACTTCCCCGCATTGCCCTCGGGTTCAGGTCCCCGGGTCGGGGGTTCCGCCATCATCGCAGGAGGGAGAACCCCCGGACGCCCATCTGTCGATGAGGGAGCGCTCATCCTCGGTGGGCTCGGGGAGACCTCTCGAGGGGGGCGGCATGTCGCGATAGGTGACGACGCGGGCATGGATGCGGGGCGCCATCAGCTTCGCTCCGGCCACACCCCCATCGGCCTCGTACATATCCAACCGGAAGTCGGCCCGGCCACTCCCACTCGTGTCCGCCCCGTGGCACGAGGACACGCAGTTGGCCGCGAGGATGGGTTGGATGTCCTGGCACCAGGTGGGCACCGGCCCGTCGTTGGGGTCGGTGACACCGGGCGCGTTGAGCACCTCGCAGGTGCGCCCCGCGCCCGGACGTGCCGCGACGCAGGTATAGGACTTGGGGCAATCGGCGATGGAGGCGCACGACTTGCCGGAGAAGTCGGGGGCCTCGATGGTGCAGCCGGCGACCGCGGCGGCGCAGAGGCCCAGGAGGCTCAGGTGGATGCGGTTCATGGGTGCCCTACGGAGTACCACCATCGGAGCAGAACGGAGTACCGCCAGCGATCCACCGCGTGAGGAGCTCCCGCTGGGCCTCCGAGGGAGCGGGGACGCCCGCGTCCGCGGGCGGCATCGTCTGTTGATCCACGGCGCGGGCCTTGAGGCGCGCGGCCATGTCCCGGGCCCCGAGCACCCCGCCACTGGCCTCGTACATATCCAACCGGAAGCTCGAGTTGCCACTGCCCGTCGTGTCCGCGCCATGGCACGAGGACACGCAGCTGGCGGCGAGGACGGGCCGGATGTCCTGACACCAGGTGGGCACCGGCCCGGCGTCGGAAGTGCCCGCGTCGGTCTCCTGGGGGCGAGGGGGGTACATCACCTCGCAGGAGGCCTGGCCCGCGGAGACCGTCACGCAGCGGTAGGACTCGGGGCATTCGGAGTCGTCCGAGCAGGCATGTCCCGGCCCGGCGTTCTCGGAGATGAAGCAGCCGGCGGCCGCCACGACACAGACGGGCACCAGGGATTTCAGGAGGACGCGCATGGAGAAGAGTCCCTCGAAGTGAGGGGGAGATAGTATGCGAAGAACCCATGGACGCACCGCCGCCCAGGCATCGGCACCTTCCAGACGCGCTCTGTGCGGGAGCCATCCTCCTCACGGGGCTGCTCACGCTCCTGCCCGGCCTGGACCATCCGGGCATCCACAACTGGGACGAGGCCATCCACCTCGTCGTCTCGCGCGGCTTGATGGACACGCCGCTCCGGCCCCACGTCTACGCCGAGCCCTTCCACGGCCCGGCCCTCGACGATTGGATCAACGGCGGGCTCTGGCTCCACAAGCCGCCAGGCTCCCTGTGGTTCGCGGCGCTCTGCATGCGACTGGTGGGGGTCGGCACGGGAGCGGCCCGCTTCGGCTCCGTGCTCGGCATGCTGAGCGCGGCGCTGGGCGTCTTCTTCCTCATGCGCTCGGCCGCCGGGCGCTTCTGGTCCACGCTCGCCGCCTGCGCCCTGCTCACCCTGCCCTTCACCTACGAGCTCACCCAGGGCTTCATGTTCGGAGACCTGACCGACACCACGCTCGCGGGCTGTCTCGCGCTGGCGATGGTGCTGCTCGTCGCGTCCATCCGGCGTGATTCGCTCCCGCTGGCGGCGCTTGCGGGGATCGCCGTGGGCCTCGGCTACCTGTGCAAGAGCACGCTGGCGCTGACTCCGGTGGGCGTGGCGGGAGTGCTGACCGCGGGCCGGTTGTTCGGGCTCACCGCCGGCCCCAGGCCACGCCAGCTCGCCCTCCTCCTCGCGTGCGCGGCCGTCGTGGCGCTCCCGTGGTCGCTCTACGCGCAGCGCGCCTACCCCGAGCTCTGGGCCATCGAGTCGCACGTCACCCGGAGCCACCTGTTCCTCGACGAGGCCCGGAGGAACCCGTCCATCGTCATGTGGATCCGCCCGATGGACGCGATCTTCAATGAGATCCACATGCGCACCCTGGAGCCCTTCCCGGTGGCGCTGCCGCTGCTCGCCGGGCTCTGGCTCCTCTACCGGGCGCTGCGCACCCGCGAGCTCGAGCTCCTCGCGGTGGCGCTGTGGCTGTGGCCCACCTGGCTCGTCCTCTCGTTCGCGGCGGCGAAGGTCCCGGCGACGAGCTGGGGCGCGGTCACGGCGGTGTTCTGCGCGCTGGCGCTGCTCCTGCGCGACAGCTTCCGCCGACCGGTGCTCGCGGCCGCGGTGGTGGGCGCGCTCTCCACCCCCTTCCTGCTCAAGAGGCTGGCCTTCCTCGAATCCGTACGCACCCGGCTGCCGGCCGCGCTCGCCGAGACCCGGAGCGACGACTACGCGCTCTTCGAGGGCCTCTGCCTCACGCTCGCACTGGCGCTCGTCGAGGGCGCCCTGCTCCTCCTCCCTCGCACCCGCCGGCACCTCTCGCTCGGGCTCGGACTGGCGTGTGGTGCGTTCGCGCTCTACTTCCTCGTCCCGCGTACCGTGCTCGCACACCAGAAGATGCGGGCGGCCAGACTCGACGTGGGCGAGCGGACGAGCACGAAGGAGGCGGGACTCGCCGCGGCGAAGCTCCTCCCGGAGAAGGCGATCGTCTGGATGAACATCCAGACGGACGCGCCGGAGCAGTTCGAGCAGCACAACTTCATGTTCTGGAGCGGCCGGATGGCGTTCAAGGGAAGCCCGAGACTGGAGTGGGGCCAGACCCGGGGCTACCGGCACTACCTCGCCTCACCGGCGGCCGAGCCCTTCGCGCCCCTGGACGTACCGGCTGGCTCGGCGCTGCGCCTGTACGATCTCTCCACGCCCGCGCCGCTCCCGGAGCTGCCACCCGGAGCACAGCGCCTGGACGTGGAGACCGTCAACGTGCGGGTGAAGGGCGTGGCGTTCGTCCGCACCGGTCAGACGCGAGACCGGTGGGCCTTCTTCGTCGCGCCGCGCGGCGAGCCAGCCACCCTCTCCGTCACGTTCCACCTGAAGGGCGGGTCACGCCAGACGATGCTCCTCAAACCAGAGGCCGCCCTGCGCCACCGGACGACCCTCAAGGACGCTGCGTGGTTCATCATCCCCGTCCTGGGCCCGCGGGCGGACGAGGTGGAGAAGCTCGAGCTGCCCGGGATGAAGACCCCGGTTGCGCTCGGTGGCTGACCTGGCGCGACCCGGCCTCAGAAGCGGAACGTGAGGCTCGCCTTCTCGGCCGCGGGCTCCGGGAGCAGCTCCAGCACGAGCCCATAGAGGACGGTCACCCCCGCCACGGCGTAGAGCACGTTGGCGGTGGCGGCGTTGGCGCGAGCCCGATCGAGCGCGGCGGTGGACTCGCGCGCCGAGGAGAGGGTCCGGGCGCGATTCGACTCCCCCTGGGCGAGGTAGCCGAACCCAGCGCCCCCGAGGAGCAACACGCCCCCGGCGACGAAGGCATACCGGTGACCGTAGAGACCAGAGGGAGCCTGAGCGGGGGCATCCGGGGCGCGGGGCGACTCGGCTACGGCGGGCAGCCCGAGCGTCAGCACCAGCGCGGAGGCCACGAGCCTGCTTCGAACGGAGAACATGCCCCCGAGTATAGCGAGAGGTGGCGGAAGCGAGGGATTTGGGTGCAGGCGCAGATGGCACCCTATAAGCGCCTCGGCAGTGAGTGCCCTCCTGCCCTCATCACCCCTCAGCGTGCCATCATTCGCCAATAGATACGCCCATGACATCCATCTGCACACGAGTCCGGATCCCAGGACCCATCCGATATATGTCGTGGACTCCCGAAACCGGGGAGGTCGTGAGCGACCTGGAGCGACTCATCGCTCGCGATGTGGTGCGCATTATCTTTTCTTCATGTCCTACGATAATTTCGACATCGCCGCGGGGGTGTCCCACGCGCTCGACAACGACTTGCGTGCTGTCGATGGCTGCCCAAGCCCTCTGTCCACGTAACCGGGGCAAGCCCAACGCTTCGCTGGGCCTGGAGGTGGACAATGCGCGCTGAGGCCCTGGCGCTCGGGTGGGCGGCGCTGCTGGGGGCCGTGCTGCTCTCCACCGGCTGCGTCACGCTGGCGCCGCGACAGGGTGGCAGCCTCGCGGAGGGCTCCTACACACTCTCCACATTGCGAGACACGGCGGCCACTGCGCCTCCGCTCGAGGCGCCCTCCCCTCTTGCTTCTGCCGAGTTGAGCGAGCACGTCCTCTCCGCCGAGTCGGGCCAGCAGGAGCGGCTGCACCGCCGCCGCAGCGCCCGCGGACTGGGTCCGGACGCTGCACTGGCGAGCTCGGGCGAGGTGCCCGCGTACGAGGTAGCCCGCGCGGTGCCAACCCCCCAGGAGCCGCCCTCGTGCGGAGGGCAGGCCGTGCCCCCAGGGTGGCCCGACTTCTCCGACGACGACGCGGAGGCGCTCCTCGCCCCCTTTCTCACGTGCACCTCGCCCGGCGAATTCGTCGCGTTGCAGGACAGGGTGGACATGCCCCGGCTGGTGGAGGCCTTGGACGACTGGCGCGCGGTGCGGCTGGGCGCCCTGGGGCCCGTGCGCGAAGACTCCGCCCACCTCCTCCAGCGCAAGCGAGCCTCTTTCCTCGTCAGCACCACCGAGCGCTCTGGCCTCTTCCATGCCGAGGTGTTCACCCTCTATGTCCTGCATTCGGCCTACGACGACGAAGTGGACGAGGTGTTGCTGCTGCTGGCCCGGGACAAGCAGCTGGGGCAGACGCTGGCCCTCATGCCGGCCGTGCATGAGGAGTTGGAGCGGCGGGGCATGCCACTGTCGCGTTACCCGGACCGAGCCGAGCAGGCCGGAGACGTGCTGCGGGGCCTGGGCCGCGCCGCCAGGGACGTGCTCTCCACCAGTCCAACGATTGACGGCCTCCGCTACAAGGAGATGACCGCGCGGCGGGCACAGTTGCCTCCGCCCTACCAGCTGGCCCTGCATGAGGTGGAGCGGGCCCTGGCACTGCGGCACTTCGCCCCGGGCAGCGTGGCGGTGGGGACATTCGACGCGGTGACGTTCGGCGTGCCGCTGGGCTTCTACTACCTCGTGGCCGGAACGGGCCACGGGCTGTACTCGCTGACGCAGGGCGAGTACGAGCAGGCCACGCGCGAGCTGACGCCCATCACGCTGCTGCTGGCAATCCTGTACGTGGAGGGCAAGGGCACGCCCACCCTCTACAAGGACCGGAAAGGAGGAGCCGGACTCGCGAGAGGACTTGAGATGCTGCGGGCACGAGTGGGTGCCCTGGCGGAGAAGACGCGGCCACTGCAAGCACAACTGGGCACGGGCATGGAGGGCTTGCGGGAGCTGGCCAGGTACATACAAGCCAGCCGGGAGGCGGGCCGTTTCGTCGCCGTGGGCGGGGCGGATGCCGCGCTGGCGTTGTACGAGGCGCGAGGGAATGTGGCCAAGGCCCGGCCACTCATGTCCAGGGCGAAGCCCGGGGCTACGGGCTCCCCGCCCGTGAAGGCTGGCGCGGGGGCCGGTGCCGGGGAAGCCGCCGCTGTGACTGACGAGGCCGCACGCCCCTCCGCTACGAAGGCCGGTGCTGCGGAGCGCCAGGGCACACTGGCCTCGCTCGTGGACGAGGGAGTCGGCCACACGCCGGCGGTGGTGGAGGCGAAGCTCGCGGCCGCAGAGCTCGAGGCCACGGGCCCGCGTCTTCCGAAGGACGTGGGCGTGCTGAAGAAGCACCACCCCTCCCTCGACGCCCCGCCGCCCGAGGCCCGGGGCAACCCTCGCTGGCGCGAGTACGTCGACTACTACGAGAAGCGCCTGCGGGAGGCGGAGAAGAGCAGGGCCGCCGAGGGCCCCCTGATGTGGGAGCCCTACGAGCGGATGCGCGCGTGGTTCGCCCGGGGGCTGGCCTTCGAGCGCGACATGGTGAAGCTGCTGAATGCTGACGCGAAGAAGCCCCGGGCCGAACGCCGCTTCCTCGGGGACTTCGACAAGCCCCGCATCGAGACGAGTGTGGGCGTGAGAAAGTCAGGCCCCGGCCTGCGCTACGCCGATGTGCTCGTCATCGAAGAGGGCGAGCTCGGCGGCGGTCCACGGCGAGTGGAGACGTTCAGCTTCAAGAGCCGTGATTTCGCGCTGTTGGAAGAAGGAGCACTGAGACGGCAGGTGATTGAGGACGCGAAGGAAGCTCTGCAGAAGTACGGAGGGAGTCTGGATATCCGCCGGGATTCCCTCCAACGTCCTTTCGGCGCGGCTAGCGAGGTTCCCGTTCAGCGGGTCCGCCTCGTTTACGAGGGGGGTGCACTCAAACCCACGAAGGTAGACAACCTGGATGCAGCAGTGACCGCTGCCGAGGAAGCGGTTCCGGGAGTGGAGGTGCTGTTCCAATGAATCGACTGAGCGTGCACGACTTGAAGCCGGAGGATCTCCTTCGACTCACCTTCGTTGGAAGCTTCGACCAGCAGGCTGCATTGGAAAGAGAGCTGGAGCCTTTTCTCCAAGCACTCGAAAGGTACGCCGATGGGTGGATGCCGGACGTTGCTGAAGGCAAGCGTCGACGCAAGTACGCTCGCGCCGCAATCTGGAAGGGTTTAGAAGAGGGGCGCGACGATGTGTTCACGAGCTTGGGGTTTCATCGCACCGAGTGGCCCGCGCTGGACATGACTCTCTGGCTCTGGCAACATCCCCGGCCACCCAAGCTGGACATTGCCGTCAACGTGAAGCCGCTCTCTTTCTTTGCCGAAGAGGAGCGTTGTCACCAAATCGTGGAGATGGTGCGAGCCTGGGCCTCCCGCTACCCGGTCAGTCATGCCAAGGCTCACAGCGCCGATGACACGGAACTGGCGGGCTCTCCCCGTTTCGGGCGCGACGAGAAGACTTCTCGGAAGGACGGTTTCGACAAAGTTTACGAGGTGTTCTGGCTCAACATCTTCGGCCCCAAGCTTGTGGAGGCTGTCGGCCGTGAACGGATGCTGTCTACACCAGCTCACCGTGTAGAGGAGTTGCCCAATGGCTCCGTTCTCCTGGTGACGTGGCCAACGGTGGCGGATTTCGCCAGCAAGGAGGCACGGCTCGCCCAGGCCCGCGCCCACGCCCACCTCCGGCCGGACCTCGACTTCGATACCATTCTGCGCATCTTGAATGAGCGCAGTGCCATGCTCGCCCCCGTGAAGCCCCGCTTCCATCCAGACATGGCCCCGCTCCTCTCGCGTGTGGTGGACCGCGCCGCCAGCCACGAGCGCCAGCGCAGGATTGCCGAGCTCAACGCGTGGCAACCGCCCGAGCCTGAGGAGTGGCTCCCGGCCGACTCCGCCCTGCCACCGGACGTGGAGGACCTGGAGCGCGCGCGCGAGCACTACAGCGCCCTCGCCGAGCACCTCGTGGCGCTGCTGCACTCGGAGGTGCCCTCCGTCTTCGAGGCGAAGCCAGAATCCCTCACCGATGCTGACTTCTACTTCTGGCGCGAAGAATTCCCGACGAGCCGCTTACGGGAAGCCATCGACGAGCACGCGGTGCCGGCCATTGGCGCGTACCTGGGAGAAGTGCTGGTACGAGACCTGGGTGGTAGGTGGATTCCGCGCCAGAAGCTCGAGGAGGCACAAGTGCTGGTGGGCAACCGCGCGTGGCTGCCGTTTGTCCGGGCCCGTCACTACATGCGCTCGCGACAGGCGCTGCTGGACTACTCACTCACCCAAATCTATCGTGTGGCCGAGCGGCACCGGGGCTGAAAACCAGTGAGGCTGGGAACTCATTCGGGCCACATTGAACCCAAAGGAGCGCCACCCCGGCTTCGATATTCGCGATGCTGGCATCCGCGACGAAATCGGCACCCGGGTGGATGGCATCCAGGGGATGGCTCACCATCCCCCGGGCCTCGCGCCTCAGGGGATGGTGAGCACCGGAGTGTCGTCGAGCACCAGCGGGTCCACGGCCCCATCCCCGCCCCAGAACTTCCACTGCTCGGCCGTGGGGACCAGCGGCCGATAGCCTCCGTCGTAGTCCCAGGTGGTGACGTACACCTTGACGCCCGTGAGGCTCGTCAGGCCCGCGAACAGCTGGCCCGGGAGCGTGAGCAGGATGGTGCTCGATGCCGCGTCCACCTCGATGGAGGCGGCGGGCGAGACGGGAGTGCCTTCCTGGGTGGCCGAGGCCTCGCGCGTATCGAAGAGGGCATTGGACCAGCCGTGGACCCGGACGCGGTAATCCCAATCCATGCCAGCGGGGACCGAGGCGTTCTGCTGTGGCATGACGGTGAGGCCCGTGCGGCCGGGCACGTCGACGAAGACCGTGAAGGCCACGTGGTCGAAGCCGTTCTGCGGGTTCCACGTCGTGGTGACGCGGGGCGTCTGGAGGGCCAGCTTCAGCACCGTCCCGGAGCCCTGGAGCGTGACGCGACGCAGGTCCCCCTGGTGGTTGTCTCCCCACGAGGTGTCCGTCGGGTAGTGGTAGCGACCCTCGGGGCCGATGTCATCGCCCGCCGGGTCCTCGTGGATGACCAGATCCTTGAAGGCGCGATCGACACGGAACGTCAGTGTGTCGGACAACACCTGGGCCTCTTCGTTCCAGGCCACGAGCGAGTGTTGGATGTCGGGGTCCACCATGCCGCCCACGGCGACGGTCGTGCGCCAGGTGCCATCCGGCTCCACCGTCACCCGTTGCGCCGTGCCGAGCACCCCGTCCACCACCACCAGGAAGCTGGACACCCCGGTGGCGGTGCCGGTCAGCTCGAAGTCTCCCGCCACCGTGCCGCCGCTGGATGAGGACAAGGTGATGCGGGCGGTCTCCGGTGGAAGCGAGGTCATCGTCCCATCCGGCATGAAGACCCGGGCGGCGCGTGCGGGCAGCTTCAGGGAGAGCCGCCCCCCTCGCCCCACGGTGGCATCACCGGCCCCGGCATCCAGGCTCGCCAGCAGCTTCAGCCGGCTGCCCTCGGGCAGATTCGTCCCCAGGTTGTCCAGCAGCGTGTCCTCGTCCGAGGTGTTGAACACGACGAGGGCCATGTCCGCCCCATCGCGCATCTCGTAGGCGAAGACGCCGCTCCGCGCATCGTTCTGCCGCAGCACCGTGGGCGTGCCATGGCGGAACACCGCGTGCGTCTTGCGCAGCGTGGTCAGCTCGCGAATGCGGGCATACAGCGGCGCCTCGGTATCGAAGTGGTCCTTCCCTCCCGACCCGTAGCCCCGGGCGAACATGGCGCCACGCTGCTCGGTGAAGCCCTGCTCGGTGCCGTAATAGATCACCGGAATGCCGGGCACCGTCATCATGAACAGGAGCCCCTGCTCGAGCGCGGCTCGCGAGCCTCCCGACAGGAAGCGGTCCACGTCATGGTTGTCCAGGAACGTGGGCATCAGGTGCGGCCGGGGGAACAGCTCGGCGCCGCGCTGCATCCGGAAGGCGAGCTCCGACGTGGGGCTGCCCCGGGCGAAGACGTCCCCGGCCGTGCGGTACAGGGGGAAGTCGAGCATCCCCGGCAGCCGCTCGTCACCGGTGACCGGGTCCTTCATGTAACTGGCCACCTTGCGCGACATCGTGTCCTCGAAGGGCTTGTCGCTGGCGAAGCCCTCACCGAAGGCGAGGAAGTCGTCCTTGCCCAGGCTCCGGGCATATTCGAGGACGCCCGGGTGGGCCGGGTCCTCCGAGTGGAGGAAGTCCTGGACGGTGGTCGGGGGCACGTAGAAGACGGTGTCCACGCGGAAGGCATCCACACCCACCTCGCGGATCCAGAAGTTGTAGCTGTCCTTGAGGGCCGCGATGACGGCGGGGTTCTCCGTGTTCAGATCGTCCAGATCGGACAGCTGCCAGCCGAGCTCCTGCTCACGGATCGCGTAGTCCGCGATGGTCGGCGTCCAATGGAAGACGTGGGCGTCGCGGTGCTCGGGCCGGGTGGGATCCCACTGAGAGAACGGGGCCTGGGTGGGGCCACAGGCGGGCCTGGCGCCCGTGTTGAGCACCACGCCCGACGTCACGTCCGACGGGTCGTAGCGCGTGTAGCGGAAGCAGTTGGCCATGTGGTTGAGGACGATGTCCTGCACCAGGTACATGCCGCGCCCGTGCAGGGCTCGGGACAGGTTCCGGTAGTCCTCCAGCGTGCCCTGGTGGGCATCCACCCGGGTGAAGTCGAGCGCCCAGTAGCCGTGGTACCCGCCGTAATTGACCAGGGGATCCCACCACTGGTTGGCGACAGGCGGGGTGATCCAGATGGCCGTCGCCCCCAGCCCCTGGATGTAGTCCAGCCTGCTCTCGATGCCCTTCAGATCCCCTCCGCTGTACTTCGCCCCGTTGGCGGGATCGAACTCGCCAGCGCCCTGGTCGTCGTTGCCCGGCTCGCCATTGGCGAAGCGGTCGGTCATGACGAAGTAGATGATCTGGTCCCGCCAGTCCGGTGAGGGCACGTGCAGCGAGTCCGCCGGAGGTTGAGGCGTGGGAGGTGGAGGGGTGGATTTGCAACCGAGGATGGTGCTGGCACCGAACGCGAGCGCCAGCAGCTTCGACGAGAGGGAACGCGCTTGCATGGGCGACATTGTGGACCATATGCGCAGGCCACGCCCACCCTCCCCCTCGGAGCTCACCTCCCCGGCGCTTCAGCGCTTGCTCTTGGAGGTGGGCTTCTTCTTCGGAGCGGGCTTCTTCTTCGTCGACTTGCCCTTCTCCGGCAGGTTCGGACCCGAGGCGAGGTCGAACTCGTAGGTGCCGCCGAGCAGGAGGCGGAACTGGTAGATGTCCGAGAGGTCCGGCGTCACCGCGATACCGGCCACCGCCTCCAGCACCAGGCCCGGATACACCTCGCGGCGCACCACGGGGATGATCTCCACCTGGTTGGCGTTGTTCGTCCACGCCGGGGTGATGGCGTTGGCGAAGTAGCGGCGGCCGATGACCTCCAGGCCCACCAGGGTGAAGTTGTCGATGTTGTACGTACCCGCCACCGCCAGCTGCACGGCGTCGGGGACGTCGAAGTCCGGGAGCGCGCCGCGATCACGCGTTCCATGGTGCAGGTAGGTCGCGTTGAGCATGAAGCGCAGGTCCTTGCTCACCCGCAGCTCGCCGACGAGCGTTCCATCGAAGTCCCACGTCCCGTCGGACAGCTCCGGGGGGATGACGTCCAGATCGCTCGGCCCGGTGGGAAACACGACGCGCCCGTAGGCTCCGAGGGCGAAGGGGCCCGTCTCGAGGAACGTCCACTGCAGGCCGAGCGGAATGTCACCAAAGGCCAGTTGGAAATTGTCCTCGCCAGGGTTTCCGAGCCCGAGGACCTCGAAGTAGACGTTGGCCTCCAGGTTGTCGAGGATGCCCCAGCGGATGCTGGGTGAGACCTGATGGTAGGGCAGCGCCTTGTCCGACTCGAGGGCGAAGAAGCCCTGATAGCGAAGACCGAGCTCCAGGTTTCCATTGCGTGTCGTCGCCGCGGTGCGTGTCACCATGGCTCGATAGGGCTTGGCCCACGCGGTGGGTGCGAGAAGACAGACAGCGGTGGCGAGAGCGAAGGTCGAAAGCCGAGCGTTCATGCGGCGGGACCATAGACCATCTCCTCCCCGCGGTTGCGAGCACAGTCGTGAACACAAACCCGGCCCTCCGGAAGACTCAGCCCCTGAGAAGATCCGAACCGGCGGAAAGCTACCGCCAGACGGAACAGTCGATTTCAACGGGTATCGATCCCCCGCGCCTCTTTGTTTTATGAGGCCGTGCATGACGACGATCCCCCTGCGAATGACGACCCCCCAGGCGCTGGCCGAAGCACCCACGCCCCAGCGGGCCACGGCCCACCCTGCCCTCTGGCCCCAGGCGCGCAGCCCCGAGGCCCTGACCGACGCCCAGACCGAGGCGCGCATCGAGTCCCTGCTGGCCCGACTCAGCCTCGAGGAGAAGGTCGGTCAGGTGATCCAGGCCGATATCGGTTCGATCAAGGCGGAAGATCTGCGGACCTATCCACTGGGCTCCATCCTCGCGGGCGGCAACTCCGGTCCGAACAACGACGATCGCGCCCCCGCGGCCGAGTGGCTGAAACTCTCTCGTGACTTCCGCGCGATATCGCTCGAGGAACGTCCGGGCCACACGCCCATCCCCGTCATCTTCGGCGTGGACGCCGTGCACGGGAACAACAACATCCCCGGTGCCACCATCTTTCCGCACAACATCGCCCTGGGCGCGATGCGCGATCCGGAGCTGATCCGTCGCATCGGCGAGGTCACCGCGCTGGAGAGCGCCGTCACCGGCATCGACTGGACCTTCGGACCCACGTTGGCCGTGCCTCGCGATGACCGCTGGGGCCGCACCTACGAGGGCTATTCCGAGGACCCCGAGGTGGTGGCGAGCTACGCGGGCCCGATGACGCTGGGGCTCCAGGGCGAGCTCCGTCCGGGTCAGCCGCTGGCGCAGGGCCATATCGCCGGCTCGGCCAAGCACTTCCTCGCCGACGGTGGCACCTCGGGCGGCAAGGATCAGGGCGACGCGGAGATCAGCGAGGAGGAGCTCGTCCGCATCCACGCCGCGGGCTATCCCCCGGCCATCAACGCCGGCATCCTGTCGGTGATGGCCTCCTTCTCCAGCTGGAACGGGGTCAAGCACACCGGCAACAAGACGCTGCTGACGGACGTGCTGAAGGGCCGGCTGGGCTTCACCGGCTTCGTCGTCGGTGACTGGAACGCCCACGGCCAGCTGCCCGGCAGCACCAACGAGAACTGCCCGCAGGCGCTCATCGCCGGGCTCGACATGTACATGGCCCCCGACAGCTGGAAGGGGCTGTACCACAACACGCTCGCCCAGGTGCGCGCCGGCGAGATCCCCATGGAGCGCCTGGATGATGCCGTGCGCCGCATCCTCCGCGCCAAGTTCAAGGCCGGGCTGTTCAACACGGAGCGCCCGCTGGAGGGCCGGCTCGAGCTGCTCGGCGCCCCCGAGCACCGGGCCGTCGCTCGCGAGGCCGTGGCCAGATCGCTCGTCCTGCTGAAGAACGAGGGCGTGCTGCCGATCAAGTCGTCCGCCCGCGTCCTCGTGGCGGGAGATGCCGCCGACGACATCGGCAAGCAGTGCGGAGGCTGGACCATCACCTGGCAGGGCACGGGCAACACGAACAGCGACTTCCCGAACGCGCATTCCATCTACGCCGGCATCCGCGACGCGGTGGCGGCCGGCGGCGGCACCGCCGAGTTGAGCGTGGACGGCTCGTTCACGAAGAAGCCCGATGTGGCCATCGTGGTCTTCGGAGAGAACCCCTACGCCGAGTTCCAGGGCGACATCGCCACGGTCGAGTACCAGCCGGGAAACAAGACCGACCTGGCCCTGCTCAAGAAGCTCAAGGCCCAGGGCATCCCCGTGGTGTCCGTGTTCCTGTCGGGACGGCCGCTGTGGGTGAACCCGGAGCTCAACGCCTCGGATGCATTCGTGGCCGCGTGGCTGCCCGGCACCCAGGGCGAGGGTGTGGCGGATGTCCTGATTGGCGACGCGAACGGCAAGCCCCGGCGCGACTTCACCGGCAGGCTGTCCTTCTCCTGGCCCAGGAAGGCCATGCAGACGTCGGTGAACCGGGGCGACGCGAACTACGACCCGCAGTTCCCCTACGGCTATGGCCTGACCTACGCCCAACCCGCCCGGGTGGAGATGCTGTCGGAGGATCCGGGACCGACGGTCGCCGCCACGAGCACGGATCTGTTCTTCGGCTCGGGCAAGGTGGCCGAGCCCTGGTCGCTGGTGGTGTCGGACACGGGCGGCTCGAGCCCCGCGCTGAAGAGCAACGGGGAGAGCCCCAACCGCGTGGTCTCGGTCCGGGTGGTCGACGCGGGAGCCCAGGAGAATGGCCGCACCCTGACCTGGTCGGGGACACAGCAGGCCACCGTGGCCATCACCGGTCCGGCCGTGGACCTCAGCCGTCAGACCACGGGTGACATGGCGGTCGCCATCCGTTACCGCCTGGACCGCGCGCCGACGGCACCGGTACTGCTGGCGCTGACGAGCGGCGAGCGTCCGGCCTCGCTCGACATCACGCGGCTGCTGACCCAGGGCTCGGCGACGGAGTTCCGCATGCTCAAGGTGAAGCTCAGCTGCTTCCGTGACGCGGGCGCGAACATGGCGTCGGTGACGTCTCCGCTCGCCCTGACGACTTCGGGGGCGCTGACCCTGACCGTCACCGACCTGCGCCTGGCCACCAACGACGGCGACGCGGTCTGCCCCTGAGGTCCGCCGCCTGAGTGACGGTTGATGGGCCCCCGGCCGCTCCCCTGGCCGTCGTGGTCATCAACCGTCGCGGGAACGGGCACCGGCTCCGCCACGGTGCCCCGAGCAAGCCAGCCGTGCCGCGGGTATGCTGCGGCCCGTGAGCAACCTCCTTTCGGACCTGCGGCCCCTGGCGCTCGGTGAGATCATCGATCGCGCGGCCACGTTCTGGCGCAAGCACTTCAAGCAGCTGTTCCTGCTGAGCCTCGGCTTCAACCTGGTCTCCTACATCCTCACCAAGGTCCTGCAGCTGTCGACGCGGCGGAACCAGCTGGCCCTCCAGGACGCGGCGCGCGAGGGGGACCTGGGGATCATGGGCGCCGAATACGCCCAGCTCCTGATGGTGGCGGGGGGAGTGATGGTGGTGTCCATCTGGCTCTACTCCCTGAACACGTTGGTGGTGTCCCGGTACGTGGTGTCGACACAGCTCGGCGAGCCCGCGCGTCCGGCGGATGGGGTCGAGCGCGCGCTGCGGCGCGTGGGCCCGTTCACCGGCGCGTTCCTCCTGTCGTTGCTGTGGGGCGTAGGCGTCACCCTGCTGTTGATGCTGCCCGGCGGCGTGTTGACCGGCGCGGGCGCGGCGATGGGCTCGCTGTCGAGCGGCCCGGGAACCCGGTTGGGCGGCGTGTTCCTGGTGGTGGGAGGGCTCCTCCTCGCGGTCCTCGGCATGATCGGCGGAGCCCTCTGGTACCTGCTGCGCTTCTCCCTGCTGGCACCCGTGTTCGCCCTGGAGGATCTCCCGGCCGTGCGTGCCTTCCGGCGCTCGGGCGAGCTGCTCTCGGGACGGGTCGAGCCGGGCTTCACCGGGCGTGTGACGGTGCGCGCGATGATCCTCGTCACGGTGGTGTCCATCATCCTGATCGGGGTGAGCCTCCTGTGTGGGCTGCCCGCGCTGATCGTCCAGTTCGTCTTTGGCAATCCGCTCGATCCGGTGGCCGCCGCGGCCAACCCGATATCCCAGGCGATCCTCGTCCCCGCGGAGCTGGTGCAGGTGGTGGGACAAGCCATCTTCAACCCGCTGGGGCTCGTCGTCTACGCGACGCTCTACCTGGACATGCGCGTGCGCCGGGAGGGGCTGGATCTCGAGCGGCGCCTGGAGACGCGCACCGCTCCGGCGGTGTCCGCGTGATATCCGGGCTCGCGCTGCTGTGGCTCGCGGCCCTGCCCTGTGAAGACTCCGCCCGGGAGCTCCAGCAGCTCACGGAGGTGGCCGAGCGCGCGCCGGAGGCCCTGGACGAGGAGCTGGAGGCGCTGGAGTCGCGTTGGGAAGGCCTGCCCCTGCGCTCGCCGGACGACCAGACCCCCGCGGAGCGCGTGGAGACGGCGGCCGGCCGCATCCAGGGCGCATGCACCCGGCTCGAGGCGGAGCGGGGCTCGGTGACTCCCCTCCCCCGCTCCGATCGGGCCCGGCTCCAGGAGATCCTCTCGAGGCCCGAGTTCGCCCAGGCGAGGCAGCGCAACGGTGACGTGCTCCAGCGGTTTTTTCGAATGCTGATGGCCTGGCTGGAGGAGCTGCTGCAGACGCGGGAGGCCCAGGGCTTCGCGACGAGCACGCGGACGGTGGTGCTGGTGCTGGGAGTCGGTGTGGTGCTCTTCGCGGTGCTGCGCCTGCGTCACTGGAAGCGGGGACCGGCGCGGCGGGGGGCGAGCGTGGACACGGACACGGGCCCGGCGGGAGCGCTGCGGCTCGACACCCCGGGTGAGCACCTGGCGCGGGCGAGGACGGCGTTGAGAGCCCAACCCCGGGATGCCATCCGGGAGGGGCTGCTGGCCCTGCTGTCCTCGCTGGAGGCGAAGCGGCTGGCGCGGCCGGACCGGGTGAAGACGAACCGCGAGCTGGTGGGCGAGCTGCCCGGGCGAGGCGCCTCCGCGCAGCTCACGGGAGAGGTGGAGCGGCTGGTGCGCTGGTACGACCGGGCCTTCTACTCGCTCGAGCCGGTGCCCTCCGAGGACGCCGCGCGCTTCGTGGACGAGGTGGAGCGGCTCCACCAGGGCCTGGCGGGAGCGGCGGCATGAGGAACCTTCGGACCGCGGCCTTCTATGGCGTACTGGTGGCGCTGGCGCTCGCGCTGGGACTCGCGGTGAACCAGTCACCGCCCCCTCCGACGACACTGCCCTCGGTGGACAACCCGGGGCCCCTGGGGCTCCGGGCGCTGTACCTGTACCTCCAGGAGTCGGGCGCGCCGGTGTCCGCGCTGCGGGAGTCCTTCGACGGGCCAGGGATTCCCGAGGACGTGCGGACGGTGGTGGTCGCCGCGCCCACGAAGCGGCCCGTGACGGAGGCCGAGGCCGAGGCGCTGCGCCAGTGGGTCTCCCAGGGAGGGACACTCGTCTACCTCGCACCGCGGGACGCGAAGACGCGGCAGCGGCCCCTGGATGACTGGCTGCGGCTCTCCGAGGGCCCGTTGCCGCCGCCGGACTCCGAGGGGCTGCCCCCCGAGGAGACGGATCTCTCCGGGACGACGGTGCGCGTCTGGGTGCCCGTGGGCGCGGCGCGAGGCCTGGAGCGATTCCGTGTGTCGCTGGACCAGGGCCTCACGGTGGAGCGACCGGAGGCGGTGCCGCTCGCGGGCGCGCATGGAGCGGCGGTGCTGTGGCGCATGCCCGAGGGCCGCGGCGAGGTGTACGTGGCGGCGGGCGTGGACCTGGCGGAGAACCGGCGGCTGGAGCTGCTGGACAACCTGCGCTTCTGGGAGGCGCTGGCGGCTCGTGGACCCCTCGCCTTCGACGAGTACCACCACGGCGTGCTCCCGAAGCAGGAGCGCCCATCGGCCCGGGCCCTGTGGGTGTTCGTGGCGCAGGGACTGGTGGTGGGACTGCTCTACACAGTGTCGCGTGGGACACGCTTCGGCCCTCCCCGGCCCCAGGTGGTGGAGAAACACCGCTCGGCGTTGGAGTACGTCCGCTCCCTGGGGTGGCTGGCGCGGCGCTCGAAGGTGGAGCGCGAGCTGGTGCCAGAGCTGGCACGCCAGTTGCGGCGGCGCATGCACGAGCGGCTGGGCATTCCCCTCACGCTGCCCGAGGACGAGGCGGCGCGGCTCCTGGAGCAGACCTGCGGACTGCCGGCGGCGGACTACCTGGCCGCGAGGGAGGAGCTGCTCCGCACGATGGAGCAGCGTGAGATCCGCCCCTCGGACTACGCGCGGCTGGTGCGCCGTCATGCCCGCATCGAGGACGTCATCACGGGTCGAACGCCCTCCCCGCCCACGGAATCGTAACCAGCGACACACTCGAGCGAACCCGGGGTGGCGCGAACGGGAAACCGGGAGGCACACTCGGGGGCGTGAATCATTCAACGGGGGATGGAGCAGGCGGCTCCTGGCCAATCGGCTCCGAGGAGGATCTGCGACAACGGCTGGCACTGGCGACGCCAGAGGACACCACGCGCGGACTCTTCATCAACGGCGTGCTCGAGGCCGTGCGGCAACTGGGGGGCGAGCCCGCGGTCCAGCACTGCCTGGCCCAGAGCCAGGAGAAGCGGTTCATGGACCTCTTCAACTACCCCTTCAGCAGGATGCTGCAGGTGTCCTACGCCGGGGCGAGGCACCTGAGTGGCGAAGCCCGGAGCTTCGACGAGGTCATGCGGCAGATGGGCTACGTGTCGGCGAGGAGCTTCACCACGTCCCGGATGGGAGCCCTCATGCTGCGAACCATCTTCTCGGATCCCCGGCGGCTGGTCGACACGCTGCCAGTGGCCCACCGGATGAACACGAGCTCGGGGGAGTGCACGGTCCGCTGGGTGGGATTCAACAAGGCCCTCGTGCGCATCACCCGCCAGTTCCTCCCCGCCGCGTACACGGAGGGCTCCCTGCAGGGCTCGTTCGAAGCCGCCCGGGTGCGGGGGCTGACGGTGCACGTCCACTCGACGTCATTGCTCGACCACGAATACGAGCTGTCCTGGGACTGAGGGCCCCGCCCACTCGGAGCGGGGCCCCCGGCACGAGGGCCGTGTGGCCCTCTCAGTCGGTCGCCGCCGTGAAGAGGCCGGCGGCCCGGAGCAACCGCAGGGCCGCGAGCGACGTCTGCAGGCGCTCGGAGATGGCGCCCACCTCGGCGTTCGTCAGCGCGGCGTTGGCGTCCGCCACCTCGAGATAGGTGGCCACGCCCGCCTTGAAGCTGATCTCCGTGAGACGCTGCGTCTCACGCGCCAGCGCCAGGGCCTCCTCGGCCTTGGACAGGTTCGCCTTGGCGCTCTCGTAGTCCAGCCGGGAGCGGGAGACCTCCTCCACGGCGCGCAGCTCCGCCTGCTTCTGCTGGGCCGTGGCCTCGGCCACGCGAGCGGACTCCTCGCGCAGGCTGATCTCCCGCAGACCGCCATCCCACAGCGTCCACTGCGCGCTCAGCGTCAGCGACCAGATGTCGTTCTGCCCCGTGAAGCCCGCGGCATTGCTGATCTGATAGAGACCGGAGAACCCCACGGAGGGGGCATAGGCGAACCACGCGCCCGTCCGGCGACCCACCGCCAGATCCACGTTGCGCCGCGCGGCGGCCACGTCCGGCCGCTGCTCCAGCGCCTGCTTGACGAGATCCACGTCCTCGGACGGCACCTGCGGCACCGGCGGCAGCTCCAGCGTGAAGTCCCCCTCCCGCAGGATGAGCGTGGAGAGCGCCAGCTTCGCGGAGAGGTAGGAGTTGCGCGCCCGCACCAGATCCTGCTCGGCGCGCGCCCGGTCCAGCTGCGCGCGCAGGAGCGCCACCTTCGTCACCGTGCCCGCGTCGAAGCGCTTCTGCGTGTCCGCCTCGCGCGCCTTGTTCACCTCCAGCAGGAACTCCGCGGCGCGGATGGCCTCCTGGTAGCTCGCGGCACCGAAGTAGGCCTGGGCCACGCCGAAGAGGACCTCCCGGCGCACGTTCTCCGTGGTCAGCTCCGCCACGTCCTCGGAGATGCCCGCGTTGCGGATGGCGGGCCACAACGTCGGAGCGATGATCGCCTGCCGCACCTCGGCCCGGCCGGCGAGCTGATCGTACGGCTGGATGACGATCTCCTCGGGAACCCCCGGAAACGACACGGCCGCTTCCGTGGAGTTGCGGGTGTAGCTGCCGCCCACCGTGATCGTGGGAAGGTAGCCGGCCCACGCCCTGTTGGTCAGCAATCGGGACTGCGCCAGGCGGGCGCGCGCCACCTGGATGTCGAGGTTGTTCTGACGAGCCGCCTGGAGCGCCTCGTCCAACGTGAGCACCGGCGCCGCGGTGCTCACGGTGAGTGTCAGTGCGAGTAGGGCAATCATGCCGCCTCCTCAGTGTGTGCCGGGCGCAGCTCCGCGAGCGTGTCGCCGCCATAGGCTCGGGCCACCTCGGCCTCGCCCGTCTCCTCCGGCGAGCGCTTGGAGCCGAACTTGCGTTTGAACCACGCCGACACGTCATCCAACAGCGAGTAGGCCACCGGCGTCACCAACAGCGTGAGCACCAGCGACAGGGTCTGGCCACCCACCACCACGCCGGCGGTGGCCTGGTTGAAGCTCGCGCCCACGCCCTTGGACAGCAGCAGCGGAATCATGCCCGCCACGAAGGACAGCGTGGTCATTAGGATGGGGCGCAACCGGTCCTTGCTTCCGCGAACGATGGCCTCCAGTCGCGGCAACCCTTCATGCCGCAACTGGTTGGTGTGGTCCACCTGAAGAATCGAGTTCTTCTTCACCACGCCGAAGAGCACCAGCAGACCCAGCATCGAGTACATGTCGAGCGACTGCTTGAAGATCAGCAGCGACACCAGCGCGAAGGGCACCGTGAGGGGCAGCGACAGGAGGATGGTGATGGGGTGGATCCACGACTCGAACTGCGCGGCGAGGATCAGGTACATGAAGACGAAGGCCAGACCGAAGGCCAGGGCGAAGTTGCCCACCGTACGGCCGATCTCGCGGGACTGACCCGCGGGCTTCGCCTCGTAACCGGCCGGCAGCTTCGTCTCCGCGATGATGCGCTCGAACTCCGCCACGACCTGGCCCGTGCTGGCGCCCGGCGCGGTGTTGGCCGAGAGCATGATCTGCCGCTGGCGGTTCATGCGGTTGATCTGCGAAGGGCCCTCCTCGCGCTGCAGCTTCACCACGTCCGTCAAGGGCACGGACCCGAGCCGGGCGGAGGGGACGGTGATCTGCGACAGGGCGTCCACGTCGTCGCGCGAAGCGGGCTCGGCGCGCAGCCGCACATCGTACAGGTTGCCGTTCTCCACGTAGGTGGAGACATCGAGACCGCCCACCACCATCTGCATGGTGGTGGCCACGTCGGGCACCTGCACGCCCAGGTCCGCGGCGCGCGAACGGTCGATGTACGCGCTCACCTCGGGCTTGCCGATGATGAGGTTGCTGTCCGCGTCCACCACGCCGGGGATCTGCTTCATCTTGTCCAGCAGGAGGGTGGCCTGCTTGCCCAGCTCGTCGAACTCGGGACCCGTCACCACGAACTGGACCGCGGCCTGCGTGCCAGCGCCGCCGAACAGCGGCGCGTTGGACACGCTCACCCGGTACTCCTTGGGCATCTTGGAGGTGATCTCCTCGCGCACCCGGTTCATGATGTCGTCCTGGCTGGCCTCGCGTTGATCCGGGTTGACGATCTTCACGAAGATGCCGGCCACGTTGGGGGACTTGTCCGCGCTGTCACCGATGGTGACGAGCGTGGAGGTGACCTCCGGAACCTTCTCGCGCATCTCCCGGGCGACACGCTCGGCGACCAGGAGGGTGGAATCCATACTGGTGCCCTCCGGCATGCGGACGTTCACCTGGAACTGGGCCTCGTCGCTCTTGGGGAGGAAGCCCTTGGGCACCGCCCCCATGAGGGGACCGCACGAGCCGAGCGTCACCACCGAGGCCACGACGGCCACCCAGCGGTGCGCCATCACCCAGCGCAGGGAGCGCTCATAGGCGCGCTCCAGGGGCATGTAGATGACGTCGGTCATGCGCTCGAGCAGGGGCTTGCGGTGGCCACCATGCTCGGGGGCCGCCGAGCCCCCCACCAGCCAGCGCGCGCACAGCATGGGCGTGAGGGTGAAGGACACCAGCAGCGACACGGCGATGGCCGCGCCCATCGTCAGGCCGAAGCTGCTCAGGAAGCGTCCGGGCATACCGCCCATGAAGGCCACCGGCAGGAACACCGCGAGCAGCGACAGCGTGGTCGCGAGCACCGCGAGGCCGATCTCCTTCGTGGCCAGGATGGCGGCCGGGAAGGGCTTGAGCTTCTTCTCGTGGATGAAGCGGTGGATGTTCTCCAGCACCACGATGGCGTCGTCGATGACGATACCCACCGCCAGCGCGAGCGCCAGCAGGCTGATGGTGTTGAGGTTGAGATCCAGCATGCTCATCACCGCGAAGGTGCCGATGATGGACGTGGGAATGGCGAGCGCGGAGATGATGGTGCTGCGCCAGCTTCCGAGGAACAGCAGCACCACCAGTGCGGCGAAGATGCCACCCAGGATGAGGTGCTCCTGCACCGCGTGGACGGCCGTGAGGGTGGTCTCCGAGTTGTCGCGCACCACCTCCAGCGTGTAGCCCGGCGGCAGCGATGTGCTCAGCTCCGACACGCGCCGGCGCACCTCGTCCACGAGCGCCACGGTGTTCTCACCGGACTGCTTGCGGATGGACAGCAGCACCGCGGACTTTCCGTCACGCACGGCGGCCGTATCGGCCTCCACTTCTCCGTCCTCCACCCGCGCCACGTCCTTCACGCGCAGGATGTGGCCGTTGCTCTCGCGCAGCACGAGCTCGCCCAGCTCCTCCACGCTGGTGACACGTCCACGCAGACGCAGGGTGAGCCGCTGCGGGCCCGTCTCGATGCTGCCACCGGGCAGCGACATGTTCTGCCCGGCCAGCGCCATCTGCAGCTGGGCCGCGCTCACGCCCGCCGCCCTCATCCTCGCCGGGTCCATCCACACGTTCACCTGGCGCTTGCGGCCACCCACGATGGACACCTGCCCCACGCCCGGCACCGTCTCCAGCCTGCGGCGCAGCACGCGATCCGCGTACTCGGTGATCTCCCGCACGGGCCGCTGCGCCTGCACGGACAGGATGACGACCGGCACGGAGTCCGGATCGAACTTCTGGACCAGCGGCGTCTCCACGTCCTTGGGCAGCTCGTAGGCGATCTGATTGATGCGGTCGCGCACCTCCTGCACGGCCACGTCGATGTCCTTCTCCAGGACGAAGGAGATCACCACCATGCTGCTGCCCTCGGTGGTGGTGGAGGTCATCTCGTCGATACCGGAGATGGTGTTGACCGCCTCCTCGACCTTCTCGGTGACGTCCGTCTCCATCTCCTCGGGAGCGGCGCCCGGGAGGGCCGTCATCACCACCACGGCCGGGAAGTCGACCTTGGGGAAACGGTCGACGTTGAGCTTGAAGTAGCCGGCGGCACCGACCACGCAGATCAACAGGATGATGACCGACGCGAAGACGGGTTTACGGACACAAATACTCGCGAGCCATTGCATGTGCGGAGCCCTCGCCTACTGCAGCCTCTGGCCGTCGCGCAGGTCCTCGCGAGCAACCGCCACCACGCGCTCGCCCACGCGAACGCCTGCCATCACGCCCAGCGAATCCGCCGCGGACTCGCTCACCTGGATGAACCGCTCCTCCAGCCGCCCATCGCTCACCACGAAGAGCTTGCGGCGCGCACCGTCCTCCAACACCGCGGTGCGCGGCACCACCGGCAACTGCTGCTCGCCCAGCTGCACCTTCGCGGTGGCGAACTGGCCCGGCAGCAGCGAACGGTCCTTGTTCGGGACGAGCGCCTCCACCACCAGGTCCCGCGTGCCGCTGCGCAGGCCCGGGCCCACGAAGGACACCTTCGTCTTGTGCACCACGTCCGGCGCCGCCGTGAGGGTGAACTCCACCGCCTGATCCTTCCGGATGAAGGACGCCGAGGACTCCGGAACGGTGAGCGACAGCCGCAGCGGATCCAACGCCACCAGCGTCACCACCTTCGAGTCCTGGCGGACGTACTCGCCCACGGACACCACGCGCTCGGACACCACGCCGTCGAAGGGAGCGCGGATGGTGGCATCCGACACGTTCAGCTCCAGCATCGACAGGCGCGCGTTGGCGGAGGCGAGCTGCGCCGCCGCGTTGCGGCATTGGGCCTGGGCGCGATCATGATCGGCCGTGGAGATGGTGCCGCTGCCGAAGAGCTTCTCGTTGCGCTCGCAGTCCGCGTTGGCCAGCGCCTGCTGCGACCTGGCCAGCTCCACCTGGGCCCGGGCCTCCTCGAGGCTCGCCGCGGAGGCGCGCGCATCCAGCCGCACCAGCACGTCGCCCTTCTTCACCACCGAGCCACGCTCGACGTGCACGGACAGGACCTTGCCCGCGGCGCCGGCCGCCACGTCCGAGTCCTCGTAGGCCGTCAGCGACCCCGTGAGCGTGAGGTAGCGCGGAACCTTCGCCTCCCCCACCTGCACGGTGTCCGCCTTCACCGGGGCCTCCTGTGCCGCGGCTTGCTGCGCTGCGCCATTCTTGGCCGCCGCGGCGTCCGACCGCGAGCCACAGCCCGCGCCCAGCGTCAGCACCAGTCCGCCCGCCACCAGCACCTTGAACGTCGGGACACTGCCCGTCCTGCCATGTCGATGAAGCTTCTGCATACCTGTGCTCCCGTGCGCCCCACCCCTCCACTCTGGGAGGGACAGTTCATCGCCCCGAGATAAGTTAGTGACGGCAAACTAACTAATCCGCAGCGTGAGGGAGTGTCAAGCAGATGATTAGGCAGGCGGGCAGGCGTGATGGGGGGGTTGAATGTGGGCGGGAAACCCCGTCTCGAATACGAGAGGTGTTCCCATGGAAGGACACACCGTGGGAACCAGACCCACTGCTGGCATGCTGAACTTTTTGTACTCCCCGCTGGATGGCCCGCACCGCAGGCTCGGCATCCTTCAACTGTGCGGCGGGGCGAACATGACGCTCGCGGGCGCGAGGATGTCGATGGCCGCATGCGCGACGATGAGCGGCACGAGCCGTCCGGTGCGCAGGTAGAACGTGGCCGCCAGGAGCGCGATCGGCAGCGAGGACAGGAAGCGATACAGCATGAAGCGCCCGTCGAACATGGCCGGCAGCGCGATGTGCTGGGCCGCCCAGCCGAAGGAGACGATCGCCACCGCCATCCAGGAGTGGCCACTGAGGGCACGCAGTCGGGGCAGGACGTAGCCGTTGTACGTCGTCTCCTCGGTGAAGCCCCAGAGCAGTGGCCAGATCGCGATGCTGTAGACCATGGCCCACGTGGGAAGCCCGCCCATGGGCGGAGCATGGTGGGGATTGCCATAGAGCAACAGGCTCGTCCCCATACCGCCCACGAAACCCACCAGGCCGAGCCCCAGGAGCAGGCCGAGCGCGATCAACAGGTCCCTCCCGAGACGGGTCCGGTCGAAGCCCACGAGATCGCGGATGCTCCGGCCCTCGCGGCGCGTGAGCATGGCCAGCAGGACCAGGCACCCGGCGTCGATGAGCGAGCCATACACCGTCCACCACCGGATGGCGGCCTGCCACGGCTCGGCGTGACCCGAGGCGGCGAGCACCGCGGCGGTCACCCCGTGCGCGACATAGGCGAGCACCAGCCGCGCGAACGTCATCATCAGCGGCGCCGCCCACCCGACGCGGGCCGACAGCGAAGGCACGGGGGTGGGAAGAACGGCGGACGCGGCACTCGGGGCCGAAAGGGATTCAGGAGTCATAAAGCGGGGCAGCGCCATCCTGAGGCGAGGGGGAACCCCGGTCCACGCACTTCGCGTGCGAATCCGTATCCCCCATCGCACCGCGTTTCCCCGGCAAGAGCCCCGAAATGGACACCCGCGGCCATTGGTTGGCCCATTGGCCGTACAACATGGGGGCTCTCATTTCGCAAAGCCCCCTAGGCATCGACCTTGAAACGTGACACACGACAAGGGCCGCGCTCCCGATGGGCTCCGGCCTCCGGCCTCCGGGCTTCGGCCGTGTGACGAAGAGTTGCCATGGAGGCAGCACCATGAAGGACGAGAATTCGGAGCGGATCCGCTTCGGACGCGCGCAGAAGTTCAAGCTCTCCTCGAAAGGCAACGAGGCCGTATCGGCGTATTCCCTCATGGTCGAGAAGTCTCGAGCGGGGATGGGACGTGCGCAGTTCGACGCGGACCGGGACTCATGGAGCGAGCCCCGCGGCCTCTCCTCCGAGGATGGGCTCTTCCTCGTGGAGTTCGGGCTGGGAGAGCGGACGATCTCCGAGGTGACGCGCAACCTCGAGGACTGCGCCAGCGCGAAGGAGGTCAAGGCCGCCGTCGAGCGGCTGCTCGGTTGCGGCATGCTCGAGCCCGTGTCCGCGCCGCCGGCCCAGCCCGTCGCGCCGCCACGCCGCTACTGGTAGCCGCCCGAGAGCGCTCCGCGTTGCTCGGAGTGCTCTTCCGCGACAGGGCTCCTCCGCGACGCGGCACCATGGAGGACGGTGAGCTGCCGCACCACCCGCTCGAGCTGCGCCTGTAGCAACGGCTCCCCCACGCCCGGGGCCGCCTCGCCCCCGGTGGTGGCCCCCTCCCCCGCGAGGAGCCCGGCGAAATCGGGCAGCGGCGCCGGCGTCCGCCCCTGGGCCACCGCATCCGCCAGGTCCTCCAGGACATGCTCCGTGGTCGTCGCGAAGCGCGCCAGGAGGGACCGGACCCGCTCCGGCGCCCGCTCGTTGTGCGTCGAGAAGGCGATCACCGCCGCCGAGAAGCGGCGGGTATAGGCGAGCAGGGTCATCAGGGGCTCGAGCGGCTCCGTCCGCCTTCGTGGCTCGGAGAGCAGCCGCTGGAAGGAGGCCTCCGCGTTGATGGTCGCCAGGCCCATCTTCCGTCGTGCCTCGCCGAACGTCGGATCCTGCCCCTTCGAGTCTCCCAGCCAGGCGGAGAACACCTGCCGGAAGTACTCGCGATCCGCCCGCAGCGCCGCCGCGAGCTGCGCGGGGAAACGCTCCTTCTCGGGCCGCTCCCACAGCAACCAGGTCCCCGCCAACGCCAACGCCCCGCCAATGAGGGTATTGATGATCCGCACCCGGGCCAGGCTCCAGTCTCCGCTGCCCACCTCGGCCAGGAGCACGAAGGTGATCGTGAGGAAGACGGTGTAGAGCCCGTAGTTGACCGAGATGACGGCCACGCTGATGGCGGCGGTGAAGAACACCAGCACGGAGATCGCGTGCGGATCATGCAGCCAGGCGGCGACCACCGCGGCGAGGACGCCCCCCACCACCGTCCCCACCACCCGCTGCAACCCCTTGAGGAAGGTCGGGCCGGTGTACGGCATCATGATGGTGAGCACGGTGATCGTGACCCAATAGCCGTAGCTCTGCTGCAAGCGCGCCGTGAGCCAGACCGCGATCGCCGTGGTGACGCCGACCCGGAGCGCGTGCCGCAGCACCACCGAGTCACTCGAGAGGTTCTCCCGCAGCGGCCCGAGGAACGGACGCTTGCGCTCGGCCAGATCGATTCCCAGCAGGGCCTGTCCGAAAGAGGCGGGACGATCGTCCGCGAGGCTCGCGGCCGTCTCCACCGCGACCCCCGCGAACTCCCGGAGCCGCGCCAGCAACCGGGCCGCGTGGAGGGCTTGTGCCCGGTCGATGACCCGCATGGCCTGGGCGCCCTCGGCGGCCTCGGTCCGGGCGATCGCTTCCCGAAGCGCCTCCGCGCCCCAATCCAGCGAGGGCAACTGCCTGGCGTGGCCTTCCGTCTCGACGATGCGCGCGAGCTCCTGGAGCGTCCGGGAGTAGGCGGCGAGAGCGCGCTCCACCGCGTCCTGGGCCGGACGGACCCCGGTGCCGTGCGACAGGCTCTCCATCACGTCGGCCAGGGCGATCACCACCCCGAACGTCGTGTCCGCGACCTGGAACAGGACCAGCAGCCGCTCCCCTCGCCCGCTCTCCTGGCGCCCCCGGCGGATGGCGGCCAGGGTGCTCCGGGCTTCCTCCAGGAGCTCGCGGATCCTCCCGTGATGGCCCTGGATCAGCGCCTGCCAGGCCGCGCTGTCGCCCCTGATGGACAGACGCCCCACCTCTCCCGCGAAGTCCGCCAACGCCCGGAAGCAGCGGCCGACGGCGAATCGCGCGGGCCGATAGGGCCGGATCGGCCAGAGGACGAGCGAGAGCAGCATCGCCCAGAGGGCTCCCACCAGCAGGAAGCCCACGCGCGTCAGGGCCTCGAGGAGACTGGAGGCGGGCAGGCCCAGGGAGATGACGAAGGCGCTCGCCGCGATGTTGCCCACGAAGCCCGCCGTGGGTCCGTACACCCCCGCGTAGCTGCACGCCGTCACCCAGACCAGGGCCACCGGGATGGCCAGGGCGGGATGGCCGCCGGCCAGTCCCCCCACGAAGACCGAGAGCACCCCGGTGAGGGCCACCGCCCCCATGCTGATCGCGCGAGAGCGGTACGAGCCGCCCTTGTCGGCGAAGGAGGTGTTGAAGCCGCCCACGCTGAGCCAGAGGGCTTCGGAGAGATGGAAGCCACTGGCCACCAGCAGGGGGAGGATGCTGGCGATCGCCGCTCGGAATCCGGCCTTCACCGCCGGCCGGACCGGGGCGAACCGGGCAACCTCCTTCGCGTGTTCGAGCAGACGCCGGGTACTCATGTCGAGGGCAGTTAACTGAGGCGATGCCTCGACGGAAGCAAGCCGAAGTGCTGTCGGACACGCTCCGCGGCATCCCTCTGGCCCACGTTCTCCAGCTGATCGGCGGCCCACGCGAACGCCGGCTCCACGCGAGCGTCGATGAAGTAGGGGCAAGGCGGCTGCCGCAGATGGAAGAGGATGCTCAACCCCAGCCGGAGGAACGGGGAGTCGAGGACGAAGGCCTCGCCGATCAGCGTCTCCCGGAAGAGCTGCTCGTGGCACTTCATCCACTCGTGCAGCCGGTGGCGCAGCCTGGGCGACATCATTCCGCCCCGGAGCATGTCGGTGACGACGACATGGGGCTCCCGCCGATGCAGGTAGGACAGCGAGATGTCCAGGAACTCGTCGAAGTGCCGGCTCGTCGCTTCTCCGACCATCCGGACGGTGAGCAACGGCCAGAGAGAATCGTCGAAAATGAAGAAACGCGCGGCGCTCATAGGGGGCAGGTCCACACCGGACCCGATGCGGGGGGACCTGCTCCTATCAACAGTGCCCCACCAGGGATACACCCGTGAGTGAGGGTTCCCTGCGACCCACCCGAACCACGGCGGGCGGGACGCCGGGAGCGGACGGTTACAGGCTCCGTCCGGCCTTGACCATGGCCTCGCCCACGAAGCCGCGGATCTCCTCCACCTTGGCCTCCCAGCTCTCGTGGCGGATGCGCTCGGCGCGCTCGCGGGAGGGGCCAGCGCCCTCGGCCAGACACTCGTCCACCTTCCGGACGAAGTCCTCGGTGTCGCTCGCCAGCTTGCACAGACCCACCTTGCGCACCTCGGGGATGTCCGAGGACACCACGGGCAGGCCCGCCGCCAGGTACTCGCGCACCTTCAGCGGATTGGCGTTGAGCGTGAGCTCGTTCACCTTGAAGGGCATGAGCGCCACGTCGAAGGCGCGGCAGTAGCCCGGCAGCTCCGAGTACGCCTTGCGCCCGAGCATGTGGACGTTGGGCTCGGCCGTCAGCACCGACGGATCCACGTCCGGCGCCACCTTGCCGATCACCACCACCGAGCCCTCGCGGTGCGCCCGCGCCGTCGCGGCGATGGCCTCCAGGTCCACCCAGTCCGCCACCAGCCCGAAGAAGCCGAAGATGGGCCTGGGCAGCTTCGCGATGTCCTCCGGAATGGGCGTGGACGGATCACACGCCTTCACGAAGTGGTTGAAGTCCACGCCGTGGCGCACCAGCACCGTGTTCGGGTTGACGCGCACCTTGTTGTCCCGGAGCCGGTCCGCCGAGGTGATGCACAGGTCCGCCCGGCGCAGCAGCTGCTCCTCCAGCTCCGCGATGTGCCGCCCGTTGGTGTCGCTGAAGGCGGAGAACTCGTCCACGCAGTGATAGACGACGAACTCCTCGCCCAGCCGCCCGGACACCGGCGCCGAGGCCGGCAGGAAGGACCAGGAGATGGGCCGCTTGAAGTGCAGCCGCCGCATGGCGCGCAGCACCTGGGCCCGCAGCAGCGTGCGGTTGAAGGCGCGCACCGCCTCCGAGCCGTAGAACGGCACCGCCAGCGGGGCGAGCACGAAGAGGTTGGGCTCCACCTCGCGGATGCCCTCGGTGAACGAGGACAGCTTCTTCCAGATGCGCTTCACGTCGTGCGCATTGGCCTTGGGCGCCCGGTTCCCGATGCTGTTCACCCAGAGGACCCGGTTGTCCCGGGAGAGGATCCGCATGATGTGGACCTTGGACAGCGGATCCCCATCCCAATCGTTCGAGAAGACCACCAGGTCCCTGCCACGCAGGGCCCGGCGGGCCAGATCCATTTCCTCACTGCGCCGCATGTGTCTCGCCTCCACCCAGAACCACCGGTTGCGACAACTCGCCGTACAGCTTCAGCAGCACCGGACCCGCGTCCGGTGACACCACCTGTGCGGGCCCGTGCTCGAGCGCGCGGTGCACCTGATCCGCCAGGTCCACCGCGTTGCCCGCGCGGAAGGTGTACGTCCCATGGGGCCGCCCGCACACGTCACTGGCCACGCATGGCACGCCGAGCGCGAGCGCCTCGCGCACGGAGATGGCATCGCCGTCGTGCGTGGTCGGCCGCACGAAGGCATCGCAGCGCGAGATCAGCGCCAGCGCCTGCGAATGTTCCAGCTCGCCCATGTCCTCGAGGAGCTCCTCGACCTGGCATTCACGCGCATCGCGCAGGAACGCCTCCGAGCGGGTCCCCGGCCCGAAGACGGCGAGCCCCACGCCGGGCAGCTCGTTGGCGAGCATCCGCAGCGCGCGGAACATCAGCCCCCGGCCGTAGACGGGAGAGGGATGGTGCGCCATGGCCAGCAGCGTCCGGCGGCGGATGCGCGCCTCCTGCACCGCCTGCGTCACGGACCCCGGCCGCACCTGCGAGCCACAGAAGGCCGGGTACACCACGAGCTTCTCCTCCGGAACGCCGCAGCGCGCGAGCGCATCGCGCACCGCCTCGGACACGGCCACCACGCGCGAGTAGCCGGCCAGCGCCACCCGCGCGAAGGCCCGCCGCGACACGGAGGCGGCCAGGTACTCCGGCAGCAGCCCCGAGTGCAGCGTGATGACGCGCGGGGAGCGTGGCGCCCTCACCCCGGCGGTGGCGGCGAGCATCCAGGACTTCGGGTTGTTGCCGCTGGTGTGGACGTGGACGGTCCACCCCTCGCGGAGGAAGCCCGCGAGCCTCTTGCCATACTGCGTCGGCGTCCGGACGGGAATGACGTCCGGAGCCGGCCGCCCTCCCTTCCCGATGTCCAGCACCACCGTCTCCACCCCGCGCTCGCGCAGGTACCCATGGAGCTGCTGGACGTGCACGGCCACGCCACCGTGGGGTGGCGGATAGTCTCCAACGAGGAGCACTCTCATGCGCGGCTCTCCCCCTGACTACCGCGCGGCGGATGCCGGCGGAGGAACGGACGGCACCGCCTCGGGACGCCGCACCGGTGGGCGCAGTCCCATCTCGCGCTCGTAGGCGGCGAGCGGATCCGGATCCTTGCGGATCTCCCGCGCCGGAATGCCACCCACCACCGTGCCTGGGGGCACATCCCTCACCACCACGGCGTTGGCACCGATGACGGCGAAATCCCCGATGCGGACGTTGCCCAGGATCTTCGCGCCCGCGCCAATGCGCACATAGTCGCCGATGACCGGCAGATCCTTGAGCCCCGAGCGTCCACCAATCGTCACCTGGTGGGAGATGAGGCAGTGCCGGCCGATGCGCGCATCCTTGTGGATGACGATGCCCATGCCGCCGTAGCCCATCTGCGTCCCCTCGCCGATTTCAGCCTCGACCGGGATGTAGGAGCCGTGCAGGAAGTGGATGGCCTTGCGCAGCACGGCAGGCAATACGGGGACACCCCGTAGGTAAAGCTTGCGCCCCATCCTGTACAACGTCATCGCATCGATGCCCATCACGCCTCTCCCCTGGTTGAACGGTTTCCCAAGCTAGGTACCGGCCTTCCAGGGCGGGACCCCCCTGGGCCCCGCACCGTCCACTGTCCATATGTCCGAAAGTCCGATGCCTTGCGATCACGCCGCGCGACGAGCGCGTAGGCCGCCGAGCAGCCGCAGGGGCCTCACCCCCGTGGCGTACAGCACCCCCACATAGCCCATGGCGAACAGCGCGCCGGCCACCGCGAGTGGCAGGGCCCTCCAGACGAGGCCCTCGGGCAGACCGCTCCAGGCGTGCACCAGGGCGACGCGCAACAGGAAGACGCTCGCCGCGGCGGCCACGGCCGCCAGTGACGCCTTGCCCAGCTCGCGCCAGGGAATGATGTCCCGGATGCGCAGGGTCCGTGCGGGAGTGGACAGTGCCGCGGGCACGCGGACGAGCAGCGCGCCCTTGCCCACCACCTCGGCCACGGCCCAGGACACGACGCCGCCCATCATCCCGAACCACTTCACGCCGAACCAGACGAGTGGCGCCGTCACCACCGCCTTGAGCAGGTACGACAGGAAGATGGCGCGGGTGTGCCCGCGGGCACGCAGCACACCGTCCATGGGAAGGATGGCGAGCACCACGCCCACCACGCTCACCCGGAAGATGGGAACGGCCGGGAGGAACTTCGCGCCGAAGAGGGCCCCGATGAACTCGGGGGCCGCGGCGAAGAGGAACGCGGCGAAGGGCAGGAAGACGAAGGCCAGCTTGCCCGCGGCCTCGCGGAAGGCCACCACGCCCTCCTCCAGGCGCCCCTGCTTGTCCAGCTCACCCAGGCGCACCATGAGGACCTCGCTGGTGGGCGTGTAGAGCAGATCCACCACCGGGAGCTGGAAGCACCCCACGCGGTAGAGGGCATAGAGCGCCGGGGCCACCGCGCCCGCCACCATGTAGAGGTGGGCGTTCTGCTGGGGGATGGCGAGCGCCATCGCCGCGCCGAACGGAGCCGCGTAGACGAGCTGCTGGCGCCACAGCCCCGGGCGCAGCAGCGGACCGCTCGTCCCCCGGGGCACCACCACCCAGGCGGCCAGGTAGCGAATGAAGGCGAAGCCCGCCACCGCCAGCATCATCCCGTGCAGGCCGAAGCCCAGCAGGCACGGCACCACCATGGAGGCCGCGCGCAGGGCATCCGACACCAGGTAGGCGAGCGCCGATTGCTTCGTGCGGCCCTGGCTGGTGAGGGAGATCTCCAACGGGAAGGAGCCGAGCAGGAAGGCGGTGTAGGCCGCGAGCGTCCCCCGGTGCGCGAGCAGCGCCGGGTTGTCGAAGTGGTTCGCCACGGGCCCGAGCAGCGCCCACACGAAGCCCGCGGCCACCACCCCGGCGGCGGACATGAAGAGCAACGTCTGCCCCAGCCAGGGCCGCTTCTCCTCGGACCGGGGCAGGAAGTAGTAGAGGCTCTGCACCACCCCGAAGGGCAGCACGTAGTAGAGCGTCGTGGCGATGAGGAAGAGCTGGTAGTAGGTGCCGTACTCCTCCAGGCTCAACACCCGCGCCAGGACGAGTGGAATGGACAACGTGAGCCCGGCGGTGAACAGCCGGGCGAGAACCAGGGGTCCCGCCTTCCCCAGGAACGAGGAGGCGGGCACCGCGGGTGCGGCGGGTGCCGCGGGCACGGGGGTGTCCGGTTTCCCGTTCACCAGGTCACCTCCTCCGGCGGGCCGTCCAGCCGCAGGGTGTTGGTGTTGGTGGGAGTCGGAACCGCTAAGCGCTGCGGGCGCCGGCCGGGCACGGGCTCACGCATGCCCAGCGTCCCGAAGCAGTCGTCGAGCTGGCACACGGTGAGGCTCCGCGAGAACCCACCCGTCAGGCCCAGGCTGAAGTTCTCCCAGAGCACCTTGCGCTTGAGGGTGAAGGGATCCCCTCCGATGCGGTTGGGCATGTCCTCGGTGGTCACGGCCGAGCGGAACCCGTTGCGCACCAGGATGCGGATGAGGTCGTCCGAGTACCAGCCGTTGCAGTAGGCGAAGTCGCGCACGGTGATGCCGGCCTCGCGCTCGATGAGGGCCTTGGACTCGCACACCTCGCGCTCCACCACCTCGATCGGCTCGTGGGTCAGCACCACGTGTCCCAGGGTGTGCGCGCCGAACTCGAAGCCGTCCTTCACCATGCGCCGCACTTCGTCCCAGTCCATGAGATCACCCTGCTCGGGGAGCAGGTCCGGACCGGGGCCGAGCTTCTCCTCCAGGACCTGGATGGTCTCCGCGAGCGTGGAGGAGGAGTACTGGCCGATGAAGTCGTCGAGCGCCGCGGACAGCCGCTTGCGGCCGGAGAGCACCGTGTCCAGCAGCTCCGTGGCGGGCTTGGGCATCACGTCGAACAACGGCTGGTAGCCCCGGGCCTGCGCGAGCCGCAGCAGGTGGAAGAGCCGGTCATGATGGAAGCGCTCGTTGGTGCCGATGAGCGCCGCCGGCAGGTAGATGATGGCCGGCACGCCCATCTCCTTCAGGACGGGGTAGCCGTACCGGTACACGTCCCGGTAGCCGTCGTCGAAGGTGACGACACACAGATCCCTGCGGGCCGTCCGGCGTCCGGCCATCACGTCCAGCGCGTCCCCGAGGGAAGCGAACTCGTAACCGGCTGCGGAGAGTCCCTCCAGGTGCCCGCGGAATGTCTCCTGGGAGATGAGCAGCCCCGGGATGGAGCGCTGCAACTCTCCGGTGAAGTCCCCCACCACACGGTGATAGCTGACGATCAGGATGCGGCGCCCACCGGATTGGTACCTCCTGTAGGCCGCCAGGGCTTTACGGAGGCCGCTGTGGTGCAGCACCCCCGCCGCCGCTGATTTCATCGCCCGCCTCACCGTTCCCCGCATGTCCACCATTGCGACTTCCTCCCAGATGACGCCGCCGCCCATGCTTCCCCGGACGAGGAGGTTTGCATTCGGAGTGCCATCCGCCCAGCGGGTCTCTGTCTGGAAGTCCGAGTCACTGTTGACGGTAAGTCCGTTCCCATCCGCGACGCCCACCGGGTAGGTCCGTTGCAGGTCCGGAGCCAGTGGTTCGAAAGATCTTCCGTTCCATCGAGGACAAGGGCCGCTTTTCCTGGCAACCCAGGTGCTCCCGCCCCCACCCAGGACGGAAGATGGGGTCAGGGAATTGAAAAAACTTCCACTTTCCGCGTGCCACGGTGTTTCCCATCCAGGAGCAATAGGGCTCCTCCCACCCCACTCTCCTCCCGGGCGCTTCAGGGCCACATCTCCTGGCCCCCAACCGAGCAGCCCGGCTTGCTTTCGCTGGAGTGTGGGGAAGTTTCCAGTTACGAACGCTCCCGCCGATGGATGCCCCCACCGCAGCGCCTCCTCCCGCGCTCGTCCTCCACGATGTCAGCAAGCGATATGGACGTCGCTGGGCACTCGCGCGCCTCAGCTACACCCTCCCCCCGGGCCGCTCCCTGCTCCTCACGGGTCACAACGGCTCCGGCAAGACGACGCTGCTGAGACTGGTGGGCACCGCGCTCACCCCCACCCACGGCCGGGTGGAGGTGCTCGGCAACGACTGCGTCACGCAGCGCGAGACGGTGCGCCGCGAGGTGGCCCTCCTCTCCCACGCGAGCTTCCTCTATGAGGATCTCACCGCGCACCAGAACCTGGTGGTGCTGGCGAGGCTGCTCGGGATGGACTCGCCCTCGGACGTGGCCGGGGCGCTGCTCACCAAGGTGGGGCTGACGAAGCGCTCGGACAGCCCGGTGCGCCAGTTCTCCGCGGGCATGCGCAAGCGTCTGGCCATCGCCCGGCTGCTGATGAAGGCTCCCGCGCTCGCGCTGCTGGACGAGCCCTTCGGCGAGCTGGACCCGGCCGGCATCCAGGCCATGGAGAAGATCATCGGCGAGCTCAAGGACACGGGTGTCACCGTCGTCCTGGCCACGCACCTCATCGAGCAGGGCATGTCCCTGTGCGAGGAGCGCCTGCACCTGCAGGAAGGCCGGGCGGTGGCGGCATGAGGAAGCCACGTCCCATCTCCCTGCTGAAAACGGTGGGGGTGCTGCTGGCCAAGGATCTGCTGATCGAATGGCGCACGCGCGCGCGCCTCAACGCGCTCATCTTCTTCGCGCTGGCCACGCTGCTGCTGTTCTCCTTCGCGGTGGGTCCGGACACGAAGGTGCTGGCGCGCAACGCGGGCGGCTACCTGTGGCTGGCGCTGCTCTTCGCCAGCGTGCTCGCGCTGGGCGAGTCCTTCCGGGTGGAGCAGGAGAACCTCACCCTGGACGGGCTGCGGTTGGCCCCGGCGGACGCGCGCGCCATCTTCCTGTCCAAGGCCCTGGGCAACGCCCTGTTGCTGATACTGCTGGGCGCCCTGCTCATCCCGGTGATGGTGGCCCTCTACGCGGTGAACGTGTCCATGGGGGTGGGAGCTTTCGCCACCACCCTGGTGCTCGGCTGCATGGCCATCAGCGCGCCGGGCACGGTGTATTCGGCCATCGCGAGCAATGCGCGGGCAAGAGATGTGCTGCTCCCGCTGTTGCTGTTCCCGCTCATCATTCCCGCGCTGCTCGCCGCCGCGAAGGCGACATCGCTCGTGTTGCAGGGTGACCCGATGAATCAGCTGGGCTCATGGTACGGGCTGCTATTCGGGTTCAATCTGATTTATTGGGGGCTGGGATTCGTCCTGTTCCCCCGGGTCATCGAGGATTGAGGTCAGGAGTGAGGTCATGAACACGGTGCTGCAGGTGGTTTCGGCGGCGGCGGCGCTGGCGTCTGTGGGTATGGGCGTCCGGCTGGGCATGAAGTGGGCGCCTCCCGGATCGAGGTACAACGCGAAGCCCGCGCTGCTGGTCATGACGGCGGCGGCCCTGCTGCTGTTGGGCATTGGCTCGTACCTGGGGCTGGTGTGGACGCCACCCGAGCGGGAGATGGGGGACGTCTACCGCATCATCTACGTGCACGTGCCGGCCATGTGGATGGCCATGCTGACGCTGACGGTCAACTTCTGCTGCTGCGTGGCGTACCTGCTCCATACGAGCTGGAAGACGGACGCGCTGGCGGAGTCCACGGCCGAGGTGGGGCTGCTCTTCGGGGCCTACGGGCTGGTGCTGGGCGCCATCTGGGGCAAGCCCACGTGGGGCACCTACTGGGACTGGGATCCGCGGCTCACGGCCATGGCCATCATGCTGGTGACGTACGTGGCGTACGTGGCCCTGCGCGGCTTCGTGGAGGATCCCGAGAAGCGCGCGGTGTGGAGCTCCGTGGTGGGCATCATCTCCTTCGTCAACCTGCCCATCGTGTGGTTCTCGGTGAAGTGGTGGCGCAGCCTGCACCAGGTGCAGTCGACGCCCAAGACGGTGGACCCGGACATGGTGCTGTCACTGCGCGTCAACGCCTGGGCCTCGCTCATCCTCCTCACCCTCTTCCTGCTGCACCGCTACCGGATCGCCCTCGCCCGGCGCGAGGCGGAGGTGGCCCTGCCCGAGGCGCTCCCCACGGACGCGCCCGCCCCGCGTGACAACCGTGCCTCGGAGGTGGCCTGATGTCCCCGCACATGTACATGCTGCTCGCCCAGGTGGGTGTGGGCCGCATCCAGGGAGGCTGGGAGTACGTCTGGGCCTCCTATGGCATCGCCTGGGTGTCGCTCTCGCTGTATGCACTGTCCCTCTGGCTGCGCCGTCCCGGGCAGGCCGTGAACGACTCGAAGGAGTGAGCCATGACGCAGCAGACGCGCAACCGTCTCATCGCCGTGGTGGCCCTGCTGGTGGCCGGAGCCGGCCTGGCGCTGGTGGCCTTCGGCAACATCGGTGAGAACCTCGTCTATTACTGGAGGCCCTCGGAGATGATGGCCCAGGGCGAGAAGGCCTATGGCCCCACCATCCGCCTGGGTGGCCAGGTGCAGCCGGGCAGCATCCAGTGGAACGAGCAGCACACCACCCTGCACTTCCGCGTGATGGACAGCGAGGAGCCCGGCGCGGCGCACGTGCTGGTGCGTACCACCGAGGTGCCTCCGCAGATGTTCCGCGAGCGCATCGGCGTGGTGGTGGAGGGCACCTTCGACAAGTCCCAGGTCTTCCAGGGCAGCCGGCTCATGGTGAACCACTCCAACGAGTACCGGGCGCCCAAGACGGATGACGACGTGAAGAAGATGTTCGAGGAGATGCAGAAGCAGGAAGCCACCACGGCGGCGGCGGCGAGGACTCAGTGAACAGCACGCTCGGATACGGGCTGGTGCTCGGGGGGCTCGCGTTCGCGAGCTTCGGAGCGCTGGTGGGCCTGGTGGGTGGGATGCGCCGCGACGACGCGGCCTTCCCGTGGGTGATGCGCTGCGTGTGGGGCTTCTTCGCCTGCATGCTCAGCGCCAACGTGGTGATGGAGTGGGCGCTCCTCACCAACGACTTCAGCGTCCAGTACGTGGCGCAGGTGGGCAGCCGCGCCACGCCGACGGTCTTCAAGATCGTCTCGCTGTGGAGCGCGCTCGAGGGCTCCATCCTCTTCTGGGGCCTCATCATGGGCACGTACGTGCTGGCCTTCGCGGTGGTGCACCGCCGCGAGCACGCGCGCTACATGTCCCTGGCGCTGGGCACCATGCTGGCGGTGGGCGTCTTCTTCACCTTCCTGATCGCCGGGCCGGCCAACCCGTTCCACACGGTGTCACCGGTGCCCATGGACGGGCCGGGCCCCAACGCGCTGCTGCAGAACCACTGGCTGATGATCATCCACCCGCCCATGCTGTACCTGGGCTACGTGGGCATGACGGTGCCCTTCGGCATCGGCGTGGCCGCGCTGCTGCGCGGGGAGATGGGCGACGCGTGGATGGCGCCCCTGCGCCGCTGGACGCTGGTGGCGTGGCTGTTCCTGTCCGTGGGCATCATCCTCGGCTCGTGGTGGGCGTACGCGGTGCTCGGCTGGGGCGGCTACTGGGCGTGGGATCCGGTGGAGAACGCGTCCTTCCTTCCGTGGCTGACGTCCACCGCGTTCATGCACTCCACACTGGTGCACGAGCGCAAGAAGATGCTGAAGCTGTGGACGCTGAGCCTGGTGCTCTCCAGCTTCGTGCTCACCATCCTGGGCACGTTCATGACACGAAGCGGCATCTTCAACTCGGTGCACAGCTTCACGCAGTCGGACATCGGCCCCACGTTCCTGGTGTTCATCGCCGTGCTGCTGTTCGTGTCCATCGCGCTGCTGGCCACGCGCGGGCACCTGCTGGTGGCCGAGAGCAGCCTCAAGTCGATGCTGTCGCGCGAGGCCACCGTGCTGGTGAACAACCTGGTGTTCGTGGCCATCACCTTCACGGTGCTGCTGGGGACGCTCTACCCGCTCATCTCCGAGGCCGTGCGCGGCATCCGGGTGAGCGTGGGCGAGCCGTACTTCAACAAGATGGCGGTGCCCGGCGGTGTGATGGTGCTGTTCCTGATGGGCGTGGGCCCGATGCTGCCGTGGGGCAGCTCGGATCCGAAGATGGTGCGCGAGCGCTTCTGGGTGCCGGCGGCGGTGGGCCTGGCGGTGGTGGGCGCGTGCCTGGCGGGCGGGCTGAGGGGCTTCTACCCGCTGCTCACCTTCGGACTGGCGGGCTTCGTCACCGTCATCACCCTGCGCGAGCTGGCGCTGCCGGTGAAGGTGCGGATGAGCGAGCGCAAGGAGGGCTTCGTCACGGCGCTCGTGGGCAGCGCCACCAAGGCGCGGCGGCGCTTCGGCGGCTACATCGTGCACCTGGGCATCGTCATCATCTTCGTGGCCGTGGCGGGCTCGTCCGCGTACGTGACGCACACCTCGGGCACGGTGCGCCAGGGCGAGACGCTCAAGGTGGGCGACTACCAGGTGAAGTACCTGGGGCTCACCAGCGGCCAGGAGCCGCACCGCACCTACATGGCCACGCGGGTGCAGGTGACGGCGCCGGACGGCAGCGTCAGCGAGATGGCACCCCGGATGAACTACTACGAGCGCATGACGGATCCGGTGGGCACGCCGGCGGTGCGCGAGACGGTGAAGGAAGACCTCTACCTGTCGCTGATGGCCTTCTCCGAGGAGCGGGGCACGGCGAGCTTCAACGCGTGGATCTTCCCGCTGGTGGGGTGGATCTGGTGGAGCATCCCCGTGCTGGTGCTGGGGACGCTGATCGCGCTGTGGCCGTCGCGGAAGGCGCGCGCGGTGGCGCAGGCCGAGACGCCGGCGGCGGGTGCTCCGCCCGAGGCGGGTGGTGAGATGAATCGGGGTGCGGCATGAAATGGCGCGTCACGCTCAGCTTCGTCGTCGTGTGCCTGGGCCTGCTGGCGGTGCTCTACAAGGGCTTCGGCAGCAACCCGCGCGAGGTGCCCTTCATGCTCAAGGGCCAGCCGGCATCGCCCTTCACGCTGCGGGCGCTGAACAGCGGGATGCGGGTGAGCCTGGACGAGCTCAAGGGCCGGCCCGTGGTCATCAACTTCTGGGCGTCCTGGTGCGGGCCCTGCAAGATGGAGCACCCGGTACTCGAGTGGGGCGCGCGGGAGTTCGGCGGCCAGGCCCAGTTCCTGGGCATGGTCTTCGAGGACACCGAGGACAACGCGCGGCGGTTCCTGTCGCAGATGGGCGCGAGCTTCCCCCAGCTGGTGGATCCCAACTCGCAGGTGGCGGTGGACTACGGCGTGGCCGGCGTGCCGGAGACGTACTTCATCGACGCGCAGGGCATCATCCGGGGCAAGCACGTGGGGCCGATCGATCCGGAGTCGCTGGCGAACTGGCTCAAGGAGCTGTCCACGAGCGCCCCCACGGCGAAGCAGTAGCCTCGAAACTCCAGTAGACTCCGAGAGGCAAGAGCCCAGGGCCCGAGGGCCCGGGTGCCGGAGGCCGTAGCCCATGCGGTGCAAGGAGTGCGGAGAGGGCGCCAGGGACGAGACCCTGCGCTACTGCGAGAACTGTGGGGCGAAGATGCCCACGCCCCCACCCGGCACCATCCGCCGGACGGGTACACGCACCGCCATCCAGACATCGGGGAGGACGCGGAGCACCACGGCGGTGCCCGCCGCCTCCGCCCGAAGCGAGGCCGAGGACACGCCGCCCCGCCCGCGCCCGGCACGCGCGGAGGAGGAGGACGAGCGCACGGATCCGGGCCTGCCCCCGAAGCCGCCGTACGACGGACCGGTGTGGCTGGCGCACGTCCCGGGACACTCGCCGAGCGTGCTGGGCGTGGGGCTGCTCGCGGTGGCGCTGGTGCTCTCCATCCTGCCCTTCTTCGCGGGAGTGGGGCCCTTCTGGTCCCTGGTGGTATTCGTGGGCGGGTGGCTGGTGACGGCGCGCGAGCTGCGCGGGGCCGGAGAGAAGCACCCGCTGGTGGATTGGGTGCCCGACAGCCTGCTGCGCCCGGTGGTGCCGGCGGTGTTCGTGGTGGTGACGGCGGCGCTGGCGATCCGGATGCTCGGCATCGGCCTCACGCCCCTGCTGTGGCTGGGAGGCGCGGGGCTGCTCGGCTTCGACCAGTACCGCAAGGAGTACGTGGGAGGGACCGGGTGGAGCCGCCTCTTCGAGCCGCGCCAACTGCTTCGGGGGGTGGCCCCGGTGGCGCTCGGAGGTACGGCGCTGTGCCTGGCGGCGCTGTTCCTCACGTGGGTCCCCGCGCGAACCTCGACGCACGGCCCGGGTCCGGTGCCCCAGGCGCCGCCGGAGCTGCGCGTGGTGGACGCGCCCCGCCCGGCCGACGACGTCCTCTACAACCTGCTCGAGGAGTCCTACGACAAGGGCTGGGACCAGCCATTCGCCGTGTCGGTGGAGCTGATGCTCCTCGCGGTGCTGGGCGTGATGGCGCTGCGCCCGGAGGTGCCGAGGCCGGATTGGCTGCGCTTCTCACCCATCGGGGTGGTGGTGCTCGGCCTCATCTGGATGCTCGTGCACGGAGGGCTGCTCGCGGGCCCCCTGCTCTTCCTGGCGGGCCTGGCCGCGGTGGGCTTCGCCTCGGTGTACCGGGCATTCTCGCGAGAGGCGTGAGCGCGAGGACCCACGCCTCCGATGCGCGCACCTAGTGGAGCTGCTCCGGCTTCTTGATGGCCGGGCAGGTCTTGTCGCAGGACTCGGTGGCGGCACGGAACTTGTCCCCGCAGCGGGCCATGCACTTGGCGGCGGCCTCTCCATTGCTCTCATCCGGCTTCGGGCAGGCCAGGGCGCAGGACGCCACCGCCGAGTTGGCCTTCTGCGAACACGCGGCCCTGCACATCTCCGGTTCGTTCTCCTTCTTCGCCTTGCCCTTCCCCTGCGCCGCCGCGGGCAGCGCCAGCAGCAACCCACCGACCAGCACCGCACCCCACCACGACGAATTCCTCACTCGATTCATGGCTCGCATCTCCTCCGCTGAAACGGTTCGCGTGAAGCCAGGCGCTCACGTGTCTCCCGAGGTGGAAGGATAGAAGGGCTCGCCGTCTCAGGGAAGCAGCTGGGGTTCCGCAGACGATCCGCTCGGCCACCATGCTCGTGATGGAGAGCACCTACGAGGGACGGGTCGAGGCGCGCGGCTGGCCTGCCTACATCCCCGAGTACCTGGAGAAGGTCGAACTGGCGAAGTAGCCCCTCTCCGCTCCGGAACGACTCGCGTGACCGGGTGTCGTACCGGGCCAGCAGCTCGCGCGTCCGGTCGAGCGGAAGAGGCTCGACCGTGACGGAAGGCGCCATGCCCCGAACATGGGTGGCATGGCGCCAGGGCGCTCACTCCTCCTCGCCGTCACCCAGCAACTGCGAGATGCCGGTGCCGGTGGTGCCGCCCGCGAGGCGGCGGATGCTGGAGAGGTGGTGCAGCAGCAGGCCGCGGTTGTCGCCCACGGAGAGGTTCTGCATCTCCAGGGCACCGATGCGGTCCTCCGGGGTGAAGGCGCTGGCGACCTTCTCCATGGAGAGCTTGCTCGGATCGTAGGCCATGTGCTCGGCCTGGGTGTCGAGCAGGGTGTAGTCGTCGCCGCGGCGCAGCTCCAGGGTGACGCTGCCGGTGATGCTGGGAGCCACCCACCGGGTGAGCGAGTCCTTGAGCATGAGGGCCTCGGGGTCGAACCACTTGCCCTCATAGAGGAAGCGGCCGAGGCGGCGGCCCAGGGTGAAGTAGAGGTCCGTGGTGGACTCGTTGTGGATGGCCGACAGCAGGCGCTCGTAGACGATGTGCAGCAGCGCCATGCCGGGGGCCTCGTAGATGCCGCGGCTCTTGGCGTCGATGACGCGGTTCTCGAGCTGATCGCTCATGCCCAGGCCATGCCGCCCGCCGATGCGGTTGCACTCCAGGAAGAGCTCGAAGATGGACGGGAAGCGCTTGCCGTTGATGGAGACGGGCAGGCCCTGGGCGAACTCCACGGTGACGCGCTCGGGGCGGATGTCCACCTCGGGGCGCCAGTGGGCCACGCCCATGATGGGCTCCACGATGTTCATGCCCTTGTCCAGGTGCTCGAGGTCCTTGGCCTCGTGCGTGGCGCCGAGCACGTTGGCGTCGGTGGAGTAGGCCTTCTCGGTGCCCATCTTGTAGGACAGGCCGATGGAGATCAGGTACTCGCTCATCTCCTTGCGGCCACCGAAGGCGTTGACGAACTCCTGATCCAACCAGGGCTTGTAGATGCGCAGCTCCGGGTCGACGAGGATGCCGTAGCGGTAGAAGCGCTGGATGTCGTTGCCCTTGTGGGTGCTGCCGTCGCCGAAGACGTGCACGTCGTCCTCGCGCATGGCGCGGACGATGGCGGTGGTGGTGACGGCGCGGCCGAGCGGCGTGGTGTTGAAGTACTTCTTGCCACCCACGGACAGGTGGAAGGCGCCGCACTGGATGGCGACGAGGCCCTCGCGAACCATGGCCTCTCGGCAGTCCACGAGCCGGGCCTGCTTCGCGCCGTGCTGCATGGCCACGGGGGGAATGTCAGCGGGGTTCTTCTCGTCGGGCTGGGCGAGGTCGGCGGTGTAGGCGTACACCTCGAGACCCTTGCGCGACATCCAGGCGACGGCGGCGCGGGTGTCGAGACCACCCGAGAAGGCGAGACCGATACGGGTACCAGCGGGGGGAAGCGAACGGTAGATGCGGCTCATGGCGCGGTGCGTGCTAGCACGGAAACCGCCCGGACGTCCCGCGTCTCGTGCAGGGAGTGTGAGCTACGCTGGAACGCCCCATGAGAGCCCCGGAATCCGCCAGAGGCGGCATCTCCACCACCCTGCTCATCCTCCTCTGCCTGTTGCCTCTATCGGGCCTGGCGTCATCTCCAGAGACGATGGCACCCCTGCCATCTCTCGTACTCAACACGGCTCCCCTGCCTGGAGACGAGTCGATCCGGGCACGGCTCAAGGCCTGCATCCTCATGGGAGATCTCAACTGCGTTGTCGATCAGTACCTCCTGCTCAAGGACATCGGCCGGGTACCGGGCTGGCTGGTGGCGTTCTAGAACGCCTTCGCTGTCGCCAACCGGAAGGCAGACGAGTGCGAGAAGGTCGCGAAGACCATTCACGAGGGATTGACCCAACTCGGTCAACACCCGGAGTTCTTGCGCTTCAGCGTCCGAGGCAGTGTGCGGCTCCTGAGTTTCGATGAGTTCTCTGGAGGGGTCCTGGTCAGGCGCCACCAGGTCTCGACGACGGGAGAACATCTGGCCATCAAACTTAGGACAAGGTCATCGACGCCTACACGGGGCTGGCCGGCCTACCCCATTCCGAGGACATGGCTCGACTGAGCACGGCGTCTCCGAGCCGAGTGGTTTATGAGGTGGTACAAGCGCCATGAGTGAGAAGAAGATCGCCAAGGTAGAGCCAATCCCCGAAGAATGGCGTGGACGAAGGGTCGGGCTCATGGACGCACTGCTCTACGCACGGAAGCGTATCCTCGAGAAGCAAGGGCTGTGGTCCGTCACTGGATTCGACACTGTCGAATCGCTCGTCACATTCACCATTGGGTGGGCATCCAACACCCAATTCAGATGTCCGCGGAACCCGCTCGCCAGCCACTCCCGCTGATGGCGGACATTCCGCCCCCTGTAGTGGGAACCCCACAACTCGGGCGCACATCCACCGCCTACTTCGGCTAGTCTCCGCACGGCGAAATCTCCGAGGAGACACATGTCCCGTACCATTCGTGCCCCCCGCGGAACCGCCCTGTCCTGTAAGGGCTGGGTCCAGGAAGCCGCCCTCCGGATGTTGATGAACAACCTGGATCCGGACGTGGCCGAGCGCCCCGAGGATCTCGTCGTCTACGGCGGCATCGGCAAGGCCGCCCGCGACTGGCCGTCGTTCGATCGCATCGTCGACAGCCTGCGCCGCCTCACCGACGAGGAGACGCTCCTGGTCCAGTCAGGCAAGCCCGTGGGCATCCTCCGCACCCACCCGGACGCCCCTCGCGTTCTCATCGCCAACTCCAACCTCGTGGGCCGCTGGGCCAACTGGGACCACTTCTTCGAGCTCGAGAAGAAGGGCCTGATGATGTACGGCCAGATGACGGCCGGCTCGTGGATCTACATCGGCACCCAGGGCATCCTCCAGGGCACCTACGAGACCTTCGCCCAGGCCGGCCGCGTCCACTTCGGCTCGGATGACCTGTCCGGCCGGCTCGTCCTCTCCGGTGGCCTCGGCGGCATGGGCGGCGCCCAGCCCCTGGCCGCCACCATGAACAACGCAGTCTTCCTCGGCGTGGAGATCGACCCGCACCGCGCCCAGCGCCGCGTGGAGACGCGCTACCTGGATGTCGTCGCGAAGGATATCGACGAGGCCATCTCCCTGGCCAAGGAGGCCCAGCAGAAGCGCGTGGGCCGCTCCATCGGCATCATCGGCAACGCCGCCCAGGTGTTCCGCGAGCTGTACCGCCGGGGCCTCAAGCCGGACCTGGTCACCGACCAGACGAGCGCGCATGATCCGCTCAACGGATACATCCCCGCGGATCTGTCGCTCGAGGCGGCGGCCGAGCTGCGCCAGCGCGACCCGAAGGGCTACATCGAGAAGGCCCAGAAGTCGATGGCCATGCAGGTGGAGGCGATGCTGGACTTCGCGCGCGCCGGCAGCCACGTCTTCGACTACGGCAACAACATCCGCGCCCAGGCGCAGCTCGCCGGGCTGGAGAACGCCTTCGACTTCCCCGGATTCGTCCCGGCCTACATCCGGCCCATGTTCTGCGAGGGACTCGGGCCCTTCCGCTGGGTGGCCCTCTCCGGAGACCCCGAGGACATCCGCCGCACGGACGAGGCCGTGCTGGAGCTCTTCCCCCAGAAGGAGTCGCTGCGCCGGTGGCTCAAGATGGCGCGAGAGCGCGTGGCCTTCCAGGGTCTGCCCGCGCGCATCTGCTGGCTGGGCTACGGAGAGCGCGCCAAGGCGGGCCTGCGCTTCAACGAGATGGTGCGCAAGGGCGAGGTGAAGGCCCCCATCGTCATCGGGCGTGATCACCTGGACTGCGGCTCGGTGGCCTCGCCCAACCGCGAGACGGAGTCCATGCGCGATGGCACGGACGCGGTGGCCGACTGGCCCATCCTCAACGCGCTCGTCAACGCGGTGAACGGCGCGTCCTGGGTGTCCTTCCACCATGGCGGCGGCGTGGGCATGGGCTACTCGCTGCACTCCGGCCAGGTCATCGTCGCCGACGGCACCCCCGAGGCCGCGCGCCGCATCGAGCGCGTGCTCACCTCGGACCCTGGCATGGGCGTGCTGCGCCATGCCGACGCTGGTTACCCCGAGGCCGTCGAGGTCGCCCGGACCCGCGGCGTGCGCATCCCCGGCATCACCGAGTGACGAATGGAAACCCTGGAGCTGTTGATCCGCAACACGTCCGAGGTGCTCACCGTGGAGGGCTCCCACCAGGAGCCCGCCGAGCAGGCCCTCACCCCGCGTCCCAACGCCTGCGTGGGCGTGCGCCGGGGGAAGGTCTGGTACGTGGGCTCCGAGGGCAGCCTGCCCAAGGGCGCGGTGGGCCCCTCCACCCGGGTGGTGGACGCCCACGGGCAGTTCGTGGGCCCCGGCTTCGTGGATCCGCACACCCACGCCGTCTTCGCGGGTGAGCGCGCGGCCGAGTTCGACCTGCGCTGCCAGGGTGCCACCTACCTGCAGATCGCCCAGGCCGGGGGCGGCATCGCCAACACCGTGCGCGCCACCCGCTTCGCCAGCGAGGAGGATCTCATCCGGCTCGCCCTGCCCCGGCTGCAGCTGATGCTGGAGTACGGCATCACCACCGCCGAGGTGAAGAGCGGCTACGGCCTGTCGCTCCAGGACGAGCTGAAGATGCTCCGGGTGGTGCAGCGGCTCTCCACGCTCCAGCCCCTGGAGTTGGTGCCCACGCTCATGTGCGCGCACGCGGTGCCCGAGGAGTACCGCGAGTGGCGCGAGGCCTACATGGATCTCTGCATCAAGGAGATCATCCCCGCGGTGGCCGAGCAGGGGCTGGCGCGCTTCTGCGACATCTTCGTCGAGGAGAGCGCCTTCAGCCACGCGGAGGCGCGCCGGATCCTCGGGGCCGCCACGAAGCTGGGGCTCAAGCCGCGGCTGCACGTGGACCAGCTCACCTCCTCGGGAGGCGCCGAACTGGCGGCCGAGCTGGGAGCCAGCACCGCGGACCACCTGGAGCACGTGAGCGACGCGGGCATCCGCGCCCTGGCGGACGCGGGCGTCACCGCCGTACTCGTCCCTACCTCCACCCTCTTCCTGCGCGTGCGGCCCTACGCCCCCGGGCGCAAGCTGCGCGACGCCGGCGTCAACGTGGCGCTCGGCACCAACCTCAACCCGGGCTCCGCCATGAGCGAGAACCTGCCGCTCACCCTGGGGCTCGCCTGCCTGGAGAACGGGCTGACGGCCGCGGAAGCCTACTGGGCCGCGACCCGAGGGGCCGCGCTCGCGCTTGGTTTGAACACATACGGCCGGATTACGGTGGGAGATCCGGCAAACATTGTCGTTTTTTCGTGTTCAAACTATCGCCATCTTCCCTATCACCTGGGAATCAATCACGCACGGATTGTCATTAAAGACGGCCATGTGGTGGTAGAAAACGAGCGGGCCCTCTGTTCATGACTTCAGGTGGACAGAGGGACGTGACGGAACTTCCCGTCTGGGCCGGTCGTTATCATCAAACAAGAAGACCATGTGCCGTCTCTTCGGCTTTCGTTCCTCTGTTCCCGCTGCGGTCCACCCGTCCCTCGTGACGGAGAAGAACTCGCTTCTCCAGCAGTCGAGGGAGCACAAGGATGGTTGGGGTATCGCCTCGTATGAGGCCGAGCAACCGCTCGTCGCCCATGGGCTCGGACCCGCGTACTGCGATCCCGACTTCGAGCGGGTGAGCAGCCGTGTGTCCTCCCGCACGGTGGTGGCGCACCTGCGCCTGGCCTCCGTGGGCGCGGTGGAGAAGCGCAACGCCCACCCGTTCAACTACGGCCGCTGGTGCTTCGTGCACAACGGCACGGTGAGCAACTTCGCCCGGCACCGTGCCACGGTGGAGTCCCTCATCCGCCCGGAGCTGCTGGCGAACATCCGGGGCGCCACGGACTCCGAGCGCTGCTTCTACCTGTTCCTCACGCGGCTGGAGAAGCGGCAGTCGCTCGAGGGGCCAGCAAGCGTGGAGACGGTCGCGTTCGCGCTGGCGGAGACGATGGAGCTGGTGTCGGCCATCACCGACGAGCCGGGGCAGGCGCCGCAGGAGCGCTCGTCGATGAACTTCCTCGTGACCAACGGGGACGTGATGGTGGCGACTCGGCGCAACCGGACGCTCTTCCTGTCGGACACGGCGCCCGAGACGGGCAAACGCCCGCACCGTCTGCACGGGGGTCCCCCGAAGCCGGGGACGCAGCTCGAGCAGTTCGTGCTCGCCAGCGAGCAGCTGTCGGGCGAGGACCACTGGCACGTCATCGACGAGGAGGACATCGTCGGCGTGGACAGCGGCCTCGTCCTGCACCGGTGGAAGGTGCAGGACCTGTGCACCCGGCCCTAAGCGCCCGGTGGAGGAGGCCGTGGGGGTCATGCCCTCACTGCCAGCTGCCCAGCGGACCACCGTAGGCACCGATGTCCTCGGGCGTCCCGTCACGGTCGAGCCCGAGGAGATCGAGGCATCCGGCATCGCGTAGCGGAGAGCCGGCCGCCGGGTGGAAGTTGCCTGATTCCGCCGACACGAAGAGCGGCTCCAACTCGATATTGCCGTCCTGACCGATCTCGAACCGGGGCGGCACCTGGTGGAGGGAACGACGGGAGCGGGGGTTGGCTCCTCGAGGGAAGATGGTTCGACGCAACCGGTCAGCACAGACCCACGAGCAGCGGAGCGGACAGCGGGGAGCGCACGTTCATGAGCCAGACCCCAAGCAATCACCAGACCAGCGTCAGCCCTTGCTGGGGGGCCCCAGGCTCGGCGCGCCCCAGTCGGTCACGGTGACGGGCACCGTCATGTCACCCTCCACCCGGAAGGAGTGACGCGGTGCCTGCGCTCCGTCCGCGGAGAGCTCGGGGCACCACGAGTCCTCCAGCCAGAGCTCGAACGAGACGTCCGCCTCGAGCGCGAGCCGCACCGAGCCCATGTAGTGCTCGCCCTGGCGGCGCAGGTGGAAACCCGGAGTCGCATCACCCCCGAGCGATGGGTCCGAGCCCACCACGGTGACGATCGCGTTGGCCGGGGTGTCCGAGGGCACCGTCACGTCGAAGGTGACGGTGGCGTGGGGATACTCCTGGGGAGGTGGCTCGATGGCGCCACACCCCACCAGCATCGCGCTGGCGAGCGGGACGAGCAGGAAGCACTTCGCTGCGTGGGAGAGGGTCATGGGCACAGGATAGACCCGGAGTGGATTCCCCCGGACAGCGAGTGGGGAGACGAGCCTTCCTCCGAACGGTCCCGGGGGAAGAGGAGGCCTTACGATGTTCGCCACCCGGCAACACCGCCTCGGAAGGTCTTTTCCAGCATCTCGACGAAGCGGCGCACCTTGGCCGGCACGTAGGGAGCGGGCGCATAGATGGCGAACACCCCGCGACCCACCGGGATGAAGCGTCCGAGGACGGCTTCGAGCCGCCCGGCCTCGAGATCCTCCTCGACGAGGTAGCGAGGCAGATCAGCGATCCCGAGGCCGGCGAGCGCGGCCTGTCGCAGGGCGTGGGTGTTGTTGACGTGCAACCGGCCCGAGACGCGAATGGGGGTGGTGTGCTCCGAGTCCTCCGAGGCGCGCAGGTGCCACGTCTCCACGGGCTGGCCCGCGACGAACACGATGCATTCATGGTTCGTGAGCTCGCCGGGCCGACGCGGGCGACCTGCCCGGGTGAGGTAGTCGGAGCTGGCGCAGAGCACGCGCCGATCATCACCGAGCCTGCGGGCCACGAAGGCCGGCGGCGGCTGGGACGTCATGCGGATGGCCACGTCGATGCCCTCCTCGACGAGATCGCTCCTCCGGTCCGAGAGCTCGACGTGAACCTTCACGGTGGGATACGCGCGCTGGAAGGCGAGCACCACCGGCATCACCTGGACCTGGCCGAGCACCGTCGGCGCGGTGACGCGCAGCGTGCCGTGCGGCGTGTCCTGGACGCTCTCCGCCTCGCGCTCGACGGACTCGATGGACTCCAGGATGGAGCGGGCCCGCTCACAGTAGCGGGCACCGGCCTCGGTGAGCTGCATGCGGCGCGTGGTGCGCTGGAGCAGCCGTATCCCGAGCCGGGCCTCGAGCCGCGACACCTGCTTGCTCACCGCGGAAGACGTCATGCCCAGCTTCGCCGCGGCGGCGCTGAGCGAGCCGGCGTCGACGACGGTAACCAGGATGGACATTCCGGTGATGGCCTCGCGGTGCTCCAGCATTCGTGAATCCCCGTCAAGAGTGCTCGTCCCCGGGAAGCCTTTTTCATCTGCCAGGAAAGACGCAAGTTCCGGGTCATCGAGGCGCTGGCCTCGAGCCGTCCACCTTCTTCCGAGGAGAGAGCCACCATGGCCCCCGCCAAGATCCAGAAAGCCCTCATCGTCAGCCCCAGCGATACGAGCCGGTTCGAGCTCGTGGAGCGCGAGGTTCCCCAGCCCGGCCCGTACGATCTCCTGGTCGAGGTCAAGGCCGTCTCCGTCAACCCGGTCGACACCAAGGTGCGCGCGAAGCGGCCGGGCCAGGTTCTCGGCTGGGATGCCTCGGGCGTCGTCATCGCCCGGGGCTCGGAGGTGAAGCGCTTCCGCGAGGGCGACGAGGTCTTCTACGCCGGTGACATCACCCGGGAGGGAACGAACGCGTCGCTGCACGTGGTGGACGAGCGCATCGTCGGCCACAAGCCGCGCAAGCTGGACCACCTCCACGCCGCGAGCATCCCCCTCACGGCGCTCACGGCCTGGGAGGGCCTGTACGAGCAGCTCCGTGTCGAGCAGGGCGGAACCCTCCTCGTCATCGGGGCGGCCGGCGGCGTCGGCTCGCTCGTCGTGCAGATGGCGAAGCGGCTGACGAGGATGACCATCATTGGCACGGCCTCCCGCGACACCACCCGGGACTGGGTGAAGAAGATGGGAGCGGACCACGTGGTGAACCACCGCGAGAACCTGCCCGCGCAGCTCGCGGCGCTCGGCCTGAAGAACGTGGATGCCATCTTCTGCTGCATCGGCACGGACGCGCACTTCGAGACGATGGCGGAGCTGATCGCGCCGAGCGGGCGCATCGTGTCCATCGTGGAGCCCGAGCAACCGCTGCCGATGGGGAAGCTCTTCAGCAAGAAGGCGAGCTTCTCGTGGGAGTTCATGTTCTCGAAGTCCATGTACAAGACGAAGGACCTGGCCTCCCAGCAGGCCATCCTCGACCGCGTGGCCGACTTGTTGGACGAGGGCGTGCTCACCTCGACCCTGACGGTGGACGCGGGCGTGCTGGAGCCCGCCGCGCTCGCCGAGGCGCACCGGACCCTCTCCTCCGGCAAGATGGTGGGCAAGCTCGCCTTCCGCCTGTAGGCGAGCTCAGTCCGGCTGCTCCTCGAGCTCGACCAGCACCTGACCGTTGGTCTCGTCGAGGAGCGCCTTCCGGAACGCATCCACCTGGGAGACGGGAAGCTCGAGCCGGTAGCCCACGGTGACCGCGTACTCCTCGGAGAGGACCTGGGCCTCGTGGGCGGGGAGCAGCCGGCGCACGCCCTCGATGTTCGCGTACTCCAACTCGACGGCGAGGCGCGCCTTCCGTACGCGCTCGCGGGTCGGCAGGCTCTCGAGTGCCTGCTGGACGCAGCCGGTGTAGGCCCGCACCAGCCCGCCCTTGCCCAGCAAGGTGCCACCGAAGTAGCGGGTGACGACCGCCGCCACCTCCCCTACCCCGCCGTGGAGCAACGCCGTGAGCATCGGCCGGCCCGCGGTCCCATGCGGCTCGCCGTCGTCACTCATCCCCACCGTGCTGGTCGAGCCGGGCGGCCCCACCACGTAGGCCCAGCAGTTGTGGTTCGCGTCGGGGAAGTCCTCGCGGACCCGGGCGACGAAGGCCTTCGCCTCCTCCACCGTCGGCGTGTGGGCGACCGTGGTGATGAAGCGGCTGCGTTGGATCTCCTGCTCCACCCGGTGGAGGCCCGCGGGAATGAGGTAGCGCTTGTCCTCGCCCATCAGCGCTCCGAGGGCAGCCACGCCTCCAGCAACTGCGTGGGCCTCGAGCCCCAGGCCTCGGCCACCAGCTCGCGGGACTCCTCGCCCGTGTCCCGGAGGGTGACGCGCAGGAACTCGCGGGGCGCGGCCTCCGGAATCCTATCCAGCCACTCCACCAGCACCGCGCCGTCCCCGCCCACCAGATCCAGGAAGCCCGTGGCGTACAGCTCGTCGTAGTCGGCCAGCCGGTAGAGGTCCGCGTGGTACAGCGGCACCCGGCCCCGGTACGGGTAGACGATGGCGAACGTGGGGCTGGCCACCTCCGAGCGCGACACGCCCGCCCCCTCGGCCACGCCGCGCACCAGGTGCGTCTTGCCCGCGCCCAGGTCGCCCACCAATCCCACGAAGTCCCCCGGCTGAAGCAACTGTCCGAGCCGGACACCCAACCGGTGCGTCTCCTCGGGTGAGCCCGAGAGCACCGTACGGCTCAGTGAGGGCGCGCTCATCGGTTCCACCTCGTCCACACGTTGCACAGCCCCTTGGCCACATCCGTGGCGATCAACCCCAACCGGCCGCGACGGGCCACCATGAGGTCTCCCGAGAGCCCATGCGCGTACACGGCCGTCCAGGCGGCCTCGGGGAGCTTCAGGCCCTGCCCCAGCAGAGCACCCAGGAGGCCACTCAGCACGTCGCCCATGCCACCTGTGGCCATGCCCGGGTTGCCCGTAGGGTTGACGAAGACGGAGCCATCGTGGTGCGCCACGAGCGTCCGGGCGCCCTTGAGCACCAGCGTCACCCCATGCGTGCGAGCGAAGTCCCGAGCCACCTCCACGCGGGCCTTCTGCAGATCCTTGGTGGGCACACCGGTGAGCCGAGACATCTCGCCCGGGTGCGGGGTGAGCACCAGCGGTCCCTTCGCCCGGCGGAGCACCTCGAGATCGGTGGCGACGGCGTTGAGCGCGTCCGCATCCAGCACGGCGGGCACCTCCATGCGCGAGAGCAACGTGCCCAGGAGCTTCACCGTCTCCTCGCCGCGGGGGATGCCCGGGCCCACGACGAGCACGTCCTTCTTGTCCGCTGCGGCCAGCAGGGGCTCCAGGTCCGCCATGCCGAGCGGCCCTCGATTCTCCAGCGGCCACCCCATCACCTCGGGCGTATGGCCGAGCACCGACTCCACCACCTCGGAGCGGGTGGCCACGGTGACGAGCCCCGCGCCGCCGCGCAGCGCGCCCAGGGCCGACATGGCCGCCGCGCCGGACTTGCCGTGGCTTCCGGCTATCACCAGCACATGCCCGTAGGAGCCCTTGTGCGTGTCCGAGCGGCGCGGAGCGATGGCTCCTCGCGCGTCGGACTCCTCGACGAGGAACACCTCCGCGCCCTCGCGGGGCTCGACGGCCTCGGGGGGAATGCCGATGTCCACGCACCGCAATTCGCCGCACAGGGTGGCGCCGGGCTCCAACACCTGGCCCTGCTTGACGAAGCCGAAGGTGACGGTGATGTCCGCCTCCACGCAGGGCACGAAGGGCTCGCCGGTGTCCGTGTGCAGCCCCGAGGGGATATCCGCGGCCACCACCTTCGCCCCCGCCGCACGCCAGCGCAGCATGTACTGGATGGCCTCGGCGAACTCCCCCGCCGGAGCCCGGGTGAGCCCCGTGCCGAAGAGCGCGTCCACCACCACGTCGCCGGCCCTCGCCTCCCCTACCGCGCCGAGCGGCTGGGGCTCGATGCCATGGGGCGACAGCGCGTGCAGGTTGCGTCTGGACTCGGGCGTCAGCTTCGCCCGGTCCCCTACGAGCACCAGCGTCACGCGCAGGCCGTGGGCATGAAGGAAGCGCGCCGCCACCAGCCCATCCCCCCCGTTGTTGCCGGGCCCGCACACCACCACGTACCGCGCGCCCGGGGCGCTCGACTCTCGCGCCGCGTCCGCCAGATACCGGCCGGCGTTCTCCATCAGCAGCGGGGACGGCATGCCGAAACGGGACTCGGCGGCCTGGTCGGCCGCGCGCATCCGGGCGGCGGTGAGGACACGGCGCATGACTCAGCTCCTTTCCTGGAGGACGACCGTCGCGGCGGCGACCCCCGCGTCATGGGTGAGCGCGAGGAAGGCCTCCGCGCGCCGCTTCTCCATCTCCGCGAGCGCCACGCCCGAGAGACGGAAGCGCGGTGGGCCGCCCTCGCGCACCACCTCCATGTCCTGCCAGGTGAGGCCCGGCGGAGCGCCCAGCGCCTTCACCAGGGCCTCCTTGGCGGCGAAGCGGGCCGCGTAGGCACTGGCCGCGTCCGCTCTCGCGCTACACAGGGCGCGCTCGGCGTCCGTGTACACCCGCGCGAGGAAGCGCTCGGCGCGCGGCCCATCCAGGATGCGCTGGATGCGCGCCACCGAGCAGATGTCCATCCCCAGGCCGAGGATCGCCATGACGCCCTATCCCGGGTTGCGCATCAGCTCGACCATCTCCCGCACCGCCCGCTCGAAGCCCACCAGCACGGCCCGAGCGACGATGGAGTGACCGATGTTCAGCTCATCGATCTCCTGGATGCGCGCGATGGGCAGCACGTTGTCGTAGTTGAGCCCATGGCCCGCGGCCACGGTCATGCCCAGCCGCGCCGCCGCCTTCGCCGCGTCCACGATGCGAGCCAGCTCCCGCGCCCGCTCGCGCTCGTTGCGCGCCTCGCAGTAGCGCCCGGTGTGCAGCTCGATCCGGTCCGCGTCCACCTTGTGCGACGCCCGCACCTGGTCCAGGTCCGGGTCGATGAACAGCGACACGGGGATGTCCCCGTCCTTGAGGTTCTTGATGATCTTCGCGATGTGATCGCGCTGTCCGGCGACGTCGAGCCCGCCCTCGGTGGTGAGCTCCTCGCGGCGCTCGGGCACCAGCGTCACCACGTCCGGCTTGTGCTCGTAGGCGATCTTCACCATCTCCTGGGTGGCCGCCATCTCCAGGTTGAGCAGCGTCTGGACCGTCTCCCGCAGGATGCGCAGGTCACGCTCCTGGATGTGACGCCGGTCCTCCCGCAGGTGGATGGTGATCTGCCCGGCACCGGCCAGCTCGGCGATCGCCGCCGCCGTCACGGGATCCGGATACGTGGTGCGCCGCGCCTGACGCAGCGTCGCCACGTGGTCCACATTCACACCCAGTCGCTGTCCCATCTCGGCCGCTCTCCTCGCGAGGGCATCGGACCGGAGCATGCCTCGCTCCGGCCCGCGCGCGCCCTTCTATTCGCGGCCAGAGACCAGATGTCAACCGTTGAGCGCCTTGGTGAGCGCCTCGGCGATCTCCCGGGCGTACTGCTCGTTGCGCGCGGCGTCGGTGCCCTCGATGAGGACGCGGGCCTTGGGCTCGGTGCCGGAGAAGCGCACCAGCACCCGGCCCTCCTTGCCCAGCTTCTTCTCCACGTCCTGGATGGCGCGCATCACCGTGGGCAGCTCGCCCAGCTCGCGCTTCTGCTTCACCACCACGTTGACGAGCGTCTGCGGCACCGGCTCGAAGATGGAGGCCAGCTCGCTCACCGGCTTCTGCTGGCGGCACATGACGGCCAGGAGCTGGAGCGCGGCCAGGGTGCCATCTCCCGTGGTCGTCTGGTCCAGGAAGAGGAGGTGGCCGCTCTGCTCGCCGCCGATGTTGTAGCCGTTCTTGCGCATCTCCTCGACGACGTAGCGGTCACCCACCTTGGTGCGGACGACCTTCACGCCCCAGCGGGACACCGCGCGCTCCAGGCCGATGTTGCTCATCACCGTGGACACGAGCGTCTTCTTCTTCAGCTCCTTGCGGGTGACGAGCTCGCCGGTGCAGATGGCCATGATGGCGTCGCCATCCACCACCTTGCCCTTCTCGTCCACGACGATGAGGCGGTCCGCGTCACCGTCCAGCGCGATGCCCACGTTGGCCCCGTGCTTCACCACCGCCCGCGCGAGGTTCTCCGGGTAGAGCGCGCCGCACTTGTTGTTGATGTTCTTGCCGTCCGGCTGCACGCCGAGCGCGATCACCTTGGCGCCCAGCTCCTCGAGCACCGCCGGGGCCGTCTTGTAGGCGGCGCCGTTGGCACAGTCGACGACGACCGTCAGCCCCTCCAGCGTCAGCTCGCGGGGGAAGGTCGTCTTGAGGAAGACGATGTAGCGGCCACGCGCGTCCTCCAGGCGGAAGGCCCGGCCAATCTTGGTCGCGGTGGGACGGATGGAGTCGATGGCGCCGCTGGCCACCAGCTCCTCGATCTTCGCCTCGGTCTCGTCCGGCAGCTTGAAGCCGTCGCGCCAGAAGAACTTGATGCCGTTGTCCTGGTACGGATTGTGGGAGGCGGAGATGACCGCGCCCGCGTCCGCTCGCATCGAGGTGGTGAGGTTGGCGATGCCCGGGGTGGGCAGAGGACCCACCAGGTCCACATCCACGCCCATGGAGATGATGCCGGCGGCGAGCGCCTGCTCCAGCATGTAGCCGGACAACCGCGTGTCCTTGCCGATGATGACGCGGTGCCGGTGAGGCCCGTTGCGGATGAGGTGCGCGAGCGCACGACCCAGCTGCATCGCGACTTCCGCCGTCATCGGGTAGACGTTGGCCACGCCCCGGACGCCGTCCGTGCCAAAAAGCCGCTGAGACGCCCTCTCTTCCTTCGGGGGCATGTTCATCCTGTACGCCATAGTGTGCCGCTCCACCTTTCCAGGCCGGCTGTGACGCCGGGCCGCCAACGCCGAGGGCTTATATCCCGCCCTCCACAGCGCCCGAAGCTAGGGAGTAGAAGCTCCCTGGACAAGCTTGCGGCCAATCAGGCCACCCCACCCATTGGTAGGTCGGAACGCCTCATACATCCTCCCTGAGGGAGAATGTCCCTCAACCCCGCACCTTCGGCGACTGGTAGAGAGACCCGCCCTCCAGAGCTTCGCGCACGGCATCGGCCACCGCGAGCGCGTCTTTCACTTCGGAAACGTCGTGTACCCGAACGAAGTCCGCGTCCCCCGCTCCGGCCATGGCCGCCACCGAGCCCAGCGTCGCGGCCAGTCGTTCGTTCGCTGGCTTGCCTCCCACGAGCTTTCCCAGGAAGCCCTTGCGGCTGGTGCCCACCAGCAGCGGTAGCCCCAGCACGCGCAGCTCCTCCAGCCGCCGGAGCAGGAAGAGGTTGTGCCCGAGCGTCTTGCCGAAGCCGATGCCCGGATCCACCAGCACCCGCTCGCGCGGCACGCCCGCGGCCACCGCCCGCGCCACGGCGTCCTCCAGGAAGGCCAGCACCTCGTCTACCACGTCGTCGTAGCGAGGATCCTTCTGCATCGTCTCGGGGGTGCCCTGGATGTGCATCAAGCAGCAGGCGGCCCCGGCCTCGGCCGTCACACGAGGCAGCTCGGGATCGAAGGTGAAGCCGCTGATGTCGTTGATGAGCACCGCGCCGGCCTTCAGCGCCTCGCGGGCCACCGCCGCCTTGGTGGTGTCCACGGAGATGGGCACGTCCGTGCGAGCGCGCAGGCCCTGGATGACGGGGACGATGCGCGCCATCTCCTCCTCGGCGGGCACGGGCGGCGAGCCCGGCCGGGTGGACTCACCGCCCACGTCCAGCACGTCCGCGCCCGCCTCGGCGAGCCGCAGTCCATGGGCCACGGCGGACTCGGTGCCGAAGTAGCGCCCGCCGTCCGAGAAGCTGTCCGGCGTCACGTTCACCACGCCCATGACGTACGTGCGCGTCCCGAAGGTGAAGGTGCGCCCGCCCAGCACCAGGGGGGCCGGTGGCAGCGCGGACTCCAGCACGCGCGCCAACGCCGCGGCGAGCCCCGCCAACTCCGGACGAGCCTTCGCCTCGGAGATCACTCGCTCGAACTGATCCTTGCGCCCCGAGAGCAGCCCCGTGCCGGGCCGCGTGCGCGGGTCCCCCGCCACCCACGAGGGGAACTCCTCACGCCCGGGAGCGGTGGACTCCGCGAAGAGGCCCGACAGGAAGCGGCCCTGCTCGCGCTCCAGGCCCGTGAGCAGCACGTGGAACGCGGGCAGCTTCTCCAGCAGGTACTCGCGAGCGGGCGTGGGCAGCCCCATGCGGAGGAAGGCCGGCTCGAGGTCGGCGGGGCGATCGGCGCGGACAGGGCGGGCGCGAAGCATATCGGGTCGGCTCCGGGGATGCGGAAAACAGAAAGGCCCTCCCCACGTGAGTGGAGAGGGCCCGGGTTCTACACGGAAGCGCGGCTCGGACTACGCCTTGTTCGGCTCCATGTTGGGGAGCCCCTCGAGCGCGTCGAGGATCTTCCGCTTGTCCTTCTTCTCGGTGGACTTCGAGGGCGGAGCCACGACGCGGGGAGGCGGGCGCTCGCGGGTGAGCTGACCACCCTGGAGGAGGATGTTGACGTCCTCGGCGTCCAGCGTCTCGTACTCCACCAGCGCATCGGCCACGCGCTTGAGGCCCTCGAGGTGCTCGGTCAGCAGCCGCTTGCCGGTCTCGTAGCAGCCCATCACGATGCCACGCACCTCGGCGTCGATCTGCCGCGCGGTGTCCTCGGAGTAGTCCTTGGCCGAGTTGAAGTCGCGGCCCAGGAACACCTCACCGTCGCTCTTGCCGAAGGCCAGGGGCCCCAGCTTGTCGCTCATGCCCCAGCGGCACACCATGGCGCGCGCCGTCTCGGTGGCACGCTCGATGTCGTTGGACGCACCCGAGCTCATCTCGTTGAAGATCAGCTCCTCGGCGATGCGGCCACCCATGGCCATGGTGATCTGATCGAGGATCTGCTTCTTGTAGCCGTTGACCTTGTCCTCGGTGGGCAGGCTCCAGGTGAGACCCAGGGCCTGGCCGCGCGGGATGATGGTGACCTTGTGGAGGGGATCGCAGCCCGGCAGCAGCTTGGCGATGAGCGCGTGGCCGGCCTCGTGGACGGCGGTGTTCCGCTTCTCCTTCTCGGTCATGATCATGGACTTGCGCTCGGGGCCCATGAAGACCTTGTCCTTGGCCTGCTCGAAGTCGCTGAGGTCCACGCGCTCCTTGTTCTGGCGGGCGGCCATCAGCGCCGACTCGTTGACCAGATTCTCCAGGTCCGCGCCCGTCATGCCCGGAGTACCACGGGCGATGACCTCGAGGTCCACTTCCGGAGCCAGCGGCACGCGGCGGGTGTGCACCTTGAGCACGCCCAGGCGGCCCTTCAGGTCGGGACGGGGCACCACGATGCGCCGGTCGAAGCGGCCCGGGCGCTGGAGCGCGGGGTCCAACACGTCCGGACGGTTGGTGGCGGCGATGAGGATGACGCCCTCGTTGGACTCGAAGCCGTCCATCTCCACCAGGAGCTGGTTGAGCGTCTGCTCGCGCTCGTCGTGACCACCGCCGAGGCCCGCGCCACGGTGACGGCCCACGGCGTCGATCTCGTCGATGAAGATGATGCAGGGGGCGTTCTTCTTGCCCTGCTCGAACAGGTCGCGCACGCGGCTGGCGCCCACGCCCACGAACATCTCCACGAAGTCCGAGCCGGAGATGGAGAAGAAGGGAACCCCGGCCTCACCGGCCACCGCGCGGGCCAGCAGCGTCTTGCCGGTACCCGGAGGGCCCATCATCAGCACGCCCTTGGGGATGCGGCCACCGAGCTTGGTGAACTTCTTGGGATCCTTGAGGAACGCGACGATCTCCTCCAGTTCCTCCTTGCACTCGTCGGCGCCGGCCACGTCCGCGAACGTGACCTTGTTGTGGCTCTCATTCAGGAGCCGCGCCTTCGACTTGCCGAAGGTCATCGCCTTGCCGCTCCCACCCTGGAGCTGGCGCATGAAGAAGATGAAGAACAGGAACAGGAAGACGACGGGCATCCACTGACCGAGGATGGTCAGCCAGAGGCTGTTCTGCTCCTCCCGCTCGTACTTCACGTCCACATTGTTCTTGCGCAGTTGCTCGAGGACGGTCGCATCCGCCTCGGGGCCGGTGGTCCGGAACTTCTCGTCGGTATCAGTGAAGACACCCGAGTAGGTGTTCCCCTTGACCGAGACGGCCCGAACCTTCTTGTCCTCCACCTTGGCCAGGAACTGGGTGAAGGTCGGCTCCTGCACCTGGTCGCTGCCCGTGGAGAAGAAATTGTAGAAGGCGACGAAGAGGACGATCAGGATGACCCAAAGGCCGATGGTCTTGTAAGTCGAACGCACGTGTCAGCTGCCCTTTCGGTGCTCGGCGGTATGAGGGCACGGCCGAAAAATGCCCAGCAGTTTCGACCGTTTGTCACGACACCGGGCGCGTTGCCCGTTTATCGGACGGTATCAGCAACAGCAAAAACGCCTCAACTATTTTGGGGGTTCCATCCCCGAAGAGCCCCCTCAGTGGTCGACTCTATAACGAAGAGGAGCCGGGCGTGCTCGCGCCCGGTGGAGTGGCCCACAGGAAGAGCCGTACAGCGGACACGGCCGGCGAATTCCATACCCCGGGAATCCAGAGGAGATCCCCCCCTGCCTCCGTCACCACGGGCAGCGCGTCCCGGAGCTCGGCGGGGATGCGCCGGTCCACCAGCACATCCTGCAGCTTGCGCGAGCCCGCGGATCCCCTCACCCGATCCCCGGGCCTCCGCGTCCGCACCGTGAGGGGCCAGGAGAGCCCCTCGGGAAGCGACAATCCCAGGGTGCCCGGCGGCGGGGGCTCCGACGCCACGGTGAAGGCCCAACCCGTCCCTGGTTGAACCCCCGAGGCCCCCTCCCCCGCCAGGACCAGCACCGGGGGTGGCTCTCCGGGCCGCTCGGGACGCACACAGCGGACGCGTCCGCCCGCGGTCCGGAGTTGGAGCCCTCCGCGCGCCCCTCCACCCCGGAGCGTCACGGTCCGGCCCGTCTCCACGGCACCCAGCGCCCGGGCCAACGACGCATCATCCACCTCCGCGCCGGCCTCGGACAGCAGTCGCGCCAGCACCCGGCGTCGCAGGGGCGGCTCCAGGGCGCGCACTCCCACTGCGTCCAGGCTCCCATCCGCGAGCGCGAGCCGGCCCCAGGCCCCGTTCGCCAGCTCGCTCAGCAGGGCCTCGTCCTCGGCGGCCAGGCGGGCGAAGGCGGCCAGGCGAGGCACCACGGGGAAGCCCGCGGCCCTCGCGAGCACCGGCAGCACCTCGTGACGGATGCGCGTCCTGAGGAAGGACGGATCCACGTTCATGGGATCCGTCACGAAGGGGATGCCCTGCTCCGCCAGGAAGGCCTCCACCTCCTCGCGTGTCCGCTCGATGAGCGGGCGGACGAGGAAGGGCCGCGCCCGATGGATGCCCGCCGCGCCTCGCAGGGCGGTACCGCGCACCAACCGCATGAGGAGCGTCTCCGCCTGGTCCGAGGCCGTGTGCGCCGTGGCCACCACCTGAAGGCCGCGCTCGCGCCGCAGTACCTCCAACTCCGCGTAGCGAGCCTCGCGTGCCCGCGCCTCCACTCCGGAGCCCGGTGCCAGGTGCAGGGCACGCACGTGACAGGGCAACCCCCAGCGAGCCGCCAACCGGGCGACCGCCTCCACCTCGTGCCGGGCCTCGGGCCTCAAGCCATGATCGAGTGTGGCCACCTCCACTCGCAGTGAGAGCGACTCACGCACTCGCGCGGTCCCCACGAGCAGCGCGGTCGAGTCCGCTCCTCCGGAGACGGCCAGCAGGACGGAGCCGCCCACCAGCCCGAAGTGGCGGTACGCCGCTTCCAGGGTCGTCAAAAACAGGACGCTCGCGTCTTCTGTGGGGAGCATTGAACAGGGGAAGGAATCAGAATCTGGCGAGTCCGGTTACACCGGATGCGGCCGGTTGAAGGGGCCGACGACGATTCTTATGATCGTCACGAAGGTCGCGAGGGTCGGGTTGGTCGGGGAAAAGATGGGGGAAATGGTCGCGCGACACAGGATGTTTTGAACGTGGATTTTCGACGGAGTTGGGCCTAGGGGTCCCCCCCCTCCCCCTCTGGGCCCACGGGGCCGCCGGGATATGTCCTGGCGGTCCTTCTTTCCGGAACGCCCCGGGTTCTTCTCGCAAGGACCCGGGGCGTTCCCTTTTGCGGGTTTTTTTCGCGGACGGCGCATGCACGGCTGCATACGGTACGGGAGCACGCCGAAACCGTTGACCCGTCAGGGCGTCTGTCGGATAACCGCCCCGGTGTGTTCAGGTCGTCACCTCGTATCCGCTGCGGAGATCCAGGATGGCAGGCACCGACAAGCGTAAGCAGTCCCTCTACTTCCCCGAGGAGATGCTGAAGGAGATCCAGGAGGAGGCCAACCGCCAGGATCGCTCCCTCTCGTGGGTCGTGCAGCAGGCCTGGAAGATCGCTCGTGACCGAATCAAGTCGTTCCCCGCTGTGAACGACGTGACGGGTGACGAGCGGCAGGACCCCCGTGAAGAAGGGAGGTCCTGAGTTTCATGGCCGCCACCGATCATCGAAAGCAATCCCTCTACTTCCCCGAGGACATGCTGGATGAAATCCAGCGCGAGGCGACGCGGCAGGATCGTTCGCTCTCGTGGATCGTCCAGCAGGCGTGGAAGGTGGCCCGCGCCGAGCTGCGCAAGATGCCATCGCCCAACGACGTCTTCGGCCCCACGCCCACCCAGCCCAACGGGCCGGATGGGTCGCAGTCTGAGTCCTGATGAACGTGCCCCCCGCTGTCGGCCCTACTGCACCACGGGCCGGCCGGGCCGGGCACAGTGGTCGAAGATGACGCGGCCAGCCTCCTTCAGGGCCTGATTCTCGGTCGGGTATTTCGCCCGCATATAGGCCTCGGTGAGGTTGGCGTCCGTGGCCTTGCCCTCGGCCGACGTCGCCGTGACGGGGTTGCGTGACAGGTCCGAGGCCGCGTCCTTGAAGATGGCGCCGTAGCCATCCCCTCCCTGTAGAAGAAAGTCGGACATGGCCACGCGGTAGCGGATGCTCGGATCCGCTCGCGGCGGCAGTGGCACCGTGCGCTCGTTCACCTTCAGCTCCACCACGCGCTGCCCCCGGGGGCGCTCGCAGTCCACGCGCACCGTGGTGCCCTCGGACACGTGCAGGAAGGCGCCGGAGGGCGAGACGATGGGCTGGCCCACCGGGTACAGCTCCGCCACCGAGAGCTCGAACATGTCCACCAGCTGCTGCTCGGTGAGGTCCACCGTCACCACGGAGTTCTCGAAGAGGAGGATCTCGTGCAGCAGGCCGTTCTCGAGCGGGCCCTTGGGGATGACGGTGCGGGTGACACACAGGCCCTCGGCGCGCAGCGAGCCGCCGTTGATGATGCCGAGCTCCGCGGGCGCCGGAGTGCCGTCCGAGGCGTGGCGGAAGGCATCCGCGGCGAGCTGCCCGAGCGCATGGTTGTCGTGGCGGGCGAAGGGCTTGTCGAGGAAGACGTCGTCGGCCAGGTAGCCAATGACGGCCTCCGGATCGTCCACCAACGGCCGGCACTGGTCGTTGTACTGGAGACAGCCGAGCCCCGGCGCGAGCGCCAGGGCGAGGACGGTGGCGGTGAGCGTGCGAGACATCAGTTGCGGGCCCTCAAGGTGAGGAAGGCGGAGACGCCCTCGCGCGGAACCAGGCCGGGCATACGGTCCGGCCGGGGGGCGTCGTCGCGCATGTCGGAGTCGAAGACGTTCTGCACCACGACGGCCAGCTCGAAGTGGTCGCCAATGGGCTCGGTGCGCACCTGCGCGGTGATGAGGCTGTAGGCGGGAATCGTGTAGCGGCGGATGAGCTCCAGCACGGAGCGCGTGTTGTTGCGCCGCTCGGCGCCCGCGCGCATCACGAGATCGAAGTTGATGAAGTCCCCGATGGGCATGGACACGCCGGCGTTGAAGCGCGCCTGCGGGACGTCGGTGAGGTACTTGTGGTTGGCCGGCAGCTCCTGGTCCTCGGCGCGGAAGAGGCTGGCGTTGACCCAGGCACTGGCGCGCTTGGAGGCCTCCAGGCGGGCCTCGCCCTCCACGCCGTAGACGAGCACGCCCAGCTCACGGTTGCGCACCGGGACGATGTTGCCCGAGGTGTCCACGGCCGTGATGGGGTTGGAGAAGCTCTCGAGGAAGGCGTTGGCGCGCAGGCGCACGCGCGCCTCACCGGAGGACTGGATGAGATCCGCGCCGGCCTCGAGCGTGTTCACCACCGCGGGCCGCAGGTCCGCGTTCCCCTCGAAGCGGCCCTGGTTGTAGTCGGTATTGGGGATGGTCTCCACCAGCTCCTGGAGCGTGGGCGGACGGAAGGCGCGGCCGTAGAGCAGCTTGAGGACGAGCGAGTCCGTGGCCGAGAAGACGAGCCCCACCCGCGGGTTGATGCTCGGCACCATCCGGGAGCCGGTGATGACCTTGGCGTCGTTCACGGACGGCAGCTGGGTGGCGTCCACGCGCACGCCGAAGGTGAGCGTGAGCGGCTCCACCACCGTCCACTGATCCTGCGCGAAGGCACCGAGCGACAGGCGCCGCGAGGCCGCGCCGTCCGCGAGCTCCAGGATGTCCACCACCCCCTCGGGCGTGGTCAGCGAGGGCCGGTGCCGGCTGTCCAGGGTGTAGTTGGTCGCGTAGTCGTAGTCACCCAGCGTCTGCAGCTCGGCCACGGCGCCCAGCGAGAGACGGTTGCCCTCGAAGAGCGAGATGTCCGAGTCCACGCTGGCGCCGAGCGAGAGCACGGAGACGCGCGTCTGCTCGAGCAGTCCCTCGGGGAAGAGCTGATCGTCATCCGGGCCGGTGCGGAAGTTGTCCGGGCCGATCTGGAAGAGCCGGTCCGTGTCCTGATGGTCCCCATAGAGGCGCGCGCGCAGGCTCACCCGGTCGTTCAGCTCGTGCGTGTAGGTGATGCTGCCGAGGAACACCCGCCACCCCAGGCTCGAGTCCGAGCCCGCGGTGTCGAAGAGGCCCACCAGGGCGGAGCGTTCCTCGGAGAGCATCCGCGCGGAGACGCTGAGCTGGCTCTTGGACGACAGCTCGTGGTCGAACCCCAGGCCCAGGTTGAGCAGGAAGCGCTTGTCCTGGGTGTAGCCGACGGGATCCAACGCATCGCGCATCTTCTGGGCGAGCGTCTCCGCGTCGAGCGCGTCCTTCTCGATGGGCTCCGAGTCCCCCTTCTGGTACCAGACGTCCGCGTCGCCGAAGAGCTTGAAGCGGCCGAAGGTGTGGGCGCCGGAGACATGGCCGTCCAGGGTGGGCGCGAGCCGGTCACCGAGCTCGGGAAAACCGCCACCGGAGACGGCGGCGAGCAGGCCCTCGGCACGCTGGGTGACGACGTTCACCACGCCCAGGAAGGCGCCGGCACCGTACAGCGCCGAGCCGGGCCCCCGGATGACCTCGATGCGCTCGAGGTTCTCCACCGGCAGGTTCATCAGGGCCTTGCCGTCGAAGAAGCTGTTGAGGCGCTGGCCGTTGAGCAGGAAGAGCACCTCGGCGTCGTTGCGCAGGCCGCGGACGCCGACGCGGTGGAAGCCCTGCACGTCACGGCTGATGGTGAGACCGGGTACCACGTCCAGCACGTCCGCCACCGTGCGCGCACCGAGCGCGCGGATCTGCTCGCGCCCGAAGGAGGCGGCGATCGCGGGCACCTTCTTCACCTTCTCCTCGTGCCGGGTGGCGAGCGCCAGCGTGTCCTCGGCGGTGTAGAGGGCGAGGTCCTCCTCCAGTTGCGAGCGCTCCGGCTGGGGCTGCGCGGGCTCGGCGGACCGGGTGGGCGCCGGAGGGGCGGCGACGGGCTCCTGCTCCGGAGGCACGTCGGCCGTCAGGGCCGCCATCGCCTCGTCGGCTCCGGAGGCCTCTGACTTCCGGGGGGGGGCGGGCCCGCGCTCGGCTCTCGGGGCGGGTTCGCGCTTCCGGGCGGGCTCGGGCTTGCGCTCGGCCCTCGACGCAGACTCCGCCGGCCGGGAGGGCTCACGCAGCGGAGTCCGGGTCGAGGGCACCTGACCCACGACGACGACACGGGCCGGACGCGTGGCGCTCTTGAAGAGCGGAACGCGATCCCCACCCGGAGTGAACCCCTCCACGTAGTACTCGACGCCCGGTGGAACCAGGCTCGCCGCCGGGATGACACCCCGGTAGAGATCGCCGTACTGCAGCTCCATGGTGACTTCGGAGTACGGCTCGCCGGGCCCGCGGTAGCGCAACACCATGCGCATGATGCGCTGCGTCCCGGAGAGCACTCCATCGACCACGAGCGCCACTCCGGGCTCCGCCTGCGCGGGCGCGGTGTGAAGCAGGGTCGACTTCTCCTGGGCATGGACGGGCAGCGCCGCGAGGAGCACGAGCGCGAAGAGGACGGATCGTGGGCTCGAAAGGACGGACTTCACAGGTAATCCCGATGGTCCTCCCAGGGGTTCGGCACGTCAAGGAAGGGGGTGGAGGAGCCGCCGAATTTTTGCCGGGGTGGCGGGTGCATGCGAGTGGTGAGCGTCCATGCGCGCGTCGCTCGCCCTTCACCTCGCCCTGTTCCGCCGCCAGAAGGCCCAGATCGCCCGGGCCGTCGAGGGACAATCGGCCGCCTTCCGGAGCTATGAGGCCCGCTACCGTCGGCGCACCTCCGAGTACCGGCGGATCCTCCCCGCCTCGGCGGTGTCTCAGCAGGTGCAGGCGGCGGACGTCGTGTACGTGGGCGACTACCACACACTGCCGCTGGCGCAGGAGACGTACCTGGAGCTGGTCGAGGGCGTGCGCGAAGCGGGCCGGCGGCTCGTGCTGGCGCTCGAGTGCGTGGAGGGCCGGCACCAGTCCTACGTGGAGGCCTTCCTCGCGGGGCGCCTCTCGGAGCGCTCGCTGCTCGCCCGGCTGGGACATGGCACGAGCCAGGGCGCCTGGTCCGGAGTGCGCACGCTGTTGGCCTACGCGAAGCGTCACCGGCTGCAGGTGGTGGGCATCGATCGGCGCGCCCAGGGCAAGCGCTCCCTGGAGTTGCGAGACGCGTACGCGGCGGAGCGGATCGCCCGGGCGGTGCGGGCGGAGGACAGGCCGCGGGTGATGGTGCTGGTGGGCCAGTACCACGTGGCGCCCTGCCACCTTCCGGCGCAGGTGGAGCGGGCGCTCGGCGAGGGACACGGGCTGCGCGGGCTGGTGGTGTACCAGAACGCCGAGGGCGTGTACTGGCGGCTCGCTCGCGAGGGCAAGGTGGGCATGTCGCAAGCGGTGGAGCTGCCGGACGGAGCGCTGTGCCTGCTGAACGCCTCGCCGGTGGTGTGCCAGCAGAGCTTCCTGGACTACCTGGAGGCCGAGTCCGGGGACTCGCCGCTGCGGGAGCGCAGCGCGGCGGAGCGCTTCCGGGAGATGGCGAGCCTCATCGGCCGGCTGGCGGGCGTGCCGGTGGGCCGATGGCTGGACGAGGTGGAGGTGGTGACGGCGGCGGACGAGGACGCACTGGTGCGCATCCAACAGCGGGGCCGCTTCACCCAGGGCGAGCTGCTGCAACTGCGGCGGCACATCCTGTCCCGGGAGAGCTGCTACATCCCCCGGGCCCGGACGGCGTACCTGGCGTCACTGTCGCTGAACCACGCGGCCGAGGAAGCGGCGCACTTCGTGCGGCACTGCGCGGTGGGAGACGCGATGGAGGCGCCACGGCGGGCCTCGGATGCCTTCTACGCGCGGTGCCTGGAGGAGGCGCTGGGGTTCTTCGGTTCGAAGCTGGTGAACCCGCGGCGCGGCTGCGTGGGGCCGGGCGAGTGGGCACTGCGCTTCGCCCAGGCCCGGGGCGTGGAGCGGCAGATCGCCGCGTTCGTGCTGGCGCACAAGGCGGCGGAGGTGGAGGTTCCGGACGAGGCGGTGAAGCTGCTGCCCCTGCGCAAGGACCGACTCTTCCATGGCGTCAGCCACGCGCTGGGCTACCTGCTCGGGGACGCGCTCTACCGGGGCTTCGACGGGGACCAGGTGGACCGGGCGGAGCTCCGGGCGCTGTTCCGGGATCCGCTGGAGGATCCCCGGGCCACCTACTTCGATTGGGTCCGCCGCCTCTCCCGGTAAGCTCACGCCTCGGGCGTGGGAAACACCACTGCGCCATCAAGGGACTGAGGCCGGGGGAGACCACCATCACCGCGACCCGGAGCGACGGCCACACGTTGACGCAGGCGATTGGCGTCGGCCTGATGTTCGTCTACGCCCCCGACGGCAAGATCTACGCGGTCTCGGCGGCGAGCTTCCGTCAGAACTCGCCGCGGAGCGCCGCGCCTGTCAGCGAGCTCTTCGCCTTCAAGAGCTCCGCCGACGGCCCCTCGAACACGACCTCGCCGCCCTTGCTTCCGCCATCGGGTCCGAGATCGATCACCCAGTCCGCGCTCCGGATCACGTCCAGGTTGTGCTCGATCACGACCGCGGTGTTCCCCTCATCCACCAGCCGGTCGATGATCTTCATCAGCAGCGAGATGTCGGACATGTGCAGGCCCGTCGTTGGCTCGTCGAGGACGTAGACCGAGCCCTTCTTGTGCAGTTCGGTCGCGAGCTTGATGCGCTGGCACTCGCCGCCCGAGAGCGTGTTCAGCGGCTGGCCCAGGGTCAGGTAGTCCAGGCCGACGTCGCGCATCGCCTCCAGCTTCCGTAGGAGCGGCACGCGCTTCTTCGCGCCCTTGCCGGACCCGAGCGCCGCGAGCGCCTCGGTGACGTTCAGCGCGAGGTAGTCGCTGATGGATCTCCCCTCGAGCTTGTACTCGAGCACCTCGTCCTTGAAGCGCTTGCCATGACACGTCTCGCAGGGAGTCTTCACGCCCTCCAGGAACGCGAGGTCGGTGTAGAGGACGCCCAGCCCGTTGCACGTCTCGCACGCGCCCTTCGAATTGAAGCTGAACAGCGAAGCGTCCACGTCGTTCGCGTCCGCCAGCTCCTTGCGCAGATCGTCCATCACGCCGGTGTAGGTGGCTGGCGTCGAACGGCTGGAGGTGCCAACGGCGGACTGATCGATGACCACCGCACCGGGCGTCGTCGGGACGAACACCTCGTGGATGAGCGAGCTCTTCCCCGAACCCGCGACTCCGGTGACGACGGTGAGCACTCCGGACGGGATGTCCACGCTCACGTCCTTGAGGTTGTTCACGCGCGCGTTCCGGATGGGCAGCCTTCCCTTCGGCTGACGCGGCGTCTCCTTCAGTGGCAGCTGGCGCTCGAGGTACTGACCGGTGAGCGTCTTCGACTTCAGGAGATTCTCGTACGAGCCCTCGAAGACGACGGTGCCGCCCTTCCGGCCAGCGTGAGGCCCGACGTCCACGACGTGATCGGCGATCTTGATGACGTCCGGGTCGTGCTCCACCACCAACACCGTGTTGCCCTTGTCCCGTAGCGCCCGGAGCAGCGCGCCCAGGCGGTACACGTCGCGCGGGTGCAGGCCCACGCTGGGCTCGTCGAAGATGTAGAGGACCTCCACCAGGCTGGAGCCGAGGTGCTTCACCATCTTGATCCGCTGCGACTCGCCGCCGGAGAGCGTGTCGGTGGGGCGGTCGAGCGACAGATACCCCAGCCCGATGTCCACCACGTGCCCGAGCCGCTCCGCCAGCGCCTTCGCCAGCGGCGCCTCGGCGGCGCCCTCGAGCGCCTTCACCCAGGGCAAGAGCTCATCGACCTCCATCGCCGTCAGCTCGGCGATGTTCTTCCCCTGAATCCTGCAACCGAGCGCGGCCTGGCTGAGCCGAGCCCCCTTGCACAAGGGGCATGGCCCCATCGTCAGGTACGGCGTGACGGCCTTCTGCGTCCTCGGCGAGAGCGTCTTGAGATCCCGCTTGATGTACGCGCGCGTGAACTTCTCGATGATGCCCATGTACGTCGCGTTCATGTCGTTGCCGTTGAACTTCGCCTTGAACTTCCGCGGCGACGCGTAGAGCAGCAGGTCCATCTCCTCCTTCGTGAACTCCGACAGCTTCTTGTTCACGTCGAAGAATCCCGACGCGGCGTACATCCCGTTCTCCCATTTGGCGAACACCGGGACCTGGACCGCGCCCTCCGCGAGCGACTTCGACATGTCGAGGAAGCCGTCTGCCCTCACGCCGAGCTTCTGCCCGATGCCGTTGCACTCGGGGCACATGCCCTGCGGCTCGTTGAACGAGAACTGGTTCGAGTATCCGACGTGCGGCTGCCCGACGCGCGAGAAGAGGAGCCGCAGCAGCGGGTTGATGTCCGTCGCCGTGCCGACCGTGGAGTGCGAGCCGCCGCCCAGTCGCTTCTGGTCGACGATCACCGCCATGTTCAGGTTCTCGATCGCGTCCGCCGCGGGCTGCGGAACCTTCGGCAGGAAGTTCCGGACGAAGAGGCTGAAGTTCTCGAACAGCTGGCGCTGGGCCTCGGCGGCGATGGTGTCGAAGACAATGGATGATTTGCCGGAGCCGGAGACGCCGGTGAAGAGCGTGATCTTCCGCTTCGGAATCCGGAGGTTCACCTCTCGCAGGTTGTTCTCCCGCGCGCCGCGGATCTCGATGTGCTCGACGTCGGTGGGCATGGGCCGGGAGTATAGAGGAATGGGGGCACGCATCGCACGGGCGAACCATGGCTCTCCGAGATTGTCGGGGCGGCTCCTTCCCAGCCTGACAGCCCATGGCGGCTACGACGCGAGTAAAAAACACCAGCTATTGATGGTATGTGATTGCCTTGGCATGATTGATGTTTGAGGGCAAGGTTTGAATCAATGTGTTTCTCTATCGTGACGAATGGGTGTCGGACCACCGCACCGGGGCGGACGCGGGCGGACCCCCTTGAACTTCGACCGCCAACCCGGCGGGAGTGAGTGGCAGCGGGTGCGCCATGTGCCGGACATCCGCAGATGGCCCTTGTGTTTTCTTCTGGGCAGTGGCTAGTCTTCGTGCCCTGGCGTAGCCTTTGCATTCAGCGGCGGCGCCAGATGACTGAGTCGCATCCCCATGAGCCGACGACATTCTGCGTCCGGGTGGTTTCACGCGGGCCTACTGTGGCTTCTCGCGGTAATACTCTCTGGCTGCGTGACGACGGTCTACCAACCGCTCGTATCTCTGCAGCGCCCGGTCATCATCGACCCCCAGGTGGCCAATTTCGAGGGCCAGCGGTTTCTGCTGCGTTGCATCCCCGGTGACTACCTCAAGTTGGACGAGGCGCAACAGCTGTGCCAACACCTGCGTACGCTGTTCACGACACAGGGCGCGCAGGTCGATGTCCAGGTGCAACAGGGCGGGATGGTAGGTGGTGACGAGGAAGGCGAGGCCAGGCCGGACCTCATCATCGACCTGCGCGCGCGGCTGCTTCACGAGGACAACAGCACCCTTCTGTGGATCCTCTCCGGGCTGACGCTGACGCTGGTGCCCGCCATCACCGAGTCCAGTTTCTCCCAGGACGTCACCATTCGTGATTCCAGCGGGTTCCTGCTCGCCTCCGATAACCTGCAGGGGCGCTTCGTGCGCTACTCCGGATTCAGCGTGTGGGCGGTGAATGGCGTGCTGGATCTCCTCGTCCGGTCCGAGGCGGAGAAACTGGGCGGCGACAGAGCCAGCCGGGACTTTTCTCGTGATTTCTACGGCCAGCTCAGTCAGCTCGCGTTCAATGCGCACATGCGCTCGGTGGTGATGCGCGGCTTCGAGCCCGAACCTCCGTCCAGTACGAAGTGAGCCCCCGGAAGAGAGACCCATGGAGCTCCTGCTGCTCATCCTCCTGATGCCTCTACCGATCTACGGGGTACGCGCGAACGATCCCATCGCCGGGCCCTGGCAGAGCAAGGAAGAGGCCCGCAATCTGGAGTGCACCCGCCTCAGCCAGGCCCAGGCGCACGAACGCTATCCGGATCTGGTTCCGGATCTAACGCCCCGTGGCACCTCCGGGGTCACCGACGCGCTCGCCTGCACCCGTCGCTTCATGCGCTACGGGGAGAGACCCGACCGTGACGAGGTCATCCTTTCGTCGCTGGACCAGACGGTGGGTGAGATCACCCGGATCGCGAGTGCCCTCGGCTCCGGCGAGCTCACCTGGCACGTGGATGCTTTCTATCCAGAGCCAGCGGTGGCGGCGAAGATCTCGGTCGCGGCCAGGACGCAGCTCGCCGAGCGCGGGCACAAGGTGTCGGACCGGGTACCGGTACTCGCCGCGGGCGACATCGCGGTGCTTGGGCGCATGCCGGCAAGCAAGGCCTACCCGCTCGCCTGCGCGCGCTACTTCGCGCAGCGGGTGCTCGACGAGCGGGACGCCTTCCTGGGGCTGATGATCATCGATGCGCGCGAGACGCAACTCCATGCCGGGCTGTGCATGCGTGGCGAGTGGAGGTGGTTGCAGTGAGGCCCGTGCTCTTGTGCCTGGCCTTCGCGCTGTTGCCGGTATCCGCCCTGGCCGAGGAGCAGACGGTCACCGAGGCGCGCAGGGCGCAGCTCGAGTCGCTGCGAGCGCAGGTGGCGGCGCAGATCCAGCTCCAGGCCTATGATCTGCTCGACGAGCTCGTCTTCAGCTGGATCGAGCAGCCCGTCTTCGCCCTGGAAACGCCCGTGGTGCTCGCCGATGTCAGCGTGCCGGTGGGCTTCGGCAGCGGGCTCCAGGCGCTGATCGAGAACCACTTCGCCTCCCTGGTGGTGAAGAACCCACGCACCCGGGTGATTCTCGCGCATTGCCCGCAGTGTACGTCGGTGGTGGTGCACTCGGGGGCCAAGGGCACCATCATCTCCCGTGGCGTGGACGAACCCGAGGCCCTCTCCACGGCGGGAGCCCTCTCCGGCAGCCGTCATGCCCTCTTCCTCGACTTCGAGGTGGAGGGCGCCGCGCTGGTGCTGCGCGCGCGCATCACGGCGCTCGAGCCGGCGCTGCCCATCGTCTATGCGAAGACCCTGTCCACCTCGACCTCGTCTCCGGCGCTGCTGCGCACCGCGGATCGCCTGAAGAGCGCCTCCGAGGCGCGGCAGGAGTACCTCGACACGCTGCGGGGACGAAGCGTCTACCTGGTGCCCGTTCGTTTCGGGGTTCGCAGCTATGCCCCGGGAAGTGGTTCGGTGATGGTGGCTCCCTTCCTCTGGCTGCAGGCCGGTGCCGAAGCGCCGCTCACCCAGGCTCGCGCCTGGACCGGGAGCCTCATGCTGGGCGCCAGCTGGATGCCTCAGAGGCACGTGGGGGTGATGGTCCAGGGGCGCATCTCGCGTCTTCTCTCTGGGTCGGTGACGTCGCTGACCCGTCCCGACCTCTACGGCTTCGTCGGCGGCTCGGTGACGTCCATCCATGGACTCAGCGCGCTGGTGTTCAAGGACCGAGTCCCCAACCTCGAGGACCTGGCCACGGAGCTCCTCAAGGGCCAGCCCCATGCACTCTTCGGCACGTTGCAGCTGGGGCTCGAATTGCGAGTGAAGAACCGCATCGGCGCCTCGGTGTTCGTCGAATCGCTGCCTTCGATGAACAATGCCCCTTCGATCGGCCGCTACGTGAACCTGGGCCCCATCCAGGTGCACGCCCTGGGCGTGGAGGTGTCATTTTGCTTCTAGCGCGCCTCGTCCTGCTCGCCGCATTGCTACCGATGACGGCCCTCGCCCAGCGCGAGACGACACGGGAGGCGCTCTCGCGCTTCGAGGAGACCCTGGCCATGCGCCTCGAGGACGGCGCCTTCGTGGCCAAGGACCTGACGCCCGCCATCGTCGTGAGCGTCACTCCCACGTTCGAGGAGTCGCGGGCCTGGTATCCGACCGAAGCACTGGCGACGCTGGTGCGCGTCTTCGGTGCGGCCTCGCTGCGCTCGTGTGAGGCGTGTATGGCGCCTCGCCTGTACGTCGAGGAGGGGAAGCTCGAGCAGTTCACGACCAGTCTGGGCACGGCCGAAATCACCCGGCTGGACGAGATGAGCCGCGGAAGTGCCTCACCCGCGCGCACGGCGATCTGGTTGGACGAAACGGCCGAAGGCGTGTCGTTGCGCATCATCGACCTGAAGAACAGCCGCATCGTGCTCGCCGAGAACTTCGATCCGAGGCTGACCGAGCCGGCACGCACCCGGAGGAACTTCTCCCTGGCGCGGGAGCTCGATCGCCGCGCACGAGCTGACAGCCTCACTCACACCTTCATCGACGTGACCATGTACCCGGGGCAGCATGTCTCGCTCGATTGGGCGGAGCAGTGGGGCGATACCAACGCCAACCTCTCCGGGGTGTCGGTGTCGCTCTTCGACCCGGTGCTGGGCGTCGGTGCCTCCTACTACCGCGTGGTGCCGAGGGCCTTGAACATCATGGTGGGCGCCAAGGTGCTGCTGAGCGTGCCGACCGCCGTGGTGACCGGCATCTCGGGACAGCCGCAGCAGCTCATCGACCCCTTGCTCACGGCCGTCTTCATGGTGCGTGTGCCCATTGGTACTTCCAATTACGGAGTGACCCTCTCGGCCTCGACCAACGGGCGGATCGGGGTCGGATTCTCCCTCATGAACCTCTCCTGGATGCCCTTCCTGCCATGAACCGGCTCTTGCTCCTCCTCTTCCCACTCCTCGTGTCCTGCGCGGCGCGTAACTACACCTACTACCTGGTCGAGCCGGAGCCCCAGAAGCACCCGGCGCTCAAGGAGGAGGGAACGCTGATGAGGCCCTTCGGCTTCGGGTCGACGACGGTGATGAAGGTCCGGTGGAACGACGGCAACCTCATCACCGAGGTCGACGTGCCGGTCCTCTCGACGGGACAGCGGATCGTCATCGAGCACGGCGCGGGGAGTGGCGATGTCAAGACCATCCCGGCCACCCGGGTGGTTCCTCCACCGCCGACGAGCGCCGACAAGTCGCTCATCGAGGCCTACCGGGCACGAGGCCTGAGCATCGACGAGAGCTCACCCGAAGTGAGCATCACGCGCGCGCGCACCCTGATGCAGGAGGCGGTCAAGGAGGGCAACTATCACCTGGCGCTCGAGTGGTGTGAGACGGTGTTGCAGCGCTACAAGTCCCACCCGGAGTTTCTGCGGGCCAAGGCCTCGCTGCTGCTGATGATGGGCGAGCGCGACAAGGCGATCGAGATCTACGAGCAGGTGGAAACGATCGAGAGCGACCCGGACGTCCGCAAGAAGCTCGAAGAGCTGCAGCGGCAGCAGAAGTAGGAGACACCTCGTGCAGATTCTCGGATTCATCGTTCTGGGGTTCGTCGTCTGGTTCGGATTCAAGGATCGCGGAAACGCGCAGGTCGTTTCGGCGTTCGACCCCCACGCGTTGGTGATGGTGGTGGTGGGCTCGGCCTCGGCGGTGCTGGTCAGCTCCAGCCACACAACGGCGCTGCGCACCCTTCTCTGCCTGCGAGAGTTCGTCCCGGGTCTGCGCCTCTTCGGCCACGCCACCTCGCAGATGGAGGCCGAGCGGGAGCAGCTCTACACCCTCTGGCGCGAGGGCAAGCGCAGTGGAGCGCTCTCGCTCGCGGAGAAGAGCCGCTTCGCCGCGATCAAGCAGATGGTGGAGCTCATCCTCAATCGCTCACCCGAGGTCGCCAGCTCCAAGGCCTTCCTGGAGCTCCGGCACGAGGAGATCAGCCGCTGGCAGCCGGCGATCAGCAACTGGGAGATGCTCTCCAAGCTCGGCCCGGCATTCGGAATGGTGGGAACCATCACCGGAATGATCCAGCTGTTCCGCAACATGAACTCGGACAACCTCAACATCGGATCGGCCATGTCCCTGGCGTTGCTCGCCACGCTCTATGGGGTGGCCTTCGGTGCTGGCGTCGCCGGGCCGATCGGTCATTATCTCAATGGACTGCTCGATGAGCGGCTGGGGTTCCTCGAGCGCTGCGAGAAGAGCGTCAATGAGCTGGTCGCTCGAGGGGGGGTCGTGAGCCATGCGACGGCGCGCCAAGGGGCATGATGAAAGTTGGCTGCTCAGCTACGCGGATCTGATCACCAACCTGCTGCTCTTCTTCGTCGTGCTGCTCACGGCGGCGAACTTGAACAAGGGCCGGATGCAACAGATCGTCAAGAGCATGTCCGGTGCCGAGAGCCCGGCGAGCCTCGAGTCCATCCGCAAGGAGATCGACGCGCAGATCGCGAGCAAGCAACTGCAGGACCTGGTACACACCAGCGTGTCGGCCGAGGGGCTGGAGCTCTCGCTCAACTCCGGGCTGGTGTTCGACTCGGGCAAGGCGAAGCTGCGTCCCGAATTCGAACAGACCGTGGCGTCGATGCTGCAGGTGCTCGCGCCCTATTCGAAGAAGTACGGCTTCGCGGTCGAGGGGCACACCGACTCCACGCCCATCGTGAACGGGGGGCTATTCGCCTCGAATTGGGAGCTCTCCAGCGCACGCGCGATCGTCGTGAGGCAGCGGCTCGAGGATGTCGGAATCCCGCGCGAGCGGATTCGCGTCGAGGGCTACGCCGACACCAAGCCGCTGCCTGAAGAGCAACTCAAGGGGCTGAGCGCCGAGGAGCGTCTGGCCCGGCACCGCCGCGTCATCGTGAGAATCTACTGATGAGAAACCTCATCTCCCTGCTCGCACTCGCGTTGCCTTTGAGTGCCCTTGCCCAGACGAGCGTCACTCCGGTGCCGCAGAAGCACATTCCCTCGCCCGTGCTGATGGAGCTGCGCGCGCTCGAGAGTCAGTTCGACCTCGCGCTGGCGCGCGACTGTGCATCTGAGCGCTGTGTCTCCAAGGGATGCGTCTACCGCGACCACGTGGTGGTCGACATGCCGCACTCGTCCTCCCTGCCTGGGCTTGGCCACTCCGAAGGCCCTGGCAGCGTGCCGCCGCAGGAGTACCTCACCAGTGCGCGCTGCGACTTCGCCCACGAGAAGTCCGTCTCGTCCCGCGACGTCCAGGCCCTCGTCAGGCGGCTGGAGCAGCGGCTGTCGAAGGGCTGGCTCCAGGTGACGGTGGGACGTCAGATCCTCGAGCCCATTTCCGCGAGCTTGAGCGAGCCGCCCGAGCCGGCCCCGCCGCCCCGCGTCGAGCCTCCGCCCGCGCCCGCGCCCGCCCCACAGCCCGAGCCGCCCGCCAGATGGGAAGCAGGGGTGGCGCTGCGCGAGTTGTGGGTGAGCCTGCTTCCGCACTTCTCGTGGATGATCGCGTTGGTGATGGGGACCCTGGCCACCCTGGTCATCATCTGGGGGCTTCGTCGCCTCGGGCGGGAGTCGATCGAGGAAAAGGCGATGCTGGCGCAGCTGGCGGCCGGTACGCTCGGCAAGTCAGATGGCGCGCAGGAGGCCGCTGCACCCGCGGCGGAGAACCCCCCTGCGGCTCCCCAGGTCCCCTCGGCGGAGGAGCGCGAGGAGAGCGCCTTCGTCACCGAGCAGCAGCGGTTGTGGACCGACCGGATCGCCCAGGCCGAGCTGGGCAAGGACGAGGGCGGCGTGGTGGAGTTGATGCGCGAGTGGTTGAAGGCGCGAGAGTTCGAGCTCCTGGCCAAGGCCATCTTCGTCTTTGGTGACCGGCTGTCCCTGGCGTTCTCCTCGGATGGCGAGCTCGCCATCCGCAAGGTGGAGCTCGCGGAGTTCCTGCGAAACGTGGACCCGGAGCGCCTGCCCTCGGACGCTGAGTTCTTTCGCAAGCTCAACCAACATTCCATCTCGTCGTCCCTGCTCGCGCAGTCCGACGCGGAAATCTACCGCAGCCTTCGCGAGGAGTTCGGCAGTGTCGGCGTGGTCCAGCTGATCGAGAAGCTTCCGCTGAGGTTCGGGGCGCTGCTCTTCGCCCTGGTGCCCACCGACGGCCAGCAGGAGGTAGCGCGCACCCTGTCGTCCGAGCTTCGCCTGCGGGTCGCGAGTCAGCTGTTGTCGTCCAACCGCATGTCCAAGGAGGAGCGGGGATACCTCTTCGAGGTGCTGGATGCCGCGCGGGCGGGGCTGCCTCTGCCGCCCGCTCCCAAGCCGGCGCCACACGACATCCTCGATCGAGGGCGCGAGCTCGATGCAGCGGGAGCGCTCTCGGTGCTGTTCGCGCACATCGGCGCCGAAGATCGCCAGTCCCTGTTCACGAACGCGCTCCAGCGCTCGAATGGTGTGTTTCCGCGCTGGTACGAGGACATCTTCTATCCAGACATGCTCTTCAAGCTGCCCAACGAGCTTCGAGCGGACATGCTGCTCGAAGTGGATCTCAAGGGGCTTGCCGGCTGGTCCTCGGTTCAGAATCCTGAGTGGCAGGAGAGCTTCATCAGCCGGCTTGCGCCCACCATGCAGGAAGCCGTACGTGCGAACCAGGCGTTCGTCTCTCGTGCCGATCAGCTCCAGGTCGCGCAGCGTGGTCACAACGAGCTGGTGTCCGCGGTGAAGAAGTTGGTGGCGCGAGGCAAGGTCTCGTTCTCGGAGATCATGGCTTGAATGGGTACCCTCGGCCGGACATGTCTGCTCCTGGTGCTCTTCGCCTGCGCCTCCTGTGAGAAGGTGCCGCTCACCGACATCCAGGCGGGGTTCGCGCTCGCGGACGCGGCCTGGTTCGAGGAGGAGAAGACGCTCTTCATCTTCTATCGCGCCAACGCCCAACAGGGCCTCGGGCCCGAGAGTCAGATCGAGGTTTCCTACCGCACCGATGATGTCGAGCTGCCCTGGACTCCCCTCTCCCAGCTCAGCACGGTGCATACGCACGTACCGGTCGACTGTGGCATCACGGCTCGGTGCGGTAGCACCAGCCTGCACGTGGAGCGCGTTCCGCGGCAGGTAGGGGTTCGCCTGCGTTACCACCGCGACGGGGTGCTGGCCCTCACCCCCCCGACGAAACTCAACATCGTCGGCACGGGACCACCCCACAGGAGCCGTAGCCTCGTCGTGTATGGCGTCTTCGACGAGAAAAACACCCACGTGCAGTGGCGCGCCCGCCACCAATTCCCAACCCTCCGCAACCACGAGGTGCAGGAGCTGGGGTTGCGGCGCACCTTCCGCATCGCCGACCCGCGGCACGGCGATATCGCTCGGCCGCCCGACGACAATCCCTATGGATACGCGTCCGCCTCCGCGTGCCCGGATGCGCTGACTCCACTGGGCTGGGCGCCGCTCGAGACCTCGACGCGCGCGATGTTCGGTGACGACGAGCTGCCGTTGTCGGCCTCGACCTCCTCTGGCGTCTGCGCCCGAGCGACCGTGACGGACGCCAAGGGCACATTCGACGCGGTGGCGTTGGCGCGCAAGAACCCCGAGGTTCGCCCCGCCTTCCCCGCCTTGCGCAGCCCCATCCGCGCCAATACCGCCATCGGCTTCCTGTTGAGGCCTTGCAGGAGGACGATCTCCAATCCCCATCTGTCGATGCAGATGCAGCGGCTCCTGATCGCGGGCGCGCCCGAAATCTGTATCGACGACTGGCGCGACACCGGCTTCGCCGCCGAGCTCTCGGCCCGCTTTCGTGCACGGATCGACGAGGTCCGCACCCAGGGACGGGACATGGTGCTCACCCTGGCCCTTCATCACGACGAACCGAGCGGGGAGCTCGCAAACGTCATCGAGCGGGCGCTGGAGCAGACACTCCCTTTCGAGCGTGACAAGAGCTCGCCGCGAGTGAGCGGTGCCTTCGTGTTCGACAGTTTCTCCCACACGCTCGGGCGCGCGCCGCTCAAGAGTCTGGTGCTCTGGTGCCCCGCGAACCTCGCCGTGGATGATCTCGACCAGGTTCCCGACCAGTCGCAGCACTCCTGTCCCGTGCTGCCGGATAGGTCCGACCTCCAGGTGGGGCCGTTTCGCATCAACAGCCTGCCCATCCTCCCCACCCGTGCGCAGTACCTGACGTTCGTCTCGAAGTACTCCGAGGCGCAGGCGGGCCAGATGCGCGAGTTGCGGTTCCTGGCACCCGAGCGCACGCCGATTTCAGAGAACATCCAGATCGGCGAATTCGGCGTCATCACCTTCTTCAACAATGAAATCCTGACGGCGGCGCCGGGTGACGTCTTCTCGCATTGCATGTCGGACAACCCGCGCGCTTCCTACGTTGTCTTTCGCACCCCGTTGAGCCCCGAGCCAGCTTCGTTGGAGACGTTGCCCGAGCTTCACGAGGCGACACCCCAGCCGGTCTATGAACTTGGGCTGCGCTGGGATTTTCCCTTTGTCACGCGCCTTCGATACGAGGTCTTCATCGCTGGGGCGGTCAGCGCCTTTTCGCTCACCGTGCCCTTCGGCATTCCGACCACGAGCAATGAGGCGTACGGCCCCGAGATGTGGTTGGAGGACGAGTTCCCCCTCGACGACACGCTCCTGCAGTGCACACGCTTCTGTGAGCATCCGACCTTCGACTCGGACGGCGTCTACAACGTCACCAGGCGTTTCCGAGAGAGCTACCGCAACCAGTGCTACCGCCCACGCTACCCGGATCCGGCCGACGGAGGCTTTCCTCATGATCCGTAGCGTGCTCCTCATCGCCTGTCTGGCGCTGCCGCGGACGACTTGGGCCGCCGAGGAGCCAGCCGCCGATTCCACGCAGCCGGCTCGCGGCGACGACGCGCAGGCGGCCGATTCCGAATCCAAGAAGGAGGACACGACGATCGAGCGCCATCGCACGCCGTTCGAGGCGCTCAACGAGCGGATGATCGGGACAGCATCCCGAGCCGTGCGCTTCGATTGGCGCCAGACACGGGCCGGCATCGGGCTGGTGGGCAGTCAGCTCCTCGAGCTCAACAACTTCAAGAGCACTCGGCTGGGCGGGTTCGTTCGTACGCCCATCGGGGGCTTCCTGGGCGAAATCGCCATCACCCGGGTGTTCACGCGGGGGAGCTCGAGCACGGAGAAGCTGGCACTCACGCCCTACCGCCAATCCGGGCGTCCCAGCCGCTTCGAGCTGGACCTCAACCTGGGCTACCCGCTCGCCGAAGGGGTGGCGACGGCACGGCCGGGTTTCTTTCCCGCGACCGAGCTGGTGTTCTCCGCGAACGCGGGTCTGCGCTACCTGTTCTACCCGGGCTCCCTTTCCGGCGCGAGCTTCGGCGAAACCGTCACGTCGCTCTTCGCTCCGAAGCTGTCGGAGCGGGAAGTCGAAAACCTCGAGAGCTCGCGGTTGCCCGGAATGCAGCTCGATGGTGCGAGATACAGTCTCCTCACGGGGTTCTCCCTCGACATCTACTTCCAGCCCGGTGGCTTCTTGTCTCCGCGCGTCCTGGTCGCGCTGCCGCTCATCTCGGGAGTTGACGGTTCCGGGCTCGGCTTGTGGTGGGAGCTGAGTTTCAGCGCGGGGTGGGCGTTTTGAGGTCCTGGGCCGTCCCCCTCCTCGCGCTCACCCTGGCGACCGCCGCGGTGGCGAGCGAGCCTCCGTCGAATCAGACGCTCGTCTTCTACAACGCGCGGCTGGCCCTTCGGGAGGAGCGGCCGGAGGAGGTGCTCAAGCTCTGGTTGCTCCACAACAGCCTGGCCAACCTGGGCGAGCGCGGGAGCCATGACGAGGAGTTCCGCTCCGTCGTGTGGGCCGCGCTGGGCAATCGTGGGCTGTGTCAGGACGGTTTTCCCAAGGACGATCAGGGGGGCGCGGGCTTGTGGCCGCTGGCACTGCACAACTGGGTGACCCAGGCGATGGTCAAGGGTCCCCCGCCCGAGATACCGGCTCCCTTCAGGGCTTTCGAAGTCGGGCGGCAGCAGCGGTTCATCTCACTCAATGATGTCCTCTCGGCCCCAGAGCTGCGCTCGGTGAATTTCTTCCGCAGCAAGTGCCTCCTTCCCTACCTCACGATGTTCGAGTCGGGTCAGTTGCCCGAGTTCAAGCCGGGTCACCTATTACCCCGGTATGACCTCGACGATCGCCTCAGCTCGGGGCTGCTGCTGCGTCGGCTCCTGAAGATGTCTCTCCACACCCTGGTGCGCGAGAAGGTCCAGAGCGTCGCCGCGGTGGAGGCGCGCATTTTCGACCTCGATCTCGCACTGGTGCGGCTGCGGGCCCGGCAAGCCCGGCAACAGGGCCTCACGGTGGCGCAGCGGGCCCGAAACGCCGGCGTTTCCAGCGAAGGGATTCGCGAGGTGCGTGAAGCGGCTTCGGCGTGGCCGGAGAATTCGGAGCAGGCGGCCTTCTTGCGCCGGAGCCTGACCTGGCGGGCGGATGAGTGGCTGACCTTGAACCGCCAGCGGCGCCTCTTTCTGTTCGCGCAGGCACGACCCCTGGCCCGGGACGCTCGAGCCCTGGAGCAGCTCGTGCTCGACATCATCGACGCGCTCATCGAACGCAAGGCCGGCGATGAGTTGGAGGCGTGGATCGGCCACCTGGACGCGGGCGAGACACCGAGCAGGCGCGGTGAGCTCATCGCGGGTGAACGAGGCAAGCGGCTCCTCGAGCTCGAGCCTGGCACCGGCTTTCGGGAGCGGTCGGTCATCGCGTTGCACCGGGGCGTCGCATTCCTCGAGTCCGGACAGCAGCAGGACGCGCTGCGCTCGTTCGCCTATGCGATGGCGACGGCGGAGGAGTCTCGCGAATCGGCTGCCATCCGGGCGCTCGCCCGGAGGTGGTTGTCCTATGTGCTGTCGCGCTACGAGACCAGCGAGGAGGTCATCGCCACGTTGAAGGCACTGGTGCCGCGGCAGGAGTACAACCCGGTCATCGAGGATCTGGTCTGGAGGGCCGCGCTGAGGAGCGATGAGCGCTCGTTCGAGCGGGTGGTGGCGAGCGCCCGGCGCGGCGGGGCGTTCGACGCGCACATCGCACGGCTGCGTCCGCTCGCTCAGGGCAAGCCGGGTGAGATGGCTACGCGGCTTCGCGACGCGGCGGCCGAGGAGCCCTACCTCACGCTGCGCTTCGTGCGGCAACTCCTGGAGCACCTCGAGGCCGAGGACGCGGACGTGCGCGCGGCGAATGTTCCCATGCTGAAGCTCGTCATCCGTGTCCTCGACTCGCTCGCGGCCGGGACGGGAGGGAGCAATGCGCACGTCCGCACGGCGGAAGAGCTCCGCGCCCGTGCGCAGGCCATCCTCGAGGGATTGAGCTACCTCGACACTTCGGCCGAGGGGAGGGCCCGTGCCCTGTCGCCCCGCCATGAGGCGTTCGCTGGCAACATCCGACTGGCTCCAGCGGATCCGCTGCCGTGGCCGTTCCGGACGTCAGAAACCGAGGCGCCCTCGGCCTTCTCGCCCCTTTCACTGCAACCGGTGGAGTGGCGGGACGCGAATGGCGCGCTGGTGTTCGGCTGGAGGATCACCGAATGACGCCGCGCGAGCTGCGGCGAGAGATGCGCCAGCGCCGCGAGGAATTGCGCCGTTCGCTGGCGCTCATGCGACAACAGGCGCGCGAGCGTGCGCGGCAACTCCCAGCGGTGCGCCGCGAGAGGAACCGCCGACGCGTACGTCGTGCGGTGGGCCTGGCATTGCTGCTCTTGCTCGCCTGCCTGACGCGCTGCGAGTGCCAGCAGGCGCCACCGCCGACGAAGGCCGTGGTGCGGGAGAAGCCCGAGGTCAAGCCGAAGATTCCCGCGCCTGCCCCGCCCAGGCGCGAACCGCTGCGGGCCCAGGTCAAGCCCCAGCCGCGCGGTCGCTATCAAGGGGATACGCAAGCGCCGCCGACGTGGCTCGACGACTTTCGCCTGCAGGTCGCGGCGCGCAGCCCCCGGCTCGCGCAGTGCTTCACGGGGACGGAGAGGCCTGGCGTGTTGCGCTGGACGGCTTCGGTGAACCCGGAGAGCGGCGCGGTGGCGGACCACGAGTTCGAGCCCCTGGGCCCAGGCGCGGAGCTGAAGCGCGAGCAGCGCGACTGTGTCGTGCGCGTTCTCTCCAGCCCTACGTACCGGTTGAGCTCACAGCGGGCTCAGGTGCTGCCCAATCGGATCAGCCTCGTGATCGAGTTCTGAGGCCGTCTGGGATGCATCAAGGGAAGGTGCCAGGTCGCTGACAACAACCCCGCCACCCATCGAGCGGTTCAAGCGTGGTGCACAGTCCGCTGCGCCGGGGTGGGCGGAAGCGTGACCGTGAAGCAGGTCCCGTCCTGGTACGAGCTCGTCACCGTCACCCTTCCGCCGTGCGCTTCAGCAAAGCCCTTGACCAGGGGGAGCCCCAGCCCCCAGCCCTTGTGGGCGCTCTCCGTCGCGGACCTCGACCGGTGAAACGGCTCGAAGATGGTCAACAGCTCGTCCTCGGGGATGGGGTTTCCTTGATTCGTCACTCGAAGCGTCACTTCGTCATGGCGCCGGCCGAGCAATACTTCGATCGGAGTGTCCGGCGCGCCGTACTTTGCCGCGTTCGACGCCAGGTTCTCGACGATCCGGCGGAGCCCGCTCGGGTCCCCGATCATCGGAATCTCGCCTTCTGCCTTCAGGACGAAGCGCTCCTTGTGAACCGCCGCGAGCTCCTGCAGGGTCTGAGCCGTGATCTCGTGGAGGTCGCAGTGGCTCAGCTTCAGCGACACCGGTTTCCCGGCTCTCAGTGCGCTGGCGTCCAGCAAGTCCTGGATCATGCGCTCCGCGCGGTCCAGACTTTGGGTGACCCGAGTCACCGCCGTCTGGACACCGGGCAGGTCCGCGTGGCGTCTTCCGAGAAGCTGCAGCTGCAGCTTCGATGACGTCATGGGCGTGCGCAGATCATGAGTCAACGCCGCGACGAAGGTCTCCCGGAGATTCTGCTCGGCTTTCAGCTTCTGGATCTGCTCGCGGAGATGGATCTCCGTCATGATGGAAGCGGTCAGCTCTCGCATGATCGTGAGATCATGCTCGGTCCACTCGCGCACCTTGGGCTCGATGGCGCAGAAGGTCCCCAGCACGTGTCCATCAGGGTTGATCAACGGGAGTACGATGATGGCGACGATCCCCCAGGGGCCGGTCGACGGGTGAAGCCTCAGGAAGGGGTCGGCCGGAGCGTTCGACGAAATGATCGACTCGCCCTCGAGTGTGTAGCGGCAAAGAGAGGCATCGATCGGCAACGTTCGAGTCTCCTTGAACGGCGACGGGAGGCCGAAGTCCGCCTTGAAGAATTGTCTATCGGCGTCCACCAGGGAAAAGATGGTCAAGGGAACATGCAGGAGCTGGGCTGCCAGGCGCGCGAGGCGGTCAAAGGCTTCCTCACGAGGCGTGTCCATCAGCCCCGTGTCCCGGATCGCCTGCAGACGGTTGGGATCGACAAGGCGCGCGTTGCACGCCTGCGTCCGCTGGGTTGCTACTGGATCGAGTTCGCCCAAGAACTTCATGGCTGTAGCTTAGTACTACAGTGGGACTTTGAGGTCCGGGTCTCTGCGTCGGTAATGGCAGAGCTTGGCGATGGCCTGATGGCGGCGTCGCCAGCGGCTCCAGTGTAGGACAAACTCCAGGGCCGGCCGTATCACCCAGACAATGTTCAGCAGCAGCCGCCGGACTTCCTGGATGGAGAAGCGGATGAGGCCAGGCCCTGGCGCCGACGAAACCGGAGCATCCGGCGAGGGCGACGCATCGGGCCCAGTGCTTTTGGGAGCAGTACGGCTTCCTCCTCGTTGTTGGCCAGTACCCGAGAAGCCGCCAGGAACGCATGCGCCACCATGCACAATGTCATATGGCGATACCACCCCGCGTAACTGCGCACTTCGTATTCGTCCAGGCCCACCTCGCCCTTGGCCGACTCGAAGCATTCCTCCACTGTCCAGCGACTCCCAGCAGCCTTCACCATCGCCTCCAGCGAGGTGTTGGCTGACGCATGGACCAGATAGTGCGCTACCTCGGTGGCATTCGTCAGGCTCCGGCGAAACAACAGCCACCGCGCCAGGGTTCCCGTGTGCGAATTGACTTGCACACGAGCCCATTCATACAGACGGGGACCCTTGGCTCCCTTCCCAGCGGACAGGACTGTCCAGTCCCTCGGCTTCACCTCTCGCAGCACCTCACCGGCCGTTACCTGAGCCATTCCCCGCCACACGTAGGTATTGGAAGCCACCGCCAATACGTAGCGCTGGTGCCGCTGCTCCAGAAAGTGCCGTAGCGTCCCGTCCCGGCCATACACCTCGTCACCGAGTACCCAGGAAGGCTTCAGTCCCGCATTGAAAGTGCGCTCGAGCATGACACGGGCCAGCTCCGGCTTGGTAAGAAAGGCCACCGTGTCCTCAATCCCAGCCTGGCGACATCTGTCCCTGTCTTGCGTCCACTCCTGGGGGAGATACAATTCCCTATCAATCAGGGTATGCCCGCGAGGCGTCACATAGGCCAGGAAGACGCCCACCTGACAATTCTCAATCCGACCCGCTGTCCCCGAATACTGGCGCGCCACTCCCGCCGACTTGTTCCCCTTCTTGAGAAAACCCGTTTCGTCCAACACCAGCTCGCCTCCCTCGCCCAACTGCTGGCGTGCATAGGCCAGCACGTCATCGCGCACTGCGTCCGCATCCCACCGGGCCCCGAGCAGCAGGTGCTGGAAGGCGTAGGGGTTGTACCTGCCCGCTTCTTCCGCCAAACCCCAGGCATTCTTGCGCTCGGCACGCGAGAGCAGCGCCCGCACGAAAGCCTCGGCGGAGCGCTGTGTCTCCGGACGACAGAAGTGGCGCTTGAGCCAGGTCAACACCTCCTCCCACGCGGCGGTGAGCTTCTGGATGATGTGGACCTCCCTCTCGTCGTACGCGGCAGTGGCGAGCATGGCTTCCCCCTTTGGGAATGCTACTTCTCCCATTGGGTTCAACCGTTCCACCTCCGCAGTCACTCCCAACGTCCTGACCCCTGGCTGCCCTCCGGTCAGGTAGTGTCGTCGGGTTGACCTGGGAAGTTGCGCGCCGAGCTGGCGCCGTTACCCTAACAGAGGAGAGGTCCATGCAGTGCAGTGCGCGGGTCCTCCCTCATGCCGTTTTAGAAGTCCCACTGTAGTATTAGCCGAGTGGAGCCGCTCGCAAACCAGGGAGTCCCGTTCTGCTCGGGGGTGAACTCCACGTCCCCGAGCCCCCAGGTAGCAGCCCCAGGGCCCGGGGCGCGCATTCGCGAAGGTGCGGCTCCACGCTGGGCCAGCGGCGTCTCCAGCATCGGCCCGCCGCCGAGGTCCAGGTCCCCCGGGTTCCCGGCGCGCCCACGCCCGCCATGAGGCTGGACGCACCTTCCGCCACGAGTGCCGACTCCGGCGGCTGGCGTGTGGAGCCCTCCGTCCATTCCGTACCGCCGCAGGCTGTCAGAGATACCGCCGAGAAGAATGCCACAAAATCGGGGCAGGCTCACCTACGGCACCTCCCATCATCTCGTCAGTCCAATTTCGAGCCAATCGCCCCCCATCTACGCTGTGGTAACACCCGGGAAGCCCCAGGGAGGACTTCCTGATGCGACGCTGGTGTTCGGGGGGGGGGGCGGGTCCGAGCTTGTAGACGGTGCGTCCTGGGAGCGAGACGAGGACCCCTACTCGATTCCCGACACGGCTGGACTGAGGCATTCTCCACGAGTCGTTTCGGGGACTTACGCGCGTAAGCCCTTGGGATCCAGCATCAGGAATCTGGAATGAGCCCTGCATAATGGAGCAGCATGCCAATCACCAAACGATACATCCCCCTGGTCCTCATCGGATTACTCTCCGCATGCATCAACGTGCCGGAAATCGAACCCAGCCCCCCTGATTCGGGTACGCAGCCGGATGCAGGAACGCCCGAAGATACGGTGCTGCCGAGCATCACTCGCAGCACACCGGCCAGCGGCTCCACGAACGTCGCACTCAATACTGGGCTGGAATTCGAGTTCTCCGAGCCCATGGATATCGATACTGTGCAGGTCTCCAGCAGCCCCCCGATTCCTCTCGAAGCGCTCACGTGGTCGCTCGGAAACACCCGGTTGGTCATCCAGCCCGCGTCAAGCTTGGCGCATAACGCCCCCTACACACTAACTGTTGTTGGCAAGGACGTGGCGGGGAACGAGCTTACGGGGAATCGGACCATATCATTCACCACTACCGGTCCAGCGCCAGACACCACGCCCCCCATGGCTCTCGGCTTTGCCCCGAGCAACTCGGCGACGGGGGTCGATCGTATGGGAGCGATCACGATCCTGTTCTCGGAGCCCATGGACCAGCCCTCAGTCCAGAGCGCCTTCGCAATCACCTCGCCGATTGGATTCAACTCGGGTGCGTTCATCTGGAACGATGCTGGAACGGAGATGACATTCAGGCCCAACAGATCTTTCGATCATGGTGTAGACATCAACTGGCAGGTATCAGTGGTGGCAAAGGATGCTTCCGGCAATGCGCTGCAGACCGCTATCGCTGGAACATTTAGAACTCTTCGATTGAATACCATCACAATTGATTTCGATCGAGAGACGAGCGGCTCCCTCTCGGCGCCGGGGTATCATGGAATTCACTTCTACAATCTAGAATGCGTTGGCGACGCTAGCGGCAATAAAACCAATCGACTGTTTGTTGGTTTTAAGCTCGATGCACTTCCGGAGGACACCAAGAACATCATTTACGCCAACTTGAAATGGTGGGTGAGCGGCCAGGCAGGTGACCCTTTCAATAAATTTGGCCAACTTCTGCTTGAGCAGGTCAACATCGGGGACAAGCGCGATTTTAATAGCATAGAGGGAGACGACCCCGATCCGGAGGCTGCGCAAGACTTCCACGCCATCCCCCTGAGCCCTGCTATCATCGCCCCCTCCAATATTGACTCAAGCCATGGCGGGTTCGACGTTACCAATCTGGTTCAAAACGACTGGATGGATCGAGCAACTCGCAACAGGCGTACTCAGTTTCGGCTCCGATTCGAAAAAGAAAGCGACGATAACAACGCCAGCGACTGGGTTTGCTCCGATGCTGAACGCCATCCCAAGCTGGCCGAACTCAAAATAACCTACGAATACCCCTGACTTGGAGTTCTGGAGGAGTGTTTGCGTATTCCGGCCATCGTGATCACTCGTTCCGGGCGAAGCCGATTACCGATTCCGGCTCAAGCCGCTCATCGGAGCGGAGCGACGCTGGTGCCCTTCACTTCTCCGGCTTCGGCTCGGTCGTCAACTTTCGATGCGGCTTGCGAATGGACTCGCCCATCAGCTTGATGCGGTGGGCGTTGTGCACCGGAGGCCAGCTCCACCACCTGGGCCTTTATCTCCAGCCCCCCTCCAGGTAGCTGGCCATCCCCAGCAGCTTCATCGCCTTGATCTTCTCCAGTGTCTGTCTCATCAGCATGGCTTTCCTCTACGTGAGCGAGTTCGGCAATAGCGCGCGGCGGCGCGCACCGCGCGACGCCGCGCTCCCCGGGGCAGAGAGCTCGCGGACTGCCCGCGGGGTAGGAAGACTCTCACTTCAGTGGTAGTAGTCAGGGCCGCGGATGTTCTCGTAGACGGGCAGCGCGGCGCGCTCCTCGGCCACCGGCTCCACTGCCTCCAGCTTGTTGCGCAGGATGGCCGAGACGCTGCCGTAGGTACAGGCACGGTGCCGAAGCGCCTGCGCGCACGCACGCTCCAACCGCTCCGGGCCGTACTTCTCCTTCAGGCGGATGATGCTCAGGCAGGCGCGCAAACCCTGCTCGGGATACTTGCGCCGGCGCATCAGCTCCTCGGCCAATGCCGCGGTGGAGGGGCCCACCGTGGCCGCCCACTCCAGGATTCGCGAGGGCGTCCACTGAGCATGGGCGCGGTGCAAGCTGGGCATGTGCTCGGGCAGTGTCGTCGGCCATGGCCCGCTGGCGCGAGGGTGGCTGGCGACGCGACGACCTCCGAGGAAGACCTCGACGCACGTCGTGGTGGCGCGTACTTCCACCTGCTTGCCCACCAGCTGGTACGGCACGCTGTAGAGGTGCTCGTCCAGCGAGATGTGGTAGTCGATGTTGACGCGCGCCTTCTTCCACCACGCCAGCTCGTAGCGCTCCGCAGGCTGCGGCTGCTGCCCGCTCCCTGGCTGGCAGCAGCCCCTGCCAGTACCGGCCGGTGCCTCGGCCTGAACGACACGCCAAGACCGCCGGTCCCAAGCTGGTGCGAGCCCAACGCCAGAAGCAGCGCACCTGCTGGATTCGCCCCAGCCACAGCCCCTTATCGGCCATGTCCTCCCCGCGCGCATGGAACATGATGGATCCAGCACCGAGTCTGCTCCAAGTCCGCTCATCCTCGTTGATGTTCATCAACCAGCCGGTCCAAATCTCCATCAACACGCGTGCGCGGTAACAGGGTCAGTTCTCCATTCCCGTCACATATCTGCCCACGGCGACCCGGAAAACGAGTAGGTTCCAGAAAACGAGGAAAAGAAGCGTTCGCCCCCACTCGCCGATCGAAGGAAACGCGGAAGCGCGTCACCTCCAGGAAACGTTGAAGTGAGTGATGCCCACGAATGGACTGTCCCCTCCTTGTCCCATGCTTTCTTCCAGCCGGCCATGCGCTCTTCCCGCCTTCAGCGGCTCAGCGGCGTGCTGGAATACCGAGCAGATGTCTCCACCTGGACCTTCGCGATGAAGACCGACACGTCCCTGCCCGGGCAAGCCGTTGATCTCACCAACTGCGCCAAGGAGCCCATCCACATTCCGGGCTCCATTCAACCGCATGGTGTCCTGTTCGCCCTGCACGAGCCCTCTCTGACGGTCGTCCAGGTGAGCGCGAACACAGCGGACGTCCTGGGCATCGAACCAGAGCTGCTGTTGGGCCGCCCGCTCGAGGGCCTGCTCGATGGGACCGCGCTGGGCCTTCTGACCGAGGCGCTGCGGAGCAACCGCCCCCAGGAGAACAACCCGTTTCCCGTCACGGTGGGCTCGCGCGCCTTCGACGGAATCGTCCATCGCCATCAGGGCGCCACCCTTCTGGAACTCGAGCCGGTACGGGCCATGGAGGAGGAGGGAGCCTGGTCCCTCCAACGCCGCCTCCAGCGGGCCATCGCCCAATTGCAGATGGCCAGGAACCTGCGCGAGCTCTGCGACACGACCGCCACCGAGGTGCGCCGGCTCACCGGCTTCGAGCGGGTCATGCTCTACCGCTTCGATGAGGAGGACAATGGCGAAGTCCTGTCCGAGGACAAGCTGGAGGGCCTGGATGCGTATCTCGGCCTTCATTACCCCGCCTCGGACATCCCCCAGCAGGCACGCCGGCTCTACCTGCTCAACTGGCTGCGCATCATCCCCGACAGGGATTACAGGCCCGCGCCCATCCTGCCCAACCTCCGGCCCGACAATCAGCAGCCCCTCGACCTGAGCTTCTCCGTCCTCCGGAGTGTCTCGCCCATTCACATCGAGTACATGCGGAACATGGGCCTCCGCGCCTCCATGAGCGTCTCCCTCGTCCATGGCGAAAGGCTCTGGGGACTGATCTCCTGTGCGAACCACTCCTCCCCGAGGTACCTCTCCTATGAGCTGCGGGCCGCGTGTGAGCTCATCGGCCGCATCACCTCCCAACTGATAGGAGTCATGGAGGAGCGCGAGAAGATGGAGCTCCGCAAGAAGCTGCGAGGGCGCCAGGAGCGACTGGTGGGAGCGATGCGGGCCGAAGAGGAAGAGGCCCTCGCCGGCCTCGTCAAACCACCAGGGGACCTGCTGGCGCTCACTGGAGCGAGCGGCGCGGCCGTGTACTGCGAGGGCAGGTGCTGGACCGTGGGGCGTGTCCCTCCAGAAGCGGCCATCACGGGCCTCGTCGAGTGGCTGCGCGAGACGGTCAAGGAGGACCTCTTCCACACCAAGGCCCTCCCTCGCCTCTACCCGCCAGCGGAGTCGTTCAAGGAGGTCGCCAGCGGCCTGCTCGCGCTCTCCCTTCCCAAGCCCGTCCCCGACTACGTCCTGTGGTTCCGGCCGGAAGTCCTCCAGACGGTGAGTTGGGGAGGCGACCCCACCAAGCCTGTCGAGAGGGAAGGACAGGAGCTACGCCTCCACCCGCGCCGCTCGTTCGATTTGTGGAAGGAGGTCGTCCGCTCGAACTCGTTGCCATGGACGCCGACCGAGGTGGAGGCCGCCGCGGACCTGAGGCGATACGCCATCGAGGTAGACCTGGGGCATCAGGTGATTCGGGAGCAGAAGGCCGTCCAGGCCAGGGATGACCTGGTTGCGGTCGTCTCGCACGACTTGAAGAATCCACTCGGGGTCATCCATCTCCAGGTAGGTTTCATCCTCCGTGCCCTGCCTCTGGACCGAGAGGGCCCCTGGCGGCGGATCCAGAACTCGGCCGAGCGCATCCAGCGCGCGACGGAGCGGATGAACACCCTCATCCGGGATCTGCTCGATCTCGCGAAGATCGAGGCGGGACGCTTCTCCGTCGAGCTCAAGCCGGAGGAGCTGGAAAGCCTGCTCGAGGAGTGCCTGGAGATTTTCAATCCGCTCGCGGAGCAGAAACGGATCTCCATCTCACAAAAGGTGAGTCAACCCGAGATGCTGGTCCGAGCGGACCGGGATCGAATCTTCCAGGTGCTCTCGAACCTGATTGGAAACGCCATCAAGTTCACCCCGGAGGGTGGCTCCATCCAGCTCACGATCGAGCCGGAGGGGAAAGCCGCGAGGTTCGCCGTGAGAGACACCGGCCCGGGTATTCCCAAGGAGCAACTGCCCAACCTGTTCAACCGGTATTGGCAAGCCAAGAAGCGCGCGCGAGAGGGCACCGGGCTCGGTCTCTACATCGCCAAGGGCATCGTCGAAGCCCATGGAGGCCAGCTGTGGGTGGAGAGCCAGGTGGGCTCCGGCAGCACCTTCTTCTTCACGCTGCCAGTGGTCACATAGCGGAAGGCTCGAGGTTCATCACGTCCCAGGCCTGGGCACTCCGCGTCCAGGTGTCGAGCATCGGCGCGTCGGGGGACACCTCCCTCGCTCCCCTTCCCCGCTACCTCAACAGCCGCGGCCACCAGCGCCAGGCGCACTGATCCGCGGCGGGGATGGCCAGTTGGAGCTGCTGGATGACAGTCCCATCCAGGGCAATGCCGGGCCGCCCGAGGCAAGTGCCCGCGCCAAAGGGCAGCGTGAGCTCGCCACAGTCCGTCCCATCACTGGAGAAGAGCCGGATGGACTCCCGGCAGCCAGAGCCCTCGACGAGCGTGGGCGGTGGCACCAGGGCGTAGGCCCGGCCATTGCGGATGCGGTACAGGTCGGAGCCGGGATGAGCCGCCAGCCATGCCGGCGCCGGATGCGCCTCCGCCTCCCCATTGGGGAACCACAGCACCCACTCCCCTTCGACACGAAGCGCCAGTCCGCCCTCCACCAGCGGCTCGAGGACCAGGGAAGGCGCGTTGGCGGGAACCGGCACCGCGAAGGGCTCGGTGAGCGCATCTCCGTCTCGCCGCAGCCACTGCCCTACCCAGGTGTCGCGCCCGGGCTCCCGCAGCAGGAGGAGCACGCGCCCCCGCGTGTCGACCCCGGCGATGACGGAGCGCTCCTCGCTCCGAGGCGCGCTCCGCACCACGACGGGCTCCGACCGCGGTTGCCCCCTCGTATCGAGGAATTGGAACCGCAGAACCTGGGTGTCACCCTCACCCGAGGCCCACTGAGCGACCAGCACGCCTCCCCGAGGATCCTCGGCCACGTCGAACGGCACGTCTCCCGCGTCGGTCAGGGGCACCGCGCGCAGGAACTCCCCCCTGGAGGAGTACACCGTCAGCGTCGCGCCACCGGGTGAAATCCGGGCGATGTGGAATCCGCGCGGCTGCGGTATCACGCCCAGGGCCAGGTCCCCGCCCAGCAGCAGGTTCTCCGTGTCGGTGCCATCGCGAAACACGACATTCCAGGCCTGCGCACCAAACGGGCCGGCATTGTAGAGCGCCAGATGACCGGCGCCGTCGCCCGTTCCAGGTCCACAATCCGCCTCGGGAGCATTCGCGCGGGTGATGAAGCTCCTGCTCGGGCCCGGTTCAGCCGGTCGGATCTCCTCGCACGAGAGCGCGCGCCCCATCCCCCACGGCGCCGATTCGCACCCCTCCGGGGCGAACGACGCATCCTCCCCCACTTCCTGCTCCGGAACGACCGGGGCGTCCTGTGGTTCCTCCACGGCCCGCGGCTCGCTTCCTGTCTGCTCCACCGCACATCCAGCCGCGGCATGGGCGAGCACCGCCGCGACCCACACCCCTCTCCAACGCCTCCCGTACTCTCCCATGTCCCCTCCTTCGCCGTGTTGCACACGGAAGGGTGTGCATGTGATCACCTGCTCACGAGCGGCCAAAGGGGTGGGTTGTCCGTGCTTTACGAACACCTTGTCGGCCCGGCGCACGAACAGTATTCATGCACCCTCCCCTCCCTGGGCGCGAGGCGATGGCTCGGCTGGATGCTCGGCCCTCACACGGCCTGGCTCGCTCCCTATCGAGCAAGGCCGCAGCACCGCAATGGACAGAGCCTCCCCGGAGTCACTTCGGCGAGATGCCGCCGGCGGAGCCCCCGCGCTCCGGCCGCCAGTTTTCCCGGACGAGGTTGCCGGTGAGGAAGCCGAACACGAGCGCGGCCGCGGGCGCGACGAAGAACACCGTTGCCAGGAAGAGCGCGAGCGTCACTGCGGCGCACGCGAGCAGCGTCCGCCGCGAGTGCCAGCGAGGAGCGGACAGGAAGGCAGCGAGCGCCACGGTCGCGCCCGCCAGCGGCCACCCGGCTCGTGGGTCTGACAAGGGACGCAGCCCCACGAGCGGGAACTCCGACCCGGCCACGGAGGGCCAGGCCGCCGCGGCCACGAACGCAGCCGCGGCCACCCACGCGAGCAGCGCATTGGAGCGAGACGAGTCCTGTTCGCGCCGCGCGGTCATCACCCGCTCCTTTCCTTCCTGCCGCCCGCGCTCAGAAGCATTGCCAGACAGCGTTACCCGCGACCATTCCCCAGCCGGCTGCGGCGGTGATGACCTGGACTATCTTGGTGAGGTCCACGAAGATCATAGCGATACCGAAGCCCGCCGAGGCGCCACCTCGCTGATCGCCGCGAGCACCTTGCCACCGTTGGCACCACCCTCGGTGAGGTAACCACCGGCCCCCGTCGCCGGGTCGAGCACGATATAGCCCGCGCCGGTCCAGCCATTTCAGCCGTTGCGTCCCATGTCCACACCTCCTGGTTCGCAACGCTGCACGGCCCTCCCTTCTCTCGGAAGGTAAGGTCCACCGAGCGCTTACCCCGTTTCCCGGAGCGCGTGCTTCGCGATTGCACAGGAATTCCGTGTCCTCCGTGGTGGCTGAATCGGGTGGAGCGATAGGACCCTCGTGGCTCGGCGGCCTGCCTGGAACCGTGACGACTTTGATGTAGAACTCGCGCGGTACCACGGTGAAAGAGGGTGAAGACATGGAAGTGAAAGGAGATGCGGCCTTCGTGGGTCGCTATGGCCCCTGGGCGCTGGTGGCGGGAGGAGCGGCGGGTATTGGCGCCGCGTACTCGGAAGCGTTCGCACAACGCGGTTTGAACGTTTTCGTGCTGGACCGCGACGCCACAGCGGCCCAACAGAAGGCGCGGGAGCTTCAATCGACCCATGGCGTTCAGTGCGAGGCCATCGTCGCCGATCTGGGTTCCACCGAGGCCGCATCGCGTGCCCTCGCGGCGGTCGGCGATCGCGAGCTCGGTATGCTCGTCTACAACGCAGCCCTGTCCGACGTCGGCCCGTTCTACAAGCCGGGCCTGGGGCTCGACTACGAACTGACCCGGTTGAACGTCAACGTCGTCAACCCGATGCAGTTCGTGCACCACTTCGCGCGGCCGATGCTGCGCCGCGGGCGGGGTGGCATCATCCTGATGTCCTCCGGCTCCGGGCTCCAGGGCGCGCCCTACTACACGCACTACGGCGCGACCAAGGCCTACAACATCGTGCTCGGCGAAGGACTCTGGGAGGAGTTTCGTCACTACGGAGTGGACGTCCTATCGCTTTCCGCCGGACTCACGAGCTCGCCAGAGATCATGAAGGCCGTGGCCCAGGGGCACGCGAAGCATGGCCGCTTCCAGACCCCGAAGGAAGTGGCCGAGGAAGCCATTGGCGCGCTCGGCAAGGGGCCCCTGTGGGTGCCCGGCCGTCACAATCGGCGCTTCTATCTGCTCCAGAAGCTGCTTCCGCGCCGCATGATCGTGCAGGAGATCGCGAAGCATGCGATCACGAACTTCCTCAACGGGGTGCGTCCCGCGCAACACCTGGACTGATCGCACGGCACGGGTTCGGGCGCGAGAGCCGCGGAGCAGACACCGCGGCTCACACGCTCGGGCTTCTGGCCCGGTCAGCTCAACACTTCCGCGGGGGCGACGAGCTGCTCGCACAGCAGCGCCAGCGGGGTCTCCCAGTGGTCCTCCCACAGCGCTGTCGTAGAACACGGCGCCGTAGGCCGGATTCGTGGGTTCGACCCGCAGCACCTTGAGGGTCTGCAAGCCCTCCCGCAGACGGGTGAGCAGCGAGGGGTTCTCGGGGAGGATGGGAGGCGGGGGAAACGCGAAGAGGCCTGGATTTGCATGACATGTATTTTACCTCAAAAACCACCTGTCTAACTAGAGCCTGGGTTCACCCCCTATACAGTCTCTCGCGAACGGCGGTTCTTCCGCGGAAGACACGCCTCAATCGCGTATTCACACACGAATGATGTGGAGGGGGTCCTGTATGCAATTCCCGATGTCTGGAAGAAACATCCGCCTGATGAGTGCCCTGGTTCTGATTCCCGCGCTGGGATGCCAGGGGAGTGAGGGCGATATCGCCGGGACCGAGGCGGAGGTCCATGCCGTCGATCAGCAGCTCGACTGCGGGGAGTGGCTCGACGCGCCCCGGACCATCACCCGCTACGCCATCACCTACTCCAACGGCTCCATTACCACGCGAGAGCCCAAGGACTGGACGTTCGAGGGCTGGAATGGCAGCGCCTGGGTAGTGCTCGATACCCGCCCCGGCCAGACCAGCTGGCTGGGCACCGAGCGGCGCGAGTACTCGGTCACCACACCGGGTGCCTACGGCAAGTACCGCGTGAACATCACCGACGACAACGACACCCGCACCGCCATCGAGACCATCTCCATGGGCCGTCTCGAGTTCCTTGGCTGCAAGTGATTGATTGATGGTGGGGCGGCTGGAAGCAATCTCAGCCGCCCCGCAGACGCTCGGTCGCGGCGGCGAGGACGGCGAGTAGCTCCGCCTCCTCGACGGGTTTGGGCACGTGCATGTCGAAGCCCGCGCGCAGCGCCTTCGCCCGGTCCTCGGCCCGCGCGTAGGCGGTGAGGGCAATGGCCGGGGTGAGCCCGCCCTCCCCGTCGGGCAGCGCGCGGATGCGCTGGAGGAGCTCGTAGCCGTTCTCCCCGGGCAGCCCGATGTCCGAGACGAGGAGCTCCGGCCGCCACTCCCGGAGGCAGCGGAAGGCCTCGGCCGCGGAGGACACCGCCCGGAGCTGGGCCCCGTGGCCCTCCAGCAGGAGGCGGAGCATCTCCCGCGTGTCCTCCTGGTCCTCCACGAGCAGCAGGCGCAGGCCGGCGAGCGCGGAGCGGACCGGCGGCACCGCGTCCACGGAGCCCGGAGGGGCCGGGGGAAGCGGAGGAGCCGGGCGGGGCTCCCGGGGCAGGTGCAGGACGAAGGTCGCGCCGTGGCCCTCTCCCGGGCTGTGCGCCGAGACGCGGCCCCCGTGCAGCTCCACGAGGTGGTGCACGATGGCCAGTCCCAACCCGAGCCCCCCATGGGCCCGGCGGCTGCTGCCATCCTCCTGGCGGAAGCGCTCGAAGATGTGGGGCAGGAAGCTCGGGGAGATGCCCATGCCGGTGTCCATCACCCGCAGCTCCACCACGCCATCGAGCGGGCCCAACTGGACGGTGACACGGCCTTCGCGAGGCGTGAACTTGATGGCGTTGTTCACCAGGTTCCACACCACCTGCTGAAGCCGCCCGGCGTCGCCCCGCATGGGCAGGGGCTCCGCGCCGGTCTGCAGCTCCAGCGTCACGCCCTTGGTGTCGGCGAGCGGCCGCGTGGACTCGAGCGCGGCCTCCACCACGGCCTTCATGTCCAACGGCCCGGGCTCCAGGTGGAGCTTGCCGGTGATGATGCGCGAGATGTCCAGCAGGTCCTCGATGACCTGAGCCTGGGCGCGGGCGTTGCGCTCCACCGTCTCCAGGGCCCGGCCGCGCTTCTCCTCGGACAGGCGCCCGGTGCGCAGGAGTTGGAGCCAGCCGAGCATCGCCGTCAGCGGCGTGCGCAGCTCGTGGGACACGGTGGCGAGGAAGTCATCCTTGAGCCGGTTGGCCTCCTCGGCCGCCGCGTGGGCCGCCTGCACGCGCCGCAGCAGCTCCAGGCGCTCCTGGGCGGCGCGCCGTTGCTCGTCGATGTCGGTACACGAGCCGATCCACCGCAGGATGCGCCCGTCCGCGGCTCGCGCGGGCTGGGCCCGGGAGAGGAACCACCGCCACTCCCCATCACGGGCCCGACGTATCCGGATCTCCGCCTCGTAGCGCTCGCCGGTCCCGAGAACCCGCTGCCAGTGCTCCAGCATGCGCGGCAGGTCCTCCGGGTGCACCACTCGCGTCCAGTCGTACCCGAGCGATTCCGACATGGAGAGACCGGTGTACTCGTGCCAGGGCCGGTTGACGAACTCGCAGGTGCCGTCGGCCCGGGACATCCAGGCGAGGTGTGGAAGAGTGTCGATCAGCAGTTGGAACTGCCGTGCCTGCTCCGCCCGGGCCTCCTCGGCCCGCTTGCGCGCGGTGAGGTCATGCACCACCAGCGCCGCGCCCACGATGCGCCCCTCGGCGAGGATGGGGGCATTGGAGCAGTAGACGGGGATGAACGAGCCATCCCGGTGGATGAAGAGGTCCTCGTGATCCTTCAGGGTCCGACCCTCGGTCATCACCAGCCCGAGGCGGCACGTGCTCATGGGGAACGGCCGTCCATCGGAGTGGTGGTGGTGGATGAGGTCGTGCAGCACCTTCCCGAGCATCTCCTCCCGGCTCCAGCCGAACATCCTCTCGGCCGCCGGGTTCGCATAGGTGACGAGCCCCTTCTCATCCATCAGGTAGAACGCCTCGGCCGCATGGCTGGCGAGCAGATGGAGGAGCTGGCTCTCGTCGACCCAGGAGGCGCTGGCGGAGGAGCTCATCGCATCCCCTGGAGAGGAGACGGAGCGGAGAGGCGCCTGGAAGATGCCTTGGCTGGAGAGAAGAGATCGACCATCTGCCCCCCCTAACAACGCCCCGCCCACGATGTGTCCCGGTGGCGTCGGGGAAAGGAGGCGCTGAAGGTGACTCTCATATAGCAGGAATGCGCTGGAGTGGCTCACCCCGAGACGTCATTGCTCACGGCCGAACGCCGACCTCCACACCCCAGTTGGCCCGAGGGGATGGTCGCCCATGGTCTGGCACTGCTGGAAGCTCCGCCCATGTGGCGGCCCGTTTCCGCGAGCGCGGGCTGAACGTCCTGTAGGAGCCCCGACCTCCACCGAGCGCCAGCTTCCCGATAAGCTGGCGTGACATGTGGCTCGCGATCTCGCTCCTCCTCCTCGCCGCCGCCATCGCCTGGCTCGTCGTCCTGTGGCGGCTCCGCCCAACGCCGGCCCTCTGCCAACCCCAGCAGTACGACGCCGCGCCGCAGCCGGGAACGTTCGCGGTGCGACCGCTCGAGGCGATGCCTCCGATCGTACGCGAGACGCCCATCCTCGAAGCTCAATCCCCCGCCTGGCGCGAGGCGATGGCTCAGGCGGGCCTCCGGCTGCGCCGCGCAGGGGTGCGCCACGTCATCTTCGTTCACGGCACCTTCGTCGGCCACGACCCCACCCTGCTGCTCTCCGCGCTCGAGGGGCCCCTCTCGGCGCTGGGCCCGGGGTTCATGCCAACCCTGCAACGTCTCTCCAAGCTCCCGAGCGATCGCGTCCTGCGCGACCTCGGCAATTACACCCCCGAGTACGTCTCGCTCTTCCAGAAGGCGCTGGGCGGAGACATCCGCGCCACCCGCTTCGTCTGGTCCTCGGCGAACAACCACGTCGCCCGCCTGCGCGCGGCCGTGGAGCTGCTGCGTCTCCTGGCCACCTCGGAGCTCGGACGCAAGCGGGCGCTGCTCCTCGGGCACAGCCACGGCGGCCAGGTGCTCGCCCTGCTCACGCAGCTCGTCTACCCGGCACGGACCGCGGAGGCGCTCTGGCAGGCCGTGCGCGACGCAGGCGAGCCCACGGACGTCCTCCAGGACATGGCGCGCACGGTCGCCCGCGCACGGCTCGACATCGCCACCTTCGGCATGCCGCCACGCTATGGCTGGGCCACGGGCCGGCAGTGCCGCGTCCTCCACGTGATCAACCACCGGGGCGCGGAGCCGCGCGGCAACACCGTCACCGGCGTCCTCCACACCGAGAACGGCGACTACGTGCACCTATGGGGCATCGCCGGTTCGGACATTCCGCCGGGCAACGCGAAGGAGCGCGAGCTGGCCGCGCGGCTCGATGCCATTCTCGGCGTGGGCTACGACGTGAAGGCGTGGCTCCAGCACGTGCGCCACGGCGCGCGCGTGCCGCGGGACGGGTTCAGCTACCTCGTCGACTACGGAGACCGTGGCACGGGTGCCCTGCCCAACTGCCTGGCGACGTGCTTCGGGCACGGCATCTACACGAGCTATGACGCCATGCTCTTCAACGCCCGCCTCCTCACGGATCACTTCTACCGGTAGACCTCCTCACCCGTCCCCCACCAGGAGGAAGATTCCAGACCATGGACCCGAAGACGCGCGAGCACTTCGCCATCCCGCACAACACGTGAAAGAACGGGACCCTCATCCGGTACGACATCCTGGAGGTCTTCCGGAAGATCCAGCCTACCTCCGCTGAACGGCGCGCACCTCGATATCCACGGGTGAGGTCGCCGTGGAGCTCTTGATGCGCTCGCACGTGGCGCCCGTGAAGGAGATGCCCTGATCCGTCAGGCTCCAGGTGTCCGTACCTGTCTCGAGGGCATTTCATCATGCACGCGCCACCCACCCCCGACCAGAGAAGGCGCTCCCCGAGCAACACGAGCGCCTGCGAGCGAATTCGAGCTACTGATGGGTCACGGGATGTCCGTGAGGACAGCTCAGACGAGAACGCTCAGGAAGAACAGTCGACCCATGGGGACCACCAGCACCGCGGCGAGGACGAGCCACGTGCTCGCCACGGCCGGGCGCCAGGCCAGCAAGGCGAGGGGGACGAGCAGCGACTCGGCACGATAGAGGCTCACCCCCCGCCCCATGGTGAGGGGGAACAACCAGAAGGCCAGCCCATAGAACACGAGCCATCGCTCTCGCAGCCCGGCCGCCCTCCACCGGGACAAGGTATGGGCGACGAGGACGATGACCAGCAGGGCCACGATCAGGGTCTGGACTCGAGGGAAGGCATTCTTCCAATGCCTGCTCTCTCCACGCAGGAGGGGACCCACCACCGCATCGAGCGTGCCGAGCGGACTGTTGATGCCGTGGCCGTATTTCGCCTGCGAGAGGAAGAGCGCGTTCCAGGCCCCGGTCTGCGCCTGGAACAGCGCCAGCGCGGCCACGAACCCCAACGTGACGCCGAACGCAATCCCCACGCCTCGCCACACGCGCGGCCAGGGAGAGGCCTGGGGGGAGCCCGGCGCGAGGAACTCCGCCGCCAGCACCACGGGAGCCAGGAGAAAGCTCGTGGTGTAGGTGAAGGCGGCCACGCCCCCCGCGAGGCCCGCCAGCACCGGGCGCCGCCGCTCCTGGAAGAAGAGACAGAGGAGCGAGAAGAAGAGGCACATGGAGATGGGAAACACGGCGTGCTGGTACACCTGACCGGGAAACAGCGCCGCGAGGCCCAGCACCGGAAGATTCCTTGCTCTCTGCCCGAGGAACCCCATCCAGAGGAGCACGAGCATGCCGATCGTGAACAGGGCGGAGAGCAGGACACCCGCCTGCGCGAGCTCCAGGCCCGCTCGTGCGAGCAGTCCCATGAGGCGAGGATAGCCGGGCATCCATCCGGCGTTTCCGCACCAGTTGCTCGGCCCACCGTAGTCGGGGCCACAGGGGTGGAGGATGAAGCCGTTGTCGGCGATCGACAGGTAGTGCCCGGAGTCCCAGCGCAACCAGGCGTCCACGGCCCAGGGCACCACCTTGGACTTGAGCGCGGCGATGAAGAGCAGTCCGCGCGCGAGCACGAAGGCACCGAGAGGAGGCAGCAGCGCACGACCCCACCACCACAGGGGCGAGGTACTCCTTGGCTGGGAGAGCTGGGTGTCCGTGGACATGGAGGAGGCCCTCCTAGCACGCCCTGGCGGCACTCACGCGCCTGTTGGTGCCACGCCCAGCACCCGCCCTCCGTCCACCGCGAGGATCTGCCCGGTGATGTAGGAGGGCCCGGTGAGGAAGAAGAGCACCGCCTCCGCGACATCCGACGGTGTCCCGATACGCTGCTGGGGGATGCGGCGCCGGAGCGCCTCCACCAGTGAGGGCTTCATCTGCTCGGGGGGCAGGACCGTCCCCGGCGCCACGCCGTTGACGCGAATGGTGGGCGCCAGCTCCAGTGCCAGACACCGCGTCAGGTGGGCCAGCGCGGCCTTGGTCATTCCATAGGCCGAGTACCCCCGCCACGGTGCGAAGGCTCCACCCACGTCGAGGATGTTGAGGATGTCCCCTCCTCCCCGGGCCAGCATCCCCCGCGCCACCTCCTGGCTCAGCAGGTACGGTGCCCGGGCGTTGAGGGCCCAGCACGCCTCCAGCGCGGCCCCGGGTGTCTCCACGAAGGCCGCCCGGTCGAAGCGCGCGGCGCTGTTGACGAGGATGGAGATGGCACCGAGCTCACGCTCCACCTCGAGCACCAGCGGAGGGATGGACTCGGAACGCGAGAGATCCGCCTGGAACACCCGGGCCCGGCCACCGGCCGCCCGCATGGCCTCCACCACGGACTCGGCCCCGTCCCGGGATTCATGACAGTGCACGGCCACCGTGGCCCCTGCCCTGCCCAACGTCTCGGCCAGCGCGCGACCCAGGCGCACCCCGCCGCCCGTCACCAGCGCGACCCTGCCCACGAGTCCCCGCTCCATTGCCATCAGCTCCTTTTCCCGGGTCGAAGCGGCCCCGGGAGGCGTCCCGGAGCTACAGCGAGAACCCGTACTCCCGCTCCACCACACAGACACGCGTGCGATACGCGCGGTACCACCGCTCACGTCCCAGCTTCTGGGCCATGCGGTGCTCGGAAACCGACTTCCACGCACGCACCGAGTCCATGTCCTTCCAATACGACACGGTGATGCCCAACCCATCCGCGCCGCGGGCGCTCTCGATACCCAGGAAACCCGGCTGCCCCCCGGCCATGGAAACCATCTCCGCGGAGGTGAGCGCGTAACCCTCGTCCACCGTTGTGCGCAGGGACGTGAAGATGACCGCCACATAGGGCGGTTGAGGAGTGCTGGCAATGCTCATGGAGGCGGAAATTGACACGGAATTCCGCCGCCCCCAAGAAATCCCCGCACGCCCTCCCACGCTCAGCGCAGTGTCCAGAAGCTCGCCGCGAGCATGCTCCGGTTGTCGGCCCCACACTTCTTGAGAATGTGTGACATGTGCAGCTCCACGGTACTCTTCTGACAACCGAGCGCCTCGGCGATCTCCTTGTTCGTCTGGCCCTGGACCGCCAGCGCGACGACATCCGCCTGACGCGCGGTGAGTCCCCACAGGTGCCGGGCCGCCTCCAGCCGCAGACGGAAGGCCTGGTCCTCGTTACGCAACACGGCCGGTGCCGGAGCGCGTGACGCCAGCGCGCGCGCCAGGCTGTCGGCGATGAACGGCAACAGCTCGTCCAGGAGCGTGGCCGAGGACTCCTCGAGCTGCTCCTGCACATGCCCCACCTCGATGCGGCCCACCGTGCGCCCACCCGTCTCCAGCAGGAAGCAGCTCCGCTGGCCACACCGCTCCCACTCGCCGGCCGAGCAGAGCAACCGCATCCCGTCCCCCTCCTCTTCCACCACCCAGAGCTGCGCGCCGGCACAGCCGAGTTGCACCCGGCTCAACTCCACCACGAGGCGCGCCAGTTCCTCGGCCCGGGTGCGGTGCGTGAGCACGCGCGCCACCCGGAGCACCTCCGCCCGGGAGGTGAGCTTGTGCACCCGGAGGGACTCGGGCTTCTGGTACCCCCCGGCCCGGAACACGCAGGTGGCCGCATCGTGCGCGAGCCCCTCCGCGTGCTCGAGCTCCTCCACCTGCCAGCCAAACAGCTCGAGCGCCCGGCGGACATACCCGGCCACCCAGTCGCACAGGGCCGGCTCGGCCCCCCACTCCGCCAGCCGCAACTCGAGCTTCCCCTCTTCGTGCCTTGCGTCCCACCTGCCCACGTCGAACATGCGCCGCCAGCACAGAGCCAGGTCGCGCACCGCGAAGGACGGCTGCGCCAGGAGGAGCACCCACCTCGGATCTCCCGACAACTCCCGGTCCGCCGTGAGACGGCCGAGCTCCCCCATGATGAAACCACTCCCGCGGCCGGTGTACTCGCACAGCGCGCGCAACAGGCGCCGGAAGGTGCCCAGGTCGTACCAGCACGCGGCCAATGGATGCAGCACCCCCGCGCGGCTCGCCGCGGGCAGTCCCGCCACCTGCATCCGCCAGACACCTGGACCGAACCGGTCATGCACGAATTGCTTCGTGTGCAGCAGAAGAGGACCCTTGACGAGACCCATAAAGAGATATCACTCCAGATGAACGGGAAGAGATGCCTCCGGGTCTCTCCCAGCGACACCAGAGGCACGAACATGACAATCAATACCCATGGACCGTGGGCGGACACGAAGGCCGCTCACGGTCCGTTTCGCCTTGCCCGAGCCGTGGAATCAACGGCCCGTCAGTGATTGGCCGGGCCCTGCTCCTGGCGCAGCACCGTCTGCCCGAGCTGGTTCAGCAAGGGCAGGTTGGTGCCGGTGAGGTAGAGCGCCTTCTCGTCCCCGGCGACGTGCTGATGCCAGTTCCAGGGTGGGACGTAGAGCGCATCCCCCGCGCGCCACTCCACGCGCCGGCCCTCGATGATGGACCAGCCCGAGCCCTCCAGGATGTAGATGAGCGACTCGTAGGCGTGGCGGTGGTTGGACGTCGCCTGGCCAGGCGCCAGTTCCCCGACGCTGAAGCTCACCGAGCGCGCGGGCAGCGCCACCTCGTACACCGGGTGTCCGCGCGAACGGCTGAAGTCCTCCGCCACGCCGCCGCGCCCCACCTGCCGGTGGATGAGCTCACCGGCGTCGTGCTCCACCGGCCGCGGCTCCAGCGAGTCCCGATTGCGGCTCGTATCCACGAAGCCCGATGAGCCGCTGGTGACGGCGCGCAGCCTGTCGCTCGAGGCCGGTGCACGGGTGACGCGCGGCATCTCCCGGGCACGCCACAGCATGCTGTCGTAGAAGCCCGCCCGGAGGTTGAGCGCCATCAGCGCACCGGTGCGCACCAGCGCGCGCTGCGCGGGATCCTCCGCCAGCTCCTCCGCGATGCGCAGCAGCACCTCGCCGTGCTCATCGTCGATCTTCTGGTGCAGATCGAAGAACACCCGGTCCCTCGGCGACACATCCATGTACCGCTTGATGGCCTCGAGGATGGGCGTGTACACGCGGCGGACGATCAACTCCGTTCCGATGCCCATCGCGCCCACCGCGATGGGCGCCCCCAGCGAGCTGCAGCACTGGAGGAAGAGCTGGCTCCACTGCACGGCCTCGTCGCAGAAGGGGTGCGCGCGCAGCCACGCCTCGTCCATGCCCAGCGCCTCCAGGTAGCGCCGGTAGAGCACCGGGTGGGGCACGTTCTCCACCCACTCCAGATCGATGCCGTGGCGGCGCATCAGCTCGGCCTCGTCCGGGCTCACCCCGTGCGCCTCCTCCAGCAGGTTGGCCAACAACACGCGCCGGTGCTCCGGACTGTCGAGCTGCGAAATGGTGGCCGTCAGGTACCGCTGGAAGTTGGTGCTGTAGGCGAAATACTGGTGCGCGTAGTCCCGCAGCGCACCCACGGGATCCGGCAGCTCGCCGCTCTCGAGCGCCCGCAGATAGGGATGATTGACCGCACGGTGTTCACCCACCTCGCGCTCGAGCTGCTGAATGAATTCTCGTGCCCCGAGAGAGGGAGAAGGCCCGGGGGCGGTGTCTGCTCTGTGTTCAGCAATCATGTTGGGTCCTGGATGATAAGGGGTGATCTGACATCAAACCGGCCAACCCGGAATTCGCTGACCGGGCAACTCGACAGGCATTGACAAGGATTGAGGGTTCGTGCGGGAGCGGGCCGTGGGGACGCCCTCGGCGCGGCACACATCGGCCGCGCGGTGGAGCAGCTCCAGCCCCCGCTGGATGACACCCGCGCGCCAGCGTGGACTGACAGGAGCGAAGACCTCGCGGAGCGCCGCCTTCACCAACCTGCGGCGTAATCCCTCCCGCCCGCGGAGCCAGTCCCGGTTCTCCGCCCGGAGCGCCAGCAACACCAGGGGCAGCGGGTAGGTTCCGAACTCCGCGATGAGGAGCTCATAGGCCCTGGGCGCGAGCAGCCCGGCGCACCAGGGGCCAAGGCCCCCGCGCTTGCGGTACGAGATGCCCAGCTTGGGCTCGCTGGGCTCCACGAGCGACTCCCCGAAGTGCCGGCCGAACCAGTACAGCTCGGGTGTCTCCCAGTCGTGCTCCAGGATGAGGCGGTACCTGCCCCAGGGCCCGAGACCACTGTGGATGTCCACATGCAGCACCTCGGTGGCGTCGCCGAGCCAGCCGCGCAGGTGCGTCTCGAGCAGGCTCCCCGTGGGCGACAGCTCGCTGCCCCCGAAGAAGAGGCCCCACGAGTCCTCGTACTGCCCGCCCGCCACCGCGTCGCGCGAAACGGCCTGGCCATGACGCAGCATGCAGCGCAGCATGTTGAGCGGCAGGAATCCGCTCGCGGGCGCCGCGGCGGACAGCCCCAGCAGCCGCTGCACGTCCCAGTAGGCCTCCGGCACACCCCGGTACTCCTCGGACGGCAGGAGGAAGTTGCGGTTGAGGTCCACGTTGCGCTCGTCCGTCCTGCGAAGCATGTGGAAGCCGAAGGGGTTGAGCGCATGGACGAAGACCAGGCGCAGGCCGTTGGCGCAGGAGTGGTCCACGGCCAGCCGCTGGAGGAAGGCCAGTTGGAGCGCCGAGCCGATGAAGCCCTCCACGCCGTGCAGCCCGCTGGTGACGAGCAGCGCGCGCCGGGCATCCACCGTGCCGCCCACGGCGACGTCCACCGTCAGTTCCACACCGGACGCGGATGCCGGCATCGGGTAGCAGTGGGCCTGGAAGCCCGCGTCCGCGCACGCGGCGCGGAAGCGGTCGCGGGCAACGGCGTAGTCCGGCGAGAACAGCTCCGCGCCGGCGGTGGTGCCCGGGCGGCTCATCCCTGGCCCTCGCTGCTCACTCCCGCGCTGGCCAGTCCACCCGCCAGCTCGCCTCCGTCGATGACGAGCGCCTGGCCGTGGATGTACCGGGCCCTATCCGAGGCGAGGAAGAGGAAGAGGTCGGCGATCTCCTCGGGACGCGCGTGGCGCCGGAGGGGGATCTTCTCGTTCACCTTCTCCAGCATCGCGGGCGTGTACTCGCGCTCCTGCATCGGCGTCATCACGTAGCCGGGACAGATGGCGTTCACCCGCACCTTCGGGGCCAGCTCGATGGCGAGCGAACGCGCCAGCTCGATGACGCCCGCCTTCGAGGCGTTGTACGAGGCGTAATAGGGGTAGCCCACCAGGCCGTTGGTGGAGCCCATCAACAACAGGACGCCACCCTGCCCCGCCATCATTCGCGTGGCCGCCTCGCGCGCGCAGAAGAAGACTCCGTCCAGGTTGGTGGTGACGACCCGCCGCCACTCCTCCGGGGAGATCTCCAGGAAGGGACGCCGCACGCTGATGCCGGCGTTCGCGATGAGCACGTCCACACCGCCCATCACCCGGTCCACATTCGTGAAGGCGTCCCGGAGCGAGGCCGGATCCGACACGTCCGCGGCGAAACCCGACACGTCGTGGCCCAGTTCCTTCACCACCTGGCGAAGGGCCGCCTCGTCACGGTCGATGATGGCCAGCCGGCTCCCCGCCCGAAGGAACGCCTCGGCCGTCACCCTGCCGATGCCACTGGCCCCGCCCGTGAGCACCACACGCCTGCCCTTCAGATTGTCGCTGCCCGTCATGTCAGCCCTCGTAGATGTAGCGGATGTCATTGCCCATGCTCGCGGCGCGGCGGATGACCGCATCCAGGTGGCTCTGGCGCGGATCCGCCGCCAGCCCGTGCTCCGCGAGCAGACGGCGCGCCTCGTCCACGTCACCGCCGAGGACGGCGCGCATGAGCCGCTCGGCCACCTCGGTCACGCCCTTCTGGAACAGCTCCTGGGTGAGGCGCAGCTCGCCGCGCTCCGCGTCCAGGGAGACGAAGCCCTTCTTCACCAGATAGGAGAGCACGATGTGCGCGGCCTCGAAGTCCGGATGGATGGCCTGGTAGCCGCGGCCGAGGAAGCGGAGCATCTCCGCGAGGTAGAAGCCCATGGGCGCGTCATGCCGCGCCTCCTGGCGCCACGGCCCGTGCAGCGCCAGGAAGCCGAGCACGTCGCAGAGCGCCTCCTGGAGCGCGTAGGAGCGGGCCGTGCCAAGCTCCCGCAACTTGCCGAAGGCGGCATCGCGGTGGCGCCAGTAGTGCCCCACGTCGTGCCCGCGGAACCAGGTGAGCGCCACCAGGGGATCGCACACGTCCTCGTCCGCCACCGTCAGCTCCGGGCACAGGCTCCTGAGCAGCGGCAGGCTCAGGCAGCGGATGCGCTCCAGGTAGATGTTGTGGAAGAGCAACGTCTTGCGGGGCTTGATCTTGCGGTGCCCCTCGTCCTCGGGGAGGAAGTAGGTGAAGTGCTTGGGGAAGCCATTCGCCTCGCCACCGCAGAGCACCAGCTCGCTGATGGTATAGGAGGGGAACTCCGCCAACTCCAAGCCCTCCAGGCCCAGCAGCTTCTCGTAATAGCCGCGCAGCGTACCCAGCTCCGCCTCGAGCGCGCGGACACGCCGCGTGAGCACCTCGTCCTCCAGGGCGACGCAGGTGGAGTGGAGATAGGCGCTGCTCTTGCCGGGCCAGGTGACGAGCGGCCCGCAGAGCACCACCAGCCGATCGTTCTTCGCGCGGGCCAGGGCCGTCGCGGCCTCGCGCGTGTCGTTGCGCCGCAACCCCTCGGCGCGCAGACGCATCATCTCCGCCACCTCCTCGTCCGGGCAGGTACTGGCCGCCGCCTCCAGCGCCAGCGCGGACTGCTCGAGAAGCTGCCGCGAGAGCTCCTCGGCCACCATCGAGCCATCGCCGCGCTGCAACGAGCGGATCGTGTTCGCGAGCCGGGCCAGGTAGACCAGGTAGTGCCAACCCTGGGGAAGGTATTGCTTCAGCGCGGACAGGTTCAGCCCGATCTCGGGGATGTTCCTGCAACCGTCCGTCGCCCAGAAGCTGCGTTCGACGTCATCAAGAATCATGGGTGTGTCTTCCATGGGGTAGGAGTCCTCCTGCGCCCGTGCTCAGGCGGTCCTGCTCTCCGCCTGTGGGCGGCGCGCGCGGTTGCCACGAAGCGCCTTGCCGAGCTTCTTGGTGGCCAGGGACAGCAGGGTGCTGGGGCCGGACAGCTTCGCCAGCACGAGGAAGGCATCCACGGGCCGCAGGTGCTGACGGAAGTAGGTGTTGATGTTGTCGTCGTTGCAGGTGGGCAGCTCGCCGTAGAGCGCGTCGAGGTTGTCGTACGCCCCCTTCACCCGCAGCGACGGCGCGTCGAACTTGTCGCTCTGCTTGAGCCAGGCGGCGAGCTGGCGGCCCATCTCCTGGACCCTCTCCGGCACCGGCGTGGACAGGCTGGGGAAGGTGTTCCGCTCCCCAGCCACCTTGTAGAAGGACTGGTAGACGACGGGGTTCTCCGTGCGCATGGAGACGTAGAGGCTCCGCGTGCCCGCGCGCAGCAACTCCGTCAGCAGGAACTGTCCGAACAGCCCCGTCATGATGCCGGTGTTCTGGAGCTCGGGGAGCACCCCCGTCGAGTCCAGGTACAGGCACGTCTGCCCGGCCAATGTCAGCCGGTGGTAGCCCGTCCAGCCGACGACCCGGTCCTCCGCGTTGTGGATGAAATAGAAGCGGGTGATCTTGTCCAGGTAGCCGTCGAGAGAGCGGTCACGCCAGTAGGGCGCCATGTCGGCGCCGAAGGCGAGCGTGGAGACCTCGCGGAGCGCGCCGTAGATGGCCTGTTTGTGCGCGGCGTCCAGCGCCGCGGGAGGTGCCCAGCACGCGCCGCGGTAGCCCTGCGAGAGCGGGAGGAGGGTGGGTTTGACGTTGAACGGACGGATGAGTGAGGAAAAGGCGGTCATGGCATCGCTCCAGGACGATCAGGGAATGGCCTTGGCGGTCACGGTGCCGGCGGCCGGGCCCGGCACGAACGAGGGCCGCAGCCCGAAGAAGACGGTCGACGCCACGAAGTGACCCAGCCACAGCATGGTCATCCACATGGGGAAGAAGATGTAGAGGACGGGCACGTCCCCCTGGGTGGCGAAGCAGAGGCCCAGCCACGTGAGGAGCGACACCGCGCTCATCAGGGCCGTGTTGGTGGCGAGCATCGTGAGCACCCGCTGATACGTGAGCTCCAGCACGGCGCCGCGCGCCGCGTGCACCACGCCCACCAGTCCCCCGCCCGTCACCGCGACGAGGAAGGCGCTGAGCCACGCACGAACGAGCTCCTCCGTGACGAGGCTGACGGGGCCCAGGAACCTCCAGAACAGCGAGCCCACCAGCAGGCCCAGCAACAGGCCCGGAACGTTGTGGGACACGCGGGACCAGTGCCACGGCGAGGGAAGGTTCATGTCCTTCGCGCCGCCCGGAGCGCGCAGCAGCGGGGGCAGGAGCAGGCCCGTGACCTTCTGGTACTCACGGTAGGCGTCCTTGACCAGGTACACCATCCGCCGGTCGTAGAGGACGGTACCGATGATGTTGGCCACGTTCGCCACGATGGCCAGCAGCAGCAGGCTCGCCGTCATCCGGGGAAACGCGAAGAACATCGGGAAGAAGGCGGTGTGCACGGGGAAGCGCAGCCAGCGCCGCGTGCCCACCTTCCACATCTCCATCGGTGGCGGCTTCGCGTTGTGCAGGCGCGCCAGCACCGCCGACGAGCCGAACGCCATGCCACAGTCGTACTCGAAGAGGTGGATCTGGAAGTACCAGGCCCAGGAGGCCACCAGGATCACCCCCGCCACCCAATACCAGACTCCCTGCAAATCCCAGATGACGATGGGCACTTCGCGCCAGAGGATGCACGCCATCAGCAGGTACGAGACGTTGATGAAGGACTGCACACCGCGCCAGGCGATGGGATCGATCCCCGTCAGCTTCTGGATGATGGCCTTGAGGCGCACCATGGCGACGATCGAGTGCTGCACCCCGAAGCCGGCGATCAACGCCAGATCGATCAGGAGATCCAGTGCGTACTTTGAATTCATGAGCGCTCCTCGGGGCCTGGTTGGGGGCGGGTCCCAATGACTCGCATCCCTTTGCTCCCAGAAGAAAATGTCCGGGAAGCCCCGTTTCGCGCGAATGCTTGTACCTACCGGGGAGCGGCTCGTACATACCAACGAGCCCTATACGAGCAACCCTATATGGGGATCATTCGATCACCCCCCATGTCAGACGGGTCGCGTATAGGACCTGGACACGTCCTGCTTCACCTCGTCAGGGTGAAGCCCTCATAGCCGTGGGCCGCGACGGCATCACACTTCTTCCTGTAGGCCCCGACACCACCGACATAGGGCATGAAGACCCGTGGTTTGCCAGGGATGTTCGCCCCGATGTACCAGGAGTCCGCCAGGGGAAAGAGCGTGCGCTCGACGAGCTCCCTGGCGTGTGCAACCCACCCGTCCTCCGCTTCGACGGTTGCCTCGATACACTTGAAACGGCGGTCCATCAGATAGGCGATGCAGTCCGTGAGCCAGTCCACATGCTGCTCGATGGAGACGATCGTGTTGCTGAACACGGAAGGACTGCCGGGGCCCGTGATGGTGAACAAGTTCGGAAAGCCGGCAATGGCGAGGCCGAGGTACGTGCGCGGGCCATCGGCCCACTTCTGCCTCAGTGTCACGTTTCCCCGCCCACGGATGTCGATGTTGAGCAGGGCACCTGTCATGGCATCGAAGCCCGTCGCGAACACGATGATGTCCAGCTCGTACTCCGCGCTCCGGGTCCGGAGCCCCTTGGGCGTAAGCTCCTCGATGGGCGACTGCTTCACATCGACCAGGGTGACGTTGTCCCGATTGAAGGTCTCGTAATAGTGGGTGTCGACACACAGGCGCCTGGTGCCCAGGGGATAGGTCCTGGGCATCAGGGCCTCGGCGACGGCCGGGTCGCGGACCGTTTCACGGATCCGGGCGCGGACGAACTCGGCGGCGGTTTCATTGGACTCCCGGCGGATCCTCAGGTCCGAGAACGCGCCGAGGAAGCCGGTACCGCCCTTCTCCCATCGGGCCTTGTACTCGCGCTCCCGCTCCTCGGGCGACACGTCCAGAGCGGACTTCTCGTTGACGTCCATGACGACCCCGGCACGCGACTCGCGGGCCTTGCGCCGGTATTCGGCGTAGTTCGCCTTCATCCACGACTCGTAGGCCGGGTCGATGGGCGTATTGCGCGCGGGAACGCTGAAGCTCGGGGTCCGCTGGAAGACGAAGAGGTGGGCCGCCTGCTCGGCGACGAGGGGGATGACCTGGATGCCGGACGAGCTCGTCCCGATGACGCCGACGCGTTGGCCGGTGAAGTCGACGGCTTCGTGCGGCCACCTGCCCGTGTGGTACCACCTGCCCTCGAAGGTCTCGAGCCCCTTGAAGTCCGGCACCTTCGCCGCGGACAGGCAACCCGTCGCCATGATGCAGAACCTGGCGGACACGCGGGCTCCGCCGTCCGTCTGGATCGCCCACCGGTTCGTCGCCTCGTCGAAGACAGCGGAGGTCACTCGCGTGTCGAACTGGATGTTCCGGCGGAGATCGAACCTGTCCGCGACGTGGTTGAGGTAGCGCAGGATCTCCGGCTGGGTGGCGTACCGCTCGGTCCACTTCCACTCCTGCTCGAGCTCGTGCGAGAACGAGTAGGAGTAGTCCATGCTCTCGATATCGCAGCGCGCGCCCGGGTAGCGGTTCCAGAACCACGTGCCACCGACCCCACCGCCCGCCTCGTAGACCCGTACCAAGAGACCGAGCTGGCGCAGGCGGTAGAGCATGTACAAGCCCGCGAACCCGGCCCCGACAATGACGACGTCGACCTTGCTGGCGGGCTCCGCGCCGCCCCCCGAACGATTCGACTGCAAGTCAGACATACATTCGCCTCCATATGTGAGCGACGTGAACCGGCGCGCAACGCCTAACATATCCCTCTGACATCCCGAACCAGACTCCCAAAACCTGAGCAACCATTAAAACAAGCAAGGCCTTGACCCCAGACAAGTTGAACCTTAAAACAAACACACGGTCGCGCAGCCGGGCCGAGGAGCACCCGAGCGCATCCGGGTGCGGCTGTGGAAGTGTGTATTTGTCCTTGCATCATCCAACCCGTTCAGTCTCGGAGGTTCGTATGAAAAACCTGATCCGCCAGCTCGCCCATGACCAGCTTTGGAACCAGTGGGTCGCGGCCAACTCCGCCGGCACGCCGGTCGTCGATGCCGGTTGCGTCTCTGGACCGGCCGTCTCCGCGAAGGCCGGCTGCATCTCCAAGACCGGCTGCGTCTCCAAGGCCGGCTGCATCTCCAAGACCGGCTGTATCAGCTGATAGGTATCAGCTGAGAGGGTAGTCCGGGTCGCGAGCGAGGGGGGAAAGCTCCTCGTTCCCGTGGATTCCCGCCTCGCTCGCGCCCGCTCCGTAGGGCTGATGCAACGCCTCTCGTTGGCCCGTTCAACCACCTCCCCTCCCCCACTCAACCCATGAACGCCCGAAGACAGACGCTCGTCGAGATGATCGATCAGGTCAGGGACATCCCCATCTACCACCAGTCGATCGAACAGGGCTTCTTCCCGATTCTGGAGAAGCCGGAGATCGCCAGGGGGTTCCCGGACAATTGGATGACCCCGAGGCTCGCCGAGGCATTGAAGATTGGCGAGGCGGAGTTCGTGCTCTCGACCGGAACCAATCACGCACGGATGCAGATCATCCGCCCTCCCTTCTTCCTGCTGAAGTCCTACTACCAACTGTGGAGCGAGCATCCCGACATCGCCGTCACCTGGCAGCAGAACTGCCAGCGAGTCTCGATCACCACCGTGCTGGCGACCGAGCACGTGGCGCGGCTCAACGCGAGGAAGCGCGGCACCGAGCCGCGGGCCCTTCCGAGCCTCGAGGAGCGTCGGCTCGACTCGCGCACGCTCTACCTCAACCTGCGGCTCGATCCGGCGCTCTGGGAGCGTGACGACGTGGAGCGCATGCTGGATGAAATGACCGTCGTCCAGCGGGAGCATCCCCTGGGCGCGTATCACCTCGACTGTGACAGCTACCACCTCGCGCATCTGGTGCGGAAGACCCTGGACCAGGGCTCGTGGCAGCGCTTTCCGAAGCCGGCCAGCATCATTCATGCCTACGAGTACACGCCGAAGAACGTGCAGCGGTTCTTGCAGCAGCACTTCGACTGCCCGATCATCGACCTGTTTGGCAGCACCGAGCTGGGCTATCTGTATTACAGCGACCGCCACGGACGGTACTGGCCCTATCTCGACAAGATGCACCTGGAGCTGATCCCGGTCGAAGAGGGCAGCACGATCTACAGCATCATCGTCTCGAGCCTGCGCAATCCCTACATGCCGCTGATCCGCTATCGCTCCGGCGATTGTGCCGAGACGGTCGATGGCTCTCCCGACCCGCTTCGGATTCGCCGGTTCTGCGGGAGGGAGAGGGAGCTGCTGCGGCTCGAACATGGGGGGGTGCTCTCGCAGGCGGCTCTCGACGACTGGATCTCCGACGCCACGCCGTCCATCTTCCTCTATCAACTTCACCTGAAGACGCCGCGACAGGCCCGCTTGCTGTACACCACCTTCGACAACAGGCCCGTCGATCCGACCGTGGCGCGCGAGCTGCGACAAAGGAGCCTGGAGGTCGCCGGTCTCGAATGCGTCCTCGAACATCGCGAGCACATCGCGATCGGCAAGTCCGGGAAGTACGCCTGGTTGGTGCGGGAATCCGAGATGACAGGACAAGGTGACGCATGAACTCCAATCAACCCAGGGTGACGACCGACGCGCTGAGGGCCCTGCTCGATGACGCGTTCTTCTCCGGCGTGGTGCGGCACTTCGTGCGGACCACCGGCGGGGAGCCCACGTACGTCGAGCGGCAGGTCATCGAATGCCTGAAGTACCTGTACCTGATCTCGCGCTACCCGGAGCGGCTGGCCGGGCTGTTCCTGCCCGTGGAGCAGGCGATCGATGAGGTCTGGCACTATCTGATCCTGCAGACCCGGGAGTATCGGCAGCTGTGCGAGGAGCGCCTGCCGGGACGCTTCTTCATCCATCACCGCAGCCTGCCGTACGAGGATTACCAGCAGAGCCAACCCGGCCGGGAGCAGATGCTCGAGGAGGCACTGCGCTGGCTGCCGCTGTATCGCGAGGAGTTCGGTCCCTTCGACGAGGGTGCACTCCCCCACTGGACCATGGTGCGCTTCCTCCACCAGCAGCTGGGCCTTTCCCTGGACACCATCGCGGCGCTCGATGAGGAGCACGTTCGGTGATCCTCCGAGTTCCATGGGCCGCGCCCGCCACGTCCATCAACACGCGGGTCCTGCTGCTGTGCCAGGTCGTGGGGCTCGCCAGCGCGGTTTCGATCCAGTTCGTCGGCAGCCTGGTGGGTAAATGGCTCGCGGTGGATGTGCGGCTCGCGACCCTCCCGGTGGCCGTGATGGTGCTGTCCTCGGCGCTGGGCACCTGGCCCGCCAGCCAACTGATGCGCCACTTCGGACGCAAGCGCTGCTTCATCGCCTCGGCGCTGCTGGCCGCCAGCTGCCTGGCGCTCGCGGCACGAGCGGTACACCGGTTCGATTTCTGGCTGTTCTGCGCAGCCGTCTTCGGTGTCGGTCTGCACGGCTCCTTCGTGCAGCAGTATCGTTTCGCCATCCTCGAGGGGCAGCAGAGCAGCAGGGCCCCGCGCCTGCTGACCCTGATCCAGCTCGCCAGCGCCGTTGGCATCTTTCCCGGCATCTCGCTCTTCGGCCTGCTGGAGGGACGGACGTCGGATTACGTTCCCCGGGTCCTGTTGGTCCTGGCGATGCTCCAGGTTCTGGCCGCGCTCTCGTTGCTGCTGTACCAACCGCAGAGCGCGTTCGTCTCCGAGGTCTCCGCCACACCCGATGCACGCGCCCGCGCGTTGTATTGGCCGATGGTGGCCATGGGCGCCGGTGCCTTCCTGGTGATGAGTCTGCTGATGGTGCCGACACCCTTGCAGATGTGTGGCTTCGAGCAATACATGCTTCAGGAAGCGAGCTGGGTGATACAGGTGCACCTGCTGAGCATGTACCTGCCCTCGCTGTCGATCGGCGCCATTCTGAAAAGAATGTCGATCGCACGGTTGCAGGCGTTGGGGCTGCTCTTCCTGCTCGTGGGGTTTCTGATCAGTTGGGTTCCGGGAATTGGAGGGCACCTGGTCGGGCTGGCGCTGGTGGGTGTCGGGTGGTGTTTCGTGTTCGTGACCGCGACGACCCTGGTGGCGCGCAGTCGCTCGGGATCCGAGCGCTATCGTGCACAGGGGCTCAATGACTTGTGCGTGTTCGCCGCCAGCGGCATGGCGTCGCTGACGTCCGGGGCCCTCCTGTCGGTGCTGGGGTGGAGCGGCCTGCTGCGCCTCGGCCTGTTTCTGGTTCTGGGTTTGATGGCACTCGCCTGGCGCGTCCACCGTATGACCGCCGCACGATGAACCCTTTTGGAGCCGAGCCCTTCACTGGTATTCCTCCTCTCATTGGGAGGAGAAATGGGACACGACCAGGAGACTCACAGGCCAATCGCCCCCGAGGTCGCTCGTTACGGGGCTGAAGTCGTGAGATGCCTTCGGGCATTGCTCGGTGACGAACTGTTGGGCGTCTACCTCATCGGCTCGGTGGCCCTGGAGGGTTATGAGCCAGGGCGGAGCGACATCGACATCATCGCCGTCTGCGCACACCCGCTGGAGACCCGCGCCAGACAGGCGATCGCCGAGGCACTCGATCACCGCGCCCTCCCCTGCCCCGCCCGAGGGTTGGAGCTCGTGCTCTACGCGAAGGAGGCCGTGGCCGCTCCATCCAGGCCCCTGCGTTTCGAGATGAACTTCAACACGGGGGCCGGCATGAACCACTGGCTCGGCCTCAATCCCGAGCAGGAAGCGACCCACTGGTTCGTCATCGACCTCGACATCGCACGCGGTCACGGCGTGCCCCTGGCGGGCCCTCCCCCGAATGAGATGCTGGCACCCCTTCCACGGGCCTGGGTGCTCGACGCCATCCGGGACTCGCTCACATGGCACTCACGCGCCGAGCCGGTGAGCCCCAACAACGTGCTCAATGCGTGCCGGGCCTGGCGCCATGTCGAGGAGGGCGTGTGGAGCACCAAGGCGGCCGCCGCCACGTGGGCACGCGAACGCCTCACCGACCCATCGCTCATCGATGCCGCGCTCGCGAAGCGCCACGGCGCCCCGGGTCCCACCCTGGAGCCTGAGGCGGTGCGAGCCCTGCACCAGCAGGTACTGGCCGCTGTCGAGCGAGCAGTCCAGCAACTGGACGACTCCGCTCCCACCCGAAAATCTCCGTAACCCTATCGGGCCGCTTCGAGCCAGCCTGCTCAGCCCTGTACATCAGTGCAGTTAGTTCTCGGACCGGGGACTCAATTCTGATGAAGTGCCGGCCGCTGGGTGAAGGGCACCCAACACCTCGGAGGAGAACCGATGAAGCTCTACTACTACCCCAAGAGCCGTGCGGCGATCAGCAAGTGGATGCTCGATGAGAGCGGAGCGAAGTACGAGCTCGTGCCCATCGACTTCGAGAAGCGCGAACACAAGTCGCCGGAGTTCCTGAAGATCAACCCCTCCGGCAAGCTGCCGGCGCTGGTGGATGGCGAGGCGCGGGTGTTCGAGGGCGCGGCCATCTGTATGTACATCGCGGAGAAGTACCCCGAGGCCAACCTCGCGCCGAAGCCGGGCACGCCGGAACGGGGGCGCTACCTGTCCCTGATGGTGTACTCGACGTCGCAGCTCGAGCCCGCGATGGGCGACAAGCTCATGAAGGTGGAGACGCTGCCCCAGCGCGGCTGGACGGACTTCGAAACCGTGTTGAACGTGGTCGAGGGCGAGCTGGGCAAGGGGCCCTACCTGTTCGGCGACTGGTTCACCGCGGCCGATGTGATGATCGGCTCGATGTTCATCTGGATGCGCATATGGGGGACGAAGACCGGCCGGCCCACGATCGATGCCTATGTCGATCGGCTGCAGGCCCGCCCCCACTGCATGAAGATGGGCTGAACGCTCAACGCGGCAGCCAGACGGGCTCGCTGGAGCCGCGCGGCACGAGCACGATCTCGAAGCGGCGCGGCGTCAGCGGCTGTCCGGGGATGAGGAGGACCGGGGGTACGGAGCACCTTTCAGCTCCACGACATTTCCCTCGGGATCCGTCACATAGATCGACGGTCCCTCGCCTTCGGCCCCGTACCGGGATTCCACCTTCCCGGGGTCGACGCCCTTGCTCTTCAGATACGGAATGATCTCGTCCGCATCGAACGGGTCGATCCTCAGACAGAAATGGTCGAGGTTGCGACCTTCCTTCCCTGGTGCCGCCCCCCCCATCCGTCCAAGCCGGCCATCCACGGGGATCAAGTCGATGAGCGAGCTCCCCGCCCGCACCTGGTACAGGCCGGACTCCTCCTGGATCTTCTCGAGAGAGCAGCCGATGACGTCCATATAGAAATCCATCATGCGCTTGACATCAGACACCCTCAACACGACATGATCGATATGTCTTATCTTCAGCATCGGTCCTCCGCTCCTCCTCGAGCCTGTCTTTGATGTCCAGAGCCATCCGGAGCACCCTCCCAGGATGACCCGGATGAACCCGTTCACCATAACGACCCGGGTGCAGCGCGGCGAGAGCAATGGCCTCGCACCCGGAGTCCTGGTGCCGGACAGAACGCCGCCCCCCCCTGGCTCCTCGTGCTTCGGCACTATAGGAAGGCCAGGTCACCATGCATCCAGCATCCAGCTCCCGAGCCTCGCTGGCCCGCTCAACGCTCCTCAAGATGGGCGTGGGCATCGGGGTCATCATCGCCCTGTCCACGTTCCTCAGCTACCTCCACCTGCTCCGCACCCTGCGCATCGAAACCCTCACGCAGTTGCAGCAGTATGTGTCGGAGCGCGGCGAGCGCGAGCAGTCCATCTTCGTGTTGGCGGAGGACAACCACGCTGCCCTCAGGAAGGTCCTGGTGGAGGAAATCCGGGCCCTCCAAGGGCAGGACGTGAGCGCCCGCTTCGATGGTCTGTTCGTGCGCCTGCCCGATGGGACGGTCCGCAACCGGCTCGAGCGCTTCGATGGCACGAAGATGGTTCAGGGATTCATCGCCCCGCACGTGGCCCTCGATGACGCGTTCCGCGCCCGGTTCATGGCCGTGTACGACGTGCTCTCCCGGTATGGGCCCGCCTTCCATATCCGCTTCAGGACGACCTATGTCACCCTCCCCGAGGGCGCGCTCCTGGGCTATCTGCCGGGAGCTCCCACCTGGGGCCAGGAACTCGAGGCTGGCTTCTCGACCGCTGGTTACGAGGACTTCGCCCTCGGCCTCCCCGAGAACAATCCACGAAGGCAGACCCTCTGGACCGGCATCTACCTGGAGACCGTCTCCCGGAAATGGATGGTCTCGGTCTCCACTCCGGTGGACCTGGACGGCCGCCATGTCGCGACGATCGGCCACGATGTCCTCCTCGACGAGTTGATGGCGCGCACCATCAACGACCACCTGCCCGGTGCCTACAACGTGATCTTCCGCGACGATGGCCAGCTCATCGCCCATCCCGCGCTGAAGCTGGAGAGCGCCACCAGCCCCTACGACATCCTGAGCGCCACCGCGCAGCCCGACCTCGCGGCCAGTCGGCTCGGCTCCAAGGAGAACGCGGACCACCTGCGGAGCCTCTTCGAACGCGTCAAGAACCGCGGGTCCGGTCAGAACGTCCTGAAGCTCCCGGAGTACGACGAGTACATCGGCGTGACGCGGCTGCGGGGCCCCGGCTGGAACCTCGCCACGGTCTTGCCCAGGAGTGTGGTGTCCCAGCCCGCGTTCCTCGGAGCGCGCTACGTCCTGCTGATCGGCATCGTGTCGCTGTTGCTGGAGCTGGCCATCATGTACCGGGTGCTCCAGCAGCAGATCTCCCATCCGCTGAAGGAGCTGACCCAGGCCACCGACAAGGTGGCGGCCGGTGACTTCACCCGCGCGGTGGCGCTGGACACCGCCCGCCACGACGAGCTGGGGCAGCTGGCCAGCGCCTTCCAGCTCATGGCCAACGAGGTCCAGCGGCGCGAAGAGGCCCTTCGCCAGGCCAACGAAGGGCTGGAGCAGCGAGTGGACGAGCGCACCCGCGAGCTCAAGGAGGTCCACATGCATCTGGTGCAGACGGCTCGCCAGGCGGGCATGGCGGAGATCGCCACCAACGTTTTGCACAACGTGGGCAACGTGCTCAACAGCGTCTACACCTCGGCCCAGGTGGCCAAGGAGAGGATGACGGACATGAAGCTCGAGCACGTGGGGCGCGTGGCCCACATGCTCGAGGAGCGCCAGGGTGACCTCGCTGTCTTCCTCACCCAGGACGAGCGCGGGCGGCACCTCCTGCCCTTCCTGAACAAGCTGGGGGAGAACCTGATGGAGGACCGCCAGGAGCTCGTCTCCCTGCTGGATGACGTGGGCCGCTACACCGAGCACATCGGCGACATCGTCAAGGTGCAACAGAACTACGCCCGGACGCCCCGGCTGCACGAGCAGGTCTCCCTATCGGAGCTGGTGGAGGACGCCTTGCGCATCAACTCGGCCGGGCTCTCCCGTCACCAGGTGAAGGTGCAGCGGCACATGGCGCCCCTGCCGCCCGTGATGACGGACAAGCACAAGATGCTGATGATCCTCGTCAACCTGGTCAGCAATGCCAAATACGCCATGGACACGGTAACACCGAGCGAACGGCTCCTGACGGTGAAGATGGAGCAGACCGCCGCCGACCGCGTCCGCGTCCAGGTCCACGACAACGGCATGGGGATCGCGCCGGAGATGCTCACCCGCATCTTCCAGTACGGCTTCACCACCCGCGAGGAGGGGCACGGCTTCGGCCTGCACTCCAGTGCCCTGGCGGCGCAGGAGCTGGGCGGCTCACTGACCGTCCACAGCGAAGGGCCCGGGAAGGGAGCCACCTTCACCCTGGAGCTGCCCTACAGCCCCGTCCAGAAGCCGGCGTGAGGAGCACCCGGGAGCGTACGACGCTGTGCGTCAGGCCCGAGTTTATAGAGGTTTACAATCCAGGTATAGGGAGGGTCCCCTTCCGGAGATTCCATACATGTTCGGCAGACTTCTTCTCTGGGCCCGGCGCAACTCGCGCAAGGCGGTCGCGCTCGCCCTCGCCCCTGGCCTCGTCGCACTGGCCTTCGATGCCGCCATCGGCCACTGGGCCGGAAAGGACTTCGACAACCGACTGCAAGCGGTCCCGGTGCTCTATGGCGTCATCGGCTTCGTGCTGATGACAATCGTCTGCATCCCGAGGTCCCGCCCGGTGTTCGCGTGGACGGCGCGCCTCGTCGGCGGCGCGGGCGTGCTCATCGGCCTGGTGGGGACGGTCGTCCACTTCCTCGCGCTGCTGGAGGAGCTCCAGGGGCAGTATTCGTACGCGAGCTTCGAGGGGGCCTTCTCCGTGGCGCCGCCCCTGCTCGCGCCGCTCGGCTTCACGGGGGTGGGCGCCGTGCTGTTCCTCCTGCCGAGCGCGAAGCTCCTGCTCCGTCTGCGCGTCGGCAGCCCCCACACCGTGAGCGCCCACCCGGCCAACGTCGTGGAGTACCCGAGGGATCAGCGGCGCGCGGGCTGAGTCCTCCCACGGAAACGCTCACGCCGGCTCGAGCAACCGGAGGAAGGCGCGCGCGGCGTCCGCGTCCCCGAGGTCCGCGAGCTCCGCGCCCACCTGCAGCTCCGTCTCGACGATTCCGGGCACGCGTGTCGGGCTGAAGCCGTTGGCCACCCAGACGCCGTGCTCGCGCGCGATGCGGTCGCGCTGACCCGACAACGCCGCCGGGTCCCCACGCAGGAAGACGCGGAACAGATTCGTCTGCACCGGCCGGGGTAGCACCGTGAGCCGGGAGTCCGCCGCCAGCGCCTCGGTGATGGACTTCGCGCGCTGGACGTAGCCCGGAATGCGGGCCAGCACGTCATCCAGGCGCATCGCCGCCGACGCGACGTAGGGCCACATCTGGAAGATGTTCCCGCCGTGCCGGTGCCTCCAGAGGCGTGCCGTGCGGATGAAGTCGCGTCCGCCGACCAGCATCGCCCCGCCCATCGCCCCCACCATCTTGTAGAAGGACACGTAGACGGAGTCGAAGCCCCGGCAGATGTCCGCGTAGGAGCGCCCGTAGAAGGGCTGGCTCTCCCACAAGCGCGCCCCATCCATGTGCAGCTTCACCCCCTGCTCGCGACAGGTGCGCTTGAGCTCCTCGAGCTGTTCCCAGGTCTGCAGTTGCCCACCCAACCACCGCACGGGCAGCTCGACGCTGACGACATCGAGCGGCTCGCGGGCCTCCTTCACGTCACTGGCGAGCACCGGCCGGGCCCAGGGCGAGAGCAGCACCGCGCGCAGTCCGTGCAACACGGAGTAGCTGTCGTTCTCGTGCAGCACATGATGGGAGGACGGGTGGAGGCCCACCGTGCGTCTGCCCCCGGCGTCCGCGTACATCCGCAGCGCGATGAGCTGGCCCATGGTGCCAGTCGGCATGAAGCACCCCTCCTCGAAGCCGAGCAGGCCCGCGATGCGCTTCTCGAAGGACTGGACGAGCTCGCCATGTCCGTACACGTCCGTCCCCAGCCCCTGACGCCGCACCCACTCGCCCACGCGGATCAGCTCCGCGCCTTCGTTCTCGGAGGAGCCGAGCACGAGCGAGGCACGGCAGCCTCGGCGCAGTTGTTCCCGCGTGGGGCCGGCGGCGTCCTTCTTCGTGGGTGGAGCGGCCTTGGGCGCGGCGGCTTCCGCCGTGCCCCGCAGGAGGGAGGAGCCGGCCAACAGACCGGCGAGGGCGAGAAACTCGCCCCGGTTGAAATCGCGGGGAGCCATGGGGAGAACCTCTTCGTGAAGGGTGGCGGCGACGGTAGCAGGCCGCCTGCCTGCACTGGGAGGCTTCGGGCCGGCGGTGCCCGGGTCGTCCTCCCCCACGTGAAGTGACCTTGAGGCAGCACCCGCGGGTGCATATCCCTGGCGGCATGCCTTCAGAGACCCTGCGAGAGCCTGCCTGGGTGCACGACGCGGTTTTCTACCATGTGTACCCTCTGGGTGCCTGCGGTGCCCCCGCCACGAACGACTTCCAGAGCGCCCCTGTCGCGCGTCTCGATCGCCTCCTGCCCTGGCTCGACCACTGGGCCGCGCTGGGGGTGAACGCCGTCTATCTCGGACCCCTCTTCGAGTCCTCCACCCACGGCTACGACACGGCGGACTACTTCCACGTGGATCGCCGCCTGGGTGACGAGGCCACGCTCGCCCGGTTGGTGGACGGGCTGCATGCGCGCGGGATGCGGGTGATCTTCGACGCGGTCTTCAACCACGTGGGCCGGTCCTTCTGGGCCTTCCGGGACCTGCGGGAGAAGGGCCCGGCATCCCCCTACCGGACATGGTTCCGCGGTCTGCGTTTCGATGCACACAACCGCTTCGGGGACCCCTTCGTGTACGAGGGCTGGCACGGCGTGGAGGATCTGGTGAAGCTGGAGCTGCGCGAGGAGGCGGTCCGCCGGCACCTCTTCGACGCGGTGACACATTGGGTGGAGCGCTTTCGGATCGACGGCCTCCGGCTCGACGCGGCGGACGCCATGGACCTCGACTTCTTCGATGGCCTGGCCTCCTTCTGCCGCGGACTCGGCCGGGAGCTGTGGCTCATGGGCGAGGTCATCCACGGCGACTACCGCCAGTGGGCCCGGCCAGGACGGCTGCACGCCACCACGGACTACGCCCTGTGGAAGGGACTCTGGTCCAGCCACAACGACCGGAACTACTTCGAGCTGGCCCACACACTGAAGCGGCAGGTCGCGCCCAGCGGCATGTACGAGGGCCTGTCCCTCTACACCTTCGCCGACAACCACGACGTGAACCGGGCCGCGAGCCTCTTGAAGGACGCACGCCACCTTCCCCTGCTCTACCTGCTCCTGTTCACCCTCCCCGGCGTGCCCTCCATCTATTACGGCAGTGAGTGGGGACAGACGGGTCGCAAGGAGGGCGGCGATGACCGTCCGCTCCGGCCCGCTCTTCCCGAGCCCCCGGGCCCGGCGAAGCCTCCCCATCCCGGTCTGCGCGAGGCCATCACCCGCTTCGCCTCGCTCCGGCACCAGCACGAGGCGCTCCGGCAGGGAAGCTACCGGGAGCTGCTGGTGCGCAACGAGCAGCTGGCGTTCGCCCGGGAGCGCGGGGGCGAGCTGCTCGTCGTGGCGGTGAATGCCTCGGACAAGCCAGCGGAGGTGGAGGTTCCGATGACCGGGACGCCGGATGGCGACTGGATCGATCTGCTGGAGCCCGGGCGCCGCTTCACCCTGCGGGGGGGACGTCTCCAGCTCGGGCCGCTGCCCGCCACCTCGGGGCGGGTGCTGCGTCGGGCATGAGGCCAGGAGGCCCTAACCGGGGCGCAGGGGCAGCTCCAGGGTGAAGGTCGCGCCCTGCCCTGGCGCGCTCTCCACCCGGATGGTTCCGCCATGGGCCTCCACGATCTGCCGGGTGATGTAGAGGCCCAGCCCCAACCCTCCGTAGTTCCGCTCGGAGACGGCGCGCTCGAACTTGCCGAAGATGCGCGAGAGCGCTTCCTCCTGGATGCCGATGCCCTCGTCCCGGATGACGAGCCGCGCCCCCCGCTCCGATGCCCCGACCTGGATGTGGATGGGTCTGCCCGCTCCGTATTTGATGGAATTGGAGAGCAGGTTGGAGACCACCTGCTCGAGTCGCAGCCTGTCCCAACACCCCAGCAGGGCGCCGTCGTTCATGATGTGGAGACGGCAGCCGACCCGCTCCGCCTCGGGCTCGAACCGGGAGCTCACCTCGCGAACGAGCGCCGTCAGGTCGACCTGCTCGAGCGCCAGCGACAGCCGGCCCGAGCTGATGCGCGATACGTCGAGCAGCTCGTTCACCAGGTCCGAGAGACGTTTGACCTGCCGGCGCATCACGTCGACCTCTCCCGGCAACCGCCGCTCCAGGTCCGCGCACCCTCCACCCTTCACCGCGCGCGCCAGGGCCTGGAGCTTGAGGCTCAAGGGCGTGAGCGGTGTCTTGAGCTCATGACTGGCCACCGAGAGGAACTCGTCCCGGAGCCGTACCGCCTCCTGCGTGGTGCGAAGGAGCCGGGCGTTCTCCAGCGCGGACGCCGCGCGGCGGGCCAGCTCCTCGGCCATGTCCATGTCGCCCTCGTCGAACCGCTCGGCCGCGCCCGCGCGAGCGAACGTGATGACGCCCCAGGGCCGCTCCCGCGTCTTCATCGGCACCAGGAGCACGGAGTGAGGATCCAATCGCTCCAGGAGCTCCAGGTGCGCGGGGCTGACGGCGCTCCGCCGCCGATGCTCGGGAGTGAGGTCCGTGTAGAGCTTCGTCCAGCCATGTCGCAATGCCTCGGCCACGAGCGCGGAGACGTCGGACTGGGGCGTGAAGCGCCGGGCCTGCTGGATGGCCTCCTCCAGGGACGGCTCCCGGTGCGCCGCGGCCACACGCTGGAACCCTCCATCCTCCTGGAGGAGATCCACCAGGCAATACGTGGCCACGGACGAGGCGGCGAGCCGCGCGACGCGCTGCAGGGCGTCGTCCGGCTCCTGTGACTCGGTCAGCAACCGGCTCGCTTCGGACAGGAAGCCGAGCCTCTGCTCACCGCGCATCCGCTCCGTGATGTCCAGGGTGATGCCAACCATGCCCACGGGTCTACCGTCCGGGCCACACTCCACGCGCCCACGCGCCGCGACCCAACGCAGGCCTCCGCCTGGAGGCACGACGCGATAGTCCGCGGAGTAGTCGCCGCATGTGGCCAGCGCCCGCTCCACGGCCTCCGTCATTCCCTGGCGGTCCTCCGGATGGATGAGCGAGAGCAAGGCCTCATACGAGGACAGCGCCCACTCGGGAGGCAGGCCGAAGTTGTTCTTGCAGCCCTCCGACGCATCCAGCCGCAGCGTCGGGAGCTCCAGCCTCCACTGCCCGAGGCCACCGGCCTGGAGGATGAAGCGCAATCGCTCCTCGCGCTCCGCCAGGGCCACCCGGGCCCGGCGAAGCTCGGTGTTGCGCTGATGCAGCTCGATGAAGACGGACACCTTGGCCCGGAGCACATCCGGATCGTGTGAGCTGGCCAGACAGTCCACGGCCCCGAGCGCATGAGCCTCCCGGACACGCGCGGGCTCCGGCTCCTCGGTGAGAAGAAGGAGAGGCGTGGAACGCGAGCGCCACACCTCGCGGAGCAACCGGGCCGAGACGAGCCCCTCCTCCCATTCCTGGTGCACGTCGAGGAGGATGAGGGCGAAGTCCTCGTGCAGGAACCGGCGGAGCGCATCCTCGGCCGAGTTGGCCGTCACCAGCCGCGGGCCGAGTGGAGCGAGGGAGGCTTCCAGCGCCAGGAGACTTTCCTGTCGCTCATCCACCAGCAACAGGCTCGCGTGCGGAACTTCATGCACCACCAGGGACCTCCGAATTCGCGTGCTCCCATCAAGAACCACATGTGAAGAGCCGGACCGGAGTACCACTGCCCTATAGGAGAGACCCGGGCGCACGGCCGCCGGAAAACGGAGGGGGCGGCCGTGCGGACCGGAGGGGTTCGTCCTACCGACCGACGTCGAATTCGCCCGCGTGCATCATGCTCTCGATGGCGGGCGTGAGCTCGGAGGCCGCGAGCTCGGAGGCGCGCACCGCCGGCATGCGGATGTCGAGCCCGCTGGCGAGGCGGTGATACAGCGTGTTGGTGCCGAGCGAGTAGAGCTGCAGTCCACGCAGCGCGTAGCTGCCGTCGAGCTTGGACAGGCCGGCGTGGCCCGCCTCGAAGCGCAGCGTCAGCGTGTGGGAGCCCGTGTCGAGCAGATCCGTCACCTGCGCCTCGGCCACCGGACGCTCGACGCCCTTGTCGTCCGTCGCGACGAGCGTGCCCGTCACCTCGTAGCGGTCGAGGGCCTGGCTCTCGAGCACCACGTCCACCTCGAGCGCCGTCACCATGCCGCCCGCGCCACGCACCAGGCGCGCCTTGCCCGCCGAGGCGATGCGCGCCGTGGGCACCGTGAAGCCGAACGCGGTCTGCGCCAGCCGATCGAAGGCCTGACCGCCCGCGGAACCCACCGCGCGCACCTCGAGCACCCACGCACCCGGCTCGTCGCGCTCATTCATCACGCGCGACACCATGGCCCGGTACTCATTGCCCACCTTCACCACCGGCACCACGCGGTCGCGCTCGAAGCGCGGGGTATAGAGCGCGGCCTCGTAGCGCACGTGATCGATGCGCTCCGCCGACTGCACGCCCACCGTCACGTAGCCGTCGTCGCCCGGGAAGAGCTGCATCGCCGAGGCCGTGAGCGACAGCTCGATGGACGAGGAGGGCACGCGCACCTCGATGGCCAGCCCCACCTCGGCCGCCCTGGCGCCCACCTTCACCTTGTAGGCGCCACGGCCCATCTCCTTGTCCAGGCGCAGCATCGAGATGGGCCGGGTGATGCCCGCGGCCTGCAGGCGCTCGGCGTCCACGCCCAGCTGGGCATTGCCAGCGCGCGCCGCCTTGAGGTCCGCGCGGATGCCGCGCGAATCGAACATCACCACGTCGCGCAGGGCCTCCTCCCCCACCTTGGCGTTGTCGCCCTTGGGGATGAGCATCACCCATGCGTCCTCGGGCGCGTCGATGGGCAGCTCGAGCTGCGTCGCCGCCGAGCGGGGCGCCACGTGCAGCACGGTCGACTTCGAGCGCCGCGTCTCGGGCGCGAGCGGCGCCGGGAGGGGCTGCTTGGGCGAGGTGGGGTTGGACACCGAGACGAGGCCCTTGCCGAGGTTCTCGGTGACGGCACGCGAGTACAGCCGGCCCGGGGCGACGTCACCCGGGGACAACGTGGCGCCCGAGGCGCTTCGCATGGGTGAGGACACGGCCGGCTCCTGGGTGAAGCCCCCGAGCAGGACGACCGCCAACGCCAGGCTGGCGGACTGAACGAAGGAACGGTGGAAGGTCATGGTCGTTCTTCCTCTCGGTCTCAGTGAAGGGCCTTGACGACGGTGTAGTTATGAATGCCCCAGTACGTGTCCCAGGCGAGCGACCCGCACCAGTTGTAGCCACCCGGAGGCGCCTGCACGCAGTCGTTGGAGCCCGTCGAGCCCGTGGTGGCATCGAAGCCGTACTTGGCCACCAGGCACGCGTCGCAGATGCCATCGCCCTGCCACGAGTCGGGACAGACCTGGCGCCAGGTCGGGTAGTAGTAGGGATCGATGAACGGGTTCCAGCTCGCCGTGCTCGGGACGCGGTAGCTGCTCGAGTAGCCGTAGGCGATGAGGCAGTCGGGCTCGATGTAGCCGTTGTTCAGCTGGCTGGTGGAGCAGCCGTACTTCCAGACCGTATGGTTGGTCATGAAGTCCGTGGCGTAGCCCGAGTAGTAGTTGTTGCAGGCCTGGGCCGCGGCCTGGACGTTGGTCTCGGGCTCGAAGGTCTGCTGCGAGGGCGGAGGAATGGGCGCGTTGGCCACCTTCTGCGCGACGATGTTGCCGCTGTTGTGGCAGCTGCGGCGCGACTGGTGGTGGTTCAGCCGGCCGTCGTCGATGATGATGTTGCCGAAGTAACCCGAGCTGTCGTTGCCGATGAAGCCGTCGGTGCCCGCGTTGAAGCTTCCCCAGCCGAGCAGCGCCGCCGCCTTGAGACCAACGGAGTAGAGATAGCCGCCGCAGTGCGCGTCACTGGAGAACAGGTTGGCGTAGACCTTGTTGCCACGCACCACCGAGATCGCCTTGCCTCCCACGGAGGTCGCGCCCTGGGTGCCCGCGAAGGTGCCGTTCGAGTTGTACACGCGCATGTTGTCGGTGCGCTGCTGCACCACGGCCGGGTTGTTGTAGCTCCCCCCGCCGAAGAACTCGACGACGCTGTTGGCGATGTTGAGGAACGAGCCGCTCGTCGTCACCTGGTCGGCCAGCGGCGTCCCCGCGAGGTCCGGCGCCATGAAGATGACCTGGGAGATCCTGCTCGTCACCGCGTTGACCGCGTTGCCATTGGCGCTCACCGCGCCCGAGTGGCCGAGCATGTAGCGCAGCGGGCTCGAGCCGTTCGAGTGGGTGATGACGGTGAAGCTGGTGATGCCGTTGGCGTTCACCCACGGTACGATCTGATCGACGATGGAGCCCCAGCTACACTGGCTGTAACCCGCGCAGCTCGCGCCGGGATAGCCCACGACCAGATAGGGCCGCCCGTTGCGCATCGTATCGAGGGACTTCTGGGTCCAATACCCACTCGTCGCCGAACCCGGTGACTGATCGCCCGTGCCGTGGACGAAGACCACACCCGCGGTGGCGTGGGCTTCACCGCTCGCACCGAGCAGCACGGCGCAGGTGGCGGCAAGCGCCCACTTCAACCTGGGAAGCAAGTGCATGGAGCTCTCCTGGAAACCGAGAGAAGGGGGGGGCTCTCATCGGTTGAGAAAACGTTATACCAGGAAGAGCAGAAATTCTAACGGTTGCTCGTCTACTGTGGGAGCGTGAGCGACAGAAACAGGAGAAGTACCGCCAATATGCGATGATGGAGTTCCCAACCCCCTGGACTTCCTTCCTTGGACTCGCTGCTAAAGCTCGGTTTGCTCACGGGACTGCTCTCCGTTGACGCGGTGCGTGCAGCGGAGCCACCGTCCGTCGAGCAGGTGAGCGCCGAGTTGGACCGGGAACTCCAGCAGATGGTGAAAAGCCCATCGCCGGAGGTGCGGCTGCTCTTCTCGGGATTGGATCCCTCCGGGTACAAGCTCGTGGAGGTCCACTTCACCCTCGACGGCAAGCCGCTCGAGGTTCCGCCGGTGGAGAAGCTCGCCTCCCCCGGCCCCCATGTGCTGACGACGCTGCAGGTGGAGGACGGGCCCCACACGCTCGTGTCCAACGTCGTCTACATGGACGCGTCGTGGAACCTGTTCAGCCAGACGTCCGGCCTGCTGTGGAACGTGACCTCCACGCTCAACTTCCAGACGCAGCGCGGGCTGCGCGTGGACGTGAAGGCCATGTCCATGCTGGTGCCGGAGGCGAAGGACCCGCGGCAGAAGGTCAAGCTGTCGCACGATGTGACGGCGGAGATGATCGCGAAGCTCGAGGACGGCCCGCCGCCCCCTCCCGAGCCCCACCCGGAGAAAGCCTCGGTGCCGGACGCGGGCGTGGTGATCGCCCCGGCTCCGACACAACCGGAGCCGACGAGGCCTCCGGGCAACCCCGAGCCGCCACCGGCGACCCCGGCGGCCCAGCCGCAGAAGGCGAAGCTCCTGGTCCGGGCAACGGTGCTCCGCAAGTCCGTGGCGGCGACGATCTCCGTGCGCGGGAGCACGACCCAGAAGGTGACGCTGAAGCGGGGGGCCAAGGCGCCCACGCCGGTGGAGGTGACTCCGGGCGAATACACGGTGGACGTCATCGCCCCCGGCTTCCTCGCGCAGACGCGCCGGGTGCTGCTCTCCGGAGGCAACGCGCAACCGCTGGAGTTCGCGCTGGTGCGCGCGCCGAAGAAGAAGCTCGTGAAGGAGAAGAACGACCGGCTCGAGCTGCTCAAGCCCCTGCGCTTCCCCCAGGGCAAGGCGGCGCCGCTGCCGGGCGGCAACGTCCTCCTCCAACAGCTCGTGGACACGCTCGTGCGGCGCCCCATCCAGCGCATCCGCATCGAGGGCCACACCGACAACCAGGAGGGCGAGGAGAGCGAGAGGAAGCAGCTCTCCGAGGAGCGGGCCAAGGCCGTGGCGGAGCTGCTCGTGCAGGCGGGGGTGGACCCGGCGCGCATCGAGACGGCGGGCCTCGCCGACTCCCGGCCGAAGGCGCCCAACATCACCCCGCGCGGACGCGAGCTCAACCGGCGCGTGGAGCTCGTCATCCTCGAGCGCTGAGCCCGGCTCCGGCGACAGGGCTCAGTCGAACAAGAACGCGAGGAGATCGTTTTCCATGAGGAAGTGGAAGACGCCCACGAAGAGGAACCCCACGCCGAGCACGATGTAGAGCCAGGCCATGCCAACGGCCTGGGCTCCGGTGGCCTCCACGTGGAGCTCCTGGTGTGCCTCCATGACCTGGGGAACCTCGTACTTCTTCCGGGCCTCGGTGAGGATGGCTCCCAACAAACCAGGCCAGGCCTGCTGCGAGGCGGGGTTGACCACCATCATCCGCTTGCGCACCAGGGCGCGCACCCCGGAGATGAGGAAGAAGAGGCTGAAGCCTCCCGTGAGGATACAGACGCCTGGATTGATCTTCATGGGGATGTCCCTCTCGGAAGCGCGACGGTAGCACGCGACGAGGCCCCACTTCCCCCTCTTCCATTTTGAACGAGCGGCCGTTCGATTCGACCGGGCTCGTCCGAGGCACGCCCCCTCGTGCAGCGGCTGGCCCGCCATTTGCCATCTCCGGTTCCAAACCCAGCACAGGGAACCGCGCCATGGACCAGCCCCTCCACTTGATGACCCCCGAAGCGAGAGCCAACCCCTACCCTCTCTACGCGGAGTTCCGACGAAGGGCGGTGTGCCAGGTGGAGCCCGGAGGCATGTGGGCCGTCAGCCGCTACGACGACGTGGTGACAGTGCTCAAGGATCCGAGGCGCTTCTCGTCGGCGGGCCTGGGCCAGAGCTTCCTGCCTCCCTGGTTGGAGCGGAATCCCACGGCGGACTCGCTCGTCATGAAGGATCCGCCGGACCACACGCGGCTGCGCGCCATGGTCAGCCGGGCCTTCAGTGGCATGGCGCTGAGCCGGTGGGAGTCACGCATCCGTGACATCGCCGAGGAGCTCGCCGAGGCCGCCGTGCGTCACCAGGAGGTGGACTTCATCGCCGACTTCGCCCTGCCCCTCCCCACCCGCGTGCTCAACCTCTTCTTCGGACTGGAGCCCGCCATGGCCCTCCGCTTGAAAGGTTGGGCGGATGATCTGGTCAGCATCCCCGCCAGTCAGCCCTCACCCCAGCGCATGGAGCAGATCCGCCACAGCCTCGCGGAGATGGAACGCTGCTTCAACGCGCTCATCGAGCTGCGGCGCGCCGACCCTGGAGAGGATCTCGTGAGCGAGCTGATCCGCACGGAGGCGCTGACGCACGAGGAGCTGTTGAGCTTCCTCTTCGGGCTGGTGCCAGCCGGTGTGGAGACGACCGTCTACCTCCTCGCCAATACGATGCTCGTGCTCTCGGAGCACCCGCGGGAGTTGGAGCGCGTGCGCGAGAATCCCACGCTCATCCCCCGGCTCATCGAGGAGGTCCTCCGTTACGAGCCTCCCGGGCAGAGCAGTCTCCGGCTGACCACCGAGGACGTGGTGCTCTCCGGGGTGACGATTCCCCGCGGCTCCGTCGTCGTCGCCCTGATCGGCGCGGCCATGCGTGACGAGGGCCGCTTCCCCCAGGCGGACCGGTTCATCATCGACCGCGAGAACCAGGGGCAGCTCGCCTTCGGCCACGGGCCCCACTTCTGCCTGGGAGCGATGCTCGCGCGGATGGAGGCGCGCCTCGGCATGGAGGCCCTCTTCTCGCGCATCCGCGGCTTCACCCTCGCGCGGCGGGACGTGACCTGGTCACAGTCCATCATCGCGCGCGGTCCCCTCGCCCTGCCACTCCGCCTGGAGGGTCCGCTGCGGTAGGCTCCGCCGCCATATGAACTCGGACCCCGTCACGCTCGTCGCCGCGCTCCGCAACACCCTCGAGGACACGGAGCGCGACTTCTCATCCATGCCGTTCTTCGTCAGGCCCATGGTGCGCCGTGGCTTCGCGAGCCGCACCGGGCAGGGTCTCGATGAGTGGCAGCGGCTCGCCATGGCGCTCGCCTCGGAGGTGAAGTCGGACACCGAGCCCGCCCGGGTTCGCGAGCGCCACCCGCGGTTGCGTGAGCAATTGGTGCAACTCGCCGAGAACTACCGCACGGCTCCCGAGCGGGCCTCGAAGGGAATGGGCGCACTGGCCGGCACGCTCCAGCGCGTCCAGGAGGCCTCCCGTCGGCGGGAAGAGGCCATCCGCGCCTTCATCGCCTGGCTCGGATAGCGGCGCCGCCTCGCCTCACGTCCGCGCCACGGAAGGCTCCAGCTCGGCGCTCACGCTGATGCGGCTGTAGAGCACCATGCCCACCACGATGAGCACCGCGCCCGCGAAGCTGAACGTGGAGGGCCATGGCTCGCCCAGGAAGAGCACGCCCAACAACAGCGCGAAGAGCAGCTCGGTGGACTGCGAGGCCTCCACGGCGGCCAGTGCGACCGGGTTGTTCGCCGTCATGTGGCTGGCGCGGAAGAACAGGGTGGTGGCGATCACTCCCGAGGAGAGCGCCACACCCGAGGACTGCAGCACCTGCGCCAGCGACGGCCACCCCACCCGCGCATGGCCGTACACCGCCACCACCAGCCACAGCGGCAGGCTCCCCAGCGTCATCCCCAGGACGCGCTGGCTGGCATCCAGGGAGACGCCCTCTCGCTCCAGGTGCAGCATCAACCTGCGATTGCCCAGCGGGTACGCGACGGCGGAGCTCACCACGAGGAGCAGCGCCCACCAGGCGCTGGCGGGCATGGCCATGTGGAAGTGGCCCAGTTGCATGAGCAGGACACCCGCGACGATCAACGAGCCCATGCTCACGGCCTTGAGCGGTATCCGCCGGCGCTCATCCGTGTAGATGAAGGGCGACAACAGCGGGCCCGCGAGCGCGGTGATCTGGAACGAACCGGCGATCAGCCACGAGGGCCCGTAGTCCGCCGACAACGTCAGGAGCGAATAGAAGACGCCGAAGCCCACGCTGCCCCAGAGCAACCACTCGCGGGGGTTGCGCCGCAGTTCGGCCCACAGCGCGGGCCAGCCTCCGCGCACGGCCACGAGCACGAACATCAGGGGCAGCATGATGAAATAGCGCAGCGACGCGCTCCAGGCCCAGAACCCACCCGCCGCCGCCATGTTGCGGTTGAGCACATAGGTCATGGTGAAAAAAAGCGCCGAGGCCAGACCGAGCAGGATCGCGGGCAGGGCGGACGAAGGCTTTCTCATGGGCGGACGTGCACGAAAGAAACCCCTGGTTATCATGGTTCGACCCGTCCCAAGGAACCCCCGTGAACACCCTCCTCATCCGTCTGGTCTGTGGTCTTCTCTTCGCGGCGATGGCCCTTGGCGCGGTGGTCCATCCTCCGAGCAACCTCACCCAGGGGCTGGGCATGCTCCTGCCGGGGGCGATGCTGCTGAACTACGCCATCAAGGGCCCGCGCCGCTCGCTGATTCCAAAGAAGCCGGCGCCCGCTCCCGCGCCTTCACCGACCGACTCGGGACCCGGCCAGGCCTGAGACCCACATCATGCGGGGAGCACTACCGCCAGCCTCACGGAGGGCAGAGGGCCACGGGCGACATCGAAGCATCCGGCGTGGCATTGGACTGGCGGCAGGCGGTCGGATCCGGGCTGGCGGGCCGCGAGTCTCCACCGGCTTCGAGCAATCCGATCACCGCGGGATGAACCTGGCTGGCGAAGTACCGGCCTCCCGCCACCGTGAAGTGGACCCCATCGGCCATCCGCAGGGGCATGGGCTTTCGGAAGCCCTCGACCCGGGCCACTCTCAGGACTCCCCCCCGCGCGTCGGTGAAGAACGGCTTCGTGTCGAGATGCTTCGCGGCCTCATGGGCCGAGACGGCCTCGCGCAGGATGCGGCGAATCACCCTCAGCTTGCGCTCGAAGTTCGGCAGTTTGGTGATGGGCAACTCGACCCAGAGGATCTTCCGGCCGGGAGCCTCGAGGACACGCAGGAAGTCCTCGACACGCTGGCGGTACGCGGCCTCCCACCCGGAGGCCCCCCATTGAACCTTCGCCTTGCCGTTCTCGTCCGTGAGTCCCTGCCCGTCGTTCCCCCCCATGATGACGACGACCACGTCGGGGGAATGACGCTCGACCTCCTCCCGTCCGACCTTCATCCAGTCGAAGAAGTCGGGCCGGGCGAGCCCGGTGGAGGACTTCGCCCGCCGCACGGCGCGGACCCCGGGGTGCTCGTTCAGCGACCTCTCGAGGGACTCGCCGAAGCTGGTGACGATCAGACTGTCACCGAGCAGGAGCACGGTCCGGGTCCGCTGGGCTCCCGCCAGCGCGGGCGCGGTCGCGGTGGACGGTTCTCCGGCCGCCGCACGCACCGCTCCCGTGGACAACAGGACGGCCAGACACAGGATCAAACGAGCGAGGTGATTCTCCATCTCGCGCGCAAGCTACCGCGCCCGTGCGCGGCTGAGAACAAATCGGCCCATCGCCTGCCCGCCTGGTGGATGGCCGGGCGAACCCACCTCAACCCGATACGGGAGACGAGGCCCCCTCGGGGTGTGCGGCATCGACGTAGAAGAGCATCCGCGTCACGAACCGGAAACCCACCCGCTCGTAGATGCGGCCGGCCTCCTCGGTGAGGGTGCTCAGGAACAGCACCTCCACGCCCTGCGCGAAGGCCTCCTGGGCCACCCGGGACGTGAGCGCGGTGCCGAGTCCCCGCTTGCGAAAGCGCTCGAGCGTCGCCACCCCGCCGAGCTCGGCGATGCCCTCGGAGGGCGCGGTGTAGGTGCCAACCACGGCCGGCTGTCCCACCACGCGCCCCAGCACCGCCCTGCCCCTCTTCAGGTCTTCCAACGTCTTGGAGATCTCCTCCTCGGGGGCCTCGTAGGGCTCGTCCGGGACGAAGCCCCGCCGCGAGGTGGTGCAATACGCGCGCACCTCCTCGCGAGAAGCCTCGGACGTGAGGACCGACAGCGAGAGCCCCTCCGGCGCCACCACGGGGGTGAAGCTCTCGCGGGTGCAGACCATCAATCGCGCCTCGGCTTCCCGCCGGAAGCCGGCGACGAGGAGCTTGCCTTCCAGGTCCGGTGCCAGCTCGGAGACGTACTCGAAGCGGGGCACCCTCCGCCGCTCCTCGAAGGCCGCCCGGAGCCGCCGCAGGGGCTCGCTCACGTCTCCCGAGATGGGGCCGTCTGGAATGGCGTAGTTGAAGTAGACGAGCGGGTCGATGCCGAGGAAGAACGCCGTGAAGGGCGGAATCGGAACGGACTCGTAACGTCCCGCGGCACTCCGGCGCATATAGGACTGCAAACGTTCGAGCAGATCTGTCATGGGCGGGGGTGCTCGGGTGTCAACGCTTCGCGGGCTTCACGGCCCGGGTGGCGCAGAATCCCGACAGGTATTCGGAGAGCAGGTCTCCTTCGATGTGTTTGTCCTCGTAGAAGCCCGCGAGCAGGAACCCGGCGTCGAGTTGCCCGCCGATCTGCTCCTCCAGCGAGTGCGCGACACACAGGGGCGAGCCCTTGTCGGTGTAGCGGCGGCGCTCCTCGTCGGAGAGGCTCGTGAGGTCCGAGTACGGCATGCGGTACTTGAGCTGCATCACGCCCTGCGTCTCCAGCTCCGGGTCGAACAGGTAGATGACCGGCTGGGCGAACCCCGAGAGCAGCGCCCCACCGGGCCGCAACACCCGGAAGGCCTCGCGCCACACGGGCCGCACGTCGTCCACGAAGCCGTTGGAGCACGGGTGGAAGATCAGATCGAAGCTCTCGTCCGCGAAGACCGAGAGATCGCGCATGTCCCCCTCGACCAGACGGATCGACAGGCCCTCGCGCTCGGCCACCTTGCGATCCTGCCCGAGCTGGGCGGGCGAGTTGTCGAACACCGTGACACGCGCCCCGGCCGCGGCGAGCACCGGCCCCTGTTGGCCTCCCGCGCTCGCCAGGCCCAGCACGTCCCTGCCGACCAGGTCCCCGAACCACGCACGCGGTACGGGCTTGTGCGGAGTGAGCACCACGCTCCACTCACCCCGGCGCGCCGCCGCGATCACCTCGGGCCCCACCGGCAACGTCCACCGGTCCCCCTGCGCCACCTGCCGGTTCCACGCCTCGCGGTTGTAATCCCGCAGCTCGACTCCAGGCCTCATGTCGTCCCCTCGTCTTTCTGGCGGTGCATCTTCGCACCTACACACGGTGTCGTGCTCCTCTCCTGACGAGGTCCACGCGAAAAGGGGGCCCTCCCGTCATGTAGCACGGGGAAGCACCGCGTCAGGCGCGTCGTGGGAGGCGGACGCAGAAGGTCGTTCCCTCCTCGAGGGTGGAGTGCACCTCCACGGTCCCACAGTGGGCCCGGACGATCTGGTCTACGATGAAGAGCCCCAGGCCGATGCTGCGGTGCTCTCCGCCGGTCTGCGTTCCCCGCGTCAGCGGCTCGAACAGCGTGGACAGCAGGTGCGCCGGGATGGGGGCGCCTCCGTTGCTCACGCGAAGAAGCACCACCGCCCCCTCGCCGCGGGTCTCTATCCGGATGCCCGCGTCGGCGGGGCTGTACTTCAACGCGTTGGTGAGCAGGTTGGTGAGCACCTGCGCGATGCGATCGGCATCCCAGTCCCCCCGCCCATCCCCTTCGCATCGCAGGACGAGGGATCGTTCCGGAGCGGCGAGCTGCATCTCATCCACCACCTGCTGAGAGAGCGCGTGAAGGTCCATGGGCTTGCGCTGCATCGGGAGCGCCTTGCCCATGCGTACCTGGGTGAAGTCCAGCAGGTCGCGGATGAGCCGGTTGGCGCGGTCCGCTGAATCCAGGATGCGGGTGAGGCCCCGGCGCGCCCGATCGTCCAGGCCCGTGCGGCGCATGAGCGTCGCGGCCGACAGGGTGATGGCATTGAGGGGGCTGCGCAGGTCGTGGCTCACGATACCAATGAGCTGCTCACGCAGCTGGGCGGCTTCCCGGGCCCCCATCAACTGCGCATCACGCTGTCCCAGCTCGTCCTCGTGCTCGAGCTGGTAGCCCACGAGGTCCGCCAGGTGGCGGAAGATCTCCAGCAGGTGCTCGCCGAGCTCGACCGGCTTCGCGTCGAGCGCGCAAAGCACGCCGAAGAGCGACCCATTGCGCCGATACAATGGCACGGCGATGTAGCTCTCGACGCCATAGAGCTTGGGCGCCGGATGACTCGCGAACCGAGGGTCCACGCTGGCATGGGTGATGCGCAGCGGAGCGGCCGAATTGCGGACGTTGTTGCAGAAGGTGGTCGCGAGCTCCAGCGTGTCGCCGGGCTCGAGCCCGAAGTTCATCTCGTCCAGCACCGCGCAGCACGTCCAGGATTCAGCCGTGACGCGCGCAACCACCGACAAGCGCAGACCCGTCGTCCGCAAGAGCACCCGCAGCACCGTCTTGATGGCTTCGATGCGGCCCACGGCCGCCACCTCCCCCTCCAGGGGCTCGGTGGTGTGGCCACGGGTGGCGGGCGCGGGGGACTCGAGCGGAAGGGTCAAGGTGGGATTCACCCTAACAACAACGTACTCCCCGGCTCCGAAGAACCGGCTGTCGCGGCGGCAGGCACGTCCACGAGAATCCATGGAGGCGTATGCCGCATCGTCTCCCGAGCAGGCTCCCAGGGCCTGTTGCTCGGGGTATAGAATATCAGCGAATTCTTGGATTGCGTTTTACGCTCACCATGACGCGCCTTTCGACCCGGCAGTTCCACGAAAGGTGGTGCACTGGTGATTCAAGAAAACGCGAGACGCGCACACCCGCTGTTCCTCCGCGGATTGAAGGCCGTCAGCCTGCTCTGTCAGTACCGGCTGCGGATCAACGAGCCCCATGGCGATCCGATCACGCAGTTGGCGAAGATCGAACTGCTCGGGAAGTGGCTCCCGGACACGCTGCCCCCCCGCCCTCTCTTGGAAGGCGGGGGGAGGGTCAGGCGTTTCCGTCGGTGACGCCCGGGTTGCCATTGACGTCGATGCCGTCGCGGAGCAGGTCCGCCTCGGCCGCCGCCAGCGCCTGGGTGTTCGCCGGGTTCTCGTACCAGCCCGGGTCCGCGTAGCTGTCGAGCCGGTCTCGCACCTTGAGCACCGTGAACATGCCTCCCATGGTGATGCCGCCGTACCTCCCGTGGCCGCCCACCATGGGAATGCTGTTGGCCGGAACGGGCATGCCCATCTCCTCCATGTCCCCCATGCCCGCCTGGCCCATCGTCATGTAGTTCGGCAGCAGCTGGCGCACCTTCTCGTCGAAGTCACCCGGCTTCACCCCGATGAGGTTCGGCATGCCGTGCCCCATCTGGTTCATCACGTGGTGCGTCATGTGGCAGTGCATGGCCCAGTCACCCGGCTCGTCCGCGACGAACTCGACCGTTCGCGTGCTGCCCACCGGCACCAGCACCGTGGTCTCCGGCTGCCGCGCGGACTCGGGGATGACCCCTCCGTCCGTCTCGGTGATGCGGAACTGGTAGCCGTGCAGGTGGATGGGGTGGTGATCCATCGGGCTCAGGTTCCCCAGCCGGATGCGCACGCGCTGCCCCGTCTTCACCACCAGCGGCTCCGTCCCCGGGAATGCCTTGCCGTTGAGCGTGAGCAGGTTGAAGTCGTTCATCGCGTTCGGGTCCGGCCGCCGGGCCCCGGGCTCCAGCTTCCACTCGTGCAGCATCAGGGCGAAGTCACGGTCCACCCTGGGCCCCCGCGGTTGGCGCGGGTGCACGATGAAGAGCCCCGTCATGCCCAGGGCGATCTGCGTCATCTCGTCGTGGTGCGAGTGGTACATCAGCGTCCCGGACTGGCGCAGGGTGAACTCGTACTTGAACGTCTCGCCCGGGTTGATGGCCCGCTGGTTGAGTCCCCCTACTCCGTCCATGCCGCTCGGCAGCAACAGCCCGTGCCAGTGCACCGTGGTGGGCGCCGGCAACCGGTTGGTGACGTAGAAGCGCACCCGGTCCCCCTCCACCGCTTCGATGAGGGGACCATGCACGCGGCCGTTGTAGCCCCAGCACAGCGCCTTCAAGCCCGGCGCGAACTCGTGCTCCACCTCCTCGGCCACCATGTGGAACACCTTCACCCCGTTCACCACCTTCCACGGCAGCTTCGAGCCGTTGGGCACCACCACCGGCTGGTAGTCCCGCCCGGGCCGCGCGGGAGGCAGGTGCCTCGAGCCCGCCTGGAGCGTCTCCGCTCGCACCTCCCGGGAGGCCAACAGCGCCCCACCCGCCACACCCACTCCACTGGCGACGAGCATCTGCCGCCGGCTCAAGCCCTTCGTGTCTCGCGTGCTCATCGCGCGTCTCCCTTCTCGTCCGTCAGTCGGCCGCCCACCGCGTTCTCCAACGCGTTCCGGGCGTTCCAGTAATCCCTCAGCGTCTCCACGTACTGCCGGTATGTCTGCACTTCATCGCGCCGCGCCTCGAGCAGCTGGAACGGGCTCAACACCATGGCGTTGTATTGAAGCTGTGCCTGCTCGACGACACGCCGGCGCAGGGGCAGCAACACCTTCGCGTAGTGCTCCGCCTGCCGCCGCGCCGTCTGCAACCGCGCCCGCGCCATCCTCACCTCCGAGCGTGCGTCCACGGACAGCTTCGTCAGCCGCCGCTCCGCCTGCCGCCGCTGCGCCTCCAGCCGACCGATGAGCGCCTGGCGCTGATCGAAGATGGGCAGCTCCAGCACGAGGCTCGGCCCGGTGAACCGCAGTCCATCCGGCTCGCGCTCCGTGCTCACCCCCACCTCCACGGTCCCGATGAACCGGGAGCCGCGCGCCAGCGAGACCGACTGATCCATCAGCGCCACCTCCTTGCGCGCGGCATCGACGTCCAGCCGGCGCCGCAGGGCGAGCCGCTCGAGGTGCTCCAGTCCTGGCTCCTCGGGCGGAAGCTCGGGGAGGGATTCGCTCACGGCCCATTCCGTGTGCTCACCCCAGAGGCCCAACAGCCGATTCAACCGCTCGCGGTGTTCGACGAGCTCCAGCTCCTCGCTCGCCAGGGCGAGCCGGGCCTCCTCCCACGCGGTCTGCGTGATGCCCAGATCCAACTCGGAGATGTTGCCGGCGTCGTACTGCATCCTGGCCAGCGTGGCCGCGGCCTCGGCGGCGGCGACGATCTGCGCCTGGTACCGCAGGAGCCTCTCGGCCGCCTGCGCCGCCGTGTAGGCCTCGCGTGTCTCCGCCACCACGCTCAGCGCCTCGTGGGCGGCACGCAGCACGTCCGTCTCGAATTGCTGCCGGGCGATGCGCTTGCGCGCCGGGAGCATGAAGAGGTCGAGCAGCTCCTGCACGATCGAGAACTCGATGCCGAGGCCCAGGCCCGGCTCGTTGGGAGCGCGGACCTGCGCGCCAATCGTGGGATTGCGCAGCAGTCCCGCCTCCACCATCTCCGCCTGGGAGACACCGAGCGCCTCGTACTCGACCTGCAGGGACGGGTTGTTCACCAACGCGATGCGCACCGCCTCCTCGCGCGAGAGCCCGTCACGGAGCAACTCCAGGACATGGGTGCGAACCTCCTCGGCGGGGGGCGAACCCTTCTCCCAACCGGTCGGAACCGACACGCGCTCCCGGACCAGGGCACCGAGCTCCGCGTGCCCGCGCTCGGGCGACAGCGTCGCGCACCCGGCGGCGAACAGGGACAAGGCCACCATGGGCAGCAGGCGGCTCATCGGTGGCCCTCGTGTCCGTGGGAGTGTTCATGCCCACCCGAGGGCTTGGACTCCGCGGGCTTCTGGGGAACGAGCTTCATTCCGCACTTCGGGCAGCGCCCCGGCTCGGGCGAGGTGACCTCTGGATGCATCGGGCACACGTAGCCGGTGGCGGCGGGAGTGCCCGCGTCCGCACCACCGGCGTGTGAGTGTTCCGAATGTTTCGCCGCCCCCGATGGAGCCGGATGGGACGGGAAGGCGGAGGCATTGTCGGCCAGCACGGCGGCCATGCCACGCACCGGAGACTCGGGCGCCTCCGGGTTGGAGGGATCGGACAGAGAAGGGACACGCTCCGCGGCACCGAAGGCACAAGCGGACAGGCCAAGAGCCAGGGCTCCGGCCACGAGCTTCGTCGAGAGAGACATCGTATGAACCTGAGGAAAGGGTTTTCGAGCAACGGCCAGAGGACACACGCCACCCGTCCTGGAGCGGCACGAGGCCACCTCCAGTCACGGCGGCGGGGAAAGCCGGCTCAAATGAGGAGCTGTCGCAACGAGAGGAACAGCCGCGCCCGAGGGGGCGGATCATGCCCGGAGCGGACCCGGAGCACCGGCTCGGAGGGAGGCTCTGGCGGCTGCCAGGAGGCCACGGCCGGCAACGCGACCACGTGGAACCGCGGCGTCCAGTCGAGCGCGGCGACCGCACCGTCCACGTCCACCCGATGGCCCTGCTGGAGCTCGCAGCAGCCCAGGGGAAGGACCCGATTCTCCTCGACGGGCTTCTTCCCGGGACAGGAGGCGCACGGGGCAACCCGCTGACCGGTGTACCGGCACACCCGCATCGTCCCGCCCGGGAGGGCGGCGGCCTGCATCGACAGCAGCAGGGCGAAGCCGATGGCGACGAGCCGGATTATCACGGCCTGAGAACTACCTTTCCGTTGGACACTCCGCAAGCACCCACGAAGACGCGGCGGACCAAGAACTCTTACAGCCCATGATGCGGAAGCCTGCTCACGGCTCGAGCGCGACGACCTCGTGGCCCGCGCCCACCTCGACGGTGCGCGACACCGTCCTCCCAGACGAACTCGTGGCGCGCACCGTGTAGCGCCCGACTGCTGGGAGGTAGGTGTGGAACACGCCGGACTCCGGGTGCGAGGAGAAGCGCTCCCCATTGGGCCAGGCGATCTCGTCGATGGCCACGGTGACGGGCCCTTCCGCCCGGAACGCCTCGGGCACCCGGACCGTGAGCGACGGACCCTCGAGGAATCGATCGACCAGGACCTGCCAGAGGGTCCGTGCGCCCTCGAGCATCGGCGCGAGCGGCCGGCGCGCACTCGGGGCCGAGAACGGCAGCTCCACCAGATACGCGAGCGTCCCGAAGCTCCAATAGAACCAATCCTGATCCGTTCCCCCCACCGGATAGAGGCGGCTCACGGCCTCGTAGCGCTTGCCGTCGGGGAGCCGGTGGACCGCGTCGATCATGGCGGGCGCCACCGCCCACGCGGCCGAGGGCTTCGGCTCACGAGCCCCCTCGACGGTGTACGGCACGAGCACGCGGCTCGCGGCCGCGTGGTACGACACCATCGCGACGAAGCGCCACGCCTCGCCCAGCCGCATCATCGCCTGTACCTCGGGCTCCGAGCCCGCGGACGGTCCTCGGAAGAACCGCGAGCGCGGATCATCGCTGTTGAAGCGATCCTCGATGTTCTTCCACCTGAAGGGATAGTTGCGGTTGAGGTCGACTCCGTACTCGCGGAGACCCAGCTCGACCGCCTGCGCGTCCCGCCGCCGGTTGGTGCGCCCGCGCTCGGTGGACTCGTGCCAGTACCCCTGGCTGCCGTCGGGGTTGATGAGCGGGACGATCACGAAGTGGAACGTGCGCAACCAGCGTGCGGCGCGCGGATCTCCCGGGTTCTCCAACAGCCAGCGCGCGGCGTCGAGCGGCGGCTCGGGAGTGACCACCTCGTTCGCATGGGTACCGCCGCACAGCAGCACCGCCGGGCGTGAGCGATCATCGAGCGACTCGCCAATGAGCAGCGCGAGAATCGGCCGGTCCTCGTGCGTGCGGCCGATCTCGATGAGGCGCGTGCGCTCCGGGGCGCGCGCGGCGAGCGCCCGCATCGCACGTTCGATGAGCTCGGGGTCCTTGATGCCCTCGACGAAGGCGTCGCGCACGGGCGCCTTGCGTGCACGCGCGAGGCGCTCCTCGAAGGAGGCGTCCTGGAAGCGGTATGGAACACCGGGCCGCACATCGCGCGTCCGGATGGCGCGTGTGCGCAGGAGGTGCACGCCGAGCTCGCTGGCCACGTACACGTCGGAGTCCGGCTCGCGTGCGGCGCGGCGCAGATGGCGGCGCAGCTCCGGAGCGAACCGCAGGCCCCGCTCGACGCGCACGAGCCACCCGGACGGGAGACCATCACGCGCCGAGGCCTCCTGGGGTGGTGGGTCCGGCACGAACAGGGAGACCTTCACCTCGGGAGGCTGGCTCTTGTTCGCGTACACCCCGAGCGAGCCCTCGGAGAACGCCGGGTCGGACCAGACGAGGCTCGCGAGCTCCGCCTTGGTGCGGGCGTCGTACACATGGGCGGCGAAGGCGGGCCCGGCGAGGAAGAGCACGATCTCGAGCTCCCCCACCTTCGCGAGCCCGCGCACCTTGGAACGCACGCCGCTGTCGTCGGGGCGCGTCCCGTCGTAGCGCACGAACCCGAGCGTCTCGCTGCGCGCATCCAGGTAGAAGCCATAACCCGTGAGCGAGAACAGGGGCTCGGTCGCGCGAACCTTCGCGCGGAACAGGATCGCCAGATCGGCGCGAGCGGAGTTCTGGATCCGCGCGCGCACGAAGGGCACCGGGGACGCGACCGCCTGCTCCTGGACGAAGAAGTTGCGGGTCGCGCGCGGCTTGCCGAGTGCGAGCGCCTCCTCCTCGATCCGCCACTCTCCGACGGACCCTTCCTCCTTCCACGCGACCGGGTGCTCTCCGCGAGGAATGGGATAGCCCTCCCCCCGCGCGCTGCCCGCGACGAGCAGGAGGGCGAGGATGAGCGCTCCCGGGAATCTCACCGCGTGGGCTCCGTATGCCCCGAGGGCATGCCGATGTAGCTCAGGAAGTCGAGGTAGCGATCCTTCTTGGGAGGAGCCCCGTCCGTGCCCGAGGCAACGATGGTGGAAGAGAGGAACGCCCCCACCTGCTGGCGATCCTCCATGAAGCTCCAGACGTTCGTGTACCCCGGGAGCGCCAGGTGCTCCTGGGCATGCAGTCCACCGTGGATGATGTAGTGCCAACGGGAGTCCGACTTGTGGAACCGGTGGGTAATCAAGGTTCGCAAGATCACGCTGCGCTCGTCGAACGGCAGTTGTCGCACGTTCTCCCGGTACTGAGGAGGCAGCAGCTTCCACTGCTCCTCGGCATTCGACGGGTAGTAGACACGGATTGGCACGCCCAGGGAGCGCGCGGCGCGAGCGATGGACGGCAGCGCCTTGTCCGTGAGCATGTTGCCCTTGAGGGCGATGATGCGCCCCTGTTCGAAGAGCAGACGAACGTAGCGGTAGTTCTCGTCGGTCTGGAGCCAACCGAACCCCTCCGTCCAGCGAGCGGGCCGCAACTGGCGCGTATAGTTGGCCCACAGCGAACGCCGCGCGCGCTCGAACACCCCCTGGATGGCGGCACGCTCTTCCTTCGGCAGCGTTGACCACTCCTCCTCGATGGCGGCACGCGTCGCCGCCGCGCGCTTGTCGCTGAAGGCCGCGACGAAGTCCTCGCGGGTCGCCGCGCGCTTCACCACGGCCCGTAGCACGTGGTGGAGCCGGACCACCGTCGGGTCGTAGTCGAAGAGCCACGCCCACTGACTCCGGGCGTGCGCGATGAACGAGTAGCCCTGATCGGCACCGAGCCCGACGTAGCCACCCCCCACGTTCTTGATGGCGTCACCGAAGAGGTATTGGAGCGCCTCGTTCGACTTGATGTAGCTCATCGGGTCGCGGCAATCGACGCGCGCCCTGCCCGTGCGTCCGCACAGGGGAATCTGGAAGATGTCGGTGTCCTCGACGACCGCGAGCGCCTTCGCACGCTCCTCCTCGCTCGGTGGAGCGGGATCCGCGGGCCGGGCCGGGGGCTCGGTGAGGAACCGGGGCGGCCAGGCGGACAGCCGGGTCGTCGACGACGCGCAGCGGAAGCTCAGCCGGTGGAGCCCGCTCGTGGGGTTCTGACCGCGCCGCCAGGAGCCGCGCAGCATGTCCTCGGGCCAGTACCACGAGCCCCCCTTGAGCACACGCTGGGTGTAACCCTTGCACGGGCGAGCCCCGTCGCACGGCCCACGCGGGTTCGCGCGAAGGCAGGCCTCTCCACACGCCTTGTCACAGCCCAGGTAGCAGGGGGTCCACCAGTCCTTCACCCACTCGTAGCCGTTCCCCGCGAGGTCGTAGATGCCATGGGGGCCGGGCGGGAAACTGCCGGGCGGCAGCGTCGTGTTTCCCGGGCAGCCCTTGTAGTTGGCCTTCTCGCACGACGGAGGCTCCTCGCCCCACGGGAAGGTCCGTCCCTCGGGTCCCCGCGCGGCCTTCTCCCACTCGGCCTCGGTGGGCAATCGCTTGCCGGCGAACGCGCAGTACTGCTGCGCCATGTCCCAGGTGATCGGAACGGCCGGAAGCTCGGGGCGTTGGAAGCGCGCGTAGTACGACGGGCGCGGCAACCGGGGGCACGCGCCCGCGCGCTCGCAGCGGCTGTAGTCGCGGACCGTGACCTCCTTCGCGTCCAGGTAGAACGTCTCGACGAACACCTCGTGCCGCGGTCGCTCGGCGGGAGTGCGCTCGTCGGCGCCCACGATGGCGTCTCCGCCCTCGATGCACACCATCCCGGGGGGCGGCGTGTTCTCACACGGCACCGCCGTCACCAGCCACAGCAGAAGCAGCTTTGCGAATCCCATCGCGGAGGATGCTACCCCGGGCCTCCTCGGGCCATGAGGAACATCGCCTGGAGTCCGCGCTGACAGGGAAGCGCTCACCCTGCGGCCTGCTTTTCAGCCGTGGTGCGAGGCGTGAATATTTCGCCCCAAAGCAATGTCGACAATCCAACAAATCCCCATTTCCCTCGTCTCCCGCCTCGCGGTGGGACTCATGTTGGTCCTCACGGGTTGCCTCGGGGCCCCCGAAGAATCGGAGTGGACGGAAATCCCGCCCGAGCAGGTGCTGGGCGACTCCCGAGAGGACGCGGGGCAGGAGCTCGCCTCGCCCATTCGTCTGCCCATCGAGGTCATCGGCCGCGAGGGATTGACGCAAACCGTGACCTTCGACCTGACCGCGCAGGACGCCCAGAAGCCGCTGCGGCTCTGGATGCAGGCCCACAACCTGAGCTACGCGGACAAGGCCAGCATCCGTTTCAACAACGGCGCCTGGGTGAACCTGAACAACACCACGGTGACGGTGGAGGGGTCTGGCAAGAATTACGGAGGCATTGGCGGAGCCTTCGCGACGCTGAAGCTGAACCTGAGCGTGCCCACCGGAGCGCTCGTCGCGGGCTCGAACCAGCTCACCTTCCGGTTCAACACCACGGACGGGCGCACCATCGGCTATCGGGTGCTGAAGCTCAACCTGCTACGGGCCGATGGGACCCGCGTTCTGCCTGACTCCTCCTTCCAGGAAGACAATCCGGCCAACTGGAAGGCACCGCTCACCGATGCCGCCTCCATCGCCGAGGGCGAGAAGCTCTGGCGCACACGGCAGCTGGTGCGCTCCTACAAGGATTCCACGCCCCTGCGCGCCCGGTGCATGGACTGCCATACCCAGGACGGGCGGGACCTGAAGTATTTCAATTACTCGAACCTCGCCATCATCGAGCGCTCGAAGTTCCACGGATTGACCGAGGCGGAAGGCAACAAGATCGCCTCATACATCCGGAGCCTGCCGGGCGTGCCGGCCCCGGGGCGGCCGTGGAACCCGCCGTACCAGCCCGGGCCGGGACTGGACTCCAAGCCCGTCGAGCAATGGTCCGCGGGAGCCGGAATCGACGCGGTCCTGGAGAAGGATCGCGACATCCTCAAATCCATCTTCCCGGCGGGAATCACGAAGGCGGCCATCGCCACGACGGGGAATCTCAGCGCCCGCGAGATGCCCATCACCCTCCAGCTGCCCGACTGGAACCACTGGCTGCCGAGCATCCACCCCAAGGACGCCTGGGGTGACGCCTTCGTCAATGACAAGCTCAACAAGGCATATGCCGGTGAGGGCACCGCGACGGGCACCAGCGCCCCCCTGCGGGAGCAGGCCGCGAAGGTACGGGCGGGGGGCTACACCCATTACAGGACCGAGCTCTACCACCCCCACACGCTCTGGAACGTGTACGTCTACGAGTTCCTCCTGCCGAGGTTCCCGAACGCCACCACCGGCCTGGATACCGCATACTCGCGGAAGATCTACTCCACCGCGCTCTGGCACATGGTGAAGACGTGGGAGCTCATGCAGGAGTTCGGTCTCGAGGGACATCACCGCCAGCTGTTCCCCGACTCGCGCGAGACACGCGCCTGGATGAAGAACTACAGCTTCGACACCTCTCCGCACCTGCTCAAGCTGCCCAGGAACAACACGGGCATCAATGACAACAGTCCGTTGATGTTCACCTATTTCTCGATGGCGTGGTACCACCTCTCCCTCGTCCTCTACAATGGCAACCATTCGGAAGGGCTGGAGCGCAGTGCCCAACGGCCGATCGACTGGGGCTACTCCTTTGGCTTCCTCAAGGACCTACAGCGAGCGGCCACCGGCTCCCCATCCGGCAATGGGTTGCTCACCCTCTGGATGGTGAAGAGCATGCAGATCTCGAACAACGCGCTCAGGCTCAACGCGGCGGGATCGGCCGGGTGGAGTCCGCGGTTCACGTCCGACCTGAGCCGCATGGTGATGCCCGATTACATGCCGGGCTGGTCCGATATCACCGCCCAGGAGCGCAAGGCCATCCTGGAGGCCCTGCTGTCCACCTGGTGGGACAAGACGCGCCAGTACTCCAGGGAGGAGTGGTTGAACGGCGGCGGCGCGAGCACGACGGAGACCCTCAACGGCTTCTATGACAGCACTCTCGGCAACCGCATCTGGTTCCTGCTCCCGCAGTTCAAATACCACGGCGTGGACCCCGCGCTGATCAACACGATCGCCGATTGGGCCCAGACCATCTGGACCCAGGCCAATTGGACCCTGGTGAAGAACGCCACCTGCGCCCCCAAGCAGACCTATGTCCGTTGCTCCACGGAGACGTACTGACCCCGGGATCTCCACGCCGGCCCCTGGAAGGTGCTAGGACGTCGGCGCCCATGACCGCTGAACCGAATGCCCCCGTGACCCCGCGCCGTGCCGCGCTGGTCTTCATCTTCGTGACCGTCCTGCTCGACATCCTGGCCATGGGGATGATCATCCCCGTCCTGCCGAGGATCGTCGTCGGATTCCTGAACGGTGACACCGCGCGGGCGGCCGAGGTCTTCGGGTTGTTCTCCACGGTCTGGGCGCTGATGCAGTTCGTCTTCTCGCCGGTGCTCGGCGCGCTCTCCGACCGGTTCGGCCGCCGGCCGGTCATCCTCCTGTCGAACTTCGGGCTGGGGCTCGACTACATCCTCATGGCGCTGGCGCCGACGCTGAACTGGCTGTTCCTGGGCCGCGTCATCTCGGGCATCACCTCGGCGAGCATCAGCACGGCCAGCGCCTACATCGCGGACGTGACGCCGCCGGAGAAGCGCGCCGCCAGCTTCGGGATGATCGGCGCCGCGTTCGGCGTGGGCTTCGTGCTGGGGCCCGCGCTCGGCGGCGTCCTGGGCGACACGGATCCACGCATGCCCTTCTGGGTGTCGGCGGCCCTGAGCCTGGCGAACGCGATGTATGGCCTGTTCGTCCTGCCGGAGTCCCTGCCCCCCGAGCGGCGCAAGGGCTTCAGCTGGAAGCGCGCCAACCCGGTGGGCGCGCTGCGCCTGTTGCGCTCCAACCCCGAGGTGCTCGGGCTCGCGAGCGTCCACTTCCTCTACAACCTCTCCCATATCGCGCTGCCCAGCGTGTTCGTCCTGTATGGGAGCTACCGCTTCGGCTGGAGCGAGCGCACCGTCGGGCTCACCATGGCGGGCGTGGGCTTCTGCTCGCTGATCGTCCAGGGCGGCCTGGTGCGGCCGCTCGTCAAGCGCCTGGGCGAGCGGCGCACGCTCCTGATGGGGCTCACGTTCGGCATGGCCGGCTTCGTCATCTACGGCCTGGCGCCGACCAGCACGCTGTTCTGGCTCGGAGTGCCGGTGATGTCGCTGTGGGGGCTCTTCGGGCCCTCGTCGCAGGGGCTGATGTCGAGCCGCATCAGCGCGTCGGAGCAGGGCCAGCTCCAGGGCGCGCTCTCGAGCCTCATGGGTATCGCGGGGATGATCGGCCCCGGGCTCTTCACGCAGACGCTCGCGTACTTCATCGGTCCGCGGCTCGACTGGAACCTGCCCGGCGCCCCCTTCCTGCTGGCCGCGGGGCTGCTGATCCTCGCCATGGGGCTGGCCGGGCGAGCCACCCGCTCGCGCCGCGAGGCCGCTCCGCTCGTCACCACCACCCCCACCGCCTGACAACCTCACGAGCCGAGCATGGATGACGTGGATGTGAATGACCCGGCCGTGAAGGAGGCGGTGCAGCAGGCCTGTGTGGAAGTGGGCCTGCCACTCGCCTATCGGTCGGCGGTGAGCCAGATGCTTCGGACGCCTTCCTCGGAGTGGCCGGCCTGCTGCGGCGAGGGCTGCTTCCCGTGTCAGCAGACGCTGGGGGATGCGGCCCTGCGCGCGCTGGAGTTGATCGGCCGGCGCCCCCGCTCCGAGGGCTGACGCCTCAGACCTCGTGCAGCACGCGGCCTTCCATGCCGCCGGCCACGGTGATGACCTCGCCCGTCACGTGGCCGGAGATGCGGTCCGACGCCAGCGTCACCACCACCCGCGCCACGTCCTCGGGGCGTCCCACCTTGCGCAGCGGCATCGTCCGCGTCACCCGGTTGATGAACGCCAGGTTGTCCAGCTTGTCCTTGTGGCGCTCCACCGCCGTCCACCCCGGGCACACCGTGTTCACCCGGCCCAGCGGCGCGATCCGTGTGATCTCGTTCTTCAGGCTCTTGAGGAACCCGCTCGCCAGCGCGCCCTTCGCCGCCGCGTAGTCCGAGTGCCCCGCCTCGCCGAACAGCCCCGCCGTGGACGCGATGAGGATGATGTTGCCCGTCCCTGTCGTCTCCACGTGGCGCAGGAAGGCGCGGCAGCTCAGGAACACGCTGTCCAGGTTCTCCGCCAGCGTCCGGCGCCACCGCTCCAGCGACATCTGCCACACGCCCTCGTCCGGCGGCGGCCACACGCCCGCGTTCGCCACCAGCACGTCCAGCCGCCCCAGCGCCTTCACCGCCGCGGGGACCAGTGCGTCCACGTCGGACTCGGACGTCAGGTCCGCCTTCAGCGCCGCTCCGCCCAGCTCCCTCGCCAGGGCCTCCGCGTTGTCGGCGCTCCGGTTGTAGTGCACCGCGACCTTCGCGCCCTCTTCCGCGAAGGCTCGGACGATCGCGCTCCCGATCCCACCCGCGCCTCCCGTGACGAGGACGCCTTTTCCTCGCAGCTCCGTATCCATGTTTCTGGGTTCCTCGTTCGCAGAGGGGGTACACGGACCTCCGCGGGGATCCGTTTACCCTCACCCCGTCCCTCTCCCAGGGGGAGAGGGGTGGTTACACAGTGTCCAGGTGCAGGAGCTTGCGGGCTTCCTGCGGCGTCGCGAGCGTCCGGCCCTTCGCCTTCACCCTCTTCGCCGCCTCCGCCACCAGCTCCCAGTTGCCCTTCGCCAACACGCCCTTGGACACGTAGATGTTGTCCTCGAGCCCCACTCGCGCGTTACCACCCCGCTCCGCCGCCAGTTCCACGAATGGCAGCTGGTGCCGCCCCACTCCCGCCACCGTCCACGTGCTCCCCTCCGGCAGCGACTTGATCATGAAGTCCAGCGCGTCCTCGCGCGCCGTCAGTGCCCCCGGTACGCCCAGCACGAAGTCGAAGTGGCCCGGCAACTCCGCCACCCCCTCCTTCGCCAGCGCCCGCGCCTCGTCGATCATGCCCACGTCGAAGCACTCGAACTCCGGCCGCAGGCCCAGTGCCTTGATCCGCCTGGCGATGTCCCGCACCAGCGGGCGCGGATTCCAGAACACCTCGTCGCCGAAGTTCACCGTGCCCGTCGTCAGCGTGGCCATGTCCGGGCGATCCTCGCCCGTCAGCCGCAGCCCGCCGCAACGCTCGTCCACGCCCATTCCCACCGCTCCGCCCGTGGACACCTGGATGAGGATGTCCGTCCGCTTGCGGATGGCCCGGATCGCCGCCCGGAACAGCTCCGTGTCCTGCGACGGCTTGCCGTCCGCCGTGCGCACGTGCAGGTGCACCATCGCCGCGCCGGCCTCCCGGCACTTCACCGCGTCCTCGGCGATCTCCTCCGCCGTGATGGGCAGGTAGGGCGTCTGCTCGCGCGTCGTCTCCGCACCCACCATCGCCGCGGTGATGACCATGGGGTTGTTCATCGCTGACCTCGCTGTTTGTCCTTCGGCACCACGCAGGTCCCGCTCGCCCGGCACACCACCACCGGCTCCGCCAACACGTCCGCCGCCGAATCGTTCACGTCCGGCCGAGGGCGGATCACCTTGCGCGCCTCGAAGCGCATCTTCCTCGAGGTATTGCCCACCTGGATGACTTCCCCCTCCGCCTCGATGAAGTCCCCGGCGTACACCGGCGCGAGGAACTCCACCGAGTCATAGGCGCGGAACAGTCCCTCGTCCCCATCCAGGCGGATGCACAGCTCGGTGGCCACGTCGCCGAACAGCCCGAGCATCCGCGCCCCGTCCACCAGATTGCCGCCGTAGTGTGCGTCGTGGCTGCTCATGCGCAGCCGGATGACCGCCTTCACGTTGCTCACTTGGGCTCCCCCTCCCAGTGCACGTTCTTCTCCTCCTTGCCTTCCTTCTGGAGGACCTGGTGCACGATGTAGTTGGCCACGTCCGAGGGCTTGGTCCCCGGGCCGAAGCCCGCGTCGAAGCCCAGCTCCAGCGCCAGCTTGTGGTCCACGCGCGGCCCCCCCAGCAGCAGGAGCGTCTTGCCATGGACTCCGGCGGCCTTGGCCGCCTCGATGAACTGGCGCGAGTTGTCCTTGTGCACGTCGCGCTGGGTCACCACCTGCGACACGAGGATGGCGTCCGCGTTGCGCGCCATGGCCTTCTTGATGAGCTCCTCGTTGGGCACCTGGCTGCCCAGGTTGTACGCCTCGAACCACGGGTAGCGCTCCAGCCCGTAGTCGCCCGCGTACCCCTTCATGTTGAGGATGGCGTCGATCCCCACCGTGTGCGTGTCCGTACCCGTGCACGCGCCGAACACCACGATGCGCCGGCCCACCTTGTCCTTGATGAGCGCGTTGAGATCGTCGAAGCCCATCTTCTTCACCACGACCTCGGGCACGTCGATCTCCGCGTAGTCGAGCGACTGCGGCGTGCGCGCGTACACGATGAAGAAGGTGTACGTGTCGGCGGCGCGCTCGGCGGCGGCCACCTTCACGTCGGTGAACCCCATCTTGCGCGTCAGCACCGCCGCGGCCTCCTTGGCCTTCTCCGACAACGGCACCGGCAGCGTGAACGACAGCTGCACCACGCCGTCATCACGACGGTCGCCATAGGGGCGGATGATCTGCTTCGTCGGCTTCGTCGCCATGGCGGCTACTTCCCCTTCCTCGCCGGGGCCTTCGCGTACGCGACGCTACCGGCCACCTTGTCCGCGAGCGTCTCGAAGCGGTCCCGCTTCTTCGCATTCATGTGGAAGACGAGCGACCAGGTGGTCTTCCCGTCACACCCCACGTACGTCACCGTTTCCACCGACTCGGCGCCATCCGGCGTCGTGTCCGAATCCACGCGCCGCGCCGCCGGAGCCTTGCCCACCTTGAGCGGCTTCCACCCCTGCGCGCTCCCCATGGCGGCGAGCACCTTGTCCAGGCACACCTTGGGCTTCATACCCGCCGTCTGCACCGCGCCCACGTCCACCAGCAGGTACGCGTCGCCGGAGGGAGCATCGAAGCGCTGGGTGCCGTCCGCCTCGGACTGCTTCCAGTCGGAGGGCACCTGGAGCGCGATCGTCTTCACCTCGTACTTCGTCAGCTCCGCCGCCGGCTCCCCGGCCGCGAGCACCATCACCAGCAACGAGCCGAGCATCACGGCGCCTCCAGCATGTCCTGGAACGGGTTGAAGTAGTCCGGCGCCTTCTCCAGCACGCCATCCAACCCCTTGCCGCCCGTCTCCGTGCGCTTCACGTCACCGAAGTGGCCCCGGCCGATGGCCGCCACCATGCCGTCCTTCTGGCACTCCTCCAGCAGCTCCATGGCCCTGCCGAACACCTCGCGCGCGCGGTTGGCGATCTTCCCGTCCTCGCGCACGGTGAACTCCTCGTCGATGCCAGCCGCCGCCCGGTAGATGTAGCTGGCCGCCTTGAGCGCCACGTACCGGTCCGCCAGCAGCGGCGTGTGCATGGCCTCCGTCATCATCCCCAGCAGCTGGATGCCCTGCCGCGTCCAGATGGCCACCAGGTCCGCCATCACGTCGTACGCGTGGCTGAAGAAGATGTCCGTCTCCTTGTGCTTGGTGGGCGGCATGTACTTCAGCGGCGCGTCGGGGAAGCACCGGCGGATGAGCATCGCCTGCGACAGTTCCAGCAGCAGCGTCTCCGGCCGGTACGGATCGATCTCGTACGAGTGCCCCAGGCCCAACTGCCAGTCCTTCAGGCCCGCGCGTTTGGCGAAGCTCTCGTTGATGAACTGGCTGGCGATGACCGTATGCGCCGCCTCGTAGGCATCCGCGGTGGTGATGTAGTTGTCCTCGCCGGTGTTGATGATGATGCCGGCCAGGGCGCAGATGCGGCGGCTGAAGTACTGGTCGATGAACGTGCGCCGCATGTTGATGTCACGGAACAGGATTCCGTACATCGCGTCGTTGAGCAGCATGTCCAGCCGCTCGTAGGCCGCGGCGAAGGCGATCTCCGCCATGCACAGGCCCGACGAGTAGTTGGTGAGCTGGATGTAGCGATTGAGCTTGCGGCCCTCGTCATCCAGGGCCTCGCGCATGATGCGGAAGTTCTCCTGGGTAGCGTACGTGCCGCCGTAGCCCTCGGTCGTGGCGCCGTGGGGCACGTAGTCCAGCAGCGACTGCGCCGTGGAGCGGATGACCGCGATGATGTCCGCGCCCGCCTGCGCCGCCGCCCGGGCCTGGTCCACGTCGTCGTAGATGTTGCCCGTGGCCACGATGACGTACTTGTGCGGCGCCGGAGAGTTGCCCAGCTCCTTGCGCAGTGCGTCGCGCTGGGCGATGCGGGACTTGAGATCGTCCATGGCCGCCCGGGCCTCGTCCTGGACGGCCTCGCGGATGTTGTGCTCCATCTCCGGGGAGAGGGGCCCCAGCTTCTCCGCCGGCAGCGCGGTCAGGCGCTCCACGGCCTCCAGCGGACTGCGGGCGCCCATCTGCAGGGCCCGGCCGTACCAATACGCCGCTCCCCTGTTCAGCACTCCGGCTGCCTTCAGCCGGTCGACCATCAGATTGGCGAGTGGAACGCCTCCGGGCCCGGCATCGGAAATGCCGAAGAAGCGCAGCACGGTGCGCTCGATGGAGACGGTGGTGTGGCGGCGGATGAGCTCGAAGATGGGCTCGGTGATGTCCTCCGCCAGCTTGCGCGCGTGAGCAATCCGCGCGTCTTCGATGAACGGACCTGGCATGTCGGCACCTTACTATACGTAACGCGTTTCGAAGAGGCGGCGCAGCGCGGGTTCGGCGCGCAGCAGTTCCAGGGTGAGCTCGGCGTGGCCCGGCACGTACCCGTTCCCCACGAGCATGGTGACGTCCTTGCCCACGCCCTCGGCTCCCAGGGCCGCCGCGGTGAAGCTCGTGGCCATGGAGAAGAAGATGACCGCTCCTCCATCCTTCACGCTCAGGATGGAGGCCATCTCCGTGTTCCCCACCGAGGCGCAATTGATCACCAGATCACACAACGCGCCATCCGTGGCCCGCGACACGGCCTCCATCACGTCCACGGCCTGCGTGGCGTCCACCTTCACCGTGATGTCGCACAGCCCCAGCCCCTTCAAGGTGGCGAGCGCCTGCTCGGAGATGTCCAGGGCCAGCAACCTGCCCTGCCCCTTCAAGTCCCGGCGCGCCTGGGCGAGGCACAGCGCACCGCTCTTGCCAGCTCCCAGCACGGCCACCGTCATGCCAGGGCGCACCCACCGGGCCACCAGGGCCGGCGCTCCGCACACATCCAGGGCCGCCAGGGCCAGCGTGTCCGGCATGTCCGTGGGCAGCTTCGCGTAGAGGCCCGTGGCGAAGAGGATGGCATGGCCGCGGATGTCCACCCGGTCGATGGACGGATGCACGGCCTTCACCTCCTCGATGACGAGCGGCGTCAGGCTGAGGCTCACCAGCGTGGCGATGCGATCTCCCGGCTGGAGCACGCCGTGCGCCGGGTGCTTCGGGCCGATCTCCTTCACCCGGCCAATGAGCATGCCGCCCGAGCCCGTTACCGGGTTCTGCATCTTGCCGCGCTCACGGACGATCTCCTGCACGCGGGCGGCGATGCGCGCCGGTTCCGCGCCCACCTCGTCCTTGATCTGCTTGAAGGAGGCGGCGTCGATGTTGAGGCTCTCCACGTCGATGAGGAGCTCGGCCTCCCGGCAGGGCAGCGCGGGGTCCAACTCGCGCGCCCGCTGGGGCAGAACGCCCTTCTCCCCGATGACGCGGGACAGTCCGTAGCGGTCGTTACTCATGGCTACCTCTCCAGGTCGCGGGTGCGCACAGCTCACACCCGCGCGAATGCACGGGTAGCCTCTACCCGGGCGAACGTTGGAGCGCCAGAGGCATCGATACCTGGATGTCCAGCCGGGAGCCGTGACGCGAGGACAACGCCCCGCGTCATCGAGCCAGACCTGGCCGCTACTCGAGCGCGAGCCTCGGGCCGATCACCGACAGGGAGCGCTCGAAGCGGTAGTTGACGCCTGTGTGGCCGTCCTCGAACTCCTCGTGAATGACCTCGACGCCACCGGCCTTGAGGTCCTCGGCGACCATGCGCGCACCCCAGCGCAGGTTGAACTCGTCGCGGCTGCCGCAGTCGATGAAGACGGTCTTCAGCTTGCGGAACGCGTCCACGAACTTGGGCACGAAGCGCACGGGATCGTGCACCAGCCAGCGGTTCCACACCTCCAGCCGCATCCGGCCCGTCTGCGCATCGAAGGGCATCTCCAGGTTGAGCGGCTCGCCCTTCTTCGGCGAATAAGCCGCCGCCATGGCCAGCATGTTGATGACCGCGAAGTCATCGCCGCGGGCCTTGGTCTCGCGCGAGCGCCGGATGAAGTCCTGGTACCACGCCTCCACCCCGCCCGCCTTGAGCAGCGCCGAGGCCGCCTTGGGGAGATCCGGCAGGTAGCAATACTCGAAGTACGCATCCGGCGACTGCGCGCTCAGGTGAGAGAAGAGCTCCGGGTGGTAGCGGCCCATCACCAGCGCGCCGTACCCGCCCGAGCTGTGCCCCAGCACCGCGCGCGCCGCCGGCCTGGGCAATGTGCGGTACGTGCGGTCCACGAGGCCCACCACGTCCTTGGCCAGGAAGTCGCGGTAGCGGCCGATGGCGTCGCTGTTCACCCACTGGCTCCCGCCCAGCGACGTCCAGCCGTCCGGGAACACGCCGATGACCGGAGGAATCGTGCCCGCCGCCACGAGCGCGTCCAGCCGCTCGGGCACGCTCACCGAGAACGCGGAGAAGTTCGTCCACGACTTGCCGCTCGCGCTGAACGCATTCAGGAAATACGCCGTCGGGTAGCGGTGATTGCCCTGGGCATAACCAGGGGGCAGGTACACCAACAGCTGCCGCCGCGCCGGGTCTCCCAATGGATTCGACTCCAGCGCCGGCGAGTGCATCTCCTGCGTCTCGAGGACTCCCTTCATCGCGTCTCCCCCTCCAGGGGTATCCCGGTCAGCCGCGCTGCCCGGGTTGCTTGCCGAAGAACTTCATCACCTGTTGCAGGTCCTCCCATGCCTTCTTCTTCTCCGCCGGTTGGCGCAGCAGATAGGCCGGGTGGAAGGTGGGCATCAGCTTGATGCCCTCGTACTCGCGCCAGTTGCCCCGCATCCGCGTGATGGGCGTGCTGTCGCGCAGCAGCGTCTGCGCCGCGAACTTGCCCAGCGCCACGATCGCCTTGGGCTGCACCGCCCTGAGCTGCGCGCGCAGGAACGGCTCGCACGCCGTCACCTCGTCCGGCTCGGGGTTGCGGTTGTTCGGCGGCCGGCACTTCACCACGTTGCAAATGTAGACGTCGTCGCGACGGTAGCCCATCGCCTCGATCATCTTCGTCAGCAACTGGCCCGCGGCTCCCACGAAGGGCACGCCCTGCACGTCCTCGTCGGCCCCGGGACCCTCGCCCACGAAGACCAGTTCGGCGCGCGGGTTGCCCGACCCGAAGACGATGTTCTTGCGCCCGCTGCACAGCTTGCAGCGGCGGCAGTCGCCCAACTCGCGGCGGATCTCATCCAGCGTCGGCCGCTCTCCGTCCACCACCCCGGGCAACGGGCCCGTATACGGGCGGACCTGGGGCGGGGCCTCGATGAGCCTCTCTGGAGGCGGAGGGGCCTCACGGCGGACGGGCGCCTGCTGCGGCGCGCGCGCGGCCAGGGGGCGCTCGGGTTCTGGAGGCGTAACACGGGGGACCATCGGGCGCGCGGCCGGTGGCACCTGGGTCGCGGCGGCTGGAGCTGCGGACTGCGCGGCCTGGGCACGCAGACGTGCCAGGCCCGCGCCTCTCAGCTCAGCGGCCAGACGTGCATCCACCTGAAGCACCCGGCCACCGTCCTCCTCCTGCCAGAGGAGGTGGCGGCGCAGGTCCTCCAGCACTTCGCTCAACTCATGCGAGGTATCGAGGGCTTCGCTCACGGTGACTAGGGGTTTATGGGTCCAGGCGCCCTGATTCAACCGCCTGCCGGGTAGGGCTTCCGTACGCTTACCTCAGGGTCGAGCACAGCGCCATGGGAGAGATCCACGGCACCTTCGGCCCTGCCCACTCGAGAGAGAGGAACTTTCCGCGCATCACTGCGGGGGACCGGAACGCCGTCTCGCCAGGCAAGCGGGTTCAGGCGCTGTCGTTTGCTTGATAACCGGGGCTCGAAGTAATAAGCCGCCCTGGGCTGAACACCCTCGGCCGGGGGGCTGTTTCAGCCGCATCCTCTAGGGGCGGAGAGCATGAAAATTCTCATCACGGGAGGGGCTGGCTTCGTCGGAGCCAGCCTTGCTTGCGCGTTCAAGCGGCAGGACCCATCGGCAGATGTCGTGGTCCTGGACAACCTCCGACGCCGCGGCGCCGAGCTGAACCTCTCCCGCTTCCGTGAGCTGGGCATCCGCTTCTTCCACGGAGACATCCGCTGCCCGGGTGATCTGGAGGACCTGCCCGGCACGTTCGACGCCTTCATCGAGGCCTCGGCCGAACCCAGCGTGCTGGCGGGCCTGGATGGCAGCCCCAGGTACGTCCTCGACACCAACCTCGTGGGCACCCTCAACTGCCTGGAGTTCGCGCGCAAGCGCTCCGGCGGGCTGATCTTCCTCTCCACCTCGCGCGTCTACTCCATCGAGCCGCTCCGGGAGATCCGCTACTCCGAGGGCCCCACCCGCTTCGAGATCTCCCCGGAGCAGGTGCATGCCGGCATCGGCCCCGCCGGCATCAGCGAGAGCTTCACCACCCTCCTGCCCCGCTCGCTCTACGGGGCGACGAAGCTCGCCTCCGAGCTGATCATCCAGGAGTACGTGCACAGCTACAAGATGCGCGCGGTCATCAACCGCTGCGGCGTCATCGCGGGTCCGGGCCAGTTCGGCAAGGTGGACCAGGGCGTCTTCACCCTCTGGGTGGCAAACCACTACTTCAAGAAGCCGCTGCGCTACACCGGATTCGGCGGGACGGGCAAGCAGGTGCGCGACCTGCTCCACCCCGAGGATCTGTTCTCGCTGCTCACCACGCAGCTCTCGCAGCTGGACCGCGTGAGCGGCCAGGTGTTCAACGTCGGTGGCGGCCGGGAGATCTCCACCTCGCTGCTCGAGCTCTCCCGGGTGTGCGAGCAGGTCACCGGCAACACCATCCCCATCGCGAGTGATCCCACCACCAACCCGGTGGACATCCCTCTGTACATCTCCGACTCCAGCCTCGCGCAGCGCACCTTCGGGTGGAAGCCGACGCGCGATGTGCGCGCCATCGTCGGAGAGATTGCCCAATGGATCGGTCAGAGCGAGGCGCTGCTCCGGCCCCTTTTCGCCTAGAGAATCGAGGAACCCAGAATGTCCGTCGCGATCGTCACCGGCTCGTCCGGCCTGATTGGCAGTGAGACCGTCCGCTTCCTGCACGAGAAGGGATTGGAGGTCGTCGGTATCGACAACAACATGCGCAAGTATTTCTTCGGCGAGGATGGCTCGACCGAATGGAATACGGCGGTGCTCAAGCAGAGCCTGAAGAACTTCCGCCATGTGACGGCGGACATCCGCGACCAGGAGGTCATCTTCAAGCTCTTCGAGGAGTACAAGGGCCGCATCTCGCTCGTGGTCCACGCCGCCGCGCAGCCGAGCCACGACTGGGCCGCGCGCGAGCCCTTCACGGATTTCTCGGTGAACGCCCAGGGCACGCTGGTGATGCTGGAGGCCACCCGCCTCCACGCCCCCGACGCGGCCTTCATCTTCACCTCGACCAACAAGGTCTACGGTGACACGCCCAACGACCTGCCGCTCGTCGAGCGCGAGACGCGCTGGGAGTGCGATCCCTCCCACGCGTACGCCCAGCACGGCATCGACGAGACGATGTCCATCGATCAGTCCAAGCACAGCGTCTTCGGAGCCAGCAAGGTGGCCGCCGACGTGATGGTGCAGGAGTACGGGCGCTACTTCGGCGTGAAGACGGGCACCTTCCGCGGCGGCTGCCTCACCGGCCCGGCCCACTCGGGCGCGGAGTTGCACGGCTTCCTGGCCTACCTCGTCAAGTGCGCGCTGACCGGCAAGCCCTACACGATCTTCGGCTACAAGGGGAAGCAGGTCCGCGACAACATCCACTCCTACGATCTGGTGAATGCCTTCTGGCACTTCTTCCAGAAGCCGCGCGCCGGCGCCGTCTACAACATCGGGGGTTCGCGCCACAGCAACTGCTCGATGCTCGAGGCGATCGACACCGTGGAGCAGCTCAGCGGCAAGCGGCTCCAGTACACGCTGTCCCCGGATGCGCGTGCCGGCGATCACATCTGGTGGGTCAGCGACGTGCGGCGCTTCCAGCAGGACTACCCCGAGTGGAAGTACCGCTACGACCAGCGCACCATCCTGAAGGAAATCGTCGAAGCCACCGCCGAGCGCGTGAAGAGGGTGTCATGAAGCTCTCCGTCGTCATCCCCGCCCACAACGAAGAGGGCTGCATCGAGTCCACCGTCCGGGCACTGGTGGAGAAGCTGACGGCGGAGCACATCGAGTACGAGGTGCTCGTCGTCAACGACAACTCGAAGGATCAGACCGAGGAGATTCTCGCCCGGCTCAGCCGTGAGCTGACGGGCGTGCGCTACGTCAACAACACGCCGCCGCACGGGTTCGGCTTCGCGGTGCGCAAGGGGCTGGAGTCCTTCAAGGGTGACGCGGTGGCGGTCTACATGGCCGATGCCTCCGATCGCCCGGAGGACCTGGTGCGCTACTGGCGCACCATGGAAGAGAAGCGCGTGGACTGTGTCTTCGGGTCACGCTTCGCGCGCGGCGCCCAGGTGGTGGACTACCCGCTGCCGAAGCTGATGCTGAACCGGATGGCGAACGCGTTCATCCAGGTGCTGTTCACCCTGAGCTACAACGACACCACCAACGCCTTCAAACTGTACCGGCGCGAGGTGATCCAGGGGCTCCAGCCGCTCCTCAGTCATCACTTCAACCTGACGGTGGAGTTGCCGCTCAAGTCCATCGTGCGAGGCTTCTCGTACGCGGTGGTGCCCAACGACTGGATCAACCGGAAGACGGGCGTCTCCAAGCTGAAGATCAAGGAGATGGGCTCGCGCTACCTCTTCATCGTCCTGTACTGCCTCATCGAGAAGTGGTTGTCGCGTGGGGACTACCGTCGCGAGAAGATGAGCCATGCGCCCATGAAGGCAACTCCTGACTCGGCCGCACGGAGCATCCCGCATGTGGACGCGGCCTAGACTGGCGATCGCCGTCTCGGTCGGGGTGTTCCTCGCGCACCTGGCCATCCTCTGGCACTACGCCGTCAACGTCCCGTACTGGGATGAGTGGGAGATGCTGCAGCCCGAGGCATTCCCCTCGGGGCAGCTGTCGCTCGATTGGATCTTCCAGCGCCACAACGAGCACCGCATCGTGACGACCAAGCTCGTCCACTGGGCCTTCTTCCGGCTTTCGGGCTGGAACCACGTCGGACTGGTCGTCTTCAATTTCCTGTTCTTCGGGTTGCTGCTGCTCACGCTGACGCGGATGGTGCGCCGGATGGTGCCGAACCTTCCGCTGGTGGCGCTGTTGGCCTTCATGCTGTTCCTGGAGACGCCCCTCAACTACGAGAATCACGTCTGGGGCTTCCAGTTCCAGTTCCACTTCTCGCTGCTGATGCTCTGCCTCGGCATCCTGATGCTCTTCGACGAGCAGCAGCGAAGCGGGCGGCTGCTCTCCGGGGCCCTGATCCTGGTGGTGGGGGCCTATTCGTTCTCAAGTGGCATCACCTCGGGCATCGCGACCATGGGGGTGTTCATGGGCTTCAAGGCCCTGCGCGCCTTCCGGGCAGAGGACGCCTCCACGAAGCGGCGGGAGCTTCTCCAACTGGGGTTGGCCAGCCTGATCGCCATCGCGGGAATCTGTGCGGCGGCCCTCGGGCAGAAGCGCCTGGACGTCCACCCGGAATTCACGCTCCCACACCAGTCCAGGTTCTGGGTGTACCTCACCAACCTGGTGGGGCTCGGTTTCGGCTTCGAGCAGCGGAGCGTTTTGGTGGGAGCGCTCTGCCTGCTCGCGGTGGTCGTGCCGTCGGTCTGGTTGCTGCTGCGCTCGCGCCTGCGACTGAGCACGATGCAGTGGATGCTGGTGGCGATGCTGGCCGCCGTGGCCGGAGCGCTGGTGACGATCACGATCGGACGCGCCGGGTTTGGTGTCAGCAGCGCCAAGTCCTCTCGCTATACGGAGATCGCCTTCCTCCTCGTTCCGCTCGCTGCGGCCGTCTGGTGGAGCGTCCTGGAACCGTGGACGAAAGCCCGGAAGGTGGCCCTGGTGGTCCTCTGGACCGGCTGCCTCATCGGCTCCGCGAATGACTTCTCGCTGAAGTACTACCAGAGCCTGCACAAGGATCGGCTGGAAGGCGTGGCGTGCGCACGCCAGTACTACGCGAACGCGGGGGACGGGAACTGCGGCCGACTCTATCCAGGGCCGCTCGCCGAACGGTTGGATCGCGCGCGCCAGCTGAAGCTGTCCTTCGTCGAGGACATCCTCGCGCAGCAACAGCTCGTGAGCGATCAGCCGTAGGGGATGTAGTCCTTGACGAAGTCCAGGATGGAGCGCGCCACCTCGCGCTTCGTCCCGGCCAGGTCACGCTGCTTCCCGTCCCGCGTCAGCACCGTCACCCGGTTCGTGTCCACCCCGAAGCCCGCTCCCGGCGCCGTCACGTCGTTCGCCACGATCGCGTCCAGCCCCTTGCGCTCCAGCTTCTCGCGCGCGTACTCCACCACCCGCTCCGTCTCCGCCGCGAACCCCACCAGCGCCGGCCGCCGCGCCCGTCCCGACACCCGGCGTGAGGCCTCGGCCAGCACGTCCGGCGTTCGCACCAGGGTCAGCTTCTCCGGGCCCTCCGACTTCTTCACCTTCTGCGCCGCACGCGTCTCCGGCCTCCAGTCGCTCACCGCCGCCGACGCGATGAAGCAGTCCACCTCCTCCACCCGCGCCAGCACCTCGCGCGCCATGTCCTCGGCGCTCACCACGTCCACCACCTCGTAGCCGCCCCGCTCCACCTCCCCCACCGGACCCAGCACCACCGTCACCCGCGCGCCCATCGCCTTCGCGGCTTGCGCCAGCGCCAGCCCCATCTTCCCCGTCGACGGGTTGGAGATGAACCGCACCGGATCCAGGTACTCCCGCGTGGGCCCCGCGGTGATGAGCACCCGCCGGCCCGCCAGCGGTCCCTCGGCGAAGAGGCGCTTCGCCGCCTCCACGATGGTCCCCACCTCCGCGAGCCGTCCCGCGCCCACGTCTCCGCAGGCGAGCAGCCCCGCCCCCGGATCCACCAGGTGGAAGCGAGGCTCCGAGCGCAGCGCCGCCACGTTCTCCTGCGTCCGCTCGTTCTCCCACATGGCCACGTTCATCGCGGGCGCGAGCAACACCGGCCCCCGGAACGCCAGCAGCGACGTCGTCACCGCGTCGTTCCCCATCCCCGCCCGGATGCGCGCCAGCAGGTCCGCCGTCACCGGCGCCACCACGTACAGCTCCGCCCAGCGCGCCAGATCCAGGTGCCCGAAGTTCCCCTCCTGCGACGGATCGAAATAATCCGTCAGCACCGGGTGCCCACTGAGCGCCTGGAAGGTGAGCGGCGTGACGAACTCCTTCGCCGCCGCCGTCATCGCCACCCGCACCTGCGCGCCGGCACGCCCCAACTCGCGCACCAGCTCGCATGCCTTGTACGCCGCGATGCCGCCGCCCACTCCGACGATCACCCGGCGCCCCTGCAGAGCCGAAGCCACCATGCAGGCTTCCTTACGCGCGAGGGGACGCGCTCGCAACCTCCCTGGTTACTTCCGCGGGCACGAGGACGGTTCGAACGGGGTATTCCCAGTGGCCGAGCCCTCGCACATGTCGGGTTTGGGCTGCTCCACGGTCAGATTCCTCGGCGCGCGCTGGCGAAGCGGCTCCGGAGCGGGCACGCCCATGCGCGGGGCGGGAGTCGAGCCTGGCTCGGTTCCACGTGGCAGCGCCACGCTGGTGTCGCTGTCGCTGAGCGTCGTAGCGGTCCCGTCGCTCGTGGAGATGGACGTGGCCACCGCCGAGCCCGGCGGCTTCTTCGCCGCCTCCCCCAACGCGTCCGTGAGCCGATCGTGGCTGGTGAGCAGGTGCTCCCGATCCTTCTCCTCGCTGGCGCGCAACACGTCGCGATCCGCGCTCACCTCGCTCAGGCGCTTCTTGAGCGTCTCGTTCTCCGTCACCACCGAGTGCGCGGCTTCGTTCATGCAGAACTGGAGCACGCTCGCTTCCGACTCGGGCTCCGGTAACGGCTCTCCCCGGTTCCACGCCGCCAGGGCCCGGTTCTTCCAGCGGTAGTCGGCCTGCACCATGCACTCCTGCGCCAGGCGCGTGAGCCGATCCTCCGACCAGGTGGGTTTCTCCCGCTCGCAGGGGCCGATCTCCTCCTTCAGCTGCCTCGGCCACCGTGTCGTCTGCCGTACCCAACAGCCATCGCGCTGCTCCAACCGCACGAATGTGCATCCGCCGGCCATCAGGGCCAGCACCACCACGCCCGCGATCCTCATGGGCTTCCCCCTTCCCTCGGCCCCCTCTACGCACGTGGGCCCCTGACCAATCTATGAACGGAGAGGCCCGGCGGCAGCAACCCCGCCCGTCCCCTCCCCCGGAACGGAGGAATGTTCACGAAACGACCGCTCGTGCTTCTCACTCCGCGGGGATGACAACAGTCACCAGGCGGTGAGACCTGTCACCAGGGGCCCTGGTGTGACGCGGTGATGTCCGGGGCTGGAACCGTGGTGGAGGCGAGTCGGCGTCGGCTACTGACGGAGACCTCGTCCCCGGACCCTACGTCGCGGCCTGCGGACCGGGTGTCACGGACTCCGCGGTGGCCTTCTGAGGATGGGCCACGCGGAAGGGCTTCTCGACCCAGTAATAGGAAGCGAGCGCCGCGGCGAAGGCCATCACGACGCACAGCGGCGCCTCCCGCAGCGGGCCCCAGTCCGGCGTGCGGGTGGTGAGGAAGGGCTGCTGCCAGAGGTAGAGCGAATAGGAGATGAGTCCCAGGAAGCGGAGGGAGCGCAGCCGCAACCACGCGTGCGTCCCACCCAGCGCGCATCCGGCGACCAGCGCGGCGGCCAGCAGTCCCTGAACCAGCAGGAACACGGGCTTCATCGCGGTCATCTCCGCGTAGACCGACCACAGCGTCAGCGCCACCAGACACACCCCGGGCGAGCACCACGCCACCAGCTTCTGGACCAGCCTCCTGCTCCGCTCCCCGCCATTCCACGCCAGCGCGAGCAGGCAGCCCAGGAGGAGCGAATCGAAGCGGAACCAGGGGCGGAGGTAGTAGATGCCCCGGTTGTAGTCGAGCACGTTCAGGGCGATCATCCCGCCCCGCACGAGGCTCACCCCGAGCACCCCCACGAGGCTGGCCACCAGCGCCTTCCTCGGCCCGGCGAGCAGGAAGAGCAACGGCCACACGGCGTAGAACTGCTCCTCCATCGACAACGACCACAGGTGCGCGTTGGTGTCTCCCCGGCCGAACACGTTGCGCAGGTGGACCAACGACGCGGCCATGCTCGACCAGGGAACGTCCGTGACCCAGCCCATCTGGATGAAGAGGGCGAGGAACAGCACGAACACCAGGAAGGCGGGCATGAGCCGGCGGATCCGGCGGACATAGAAGGCGCCGAGCCGCACCGTGCCCGTCTCCGCGTGCTCGTGGCACAGCAGATCCGTGATGAGGAAGCCGCTGAGGATGAAGAAGATCATCACCCCCATCGCGGCCAGGCTCCCACCCCAGGCGCCGCTTCGCAGGACGAACTGGGCCAGGTGTCCGATGACCACCAGCATCACGGACATGCCGCGAAGCCCATCGAGCTCGGGGTAGTAGCGGCGCCCCTGGGGCCCGGTCGACAAACCCGGCGCCTGAACGGTGCTCCCGTCCATCTCCGTGGGGACGACCTGAGCGAAGGAAGGCGAAGAGGCCATATTCCCGCCTTTTCCCATGCCGGTTCACGCACCATCAAGGCTCGTGCGGCCGGACCTACCACGAGGTGCCAGGAAGGCGCCCCGCCGTCCAGGAAGCAGCCGAGCGGACGCCGTCCTACATCGCCCGTCGAGCCCCGTCCTGGATGGCCGTGACCAAGTAGGTGAGCAAAGTTCCTTCACACAAAGGGCTTGCCCCCAGAGGGGTGTAGGCCCCGTTAGTGTCGAGAACTTCTGGCGACCGACTTAGGCGCCCGCTTCCGGTGAGCGCGCAGCCCTGCCTCTGCCCCGGGGAAGTCTCTTCATCCACGGCACGGTGGGTGGTGGGCCTCGGCGGCCGTTCCCTGGCCGGTGCGATGGTGGTGGCCAGCGCGCCCACTCGGCCAGCGCAAGGGCTATCCCAGAGCGCGTGGTGTTGAGCCCCAAGCCGTCACGGTGCGGTGCCCCAGCAGCCCACGCCCCTGCTGCCTCCCGCCTGGATGGGGCTGTCCGGGCAGGCGTGTGCTCCTAGCCCGGATTATTCACCAGGGTAGAGGAGAAGGAGGGCGGTTGCGGGCGTAACGCCCCCTGATTTAGCTTGGGTTTATCCAGAACTCAGGCCGACTCAGAAGCGCCCGCCCGTATGACGCACTGTACTCCAGCCGTCCTCCACTTCCACCCCACTCTTCCGGTTCAGCTCACGTGCGACGCGCCACACACCTCCAGCGATGGGGGAGCGCTGTTGCTGAGGCTGATGGACGAGCGTTTGGGGCTCACGCAGAAGCTGGCCGCCTGCATTCCTGACGCACGCGACCCGGCGCGGGTGGTGCACTCGCGTCTGGAGCAGGTGCGCCAGCGCGTCTACCAGATGGCCCTGGGCTACGAAGACTGCAACGACGCGCACGCCCTGCGTCGAGCACCACCACCTCGGGGGGCGAGGTGAAGGAGTCGAGGTAATGCTGCTCCAGGACGCCCAGCAGCTTGCGCACGCTGCGCCCGTCCACGGCGTTCTCCAGGCGGCAGAGCGTGGGCTGCGAGGACAGGGGCGAGCCGCTGTGCGGCATCAGGTCGCACGCCACCTGGAGGGCCGGGTCTCGACATCGACAGCACGGACGACCCCACGCACGGCCAGCAGCAGCTCTCGCTCTTCCACGGCTTCTACGACACCCACATGTACCATCCGCTGCTGGTGTTCGACGGCACCACGGGCCAGCTCGTCACCGCCATTTTGAGGCCGGGCACCGCCCATGCCGCACGAGGAGCCGCCGGAGTGCTGCGCCGGCTGATTGTCGCTCTCAAGCAGCGCTTCCCCAACGTACGGGTGGTGGTGCGCGGCGACTCGGGCTTCGCCATGCCGCGCGTCATGCGAATGCTCGAGGAGCTCAACGAGCAGCTGGGCGACATCGACTACCTGCTGGGACTGGCGCGCAATCCCGTCCTCCAGCGCAGGGGCGAGGCTGTCATGGCCGCCGCCAACGAGCAGTACGCTCAGGGCCGCCCCTACGTGCGCCACTTCGGCGCCTTCTCTTACGCCGCCGAGTCCTGGCCCCACGAGCGCCACGTGGTGATGAAGGCCGAGGTGAGCGCCAAGGGTGAAAACCCGCGCTTCGTCGTCACCTCGCTGCAAGGCTTCCCGCCCGAGCTGCTCTACGACGCCTACTGCGAGCGCGGGCAGTGCGAGAATTACATAAAGGACTTGAAGAACGCCCTGCTGGCCGACCGGCTGAGTTGCTCCAGCTTCTGGGCCAACTTCCTGCGCTTGCTGCTTCACGCGGCGGCCTACGTGTTGATGCATGCGCTGCGCACCGAGGCGGGCCGACAGGCTCCCGCCCTGGCCACGATGCAGATGGACACGCTGCGGCTGAGCCTGTTGAAGGTGGCGGCCCACGTGACACGCTCGGCGCGTCGGCTGTGGGTGCGCTTGCCGACGTCCTTCCCGCTGGCTGCCGTCTTCATGGCCCTGGCCGGCTCGCTGAGCTGGGTGCCCTCGTGAGCTGACTCGCGGTGCACACCCCGCTGCTCCTGCTTCGACCACCTGGCCGACACGGCCGAGGTGCGTCTGGTGCTGCGCGCGAGTCACTGGCATCCAACCCCACGGGTTTCACGCCCCTTTGCCAACCTGAATTCCGCTCACCTGACAGATGGGGGCAACGAGTCAGATCGTGCCCCCTGGGTCTGCGCACGGCCCCTTCGCGGCTTCTCGCCAGGCCCTGGTGAATAATCCGGGCTAGACGGACGGACTGGCTCGCGCCGGCTGGAACGCGACGGCCTGGATGGTCAGGCCCACCGCGACCACCAGCACACAGCCAATCACGTTGAACCAGAGGTAACTGATCCCCGTGAAGGCGAAGAGGGCGAGCACCGTTCCTTGAGAAGTGAGCGCGGCGAGGAAGACGGCATTGCCCCGGACGGATTTGAAGAAGAAGGCGACGAGGAAGATGCCCAGCACGGTCCCGTAGAAGAGGGACCCGAGGATGTTGACCGCCTGGATGAGGTTGTCGAGCAGCGAGGCGAAGCTCGCGAAGGCCACCGCGACGAGTCCCCAGAAGACCGTGAACAGCTTGGAGGCGACGAGCACCTGCCGGTCCGTGGCGTCGCGGCGCACGACCCGCCGGTAGAAGTCGACCGTGGTCGTCGCCCCCAGGGCGTTGAGCTCGCTCGCGATCGAGCTCATGGCCGCCGCCACGATGACGGTGATGAGCAGCCCCACGAGCCCGCTGGGCATCCAGTCCTTCACGAACGAGATGAAGATGTAGTCCGAGTCCTTGGTCTCCACTCCCGGCAGGGCTCGGGCCACCACGGCCTTGGCCTCGGTCCGGAGCTTGTCCGCCACGCCCGAGACCGCCACGAGGCGCTCTCTCGCGCTCGTCTCGGCGGCGCGGTCCCCGGACTCGCGAGCCGCCAGGTAACGGTCCGCCTCGGCGCGCTTGTCGGCCTGCACCCTCGCCCACTGATCCTCGATACGGGCGAACTCATCCGCTTGCGCCGTCGCCTGGACCCGGGCACGCAGGGGCTGGTTGAAGAGCAGGGGCGGCGCGGTGAACTGGTAGAACACGAAGACCAGGAGCCCGACGAAGAGGATCAGGAACTGCATCGGGATCTTCAGGACGCCGTTGAACAACAGCCCGAGCCGGCTCTCGGAGATGGAGCGGCCCGTCAGGTAGCGGCCCACCTGGGACTGGTCGGTTCCGAAATACGACAGTGACAGGAACAACCCCCCGGTGATGCCGGACCAGAAGTTGTAGCGATCCTGGAAGTCGAAATCGAAGCTGACCGCGTTCATGCGGCCCAGGGCCCCCGCGAGATCCACGGCCCGCCCGAAGGACACGTGCTCGGGCAACCGCCATACGATGACGATGGCGGCCACGACCATGCCCCCGAGCATCACCACCATCTGCTGCTTCTGCGTCTGGCTGACCGCCTTGGAGCCACCCGTCACCGTGTAGAGGATGACGAGCGCCCCAATGGCCACGATGGTCGGCTCGAGTGGCCAGCCCAGAATGGCGGAGAGGATGATGGCGGGCGCGTAGATGGTGATGCCAGCGGCCAGGCCGCGCTGGATCAGGAAGAGCGACGCGCCGAGAAGGCGTGTCTTCAGATCGAAGCGCGACTCCAGGTACTCGTAGGCGGTGTAGACGTTGAGCCGGTAGTAGATGGGAACGAAGATGGCGCTGACGATCACCATCGCGAGGGGCAGTCCGAAGTAGAACTGCACGAAGCGCAGCCCGTCTTCGTAGGCCTGACCGGGAACGGACAGGAAGGTGATGGCGCTCGCCTGCGTGGCCATGACCGACAGGCCGATGGTGGGCCAGCGCAGCTCATGACCCCCGCGCAGGTAGCCCTCGGCGGTGCTTCGCTCGTTGCGGGACTTCCAGAGCCCCCACCCCACGATGAACGCCGTCGTCCCGAGAACGACCAACCAATCGAGCAATGTCACGAGTAGGCCCGGGTAAGCGCCCAGAACAGGGCGATGAGCAGGGCGGAGGTGCCCAGCACGAAGAGGTAGATGTTGCGCCAGGAGCCGAGGAGCGGCGGCGCGTCGTCGAGCTCGGGCCGGGGCTTGGAGGCTCCGGCCGCATCAGGAGGCTTCGAAGCGGTGTTCATTGGACGAGGAGATTCGCGAACAGTCGGTAGGCGCCAGGCACGCCCGCGGGGAGCTGACGGAAGAAGGCGAGACCCGTGTAGATGAACGTCCCCTTCCCATGCCGGGCGATGAGGAGCCCACCCCGGAGCGGTCCCTCGCCGGGATCATTCATGGCGAACACGGGCTGGTAGCGATCGTCCCACTTCGAGGCGAAGTAGAGGCCACGCTCCTGGACCCAGCCCTCGAAGTCCGCGGCCACGAGCGGGTTGGGGTTCTTCAGGACGGAGTGGTTGGCCTTCACGGGCGTCATCGCCGCGGTCTCGTCCGTCACGCGCTGCCGGCCAATCTCCAGCGGATAGGGCCCGATGGAGGCGGTGAGCGGCCCCACGAAGCTGTTGGTGTTGTACTGGACGAGCAACCGTCCCCCCTGCTCCACGTACTTCATGAGCCGCTCGTGGTGGTGGGCGAGACGCGGGTTGGCATTGAAGGCACGCACTCCGACCACGATGGCCTCGAAGCGGGAGAGCTGCTCTGAGGCCAGCCGCTCCTCGGGGAGGAGCGTCACCTCGTACCCGACGGCGGCCAGGCTCTCCGCCACCCGATCTCCCGGCCCGGGGATATAGCCAATCCGCCGCACCTTCGTGGCGAGCGTGAAGGGCACCAGGGTGGCCTCGGACGGCTGGCGCACGGTCAGCGGCGGGACATGGTCATGCGTCACGGTGCGGACGCGCCACGACTCGGAGCGGCCGCCGCTGTCGACGACGACCCGCAGGCGGCCCCGCTCACCCGCTCCCCTGGCGGGGGTGACCTGGAAACGAACGGTGCGCTCCTCGCCACGCGCGGCGAGTTGGAACGACACCTCACCGGGCTCGGCACGCCAGCCCTGTGGGAGCTCGAGCCGGACCTTTCCGGAGGCATCCGCCCGGCCCGCGGCCAGCACCACGGAGACGCTCTGCGTCGCGCCATTGGGGAACATGATGACGTCCCGGTCGAGCGTCGCCGTGACAGCTGGCGCGATCTCGAAGGCACGATAGAGCTCGCCCCGCACCGGATCCGTCCACGCGTAGACCACCGGCCGCGTCACCGTGAAGCGCTTGCCACCAATCTCGTAGACGAAGCCCACCGTCAGGGCGGGCTCGCCCTCGGGCCGGCCGGTGAGCGCGCGGTCCGACTCCTCCAGCGCGTAGAGACCTCCGGCGATGGGCTTGCGGAGCCAGTAGGGCGTCGAAATGCGCGCGTCCTCGGGGAGCGGCACCGGCCTGGAGAGCTTGAACGGCTTGTCATCGGCCAGGTCGGCGCCAGACCCCACGGTCTCGCCTCCCGGGAGCGTCACGCCCACCAGTCGGAGCGCGGCGGGCGAACGGTTCAGCGCCACCAGGTTCAACGTCACCTGACCACCCGGCACGGCCGTCGGCTCCGCCGCGCGTGCCTCGAGGAACAAGCCCGCGCACGCCGCCACGAGCGCCTCGGTCTCGCGCAGCTTGATGGCCTTCCACGGGTTGTCCCCTGGCAGGGCCGAGATCGCCTCATGGACGCGCAGGAGCGCCGGGATGCTCAGGTGGGGCGCTCGTGGATCGAACCCACGTGAGGCCTCGTCGATGGCCTGGAGGACCTTCTCCGTGCCACTCCACCGGCGCCAGGTGAGGTCGAGCCCCTCGAACAGATCGGACTTCGGGCGCGTCCCCGCGAGGGGCGTGAAGTACTCCAGCAATGTCCCGCGCTCGGCCGCCACCCCGAAGCCCTGGCTCTTGTGCTGGCTGCGGCTCTCCGCGGCGACCTCGCCCCACGACCGCCCGAGGAGCGGGTCGTAGCCGCCGACGTCGACCTTCACGTAGGCGGACATGTCGGCATCCGGCTTGAGGTTCCAGGACGCGACGTTGTTGAGCAGCCGATCGGCCTTCCACGGCTTCAGCTCCCCGAGCTGCTCGGGAAAGCGTTTCGGATCCGCCGCGGCCTCGAAGGCCTCCGCGGCCAGGAGGGCCGAGGCGGTGTGGTGGCCGTGATTCGGCGGCTGGGTGGTGAATCGCGTCACGATCACCTCCGGCCGGAAGCGCCGGATGGCGAGCACGACATCGGCCAGGACCTCGTCGTGTCCCCAGATGCGCAAGGTCTCCTCGGCGCTCTTCGAGTAACCGAAGTCCCTGGCCCGGGTGAACATCTGCTCCGCGCCGTCGATGCGCCGCGCCGCGAGCAATTCGTGGGTGCGGATGAGCCCGAGCAGCTCATCCTGCTCGGTCCCGATGAGGTTCTGTCCGCCATCCCCGCGCGTCATCGAAAGGTAACCCGCGCGCAGACCGCGCTCCCCCGCCAACCAGGCCAGGAAGCGCGTGTTCTCGTCGTCGGGGTGGGCCGCCACGTAGAGCACACTCCCCGTCACACCGAGGCGCCGGAGACCCGCCGCGATCTCTCCCGCATGGGGTTGCCGGGGAGGTTGTGCGAGTGCCGTCGACCAGAATCCCAGGCTCATGGCCAGTGCCGTTCCGAGAATGAAGAGATTCCGCATCCAGGTGGATCCTATACGAGGGGAACGAGGAACGCGGCAGCGGTGTTGCCAACGAATTCTTATCGTTCGCCGTCGCTCCCACGCGGCGGACTTGTTATCACGCCAGGCCGTGGCTTCCTCGTTCTCCGAATCCTGGCTTCGCGCGGATCCGCGCGCTCTCGAGTTCCTCCCCGATCGCTTCCGGCACCCGGCCGCACGCGCCGCAGCCGTGGCCGCCGCGGCAGCTCGTTCGCTCTCCCCTGCCCTTCACGAAGCACTCGTGGCCCGCAACGCGCGCCTCGCGCCGAGCCCCGCGCGTGAACGCAACCTGGAGCTGCTCGCCCGTCCCGGCACCGTCGCCGTGGTGACCGGGCAGCAGGTGGGGCTCTTCCTCGGGCCGCTCTTCACGGTCTACAAGGCCGCCTCCGCTATCGCCGTGGCCCGCCAGCTCACGCACGAGACGGGCACCCCCTGCGTTCCCGTCTTCTGGTTGCAGACCGAAGATCACGATCTGCCCGAGATCGATCACTGCTTCATTCCGAGGACGGCCGGAGAGCCACTGCGCGTGAGCCTCGAGTTCCAGGACGCGGCCACCTCGCGTGTTCCCGTCGCCCACCGGCGCCTGGGTGAGAACGTCACCCGTGCGCTCGACGCGGTGCGCAACGAACTGAAGGGTCATCCGCAGGCGGCCGAGCACCTGGAGCTGCTCGAGCGCGCCTACCGTCCCGATGCGACCCTGGCGGAGGCCTTCGCCGAGGTCCTCTCCGCCCTCTTCGCGGACGAGGGGCTCGTGTTCCTCGATCCGCGCGACCCGCGTCTCGCCCCCCTGGCCGCACCGCTCCACCGCCGAGCCATCGAAGAGGCCGAGGCCATCGCCGGGAGGCTCTCCGAGCGGGGCACCGCCCTCGCCAACGCGGGGTTCTCCGAGCAGGTCCACATCCGCCCTGGAGCGCCGCTCGATTTCTTCTCACCCGAGGGAATCGAGGGCGCGCGCTACCGCATGGATCCCTCCGCCCCGGGTTCCTGGAGCCTCGTGGGACACCCGGAAGGCGCCTCCGTGACGACGGCCGAGCTCCTCACCTGGCTCGACCGGGAGCCGCTCCGCTTCACGACCTCCGCCCTGCTGCGCCCGCTCCTCCAGGACACCTGGCTCCCCACGGCGGCCTATATCGGCGGGCCCGGAGAGATCGCCTACTTCGCGCAGCTCGCGCCACTGTACGAGCACATGGGCATACCCATGCCGCTCACCGTGCCACGCGCCCGGTTCCGTGTGCTCGATGACCGCACACGCGCCCTGCTCGACAAGCTCGGCCTCTCACCGGATGACACCCTGATGCCACGGGACGAGCTGCTGACCCGACTGGCCGCGCGCAACGCCGGTGACGGTTTCGAGTCCCCCGAGGACGTCGAGGCCCGCCTCCTGGCTGCCTTCAGCTCCGAGCTCACCCGCCTCGGCGAGCGCATGGCCGCCCTGGATCCGGGCTTCGCCCAGGCCATCTCCCGCACCGACGAGACCGTTCGTGGCGCCGTCTCCCGTCTGGTGGCCAAGTACGGCCGTGCCGTCGCCCAGCGCGATCAGGTGACCCTCGAACGGGTGGACCGCCTCCGGGCCTATCTGGTCCCGGATGGAGCGCCACAGGAGCGCATCTACGGGCTGCCATACTACGCGTGCCGCTTCGGCTCCCGAGCCTTCACGAAACTCGTGCTCGACACCTGTGTGCCCTTCTCGGGGAAGCTCGAGGATCTGCGGCCATGAGCACGACCGATACGGGCTACGGACTCGAGGTCCTCGCCTTCGGCCCCCACCCCGATGACGTCGAGCTCTTCTGCGGCGGTCTCCTGGCGCACATGGCGGGCCAGGGCCACCGCACCGGAATCGTCGACCTGACGCGCGGAGAGAAGAGCTCGCGAGGGACTCCCGAGACGCGCGCCGCTGAAACCGAGGCGGCCTCCCGTGCACTGGGACTCACGCTGCGCGAGAACCTCGAGCTGCCCGATGGATGGATCGCCCCCTGGGCCGGTTTCGAGGCGCCCGAGGCCGACCGCGCACGGCTCGCGCCCGTCGCACGTGTGGTCGAGGTCCTCCGCCGCCTGCGTCCCGAGCTCGTCCTCGTCCCCTGGCAGCACGAGCGCCATCCGGACCATGAGGCCACCAGCGCATTGGTGACGCGTGCGCTGTTCTTCGCGTCGATCCGCAAGTTCGAGACCGAGCCCCCCAGCGCCTCCTTCACGCCGAGGCAGGTCCTCTACTACCCGATGCGCCACCTGGCCGAGCCGAGCTTCGTCGTCGACGTGACGGCGGCCTTCGAGCGCAAGATGGCGGCCATCCGCTGTTATGCGAGCCAGGTGGAGCCCCGGGTGGACGGTCCGCAGACGCTGGTCGGCTCACCCCTGTCGCTCTCCTCGCTCGAGGCCCGTGACCGCTTCTACGGCGCCCGGATCGGCGTGGCGCATGGCGAGCCGTATATCCTCCGAGAGACCCTGGGCCTGGCCGATCCCCTGGAGCATTTCCGCAGGAATACGTTTGCTCGGCCGCTGTTCTTCCCCGAGCCCCGATGACCGACCGCCTGAATCTGGCCATCACCTGCTTCCCCACCATTGGCGGTAGCGGAATGGTCGCGGCAGAGATCGGTCTGGCGATGGCGGAGCGCGGTCACCGCGTCCACTTCATCGCACGTGACCTGCCAGTGCGTCTCCAGGGCATGACGCGAGAGATCCTCTTCCACCAGGTCACGGAGAGCGATTACCCGGCACTCGCGCAATCGGGGACCTACCCCCTGGCGCTCGCGTCCAAGATGATCGAGGTCGCGAACCAGGAGCGCCTGGACATCCTGCACGTGCACTACGCGGTGCCCCATGCCACGGCCGCCTGGATGGCGGGAGAGGTGCTGGGCGCCAGGGCGCCGCGCATCGTGACGACGCTCCATGGGACCGACAGCACGCTCGTCGGCATCGACCCCAGCTACCTGCCCATCACGCGCTTCTCCATCCTGCGCAGCGACGCGGTGACCACCCCCTCGGCGTTCCTCCAGCGCGCCACCTGGGAGGGGTTCGGCATCTCCCCGGAGAGCTGTCCCATCGAGGTCATCTTCAACTTCGTCGACACGGAGCGGTACGCGCCGGTCCGGGACAGGGAATGTCTCCGCGCGCTCTTCCCCGGCCTGCCAGAGGACGAGCCCGTGCTCATCCACGTCTCGAACTTCCGGCCGGTGAAGCGCATTGGCGACGTGGTGAGCGTCTTCGCCGCGGTGCACCACACGCGCCCGTGCCGGCTGGTGATGATTGGCGATGGCCCCGAACGGCCCGCCGCCGAGCGGAGGAGCCGGGAGCTCGGCCTCGAGGCTCGCGTGGCCTTCCTGGGCGGGCTGGAGAACTTCACCGGGCTCCTCGCCGCGTCCGATGTGTTCCTCCTCCCGAGCGAGCAGGAGAGCTTCGGTCTCGCGGCGCTCGAGGCCCTGAGCTGTGGCGTCCCGGTGGTCGCGAGCAACGCCGGGGGCATCCCGGAGCAGATCCTTCACGGAAAGGTGGGCTATCTCGCCCCCGTGGGGGACGTGGAATCCATGGCGGGCCATGTCCTCACCCTCGTGAACGAGCCGGAGCGCTGGCGGCTCTTCTCGCGCCGCGCCCGGCAACACGTCCTCGATCACTTCCAACTGGCGCCGGCCATCGAGCGCTACGAGGCCCTCTACCGCCGGCTCACGCAGCGAGCCTCCCACCCCCGGAAGGCGGGAGGCTGCCACCTCTGACGCCTACTTCTTGTTCTTCCAGTCCACGAGCGCCTTGGCGATCGTGTCCTTGTAGAAGGAGAAGAAGGGCGGGTTGGGGTTCTTCTGGCCCAGGTCCAGAGCCATCTGCGCGGACTTGCGGGCGTCCGCGTACTTGCCACTGCGCGCCAGGACGTCGGCCTTGATCCAGTGGGTGTACCAGTTGGACTGGATGGCGATCGCGTTCTCCGCGTACTTCAGCGCCGTGCCGTAGTCCTTCGTGTTCTCGGCCATGTAGCGCGCCGCGTTCGCCAGCGAGTTCCAGGCGTTGTTCACCGCGGTCTGGATGTTGGCCTGCGCGTACGCCGCCGTGTCCATCCGGATCGGCACCGAGACACGCAGCTTCTCCCACTCCATGTCGAGCGAGGTCTGATCATCGGTCGTGTTGGAGAAGAGGAACGTCAGCCGCTCGCGGTTCGGGATCTCGGTGACCGTCGCGGGGACGCGGACGACATCGTCCTTGGCGTCATAGGTCTTTCCACCCCCGAAGAGGCCCAGCTCCTTGTTCAGCGCGACCGTCCAGCCACTCTGCGTGGGGAAGGTGACGATCGCATAGGTTCCCGCCGGAACCGGCTTTCCACCGAAGGTCACATCACGGCTGAAGGTGATCTTCGTGGACGCGTTGGCGCCGGTCCGCCACGGCTTCTCCCAGGGGACCAGCTCGCCCCAGATCTTGCGTCCCTTCACCGCGGGGCTGGAGTAGTCGACCGAGATCTCGGTCAGACCCACCTTCTGCATCACCTTCGCCGCCGGGCTCGCGGGAGGCAGTTCCAGTTGCGCCGAAGCGGGAACCGCACAGAGCACCACGAGGGCCGCGAACACACACCCGAGAAACTTCTTCATCATCTCCTGCGTCCTTCCTCTTCCTGAGAGGGTGAGATCAGCTGGCTCTCTCTATAGATCAGTTTTCCGCCGTGGCGTCGTGACACGGCCATGATCAATATGGCGACACGCTGCGTCAGCGAGAGATGGCACCATCCCTTCGGGAGAGCGTTCATGAACTACGTCGACACGTATCGCAGGCTCGCCGAGGCATTCCAGGAAGGGAGGGCCACGGGATGCATGGACACCGGACTCGTCCTGCACCAGCGCCGGTTCCACTCCGAGGAAATGGAGGAGCCCACGCCCCCGCCATCGGAGGACGCTCCCGAACCGGAGTCCCTGAAGGGATTGCTCGACCGTGACGCGGGTGTCGAGGAGAACCTCGACTTCCCGTACCGCATCCTCACGCCGCCCGGATGCGAGCGAAGCACCCGGGGCGTGCTCCTCCTCCACGGACTCAACGAGCGCCGCTGGGAGAAGTACCTGCCGTGGGCAAAGGCGCTCGTGGAGGGACTCGGAGTCCCCGTCATCCTCTTCCCCGTCGCCTTCCACATGGACAGATCCCCGGCGCTCTGGGCCGACCCGAGGCCCATGCGGCAGCTCAGCCGCGAGCGCATGCGCCGCATCCCGGAGCTCGAGGCCTCCAGCTTCGCGAACGCCGCCTTGAGCACCCGCCTTCACGCCCGGCCGGACCGCTTCCTGTGGTCCGGTCTGCGGACCCTTCGTGATCTCTCGCGCTTCTCCGACAGCATCCGCCGAGGCGATGAGCCCCTCCTCGCCCCAGGAGCCCGGCTCGATTTCTTCGCGTACTCCATCGGCGCGTTCCTGGCGGAGATCCTCCTCATGGCCGATGACGGCGGACGGTTCACCGAGTCCCGGCTCGTGACCTTCTGCGGCGGATGCCTCCTGGCGGAGACGGCGCCCCTGGCCCGGGAGATCCTCGACAGCGCGGCGGCCCGCTCGCTGCATCGGCTCTTCGCGGAGCTCGAGTCGGAGAAGCAGCGACGGCCCGAGCTGGGAAGGCTGCTCTCGGACAACGCCGAGGGCCGGGCATTCGAGTCCATGGTGATCTCCGACCGCCATCGTTCCGAGCGCGAGGCCGCCCTCCGGAGGATCGGCCCCCGCGTGAACGCGATCTCCCTGCGCGGGGATCGGGTGATGCCGGCGCTGGCCGTGGCCGAGACCCTCGCGGGTTCCGGTGCACGGGTGGAGATCCTCGATCCACCGTACGCCTATGATCATGCGAATCCGTTCCCGGTCCAGAGCACCGCCGAGACGGAGGTGGAGCGCGGGTTCGAGGTCGTGTTCGAGCGCGCGGTGAGCTGGTTGGGAGCGTGATCCTACGGGGTGAGCACCACGTCTCCCGAGGTCGGCAGGTCCACCGTGCGCACCACCGGCCCGTCTTCTGTGTCCGTGTGGAAGTTCGACCACACCAGCGTGTAGCGCCCGGGAGGGAAGCCCTGCAGCGTGATCCGCTCACCGCGGGGCTGGTAGAGCAGCTGTCCGTAGCGCGCCCGTATCAGCTCCTTCGGCGGGTTGCCCACGGCCCCCATGTCTCCAGCGATCACCCACAGCGCCTTGCCCCGCTCGGACTTGAGCTGCACCGTCAGCGAGGCCGTCCCGGGCGCCGGCCCGATATCCAACCGCTTCTCCCCACCCTCCACCTGCACCAGCAGCGCCGGCTCACCGGAGAACTCGCGCGCCACGCCCAGGGCGAAGCGATAGTGGCCGGGGGCCACGTCCACGCTGTATCGCCCGTCAGGCCCCGTGACGATGCTGATGGGCTCACCCCGGTCCGCGTGGACGCCCTCCAACTGGAAGCCCGCCGCTGGAGTGCCATCGGGCCGGTACACCGTCCCGGACAGCCGCGTGGCCGGCTTCAGCACCAGCTCCACCGTCCGCGGTCCCTCGCGTGAGGCCGACGCCGACGCGCTCAACCGCCCCTTGCGCGCCGTCACGGAGAACTTCGCCACGAAGGGTGGGCTCGGCAGCGTGAAGCGCCCGTCCGGCCCCGTCATCACCGAGTCCTCGCACGCGTCACACCCCACCACCGCGTCCGCCACCGGTCCGCCGCCCTCGTCCCTCACCAGCCCCGTCACCGACGGCGCCCGCACCAGCACCAGGTCGCCCAGGTCGTTCGGCTGTGCGGGCTTGTCCACCATCAGGGGCTCGAAGCCCGCGGCCTCCACCGACACGATGACGCGATCGCCCGCCGTGGGCAGCGCCACCTCGAAGCGCCCATCCTGGCTCGTCACGTCGTGCTCGTCCAACCGGAAGCGCCGCACCGGCTCGCCGTCCTCGGCCACCACCCGGCCGCGGAACGTCCCGCGCGCCTCCATCACCACCCGCACCGGCTCACCACCCGGAGTGCCCTGCACGCGCTCGCGCTGGTCGTACCCCGAGTGCCGCGCCTCCACCAGGAAGGGACGCCCGGGCTTCAGCGCTCGCACCTCGAAGCGGCCCTGCGCGTCCGTCGTCACCGGCTCGGCCATGCGCGGCAGCACCGACACCGAGGCCCCCTCCACCGGCATGCCCCGCGTGTCCACCACCTCGCCCTGAATCCCCTCCCCCGGCTCCAGCGTCACCGTCACCCGCTGCGTCTGTCCGTCCTCCACCACCACCTTCTGCCGCTCCGAGGGCAGGTAGTCCGGATGCGTGGCGACCATGGAGTACGTCCCCGGGGGCAGCCCTCGCATGGGCACCATGCCGTCCGGGCCCGAGGAGCTGTCGCTGCGGAAGATGCCCTCGTTGTCCACCCACAGCAGCACGTCCGCGCCCTCCAGCCGGCGCCCCTCCCCCATCACCGTCACCTCCAGCGACGCCCGGGGCTCCAGCTCCAGCCGCACCCCTTCCGCCGGAGCCGTCACCTTCACCTGCCCACCACCCCACTCGGAGTGATGCGCATGCAGCTCGTACAGGCCCGGTGTGGGCACCGCCGCCGAGAAGTGGCCCTCCGCGTCCGCCAGCACCGCGTCACCCGTGGGCTGCACCAGCACCGACACGTTCGGCGCGGGCCGGCCGTACTGATCCAACACCTGCCCGGTGATGAGCGTGGCACGCTCCAGCTCCAGCTCCAGGGACGTCTCGCCCGGCTTCACCCGCGCCGGCAGCTGCGCGTCCCGGAAGCCCTTCGCACGCCCCTCCAACACGTAGTCCCCGACCGCTAGCGGACCAAACTGCACCAGCTCGCCCGTGGAAGGCTTCTGCGTCTGGATGGGCCTGCCCCGGGCGGTGCGCACCACCAGCTCCGGCGAGGGCACCGGCTGACCGGCCTCGTCCACCACCGTGACGAGCAGCGTGCCCGCCTCCTCCAGCTCGAGCGTCACCTGCGTGAGGCGCTCGCTCAGCGTGAGGGTGCGCGGCGCGGCTCCCAGCCTTCCGGCCTCGGCCGACACCACCAGCTCGTCCGGGTAGAGATCCTCGAAGCGCGCCACACCGCCCTCGGCGCGTACCTCCCGCGCGAGGTGGTCCGCCTTCAGCCGCACCGTGGCCGTCACGGGCTCTCCGCGATGGGTGACGCGCACCTCGAGCGTCCGCGAGGGCTCCAGCCTCAACCGCACCGGCTGCGGGCCCGCCTCCACCAGCGGCTCCACCGCGGGAAGGAAGCCGCTCGCGGTGGCCAGGACATAGAAGGGACCCTCCCCCAACCCGGACAGGGTGAAGGAGCCATCCGGCCCCGCCACCGCCTCGGACGGCAGGGGCACCTTGCGAGACACCGCGTACACGTGCGCGCCCGGGAGCCCCCGGCCCGCCTCGTCCACCACCTGCCCGCCGATGCTCCGCAGCGGGGGCAGGTACAAATCCACCGGCTCCCCGGGGGCCGCGCGCTCGCGCATGGCCGCGCCGAAGCCCGAGGCCCGGGCCCACACGGAGAAGGACACCCCGGCCAGGTGCTCGAACCGGAAGCGCCCCTGCGCGTCCGTGCGCACGGTGGCCTTGGGTTGGAGGAAGCCGCGCGCCTGCTCGAAGAAGGCCAGCGCGTGCAGGCCGCTCTCCCGGGCCGGACAGGCCAGCAGCGCCTCTCCGCACTCGTCACAGCGAACCGAGGTGAGCGTCTTCTGCGCGCTCGCGGACAGGAAGACCTCCGCCCCCACCACGGGCGCCCCTCGGGAGTCCAGCACCCTCCCGGTGAGCGTCAGGCCCTCGGAGGCGCCGGAGGAGAACACCTCCACCGACTCGAACTCGGGGAGCACACGCGCCACGGGCGCGACCGGGGTGGGCGGTGGCTCATCCCGAGGCCACAACACCGCCACCGCCACGACGACCAGGGCGGTTGCCGCCCCTATAACGAACCATTTGCGCATCGGACGGCGCGGGACGTTACCCCCGCGACCGGCCTACCAACCGATATTCTCGGCCGTTCATTCCGGCCGAGTCATCCGCCTGACGTCTTCCCCACCGCCCGCTGCTCACTCCTCGGCGAACGGCTGGATGGCCTGCGCCACCGCCAGCTCCTGCCGGGCCTCGCTCAGCTCCGAGTTGGTGGCCCGCAGCCGGTCCGACAGCACCTGGACGAAGCTCCAGAGCATCTTCACCGCCAGGATGGACTCGCGCTTCATCAGGCCCATCAGATCCGAGCGGGAGATGACCATGGTCCGCGTGGGCTCGACCGCCCGCACGGTGGCCGAACGGGGGGCGTTGTCGATGAGCCCCATCTCGCCGAAGTGCCCGCCGGGCCGCAGCTCGGCGATCTCCACCCCACTCTTCTCGATGACCACCCGGCCGCGGATGACCACGAAGAGCTCCTCGCCCGGCTGACCCTCCACGACGATCTCCCGGCCCGCGGGGAAGGTGCGCGTGGTGGCGATGGACAGCACCGCCGTCTGCTCCTTGTAGGTGAGGTGGCGGAAGAGCGGGATCTTTCGCAGGGCCTCCATGCGGCTCTGCGCCTCGGAGGTCTCCGCCTCCAGCGTGCCCTCGCCGGACACCTTCACCACCACCGCGGTGATGTTGTCCTTGCCGCCGCGCTCGTTGGCCAGGTCCACGAACCGCTTGGGCAGCTCCGCGGGCTGCGAGCCCTGTACCAGCGGCAGCACCTCGTCGTCGTCCAGGTAGCCGTGGAGGCCGTCCGAGCACAGCAGGAACAGGTCACCCGGGAACAGGTCGACGATCAGGGTGTCGACCTGCACGGACTCCTGGATGCCCACCGCGCGGGTGATCACATTGCGGTACTGCGAGGTGGCGGCCTGCTCCTTGGTGATGGTCCCGGCCTTGAGCTGGGCGGCCACCAGGGTGTGATCCTCGGTGAGCCGGTGACACTGGCCGTGGCGCACCAGATAGATGCGCGAGTCACCCACATGGCCGATGACGCCCTTGTTGCCGCTCACGGCGAGGCACACGAAGGTGGTGCCCATGCCACGCTTGCTGGGGTCGGCCAGGGCCATGCGGAAGATGTCCGCGCAGGCGCGCTGGATGGCCACCTCCATCAGGGCCTGGGCCGCGTTGCGGGCGTCCTGGCTCGTGTTGGTGCTCAGGTCCTTGAGCAGATGCCGGTTGGACACCATGTGCTGGCGAACGACCTCGGTGGCGCGATTGCTCGCCACTTCGCCGGCCGCATGGCCTCCCATGCCATCGGCCACGATGAACAGGCCGAGCGAGGCGTCCACGAGCATCGAATCTTCATTGTGCTGCCGCTTCCGGCCCACGTCGGTCAGGCCGAACGCCTCTGTCATCAATGGCACCGCGAACGCTCCCTGTTCACTGAGGGGTGAATCACACGTTACGAAGCCCGTGGAAGGGCTGACAAGCTCACGGCCCGTACCGCCTGGCGAGCACCTTGGTGAAACCGCTCGCCAGATAGAAGGTCACCTCCACCTGGCCGAAGCGCAGACGGGTGCCGTCCGTGATCGGAGACGGGCGCCGGGGCGTCAACCGCACCCCACCCACGAACGAACCGTTCTTCGAGCCCGCATCCGTGAGGATGAAGCGACCACCGGTCTCGCGCTGGAACCAGGCGTGGAAGCGCGACACGGTGCCATCGTCCAGCACCACGTCGTTGTTGCCCGTGCGCCCCACGGTGATGCCTCGGCCGAACGCGTTTTCCTGATTCTTGATGATGGGGAAAACGATGGGCTCCCCCACTCCCAGCATCGGGGTGGACACGCTGGTCAGGGTGCGGAAGTGGTGGTGCTCCTCGTCCTCATCCAGAGGCGGCATCGCCGCGGACGCGGGCGAGAACACGAGCAGCGCTGGCGGCAGCGTGCGCTCGTAGTCCGCCCGCTCTCGCTGAAAGCGGCCGATATGGAGGCTCAGAAGCTCGACCATTTCGTTACGCACTTCACCCCACCTGGGGGGTCAGGGTCCAGAGGCCCCTAGCGCCAGTCCGCATACAGGCCGAGTTGCAGGCCGCCCACATAGGAGCGGGCCAGGCTCGTCCGCCTGTAGTTGTAGGGATCACCATAACCTACTGTTACTCCCAAGGCCATGGGTCCCACGCGGTAGCCGATCCGCGCGCGCCCATCCAGCAGGCCGACGAAGTAGGACTCCTCGGCCTTGGAGCCGCCCCGGAAGCGCGCCGCGTACCAGGCCGGGCCGGTGCCGAGCTGGAAGCCCCACTCGAGGCCGGACGGGCGCCGGGCCGTGTACCCCACGGCCAACACCAGCGAGTACAGCTGGAGCGAGGTCATGGGGACGGTGGCGTCCTCGACGACGGAGTCCGGCTTGATCGCGGCGAAGGAGGCGGTGGGCTCGATGAGCAGCCCGAGCGTGTCCCTGCGGCCCTGGAAGAACACCAGTTGCCACTGCAGACGCACTTCGGGTGCGACCGCGCCATTGCGGATGAAGGTGCCCAGGAGGGCCCCCCGGGGCAGCCAGGCGGGTGTCTTCGAGTCCGACAGCAGGGCCGGCCGGGTGGCGGTCCTCGTGGGCTGGGCCATCACGGCCGAGGAGAGACACAGAGTGAACACGATCCAGGGCAGGAAGCGACGATTCATGACGCTTCCTTACCTCGCTTCCGGCCGGCTCATGTCAAGCGCTTGTCAACGAAGTCTCCCGTTGGCTATGACACACCACTCCCTCCCAGGATGTGAGGGCTCAAGGAGTCATCTCCCACATGCCCAGTGCGTCAGTACGTACAGGCAACACCAAGAAGCGTCCCGCTGGGACCGACACCCTGGTCCGGAAGGCGGAAGCAGCCGCCACGGGCCTGTTGGACCAGAGCGAGCGCGTGCTGGTCGTCTACGACGAGGGAGGGGCGACCCTCTACTACGAGTCGGACGACGCGGAGGATGGTATAGGCCGCCGTAAACTGCCTCGCGCCTCCTGAAGTCGGAGCCCCGGCCCCCCGGGGCTCCTGGAAGAGTCGTCACCCGCCGATGAGCGCCGCCCCCAGGGAACGGCGCCCGGCACCTCCCTCCTCGAAGCCGTGGAGCTGGCGCAACGCCGCACCCGCCGAGGACTCCCCCACTCCCCCGAGCCGGGCTCCCTCCCGCCAGCCTCCGCCAGGAGCGCCGCGCAGGCCACACGCTTCACTCCGAGTCAATAGAATAACGTCAAAGTAATATCCCATTTACAACATTTTCCGGCTTTTTCGTACAAGCGTGGACATTCGTGTCCCGCCCGGGAGATGCTGCGGCCGGATCAAAATAATGAAGTGTGTGCCGGAGGTCACAGGGGGCCATCCGTGAGTCAGCAGCACTCAGACGCGAAGTTTTCTCCCGGGGTGGACCCGGTACAACGAAGCGGCTTCATCCTCTGGTTCACCGGCATGTCCGGTGCGGGCAAGAGCACGCTCTCCACGGCGGTCCGCCGCCAACTGGAGCCCTTCCAGGAGGTGGAGGTGCTCGACGGGGATGAGATCCGCACATTCCTCTCCAAGGGCCTGGGCTTCACCCGGCCCGATCGCGAGGAGAACATCCGGCGCATCGGCTACGTGGCGCGGCTGCTCGCCAAACACCACGTGGCGGTCATCTCCGCGGCCATCTCCCCCTACCGCGACTCACGCGACACGGTGCGGCGGCTGGCCATGGAAGCGGGGATCCCTTTCATCGAGGTGTACGCGAAGGCGAGCCTGGACGCGCTCGTCCACCGTGACGTGAAAGGTCTCTACAAGAAGGCCCTGGCGGGAGAGATCCCCCACTTCACGGGCATCTCGGATCCCTACGAGCCCCCCGAGTCGCCCGAGGTGACGGTCCACACGGATTCAGAGACGGTGGAGCAGAGCGTGGAGCGCATCCTCGCGACGCTGCGCCAACACGGACTGCTGGGCACGGCCTCCGGGTAACGGCCACCTCCAAAGACAATTCATTTTCACTACCAACCATGTCGTTGTGCGAGGCCGGCCGTTTGATTCAGGCTGCCGGGCTCGCGGCAAAGAGACAGTTCCCCCCCCACTCATCCATGCACGTACTCCCCTTCAGATGTCTCATCGTGGGCACGTTGCTTTTCGCCTCGGCGGCAGTGGCCGAGCCCGAACAAAGCGTGGCCCAGGGTATCTCGGTCGGAGTCTCCAACTTCCGCTACTTCGGGCTGCTGCGCCCCTTCGAGCAGGCCACGACGATGGAGGCCGCGTACCAGCGGGCGCTGGGCACCCAGGGCCTCGGACAGAACCTGTTCGTCGGAGGCGGGCTGCGTTTCGCCATGCCCGCCGAGAAGACGAACTTCCCGCTCGAGGTCTTCGCCCGGGGAGAGATCCGGACGCGGCTGAGCTTCTGGGAGCCCGCCGCGGGGCTCGAGCTGGGATTCAGCAGGGTCGCGCTGCCCTGGCGGAGCCTGCGAATCCCCTTCGCCAATGAAATCCTGGAGGCGGAGGACGGGCGCAACGGTCCCTTGTACTTCGCCATCCATGCCGCGCCCCTGCGGTTCCACTTCGGCCGCTTCGTGGTGGGAACCCTGGAGGTGCAATGGGGCCCATCGGGCCCTCCCTTCGGAACGGTGCAACGACTCCATCTGGGTCTGGCCCGTGTGGAGATGCAGCTATGAGCCTGTCGATTCGATCGTCCCTCCTCCTGCTCGCCGCGGGCTTCGGCCTGGCTGGCGGCACCGCGTGCACCCCGACCCAGGTCCTGGAAGGCGCGGATCTGACCGCCCTGAAGGCGCTGACCGACGAGGTCGAGCCCCAGTTCGTCTGGGAGAACCTCGTCTCGCTGACGCAGGCGCACGCCACGGACCAGTCCGTCGACTGCGTCTCCCTCTTCCCGGAGGGAGTCCGCAAGTACTACCCCGAGCTGTGCAACCTCTCGAATACCCGCTCCGGACTGTGGGTGCGCGACCAGTTCCGGTCGATCCCCCTCGAGGTCCACGACGACGTGTCGCTCGGCGAGAACGACATCCGCACCACCAACATCATCGCGGAGATCAAGGGCGTTTCGAAGCCCGACGAGGTCATCCTGGTCGGCGCCCACTTCGATGCCTTCTGGCAGGGCGCCGATGACAACAGCAGCGGCGTCGCGGCCATGATGGAGATGGCCCGCGTGCTGTCGAAGTACAAGTTCGAGCGCACCATCCGCTTCGTGGGCTTCGACTTCGAGGAGTACGGCATCACCGGCAGCCACCGCTACCTCAAGGAAGGCAAGGGCGAGAAGGTCGTCACCGCCCTCATCATGGACTGCATCGGCTACTACTCGGAGAAGCCGGGCTCCCAGCAGTCGCTGCCAGGCCTGCCCTCGCCCACCACGGGTGACTTCCTGGCCATCATCGCCAACGACGAGTCCAGCCACGAGGCCGCGGAGGTCTACAAGCTCAACAACGAGCTGCAGCTCATGAGCACCGTCCCGCTCATCTCGCCCGGCAACGGCACCTTCACCATGGGCCAGGCCCTGACGCTCAGCGATCACCTGGCGTTCTGGTTCAACCACCAGAAGGCCGTGTTCCTCACGGACACCGCCAACTTCCGCAACCCGCACTACCACAAGGACACCGACACCCCGGACAAGCTGGATCCGGTGCGTCTGGGCCAGGCCACCCGCGTGGCCACCGCCGCGGTCGCCTACTGGGCGGAGGGACCCAAGCCGTGAAGACCGCACTCCACACGTTCATCAAGGGCGGCGCGCTCGCGCTGGGACTCGGGCTTCTGGCGAGCGCCGGTGACGCGAGGGCCCAGGAGTCCTCGTCCACCCGGCACCGGCTCTCCATCTACGCCACGGCGGGCGCCCAGGTGTACCTGTCCGATACCCGGACGATCGGCGGCGTGGGAGGGGGCATCGGCGTTCGGGACACCCTGAACGACCGGTTCATCCTCCAGGCGGACCTCAGCTACCTGTCCCTGCTGGGGAACACGGCCTCGTTCCGAGTGGGAGCCGGCGTGCAGCGCAGCGGGTCCTATGCCCCCGCGGCCCTGCTCACCGTGTCGACCCTGTTCGGCGAGCGCCTGAGCTTCCTGACGCCCGAGCACCCCACCCGCATCAGCGGACCCGGAGTGACCGTCGGTATCACGGCCGCGCCCGTGCGTTTCGATCTGCAGTCGGTCCAGGTTTCCGTGCTCCAGCTCGGCGTGGGCGTCGGTTCGGATCTCCCCGGTCTGGGCCTCAGCTACTCGGTCGGCCTGCTGGAAGTCGGAGCCGCCTTCTAACATCGCCGCTGCATAGACAGTCCGAATCCGTCCCCACGCGCCGCCGGTGAATCCGGCGGCGCGATGGCCCCCCCCATCGCGGAAGACGAGGAGCCCCATGACCACCGGTACGATCTCCGGTCCCTCCACTGTCCCGGACGTGCGCTGTGACACGCTCGTCGAGCTGCTCCGGGCACGTGCCCTGAGCGAGCCCGATACCCGTGGCTACACGTTCCTGATCGACGGAGAGAGCGAGGAGGCCCACCTCACGTACGCGGAGTTGGATCTCAAGGCACGTGCCATCGCCGCAACGCTGCAGCGCATGGAGGCCCGGGGTCAGCGCGCCCTGCTGCTCTACCCGCCGGGGCTGGATTACATCGCGGGCTTCTTCGGCTGCCTCTACGCCGGTGTCACCGCCGTTCCCATCTACCCGCCGGATCCGATGCGGCTGGGCCGCACCCTGCCCCGCCTGCTCGCCATCAGCAACGACGCGCAGGCCACGGTGGCGCTCACCACGGACTTCATCCTCGGCATGGCCGAGATGCTCTTCGAGCAGGCTCCGGAGCTGAAGTCGCTGCAATGGATGGCCACGGACACGCTGGACGCCGCCGCCGCCGAGGGGTGGAAGGACCCGGACGCGACCTCCGACACGCTGTCCTTCCTCCAGTACACCTCGGGCTCCACCAGCACGCCCAAGGGCGTGATGCTCACGCACGCCAACCTGCTGCACAACCTGTCCCTCATCCACGCGTGCTTCGGGCACTCGCGCAAGAGCCAGGGTGTCATCTGGCTGCCGCCCTACCACGACATGGGCCTCATCGGCGGCATCCTCCAGCCGCTCTACGGCGGGTTCCCCGTGGTGCTCCTGTCGCCCGTGGACTTCCTGAAGAAGCCCATCCGCTGGCTGCAGGCCATCTCCAAGTACAAGGCCACCACCAGCGGCGGACCGAACTTCGCCTACGATCTGTGCACGCGGAAGGTCACCCCCGAGGAGCTCGCCGAGCTGGACCTCAGCCGCTGGGACCTGGCCTTCAACGGCGCCGAGCCGATCCGCCCCGAGACCCTGAAGCGCTTCACGGAGACCTTCGGACCCCGAGGCTTCCAGGAGAAGGCCTTCTATCCCTGCTACGGACTCGCCGAGGCCACGCTCATCGTCACCGGTGGCCACAAGGCCGAGCCGCCCATCCAGCGCACGCTCGACACCGTGGCGCTCCAGAAGAGCAAGGCGGAGCTCGTCCCGACCTCGCACGTGACCGCGCAGACCCAGGTGGGCTCCGGCCGCTGCCTGACGGACCAGAAGCTCCTCATCGTCCACCCCGAGACGGGCGTCCCGTGCGCCGCTGGCGAGGTGGGGGAGATCTGGGTGTCCGGCCCCAGCGTGGCCCAGGGTTACTGGGGCCAGCCGGAGGCCACGGCCCGCGCGTTCCACGGTGTGCCCCAGGGTGCCAAGGACGGCCCGCGCTTCCTGCGCACCGGTGACCTGGGCTTCCTCCTCGACGGCGAGCTCTTCGTCACCGCGCGCCTCAAGGATCTCATCATCATCCGTGGCCGCAACCACTACCCCCAGGACCTCGAGCTGACGGTGGAGAAGACCCACCCCGCGCTGCGGCCCGGCTGCGGCGCCGCGTTCGCCATCGAGGTGCAGGGCGAGGAGCGCCTGGTGGTGACCCATGAGATCGACCGCCGGGCCGTCGAGTCCGGAAGCGTCGACCTGGAGGCGCTCGCGCAGACCATCCGTCAGGCGATCGCGGACCAGCACGAGGTGCAGGCCCATGCCGTGGTGCTGTTGCAGGCCGGCAGCATCCCCAAGACGTCGAGCGGGAAGATCCAGCGCCACGCCACCAAGAAGGACTTCCTCTCCGACGGCCTGGAGATCGTCCACAAGAGCATCCTGGACACGCCGCCCGCCCCGAAGGAGCAGGCCACTCCCAAGCGCGAGCCGAGCTTCATCCAGAAGGCGCTCGCCGCCGTGCAGGATCCCCAGGCACGCCACTCCCTGGTGCTGCTGCACCTGCAGGAGCAGGCCTCCCGCGTGCTGCGCGTCCCCTCCAGCCAGATCGATCCGAACAAGACGCTCTACGCGTTCGGCATGGACTCGCTGATGGCGGTGGACCTCAAGAGCACCGTCGAGTCGAGCCTCGGCATCGAGGTGCCGCTCACCGACGTCATGCAGGGGCCCTCCCTCTCGAAGCTCGCCGGGCTCGTCCTCGGGTACATGGCCGCGCCCGCCGCCACGCCCGCACAGCAGGAGCCGAAGCCCCGCGCCGGGGGTGACGCGCCCCTGTCCGGCGGACAGCAGGCCCTGTGGTTCCTGCACCAGCTCGCCCCCAGCAGCTCCGCGTACCACGTGCCCGTCGCCGTGCGCATCCGCTCCGCGCTGGACGTGCCCGCGCTGCGCCGCTGCTTCGAGATGCTCGTCGCGCGCCACCCCGCGCTGCGCACCACGTTCGCCATGACCCCCTCGGGTCCCGTCCAGCACGTGCACGAGCACATGGCGCTCGACTTCGAGGCCGTGGATGCCGCGGCCCTGGCCGAAGCGGAGCTCGACGCGCGCCTGAACGACGAGGCGAAGAAGCCCTTCGACCTGGAGCACGGTCCGCTGCTGCGCGTGCGCGTCTTCACCCGCTCGCCCCAGGAGCACGCGCTGATCATGACGATGCACCACATCGTCACCGACTTCTGGTCGATCGCCGTGCTCGCCGAGGAGCTCGACACGCTCTACCCCGCCGAGTGCGCGGGCCGGAAGGTGGAGCTGCCGCCGCTGGAGGCGACCTCCGCCGATGCCGCTCGCGAACAGGCCGCCATGCTGGCCGGTCCTCGGGGCCAGGCGCTCGAGGCGTACTGGCGGGAGCAGCTCGCCGGTGAGCTGCCCGTGCTCCACCTGCCCACGGACCACCCGCGCCCGCCCGTCCAGACGTTCGTCGGCCGCATCCACACCACCCGGCTGGACGCGAAGCTGGTCGACCAGCTCAAGGCACTCGCCCAGGCCCAGGGCACCACGCTGGCCATGGTGCTCCAGGCCGCCTTCCAGGTGCTGCTGCACCGCTACACCGGTCAGCAGGACTTCACCCTCGGCGTCGTGAGCGCTGGCCGCGGCAGGGCCGACCTCGCCCGTGTCGCGGGTTACTTCGTCAACCCGCTCGTCCTGCGCACCCGGCCCGCTCCGAACCAGACCTTCGAGGCGTTCCTCGCCAGGACCCGTCAGACGACGCTCGAGGCCTTCGAGCACCAGGACTACCCCTTCAACACCCTCGTCGAGCGGCTCCAGCCGGTGCGCGACCCCAGCCGTTCGCCGCTCTTCCAGGTGATGTTCGCCTACCAGCGCGCCTACAAGCTCGACGAGCGCGGGCTCACGCCCTTCGCCCTCGACATCCCGGGCGCCAGGGCCGAGCTGGCTGGCCTGCGGCTCGAGTCCCTCTCGCTGGAGCACCACGTCGCCCAGTTCGACCTGACGCTCACCCTGGGCGAGGCCGACGGCGGCATGGTCGCCTCGTTCGAGTACAACACCGACCTCTTCGAGGCCGACTCCATCGTCCGCATGGCCGGGCACCTGCGCACGCTGCTCACCGGCATCGTCACCGACCCGCGCACGCTGCTCTCCCGGCTTCCCCTCCTCACCGAGGCCGAGCGCCAGCAGCTCCTCGTGGAATGGCACGGTACGCACGTCCCCCTCACGGAGGACATGAACGTGCCGGCGCTGTTCTCGGCCCAGGCCGAGCGCACCCCCGACGCCCCCGCCGTGCTCTTCAAGGACGAGCGGCTCACCTACCGCGAGCTGAAGCAGCGCGCGGGACGGCTCGCCTCGTGGCTGCGCTCGGAGGGCGTGGGCCCCGGCTCCATCGTTGGCCTCTGCCTGGAGCGCTCGCTGGAGACGATCGTCTCCGTGCTCGCCGTCCTCCAGACCGGCGCCGCCTACGTGCCGCTCGACCCGGCCTACCCCGCCGAGCGTCTGGCCTACATCCTGGCCGACGCACAGGTCCCCGTCCTCCTCACCCAGTCCTGGCTGCGCCCCCAGCTGGGACAGCTCTCCGCCAGGGACGGCGCGGTGCGGCTCCTCTGCCTCGATACCGACATGGACTGGAGCCAGGGCACCGAGGAGGCCCCGGTCCGCATCCAGCCGCACGACCTGGCCTGCGTCATCTACACCTCCGGCTCCACCGGACAGCCCAAGGGCGTCATGCTGGAGCACGTCGGCATCACCAACCTGGTCCGCTCGTTCATCGACTCGTACCAGCCCGGCGCGAATGATCGGATCCTCCCGCTCACCTCGCTCTCCTCCGCCAGCTTCGTGGGGGAGATCCTCCCGCTGCTGTGCGCCGGTGGCACGCTGGTGCTGCCCACCGAGGATGAGATCCTCGACCTGGAGAAGCTGTTCGGGCTGATCTCCCGGAATGCCATCTCCATCGTCAGCACCGTGCCGGCCGTGCTCGCCGGGCTCAACGCGCGCAGGGACGAGCTCCCCCCGCTGCGGCTCGTCCTCAGCGGCGGCGAGGCCCTGGTGGCGAGCGACATGGAGCGCCTGCTCGACACCACCCGGGTGGTGAACGGCTACGGCCTCACCGAGACCACCATCTGCTCGACGTACCACCCCATCCACGCCGAGGACCCGCGGGCCCACACCTGGGTCCCCATCGGCCGGCCCGTCATCAACACCTCCGTGTACGTGCTCGATGCCCAACGCAACCTGCTGCCCGTGGGCTGCCGGGGCGAGCTGTACATCGGAGGCCTCGGTCTGGCGCGGGGCTACTGGCGCCGCCCGGAGCTGTCCTCGGAGCGCTTCGTCCCCAACCCGTTCCGGCCCGGCGAGCGGCTGTACCGCACCGGCGACATGGCCCGCTGGCTGCCCGACGGCGTGCTCGAGTACCTGCACCGCGTCGATGACCAGGTGAAGATCCGCGGCTTCCGCATCGAGCTGGGCGAGGTCGAGGCCGCCCTCAAGCAGCACCCCCACGTGCGCGACGCGTTCGTCATGGCGCGCGAGGACTCGCCGGGTGACAGGCGCCTGGTGGCGTACGTGGTGCTCACCGACTCCGCGCAGACGAACAGCGAGCTCCATGCGTGGCTGTCCGAGCGGCTGCCACCCTACATGCTGCCGTCCGTGTTCCTGCCGCTGCCGGCGCTGCCGCTCTCGCCCAATGGCAAGGTGGACACCCGGACCCTCCCCGTCCCCGAGGGCGAGCGCCCCTCCCTGGCCGCCGCCTACGTCGCGCCCCAGAGCTCGCTCGAGCGCGACATCGCCACGGTCTGGCAGGAGATCCTCAAGGTCGATCGCGTGGGCCTCCACGACAACTTCTTCGAGCTCGGCGGCAACTCCATGCTCATCGCCCGGGTGCACCGCCGCCTGCGCGAGGAGCTGAAGACCGAGCTCGCCCTCGTGGACATGTTCAAGTACTCGACCGTCAGCTCACTGGCGCAGTTCCTGAGCCGCGAGACGGACGACTCCTCCGCCAACGTGCAGAAGCTCAAGGACGAGGCCGACAAGCGCAAGGCCGCCATGGGCAAGCGCCAGCAGCTCGCCCAGGCCCGTCTGCGCAAGCCCGGCGGCAAATAGCCCCCTGGCTTCCCCTCCTTCTTCCCCCCCTTTGACGAACACGGTACACGCCCCATGAGCACTGAGAACACTCCCGAGTTGGAAGGGATCGCGATCGTCGGCCTCGCCGCCCACCTCCCCGGCTCGCGGACGATCGCCGAGTTCTGGAAGAACCTGCGCGATGGCGTCGAGTCCATCTCGTTCTTCACCGACGAGGAGCTGATCGAGAGCGGGATCGATCCGACGCTCGTGCGCGCGCCCAACTACATCAAGGCGTGCGGCATCCTCGGGGACACCGACCAGTTCGACGCGGCGTTCTTCGGCCTCAACCCGCGCGAGGCCGCATTGATGGATCCGCAGCACCGCGTCTTCCTGCAGTGCGCCTGGGAGGCGATGGAGACCGCGGGCTACAGCCCGGAGCGGCAGCCGGGCCGGACGGGTGTGTTCGGCGGCATGAGCATGAACACGTACCTGCTCACCAACGTGTACCCGCACCTGTCGCACGTGGCATCCGTCGAGAGCCTCCAGGCGTCCATCGGCAACGACAAGGACGCGCTCACCACGGAGGTCGCCTACCGGCTCAACCTCAAGGGGCCGGCGGTCACCATCCAGTCATCCTCGTCCACGTCGCTCACCGCCATCCACTACGCATGCCAGAGCCTGCTCAACTACGAGTGCGACATGGCCCTGGCCGGCGGCGTCTCCATCCACTTCCCGGAGAAGCAGGGCTACCTGTACTACGAGGGCGGAACCACCTCGCCCGACGGCCACTGCCGCCCCTTCGACGCCAAGGCCCAGGGCTTCGTCTCCGGACACGGCGCGGGCGTGGTGGCGCTGCGACGCCTGGCCGATGCCGTCGCCGCTGGTGACACCATCTACGCCGTCGTGAAGGCCACGGCGGTGAACAACGACGGCTCGCAGAAGGTGAGCTACATGGCCCCCAGCGTCGAGGGCCAGGCCGAGGTCGTCTCCCTGGCGCAGGCGCTCGCGGGCGTCGAGCCGGACTCCATCGGCTACGTGGAGTGTCACGGCACCGCCACCCTCATGGGCGACCCCATCGAGATCTCCGCGCTCACGCAGGCGTTCCGCGCCGGTACGGACAAGAAGGGGTTCTGCGCGATCGGCTCGGTGAAGAGCAACATCGGCCACCTGGACTCGGCCGCGGGCGCGGTGGGCGTCATCAAGGCCGCGCTGGCGCTCCACCACAAGCAGCTTCCCCCCACCCTCCACTTCGAGTCGCCCAACCCCGCGATCGACTTCGCCAACAGCCCCTTCTACGTGAACACGAAGCTGTCCGAGTGGCCCGAGGGAGAGACCCCGCGCCGCGCGGGCGTCACGTCGCTGGGCATGGGCGGCACCAACGCGCACGCCATCCTCGAGGAGGCACCCGTCCTCCCCGCCACCGACAAGCCGCGCCGTCCCGCCCACGTGGTGACGCTCTCCGCGCGCTCGGAGGCTTCGCTCGAGGCCGCCACGGACCGGCTCGTCTCCCATCTGCGTGAGAACCCGGAACTGGACCTGGCCGACGTGGCCTACACGCTCCAACTGGGCCGCAAGCGCTTCGCCCGCCGCCGCATGGTGGTGGGCCACACGCTCGCGGATGTCACCGAGGCGCTCGCCTCGAGGGATCCGGCTCGCGTCTTCAGCGGCGGCCAGGAGACCGAGGGCCGCCCGGTCATGTTCATGTTCTCCGGCCAGGGCGCGCAGTACGTCGACATGGGCCGGCACCTCTACGAGTCCGAGCCCCTCTTCCGCTCCGAGGTCGACGCCTGCGCGAAGAAGCTGGAGAAGCACCTCGGCTTCGACCTGCGCACCGTCCTGTACCCGCCCGAGGCCCAGCGCGAGGCCGCCACCGAGCGCCTCAAGCAGACTTCTCTCACCCAGCCCGCGCTCTTCGTCGTCGAGTACGCGCTCGCGAAGCTGTGGATGTCCTGGGGCGTGAAGCCGCGGGCGATGATCGGCCACAGCATCGGCGAGTACGTGGCCGCCTGCCTCGCGGGCGTGTTCTCGCTCGATGACGCGCTGGCGCTCGTGGCCGCTCGCGGCCGGCTGATGCAGCAGATGCCCGCGGGCTCCATGCTCGCCGTGCCCATGACCGAGGCCCAGGTGATGCCGCTGCTCGGCGAGCAGCTCTCGCTCGCGGCCGTCAACAGCCCCGAGACCTGTGTCGTCGCCGGCCCCACCGCCGCCATCGACGCGCTCGTGGAGAAGCTCACCGCCCAGGGCGTCACCACCACCCGCCTGCACACCTCGCACGCGTTCCACTCGTCCATGATGGACCCCATCCTGGACATGTTCCGCGAGCAGGTCCGGCGCGTCGCCCGGCAGGTGCCACAGATGCCCTACCTGTCCAACGTGACGGGGAAGTGGATCACCGCCGAGGAGGCCACCAGCCCCGACTACTGGGCGAAGCACCTGCGTCAGGCGGTGCGGTTCGCCGACGGACTTGGTGAGCTGCTGAAGGAGGCCGACGCCATCCTGCTCGAGGTGGGCCCCGGCCAGACGCTCGTGACGCTCGCCCGGCAGCACCCGGCCAAGGGCGCCCAGCACGTGTTCATCAACTCCCTGCGCCACCCACGCGAGCAGAAGGCCGATCTGGACTTCCTGCTCGGTGCGCTCGGACGCCTGTGGCTCGCCGGTGTCGAGCCGGACTGGGATGCCTTCCACGGTGACGAGAAGCGCCGCCGCGTCGCCCTGCCCACGGCTCCCTTCGAGCGCCAGCGGCACTGGGTGGATCCGCCCGCGAACACCGGCCACGAGAAGAAGGCCCAGGGCACGTCCGCGGACAAGAAGCAGGACGTGTCCCAGTGGTTCTACCTGCCCTCGTGGCAGCGCGCCCTTCCGCCCTCCGCCGCGTGGCGCGAGGAGAAGGCGTGCTGGTGGCTGTTCGTCCCCGAGTCGCATGGCAATGCGCTGGGTGCCCACCTGGCGCGGCGCCTCGCGGAGGCCGGTCAGCAGGTCGTCACCATCACCCCGGGAACCCACCTCGCGCAGCTCGGCGAGCACCACTGGTCCATCAACCCCCACGTGTCGGTGGACTTCGCGTCCCTGTTCCAGCAGCTCACGGCCCAGGGACTCGGGCCCGACCGCATCCTCCACCTCTGGAGCGCCGTCCCCGAGACCACCTTCGGCGCGCGTGGGGCCTCGTTCGAGCCGGCGCAGGACCACGGCTTCGACAGCCTGCTGTTCCTCGCCCAGGAGCTCGGCCGCCAGGAGGCGAAGCCCGTGTCGCTCGCCGTGGTCACCCACCGGATGCAGGCGCTCGGCGATGAGAGCCCCAGTCCCGAGAAGGCCACCGTGCTCGGCCCCGTCCGTGTCATCCCCCAGGAGTACCCGCACCTCTCCTGCCGGTCCGTGGACGTGAGCCTGCCCGCCCCCGGAAGCTGGCAGGAGGCCCAGCTCGTCGAGCAGCTCCTCGCCGAGTGCGCCGATGGCTCGCGGGAGCAGAACGTCATCGCGTACCGCGGCCAGCAGCGCCACGTGCAGGTATTCGAGTCCGTCGCCGTGCGCACCCCGAGCCAGGTGCCCCTGCGTGACAAGGGCGTCTACGTCATCCTCGGTGGCTTCGGCACCATCGGCTACAGCCACGCCGAGGCGCTCGCGAAGCGCGTGCAGGCACGGCTCGTGCTCGTCGGCCGCTCCTCCCTGCCCGAGCGCTCCGTGTGGGACGCGTGGCTCGCGACGCGTGACGCGCAGGATCCCATTGGCCAGAGGATCCGCAAGGCGCGAGCGCTCGAGGATCTGGGCGCCGAGGTGCTCGTGGCCAGCGCGGACGTGGCCGACAAGGCGCAGCTCCAGGCCGTCATCGACCAGACCCTCTCGCGCTTCGGCGCGCTGCACGGCGTGGTGTTCTCCGCCGGCACGGTGGACACGTCACTCTTCCGCTCGCTCGCGGATGTGACCCCCACGGACGCGCGATTCCTCTTCCAGAGCCGGGTGCTCGGGCTGTACGCGCTCGAGGAGGTGCTGCGCGGCCGGCAGCTCGACTTCTGCATGCTGGCCTCGTCGCTCGCGGCGGTGCTCGGGGGCGTGGGACGCGCCTCGTACTCCGCCGCCATGAGCTTCATGGATGCGTTCGCCCTTCGTCAGACACAGGAGTCCCCCACCCCGTGGCTGAGCGTGGGCTGGGACGCCTGGGCCTTCGACCTGGGCAACAACCCGTTCGGTTCGCTGTCCATCTCCGCCAAGGAGGGAGCCGAAGCCTTCGTGAACCTGCTGTCGCTGGGCCGGGTGGCCCAGGTCGCCGTCTCCACCAGCAACCTGCACGCCCGCATCGAGCGCGCGGCCCGGCCCGAGCCCCAGAAGAAGGCCGAGGAGGCCAAGGCCGAACACGTGGTGCCCGACGCGCAGGCGCAGCAGGCGGCCCCGCGCCCCACCCTGCAGAACGCCTACGTGGCCCCGCGCGACGAGCTGGAGGAGTCCGTCGCGAAGCTGTGGGAATCCATGCTGGGCATCACCCAGGTCGGTATCCACGACAACTTCTTCGAGCTGGGTGGCAACTCGCTCGTCGGCATCAAGCTGATCGCCCGGGTGCGCGAGCAGTTCGGCGTCCCGGTCCCCGCCGTCACCCTGTACGAGGGCCCGACGGTGGAGGCACTGGCGAAGCTGCTCAAGGCCGCCTCCTCGACTGGAGCCGAGGAGGCGCGGTCCGAGGACTCCGAGTCCGAGAGCCGCAGCCGGGGCGAGCGCCGCCGGGCCCGCAGGCAGCGCCGCGGCGACAGCGCCACCGAGGAATAGAACCGAGACCCCTCGTCCAGAGGACACAAGCCCATGTCGACCGAGACCATCATCGACGAGCAGGACATCGCCATCATTGGCATGACCGGACGCTTCCCCGGCGCGCGGGATCTCGATGCGTTCTGGAAGAACCTGTGCAACGGCACGGAGTCCATCCGCCCGCTGAGTGACGCCGACCTGGAGAAGCTCGGCGTGGATCCGGCCCTGCGCAAGGACCCGAACTACGTCAAGGCGAGCGCCGCGCTCGAGGGCATGGAGCTGTTCGACGCGGGGTTCTTTGGCTTCACGCCTCGCGAGGCCGAGCTGATGGACCCGCAGCACCGCGTCTTCCTGGAGTGCTCCTGGGAGGCCCTCGAGCACGCGGGCTACGCGCCGGACCGGTACGAAGGGGCCATCGGCGTGTTCGCGGGCGCCTCCACGAACACGTACCTCATCTACAACCTGGTCCCCAACGCCGACCAGCTCGGCGCGTTGGATCAGGTGCAGATCGACGTGGGCAACGGCGGGGACTTCCTCAGCACCCGCGTCGCCTACAAGCTCGACCTGCGTGGCCCCAGCTACTCCATCCTCAGTGCCTGCTCGACGTCGCTGGTCGCCACCCACGTGGCCTGCCAGAGCCTCCTGAACCAGGAGTGCGACATGGCGCTGGCCGGCGGCGTCTCCATCCACGTCAAGCACCCGGAGGGCTACCCCTACGTGCCGGGCGGCATCGTGTCCCCCGATGGCCACTGCCGCGCCTTCGACGCCAAGGCGGAAGGAACCGTGTTCGGCAGCGGCGTGGGCGTGGTGGTGCTCAAGCGCCTCAAGGACGCCCTCGAGGATGGTGACTTCATCCACGCCATCATCAAGGGCTCGGCCATCAACAACGATGGCGCCCACAAGGTCGGCTACACCGCTCCCAGCGTCGAGGGCCAGGCCGCCGTCATCGACGAGGCGCTCGGCGCCGCGGGCGTGGAGCCGGAGACCATCAGCTACATCGAGGCCCATGGCACCGGCACCCAGATGGGTGACCCGATCGAGATGCGCGCCCTCACCAAGGCGTTCCGCTACAAGCCCGGCACCGCGCGCGCGGCGAAGATGCGGGTCGCGGTGGGCTCGCTCAAGAGCAACATCGGCCACCTGGCCAACGCCGCGGGCGTCTCCAGCCTCATCAAGGCCGTGCTCGCGCTCGAGCACCGGAAGCTGCCGCCCAGCCTGCACTTCGAGAAGCCGAGCCCGGAGATCGACTTCGCCAACAGTCCCTTCTACGTGAACACCACGCTGGCCGACTGGAAGGCGCCCGCGGATGCTCCTCGCCGCGCGGGGGTGAGCTCGTTCGGTGTCGGCGGGACGAACGCCCATGTCGTCCTCCAGGAGGCGCCCGCCCCGGCGCCCACCACCGCGTCGCGGCCCGTGCAGCTGCTCGTGCTCTCCGCCAAGACCGAGTCGGCCCTCGAGGCGGCCACGGACAAACTCGCCCGGCATCTCCAGGCGAACCCCGGAATCAATCTGGCCGACGTGGCCTACACGCTCCAGGTGGGACGGCAGGACATGGCCTTCCGCCGCGTGGTCGTGTGCCGCGATCGCGAGGAGGCCGTGCGAGCCCTCGAGACGCGTGACGCCCAGCGCGTCTGGACCGGTTCGCCCACCGCCCAGGACCGGCCGGTGGCGTTCCTGTTCCCGGGCCAGGGCTCGCAGTACGTGGACATGGCCCGCGAGCTGTACGCCTCCGAGCCCGTCTTCCGCGCGCACCTGGACTCCTGCGCCACGCTGCTCAAGCCGCACCTCGGGGTGGACCTGCGCCAGCTGCTCTACCCGGAGCCGTCCTACGCCGAGAAGGCCGCCCTGGCGCTCACCCGGACCAGCGTCGCCCAGCCCGCGATCTTCTCCATCGAGTACGCCCTGGCGCAGCTGTGGATCTCCTGGGGCGTGAAGCCCAGGGCGATGCTCGGGCATAGCATTGGTGAGTACGTGGCCGCGTGCGTCGCCGACGTCTTCGAGCTGCGCGATGCGCTCGTGCTGGTCGCCACCCGCGGGCAGATGATGCAGGAGCTGCCCACCGGCTCCATGCTGAGCGTGATGCTCTCCGAGGAGGAGCTGCGCCCGCACCTGGGCGCGGAGCTCTCCGTGGCCGCCGTCAACGCGCCGAACTTCACCGTCGTCGCCGGGCCCACGCCCGCCATCGAGGCGCTCCAGGAGAAGCTGAAGGCGCGCGGCGTGAACGTGCAGCCGCTGCACACGTCCCATGCGTTCCACTCGGCGATGATGGACCCGCTCGTGGCGCCGTTCACCGAGCGCGTGCGCCTGGTGAAGCTGAACCCGCCGAAGATTCCCTTCATCTCCAACGTCACCGGTACGTGGATCGAGCCCTCCCAGGCCACCGATCCCGCCTACTGGGCCTCGCACCTGCGCCAGGCCGTGCGCTTCGCCGATGGGATGAAGACGCTCGCGCAGAAGCCGCAGCAGGTGCTGCTCGAGGTCGGTCCCGGCAACACGCTCGCCACCCTCACCCGGCAGCAGTCCGGGCAGGCCGAGCGCATCGTCCTGTCCTCCACCCGGCACCCGCGGGAGCAGGCCTCGGACGAGGTCGTGCTGCTCGGCACGTTGGGCCGGCTGTGGCTGAACGGTGTCTCCCCCGACTGGTCCGGGTTCTACGCCCGCGAGCGGCGGCGCCGGCTTCCCCTGCCCACCTACCCGTTCGAGCGCCAGCGCTACTGGATCGACGCCCGTCCTGGTGGCGCGGCCCAGCGTCCGGCGGCCTCCGCCGAGAAGAAGCGCGATGTCGCCGACTGGTTCTACGTGCCCTCGTGGAAGCGCACGCCGGCGCCGCGCGTGGCTCAGGCGCAGGGGTCGAAGGCTTCCGGCCGGGGCTGGCTGCTCTTCGCGGATTCGAGCGGAGTGGCGGACGCGCTCGCGCCGAAGCTGGCCCAGGCGGGTCAGCCCGTCATCCGCGTCGTCCCCGGTGACGCGTTCGGCCGCGACGCCAACGGCACCTATACGCTCAATCCCCAGAAGCGTGAGGACTACGCCGCCCTGCTCCAGGCGCTCCAGAAACAGGGCCACTCCTTCGACGGCGTGGTGCACCTGTGGGGTGTGACGTCCGGGCCCGTGTCGCTCGAGCGGGCGCTGGAGACCGGCTTCTACAGTCAGCTCTTCCTCGCGCAGGCCCTGGGCACGCAGGGGCGCGCGGAGCCGCTCGCGTGGTGGGTCGCATCGAACGGCGCCTGCAAGGTGGAGAGCGCGGACGAGCCCTCGCCCGAGAAGGCGACGCTCCTCGGTCCGTGCCGGGTCGTTCCCCAGGAGTACCCGCACATCACCTGCCACTTCGTGGACGTGGCGCTCGGCGGAAGCGGCGGTGCGGATACCATGGCGGGCCAGCTCCTCGCGGAAATCCAGGCTGGCTCGTCCGAGGCGGTCATCGCCTGGCGCGGCCGTCAGCGCTGGGTCCAGACCTTCGAGCCCGTGCGCCTGGAGGGCGATGCCGCTCCCGTGCGGACGCTGAAGGAGCGCGGCGTGTACCTCCTCACGGAGGGACTGACGGGCATCGGCCATGCCATCGCCGGTGAGCTGGCCCGCTCCTCGCGCGCCCGGCTGGCGTTGGTGGAAGGCAAGGAGTTCCCGCCCAGGGACCAGTGGGAGCAGTGGCTGTCGACCCGAGGCGAGCAGGACGCCATCAGCCGGAAGATCCAGGCCGCGAAGGCGCTGGAGTCGGCTGGGGCCTCGGTGCTGGTGGTCGATGCGGACCTGACCGACGAGGCGCGGATGCGCCAGGCGATCTCCCGGGCCGTGGAGCAGTTCGGCCAGCTCGATGGCGTCATCCACGCCGCGGGCGGCCTGCGTCAGGGCTCCACGCTGGGCATCATCCAGGAGACGAGCCCCAGCGAATGCGCCGCGCACTTCGCGCCGCAGGTGCACGGCCTGCGCGTCCTGGAGAAGGTGCTCCCCGCCGAGGGCCCCGGGTTCTGCCTCCTGGTGTCCTCGCTGGCGTCCATCCTCGGAGGACTCGGGCAGGTGGTCCACTCGGCCGCCAGCCAGTTCATGGACACCTTCGCGGAGCGCCGGAGCGAGTCCGGTGCGTTCCCGTGGATCAGCGTGGATTGGGACGCCGTGCGGTTCGACGAGGATTCCTCCCTGTCGAAGCTGAGCCCGGCGCTGGCGCGGTTCGCCATCCAGCCGCAGGAGGGGCTCGACGTCATCCGCCGCATCCTGACGCAGGCTCCCGGAGGACAGCTCGTCGTGTCCACGGGCGACCTGGAGGCCCGCAGGCGGCAGGGCCCTCGCGCCTCTCCGGCCGAGGGCATGAAGGCGAAGACGGCGAGCCACGCGCGGCCCTCGCTGGCCACCACCTACGTGGCGCCCCGCTCGGACCTGGAGCGGACCGTGGCCTCGGTGTGGCAGCAGGTCCTGGGCATCGAGCAGATCGGCGTCAACGACAACTTCTTCGAGCTGGGCGGGCACTCGCTCCTCGCCACGCAGCTGCGCAACCAGCTCCACGCCGAGCTCAAGGTGGACCTGCCGCTGCGCGGTCTGTTCGAGACGCCCACGGTGGCGGCCACCGCCGCGAAGATCGAGGAGGAGCTGCGCAAGAACGCCGCGGCCTCGGAGAAGCCCATCGGCGAGCGGCTGCGCTCCGCCTTCCCCACCGAGCGCCAGGGCATCCTGGAGGACTACCTGCGGCGGAAGATCGCCCACGGGCTCCGCCTCCCGGTGGAGCAACTCCCGGCCGATGGCAGCCTGAAGAGCTACGACCTGCGGCTGCTCGGCGCCGAGGTGGAATACAACCTGCGGCAGGACTTCAAGTTCCAGCTCTACCCTCACGAAATCCAGGAGCACGCCTCCATCCCCGAGCTGGCCCGTTACCTCCTGGCGGAGATGGAGCGCCTGGCGAACCCGGCGAAGTTCGTCTCCGACAAGCCGCTGTCGGCCTATGCGCTCAGGCCGTATCGCAAGCACTCGGCGGGCGGCGCGTCCCTGACGCAGGACAGGCGCAAGAACCCGCCCATGGTCTTCGTGCACTCCAGCCCGCGCGCAGGCTCCACCTTGTTCCGAGTCATGCTCGCCGGGCACCCGAAGCTCTTCTGCCCACCGGAGGTCAACCTCCTGTTCTTCGAGAACATGCGGGAGTGGCGCGAGAACATCGGCTTCGGCCACGAGATGGAGTGGACGACCGGTGGCCTCCAGTGGGCCTTCATGGAGCTGATGGGCATCGACTCCGCCGCGGGCCAGGCGCTCGTCGACAGGTTCGTGGCGGAGAACACCCCGGCCCAGGACATCTTCGCGAAGCTCCAGGAGCTGTCCGCTCCCCGGCTGCTGGTGGACAAGACGCCCTCGTACGCGCTGGACCCCGAGACGCTCTGGCGCTCGGAGGTGATGTTCGACCAGCCGAAGTACATCTTCCTCTACCGCCACCCGTACCCGGTGATGGAGTCGCTGCTGCGCGTGCGCTTCGACCGGCTCTTCGGCCCCAGCCTCTTCGGTGACGCCGAGGTGGATCCGCACGTGGTCGCCGAGACCGTCTGGGCGCTCTGCAACCGCAACCTGCTCGACTTCTTCTCCCGCGTGGACAAGGAGCGCGTCCTCTGGGTCCAGTACGAGCAGCTCGTGCGCGACCCCGCCCCCGTGATGACCGGCGTGTGCGAGTTCCTCGGGATTCCCTTCGATGAGCGCGTGCTCCAGCCGTACGACGGCAAGCGCGAGCGCATGATGGGCGGCCTGGGAGACCCCAACATCCTCCAGCACAAGGGCATCGAGAAGGGACTCGGCGAGAGCTGGAAGAAGATCAAGTGGCCACGTCCGCTCGATCCGACCACCCTCGAGATCGTCGCCCGGCTCGGCTACGAGGTGGAGCAGGCCCCGAAGGCTCCGTCGAAGGAAGAGGCGGAGAAGCTGCTCGCGAACCTGGATCAGCTCTCGGATGAGCAGGTCGCGGAGCTGCTCGCGATCCTCGCCGCCGAGAAGGAGAAGGCCTGAGCCATGGCATCCACGCCCGACGACAAGCGCGCCCTGCTGGCGCAGCTCCTGCGCGAGAAGGCCCAGAAGGCGAAGCAGGCCCCCGTGTCCTTCGCGCAGGAGCGCATGTGGTTCCTCTACCAATGGAACCCCGCCAGCGCGGCCTTCAACATGCCGGGAGCGGTCCGCCTCTCGGGTGACGTCGACACGGAGGCGCTGCGGCGGAGTCTGCAGGAGCTCGCGCGCCGCCACGAGACGCTGCGCACCACCTTCACGGATCAGGACGGGCGCCTGCTCCAGTCCGTCGCGCCCTCGCTGGAGATTCCCCTGGCCCTGGTGGACCTGCGGGACATTCCGGAGGCGCAGCGCGAGCACCAGGCCCGCGAGCGCATCACCACCGAGGCCCGTCAGCCCTTCGACCTGACCCGTGGACCCCTGCTGCGCGCCGTGCTGCTGCGGCTCGCCGAGCGCGAGCAGGTGCTGCTGCTGTGCATGCACCACATCATCTCGGATGGCTGGTCGCTGGGAGTGCTCGTCCGCGAGCTGGCGGCGCTCTACGCGGCCTTCGTCCAGGGTCAGCCCTCTCCGCTCCAGGCGCTGCCGCTCCAGTACGCGGAGTTCGCCTCCTGGCAGCGCGAGTGGCTCCAGGGTGACGTGCTCGAGACGCAGCTCTCCTGGTGGCGCGAGCGGTTGGATCCCAACGCCCTCCTGGAGCTGCCCACCGACCGGCCCCGTCCCACGGCGCTCAGCCCCCACGGCGCTCGACAGACGGTGATGCTGCCTCCGGCGCTCGCCCAGGCCCTCAAGGCGCTCGGCCAGCGCGAGGGCAAGACGCTCTTCGTCACCCTGCTCTCCGCCTTCGACGTCCTGCTCCACCGCTACACCGGGCAGGAGGAGCTCGTGGTGGGCACGCCGATCGCGGGCCGCAACCGGTCCGAGCTCGAGGGGATGATCGGCCTGTTCATCAACACCCTGGCCCTGCGCACCTCGCTGTCGGGCCAGCCCACGTTCCGCGAGCTGATGGGCCGGGTCCACCAGACGACGGTGGATGCCTTCGCCCATCAGGATCTGCCGTTCGAGCGGCTCGTGGACGCGCTCAAGCCCGAGCGCCGGCTGAGCCACAGCCCCCTGTTCCAGGTGATGTTCATCCTGCAGAACGCCCCCATGCCTCCGCTCCAGGCGCCGGGGCTGGTGATGGAGTTCCAGCAGCCCGAGACCGGGACGACCAAGTTCGACCTGACGCTGATCGCCACGGAGCTGCCCGAGGGCCTGCGGATCGTCGCCGAGTACAGCACGGACCTCTTCGAGGCCGGGACGATCACCCGCCTGCTGGCGCACTACCAGACTCTGCTGGAGGGCATCGCGGCCCAGCCGGATCGGCCGATCAACGCATTGCCGATCCTCCCCGAGCCGGAGCGGCGGACCGTGCTGGCCGATTGGAACGGGCCCGCCACCCGCTACCCTCGGGACGCCTGCCTCCACCAGCTCATCGAGGCGCAGGTGGAGCGCACGCCCGACGCCGTGGCCCTCACCTTCGAGGACAAGTCCCTCACCTACCGGGAGCTCGACTCCCGCGCCAATCAGCTCGCCTGGCACCTGCGCTCGCTGGGCGTCGGCCCCGAGTCCCGCGTCGGTCTGTGCCTGGAGCGTTCGCTGGAGATGGTCGTCGCCCTGCTGGCCACCCTCAAGGCCGGCGGTGCCTATGTGCCCCTCGATCCCGCCTATCCCCAGGAGCGCCTGGGTTGGATGCTCGAGGACGCTCGTCCCACCGTGCTCCTGGCCCAGCAGCACCTGATGCCGCGACTTCCCGCGCAGAGCACCCACGTCGTGTGCCTGGACTCGGGTTGGGCCGATATCTCCCTCCAGCCGCGCAACGCACCCGCTCCTCGGGCCACGGCGCAAAATCTCGCCTACATCATCTTCACCTCCGGCAGCACCGGCCGCCCCAAGGGCGCCATGAACGAGCACCACGCCGTGGTGAACCGCCTGCTGTGGATGCAGGACGCGTACGGACTCGACGGCCAGGACGTCGTCCTGCAGAAGACGCCCTTCAGCTTCGACGTCTCCGTCTGGGAGTTCTTCTGGCCCCTCATGCAGGGCGCACGGCTCGTGCTGGCGAAGCCCGGCGGCCACCAGGACCCCGACTATCTGGCGAGCCTCATCGCCCGGGAGCGCGTCACCACCCTGCACTTCGTCCCCTCCATGTTGAAGGTGTTCCTGGAGGAGCCCAACCTGGAGGCGCGCTGTGCCTCGCTGCGTCGCGTGGTGTGCAGCGGTGAGGCCCTGCCCGTGGAGCTCCAGGACCAGTGTCTCCAGCAGCTGCCCCAGGCCGGGCTGCACAACCTCTACGGCCCCACCGAGGCCGCCGTAGACGTCACGTACTACGCCTGCGAGCCGGGCCAGGCCCCGCGCTCCGTGCCCATCGGCCGGCCGGTGGCCAACACGCGGATCCGCATCCTGGATGCCCACCTCCAGCCGGTGCCGGTGGGAGTCTCCGGTGAGCTGTACATCGGTGGCGTGCAGGTGGGCCGTGGCTACCGTGCCCGTCCGAACCTCACCGCCGAGCGCTTCATCCCCGATCCGTTCAGTGACGAGCCGGGCGCGCGGATGTACCGCACGGGCGACGTGGCCCGGTGGCTGCCGGACGGCAACCTCGAGTACCTGGGCCGTGCCGACTTCCAGGTGAAGGTGCGCGGCTTCCGCATCGAGCTCGGGGAGATCGAGACGCTACTGGCCCAGCACCCGGCGGTACGTCAGGCCGTCGTCATCGCCCGCGAGGACCGGCCCGGCGACAAGCGGCTGGTGGCCTACGTGGTGGGCCCGCCCGAGCAGGCCTCCACGGCCGAGCTGCGCTCCTTCCTCCAGACGCGCCTGCCCGAGCACATGGTGCCCTCCGCCTTCGTGGCGCTCGAGAAGCTCCCGCTCAGCCCCAATGGCAAGCTCGATCGCCGCGCGCTCCCCGCGCCGGAGATTGGCAAGCCCCACGCGGGCCAGCCCTTCGAGGCGCCTCGCACCGAGCTGGAGCAGCTCATCGCCGGCATCTGGAAGGAAGTCCTCCAGGTGGAGCGGGTGGGCGTGGACGATGCCTTCTTCGCGCTGGGCGGCAACTCGCTGCTCGCGCTCCAGGTGCACCGCCGCCTCAAAACGGCCCTGGGCACCGAGCTGGCGCTGACCCAGCTCTTCCAATACCCCACCGTTCGCGCCCTGGCGGCCCGGCTCTCGAAGCAGGACAGCACGCAGGACTCGGCCCAGACGGGACGCGCCCGCGCCGAGGCCCGCCGGGCCTTCACCCGCCGCATGGGCGGCACGCGCGCACGCACGGATTCGCAAGACGGAGATGACTCGGATGTCTGAGCAGCACGAAGAGGTGGAGCGCATCGCCATCGTCGGCCTGTCGGGACGCTTCCCGGGGGCGCGAGACCTCGACACCTTCTGGGACAACCTCCGGCGCGGCGCCGACGCCCGGCGCACGTTGACGGACGCGGAGCTGGAGGAGGCCGGAGTCCCCCGCGCCCTGCGCGAGCGTCCCGACTGGGTTCGCGCGGCCTACGTGCTCGACGAGGCGACGCACTTCGATGCCGGCCTGTTCGGCTTCAGCCCTCGCGAGGCGGAGCTGATGGATCCGCAGCAGCGCCTCTTCCTCGAGTGCGCGCAGGAGGCCCTGGACCACGCCGGCTATGACCCGGAGCGCTTCTCCGGCGCCGTCTCCGTCTTCGGCAGCGTGAGCCTCAGCTCGTACCTGATCCGCGCGTTGATGCGGCAGCCGGACATGCTGGACACCGTGGGCTCGTATGGGCTGATGGTGGCCAACGACAAGGACTATGTGGCCACGCGCGTGTCGCACCGGCTCAACCTGCGCGGCCCGAGCCTCACCGTGCAGACGGCCTGCTCCAGCTCGTTGGTGGCCATCCACCTGGCCTGCCAGAGCCTGCTGTCGGGCGAGAGCGATCTGGCGCTCGCCGGTGCCGCCTCGGTGTCCTTCCCCCAGACGAGCGGCTACCTGTACCAGCAGGGGATGATCCTCTCGCCGGACGGTTACTGCCGCGCCTTCGACGAGCAGGCCCAGGGGACGGTGCGTGGCGCCGGCGCGGGCATCGTGGTGCTCAAGCGCCTGTCGGACGCGCTGCGTGACCGCGATACGGTGCACGCCGTCATCCTCGGCTCGGCGGTGAACAACGATGGCTCCTCCAAGGTGGGCTACACCGCGCCTGGCGTGGAGGGCCAGACGGCCGTCATCTCCGAGGCCATGGCCATCGCCGGAGTGGAGCCGGAGGACATCCAGTACGTCGAGGCCCACGGGACGGGTACCTCCATCGGTGACCCCATCGAGGTGGCCGCGCTCAACCAGGCCTTCGGCGGCAAGCGCGTGGGTGCGCGGCGCTGCGCGCTCGGCTCGCTCAAGCCGAACATCGGCCACCTGGACGCGGCGGCGGGCGTGGCCGGCGTGGTGAAGACGGTGCTCGCCCTGAAGCACCGCCTCATCCCCCCGATGGCGCACTTCAAGCGGCCCAACCCGCGCATCGACTTCGACGGCGGGCCCTTCTACGTCTCCGCGGAGGCACGTCCCTGGGACGGCGGTGGCCAGAAGCGGCGCGCGGGCATCAGCTCCTTCGGCATCGGCGGCACCAACGCGCACCTGGTGCTGGAGGAGGCGCCCACCCCGCAGCAGGCCACGGCCTCCAAGAAGCCCTGGCACGTGCTGACCCTGTCGGCGCGCAGCCCGGCCGCCCTGGACGAGGCCACCTCGCGGCTGGCCGCGCACCTGGAGCGACACCCCGAGGCCGCTCTCGCGGACGTGGCGTACACGCTGCAGGCGGGCCGCCGCACGTACGAGCACCGGCGCGCCGTGCTCTGCCGGGATGTCGCCGAGGCCCGGGCCGCGTTGGGAGATGCGCGCCGCGCGCTCGCGGGCTCGGGGACGAACCTCCAGCGGCCCGTGGTGTTCCTCTTCTCGGGGCAGGGCACCCAGCACGCCGGAATGGGGCGGGCCCTGTACGAGTCCGAGCCCGTCTTCCGCAAGCACCTCGACGCGTGCGCGGAGGCGCTGAAGCCGCACCTCGGGAAGGACCTGCGTGAGGTGCTCTACCCCGCCCAGGGCGGCGAGGAGGCCGAGGCGCTGCTGCGCCGGACCGAGCTCGCGCAGCCCGCGCTGTTCGCGGTGGAGTACGCGCTCGCGAAGCTCTGGATGCACCTGGGCGTCGAGCCCGAGGCGATGATCGGCCACAGCCTGGGCGAGTACGTGGCCGCGTGCCTCGCCGGGGTCTTCTCGCTGGAGGACGCGCTGAAGCTGGTGGCGGTGCGCGGGCGGTTGATGCAGTCGCTCCCGTCCGGCGCGATGCTGTCCGTCCATTTGCCCGAGGCGGAGCTCACGCCGTTGCTGCCACCCGGAGCCTCGCTCGGCGCGATGAACGGCCCGGCCCTGCAAGTCGTGTCCGGAACGGAAGAGGCGGTGTCCGCGCTGGAGAAGGTGCTCGCCGGACGCGGCGTGGAGGCCCGCCGGCTGCACACCTCGCATGCCTTCCACTCGGCCATGATGGATCCGGTGCTGGAGGCATTCACCCGCGAGGTGTCGAGCCTGCGCCTCTCGCCGCCGAAGCTGCCCTACGTGTCCAACCTGACCGGCACGTGGATCACCGCCGAGCAGGCCACGGATCCGAACACCTGGGCGAAGCACCTGCGCCAGCCCGTGCGCTTCGGCGAGGGGGCCGCGCTGCTGCTCGGCGACCCGGAGCGCGTCTTCCTGGAGGTCGGCCCGGGGCACGCCCTGGGGACGCTGGTGCGCCGGAGCGCGCCGGCCGGCACCCACCCCACGGTGCTCACGTCGCTGCCCCAGCCGCGAGACGCGCAGGACGCCGCTCAGCACGCGACGGAGACCGCCGCGCGCCTGTGGCTGGCGGGAGCGAAGATCGAGCTGGCGAAGCTGTACGGCAAGGAGCCGCGCCGCCGCGTGCAGCTCCCGGCCTACCCCTTCCAGCGCGAGCGCTATGACCTGCTGAAGGGCGGAGTGGCGCCCCTCTCCATCTCGAAACCCCCCGTGGCCGAAGAGGGCGCGCGGGTGGAACTCTCCGTTCCCTCCTGGAAGCGCACGGCGGCCGCTCCGGTGGCGCCCTCGCTCCAGGGACAGCGCTGGCTGGTGCTGGAAGGAGCGGGAGCCCTCTGCGCGCGCATCACCGAGCGGCTGCGCGCCGGTGGTGCGGACGTGGTCTCGGTGGAGGCCTCGCGGCAGGAGTCCCTCCGCGAGCAGGTGGAGCGGCTGCGCACCGAGGGCTGGACGCCCGACCGGATCGCCAACCTGTGGCCCCTGTCGCCCGAGGCGGGGGAGGAGTTGGTCCTCCATGGCCTGCTCGACCTCGCGCGGGCGATCGGCCCCGATGTCGTCAATCACTCCATGGCGCTCTCCGTGGTCACCTCCGGAGCGGAGGATGTGACGGGTGATGAGCCGCTCGCCCCCGTGCGGGCCACCGCGCAGGGCGCGTGCCGCGTGCTGCCGCTGGAGTACCCGGGCCTGCGCTGCCGCGCCATCGACGTGACCCTGCCCCAGGAGGGCGCGGGAACGGACCTCTGGGTGGAGCGGCTCGTGGCGGAGCTGGCCTCCGACGGCGAGCCCGTGGTCGCGCTCCGCGGCCCGTACCGCTACACCGAGTCCTTCGAGACGGTCCCCGCTCCCGCGACAACGGCCTCGCTGAAGGAAGGCGGCGTCTACCTCATCGCGGGTGGACTGGGACGCATTGGCCTGTCGCTGGCGGAGCAGCTCGCCTCCACGGTGCATCCGAAGCTGGTGCTGCTCTCGCGCCGGGCCCTGCCGGCTCCCGAGGAGCGGGACGCGTGGCTCGCCGGGCATGGCGCGGAGGATCCGGTGTCGCGCGCCATCGAGCGCGTGCGTGCCCTGGAGCGGGCTGGAGCCCAGGTGCTGGTGCTGCGGGCGGAGCTCGGTGACACCGGTCAGGTCGAGCGCGCCCTGCAGGCAGCGGAGTCCCGCTTCGGCCCGGTGGATGGCGTGTTCTTCGCCTCGGGCGATGGTGGGAAGGCCGCGATGACGCCGGTCTCCGAGGCGACGCGCGAGGTGAGCGCTCCGGTGCTCCGGGGCCGCCTGACAGGGTTGATGAACCTCGCCGAGGCCCTGAAGGGGCGCCGCCCGGCCTTCGTGGCGGTGCACTCGTCCCTCACGGCGGTGCTCGGTGGCTTTGGCTGCGCCGTGCTCGCGGCGGCCCATGCCGGCATGGACGCCTTCGTCGCGCACCAGGCCCGCGTGTCCGGCACCCGCTGGTACAGCGTGGATTGGGACGTCTGGGGCGTGGGCACGGGCTTCCGTCCCGAGTCGGTGATCGCTCCGGACGAGGGCTTCCGGCTCCTGCTCGGCCTGCTCGCGTCGCCCACGGGCGGACGCTGGCTCGCCGTGCGGGGCGCGCTGGAGACCCGGCGGCGGACTCCGGAGGCGGGCGGCACCTCGGCCGAGGGCCCTCCCGCGAAGACCGGCCAACGGCATCCTCGCCCTCCGCTCGCCAACGCCTACGTGGCGCCTCGCGAGGAGACCGAGGAGAAGCTGGCCGGTATCTGGCAGGAGCTGCTCGGCATCGAGCAGGTCGGCATCACCGACAACTTCTTCGAGCTGGGCGGCCACTCCCTCCTGGGCGTGCAGGTGCTCGCACGCGTGCGCGAGGCGTTCCGGGTGGAGCTGCCCCTGCGCGCCCTCTTCGACTCCCCCACCGTGGAGGTCATGGCGCTGGCCATCGTGCAGACACGAGCCAGCGAGACCGACACCTCCACACTGGAAGCGCTGCTGGCCGAGCTGGAAGAGCAAGGCTGAAACGACCGCGGCGTCCGACATCTTCGACGGAGCATTGCCAGTCTTATGAACGATCTGTCCAAGCGCATCGCCAACCTTCCGCCCGAGAAGCGAGCGGAGCTGCTGCGCCGACTGGAGCAGGCGGGTAACAAGGTCTCACGTCCCACCGCGCGGGTCCGCGAGCAGGCCCGCCCGCTCCCGCTGTCGTTCTCGCAGCAACGCCTGTGGCTCCTGTACCAGTTCGAGCCGAGCAGCGTGGCGTACAACCTGCCCAACATGCTGCGCATCCAGGGCCGGCTGGACACGGACCTGCTGGAGCGCGCGCTGCGCACGGTGATCGAACGGCACGAGAGCCTGCACACCACGTTCCGGTCCGGCGACCAGGGTCCGGAGCAGGTGGTGGCTCCGTCCGTCCACTTCACGCTGGAGCGCTCCGACCTGATGTCCCTGCCCGCCGAGCGCCGCGAGGAGGCGGTCCAGGAGCATGCGCGCGCCGAGGCGCAGCGCCCCTTCGATCTGACCACCGGGCCGCTCCTGCGCGCGGGAGTGATCCGGCTGGGCGAGCAGGATCACGTCCTGCTCGTGGTGCTCCATCACATCGTCACGGATGGGTGGTCCTTCGGCGTGCTCGCGCGCGAGTTGCTCGCCTGCTACGACGCCTTCTCCTCGGGCAAGCCGCTCGCGCTCCCGCCGCTGCCGGTGCAGTACCCTGACTTCGCACTCTGGCAGCGCGAGCGGCTCCAGGGAGCGTTCCTCCAGGATCAGGTCGCGTACTGGCGCAAGCAGTTCGAGGGCGCTCCCACGGCCCTGGAGCTCCCCACGGATCACCCGCGTCCCGCGCTGCCCACCGGCCGGGGCCGGGAGCACGTCTTCGCCCTGCCTCGCGAGCTCTCGGAGGCGGTGCGCGCGTTCGCGACCCGCGAGGGCGCGAGCAGCTTCATGGTGTTGATGGCGGCGTTCAACGTGCTGATGTCGCGCTACAGCGGGCAGGAGGACGTCTGCGTCGGGACGCCCGTCGCGGGACGCAGCCACGCGGAGCTCGAGGGGCTCATCGGCTTCTTCATCAACACGGTCGTCATCCGCTCACGTCCCGTGGGAGGGCTGTCGTTCCGGCAGTTCCTGAAGGAGGTGCGCGAGAGCTCGCTGGGCGCCTTCTCCCATCAGGAAGTGCCGGTCGAGAAGCTCATCGAGGAGCTGCGTCCGGCGCGAGAGCAGGGCCGCAATCCCCTCTTCCAGGTGGTGTTCGCGCTGCTGCCGCAGCAGGGCGCCTCCATGAACGTCGCGGGCCTGGACGTGCGCATGGCCCCGCTCACCTCGGGGGCCGCCACCTTCGAGCTCACCGTGCTGATGTCGGACCGTCCGGAGGGCTTCACCGGGCGCATCGAGTACAGCACGGACCTCTTCGAGCCGGAGACCGTGGCTCGCATGGCCGAGCACCTGCGGGTCCTGGTCTCGGCCGCCATCACCACTCCAGAGCGGAAGCTCTCCGAGCTGCCCCTGCTCTCCGAGGAAGAGAAGAGCAAGGTGCTCGTCGAGTGGAACGACACGCGTGTGGACTACCCGCGTGACTCTTCCATCCACGCGCTCTTCGAGGCCCAGGCCGCTCGCACTCCCGACGCCATCTCCGTCGAGTTCCAGGGCGCTCACCTCACCTACCGCCAGCTCGACTCTCGCGCCAACCAGCTCGCCCGGCACCTGCTCGCTCTCGGCCTGCGTCCCGGCCAGTCCGTGGCCCTGTGCGTCGAGCGTTCCCTGGAGATGGTCATCTCCACCCTCGCCATCCTCAAGGCCGGTGGCGCCTACGTTCCTCTCGACCCCTCCTACCCCCGCGAGCGCCTGGAGTTCATGCTCCTGGACGTACGCGCTCCCCTGCTGCTCGCCCAGCGTCACCTCGCCGAGCGCCTGCCCTCGGGCCACTCCCGTCTGGTTCTCCTCGAGTCCGACGCCCTCCTCATCTCCCAGCAGAGCGAAGCGTCTCCAGGCATCGCCTCGGCTCCCGAGGCGCTCGCCTACGTCATGTACACCTCGGGCTCCACCGGCCTGCCCAAGGGCGTGTGCATTCCCCACCGGGGCGTGGTGCGCCTCGCCATGTGCTCGCGCTTCGCCGACTTCGGCCCTCGCGAAGTCATGTTGCAGCTGGCGCCCATCTCCTTCGATGCCGCCACCTTCGAGCTGTGGGGCAGCCTTCTTCACGGCGGCAGGCTCGTCGTCCTCCCGCCCCACGCGCCCTCCATCGAGGAGCTGAGCCAGGCCCTGAAGAAGCATGGCATCACCCTCCTGTTCATTACCTCCGCGCTCTTCGACCAGGTGGTGGCCACGCAACCCGAGGCGCTCATTCACGTGCGTCAGGTGTTCACCGGCGGCGATGTGCTCGTCCCGGAGCGGGCGAAGACCCGGCTGGCGCACGGTGGCCAGCTCGTCAACGCCTACGGCCCCACCGAGAGTACCACCTTCGCCACCTGCCACCTGCTCACCCGCCAGGAGCAGGTGGGCCACAACGTGCCCATCGGCCGCCCCATCTCCAACACCCGGGTGTACGTGCTGGACGCGCGGCTGCAACCCGTACCCGCCGGCGTGCACGGCGAGCTGTACATCGGTGGCGACGGCCTGGCCTGGGGCTACCTCAACCGCCCGGAGCTCTCCGCCGAGCGCTTCCTCCCCAATCCCTTCGCCCTCACTCCGGGTGAGCGCCTCTACCGCACCGGTGACAAGGTTCGCTGGCTGGCCGACGGTACGCTCGAGTTCGCCGGCCGCCTCGACTCCCAGGTGAAGCTGCGCGGCTTCCGCATCGAGCTGGGGGAGATCGAGTCCGTCCTCGGCAAGCACCCCTCCGTTCTCCAGTGCACCGTCATCGCCCGCGAGGACAGGCCCGGCGACAAGCGCCTGGTGGCCTACGTCGTGTCCTCGGGCCAGCAGGCTCCCTCCGCCTCCGAGCTGCGCGCCTACCTCAAGGAGCACCTGCCCGAGTACATGGTGCCCTCCGCCTTCGTGGCCCTCGAGCAGTTGCCGCTCACGCCCAGCGGCAAGGTGGACCGCAAGGCCCTGCCCATGCCGGAGGCCTCGGTCTCCGACGCCGAGTACATCGCTCCGCGCACCCCCACCGAGCAGCAGCTCGCCACCATCTGGGCCGAGGTGCTCGGGGTGCCCCGCGTCGGCGCCGAGGACCACTTCCTCGAATTGGGCGGCCACTCGCTGCTGGCCACCCAGGTGATGGCGCGTCTGCGCCCCGCCTTCGAGGTGGAGCTGCCCATTCGCGCCCTCTTCGAGGCACCCACCCTCTCCGGGTTCGCCCGGAAGATCGATGAAGCGCGCGCCCGGCGGAGCCCCGGTGAGACGCTGGTTCCCGCCCTGCGGCCCATGGGTTCCACGGACGAGCGCCCCCTGTCGTTCGCGCAGCAGCGGCTGTGGTTCCTCGATCAGCTCGAGCCCAACAGCCCCTTCTACAACATCCCCTCGGCCACCCGGCTCTCGGGCCCGCTGGACCTCGAGGCCCTGCGCCGCGCCTTCGCGGAGCTCGTGCGCCGTCACGATTCCCTGCGCACCACCTTCTTCATCTCCGAAGGCGGCCTGCCCGCCCAGGCCCTCGCCGATTCCCTCACCGTCCCGCTCGACGTGGTGGACCTCCAGGACGTGCCCACCTCCGACCGTGAGACCCGGGCGCGCGAGCTGGCTCGTCAGGAGGCGCAGCGCCCCTTCAATCTGGCCCAGGGCCCGCTGGTGCGCACGAGCCTGCTGCGACTGGCCCCGGATGACCATGTGCTGCTCGTCACCCAGCACCACATCGTCTCCGACGGCTGGTCCATGGGCGTGCTCGTGCGCGAGGTGGCCTCGCTCTACGCCGCCTTCGCCTCCGGCCGGCAGCCCACCCTGCCGCCCCTGGCCATCCAGTACGCCGACTTCGCCCTCTGGCAGCGCTCGTGGCTCCAGGGCGAGGTCCTCGACGCGCAGCTGCGTTACTGGAAACAGCAGCTCTCCGGCGCTCCGGCGCACCTGGAGCTGCCCACCGACAAGCCTCGGCCGCCCAACCAGACCTACCGGGGCGCCCAGCACTCCTTCCTGCTGCCGCCCTCGCTCTCCGAGGCGCTCGCCACCACCAGCTCGAAGTACGGCGTCAGTCCCTTCATGACGCTGCTGGCGGCCTTCCAGGTGCTGCTGCACCGCTATTCCGGGCAGGACGACATTTCCGTCGGCTCGCCCATCGCCGGCCGCCGCAACACCGAGCTCGAGGGCCTCATCGGCTTCTTCGTCAACACGCTCGTGCTGCGCTCGCGCATTTCCGCTGGGGCTTCCTTCCGCGAGCTGCTGCTCCAGGTGCGTGACACCACCCTGGCCGCCTACGAGCACCAGGAGCTGCCCTTCGAGAAGCTCGTCGAGCAGCTCCATGTCCAGCGCGATCCCAGCCGTCCGCCCCTCTTCCAGGTGATGTTCGCTCTGCAGAACATGCCGGTTCCCGAGCTGACCCTGGGCGGGCTCAAGCTCTCGCCCCTGGAGCTGGACAGCGGCGTCTCCAAGTTCGACCTGTCCCTGTTCATGCAGGAGACCCCTCGAGGGCTCCGCGGGTTCTTCGAGTACAACACCGACCTCTTCGAGCCGGAGACCGTGGCTCGCATGGCCGAGCACCTGCGGGTGCTGCTAACGGAGGTCATCGCCCACCCGGAGGCCCGACTCTCCGAGCTGCCCCTGCTCTCCGAGGAAGAGAAGAGCAAGGTGCTCGTCGAGTGGAACGACACGCGTGTGGACTACCCGCGTGACTCTTCCATCCACGCGCTCTTCGAGGCCCAGGCCGCTCGCACTCCCGACGCTATCTCCGTCGAGTTCCAGGGCGCTCACCTCACCTACCGCCAGCTCGACTCTCGCGCCAACCAGCTCGCCCGGCACCTGCTCGCTCTCGGCCTGCGTCCCGGCCAGTCCGTGGCCCTGTGTGTCGAGCGTTCCCTGGAGATGGTCATCTCCACCCTCGCCATCCTCAAGGCCGGTGGCGCCTACGTTCCTCTCGACCCCTCCTACCCCCGCGAGCGCCTGGAGTTCATGCTCCAGGACGTACGCGCTCCCCTGCTGCTCGCCCAGCGCCACCTCGCCGAGCGCCTGCCCTCGGGCCACTCCCGTCTGGTTCTCCTCGAGTCCGACGCCCTCCTCATCTCCCAGCAGAGCGAAGCGTCTCCAGGCATCGCCTCGGCTCCCGAGGCGCTCGCCTACGTCATGTACACCTCGGGCTCCACCGGCCTGCCCAAGGGCGTGTGCATTCCCCACCGGGGCGTGGTGCGCCTCGTCATGGGCTCGCGCTTCGCCGACTTCGGCCCTCGCGAAGTCATGTTGCAGCTGGCGCCCATCTCCTTCGATGCCGCCACCTTCGAGTTGTGGGGCAGCCTGCTTCATGGCGGCAAGCTCGTCGTCCTTCCTCCGCACGCCCCCTCCTTCGAGGAGCTGGGGCAGACGTTGCGCAAGCATGGCATCACCACCCTCTGGCTCACCTCCGCACTCTTCGATCAGATGGTGGCCACGCAGCCCGAGGCCCTCTCTCACGTGCGCCAGGTGCTCGCTGGCGGTGACGTTCTCGTCCCGGAGCGCGTGAAGACCCGGCTGGCTCACGGTGGCCAGCTCGTCAACGGTTACGGCCCCACCGAGAGCACCACCTTCACCACCTGCAACGTCCTCACACGCCAGGAGCAGGTGGGCCACACGGTGTCCATCGGCCGTCCCATCTCCAACACCCGGGTGTACGTGCTGGACTCGCGGCAGCGGCCAGCGCCCGTAGGCGTGTACGGCGAGCTGTACATCGGCGGCGACGGTCTGGCCTGGGGCTACCTCAACCGCCCCGAGCTCTCCGCCGAGCGCTTCGTCCCCCATCCCTTCGCCCTCACTCCGGGTGAGCGCCTCTACCGCACCGGTGACAAGGTTCGCTGGCTGGCCGACGGCACGCTCGAGTTCGCCGGCCGCCTCGACTCCCAGGTGAAGCTGCGCGGCTTCCGCATCGAGCTGGGGGAGATCGAGTCCGTCCTCGACAAACACCCCGGCGTACGCCAGTGCGTCGTCATCGCCCGCGAGGACAGACCCGGCGACAAGCGCCTGGTGGCGTATTTCACCTCGTCCACCCAGGCTCCCACCGCGGCCGTGCTGCGCGCCTACCTCAAGGAGCACCTGCCCGAGTACATGGTGCCCTCCGCCTTCGTGGCGCTCGAGCAGCTGCCCGTCACGCCCAACGGCAAGGTGGACCGCAAGGCCCTGCCCGCCCCGGAGGCCTCGGTCTCCGACGCCGAGTACATCGCCCCGCGCACACCCACCGAGCAGCAGCTCGCGGCCATCTGGGCCGAGCTCCTGTCGGTGCCCCGCACCGGCGCCGAGGACAACTTCTTCGAGCTCGGCGGCCACTCGCTGATGGCCACCCAGGTCATCTCGCGCGTGCGCACCGCCTTCCAGGTGGAGCTGCCCGTCCGCGCCCTCTTCGAGGCCTCCACCCTGTCCGCGCTCGCCCGGAAGATCGACGAGACGATCTCCCAGCGGGCTGGTGGTGTGGCGCGGGCTCCTGCCCTGAAACCCACGCCTCGCACGGATGAAAGCCCCCTGTCGTTCGCGCAGCAGCGGCTGTGGTTCCTCGACCAATTCGAGCCCGGCAGTCCCTTCTACAACATCCCCGCGGCCCTCCGACTCTCGGGCCAGCTGGATATCGAGGCCCTGCGCCGCGCCTTCGCGGAGCTCGTGCGCCGTCAAGAGTCCCTGCGCACCACCTTCATCTCCCGCGACGGTCAGCCCGCCCAGGTCATCGCGCCGAGCCTCTCCGTCCCGATGGAGGTGCTGAACCTCCAGGACGTGCCCGCCTCGGAGCGCGAGCCCCGCGCCCGCGAGCTGATCCGCCAGGAGGCCCTGCGCCCCTTCGATCTGGCCAACGGTCCGCTGGTGCGCACGAGCCTGCTGCGCTTGGCCCCGGATGACCATGTGCTGCTCGTCACCCAGCACCACATCATCTCCGATGGGTGGTCCATGGGCGTGCTCGTGCGTGAGGTGGCCGCGCTCTACGCCGCCTTCTCCTCGGGCCAGCAGCCCTCCCTGCCGCCCCTGCCCGTCCAGTACGCCGACTACGCCCTCTGGCAGCGCTCGTGGCTCCAGGGCGAGGTCCTCGATGCGCAGCTGGGCTTCTGGAAGCAGCAGCTCTCCGGTGCTCCGGCGCATCTGGAGTTGGCCACCGACAAGCCGCGCCCGCCCATGCAGACCTACCGGGGCGCGCAGCTGTCCTTCCTGCTACCGCCCTCGCTTTCCCAGGCGCTCGCCACCACCAGCTCGAAGTACGGCGTCAGCCTCTTCATGACGCTGCTGGCCGGCTTCCAGGTGTTGCTGCATCGCTACACCGGACAGGACGACATCTCCGTCGGCTCTCCCATCGCCGGCCGCCGCAGCACCGAGCTCGAGGGCCTCATCGGCTTCTTCATCAACACCCTCGTCCTGCGCTCGCGCTTCTCCTCCGGCATGTCCTTCCGCGAGCTGCTGCTCCAGGTGCGTGACACCACCCTGGCCGCCTACGAGCACCAGGACGTCCCCTTCGAGAAGCTCGTCGAGGAGCTCTCTCCCCAGCGCGACCCCAGCCGCCCGCCCCTCTTCCAGGTGATGTTCGCCCTGCAGAATATGCCGATCCCGGAACTGGCCCTGGGCGGCCTCACGCTCTCGCCCCTGGAGTTCGAGGGCGGCATCTCCAAGTTCGACCTGTCCCTGTTCATGCAGGAGACCTCGCAAGGGTTGCGAGGAGTCCTCGAGTACAACACCGACCTCTTCGAGCCGACGACCATCGCCCGGATGGCCGAGCACCTGCAGGTGCTGCTGTCGGCGGTGGTGGCCTCGCCCGGCCTGCCCGTGTCCCGGCTGCCGCTGCTACCCGAGGCCGAGAAGCACAAGCTCCTGGTGGAGTGGAATGACCTCCCGCTCGACTACCCGCGAGAGGCCACCCTTCATGAGCTCTTCGAGGCCCAGGTGGAGCGCACGCCCGGCGCCGAGGCCCTCGTCGATGGCACCCGCTCGCTCACCTACGCCGAGCTCAACGCCCGCGCCAACCAGCTCGCCCACAGCCTGCGTGCCCTGGGCGTGGGCCCCGAGACGCCCGTTGGCATCTGCTCCAGGCGCTCGGCCGACCTCGTCGTGGGCCTGCTCGGCATCCTCAAGGCCGGCGGCCTCTACGTCCCGCTCGACCCCGCCTACCCTCGCGAGCGTCTGGGCTTCATCGTGGAAGATGCCCAGCTGCGCTTCCTCGTCGCCCAGTCCGCGGTAACCGACAGCCTGCCTGCGCACTCCGCTCATGTGCTGCTGCTCGACAAGGACGCGGAGGCGTTGTCTCGCGCCCCCACCCACAATCCCTCGCGTGCGGCCTTCAGCGGCAACCTCGCCTACCTCATCTACACCTCGGGCTCCACCGGCCGCCCCAAGGGCGTCTCCATCGAGCACCGCAACGCCGTCTCCTTCCTCTTCTGGGCTCGCTCTGTCTTCTCCCCGGAGCTCCTCTCCGGCTTGCTCGCCTCCACCTCCATCGCCTTCGACCTCTCTGTCTTCGAGCTCTTCCTCCCCCTGAGCCTCGGCGGCACCGTCGTGTTGGCCAACAACGCCCTGGAGCTGCCCAACCTCCCGGCCGCCCATCGCGTCTCCCTCGTCAACACCGTCCCCTCCGCCATGTCGGAGTTGTTGCGCTCCGGCGGCCTCCCCTCCTCCGTCCGCGTCGTCAACCTCGCTGGCGAGCCCCTGGCCACCTCCCTCGTCCAGCACCTCTACCAGCAGCCCGGCCTCTCCCTCGTCTACGACCTCTACGGCCCCTCCGAAACCACCACCTACTCCACCTTCACCCTCCGCCACTCCGACAAGCCCGCCACCATCGGCAGGCCCATCTCCGGCACCCGGGTCTACCTCCTCGACGCGCACCTGCAGCCGGTACCCACGGGGGTGCCCGGTGAGGTGTTCATCGCCGGTGCCGGTGTCTCCCGCGGCTACCTCGGCCGCCCCGAGCTCACCGCCGACCGCTTCCTCCCTGACCCGTTCAGCTCCACGCCGGGCTCGCGCATGTACCGCACCGGCGACCTCTCCCGGTACCGCGCCGATGGCACCCTCGAGTACCTCGGCCGCACCGACTTCCAGGTGAAGGTGCGTGGCTTCCGCATCGAGCTGGGTGAAATCGAGTCCGTCCTCGACAAGCACCCCGGTGTGCGCCAGGTGGTGGTGGTCGCTCGCGAGGACAGGCCCGGCGACAAGCGTCTGGTGGCCTACCTCACGCCCTCCAGCACCGAGGCTCCCACCACGGCCGAGCTGCGCGCCTACCTCAAACAGCACCTGCCCGAGTACATGGTGCCCTCCGCCTTCGTGGTGCTCGAGCAGCTACCGCTCACGCCCAATGGCAAGGTCAACCGCAAGGCCCTTCCCGCTCCGGAGGTCTCCATCGACTCCGCGACCGAATACATCGCCCCGCGCACCCCCACCGAGCAGCAGCTCTCCGCCATCTGGGCCGAGGTGCTCGGGGTGCCCCGCGTCGGTGCCGAGGACCACTTCTTCGAGTTGGGCGGCCACTCGCTGCTGGCCACCCGTGTCCTCTCTCGCCTGCGCTCCGCCTTCCTGGTGGAGCTGCCCGTCCGCGCCCTCTTCGAGGCCCCCACCCTCTCCGCGCTCGCGCTCAAGCTCGACGAGACCCGCGGCAACCAGAGCCGGGACACACTGCGAGTTCCCGCCGCGGTGCGCTCCGCGTCGCGCGCGGCCGAACAGCCCCTGTCGTTCGCCCAGCAGCGGCTGTGGTTCCTCGACCAATTCGAGCCCGGCAGCGCCTTCTACAACCTCCCGGCGGCCCTGCGGCTCTCCGGCAGCGTGGACACCGAGGCGCTGCGTCGCGCCTTCGAGGCGCTCGTGCTCCGTCACGAGTCCCTGCGCACCACCTTCGCCTCCCGTGATGGCGAGCCTGTCCAGCTGATTGCTCCGACGCTCTCCGTCCCCCTCGATGTGGTGGACCTCCAGGACGTGCCCGCTTCCGAGCGTGAAGCCCGGGCCCAGGAACTGGCTCGCCAGGAGACCCAGCGTCCCTTCAATCTGGCTCGTGGTCCGCTCGTGCGGACGTGCCTGCTGCGTCTGGCCCCGGATGACCATGTGCTGCTCGTCACCCAGCACCACATCGTCTCCGACGGCTGGTCCATGGGCGTGCTCGTGCGCGAGGTGGCCGCGCTCTATGCCGCCTTCGCCGCGGGCCGGCAGCCGTCCCTGCCGCCCCTGCCCATCCAGTACGCCGACTTCGCCCTCTGGCAGCGCTCGTGGTTGCAGGGCGAGGCCCTCGACACGCAGCTGCGTTACTGGAGGCAGCAGCTCTCCGGCGATCCGGCCCTCCTGGAGCTGCCCACCGACAAGCCCCGTCCCGCCGTCCGCAGTCACCGCGGCGCACTGCACACCTTCCGGCTACCGCCCTCTCTCTCCGCGGCCCTCAACGCCACCAGCGCCCAGCACGGCGTCAGCCTCTTCATGACGCTGCTGGCCGGATTCCAGGCCCTCCTGCACCGCTACTCCGGACAGGATGACATCTCCGTCGGCTCTCCCATCGCCGGCCGCCGCAGCACCGAGCTCGAAGGCCTCATCGGCTTCTTCGTCAACACCCTCGTCCTTCGCTCGCGATTCTCTCCCGAGATGTCCTTCCGGGAGTTGCTGCTGCAGGTGCGTGACACCACCCTGTCCGCCTACGAGCACCAGGACGTCCCCTTCGAGAAGCTCGTCGAGGAGCTCTCTCCTCAGCGCTCCCTGGGCCACTCTCCTCTCTTCCAGGTGATGTTCTCCCTGCAGAACACTCCCACCGAGGAGCTGCGTCTGCCGGGCCTCACCCTGCGCCCGGTTGACTTCGACGTCTCCACCGCCAGGTTCGACCTTTCGCTCGCGCTCTCCGAGGGGCCCCAAGGCCTCACTGGCTTCCTCACCTACAACACCGACCTCTTCGAGGCCGACTCCGTGGCGCGCATGATGCGCCACTACCTGGTGCTCCTGGAGGGCCTCACTTCCCGTCCCGACACCGCCCTGCGCGAGCTGCCCCTGCTCTCCTCCGAGGAGCGCCAGCAGCTGCTCGTCACCTGGAATGACACGCGCGCGGACTTCCCCCGCGAGGCCACGCTCCACTCCCTCGTCCGGGCCCAGGCCTCTCGTACTCCCGACGCCATCGCCGTCGAGTTCGAGGACACGCACCTCACCTACCGGCAGCTCGACGAGACCTCCACCCGCCTCGCCCACCACCTACGTGCCCTGGGTGTCGGCCCCGGCACCCGCGTCGCACTCTGCTTCGAGCGCTCCCCCGAGTTGCTCGTCTCGCTCCTGGCCACCCTCCACGCTGGTGCCGCCTGGGTTCCCCTCGACCCCGAATACCCGCGCGAGCGCCTGGAATTCATGCTCCAGGACTGCGGTGCCTCCCTGCTGCTCACCCGCTCCTCCCTGCTCGAGGCGCTTCCCTCCACCCACGCACATGTCCTGCGGGTGGACTCGCTGGAGGCGTTGGACGCGTTGCCTCAGGGCACCTCTTCGTTGCCCACGCCCGACGCCAGCAGCCCGGCCTACGTCATCTACACCTCGGGCAGCACCGGCCGTCCCAAGGGTGTCCTGGTGGCCCACCGTGCCGCCGTCAACCACCTGCACTGGCGTCAGCAGCACTTCCCCATGGGGCCCCGGGACGCCTTCCTCCAGAAGGCCTCCTTCAGCTTCGACATCTCCGTCTGGGAGATGTTCGCCCCTCTGGTCGCCGGCGCTCGCCTCGTGCTCGCCCGCCCCGGTGGCCAGCGTGACTCCGAGTACCTGGTGCAGGCCGTGGTGCGTCACTCCATCACCCACCTGCACTTCGGCCCCTCTCCCCTCTCCGCCTTCCTCCAGACTCCAGGTGTCGAGCGCTGCCACTCCCTGCGCTTCGTCTTCTGCGGCGGCGAGCCCCTCTCCGCGGAGCTCCACTCCCGCTTCGTCTCCACGCTGAGCGCCCGGCTCGTCCACCAATACGGGCCCACCGAAACCTGCATCGACAGCACCGCCTGGGTGAGCCCCTCCCGCCCGGTGTCCACCCCCCCCATCGGCCGCCCCATCTCCAACACCCAGGTGTACGTGCTGGACGAGCGGCTGCGGCCCGTCCCCACCGGCGTGCCCGGCGAGCTTCTCATTGGCGGCGAGGGCCTGGCCTGGGGCTACCTCAACCGCCCCGAGCTCACCGCCGAGAAGTTCATCCCCAACCCCTTCAGTGACACCCCCGGCGCACGCCTCTACCGCACCGGCGACAAGGTGCGCTGGCTGGCCGATGGCTCCCTCGAGTTCCTCGGCCGCCTCGACTTCCAGGTGAAGGTGCGTGGCTTCCGCATCGAGCTGGGCGAAATCGAGTCCGTCCTGGCCCGCCACCCCTCCGTTCGCCAGTCCCTCGTCCTCGCCCGCGAGGACAGGCCCGGCGACAAGCGTCTCGTGGCCTATGTGGTGCTCTCGGGTCAGCAGACTCCCACCACGGAGTTGCGTGCGTTCCTCAAGGAGCACCTGCCCGAGTACATGGTGCCCTCCGCCTTCGTGGCCCTCGAGCAGCTACCGCTCACGCCCAATGGCAAGGTGAACCGCAAGGCCCTTCCCGCTCCGGAGGCCTCCGTCTCCGACGCCGCGTACATCGCCCCGCGTACGCCCACCGAGGAGTTGCTCGAGGACATCTGGACCAAGGTGCTCGGAGTGCCTCGCGTCGGCTCCGAGGATCACTTCTTCGAGCTGGGCGGCCACTCGCTGCTGGCCACCCAGGTCATCTCCCGCCTGCGCTCCGTCTTTCAGGTGGAGCTGCCCGTCCGCGCCCTCTTCGAGGCGCCCACGCTTTCCACGCTCGCGCGCAGGATCGACGAGGCCCGCGGCAATCAGGGCCGGAATGCGATGCAGGCGCCCCCGTTGCGGCCCGCGCCTCGCACGGGTGACATCCCGCTGGCGTTCGCGCAGCAGCGGCTGTGGTTCCTCGATCAGCTCGAGCCCGGCAGCCCCGTCTACAACATCCCCGCGGCCCTCCGGCTCTCGGGCAGGGTGGACACCGGGGCCCTGCGCCGCGCCTTCGAGGCGCTCGTGCGCCGTCACGAGTCCCTGCGCACCACCTTCACCTCCCGCGATGGCGAGCCTGTCCAGCTGATTGCTCCGACACTCACCATCCCGCTCGACATCCAGGATCTGCGGGACGTGCCCGCCGCCGAGCGCGAGGCCCGGGCCCAGAACCTGGCCCGTCAGGAGGCCCTGCGTCCCTTCGATCTGGCCAACGGTCCGCTCCTGCGCACGAGCCTGCTGCGCCTGGATACGAACGAGCACGTGCTGCTCGTCACCCTGCACCACATCATCTCCGATGGGTGGTCCACGGGGGTGCTCGTGCGCGAGGTGGCCTCGCTCTACGCCGCCTTCGCCGCGGGCCGGCAGCCCGCCCTGCCTCCGCTGCGCGTCCAGTACGCCGACTTCGTCTTCTGGCAGCGCTCCTGGCTCCAGGGCGAGGTGCTCGAGGCCCAGCTGCGTTACTGGAAGCAGCAATTGGGAGACGCGCCGCCCTACCTGGAGCTGGCCACCGACAAGCCGCGTCCCCCCATGCAGACCTTCCGGGGTGACAGCCTGCCCGTGACACTCCCCAGGGCCCTCTCGGAGGCCATCACGGCGCTCTCCACGCGCATGGGCGTCACGCCCTTCATGACGTTGCTGGCCGGCTTCCAGGTGCTGCTGCACCGCTACTCCGGGCAGGACGACATCTCCGTCGGCTCTCCCATCGCCGGCCGCCGCAGCACCGAATTCGAGGGCCTCATCGGCTTCTTCGTCAACACCCTCGTCCTTCGCTCGCGCTTCTCCGCCGACACGACGTTCCGCGAACTGCTGCTCCAGGTGCGCGACACCACCCTCGCCGCCTACGAGCACCAGGATGTCCCCTTCGAGAAGCTCGTCGAGCAGCTCCAGCCTCAGCGCGACCTCAGCCGCACGCCCCTGTTCCAGGTGATGTTCTCCCTGCAGAACGCGCCGGCCGAGGCCCTGAAGCTGCCGGAGCTCACCCTGCGTCCGGTGGAACAGTCGAGCGGCACATCCAAGTTCGACTGGACGCTCGCGCTCACCGACACGCCGGAGGGCTTCGCGGGAGGTCTCCAGTACAACACCGACCTCTTCGAGCGCGGAACCATGGCTCGGGCCGTGGAGCACCTGCGCGTGTTGCTGTCGGCCGCCGTGGCCCACCCGGAGACCCGGCTCTCCGAGCTGCCCCTGCTCTCCGAGGAAGAGAAGAGCAAGGTGCTCGTCGAGTGGAACGACACGCGTGTGGACTACCCGCGTGACTCCTCCATCCACGCGCTCTTCGAGGCCCAGGCCGCTCGCACTCCCAACGCCATCGCCGTCGAGTTCCAGGGCGCTCACCTCTCCTACCGCCAGCTCGACTCTCGCGCCAACCAGCTCGCCCGGCACCTGCTCGCTCTTGGCCTGCGTCCCGGCCAGTCCGTGGCCCTGTGCGTCGAGCGTTCCCTGGAGATGGTCATCTCCACCCTCGCCATCCTCAAGGCCGGTGGCGCCTACGTTCCTCTCGACCCCTCCTACCCCCGCGAGCGCCTGGAGTTCATGCTCCTGGACGTACGCGCTCCCCTGCTGCTCGCCCAGCGTCACCTCGCCGAGCGCCTGCCCTCGGGCCACTCCCGTCTGGTTCTCCTCGAGTCCGACGCCCTCCTCATCTCCCAGCAGAGCGAAGCGTCTCCAGGCATCGCCTCGGCTCCCGATGCGCTCGCCTACGTCATGTACACCTCGGGCTCCACCGGCCTGCCCAAGGGCGTGTGCATTCCCCACCGGGGCGTGGTGCGCCTCGTCATGGGCTCGCGCTTCGCCGACTTCGGCCCTCGCGAAGTCATGTTGCAGCTGGCGCCCATCTCCTTCGATGCCGCCACTCTCGAGCTGTGGGGCAGCCTGCTTCACGGCGGCAAGCTCGTCGTCCTCCCGCCCCACGCCCCCTCCATCGAGGAGCTGGGGCAGGCGTTGCGCAAGCACGGCGTCACCTTCCTGTGGCTCACCTCCGCGCTCTTCGATCAGGTGATGGCCACTCAGCCCGAGGCCCTCTCTCACGTGCGCCAGGTGCTCGCTGGCGGTGACGTTCTCGTCCCGGAGCGCGTGAAGACCCGGCTGGCTCACGGTGGCCAGCTCGTCAACGGTTACGGCCCCACCGAGAGCACCACCTTCACCACCTGCAACGTCCTCACACGCCAGGAGCAGGTGGGCCACACGGTGTCCATCGGCCGTCCCATCTCCAACACCCGGGTGTACGTGCTGGACTCGCGGCAGCGGCCAGCGCCCGTGGGCGTGTACGGCGAGCTGTACATCGGCGGCGACGGTCTGGCCTGGGGCTACCTCAACCGCCCCGAGCTCTCCGCCGAGCGCTTCGTCCCCCATCCGTTCAGCGACACCCCCGGCACACGCCTCTACCGCACCGGTGACAGGGTGCGCTGGCTGGCCGACGGCACGCTCGAGTTCGCCGGCCGCCTCGACTCCCAGGTGAAGCTGCGCGGCTTCCGCATCGAGCTGGGGGAGATCGAGTCCATCCTCGACAAGCACCCCTCCGTTCGCCAGAGCGTCGTCATCGCCCGCGAGGACAGACCCGGCGACAAGCGCCTGGTGGCCTACGTCGTGTCCTCGGGCCAGCAGGCGCCCTCCGCCTCCGAGCTGCGCGCCTACATCAAGGAGCACCTGCCCGAGTACATGGTGCCCTCCGCCTTCGTGGCCCTCGAGCAGTTGCCCGTCACGCCCAACGGCAAGGTCAACCGCAAGGCCCTGCCCGCTCCGGAGGCCTCCGTCTCCGACGCCGAGTACATCGCTCCGCGTACGCCCACCGAGCAGCAGCTCGCCTCCATCTGGGCCGAGGTGCTCGGGGTGCCTCGCGTGGGGGCCGAGGACGACTTCTTCCAGCTCGGCGGCCACTCGCTGCTGGCCACCCGCGTCCTCTCTCGCCTGCGTACCGCCTTCCTGGTGGAGCTGCCCGTCCGCGCCCTCTTCGAGGCCTCTACCCTGTCCGCGCTCGCTCGGAAGATCGACGACGCGAGCGCCCGGCGGTCCCGCGGTGCGCAACAGGCGCTTCCGCTGCGGTCCGCTCCGCAAACGGTAAGCATCCCGCTGGCCTTCTCCCAGCAGCGGCTGTGGTTCCTGGACCAACTCGAGCCCGGTAGCCCCGTCTACAACATCCCCTATGCACTCCGGCTCTCGGGCCGGTTGGACATCGAGGCCCTGCGCCGCGCCTTCGAGGAGCTCGTGCGCCGTCACGACTCCCTGCGCACCACCTTCGCCTCCCGCGATGGCGAGCCTGTCCAGCTGATTGCTCCGACGCTCTCCGTCCCTCTCGATGTGGTGGACCTCCAGGACGTGCCCGCCGCCGAGCGTGAAGCCCGGGCCCAGGCACTGGCCCGTCAGGAGGCCCAGTACTCCTTCGACCTGGCCAAGGGTCCACTCCTGCGGACGAGCCTGCTGCGCCTGGACGCCGACGACCACGTGCTGGTGCTGGTGCTGCACCACATCATCTCCGACGGCTGGTCCATGGGCGTGCTCGTGCGTGAGGTGGCCTCGTTCTACGCCGCCTTCACCGCGGGCCGGCGGCCCTCCCTGCCACTCCTCCCCATCCAGTACGCCGACTTCGCCCTCTGGCAGCGCTCCTGGTTGCAGGGAGAAGTCCTCGACGCGCAGCTGCGCTTCTGGAAGCAGCAGCTCTCCGGCGCTCCCGCGCACCTGGAGCTGGCCACCGACAAGCCCCGTCCCCCCGTTCAGACCTTCCGGGGTGACAACGTGCGCGTAGCCCTGCCCAAGGCACTCTCCGAGTCCATCAAGTCGCTCTCCATGCGTCTGGGCGCCACCCCGTTCATGACGCTGCTGGCCGGCTTCCAGGCCCTCCTGCACCGCTACTCGCGCCAGGACGACATCTCCGTCGGCTCTCCCATCGCCGGCCGCCGCAGCACCGAGTTCGAGGGGCTCATCGGCTTCTTCATCAACACCCTCGTCCTGCGCTCCCGCTTCTCCTCCGGCATGTCCTTCCGCGACCTGTTGCTCCAGGTGCGTGACGCCACCCTCGCCGCCTACGAGCACCAGGACCTCCCCTTCGAGAAGCTCGTCGAGGAGCTCCAGCCCCAGCGCGACCTCAGCCGCCCGCCTCTCTTCCAGGTGATGTTCATCCTGCAGAACGCACCCGCGGAAGCCCTCCAGCTGCCGGGTCTCACCCTGCGTCAGCTGCCTCAATCGAGTGGCACGGCCAAGTTCGACTGGACGCTCGCGCTCACCGACACCCCCAACGGCTTCGCCGGAGGTCTCGAGTACAACGTCGACCTCTTCGAGCGTGACACCATCGTGCGTGCCACCGAGCACCTGCGTATCCTGCTCGAGGCCGCCGTGGCTCAGCCTGACACCCGGCTCTCCGAGCTTCCCCTGCTCTCCGACGCCGAGAAGCACAAGCTCCTGGTGGAGTGGAATGACCTCCCGCTCGACTACCCGCGCGAGGCCACGATTCATGAGCTCTTCGAAGCTCAGGTGGAGCGCACGCCCGACGCCGAGGCTCTCGTCGATGGCACCCGCTCGCTCACCTACGCCGAGCTCAACGCCCGCGCCAACCAGCTCGCCCACAGCCTGCGTGCCCTGGGCGTGGGCCCCGAAACGCCCGTTGGCATCTGCTCCAGGCGCTCGGCCGACCTTGTCGTCGGTCTGCTCGGCATCCTCAAGGCCGGCGGCCTCTACGTCCCGCTCGACCCCGCCTACCCCCGCGAGCGTCTGGGCTTCATCGTGGAAGATGCCCAGCTGCGCTTCCTCGTCGCCCAGTCCGCGGTAACCGACAGCCTGCCTCCTCACTCCGCTCACGTGCTGCTGCTCGACAAGGACGCGGAGGCGTTGTCTCGCGCCCCCACCCACAATCCCTCGCGTGCGGCCTTCAGCGGCAACCTCGCCTACCTCATCTACACCTCGGGCTCCACCGGCCGCCCCAAGGGCGTCTCCATCGAGCACCGCAACGCCGTCTCCTTCCTCTTCTGGGCTCGCTCTGTCTTCTCCCCGGAGCTCCTCTCCGGCTTGCTCGCCTCCACCTCCATCGCCTTCGACCTCTCCGTCTTCGAGCTCTTCCTCCCCCTGAGCCTCGGCGGCACCGTCATCCTCGCGGGCAATGCCCTGGAGCTGCCCAACCTCCCGGCCGCTCATCGCGTCTCCCTCGTCAACACCGTCCCCTCCGCTATGTCGGAGTTGTTGCGCTCCGGCGGCCTCCCCTCCTCCGTCCGCGTCGTCAACCTCGCTGGCGAGCCCCTGGCCTCCTCTCTCGTCCAGCACCTCTACCAGCAGCCCGGCCTCTCCCTCGTCTACGACCTCTACGGCCCCTCCGAAACCACCACCTACTCCACCTTCACCCTCCGCCACTCCGACAAGCCCGCCACCATCGGCAGGCCCATCTCCGGCACCCGGGTCTACCTCCTCGACGCGCACCTGCAGCCGGTACCCACGGGCGTGCCCGGTGAGGTGTTCATCGCCGGTGCCGGTGTCTCCCGCGGCTACCTCGGCCGCCCCGAGCTCACCGCCGACCGCTTCCTCCCTGACCCGTTCAGCTCCACGCCGGGCTCGCGCATGTACCGCACCGGCGACCTCTCCCGGTACCGCGCCGATGGCACCCTCGAGTACCTCGGCCGCACCGACTTCCAGGTGAAGGTGCGTGGCTTCCGCATCGAGCTGGGTGAAATCGAGTCCGTCCTCGACAAGCACCCCGGTGTGCGCCAGGTGGTGGTGGTCGCTCGCGAGGACAGGCCCGGCGACAAGCGTCTGGTGGCCTACCTCACGCCCTCCGGCACAGAGGCTCCCACCACGGCCGAGCTGCGCGCCCACCTCAAGCAGCACCTGCCCGAGTACATGGTGCCCTCCGCCTTCGTGGTGCTCGAGCAGCTGCCGCTCACGCCCAATGGCAAGGTCAACCGCAAGGCCCTTCCCGCTCCGGAGGTCTCCATCGACTCCGCGACCGAATACATCGCCCCGCGCACCCCCACCGAGCAGCAGCTCGCCGCCATCTGGGCCGAGGTGCTCGGGGTGCCCCGCGTCGGTGCCGAGGACAACTTCTTCGAGCTGGGCGGCCACTCGCTGCTGGCCACCCGCGTCCTCTCTCGCCTGCGCTCCGCCTTCCAGGTGGAGCTGCCCGTCCGCGCCCTCTTCGAAGCGCCCACCCTTTCCGCGCTCGCGGGAAAGATCGACGACGCGAACGCCCTGCAATCCCGCGGTGCACAGCAAGCACCTCCGCTACGGCCCGCGCCTCGCACGGGTGAAATCCCGCTGGCCTTCTCCCAGCAGCGGCTGTGGTTCCTGGACCAACTCGAGCCCGGTAGCCCCGTCTACAACATCCCCTATGCGCTCAGGCTCTCGGGCCGGTTGGACATCGAGGCCCTGCGCCGCGCCTTCGAGGAACTCGTGTGCCGTCACGAGTCCCTGCGCACCACCTTCGCCTCCCGTGATGGCGAGCCTGTCCAGCTGATTGCTCCGACGCTCTCCGTCCCCCTCGATGTGGTGGACCTCCAGGACGTGCCCGCCGCCGAGCGTGAGGCCCGGGCCCAGGTGCTGGCCCGTCAGGAGGCCCAATTCTCCTTCAACCTGGCCAACGGTCCGCTCCTGCGGACGAGCCTGCTGCGCATGGACGCCGACGACCACGTGCTGGTGCTGGTGATGCACCACATCATCTCCGACGGCTGGTCCATGGGCGTGCTCGTGCGCGAGGTGGCCGCGCTCTACGCCGCCTTCACCGCGGGCCGGCGGCCCTCCCTGCCACTCCTCCCCATCCAGTACGCCGACTTCGCCCTCTGGCAGCGCTCCTGGTTGCAGGGAGAAGTCCTCGACACGCAACTGGGCTTCTGGAAGCAACAGCTCAACGGTGCTCCGGCGCATCTGGAGCTGGCCACCGACAAGCCCCGTCCTCCTGTTCAGACCTTCCGGGGTGACAGCGTTCGCCTGGCTCTGCCCAAGGAACTCTCCGAGTCCATCAAGTCGCTCTCCATGCGTCTGGGCGCCACCCCGTTCATGACGCTGCTGGCCGGCTTCCAGGCCCTCCTGCACCGCTACTCGCGCCAGGACGACATCTCCGTCGGCTCTCCCATCGCCGGCCGCCGCAGCACCGAGCTCGAGGGCCTCATCGGCTTCTTCATCAACACGCTCGTCCTGCGCTCGCGCTTCTCCTCCGGCATGTCCTTCCGCGACCTGTTGCTCCAGGTGCGTGACACCACCCTCGCCGCCTACGAGCACCAGGACCTCCCCTTCGAGAAGCTCGTCGAGGAGCTCCAGCCCCAGCGCGACCTCAGCCGCCCGCCTCTCTTCCAGGTGATGTTCATCCTGCAGAACGCACCCGCGGAAGCCATCCAGATGCCGGGCCTCACCCTGCGCCAGTTGCCGCAGTCGAGCGGCACGTCCAAGTTCGACTGGACGCTCGCGTTCACCGACACCCCCAACGGCTTCACCGGCGGCCTCGAGTACAACGTCGACCTCTTCGAGCGTGACACCATCGTGCGTGCCACCGAGCACCTGCGCATCCTGCTCGAGGCGGCCATTTCCAACCCGGAGACCCGGCTCTCGGAACTGCCGCTGCTACCCGAGGCCGAGAAGCACAAGCTCCTGGTGGAGTGGAATGACCTCCCGCTCGACTACCCGCGCGAGGCCACCCTTCATGAGCTCTTCGAGGCGCAGGTGGAGCGCACGCCCGACGCCGAGGCCCTCGTCGATGGCACCCGCTCGCTCACCTACGCCGAGCTCAACGCCCGCGCCAACCAGCTCGCGCACTCCCTGCGTGCTCTCGGCGTCACGCCCGAGACTCCTGTCGGCATCTGCTCCAGGCGCTCGGCCGACCTCGTCGTGGGCCTGCTCGGCATCCTCAAGGCCGGCGGCCTCTACGTCCCTCTCGACCCCGCCTACCCTCGCGAGCGTCTGGGCTTCATCGTGGAAGATGCCCAGCTGCGCTTCCTCGTCGCCCAGTCCGCGGTAACCGACAGCCTGCCTGCGCACTCCGCTCATGTGCTGCTGCTCGACAAGGACGCGGAGACTTTGTCGCGCGCCCCCACCCACAATCCCTCGCGTGCGGCCTTCAGCGGCAACCTCGCCTACCTCATCTACACCTCGGGCTCCACCGGCCGCCCCAAGGGCGTCTCCATCGAGCACCGCAACGCCGTCTCCTTCCTCTTCTGGGCTCGCTCTGTCTTCTCCCCGGAGCTCCTCTCCGGCTTGCTCGCCTCCACCTCCATCGCCTTCGACCTCTCCGTCTTCGAGCTCTTCCTCCCCCTGAGCCTCGGCGGCACCGTCATCCTCGCGGGCAATGCCCTGGAGCTGCCCAGCCTCCCGGCCGCCCATCGCGTCTCCCTCGTCAACACCGTCCCCTCCGCTATGTCGGAGTTGTTGCGCTCCGGCGGCCTCCCCTCCTCCGTCCGCGTCGTCAACCTCGCTGGCGAGCCCCTGGCCTCCTCTCTCGTCCAGCACCTCTACCAGCAGCCCGGCCTCTCCCTCGTCTACGACCTCTACGGCCCCTCCGAAACCACCACCTACTCCACCTTCACCCTCCGCCACTCCGACAAGCCCGCCACCATCGGCAGGCCCATCTCCGGCACCCGGGTCTACCTCCTCGACGCGCACCTGCAGCCGGTACCCACGGGCGTGCCCGGTGAGGTGTTCATCGCCGGTGCCGGTGTCTCCCGCGGCTACCTCGGCCGCCCCGAGCTCACCGCCGACCGCTTCCTCCCTGACCCGTTCAGCTCCACGCCGGGCTCGCGCATGTACCGCACCGGCGACCTCTCCCGGTACCGCGCCGATGGCACCCTCGAGTACCTCGGCCGCACCGACTTCCAGGTGAAGGTGCGTGGCTTCCGCATCGAGCTGGGTGAAATCGAGTCCGTCCTCGACAAGCACCCCGGTGTGCGCCAGGTGGTGGTGGTCGCTCGCGAGGACAGGCCCGGCGACAAGCGTCTGGTGGCCTACCTCACGCCCTCCAGCACCGAGGCTCCCACCACGGCCGAGCTGCGCGCCTACCTCAAACAGCACCTGCCCGAGTACATGGTGCCCTCCGCCTTCGTGGTGCTCGAGCAGCTACCGCTCACGCCCAATGGCAAGGTCAACCGCAAGGCCCTTCCCGCTCCGGAGGTCTCCATCGACTCCGCGACCGAATACATCGCCCCGCGCACCCCCACCGAGCAGCAGCTCTCCGCCATCTGGGCCGAGGTGCTCGGGGTGCCTCGCGTCGGTGCCGAGGACAACTTCTTCGAGCTGGGCGGCCACTCGCTGCTGGCCACCCGTGTCCTCTCTCGCCTGCGCTCCGCCTTCCTGGTGGAGCTGCCCGTCCGTGCCCTCTTCGAGGCCCCCACCCTCTCCGCGCTCGCGCTCAAGCTCGACGAGGCTCAGCGCTCACATCGAGCGCCGCAACCCTCGCGCCTGCGCTCCATCGTTCGCGAGGGCGACATCCCGCTGGCCTTCGCTCAGCAGCGGCTGTGGTTCCTGGACCAACTCGAGCCGGGCAGCCCCGCCTACAACCTCCCCGTCGCCAACAGGCTCTCGGGCCCATTGAACACCGAGGCCCTGCAGCGTGCCTTCGAGGAGCTCGTGCGCCGTCACGAGTCCCTGCGCACCACCTTCGCCTCCCGCGACGGTCAGCCCATTCAGGTCATCGCGCCCTCCCTCCCCGTCCCGCTCGAGGTGGTGGACCTCCAGGACGTGCCCACCTCCGAGCGTGAGGCGAGAGCCCGCGAGCTGGCCCGACAGGAGGCCCTGCGCCCCTTCGACCTGGCCAACGGTCCGCTCCTGCGTGCCACCCTGCTGCGCCTGGGTGCCGACGACCACCTGCTGGTGTTCGTGATGCACCACATCGTCTCCGACGGCTGGTCCATGGGCGTGCTCGTGCGTGAGGTGGCCACCCTCTACGTGGCCTACGCTTCCGGCCAGCAGCCCTCCCTGCCGCCCCTGCCCGTCCAGTACGCCGACTACGCCCTCTGGCAGCGCTCCTGGTTGCAGGAAGAAGTCCTCGACGCGCAGCTGCGCTTCTGGAAGCAGCAGCTCTCCGGCGCTCCGGCGCATCTGGAGCTGGCCACCGACAAGCCCCGTCCCCCCGTTCAGACCTTCCGGGGTGACAACGTGCGCGTAGCCCTGCCCAAGGCACTCTCCGAGTCCATCAAGTCGCTCTCCATGCGTCTGGGTGCCACGCCCTTCATGACGCTGCTGGCCGGCTTCCAGGTGCTGCTGCACCATTACTCGCGCCAGGACGACATCTCCGTCGGCTCGCCCATCGCGGGCCGCCGCGACGCCGAGCTCGAGGGCCTCATCGGCTTCTTCGTCAACACGCTCATCCTGCGCACCCGCGTCTCCCCCCAGGCCACCTTCCGCGAGCTGTTGCTCCAGGTGCGTGACACCACCCTGGCCGCCTACGAGCATCAGGATCTGCCCTTCGAGAAGCTCGTTGAGCAGCTCCAGCCCCAGCGAGATCTCAGCCGCTCGCCGTTCTTCCAGGTGATGTTCGTCCTGCAGAACGCGCCGACCGAGGCGCTGAGGCTGCGGCAGGACCTCACCCTGGAGCCGGTGGCGCTGGCGGGCGGCACGTCCAAGTTTGACTGGACGCTCGCGCTCACCGACACGCCGGAGGGCTTCGCGGGAGGCCTCGAGTACAACGTCGACCTCTTCGAGCGCGACACCGTGGTGCGAGCCATGGAGCACCTGCGCACCCTGCTCGAGGCCGCCGTGGCGCACCCGGAGACCCGGCTCTCCGAGCTGTCTCTCCTCTCTGAGGCCGAGCAGCGCAAGCTGCTGGTCGAGTGGAACGACACCCACGCCGATGCCCCGCGCGACGCCACGATCCACGAGCTCTTCGAGGCCCAGGCCGCGAGGACGCCCAACGCGCTCGCCGTGCTCTTCGGGCAGCAGTCGCTCACCTTCCGGGAGCTCGACACGCGCGCCAACCAGCTCGCCCACGCACTGAGGGGTCTCGGCGTTGGACCCGACATCCCCGTCGCCCTCTGCGTCGAGCCCTCGCTGGAGATGGTCATCGGCCTGATGGGCATCCTCAAGGCCGGAGGGACCTACGTGCCGCTCGATCCGGCGCACCCGGCCGACCGGCTCGCCTTCATGCTGGAGGACTGCCGGGCGCCGCTCCTCCTCACCCAGGCGCACCTGGTGGGCACCCTGCCCGCGTTCTCCGGACAGGTGCTCCGGCTGGACACGGACTGGCAGACCCTGTCCGCCCGCGGGGATGTGCCGCCGCGGCACCGGACCACACCGGACAACCTCGCGTACATCATCTACACCTCGGGCAGCACCGGCCGGCCCAAGGGCGTCATGGTGCCCCACCGCGGAGTGCCCAACCTCGTCCAGGCCCAGGCGCGGACGTTCGGCATCCGCCCTGGCAGCCGGGTGCTCCAGTTCGCCTCGTTCAGCTTCGACGCCTCGGTCTCCGAGGTCGCCGTCACGCTGCTGTCGGGCGCCACGCTCTGCCTGGCTCGCCGGGACTCGCTGATGCCGGGGCCCGGGTTGGTGGCCCTGCTGCGCGAGCAGGCCATCAACGTGGTCACCTTCCCGCCGTCCCTGTTGGCGCTGCTCCCCAGCGAGGGGCTGGACTCGCTGCACACCGTCGTCTCCGCGGGTGAGGCCTGCTCGCCCGAGCTCGTCTCGCGCTGGGCATCGCCTGGGCGCCGCTTCCTCAATGGCTACGGCCCCACGGAGACCACGGTCTGCGCCACGATGGCCACCTGCGCCCCGGATGGCCAGCGTCCGCCCATCGGCAGGCCGCTGCCCAACGTTCAGCTCTACGTGCTCGATGAGCACCAGCGGCCCGTCCCCATCGGCGTGCCGGGCGAGCTCTACATCGGCGGCGTGGGAGTCTCGCGCGGCTATCTCAACCGCCCCGAGCTCACCGCCGAGAAGTTCATCCCGGATCCGTTCAGTGGGGAGGCCGGCGCTCGCCTGTACCGCACGGGCGATCTGGTGCGTTACCGCGCCGATGGCAACCTCGAGTACCTGGGCCGCATCGACTTCCAGGTGAAGGTGCGTGGCTTCCGCATCGAGCTGGGGGAGATCGAGTCCGTCCTCGATAAGCACCCCGGCGTGCGCCAGAGCATCGTCATCGCTCGCGAGGACAGGCCCGGAGACAAGCGGCTGGTGGCGTACCTCGCGCCCTCGGGGCAGCAGGCGCCCACCACGGCAGCGCTGCGTGCCCACCTCAAGGAGCACCTGCCCGAGTACATGGTGCCCTCCGCCTTCGTGGTGCTCGAGCAGTTGCCGCTCTCGCCCAACGGCAAGGTGGACAGGAGGGCGCTGCCGATTCCGGAGGCCACGGTCTCCGGCTCCGAGTACATCGCCCCGCGCACCCCTATCGAGGAGCAGCTCGCGGGCATCTGGTCCGAAGTGCTCTCGGTGCCTCGCGTCGGCATCCGGGACAACTTCTTCGAGCTGGGCGGCCACTCGTTGCTCGCCACGCGTGTAACGTCCCGCGTGTTCCAGGTCCTGGAGCGGCGCGTAAGCGTGCTCACGCTGTTCCAGAACCCGACGATCGAGCTCCTCGCCGAGGCATTGCGCCAGCAGCAAGACGCCTCGGAGGGCCCGCGCGCGCTGGTGAAGCTGCGGGCCGGAGAGTCCCACTTGCGGCCTCTGTTCCTCGTCCACGCGGCCGGCGGTGGCGTCATGAGCTACACGGATCTGGTCGGCCACCTCGATGCAGCCCGGCCGGTCTACGGGCTGCACGACCCCGCGCTGGACGGCGCCGAGCCGATACCAGCCTCGGTGGAGGCGATGGCTCGCCACTACGTCGCGCAGATCCGCGAGGTCCAGCCCCACGGCCCCTACTACCTGGGTGGCTGGTCGTTCGGTGGCGTGCTGGCCTTCGAGATGGCCCAGCAGCTCCAGGCCGCCGGCGAGAAGGTGGACCTGCTCACCCTGTTCGACACGCACGCGCCCGGCAAGAAGGGCGAGGTGGACGAGCTGAACCTGCTGAGCGCCTTCTGCCACAACCTCGGGCTGTCCTGGCGGGACCTCCCGTTGGACTCCGAGCGCCTGTTGCAACTCAGTGGCCGGGAGCGCCTGGCCTACGTGCTGGAGCAGGCCCGTGGCGTGGTGGGAGGCGGGGCCGTGGTCGACCTCGATCAGGCGTGGCGGCTCTACGAGACCTTCATGCGCCACATCCGAGCGCAGCAGAGCTACGAGCCCCGTCCCTACGCGGGTTCCGCCGTGCTATTCAAGGCCAGTACGCAACCAGAGGGAGTCGCGCCGGATGGCCGACTGGGTTGGAGCGCGTGGATCACCGGCGCGCTCGAGGTCCAGGAAGTGCCCGGAGCGCATCACACGATGCTGAATGAACCCCACGCCGCCCCCCTGGCGGAACGGCTCACCCATCACCTGAAGACGTTGGCTCAGCGGGAGGCGGCATGAGTACCCCCACCCCCATCGCCCCCCAGGGCTCGATGCGGACCTTCGGCATCACCTGGGCGGGGCAGTTGCTCTCGCTGATCGGCTCGGGGCTGACCAGCTTCGCGCTCGGCATCGAGGTGTACAAGCGCACCGGCTCCATCACCAGGCTGTCGCTGGTCACCTTCTTCGCCACCGTGCCGTACGTGCTGCTGTCGCCCATCGCCGGCGCGCTGGTGGACCGGTGGAACCGCCGCACGGCGCTGCTGCTCAGCGATCTGGGCGCGGGCATCTGCTCGTTCTTCATCTGGGGGCTGATCGCCGCGGGCGAGGCCGGCTACTGGAAGCTCGAGACCTGGCACTTCTATCTGCCGTTCGCGGTGAGCTCGCTCTTCGCGGCGATCCGCGGGCCGGCGCTCGCCGCCGCCACGTCGCAGCTGGTGCCCAAGCAGCACCTGGGCCGGGCCAACGGCATGCTCGAGCTGGCCAACGGGGCCAGCCAGATCGTCGCGCCGGTGCTCGCGGGCGCGTTGGTGGTCCGCATCGGGTTGCAGGGTGTGGTGCTGATCGACCTGGCGAGCTACGTCATCGCCGTGGGGAGCCTGCTGCTCGTCCGCTTTCCGTCCCTGCCTCCCTCGCCCCAGCAGGCCGGAAGTAAGCCCTCGCTGAGGCAGGAGGTGGCCTACGGCTGGAGCTTCATCCGGACGCGGCCCGGGCTGCTCGGGCTGCTGATGGCCTCCATCCTTCCCAACCTGCTCTACGGGCTGGTGACGGTGCTCATCACGCCGCTGGTGCTGAGCTTCGCGGACGCGGACACGCTGGGGCTGATCCTCTCGCTGGCGGGCCTGGGCATGCTGGCGGGTGCCATCACCATGAGCGTCTGGGGCGGCCCCAAGCGGCTGGTCCGGGGAGTGCTCGGCTTCCAGCTGATGTCCGGCCTCGTGCTGCTCGGGGGCGGTCTGCCCGCGAGCACGCTGGTCGTCTCGCTGTGCGCGGGGCTGTTCCTCTTCACGATGCCGTTGATGATGGGCACCAGCCAGAGCATCTGGCAGCGCAAGGTGGCCCAAGGCGTACAGGGGCGCGTCTTCGCCGTGCGCCGGATGATCGCCATGGCCGTGTCGCCCGTGGCCACGCTGCTGTCGGGCCCCCTGGCGGACCGGGTCTTCGAGCCCTGGCTGGCTCCGGGAGGAGCGCTCGCGGGGAGTGTCGGGCGCGTGGTGGGCACCGGCCCCGGACGCGGCATCGGCTTCCTGTTCGTTGTGATGGGCTTGTTGATGGGGGTGAACGTGCTCGTCACCTGGCTGTCCCCGCGCGTGCGCAACCTGGAGCACGAGCTGCCGGATGCCGTCCCGGACAAGACTGTCACCCACCTGCCTGAAAACCCCGGTGCCGAGGGCGAGCCCGCGCTCTCCGCCGCCTCTGGAGGCTCGAAGTCATGAAGAAGCTGCGGCAGATGTTCCAGATGCTCAAGATGCTCCCGCCGGTGGTGGCGGCGGCGACGCCCGGCGTGGGTCCCTTCCTGGCCCGTGGCCGCTGGCCGCGCACGCAGGGGGCGCTGACGGCGCCAGGTCTCAACGGTCCCGTGGAGATCATCCGGGACAAGTGGGGCGTACCGCACATCTTCGCCAAGGACGAGCACGACTTGTTCTTCGCCCAGGGCTACGTGCAGGCGCAGGACCGGCTCTGGCAGATGGAGATGAGCCGCCGGATCTCCGATGGCACGCTGGCCGGGATGATGGGTCCGGGCGCGTTGCCCGTGGATCGCATCATGCGCACCCTGGGTCTGCGGCGGGCCGCCGAGCGCGCCTGGGCCCACGTCCAGGGGGAGGCGCGCACCATCGCGGAGGCCTTCGCCGAGGGCGTGAACGCGCGCCTGAAGGCCGAGCCGCTGCCGCTCGAGTGCTCCATCTTCGGCGTCACCCCGGCGCCCTGGACGCCGGTGGACATCCTGACGCGAGGCAACATGCTGGCGCTCGCGCTGGGCGGCAACCACCGGCTGGAGCTGTTCCGGGCGCGCCTGCTGGCGGAGGTGGGCGAGGAGCTCACCGCGATGATCCTCCCGTCGCACGCGCCGGAGACGCCGCTCATCGTGCCGCCCGAGGCCATGAACCTCCGGGGCCTGGCCGGTGTGACGAAGATGGAGGGGCTGGACAAGGTGGACGCGCTGCTGGGAGACCCGAACATCGTCTCCGGCAGCAACAACTGGGTGGTGCACGGCGACCGCACGGCGAGCGGCAAGCCCCTGCTGGCCAACGACGTGCACATCGGCCTGGGGCTCCCCTCCACCTGGTACGAGAGCGGTCTGCACGGCGGGCGCTTCGACGTGGTGGGCTTCACGCTGCCGGGCGTCCCCATGGTGGTGGTCGGCCACAACGGGCGCATCGCCTGGGGCATGTCCAACCTGGGCCCGGACACCCAGGACTTCTACATCGAGAAGCTGGACGATCCGAAGGCCCCCACGCGCTACGAGTTCAAGGGCGAGTGGCACGACCTGGAGGTCCTCCGCGAGCAGATTCCGGTCAAGGGTGGCGCACCGGTGCCGCTGGAGATCCGCCTCACCCGGCACGGCCCCATCATGAATGGCGTGCTCGGCCCGCAGGTGAAGCCGGACTCGGAGCCCCTGGCGCTGCGCTGGGCGTTGCACGACAGCGGGCCGCTGCTCCAGGCGCTCCTGCAGATGAACGTGGCGGGGAGCTGGAAGGACTTCCGCGCGGCGCTCGAGCTGTGGGAGAGCCCGGGCCAGAACTTCGTGTACGCGGACGTGGAGGGCAACATCGGCTACCAGGCCACGGGGAAGATCCCCATCCGCTCCGCGGGGCACCAGGGGCTCGTGCCGGTGCCGGGCTGGACGGGCGAGTACGAGTGGCAGGGGTGGATTCCCTTCCAGGATCTCCCGGCCTCGCTCAACCCGCCCGCGGGCTTCGCGGCCACGGCCAACAACAAGATCACCTCGGACGACTACCCCTACCTGATCGCCCACAACTGGTTCCCGGGGTACCGCGCGAAGCGCATCACGGACCTGCTGGCGGCGAGCACGAAGCACACCGTCGAGGACATGCGCCGCATCCAGGCGGAGACGTACTCGCTGCCGGCCGAGGCCCTGCGGCCCTACCTGCTGGCGGCGGCCCAGCCGGCGGACGCCCTGCAGACGAAGGCGCTCGACGAGGTGAAGTCCTGGGATCTGCGCTTCGAGACGGACCGCATCGGCGCGACGGTGTTCCAGAGCTGGTACATCACCCTGCTGCGCAACCTGCTGAGCAACAAGCTCGGCAAGGAGTTGGTGGATCGCTACCTGGCGAGCGAGTACGAGCGCCACGGCAGCATGCACATGCCCTGGGTCATCGGGCTGATGGAGAAGCCCGACAGCGAGTGGTTCCAGGACTCGAGGACGCCGGGGAAGAAGGAGACGCGGGACGAGCTGGTGCGCCGCAGCTTCGCCGAGGCCGTGCAGTGGATGAGCCAGAAGTACGGGCCGGACATGGCCGGCTGGCAGTGGGGCCGGGTACACACGGTGACGTTCATCAACGCACCGCTGGGGAGGATCGGCCCGGCGTTCGTCCGGCGCGCGTTCAACAGCAAGACGCTGCCCGCGCGTGGTGACAACTACTCGGTGGACGGCTCGTCCTTCCTGTGGAGCAGGCCGTACGAGGTCGTCCACGGTACGGCGCTCCGGATGATCATCGACCTGAATGACTTCTCGAAGTCGGTGGGCATCCACACGCCGGGGCAGAGCGAGCACCTGTACCACCCGCACCGGGACGACCTGATGGAGATGAGCCAGAACGTGGAGTTCCACCCGCTGCTCTTCACGCGGCAGCAGGTGGAGGCCCACGCGGAGGGCACGCTGACGCTCCAGCCCGCCACCGCGCTCGCGAAGCAGGGGTGACGGGAGCCCTCAGGACCGCCGGGTCCTCCGCCAGGGGAGGAGCATGGACACCATCCGCGCCCCCATCATCTTCTGGAAGTCGGCGGTGTCGTTGAGGCGGGGGAAGGGCTTGTTGGGAACCTCGACGCCGAGGAACCGGCACAGGGGCTCCCACCCTTCCTTCACCTCGTAGACGAGCAGCCGGTCCGCGGGGACGTGCTTCTTCACGTCCTCGATGTGCTGGCGGAAGACCTCGAGCGCGAAGGGCTTGTCCTGGAAGCGGCCCTTGAACGTGCGCTCCCAGACGATGCCCTCGGCCATGCGCGACATCCTCCGCACGGGAGGGATGACCTTCTTGAGGACCGAGGCGGGGAACCTCCGCGGGCCACTGTAGATGGTGTTGTACGTGCTCTCGTACCACTTCTCCGGATCGCGCACGCTGAGCAGCACCTTCGCGTCGGGGAAGACCTCCATCAGCTCCTTGTAGAAGGAGCACCCGGGCCAGTCCACCGTCGCCTCATAGCCCTGGAACAGCCGCTTCCAGTCGACCGGCCTGCCCTCGTTCGCGGCGGTCCAGAGGGGAACATGCCATGGGTTCTCGAACACTTCCGTCATGTGGTAGCAGCGCCGAAGGCCGAGCTCCTCCAGTGCGGCCTTGAGCGACGTCGTCCCCGTTCGTCCGAATCCCGCTCCGATCAATTTCATGTCGTCTCTCTAAACCACTTCCACGCCTGGGAGTAACCGGCGATCCTGTTCAGGAAAGGACCGTTCAGCTCATGACGAGGATTGACGAAACGCTGGTGTCGGCCGTGCGCGAGATGTCCCAGGAGGCGGGACGTGCCACGCTCGGTTTCTACGGGGGCGCCGTCTCCGTCGAGCGCAAGAGTGACGACTCCCCGCTGACGGCGGCGGACAAGGCCTCGCACACCCTCATCCTCGAGGCCCTGCACCGTCTGACGCCCGGCGTCCCGGTGCTCTCCGAGGAGTCCAGCGAGACGGAGATCTCCGAGCGGCGCAAGTGGGACACCTTCTGGCTGGTGGATCCGCTCGACGGCACCAAGGAGTTCCTCAAGGGCACCGGCGAGTTCACCGTGAACATCGCCCTCATCTCCGGCACCGAGCCCGTGCTGGGCGTGGTGCACGTCCCCGTCTCGGGAGTCACATACTGGGGCAGCAAGGGAGGTGGCGCCTTCGTGGCCCAGGCCGGCCAGGCGCCGGTGGCCATCCACACCCGGCCCGCGGAGATGAACCGGCTCGTCATCGTGGCGAGCAAGGATCACGCGGGCCCGCGCGTGGAGGCCCTGCTGAAGCGGCTCACCACGGCGAGCACGGCCAACATGGGCAGCTCGCTCAAGTTCTGTCTGATCGCCGAGGGCCGGGCGGACTTCTACCCGCGGCTCCAGCCCACCTGCGAGTGGGACACCGGAGCGGCCCAGTGCGTCCTGGAAGCCGCCGGAGGCGCGGTGACGGACCTGGAGGGCCGGCGGTTCGTTTACAACAAGGAACAGCTCACCAACCCGTCCTTCCTCGCCTTCGGAGATGCACGCCAGGACTGGCGCGCGCTGCTGGAGGGGTAGCCTCAGCGCTGCGCGGTGAGTCCGCGCTCCCTCAGCGCGGCGAGGATGCGCTCCACCCCCGCCTCCACCGTCTCCGAGTCGGTGCGGACCGTCACCTCGGGTGACTCGGGCGCCTCATACGGATCCGAGATGCCCGTGAAGTGGGGGATCTCCCCCGCCAGGGCCTTCTTGTAGAGCCCCTTCACATCCCGGTGGACGAGCGTGTCCAGACTGGCCTGCGCATACACCTCGATGAACGGGAGCCCCGCTTCCGTGGCCAGCCGCCGCACCTCGTTGCGCGACTCGCGGTAGGGCGAGATGGCCGCGGAGATGACCGCCACGTCGTGCCGGGCGAGCACTCGCGCCACGTAGCCGATGCGCCGGATGTTCTCCTCGCGGTCGGGCCGGGTGAAGCCCAGCCCTCGCGAGAGGAAGGTGCGGACCTCATCCCCGTCGAGCACCTCCACGGAGTGCTGCCCCTCCAGCCGGCGGCGAACCGCCTGGGAGAGCGTGCTCTTGCCCGCCCCGGACATGCCGGTGAACCAGAGAATGAAGCCTCGAGATCGATTCGAGCCGGCCACGGGCGACGGCTCTGCTGCAGAAGCTTGATGACTCACGGATGTCTCCCGAACACCCCACGCTCACGTCGCGGGGCCATTGATCATTCCGGCGCCCACCGTGGCGTTCGTCCCCTCGTCGATGAGGATGAAGCTGCCGGTGTGACGGTTGCGCCGGTACTCGTCGAAGAAGAGCGGCACGGTCGTCCGCAACGACACCCGGCCGACCTCGTTCAGCTTCAGGGCGCCGCACTGCTCGTCCCGGTGAAGCGTGTTCACGTCGATGCGGTACTGGATGCCCTTGACCATCGCGCGAGCCGAGCGCGTGGTGTGCTTGAGGGCCAGCTTCACCCCGGGCCGCAGCGGCTGCTCCACCAGCCAGCACACCATGGCGTCGAGATCCTGCGCGACGGTGGGCGGATTTCCCGGCCGGCAGAGCATGTCACCACGGCTGATGTCGAGCTCATCCGTCAGCGAGATGGTGACGGACATGGGAGGGAAGGCCTCCTCCACGGGCTTGCCGGCCAGCTCGATGGTGCGGATGCGGGAGGTGAAGCCCGAGGGCAGCACCATCACCTCGTCCCCTGGCCGCACCACTCCGCCCACGAGCTGCCCCGACCAGGCCCGGTAGTCATGGAGCTTCTTGGAGATGGGCCGCGACACGTACTGCACCGGGAAGCGCACCTGGATGAGGTTGCGATCCGAGGCGATGTGCACGTTCTCCAGGTGATGCAGCAGCACGGGGCCCTGATACCAAGGCATCTTCTCCGAGCGCGTCACCACGTTGTCGCCGTTGAGCGCGGAGATGGGGATGAAGGTGAGGTCCGTGAGCTCCAGCTTCATGGAGAACTTGCGGAACTCGTCCTTGATGGACTCGAAGACGGACTCACTGAAGTCCACCAGGTCCATCTTGTTGATGCACAGCACCACGTGGGGCACTCGCAGCAGCGAGGCGATGAAGGCATGACGCCGCGTCTGTTCCAGAATGCCCTTGCGCGCATCCACGAGAATGAGGGCGAGGTCCGCGGTGGAGGCGCCCGTCACCATGTTGCGCGTGTATTGGATGTGGCCCGGGGTGTCCGCGATGATGAACTTACGCCGGGGGGTGGCGAAGTAGCGATAGGCCACGTCGATGGTGATGCCCTGCTCGCGCTCGGCGCGCAGACCGTCCATGAGCAGCGCCAGGTTGACGTACTCGTCCCCGCGCGCCTTGCTGGTGCGCTCCACCGCCGTGAGCTGATCCTCGAAGATGGATTTGGTGTCGTAGAGCAGACGGCCGATGAGGGTGCTCTTCCCATCGTCGACCGAGCCGGCCGTGGCGAACCTGAGCAGCTCCATTAGAAATATCCCTCGCGCTTACGGTCTTCCATGGCCGTCTCACTGAACTTGTCGTCCGCCCGGCTGGCGCCACGCTCGGTGACGCGGGACGCGGCGACCTCCTGGATCACCTGCTCCACCGTGGTGGCGGTGGACTCGACGCAGGCGGTGCACGTCATGTCGCCCACCGTGCGGAAGCGCACCTGGGCCGTCATCGCCTTCTCCCCCGGCATCAGCGGCAGGAAGGGCGAGCACGCCATCAACATGCCATCGCGGCGGAACACCTCGCGCCGGTGGCTGAAGTAGATGGACGGGAGCGGGATGCGCTCCTGGTCGATGTATTGCCAGATGTCCATCTCGGTCCAGTTGGACAGGGGGAACACGCGGATGTGCTCCCCGCGGCGGTGGCGGCCGTTGTAGAGGCTCCACAACTCCGGGCGCTGGTTCTTCGGATCCCACTGACCGAACTCGTCGCGAAAGGAGAAGACGCGCTCCTTGGCGCGTGCCTTCTCCTCGTCACGGCGGGCGCCACCGAAGACGGCATCGAACTGGTGCCTCTCGATGGCATCCAACAGCGGCGCCGTCTGCAGCCGGTTGCGCGAGGCGCGAGGCCCCTTCTCCTCCACGAGGCGGCCCGAGTCGATGAACTCCTGAACGGAGGCCACCTCCAGGCGAGCACCCAGCGAGGCCGCGCGCTCATCGCGGTACGCGAGCACCTCGGGGAAGTTGTGCCCGGTATCCACGTGCAGGAGCGGAAAGGGCAGCGGGGCCGGGGCGAAGGCCTTCTCGGCCAACCACAGCATCACCGCCGAGTCCTTGCCCCCGGAGAACAGGAGGACGGGCCGGGCGAACTCGGCCACCACTTCCCGGATGATGAAGATGGATTCCGCTTCCAGGGCCTGGAGGTGGGACAACTCGTAGCTCATCCCTCCGCCTCCGACTGCTCCCGCACCAATTGCTCGCAGATCGTGGCCACCTCCTCGAGCGTGCTGAACAGCTCACCCATCATGGGGCGGACTCCCAGGTCCTCCTCGATACGGTTGGCGAGCATGGTGGCGAGCAGGGAATTGCCACCCAGCGAGATGAAATGATCTCCCCGCCCGATCTCCGAGAGACCCAGCAATTCACTCCAATAACCGGCGAGCTTCTGCTCCATCTGCGTACTGGGGGGATTGTCGACGCTCATGAAGTCTTCCTTTCATCACAACATCAAACACAATGACAATCATAAACATGAAACATCATACATCCCGATCCTAATTGGCGGAGGTGAAGACGGTGACCTCCGCCGACAAGCCAGCCTGCAAGGGCAGATCCCCGGGGGAGTCCTTCCAGGAGATGCGCACGGGCACGCGTTGAACCACCTTCACGAAGTTGCCCGAGGCATTGTCCGGCGGCAGCAGGGAGAAGCTGGCCCCCGTCCCGCCGGAAAGACTCTCCACCAGACCCGTCAACGTGCGGCCCGGAAAGGCATCCACCCTCACCTCCACCCGCTGGCCCGGGCGGATGTGTCCGACCTGGGTCTCCTTGAAGTTGGCGATCACATACGTCCGGGGCGGCACGAGCCTCGCCACCGGCTGTCCCGCCGACAGGAGCTGCCCCTCGCGGATGCTCAGCTTGGACACCTGCCCGTCCGCGGGAGCGAGGATGCGGGTGTACTCGAGCTGCAACCGGGCCTGCTCCAACGCGGCCTCGGCGGCGGTCACCCGGGCATGGGCCAGCTCGGCGCTGGCACGGGCCACGGCGATCTTCGCGTCCACCGGAGCGTTCTGATCGAACTGACCCTGGGCCTCGGCCACCTTGCTGAGCGCCACCGCCCGGGCCTGCTCGGCCGCGGCGAGCTGGGCACGCGCCCCGGCCAGTGACGCCTGCGCGGCCTCGTGGTTGGTCCGGGCATTGTCGAGTTCCTGCTGGGAGGAGATCTCCGACATGCGCAGCTGCTGCACACGCTCGAGCTCCAACGCGTTGCGCTGCGCCTCGGCCTCCGCGCGAGCCACGGCCGCGCGAGCCACCTCCACCTGGGCCTCGGCGCTGCTCACCCCCGCCGTGCTGGTGGACACCACGGCGCGCGCGGTGGAGCGGCCACCCCGGGCACTGGCCTCCGCCACGTCCATCTGCGCATCGGCCGCCTGCGCCTGCGCCCGGGCCGACACCAGCTCCGCCTCGGCCTGCTTCACGCGGACGGCGTACTCGCGCGGATCGATCTCCACCAGCACATCGCCCTTCTTCACCCGGGCGTTGTCCTCCACGGCCACGCGCAGCACGGGACCGCCCACGCGGGCGTTGATTGGCACCAGGTCCGCCTGCACCTGGGCGTTGTCCGTGCGCTCCTGCCCGCGCGTGAGCACCATGTATCCGCCGATGCCCGCGAGCACCGCCACCGTGACCGTCCCCAGGACGATCGATCCCCGGCGGCTCCTGTTCTTGCGCTGGAGCTCCTCGGCTCCAGGGCCCACGGCAGGCGCCTCCTTTTCCACCAATCGGGGTGTCCCACTCATCTCGCGTCAAACCTCCACATCCATGTGAACTTCGTTCCGCTCCTCTTTCGGCGCTTCCTTCCGGGGCTTGTTGCCCGGGGAGAGCCAGAGGAATCCCAAGAGCGGCAGCGCCAGCACGAACAGCAGCACCGACAGCGTGAAGAGCCGGTTGAAGGCCAGCAGTGACGCCTGGCGCTGGACGGCGGCCGCCAGCAGGCGAAGGCTCGCCTCCGTGGCCTCGAAGCCCTCGAGTCCGCCCGCGACGAGCCCGCTCATGGACGAGGCGAGCCGCTCGGACAGCTCGGGGCGCTCGGCGATCACGTGGGCGGAGAGCCCCACCTGGGCCTCCGCGGTGTAGCGCGTCATCAGGGTGGCGAAGAGGGCCAGGCCCACCGAGCTGCCGATCTGCCGCATCAGCGCGTTGAGACCGGCGGCGTCCGCCATCCGGGTGCGCGCCACCTTGTCGAACACCACGACGTTGAGCGGGACGAAGAGCAGGCTGGTGCCCAGTCCCTGCAACATGATCGACCCGATGATCTCCGCCCTCCCCGTGTCCAGGGAGACCCGCATCAGGCGGTGGACACCCAGGCCGATGATGAACAGCCCCACGCCGATGAGCACCCGGGGGGAGATCCGGTTGTACAGACGCCCGACGATGGGCATCACCACGATCATCACCAGCGTGCGAGGCATGAGCGCCATGCCGGCCTGCATGGCCGTGAAGCCGAGCATCTCCTGCATGAAGAGCGGCAACACGAACATGTTCGCGATGAGGATGAAGAACATCACCGCGCCGAGCACCGCCCCCGAGGAGAACACCGGCTCCGCGAAGAGGCGCAGGTCCACCGCGGGCGCCACGGCGGTGAGCTCGCGCAGCACGAAGGCCGCCAGACAGAAGCCCGCCACCAGCGTGCAGACGGTGATCTCCGTGGACTCGAACCAGTCCTGACGCTGCCCCTCCTCCAGCACGAACTGGAGCGTGGCCAACCCCACCCACATCAGGGCGATGCCAGCCCAGTCCATGTTGCGGCGCTGGATCGCGGCGGCGGCCTTGTTGGCGGCGAGCACGTCCTCCGGCTCGTGGACGAAGCGCCACACCAGCAGGAAGCCGATCAGCCCGAGGGGGAGGTTGATGAAGAAGATCCACGACCAGTGGAAGTTGTCGACGATGTAGCCGCCGAGCGTGGGGCCGATGGCCGGGCCCACGGTGATCACCACCGAGAAGATGCCCATGGCCATGCCCTGCTCCTCGGGGGACCAGGTCTGGCGGAGGATGGCCTGCTCGGTGGGGACGAGCGCTCCCGCACCGATGCCCTGCAACGCCCGGAAGACGACCAGCGAGGGCAGGCTCCAGGCGATCCCGCACAGGAACGAGCTGACGACGAAGATGGCCAGGCACGCCAGATAGGTGCGCTTCTGGCCGAAGAGCCGGCTGAAGAAGCCGGTGAGCGGCAGCACCAGCACCGTGGCGATGATGAAGCTGGTGCTCGCCCAGGTGATCTCCTGCACCGTGGCGCCAATCGAGCTGCGGATCTGCGACAGGGCCACGTTGACGATGGCCGAGTCGACGGTGGACATCAGGGTGCCGAACGACACCGACAGGGTGATGAGCCACTTGTCGAACTGCGTGTGGCGCACGGGAGTGGGCAGGGCGGCTTCAGACATGGGCTCGCTCCAGGCAGGCCCTGAGCCGCGCCGCCAGTCCCTCCACGTGCGGCGAGAGCATCATGCTCGTGTGGTTCCCGGAGACGACCTCGACCCGCACCGCCGAGCAGCGGTCGAGCCAGGGCAGCTCCAGGTGGTCCGGCATTCGCGGCTGAAGCTCGGCGGCGCGGAAGAACTGCAGCTCGCCCGTTTCCCAGCGTGGGGCCGTGTACCGGTACATGGCCTCGATATGGGTCTTCCACATCCGGAACAACTGGCGCTCCTGCTCGGGCGCCCCGGGCTGCATGCCCGCCCGCGCGAACTCGAGCAGCTCCGCCTCGTCCCTGGGTGGCGGAGGGAGGCGCCCCGGGCCGGGCGAGTCGAGCAACGCGCACACCGGCACCGCATGTCCCTCCGCGGACAGGCGGCGGCCCATCTCGTACGCGAGCAGCCCTCCGAAGGACGCGCCCACCAACAGGTACGGGCCCGTGGGCTGCACCGCACGCACGGCTTCGATGTAATACGACGCCATGTCCTCGACGGTGGTGGGTGCCTGCCTCCCCTCCTCCAGACCCGGCGGCTCGATCCCGTAGGAGGGCCGAGAGGACGCGGCGAGCCGCGCCAGCTGCCGGTAGAAGAACGTCTGTCCCGCCATCGCGTGGAGGAAGAAGAGCGCCGGCCCGTGCAACCCCTCATGGAGCTGCACGAGGCAGCTCGCACGAACCGGCGCAGCCGTTTCGCGGGTGCCGCCGAGCTTCTCCGCCAGCGCGGCGATCGTCGGCGCCTCCACCAGGGTCTTCAGCGGCAGCCGGACACCAAGGCGCTGGCCGATCAGCCCCGTCAGGCGAAGCCCCATGAGCGAGTCGCCCCCGAGCGCGAAGAAGTCATCGTGGATGCCAATCCCCTCGATGCGGAACAGCTCCCAGAAGCACTCGACCAGCGCCTGCTCGGTGGCGTTGCGCGCTGGCGCCGGAGGGCCACCCTTGCGAGCACTCCTCTGCGTCACGGACACGGAAGGCCGGGGTGTGGAGCGCCGCTCCTCGCGAGAGGCGGTGTCCACGGAAGTAGAGGCCTCGGGCTCGAGCCAGTACCGCTCACGGTCGAAGCTGTAGGTCGGCAGGGGAACCCGACGGCGACGCTCCCCCGCCCGGAAGCGCTCCCAGTCGATGGCAACCCCGGCGAGCCACGCCTCACCGAGCGGCGCCAGCGGGCTGCTCCGCGCGGTGGCTCCACCCGGAAGCGTGGCGAGCACCGGTTGTGACGTACGCGCCGGGTGCTGCCGCACCAGCGAGCCCAGCGTGGAGCCCGGCCCCACCTCTATCAACGCCCTCTCTCCGGAGGTGAGCAGCGTCTCCAGCGCCTCGGAGAACCTCACGGTGTCGCGCAGGTGGCGCACCCAGTACGCGGGGTCCGTTGCCTCCCGCTCGCTCAACCAACGGCCGGTGGCGCTCGACACCACCGGCAGCTTCGGTGGCCGCAGCTTCACCCGCTCCACCACCTTCGCGAAGTCCGCGAGGTACGGCTCGAGCATCGCCGAGTGCGCCGCCCTCCCGTAGCGCACCCGCTTGAATTGCACCCCTCTCTCCTCGAGTGTCCGCTCGAGGGACTCCACGGCCTCCGGCGGCCCCGAGAGGACACACGTCGCGGGCCCGTTGAGCGCGGCGACGGACAACGCCGTGCCCAACAACGGCTGAACCTCGTCCAGCGGCGCGAGCACCGACACCATCGCCCCCGGCGGCATCTGCTCCGCCATCCGGGCGCGCACCACCATCAGCGAGCAGGCCTCCTCCAGGGTGAAGACGCCCGCCAGGCACGCCGCTGCGTACTCTCCCAGCGAGTGGCCGAGCACCACCTCCGGCTGCACTCCCCAGGACAGCCACAGTTGCGCCATCGCCCAGTTACACGCGAAGAGCGTGCTCTGCACCCACAGGGGCCTTTCCAGCTCCCGGCTCGCGGCGTCGAAGCGCTCGGGCCCCGCGAACATCACCTCCCGGAGGTCTCCCCCGAGCGGACCGCGCATCAACTCCGCGCACCTGTCGAGCGCCTCCCGGAAGGCCGGCTCGCGCAGGAAGTCCGTGCCCATGTTCACCCGCTGCGAGCCTCCTCCGGGAAACAGGAACACAGCGCCCCGCTGCTCCACCTCGTCGACCAGGGTGCGCACCCGCTCCGGCTCTCTACCCCCAAGCAGGGCCGCGGCCTCCTCGGGACGTCCCCCCACGACGAAGCGCCTCCAGGAAAAGCGGGCGCGCCCGGTCTGCAGCGTGTGGGCCACATCCGCCAACCGCGCTCCGCCCTGGGCCAGGTGCTCGCCCAACTCGGCGCTCATCCGCTCCAGTGCGGCCTCCGACTTCGCCGACAGCAGCAGCAACTCCTCGTCGCGCCGGGGCGGGTCGCTCGGCACGGCCGGGGCCTCCCGCAGCACGGCATGGGCATTGGTCCCGCCAATTCCAAACGAGCTCACTCCCGCGCACCGCGGCGTTGGCCCCGTCCATGGCGTCGGCCTGGCCACCACGTAGAACGGGCTGCCCTCCAGCCCGAGCCGGGGATTGGGCGAGCTGAAGTGCAGCGTCGGAGGCAGCGTCCGGTTCTCGAGCGCGAGCACCGCCTTGATGAGCCCGGTGACTCCGGCCGCGGCATCCAGGTGCCCGATGTTGCTCTTCACCGAACCGAGTCCACATGAGCCCGGTGCGCCCCCGCTGAACACCTGCTTGAGCGCGGCGACCTCGAGCGGATCTCCAAGCGGTGTGCCGGTCCCGTGCGCCTCGATGTACGAAATGGAGTGCGGCTCGATCCCCGCCACGGACTGCGCCTCGGAGATGACAGCGGCCTGCCCCGCCACCGAGGGAGCGGAGAATCCGGTCTTGGAGCTTCCGTCGTTGTTGATGGCGGTGCCGAGGATGACCGCGCGAATGGGATCGCGGTCGGCGATCGCATCGGAGAGCCGCTTGATGACAACCACTCCGACGCCGTTGCCCCCCACGGTGCCAGCGGCCCGGACGTCGAAGGGGCGGCAATGCCCGTCAGGCGAGAGGATGCCGCCCTCCTGGTAGGAGTACGCACGCAACTGGGGAACGCGGACCGACACGCCTCCCGCGAGCGCGAGATCGCACTCCCGGGAGAGTAGCGCCTGGCACGCGAGGTGGACCGCGACCAGCGAGGTCGAGCAGGCGGTCTGCACGGTCAGGCTGGGCCCGGTGAGATCCAGCTCGTATGCAACCCGTGTCGAGAGGAAGTTCCCGCTGCACCCGAAGAGGCTATCGGCCAGGGTCCTCCCGCTCCGCTGCGCGTCTGGCAGCACGCTCGAGAGCAGGTAGGTACTGAAGGAGGCTCCCGCGTAGACGCCCGCGCGCATCGGCCTGCCCCGAGGCGCGTACCCGGCCGACTCGAGCGCGGACCAGGCGCACTCGAGGAACAGCCGGTGCTGCGGATCCATCTGCTCGGCCTCACTTGGTGCGTAGCCGAAGAAGGCGGCATCGAAGCACTCGGCGTCCTCGAGTACACCCGCCGCGGCCACCTGTCCCTCGGGCGCGGGTAGGAAGGAGATCGACTCCACACCCGTCGCGAGGTTGCTCCAGAACTGGCGGGCATCTCGCGCGCCGGGAACGCGCACGGAGAGGCCCACGATGGCGAGTGCCATCTCCATGGACGGGTCCTGCGACGCGGTGTCGTGCTGGTCAGCCATGTTCGTTGCTCCTCAGTTCGAACCCGGACGTCCACGCCGGTGCTGTGCGAGCCGGCGCATGCCCTCACGCCGGTTGCCTCCCGTGGCGGAGGAGTCCCCGACGCTCACCGGGCCAGGGGCCCCCGACAGGTGCGCGGCCAGCGCGCGGACCGTGGAGAACTGGAACAGCTCGACCATGGGCACCTCGCGGCCCATCAGAGCCTCCACCTTCACGTGCACCGCCTGCAGCAGCAGCGAGTTGCCTCCCAGGTCGAAGAAGTTGTCTCCCGCTCCCACGCGCTCCAGCCGGAGCACCTCGGCCCAGATGGCCGCGAGCGACTGCTCGAGGCCGGACTCCGGAGCGACGTAGTCCCTCCCCGTCCGCTGCATGTCCGGTGCGGGCAGGGCCTTGCGGTCCACCTTCCCGTTGGGCGTGAGCGGCAGGGTCTTCAGCGTCACGATGGCCGACGGCACCAGGTGCTCGGGCAGGGACTCCTTGAGGAAGGAGCGCAGCGCCGCTGTCTCCACCTCGCCCTTGCGTGGCACCACGTAGGCCACCAGCCACCTGCCGCTGGGGCCGTCGTCCCTCACCGAGACCACCGCCTCACGCACGCCCGGGTGCTTCGCCAGCGCCACCTCGATTTCACCCAGCTCGATGCGGAAGCCGCGCACCTTCACCTGGTCGTCCCGCCGACCCAGGAACTCGAGGTTCCCATCCGGCAGGTACTTCACCAGGTCACCCGTCCGGTACAGCCGGGCCGCGGGCTCCGTGCTGAACGGGTGGGCGACGAACTTCTCCGCCGTGAGCTCCGGCCGGTTCAGATACCCGAGCGCCAGGCCGTCTCCCCCCACGTACAGCTCCCCGGTCAGGCCCACGGGCATCGGTTGCATCCGCTCGTCCAGCACGTACACCTCCGTGTTGGACACCGGCCTGCCGATGGGCACCGACGTCGCGCCCTCGGGTACCTCCTTCACCTCGTACCAGGTCGTGTTCGTCGTGTTCTCGGTGGGCCCGTACAGGTTCAGCAACTTCACGCCACCGCTCCACCGCAGCACCTCGCCCACCCACTTCGGGTCCGCCGCCTCGCCTCCGAACAGCACGTGCTTCACGGTCCGGAACGCATCCGGGCACTCCGCCGCCACCTGATTGAAGAGCGCCGTCGTCAAGACCACCACGCTCACCTGCTTCTCGCGCAGGAAGCTGGTCAGGGCCTTCGGTGACAGGGCCACCTCCTTCGGTACGCCCACCACGGTCGCGCCGTTCAGCAACGCGCCCCACAGCTCGAGGTTCGACGCGTCGAACGAGGTGTTGGACATCTGGGTGAAGCGGTCCTCCGCCGTCACCTGGAGGGCGAGGGTGTCGCGCACCAGCCGGACGACGCCCCGGTGCGGGATGCACACGCCCTTGGGCCTGCCCGTCGAGCCCGACGTGTACATCACGTACGCCAGGGACTCCGGTCCCACCGGCTCCTCGAGGTTCTCTCCCCGCTCGTGCGCGAAGGTCTCCTCCGACAGCTCCACCACCTTCGCCTTCGTCGGGGGCAGCTTCGACGCCAGCTCCGGCTGCACCAGCACCACCGGCACCGCCGTGTCCTCCAGCATGAAAGCCAGCCGATCCTGGGGGTACGACGGATCCAACGGCACGTAGGCTCCGCCCGCCTTCAGGATGCCGAGCATCGCCACCACCAGTTCCAGCGAGCGCCCCGAGCACAAGCCCACCCGTGTCCCCTCGCCCACGCCCAGCCGCCGCAGGGTCCTGGCCACCTGGTTGGCGCGGCGGTTCAGCTCGGCGTACGTGAGCCGTCGAGCCTCGTACTCCGCGGCCACCGCCTCGGGGCGGAACATCACCTGCTCCTCGAACAGGGTGTGGATGCTGGCCTGCCGCGGGTACTCCGTCCGGGTCTGGTTCCACTCCACCAAGAGCCGCCGTTGCTCCTCATCCGTCAGCAGGGGCAGCGCCGCCACGGGCTGCTCCGGGCGAGCGACGGCGCCCTCCAGCAGCCGCGCGTAGTGCCCCATCATCCGGGCCACCGTCTCCGCGTCGAAGAGGTCGGTGTTGAACTCGACACCGCCCTCCAGGCCCGTGTCGGTCTCCCTCAGCGACAGCGTCAGCTCGTACTTGGCCGTGTGGCCTTCCACGCTCAGCGGCTGGAGCTTCAACCCTGGCAGCGTGAGGTCCTCCAGCGGGGCGTTCTGCAGGACGAACAGCACCTGGAACAGCGGTGTGCGGCGGGTGTCGCGCGCGGGCTTCAGCTCCTCCACCAGCTTCTCGAAGGGCACCTCCTGGTGCGCGTATGCCCCCAGCGCCGTCTCCTTCACCTGGCGCAGCAGCTCCCGGAAGGGCGCTTCTCCCCTCACCCTCGCCCGCATCACCAGCATGTTGACGAAGAAGCCGATCAGCCCCTCCACCTGGCGGCAGTCACGGCCGGCCGTGGGCGAGCCCACGCAGATGTCGTCCTGTCCCGAGTAGCGGTGCAGCAGCGCATGGAAGCCCGCCAGCAACGTCATGAAGAGCGTGACACCCTCCCGCTGGCTCAACTTCCGCAGTCCCTCCGCCAGCTTCAGGGGCAGGTGTACGCGCTGCACGGCGCCCCGGTATGTCTTCACCGCGGGCCTCGGCCTGTCCGTCGGCAGCTCCAGCGCGGGCGGTGCACCCTCCAGCTGCCCGCGCCACCATGCGAGCTGGGAGCTCAACACCGCACCCGGGAGCCACTCCCGCTGCCACTTCGCGTAGTCCGCGTATTGGATGGGCAGCGCCTCCAGCGGGGACTTCTTGCCCGCCAGGAAGGCCTCGTAGAGCGCCCTCAACTCCCGGACGAGCACGCCCATCGACCAGCCGTCCGACACGATGTGGTGCATCACCAGCACCAGCACGTGCTCCGCCTCGCCCAGACGCAACAGCGTCACCCGCAGCAGGGGCCCTCGGGTCAGATCGAAGGGGCGGAGGGCCTCCTCGGCCATCAACATCCGGAGCTCTTCCTCGCGCGTCCTTTCAGGCACCGCGCGCAGGTCCACGGTCGTCAGCGGCAACGCCGTCGGAGGCGCGATGACCTGGACCGCACCGTCCCGCCCCTGCCGGAACGTCGTCCTCAAGGATTCGTGCCGGCGCACCAGCTCGGTGAAGCAGTGCTCCAACACCGTCACGTCGAGCGCGCCGTCCAACCGGAGCGCCATGTAGATGTTGTAGAGCGGGCTGTCCGGGGACAACCGGTCCATGAACCACAGCCGCTGCTGCGCGAAGGACAGGGGGAGCTCCCCTTCCCTCGGGATGGGAACCAGCGGCGGAGCCTGGAACACCGGCCGCTCTCCGAGCAGGGCCTCGAGCCGGACCGCCAGCTCCGCCACGGTCGGCGCCTCGAAGAAGACTCGCACCGGCAGCTCCACCCGCAGCGTCTCCCGCAGGCGCAACACGGCCTGCATCGCCAACAGCGAGTGACCTCCGAGCTCGAAGAAGTTGTCCCGAGCCCCCACTCGCGGCTGCTTCAGCAGGGCCGCCCAGAGGTCCGCCACCACCTGTTCCAACTCCGTCCGGGGTGCGACGTACGTGTCCCGAGCCTCACCGCTCGCCTCCGGTACCGGCAGCGCCGCGCGGTCCACCTTCCCGTTGGGCGTGAGCGGCAGCGACTCCAGCAACACGAAAGCCGAGGGGATCATCTGCTCGGGCAACGACTCCTTGAGGAAGGCCCTCAGCGCGCCCACCGCCACCTCCTGGCGTGGCACCACGTAGGCCACCAGCCGCTTGCCTCCGAGCTCCTCGTCCCGGGCCGTGACCACGACCTCGCCCACGCCCGGGTGCTTCGCCAGCGCCGCCTCGACTTCCCCCAATTCGATGCGGAAACCGCGCACCTTCACCTGCGCATCCCGACGGCCCAGGTATTCGAGGTTCCCGTCCGGCAGGTACTTCGCCACGTCTCCCGTCTTGTAGAGCTTCGCCCCCGGCTCCTGGCTGAACGGGTGGGCGACGAATTTCTCCGCCGTGAGCTCCGGCCGGTTCAGGTACCCGAGTGCCAGGCCCTCCCCCCCCACGTACAACTCTCCGGGCACCCCCACCGGCACCGGTTGCATCCACGCATCCAGCACGTACGCTTCCGAGTTCGAGATGGGTTTGCCAATGGACACCGACGTCGCGTCCCCGGGCACCTCCCGCACCTCGTACGTTGTCGAGAACGTCGTGTTCTCCGTCGGCCCATAGCCGTTCAGCAGGTGCTCCGGAGCCCCCTTCTCCAACACCTCCCTCGCCCACCTCGGGTCCGCCGACTCGCCGCCGAACACCACGTACTTCATCGTCCGGAACGCATCCGGGCTCTCCGCCGCCACCTGGTTGAAGAGCGCCGTCGTCACGAACATGTGGCTCGCCCGCTGCTCGCGCAGGAACGCGGCCAGGGCCCTCGGGGACAGCACCACCTCTCTCGGCACTCCGACGAGCGCCGCGCCATTCAACAGCGCTCCCCACAGCTCCAGCGTCGCCGCGTCGAACGACGTGTTCGACATCAGCGTGAAGCGGTCTTCCTCCGTCACCTGGAGATACCGGGTGTTCCGCACCAGCCTCACGATCGCCCGGTGCGGGATGCACACGCCCTTGGGCCTGCCCGTCGAGCCCGACGTGTACATCACGTACGCCAGGGACTCCGGCCCCACCGGCTCCTCGAGGTTCTCTCCCCGCTCGTGCGCGAAGGTCTCCTCCGACAGCTCCACCACCTTCGCCTTCGTCGGAGGCAGCTTCGACGTCAGCTCCGGCGGCACCAGCACCACGGGCACCGCCGTGTCCTCCAACATGAAGGCCAGCCGCTCCGCCGGGTAGGACACATCCAGCGGCACATACGCACCGCCCGCCTTCAGGATGCCGAGCGTCGCCACCACCATCTCCAGCGAACGCGCCGAGCACAGTCCCACCGGCGTCCCCACCGTGACGCCCAGCCGTCTCAGGTGTCTGGCCACCTGGTTGGCTCGATGGTTCAGCTCCGAGTACGTGAGTCGCCGGGCCTCGTACTCCACCGCCACCGCTCCGGGCCGGAGCGTCACCTGCTCCTCGAACAGGGCGTGGACGCTGGCTTCGCGCGGGTACTCCGTTCGCGTCTGGTTCCACTCCACCAACACCCGCCGCCGCTCTTCCTCGGTCAGCAACGGCAGCTCACCAACGCGGCGTCCGGGATCCGCCACCACGCCTTCCAGCAACGTCCGCAGGTGCCCGAACATCCGGTCGATGGTGGAGGCCTCGAACAGGTCGGTGCTGTACTCGACCACGCCCTCCAGTCCCGCCGCGGTCTCCCTCAGAGACAGCGTCAGGTCGAACCTCGACGTCTGGCCGGCCAGACTCAACGACCGGGACACGATTCCCGGCAGAGCCAGCTCTGGCGACGGAGTGTTCTGCAGGGCGAACGCCACCTGGAACAGCGGCGTGCGGCGGGTGTCGCGCGCGGGCTTCAGCTCCTCCACCAGCTTCTCGAAGGGCACCTCCTGGTGCGCGTATGCCCCCAGCGCCGTCTCCTTCACCTGGTGCAGCAGCTCCCGGAAGGGCGCTTCTCCCTTCACTCTCGCCCGCATCACCAGGACGTTGACGAAGAAGCCGATCAGCCCCTCCACCTCGGCATGATTGCGGCCGGCGATGGGCGAGCCCACGCAGATGTCGTCCTGTCCCGAGTAGCGGTGCAGCAGCGCATGGAAGCCCGCCAGCAGTGTCATGAAGAGCGTGACGCCCTCCCGCTGGCTCAGCTTCCGCAGTCCCTCCGCCAGCGCCATGGGCAGGGTCAGGTAATGGAGCGCTCCCCGGTAGCGCAGCACCGGAGGTCTCGGCCTGTCCGTTGGCAACTCCAGGGTCGGCGGCGCCCCCTCGAGCTGCTGGCGCCACCAGGAGAGCCGGGAGCTCAACACCTCTCCACCGAGCCACTCCCGCTGCCACTTCGCGTAGTCCGCGTATTGGATGGGCAGCGCTTCGAGCGGAGACTCCTTGCCCGCCAGGAAGGCCTCGTAGAGGGCCTTCAGCTCCCGGGCGAGGACCCCCATCGACCAGCCATCCGACACGATGTGGTGCATCGCCAGGACCAGCACGTGCTCCGCCTCGCCCAGGCGCAGCAACGTCACCCGCAGGAGCGGACCCATCTTCAAATCGAATGGCCGCAGGACCTCCTCGTTGAACAGCCGCCGCGCCTCTTCCTCACGATTCCCCTCGGGCAGCTCGCGCAGGTCCACCACCGCCAGGGGCAGCTCCACCGAGGAGGAGATGACCTGGAACACGCCCTGCTCACCTTGCTGGAACGTCGTCCGCAGGGCCTCGTGCCGATGCACCAGCGCACGGAAGCTCCGCTCCAGCGCGCCCACGTCGAGCGCGCCCTCCAGACGCAGCACCAGGGCGAGGTTGTAGAGCGAGCTCCGCGGATCGAAGCGATCCAGGAACCACAGGCGCTGCTGCGCGAAGGACAGTGGCAGAGCACCGTCCCTCGGCACCGGTACCAACGGAGGAGGCCGGGACACCTGTTTCCCACCTGGCATCGACTCGAGCCGGTGCGCGAGCTCCGCCACCGTCGGGGCCTCGAAGAGCACGCGTACTGGCAGCTCCACCCGGAGCTCCTCACGCAGGCGAGACGTCACCTGCATCGCCAGCAACGAGTGCCCACCCAACTCGAAGAAGTTGTCGTGTGCCCCTACTCGCCCCTGGCCCAACAGCGGAGCCCAGAGGTCCGCCACCCGCTGCTCCATCTCCGTCCGGGGGGCCACGAACCCTTCCCGCTCCATTCCCTCCACGTCCGGAGCGGGCAGCGCCCTCCTGTCCACCTTCCCGCTGGGCGTCAGGGGAAAGGACTCCAGGCTCACGAAGAACCGCGGCACCATGTACTCGGGCAGCCGCTCCTTCAGGAAGCTCTTCAGCTCCCCGGCCCCTGGCGCCTGTCCCTCCTTGCCTACGACGTACGCCACCAGCTGCTTTCCTCCGGCACCCACCTCTCTGGCAACGACAGCCACGTCCTTCACCGACGGGTGTTTGGCCAGCGCCGCCTCCACCTCCGCCAGCTCAATCCGGAACCCGCGCACCTTCACCTGCGCGTCCCTACGCCCCAGGAACTCGATGTTCCCGTCCGCCAGGTACCTCGCGTAGTCCCCCGTCCGGTACAGCCTCTCTCCTCTCACTCCAAACACATCCGGGACGAACTTCTCCTGCGTCAGCTCCGGCCGATGCAGGTAGCCCCTCGCCACCGCCACTCCGCCTATGTACAGCTCCCCCGGCACCCCCACCGGCACCGGCTCTCCATTCCCGTCCAGCAGGTGCACGCTCGTGTTCGCTATCGGCTTGCCTATGCTCGGCAGCTCCGGCCACTTCTCCGGCTCCCCCTCCATCCGGTACGCCGTCGCCACGTGCGTCTCCGTCGGCCCGTACTGGTTCTCCAGCACGCACCCCTTCATCCTCCCCAGCCACCCTCTCAGCGCTGGCGTCACCCTCAGCTGCTCGCCCGCCGTGATGACTTCCCTCAGCCTGCTCGGTGCCAGTCCCTCCCTGTCCGCCACCTCCGCCAGGTTCTGCAGCGCCACGAACGGCAGGTACAGCCTCTCCACCCCGCTGCTCTCCATCTTCTCCAGCAGCGCCCTCGCCTCCAGCCTCATCTCCTCGGCAATGAGCACCAGCTCCCCACCCGCTCCCCACGTGGAGAACAACTCCTGGAAGCTCACGTCGAAGCTCAGCGCCGAGAATTGCAGCGTCTTCTTCGCCCCCGAGCGCTCCACCTGCCACCTCATGAGGTTGAGCAGTGGCCGGTGGTGCATCGCCACTCCCTTCGGCACCCCCGTCGAACCCGATGTGTAGATGACGTACGCCAGTGCTTCCGGGCCCGCGAGGGGTTGAGGATTGGCCTCGCTGCAACCGGCCCACGCGCTCTCGTCCGCCTCCAGGTACAGCCGCTTCGCCTCACTGGCCGGTAGTGAGTCCTCGAGCATCTTCTGGGTGAGCAGCACCGGCGCCCGCGACGCATTGAGCATCAGCGCCAGCCGCTCCGCCGGGTACGCCGGGTCCAGCGGCACGTACGCGCCCCCGGCCTTCAGGATTCCCAGCACGCCCACCGCCAACTCCAGCGAGCGCTTCACGCACAAGCCCACCGGCACATCCGGCCCCACTCCCCATGTCCTCAGGTGGTGCGCCAGCCGGTTCGCCTTCCGGTTCAGCTCTCCGTAGGTGAGCCTCTCCTCTCCGAAGCTCACGGCCACCGCTTCCGGCCTCCTGTCCGCCCACGCCTCGAACAACTCGTGCACTCCACGAGCTGGCGCGTACAGCACCCCCGTGTCGTTGAACTCCACCACCACCCTCCTCCGCTCCTCCTCGCTCATCAGCGGCAGCGCCGACAGCTTCTGCTCCGGGTGGGCAACGGCGCCTTCCAGCAGTCGCACGTAGTGCGCCGCCATCCTCCCCACCGTCGCCTCTTCGTACAGGTCGGTGTTGTACTCCCAGACACTCACCAACCCGTTCGGCGTCTCTCGCACGAACAGCGTCAGGTCGAACTTCGCCATCCCGGGCTGAAAGGCGAACTCGTCCACGGACACGCCGGGGAGTGCCATCACCGTCAGCGCGGTCTGGTAGACGAACATGACCTGGAAGAGCGGAGAGCGGCTCAGGTCGCGCATGGGCTGGAGCGCGTCCACCAACTGCTCGAACGGCAGATCCTGGTGGGCATATGCCCCCAGGCACGACTCACGCACCCGGCGCAGCAACTCCCGGAAGCCCACGTCTCCCGACGCATCCACGCGCAGCGCCAGCGTGTTGAGGAAGAAGCCAATGAGCCCCTCCACCTCGCGCCGGTTGCGCCCGGAGATGGGCGAGCCCACCACGATGTCCGTCTGCCCGCTGTAGCGCGCGAGCAGAGCCTGGTACGCCGCCAGGAACGCCATGAAGCGCGTGACGCCCTCCTCGTGGCTCAGCTTCTTCACCGCCTCGGACAGCGCCGCGGGCAGGGGCATCGACAGGTAGGCCCCGCGGAAGGTCTGCACGGCGGGCCTCGGCCGATCCGTCGACAGCTCCAGCACGGGCGGAGCCTCGGCGAGCTGCTGCTTCCACCAGGAGAGTTGCGCCTCCAGCACTTCGCCCTTCAGCCACTCGCGCTGCCATGTCGCGTAGTCCGCGTATTGCACCGGCAATGGCGGCAACGCGGGCTCCTCCCCCGAGGAGAGCGCCCGGTACAGCGTCTCCAGTTCGCGCAACATCAGGTCCAGAGACCAGACGTCGCAGGCGATGTGGTGCATCACGAGCACCAGCACATGCTCGTCCGCTGCCGCGCGCAGCAGCACCACCCTCACCACCGGACCCGTCTCCAGATCGAATGGACGGCGAGCCTCCTGCTCCACCCGGAGCCGGACCGCATCGGAGGGCAATCCCTCCAGGCTCTCCACCGGCAGCGTCAGCACCTGCTCGGGGGCAATCCGCTGCACCGGCCGTCCATCCACCTGCACGAATGTCGTCCGTAGGGACTCGTGTCGACGGACGATCTCCCGCAGGCTCCGCTCCAACGCGGACACATCCAGCCGGCCCTTCAGCCGCACGGCATAGGGAACGTTGTACGTGAACCCACCGGGCTCGAGCTGCTCGATGAACCACAGCCGCTGCTGCGCGAAGGACAGGGGCAACCCGCCCTCGCGCGGGACCGGAACCAGGGGCGAGAGCTGCCGCCCTTGATGGCCCCCCGGCATCGACTCGAGTCGCGCGGCCAGCTCCGCCACCGTCGGGGCCTCGAAGAGCACCCGCAGGGGCAACTCCCGCTGGAGCACCTCACGCAGGCGCGTGGCCACCTGCGCGGCCAGCAGCGAGTGCCCACCCAGTTCGAAGAAGTTGTCGAGTGCCCCCACGCGCTGCTTCAGCAGGGGCGCCCAGATGTCCGCCACCACCAGCTCCAGCTCCGTCCGGGGCGCCACGTATCCCTCGCGCGCCGTCCCCTCCGCCTCGGGGGCCGGCAGGGCCTTGCGGTCCACCTTCCCGTTGGGCGTGAGTGGCAGGGCCTCCAGCACCACGAAGGCCGAGGGCACCATGTGCTCGGGCAGTGTCTGCTTGAGAAGGGCCCTCAGTGCTCCCGCGCCCACCTCCTGGCCTTCGCGCGGTACCACGTAGGCCACCAGCCGCTTGCCCCCGGGTCCGTCTTCCCGGGCCGTGACCACGACCTCGCCCACGCCCGGGTGCTTCGCCAGCGCCGCCTCGACTTCTCCCAGCTCGATGCGGAAGCCGCGCACCTTCACCTGCGCATCCCGCCGCCCGAGGTACTCCAGGCTTCCATCCGGCCGGTACCTCACCAGATCCCCCGTCCGGTACAGCCGGGCCTCCGGCTCCGCGCTGAACGGATGCGCGACGAACTTCTCCGCCGTGAGCTCCGGCCGATCCAGATACCCGAGCGCCAGCCCATCTCCTCCGGCATACAGCTCGCCCACCACACCCAAGGGCACCGGCTGCATCCGCTCGTCCAGCACGTACACGTCCGTGTTGGACACCGGCCTTCCAATCGGCACCACCTGCCCCACCTGCCCGGGCTCCCGCATCCCGTAGCAGCAGGTGAAGGTGGTCACCTCCGTCGGCCCATAGCCGTTCACCAGGTGCTCCGGTGCTCCCTTTTCCAGCACCTCCTTCACCCACCTCGGGTCCGCTGCCTCTCCGCCGAACAGCACGTACTTCGCCGTTCGGAACGCGTCCGGGCACTCAGCCGCCACTTGATTGAAGAGCGCCGTCGTCACGAACACCACGCTCGCTTGCTGCTCGCGCAGGAACGCGGCCAGTGCCTTCGGTGACAGCGCCACCTCCCTCGGTACGCCCAGCAGGGTCGCCCCGTTCAGCAGCGCGCCCCACAGCTCGAACGTCGACGCATCGAACGCCGTGTTGGACATCTGCGTGACGCGGTCCCGCTCCGTGAACCGAACGTAGTTCGTGTTCCGCACCGTCCTCACGATGCCCCGGTGAGGGATGCACACGCCCTTGGGCCTGCCCGTCGAGCCCGACGTGTACATCACGTACGCCAGAGCCTCCGGAGCAACTCGCTGTCCGAGGTCCTCCCCGCTCTCGCTCGCGAAGGACGCCTCCGTCAGCTCCACCACCTTCGCGCTCACCGGCGGCAGCTTCGACACCAGCTCCGGCTGCGCCAGCACCACCGGCACCGCCGTGTCCTCCACCATGAATGACAGGCGCTCCGCCGGGTACGTCGGATCCAGCGGCACGTACGCTCCACCCGCCTTCAGGATGCCGAGCGTCGCCACCACCAGCTCCACCGAGCGGCCAGCACATAGCCCCACTCGCGTCCCCACCGTGACGCCCAGCCGTCGCAGGGCCCTGGCCACCTGGTTGGCGCGCCCGTTCAGCTCCGCGTACGTGAGCCTCTTCCCCTCGTACTCCACCGCCACCGCTGCCGGCCGGTGCTCCACCTGCTCCTCGAACAGGGCGTGGACACTCGCCTCTCTCGGGTACTCCGTTCTCGTCTGGTTCCACTCCACCAGGAGCTGGCGTCTCTCCTCTTCCGTCAGCAACGGCAGCTCGTCGATGCGCCGCTCCGGGGATGCGAGGGCACTCTCCAGCAGCCGCACGTAGTGCGCCGCCATCCTCGCCACCGTCCCCTCATCGAACAGGTCGGTGTTGTACTCCCACTGGCTCTCCCACCCTTCCGCCCCCTCCCTCACGAACAGGGTCAGCTCGAACTTCGCCAGCCCTGCCTCGAAGGTGACCTCTTCCGAGGAGACACCGGTCAGCGACAACGTGGGAGATGGCTCCTGGAGGGCGAACATCACCTGGAACAGCGCCGGGCGGCTCAGGTCTCGCACGGGGTGCAGGGCATTCACCAACTGCTCGAATGGCATGTCCTGGTGCGCGTACGCTCCCAGGCAGGCCTCTCGCACGCGGCGCAGCAACGTCCGGAAGCCCACCTCTCCCGTCGCATCCACGCGCAACGCCAGCGTGTTGACGAAGAAGCCGATGAGCCCTTCCATCTCACGCTGCGTGCGCCCCGCGATGGGTGAGCCCACCACGATGTCCCTCTGTCCGCTGTAGCGCGCCAGCAGCGCCTGGTACGCCGCCAGGAACGTCATGAACGGCGTGACGCCCTCCCGTCGATTCAGCTCCCGGATGACTCCCGAGAGCTCCGCGGGCAGCCTCACCGCCAGCGTGGCCCCTCGGAAGCTCTGCACCGCCGGCCTCGGCCTGTCCGTCGGCAACTCCAGCGCGGTCGGCGCTCCGGCCAGTCTCCCCTTCCACCAGGACAGCTGCGCCTCCAGTACCTCTCCCTTCAGCCACTCCCTCTGCCACAGGGCATAGTCCGCGTACTGCACCGGCAGTGCGGCCAACGCGGGCTCGGCTCCCGAGGAGAACGCCTCGTACAGCTCTGCCAGCTCCCGCACGAGCACTCCCAGGGACCAGCCATCCCCGATGATGTGGTGCATCACCAGCACCAGCACGTGCTCTTCTACGGTGACGCGTAGCAACAGTGCCCGTACCAGCGGCCCCATCTCCAGGTCGAACGCGCGCCGGAACTCCTCCTCCACGCGCCTCTGGAGCTCTCTGGCGCGCTCCCCCTCCGGCAACGCCTCCAGGCTCTCCACGGGCAGCGCGAGCGCCGACTCCGCGGCCACCCTCTGTACCGGCTTCCCATCCACCTGGGCGAATGTCGTCCTCAGGGCCTCGTGCCGACGCATCAGCTCCGTCAGGCTTCGCTCCAGCGCGGCCACCTCGAGCTTGCCCTTCAACCTCGTTACGAACGGCAGGTTGTAGGCGAAGCCTCCCGGCGCGAACTGCTCGATGAACCACAGGCGCTGCTGCGCGAAGGACAGCGGCAGCTCACCGTCACTCGGCATCGGCACCAGTGGTGGAGGCCGAGTTCCTCGCCCCCCGCCCACCGCCGACTCGAGCCGTTGCGCGAGTTCCGCCACCGTCGCGGACTCGAAAAGCAGGCGTACCGGCACATCCAGCTGGAGCACTTCTCGAAGGCGCGAGGCCACCTGCGTAGCCAGCAGCGAGTGCCCACCCAGCTCGAAGAAATTGTCATGAGCCCCCACGCGCCCCAGGCTCAGCAGCGGCGCCCAGACCCCCGCCACCACCTCCTCCATCACCGTCCGCGGCGCTACGTACTGCGTGCCCGTCGCCTCCATCTCCGGAGCCGGCAGCGACTTCCTGTCCACCTTGCCACTGGGCGTCAGGGGGAAGGACTCCAGACGCACGAAGGCAGACGGCACCATGTACTCGGGCAACCGCTCCTTCAGGAAGCTCTTCAGCTCCCCGGCCCCTGGCGCCTGTCCCTCCTTGCCTACGACGTACGCCACCAGCTGCTTTCCTCCGGCGCCCACCTCTCTGGCAACGACAGCCACGTCCTTCACCGACGGGTGTCTGGCCAGCGCCGCCTCCACCTCCGCCAGCTCAATCCGGAACCCGCGCACCTTCACCTGCGCGTCCCTGCGCCCCAGGAACTCGATGTTCCCGTCCGCCAGGTACCTCGCGTAGTCCCCCGTCCGGTACAGCCTCTCTCCCCTCACCCCAAACACATCCGGGACGAACTTCTCCTGCGTCAGCTCCGGCCGATGCAGGTAGCCCCTCGCCACCGCCACTCCGCCTATGTACAGCTCCCCCGGCACCCCCACCGGCACCGGCTCTCCATTCCCGTCCAGCAGGTGCACGCTCGTGTTCGCTATCGGCTTGCCTATGCTCGGCAGCTCCGGCCACTTCTCCGGCTCCCCCTCCATCCGGTACGCCGTCGCCACGTGCGTCTCCGTCGGCCCGTACTGGTTCTCCAGCACGCACCCCTTCATCCTCCCCAGCCACCCTCTCAGCGCTGGCGTCACCCTCAGCTGCTCGCCCGCCGTGATGACTTCCCTCAGCCTGCTCGGTGCCAGTCCCTCCCTGTCCGCCACCTCCGCCAGGTTCTGCAGCGCCACGAACGGCAGGTACAGCCTCTCCACCCCGCTGCTCTCCATCTTCTCCAGCAGCGCCCTCGCCTCCAGCCTCATCTCCTCGGCAATGAGCACCAGCTCCCCGCCCGCTCCCCACGTGGAGAACAACTCCTGGAAGCTCACGTCGAAGCTCAGCGCCGAGAATTGCAGCGTCCTCTTCGCCCCCGAGCGCTCCACCTGCCACCTCATGAGGTTGAGTAGTGGCCGGTGGTGCATCGCCACTCCCTTCGGCACCCCCGTCGAACCCGATGTGTAGATGACGTACGCCAGTGCTTCCGGGCCCGACACGCTCTCCGGATTGGCCTCGCTGCAACCGGCCCACGTGCTCTCGTCCGCCTCCAGGTACAGCCGCTTCGCCTCACTGGCCGGTAGTGAGTCCTCGAGCATCTTCTGGGTGAGCAGCACCGGCGCCCGCGACGCATTGAGCATCAGCGCCAGCCGCTCCGCCGGGTACGCCGGGTCCAGCGGCACGTACGCGCCCCCGGCTTTCAGGATTCCCAGCACGCCCACCGCCAGCTCCAGCGAGCGCTTCACGCACAGGCCCACCGGCACGTCCGGCCCCACTCCCCATGTCCTCAGGTGGTGCGCCAGCCGGTTCGCCTTCCGATTCAGCTCTCCGTAGGTGAGCCTCTCCTCTCCGAAGCTCACGGCCACCGCTTCCGGCCTCCTGTCCGCCCACGCCTCGAACAGCTCGTGCACTCCACGAGCTGGCGCGTACAGCACCCCCGTGTCGTTGAACTCCACCACCACCCTTCTCCGCTCCTCCTCGCTCATCAGCGGCAGCGCCGACAGCTTCTGCTCCGGGTGGGCAACGGCGCCTTCCAGCAGTCGCACGTAGTGCGCCGCCATCCTCTCCACCGTCGCCTCTTCGTACAGGTCGGTGTTGTACTCCCAGATGCACAGCCACCCCTCCGGGGTCTCTCTCACCGACAGCATGAGATCGAATCTCGATACCCCGGACTCGACGACGAGCTCGCTCGCGGATACCCCGGGCAGTTCCAGCGCAGCGCATGGCACCGAGCCCTGGTGAACGAAGAAGACCTGGAAGAGTGGAGAGCGGCTCAGGTCTCGAGCGGGCTGGAGCGCATCCACCAGCTGCTCGAACGGCAGCTCCTGGTGGGCATACGCCCCCAGGCACGACTCACGCACCTGGCCCAGCAGCTCCCGGAAACTCATATCTCCGGAACCATCCACGCGCAGTGCCAGCGTGTTGGTGAAGAAGCCGATGAGCCCCTCCACTTCGCGCCGGTTGCGCCCCGAGATGGGCGAGCCCACCACGATGTCCGCCTGCCCGCTGTAACGCGCCAGCAGTGCATGGAAGCCCGCTAGCAGGGTCATGAACTGCGTGACCGCCGCCTTGCTGCTCAGTTCCTTCACGGCCCCGGAGAGCGCCGGAGAGAGCATCACCCTCCGAGCCGCACCACGCGCCGACTGCACGGGAGGCCTGGGTCGATCCGTCGGCAGCTCCAGCACGGGTGGCGCTCCGGCGAGCTGCTGCTTCCACCATCCCAGATGCGCCTCGAGCACCTCGCCCTTCAGCCACTCCCGTTGCCACATCGCGTAGTCCGCGTACTGCACCGGGAGCGCGGGCAACGCGGGCTCCTCACCCCTGACGTACGCCTGGTACAGCGCGGAGAGATCCCGCTCCAGCTGCGTCAGGGACCACATGTCGCTGACGATGTGGTGCTTGGAGAGCAGTAGCACGTGGTCGTCCGCCGTCACGCGCAACAGCCGGGCCCGGATCACCGGACCCTTCTCCAGATCGAACGCGCGCCGCGCTTCCTCCTCCGCGAGTCGCCGGAGCACCTCCTCCCGCTCGCCCTCCGCGACGCCCCCCAGGCTCTCCACGGGCAGCACGAACCCGTGTTCCGGAGCAATCCGCTGCACGGGCTGCCCGTTCACCAACGTGAACGTCGTCCTGAGCGACTCGTGCCGCCGGAGGAGCCCCGTGAAACTCTTCTGCAGGGCCGCGACATCGAGCGACCCCTTCAGCCGCACGAAGAACGGGACGTTGTACGTGTGGCCCCCGGGAGCGAGCTGGTCGATGAACCACAGCCGCTGCTGCGCGAAGGACAGCGGCAGCGGCGCGTCGCGAGACACCGGCACCATGGGAGGCGGCCTCCGCACCGGCTTCCTCATGGGTTTCGCTCCTTCCGAGCGGAATGGGCTCGCTCCAGACACGACTTGAGCCGCGCCGCCAGCTCCTCCACTCGCGGGCCGCGCAGGATGGAGTAGTGGTCACCCTCCAGCGTGTTCACCTCCACGGCGCTCGCGGCGAACCGCTTCCCGCCCTGCTGCTGGAGCGCGGACGCACTGGCCTCGAAGAGCGTGAGTGTCCCCGGGTAGACCGGTGGCGAGTACCTCCACGCCGCCCGCAGGTTTTTCTCGAACACCCGATGCAGCGCCTGCAGCGGCTGGACTCCGGCGCCTGGTGCGGTGGCCGCGGCCCTGCTGACTTCCTCCAGGGCTCCGCTCAGCGCCTCTGGCTCCATCCGGGCCAGAGTCTCTTCCGAGACAGGAGGCTCCTGGCCCGCGGCTCTCAGCAGATCCCCGTGGAACAGCGCCGCCAGTCGCGAGGCCTCTTGCTGCTCCGGAGACAACCGAGCCACCGCCGAGGACAGGTCATAGCTGTCGATGAGCGCGAGCAGCTCCACGTCCTCCCCCTGCCCTCGCAGCTGGCTGGCCATCTCCAGCGCGATGCTCCCGCCCATCGACCAGCCGCCCAACAGGTACGGCCCCGTCGGCTGCACCTTCCGGATGGCCTCGATGTAGAGCCCCGCCATCTCCTCCACCGACTCGCACGGTGGCAGGTCTCCATCGAGTCCCCTCGACTGCAAGCCATAGAAGGGCTGATCCGGGCCGAGCAACCGCGACAGCTCCACGTACCCCAGCACCGTTCCCCCGACCGCGTGCACGCAGAAGAAGGGCCGCTTGTCTCCGCCTCCCCGGAGCTCCACCAGTGGAGTCCACGGCCCCGCCTCCTGACGCAGCAGGCTGGCCAGGTGCTCCACGGTCGCGTTCTGGAACAGCGCCGCCACGGGCAGGTTTCGTCCCGTGCTCGTCCGAATGCGTGACAGTAGGCGGATCGCCAGCAGCGAGTTGCCGCCCAGCTCGAAGAAGTTGTCCTGCACGCCGACGGGCTGGATTCCGAGCAGCTCCTCCCAGATGCGCACGATCTGAAGTTCCAGCGCCGTGCGTGGGCCAACGAAGGAGCGCGACGATTCCTGGCGGGTGGAGTCCGGAGCGGGCAGGGCCTTCCTGTCCACCTTGCCACTGGGCGTCAGCGGAAACGCCTCCAGACGCACGAAGGCAGACGGCACCATGTACTCGGGCAACCGCTCCTTCAGGAAGCTCTTCAGCTCCCCGGCCCCTGGCGCCTGTCCCTCCTTGCCTACGACGTACGCCACCAGCTGCTTTCCTCCGGCACCCACCTCTCTGGCAACGACAGCCACGTCCTTCACCGACGGGTGTCTGGCCAGCGCCGCCTCCACCTCCGCCAGCTCAATCCGGAACCCGCGCACCTTCACCTGCGCGTCCCTGCGCCCCAGGAACTCGATGTTCCCGTCCGCCAGGTACCTCGCGTAGTCCCCCGTCCGGTACAGCCTCTCTCCTCTCTCCCCAAACACATCCGGGACGAACTTCTCCTGCGTCAGCTCCGGCCGATGCAGGTAGCCCCTCGCCACCGCCACTCCGCCTATGTACAGCTCCCCCGGCACCCCCACCGGCACCGGCTCTCCATTCCCGTCCAGCAGGTGCACGCTCGTGTTCGCTATCGGCTTGCCTATGCTCGGCAGCTCCGGCCACTTCTCCGGCTCCCCCTCCATCCGGTACGCCGTCGCCACGTGCGTCTCCGTCGGCCCGTACTGGTTCTCCAGCACGCACCCCTTCATCCTCCCCAGCCACCCTCTCAGCGCTGGCGTCACTCGCAGCTGCTCGCCCGCGGTGATGACTTCCCTCAGCCTGCTCGGTGCCAGTCCCTCCCTGTCCGCCACCTCCGCCAGGTTCTGCAGCGCCACGAACGGCAGGTACAGCCTCTCCACCCCGCTGCTCTCCATCTTCTCCAGCAGCGCCCTCGCCTCCAGCCTCATCTCCTCGGCAATGAGCACCAACTCCCCACCCGCTCCCCACGTGGAGAACAACTCCTGGAAGCTCACGTCGAAGCTCAGCGCCGAGAATTGCAGCGTCTTCTTCGCCCCCGAGCGCTCCACCTGCCACCTCATGAGGTTGAGCAGTGGCCGGTGGTGCATCGCCACTCCCTTCGGCACCCCCGTCGAACCCGATGTGTAGATGACGTACGCCAGTGCTTCCGGGCCCGCGAGGGGTTGAGGATTGGCCTCGCTGCAACCGGCCCACGCGCTCTCGTCCGCGTCCAGGTACAGCCGCTTCGCCTCACTCTGGGGAAGCGCTTCGCTCAATGTCCGCTGGGTGAGCAGCACCGGCGCCCGCGACGCATTGAGCATCAGCGCCAGCCGCTCCGCCGGGTACGCCGGGTCCAGCGGCACGTACGCGCCCCCGGCTTTCAGGATTCCCAGCACGCCCACCGCCAACTCCAGCGAGCGCTTCACGCACAGGCCCACCGGCACATCCGGCCCCACTCCCCATGTCCTCAGGTGGTGCGCCAGCCGGTTCGCCTTCCGATTCAGCTCTCCGTAGGTGAGCCTCTCCTCTCCGAAGCTCACGGCCACCGCTTCCGGCCTCCTGTCCGCCCACGCCTCGAACAGCTCGTGCACTCCACGAGCTGGCGCGTACAGCGCCCCCGTGTCGTTGAACTCCACCACCACCCTTCTCCGCTCCTCCTCGCTCATCAGCGGCAGCGCCGACAGCTTCTGCTCCGGGTGGGCAACGGCACCTTCCAGCAGCCGCACGTAGTGCGCCGCCATCCTCTCCACCGTCGCCTCTTCGTACAGGTCGGTGTTGTACTCCCAGACACTCACCAACCCGTTCGGCGTCTCTCGCACGAACAGCGTCAGGTCGAACTTCGCCATCCCGGGCTCGAAGGGGAATTCACTCGCGGAGACCCCCGGCAGGGACAACGCGGGTGGCATGAGCTGATGAGCGAACATGACCTGGAAGAGCGGAGAGCGGCTCAGGTCTCGCACCGGTTGGAGCGCGTCCACCAACTGCTCGAAGGGCATGTCCTGGTGGGCGAAGGCAGCCACACAGGTCTTCCGGACCCGACCCAGGAGCTCCCGGAAGCTCACGTCCCCGGACGTGTCCATCCGCAGCGCCAGCGTGTTGAGGAAGCAGCCGACGAGCCCCTCCACCTCGCGCCGGTTGCGCCCGATGATGGGCGAGCCCACCACGAAGTCCGTCTGCCCGCTGTAGCGCGCCAGCAACGCCTGGTAGGCCGCCAGGAACGTCATGAACGGAGTGACGCCCTCCTGACGGCTCAGCGTCTGGACCGAGGTGGACAGACTGGAGGGCAGTGGCAACTCCAGGTGCGCCCCGTGGAAGGTCTGCGCGGGAGGCCTGGGCCGATCCGTCGGCAACTCCAGAACCGGAGGCGCTCCGGCGAGCTGCTGCTTCCACCAGGAGAGCTGCTGCTCCAGCGCGTCCCCCTTCAACCACTCGCGCTGCCACGTCGCGAAGTCCGCGTACTGGACCGGCAGCGAAGGCAGCGAAGGCGCCGCTCCCGAGGAGAAGGCCTGGTACAGCGTCTCCAGCTCGCGCAACAGGACGCCGAGCGCCCAGATGTCGCAGACGATGTGATTCATCACGAGCATCAGCACGTGCTCGTCCGCCGCCACACGCAGCAGCCGCACCCGGATGAGCGGCCCCTTCTCCAGGTCGAACGGGCAGCGGGCCTCCTCCTCCACGCGCTGCTTGATGGCGCTGGCGGGCAACCCCTCCAGCTCCTCCACGGGAACCGAGAGCACCAGCTCGGGAGCAATCCGCTGCACGGGCTGCCCGTTCACCTCCGAGAACGTCGTCCGCAGCACCTCGTGTCGCCGGACGATCTCCGCGAAGCACCGCTCCAGCACGGTCACATCGAGCGAGCCCTTCAACCACGTGGCGACGGGAACGTTGTACGAGTACCCACCGGGCTCGAACTGCTCGAGGAACCACAGCCGCTGCTGTGCGAAGGACAGCGGGAGATCCCCGCCCCGGGGCACTGGCACCAGGGGAGGAGCCACGATCCCCGCCGTTCTCCCCCGCATCGACTCGAGGCGCGCGGCCAGCTCCGCCACCGTCGGGGCCTCGAAGAGCACGCGCACCGACAGCTCCATCCCGAGCGCCTCACGCAAACGCGTGGCCGCCTGCGCGGCCAGCAACGAGTGCCCACCCAGTTCGAAGAAGTTGTCGAGTGCCCCCACGCGCTGCTTCAGCAGAGGCGCCCAGATATCCGCCACCCGCTGCTCCAGCTCCGTCCTCGGCGCCACGTATCCCTCGCGCGCCGTCCCCTCCGCCTCGGGGGCCGGCAGGGCCTTGCGGTCCACCTTTCCATTGGGCGTGAGTGGCAGGGCCTCCAGCACCACGAAGGCCGAGGGCACCATGTGCTCGGGCAGCACCTTCTTGAGGGCGGCCCGCAGTGCTCCCGCATCCACCTCCTGACCCGAGCGTGGCACCACGTAGGCCACCAGCCGCTTGCCGCCGAGTCCCTCGTCCCGGGCGGTGACCACCACCTCGCCCACACCGGGATGCTTCGCCAGCGCCGCCTCGATTTCCCCCAGCTCGATACGGAAGCCGCGCACCTTCACCTGAGCATCCCGCCGCCCCAGGAACTCGAGGTTCCCATCCGGCAGGTACTTCACCAGATCCCCCGTCCGGTACAGCCGGGCCTCCGGCTCCGCGCTGAACGGATGAGCGACGAACTTCTCCGCCGTGAGCTCCGGCCGGTTCAGGTACCCGAGCGCCAGGCCCTCTCCACCCACGTACAGCTCGCCCACCACGCCGAACGGCACCGGCCGCATCCGCTCGTCCAGCACGTAGGCTTCCGAGTTCGAAATGGGCTTGCCGATGGACACCGACGCGGCCCTCTCCGGCACGTCCTTCACCTCGAGCCAGGTCGAGAACGTCGTGTTCTCCGTCGGGCCGTACACGTGCAGCAGTCGCTCGGGAGCCCCCTTCCGCAGCACCTCCCGTACCCACCTCGGATCCGCCGTCTCGCCACCGAACAGCACGTACTTCGCCGTTCGGAACGCGTCCGGGCACTCAGCCGCCACCTGATTGAAGAGCGCCGTCGTCACGAACACCACGCTCGCTTGCTGCTCGCGCAGGAACGCGGCCAGTGCCTTCGGTGACAGCGCCACCTCCCTCGGTACGCCCAGCAGGGTCGCCCCGTTCAGCAGCGCGCCCCACAGCTCGAACGTCGACGCATCGAACGCCGTGTTGGACATCTGCGTGACGCGGTCCTCCTCGGTCACCTGGAGGTACCGGGTGTCGCGCACCAGGCGGACGATGCCCCGGTGCGGAATGCACACGCCCTTGGGCCTGCCCGTCGAGCCCGACGTGTACATTACGTACGCCAGAGCCTCCGGAGCAACTCGCTGTCCGAGGTCCTCCCCGCTCTCGCTCGCGAAGGACGCCTCCGTCAGCTCCACCACCTTCGCGCTCACCGGCGGCAGCTTCGACACCAGCTCCGGCTGCGCCAGCACCACCGGCACCGCCGTGTCCTCCACCATGAATGACAGGCGCTCCGCCGGGTACGTCGGATCCAGCGGCACGTACGCTCCACCCGCCTTCAGGATGCCGAGCGTCGCCACCACCAGTTCCACCGAGCGGCCAGCACATAGCCCCACTCGCGTCCCCACCGTGACGCCCAGCCGTCGCAGGGCCCTGGCCACCTGGTTGGCACGCCCGTTCAGCTCCGCGTACGTGAGCCTCTTCCCCTCGTACTCCACCGCCACCGCTGCCGGCCGGCGCTCCACCTGCTCCTCGAACAGGGCGTGGACACTCGCCTCTCTCGGGTACTCCGTTCTCGTCTGGTTCCACTCCACCAGCACCCGCCGCCGCTCCTCCTCGCTCAGCAGCGGCAGCTCCGACACCGGTTGCTCTGGCCTCGCGATGGCCTCGCCCAGCAGCCGCACGTAGTGCGCCGCCATCCTCGCCACCGTCCCCTCATCGAACAGGTCGGTGTTGTATTCCCACTGGCTCTCCCACCCTTCCGCGCCCTCCCTCATGAACAGGGTCAGCTCGAACTTCGCCAGCCCTGCCTCGAAGGTGACCTCTTCCGAGGAGACACCGGTCAGCGACAACGTGGGAGATGGCTCCTGGAGGGCGAACATCACCTGGAACAGCGCCGGGCGGCTCAGGTCTCGCACGGGGTGCAGGGCATTCACCAACTGCTCGAATGGCATGTCCTGGTGCGCGTACGCTCCCAGGCAGGCCTCTCGCACGCGGCGCAGCAACGTCCGGAAGCCCACCTCTCCCGTCGCATCCACGCGCAACGCCAGCGTGTTGACGAAGAAGCCGATGAGCCCTTCCATCTCACGCTGCGTGCGCCCCGCGATGGGTGAGCCCACCACGATGTCCCTCTGTCCGCTGTAGCGCGCCAGCAGCGCCTGGTACGCCGCCAGGAACGTCATGAACGGCGTGACGCCCTCCCGTCGATTCAGCTCCCGGATGACTCCCGAGAGCTCCGCGGGCAGCCTCACCGCCAGCGTGGCCCCTCGGAAGCTCTGCACCGCCGGCCTCGGCCTGTCCGTCGGCAACTCCAGCGCGGTCGGCGCTCCGGCCAGTCTCCCCTTCCACCAGGACAGCTGCGCCTCCAGTACCTCTCCCTTCAGCCACTCCCTCTGCCACAGGGCATAGTCCGCGTACTGCACCGGCAGTGCGGCCAACGCGGGCTCGGCTCCCGAGGAGAACGCCTCGTACAGCTCTGCCAGCTCCCGCACGAGCACTCCCAGGGACCAGCCATCCCCGATGATGTGGTGCATCACCAGCACCAGCACGTGCTCTTCTACGGTGACGCGTAGCAACAGTGCCCGTACCAGCGGCCCCATCTCCAGGTCGAACGCGCGCCGGAACTCCTCCTCCACGCGCCTCTGGAGCTCTCTGGCGCGCTCCCCCTCCGGCAACGCCTCCAGGCTCTCCACGGGCAGCACGAGCGCCGACTCCGCGGCCACCCTCTGTACCGGCTTCCCATCCACCTGGGCGAATGTCGTCCGCAGTGCCTCGTGTCGACGCATCAGCTCCGTCAGGCTTCGCTCCAGCGCGGCCACCTCGAGCTTGCCCTTCAACCTCGTTACGAACGGCAGGTTGTAGGCGAAGCCTCCCGGCGCGAACTGCTCGATGAACCACAGGCGCTGCTGCGCGAAGGACAACGGCAGCGCATCCGCCCTCGGCATCGGCACCAAGGGTGGAAGCTGGGGCCCCTGCGTGCCGCCCGATATCGACTCGAGCCGCGCCGCGAGCTCCGCCACCGAGGGTGCTTCGAAGAGCACGCGCACCGGCAGCTGAACCTCGAGTGCCTCACGAAGGCGCGAGGCAGCCTGCGTGGCCAGCAGCGAGTGCCCACCCAGCTCGAAGAAATTGTCATGAGCCCCCACGCGTCCCAGGCCCAGCAGCGACGCCCAGACCCCCGCCACCACCTCCTCCATCACCGTCCGCGGCGCCACGTACTGCGTGCCCGTTGTCTCCATCTCCGGAGCCGGCAGCGCCTTCCTGTCCACCTTGCCACTGGGCGTCAGCGGAAACGCCTCCAGACGCACGAAGGCAGACGGCACCATGTACTCGGGCAGCCGCTCCTTCAGGTGGGCCTTCAGTGACGCCACCTCTACTTCCTGCCCTGGCTGCCGCACCACATAGGCAACCAGCTGCTTTCCTCCGGCACCCACCTCTCTGGCAACGACAGCCACGTCCTTCACCGACGGGTGTCTGGCCAGCGCCGCCTCCACCTCCGCCAGCTCAATCCGGAACCCGCGCACCTTCACCTGCGCGTCCCTGCGCCCCAGGAACTCGATGTTCCCGTCCGCCAGGTACCTCGCGTAGTCCCCCGTCCGGTACAGCCTCTCTCCCCTCTCCCCAAACACATCCGGGACGAACTTCTCCTGCGTCAGCTCCGGCCGATGCAGGTAGCCCCTCGCCACCGCCACTCCGCCTATGTACAGCTCCCCCGGCACCCCCACCGGCACCGGCTCTCCATTCCCGTCCAGCAGGTGCACGCTCGTGTTCGCTATCGGCTTGCCTATGCTCGGCAGCTCCGGCCACTTCTCCGGCTCCCCCTCCATCCGGTACGCCGTCGCCACGTGCGTCTCCGTCGGCCCGTACTGGTTCTCCAGCACGCACCCCTTCATCCTCCCCAACCACCCACGCAGTGCCGGCGTCACCCTCAGTTGCTCGCCCGCCGTGATGACTTCCCTCAGCCTGCTCGGTGCCAGTCCCTCCCTGTCCGCCACCTCCGCCAGGTTCTGCAGCGCCACGAACGGCAGGTACAGCCTCTCCACCCCGCTGCTCTCCATCTTCTCCAGCAGCGCCCTCGCCTCCAGCCTCATCTCCTCGGCAATGAGCACCAGCTCCCCGCCCGCTCCCCACGTGGAGAACAACTCCTGGAAGCTCACGTCGAAGCTCAGCGCCGAGAATTGCAGCGTCTTCTTCGCCCCCGAGCGCTCCACCTGCCACCTCATGAGGTTGAGCAGTGGCCGGTGGTGCATCGCCACTCCCTTCGGCACCCCCGTCGAACCCGATGTGTAGATGACGTACGCCAGCGCTTCCGGGCCCGACACGCTCTCCGGATTGGCCTCGCTGCAACCGGCCCACGCGCTCTCGTCCGCCTCCAGGTACAGCCGCTTCGCCTCACTGGCCGGTAGTGAGTCCTCGAGCATCTTCTGGGTGAGCAGCACCGGCGCCCGCGACGCATTGAGCATCAGCGCCAGCCGCTCCGCCGGGTACGCCGGGTCCAGCGGCACGTACGCGCCCCCGGCCTTCAGGATTCCCAGCACGCCCACCGCCAACTCCAGCGAGCGCTTCACGCACAGGCCCACCGGCACATCCGGCCCCACTCCCCATGTCCTCAGGTGGTGCGCCAGCCGGTTCGCCTTCCGATTCAGCTCTCCGTAGGTGAGCCTCTCCTCTCCGAAGCTCACGGCCACCGCTTCCGGCCTCCTGTCCGCCCACGCCTCGAACAGCTCGTGCACTCCACGAGCTGGCGCGTACAGCGCCCCCGTGTCGTTGAACTCCACCACCACCCTTCGCCGCTCCTCCTCGCTCATCAGCGGCAGCGCCGACAGCTTCTGCTCCGGGTGGGCAACGGCACCTTCCAGCAGCCGCACGTAGTGCGCCGCCATCCTCTCCACCGTCGCCTCGTCGTACAGGTCGGTGCTGTACTCCCAGATGCACAGCCACCCCTCCGGGGTCTCTCTCACCGACAGGGTGATGTCGAACCGCGATACTCCCGGATCGACGACGAGCTCACTCGCGGATACCCCGGGCAGTTCCAGGGCGGCATACGGCATTACGCCCTGGAGGACGAACATGACCTGGAAGAGCGGAGAGCGGCTCAGGTCGCGCACGGGCTGCAGCGCGTCCACCAGCTGCTCGAACGGCAGATCAGGATGGGCATAGGCGCCCAGACAGGCCTTGCGTACCCGTCCCAGCAACTCTTGGAAGCTCACATCCCCGGAGCCATCCACGCGCAGCGCCAGTGTGTTGGCGAAGAAGCCAATGAGCCCCTCCACCTCGCGCCGATTGCGCCCCGCGATCGGCGATCCCACCACGAAGTCCGTCTGCCCGCTGTAGCGTGCCAGCAACGCATGAAAGCCCGCCAGCAGCGTCATGAACTGCGTGGCCCCCTCCTTTCGGCTCAACTCCTTCACGGCCCCGGAGAGCGCCGGGGAGAGCATCACCCTCCGGATGGCTCCGCGAGCGGACTGCACGGGAGGCCGGGGCCGGTCCGTCGGCAGCTCCAGCACGGGCGGCGCTCCGGCGAGCTGCTGCTTCCACCAGGAGAGCTGAGCCTCGAGCACCTCGCCCTTCAGCCACTCCCGTTGCCACGTCGCGTAGTCCGCGTACTGCACCGGCAGGGCCCGCGGTAGGGGCTCGCCCGCGCTGGAGAAGGCCCGGTACAGAACGGTCAACTCACGTTCCAGCAGACCCAGGGACCAGGCGTCGCTGATGACGTGGTGCAGGGTGAGCAGCAATGCATGGTCCGCATCCGCCACGCGCAGCAGCCGCGCCCGGATGAGCGGTCCCTTCTCCAGGTCGAACGGGCGCCGCGCCTCCTCCTCCGCGAGCCGCCGGAGCACCGCCTCCCGCTCGCCCTCCGTGGCTTGGTCCAGGCGCTCCAGCGGCAACCTGAAATCCAACTCCGACACAATCCGTTGCACCGGCCGCCCATTCACCACCGTGAACGTCGTCCTGAGCGACTCGTGCCGCCGGATGAGCTCCGCCAGGCTCCGCTCCAGCACGGACACGTCGAGTGGACCCTTCAGCCGGGCGAAGAACGGGACGTTGTACGTGTGGCTCCCGGGAGCGAGCTGATCGATGAACCACAGCCGCTGCTGCGCGAAGGACAGCGGCGGGGCCTCGTTCCGAGATACGGGGACCAGGGGAGGAGGCCTGCGCCCTACCTTGGCGGCCGGCTTCGGCTCGGTTCTCTCGGAGGGGGGCAGCGGAGCAGCGCCTTCGGCCGGAAGTTGCACGTCGCGCACGTTCATATCGACTCGCGTGTCCTGAACCGGGTGGAAGCCCTCCGCGGTGCGAAGAGCCCTCGGTGTGGGAGTGGGGGGAATCCGCGCCCGGGGGGAAAGGCGCGCACGGCGAGACTGCGCCCGCTGCCCGGAGGCAGCGGGAAGACCACGAAATCAGAAGCGAAAGACAGACTCAGGAGGTGCTGCCGGACGTCTCCTTCAAGCGCTCGCGCAGGAGGAACTTGCGGATCTTCCCGGAGGGCGTCTTCGGCATCTCGGAGATGATCTCCAGACGGTCCGGCCAGTACGAGACGGACATGCCGGCCTTGCGGAGGTGCTCCCGCAGTTCATTGAGGGAGGGAGCCTCCTCGCGAGGCACCACGACGGCGCACACCCGCTCGCCGCCGATGCGGTCATCCGCGTGGGCCACGATGGCGACCTCCTTCACCTTGGGATGCGCATACAGCGCCGATTCGACCTCGATGACGGGAATCTTCAGGCCGTGCCGGAAGATGATGTCCTTGAGCCGGCCGGCGATGCGGATGCCGCCGCGTCCGTCATCTCGAGCCAGGTCGCCCGTGTCGAACCAACCTTCCGAATCCACACACGCGTTGTAGATGTCCTCGCGCTTGAAGTACCCGAGGCACTGGCTCGCGCCGCGGACCAGGAGCCGTCCCGCGCCATCCGGGAAGGGGCTCCCATCCTCCGCGGTGGCCGGGGCGATCTTCACCTCCATCCAGGGCACGGGAGCGCCGTCGCTGTTCGCCGGCCAGTCGGGGGGATCCTCGTGCCGGGTGATGGTGACGGCACCGTTCTCCGTCATGCCCCAGAGCGTGTGCAGCCGGACGCCAAAGACATCACGCACCTCGGCGATGAGGTGGGGCGGCACGGGCGTGGATCCGGTGGCCAGACACTTGAGCGTCGTGATCTTCCGGGGCCGGCGCTTCTGCGCCGCGAGCATGTTCAGGAAATACGTGGGAATCCCATACATGAACGAGATTCCATGCTCCTCGATGAGCTTCAGGTGGAACTCGGGATCCGCCACGTCCAGATAGACAGCCGTCGCCCCGAGGAGCACGGGCATCTGGAAGAGATAGGTGAAGCCACTCGAGGCGGTGAGGAGGCTCGGCAGCGAGATGACGTCATCCGCGCCCAGTCCCAGGGTCTCGTTGAGGGCCCGGGTGATGGCGTAGTTCGTGTTGTACGAGTGGACCACGCCCTTGGGCTCGCCGGTGGTGCCCGAGGTGTAGAGCACGTTGAACACGTCGTCCGCACGTGCGGTCAGCTCGTCCAGCGCGCCAGCCGGGTAGCGATCCTCCCACCGGTTGGAGACCAGCCAGGCATCGAAATCCAGCTCTCCCTCCGCCAGGCCGCTCGTCCCCGCGCCGAGGAAGATCCGATGACGCAGCGCGGGGAGCGCCGGAGCCATCTCCCGGAGCATGTCGCGGTGCGAGAACCCGGTCCAGCTCGAGGGGCCGATGTAGACCGGGGCCTCGGTCCTGCCGAGGATGAACTCCACCTCGCGTCGCCGGTAGTCGGGAGGGATGGGCGCGAGGACGGCGCCAATGCGCGCGCAGGCCAGGGCGATCGCGGTGAACTGCCACCAGTTCGGGAGCTGTACGGCGACGATCTGCTCGCGCCCGATGCCCAGCTCGCGAAGGGCTCCGGCGAACCGGTCCATGTACATCCCCAGCTCCGCGTAGCTGATCCGCGTCACGTCGCGCGCGAAGTACCGGGCCGCGACGATCGCCGTCTTGTCCGGGTGGTTCTTGATCGCGCGAAGAAGGTCATCGACAACAGTCTCGTCTCGCCACCAACCCTTCTGGCGATAGGCCGAGCCATTCACCCGCGCGACAGCGTTGCCGAACTTCTCCGCCATCTCGTTCACCTCTCGTGTTGCGGCTTTTTATGTGATTCGAGGGCGCAACCCCTAACACTTTCTGAGCAGCTGGCCAATGTCGGATTTTTTTTTTACATCGGTGCCCAACTTCACACATTGACGAGCCATCTCCTGATTTCCTATAGCGTGATCCCACTAAGCATCGAAGTCACGAATTGCACCCCCCCACAAATCATGACTCGCTCGATGATTGCCGCAACGACAGACGCAGGCCTCGAGTGCCCCTCCGATGACGGGATTGGCGCGCTCGAAGCTCACGCGAAGCACATCCGGCGGCTCATCGTCCGGCTCGCCGCGACCCCGACGGGTTGCCATCTCGGAGGCTCCCTCTCCCTGGTCGAGATCCTCGTGGCGCTCCTCGGGCGCGTCATGAGGACCCGGCCGGGAAATCCCCGCTGGGAGGAGCGCGATCACCTCATCCTCTCGAAGGGGCACGCCGCGGCGGGGCTGTATGCCGCCCTGTCTGAGTTTGGCTTCTTCGATCCCGAGGAGCTGGTCCGGCGCTACAACGCGGAAGGGAGCATCTTCACTGGCCATGTGAATGCAAAGGCTCCCGGCGTGGATTTCTCGACCGGGAGCCTCGGGCATGGGCTGGGCCTGGGGACAGGTCTCTCGCTCGGTTACCGGCTGAGGGGCCTGGGGAATCGTGTCTATGTCATCTGTGGTGACGGCGAGATGGGCGAGGGCTCGAATTGGGAGGCCATTCAGATCGCCTCGCATCAACGTCTGTCCAACCTGACAATAATTATCGACCGGAATCGTGGTCAGAACGATGGACCGACGGAGTCCATCCTGTCGCAGGCTGCGCTCGCGGACCGGCTGATGATGTTTGGGTTCGAGGCGATCGAGGTGGACGGTCACGATCTCCGCGCGCTCTGTAATGCGCTGGAGGCCCCCGCCAAGGGGACGTCCCCGCGCGCCATCATCGCGAGGACCCAGAAGGGCGCGGGCGTTCCGATGTTCAAGGGAAAGGGTCCGCACTACGCGGTCTTCACCCCCGAGCAACTCCGGCGCGCGCTCGTGTCCATGGGAGAGGTCCCATGAGCGGGCCCCAGACGGAGGGCGCGGATCTCGCGAGCGACCCGGAGGCCTGGCTGCGGGAGAACCCCAAGCTCCCCAACCGGCAGATCTTCCGGCATGCGCTGGCGCGCTTCGCGGAACAGGATTCCCGCCTCGTGCTGCTCGAGGCGGACCTCGGCGGCGCGGGAGATCCCTTCGAGGCCCGCCACAAGAGCCGCTACTTCAACCTGGGCATCTGCGAAGCCACGATGCTCGACATGGCGTGCGGCATGGCGCACGTGGGGCACGTCGTCTTCGCGCATACCTTCGCGCCCTTCGGGGCGATGCGGGCCTGCGAACAGGTGCGGCTCGGAATGGCCTACCCCCAGGCGAACGTGAAGCTCGTCTGTGACTACGGTGGCGTATCGGGTGCGTTCTTCGGGCCCACCCACCACGCCATCGAGGATCTCGCCATCCTCCGGGCCATGCCGGGGATGACGGTGTTCTCCCCCGCGGACGGGCTGGAGACGATCCTCGCCACGCGCGCGATGATCGAGCACGACGGCCCGGTGTACATGCGGCTCGGCCGCAACCGGGTGAGCCGGCTGGAGGCCCAACGGGAGGGCTTCGCGCTCGGCCGGGCGCATTGCATCCGAGAGGGCTCGGACGTGGGGCTGATCGCCCACGGCGAGATCGGCGTCTCCGTCGCGCTGGAGGCCGCCTCGCGGCTCGAGGCCCAGGGCGTCTCGGCGCGCGTGGTGAACATGCACACGCTCAAGCCACTCGACGAGGCGGCCATCCTCGAGACGGCGGAGCGGACGCGGCTCCTCGTCACGGTGGAGGAGCACAACATCCTCGGCGGGCTCGGAGGTGCTGTGTGCGAGACCGTGTGCGCGCACGGGCTCGGCCGGCGGGTGCTCCGGATGGGCATCCAGGATCGCTACGATCCGCTCGCGGGCTCCCACGAATCGCTGCTCCTGGGCCACGGGCTCGACGGCGCGAGCGTGGCCGAGCGCGTCCTCGGCTCTTTGTCGCGCCCCCACGCGGTGGCGCCGGAACCTGTCACAACGAGGAGGAACTGATGCAGGTGCAAAAGCAGCTGGAGAAGCAGGTGGACGCGGCGGGAATCAACGGTTGCCCCACGTGTGCCTTCGAGATCGTCGGCGACAGCTACATGGAGGGCGAGGTCGTCACGTGCGAGGGCTGCTCCGCCGAGCTCGAGGTGGTCGGCCTGAAGCCCCTGCGCTTCGCCGAGGCGCCCGAGGTCGAGGAAGACTGGGGCGAATAGTCACCAGACGGAGCGGCTCGTACTCCCATGAAGAAGATCGATCTGATCTACACACGGTTGCGCACGGAAGAGCGGATGATCCTCGACGCGCTCCGGAAGAGGGAGTGCGACGTCGAGCTCCATCAGGACTCCGACCTCGTCCTCCCGCTGGACGCGGAGCGCTGGTCCGGAGGCAACGTCGTCCTGATGCGGAGCATGTCGCTCACCCGCTCTCGGTATCTGGCGGCGATCCTCGAGGTCAAGGGAGCACGCGTGGTGAACAGCTCCCGGGCCATCACCACGTGTGGGGACAAGATCCTCACGAACCTGGCGTTGGCGGCCCACGGTGTTGCGATGCCGTGGTCGTTCGCGGGCTTCGAGGAGGAGGCCTGCGTCGCGGAGATCGAGCGCCGGGGCTACCCCGTGGTGACGAAGCCGGCGGTGGGCTCATGGGGACGCATGGTCGCGCGCATCGAGGGACGCAGCGCGGCCGAGGGCCTCATGCAGATGCGCTTCGAGACGGGAAGCGCGCAGGACCACGTCGGGCTCGTGCAGCAGTACATCGACAAGCCGGGCTATGACCTGCGCGTCTACGTGATGGGCAGGACGGTGGGAGGCATCCGCCGGCGCTCGGAGCACTGGGTGACGAACACCGCGCGCGGTGCGGTGCCCGAGCGGTACGAAGTGCCGGAGTCGCACGCGAAGCTCGCGGAGCGCGCGGCGGCGGCCGTCGGGGCGGACATCGCGGCCGTGGACCTGCTGGAGACCCGGGAGGGGGAGATCCTCGTGAACGAGGTCAACCACTGTGTCGAGTTCGCGCGGAGCATCGAATCCACCCGCCTTCCGCTGCCGGAGCTGATCGCGGAGTACATCGCCGGGGTGCATCCATGACGCGCGTGGCCGTGCTGGGAGCCTCGGGCTACACGGGTGGGGAGGTGCTGCGGTTGCTGCTCGGGCACCCCGCCGTGGAGGTCGTCCAGGCCACCTCGGGTCAATTCGCGGGCAAGCGCCTGGACTACCCGCATCCGAGCCTCCGGGGCATGAGCGCGCTGCGCTTCGTCCCGCATGAAGCGCTGGAGCCGTGCGACGTCCTCGTGAGCTGTCTTCCCCAGGGTGGGCTCATCGAGCGCTGGGCCCGGGTGCGCGAGCTCGCTGGCCGGGTGATCGATCTCAGCGCGGACTTCCGGTTGGCTCCAACGGACCACGAGCGCTGGTACAAGAAGCACCCGCGGCCCGCGGACGTGCCGGAGTTCACCTATGCGCTTCCGGAATGGACGGCCAGCCAGCTCCCCGAGGCCCGCTACGTGGCGGTGCCCGGCTGCATGGCGCACGCCTCGCTCCTGGGAATCCTGCCGTTGGTGCGTGCGGGTCTGGTGAAGCCGGAGATCGTCGTCGATGCGAAGACGGGCTCCTCCGGGGGCGGCGCCACGCCGGATCGCTCGTCCCATCACCCCGAGCGCGCCTCCGCCCTCCGTTGCTACCGGCCCGTGGGGCACCGGCACACGGGAGAGCTCGAGAATGTCGTCGAGCGCCTCACGGGGACGCGTCCGAGCGTGCACTTCAGCGCCACGGCCGTGCCGAGCGTGCGCGGAATCCTGTCGACGGTGCATTGCTTCGCGGCGAGGCCGATCGTCGATGAGAACGAGCCCCTCCGGGCGATCGCGACCGCCTACCGGGAGAAGCCCTTCGTGCGGCTCATCCGGCCGAACACGAGCGCCTCCCCCTTCCCCGAGCCGGGTCCACTCCAGGGGACGAACTACTGCGACCTCGCCGTGGACGTGGATCCCGACAGGAACCGGATCGTCGTCAACGTGGCGATCGACAACCTGGTGAAGGGCGCGGCGGGAACGGCTGTCCATGCCTTGAACCTGATGCTCGGGCGCCCCGAGACCGAGGGACTCGGGTTCCGCGGCCTGCATCCCATCTGAAACATCCCGCAGTCTGGAATTTCCAAACAGGGAGTAGACATGAGCACGAATGGTACCGCGGGGACCGAGGTGTCCCCCGGGCGGGCTTTTGCCGCCGCCGTTGTCTCCCAGGGCACGAAGGCATCCGTGGAGTTCTCCACGACGATCACGGACTCCTTCCCGGGCTTCAAGCGCCGTCCGCGCATCGCGGTCCGCGGCCTCTTCAAGGTCGTGAAGACGGAGCAGCAGCAGGTCAAATACTGGTACGAGACCCGTCCCCAAGCCGAAATCACCGAGCACGTCATCGACGCACAGCTGCGGCAGGAGGCCACGTTCGAGTTCCACTCGGACAAGACGCAGCTGAAGCCGACCACGGCGTGGGTGCAGATCAACCCCGCCCTGCTGGATGATCCGGAGGCGCTCGCGACGTTCATCGACTACCGGCTCCTCGTGCGTCTGTGCACGGCGGAGAACCAGGCGCTCGCGCGTGGCCCCGGTGGCGAGCGCGTGCGCGGTCTGCTGGAGACCCCGGGCGTCACCCGCCTGGCGGCGAAGGAGACTCCGGTGGCCTCGCTCCTGGCGGCGTGTGATCGCGTGGAGCAGGTGGGCGGCTCGGCCGACGGCATCCTGATGAACCCGGCGGACTACTACCGCTACTTCGTCGGACAGGGCAGCCTGCTCAAGGACCTCGCGGACATGGGCGTGCGCATCGCCCGCGCGCGCATGGTCAACCCGGGCACCATCATCGTCGGTGACTACACCGCCGCCGCGACCATCTTCGACAGCGGCCGATCCATCATCCGTTTCGCCGAGCCGCCCAAGGGCATCTTCCCCCGCGAGGGTCTCGCCGTGTGCGGGGAGATCTACGAGGCGCTCGTGGTCCACCTGCCCACGCACTTCTACGTGGCTGCACTCACCTGACGTTGAATCCGAGCGGGGCGCGCGTGTCTCAATCCAACCTCAAGGTCCTCTACATCACCGGGTGGTGCCGCAACGGCAGCACGATCATCGGAAACGTGCTCAACGAGGTGAAGGGTTTCTTTCACACCGGCGAGCTCAGCTTCCTTTGGAAGAATGCCTACGGCAACGGCTCCAACACCTTCTGTGGCTGCGGTGAGGCACTGACCCGCTGCGGCGTCTGGTCGAAGGTGCTCGAGGAGGAGACGCCCCCCGGCCAGACTCCCGCGTCCCATGCTCGGGAGATCGTGAAGCGTCAGACGCGGGCCGTCCGGACCCGGCACACCTGGAGCATCCTCCGGGACGGGACTCGCGCGGAGGATGTGCGCGAGTACGCGGCCATGCTGAGCCGGACGTACCACGCCATCGCGAAGGTGACGGGCAGCCATACCCTGGTGGACAGCGGGAAGCTCCCGTCCGAGGCGGCGCTCCTGCCGCACGTGGAAGGGATTACGCCCTACTTCCTCTACCTCGTGAGGGATCCGCGCGCCGCCGCGCACTCCTGGACGAAGACGAAGCAGTACGTCGTCCCGATGTCCGCGTTCCGCAGCACCGCCTACTGGGTTGGGTTCAACCTGGCCTCCGAGGCCATCATCCGGCGCTACCCGGATCGCTCGTTCTTCCTCCGGTACGAGGACTTCATCGCCGATCCGGCCAACGTGGTGCAGGCCCTGCTCGAGCTCGTCGGAGCGGGAGATGCGACCAATCCGGTGAAGGGCCGGACCGTCGACCTGGGGAAGAACCACACCGTCACCGGCAATCCGGATCGCTTCCGCAACGGGCCCACGCTCCTGCGCCCGGAGGACGACGGGTGGAGGAAGGAGCTCCCCGCCCGCGCGAGGAGCATCACCCAGGCGCTGTCATGGCCGCTGATGGCCCGCTACGGCTACTTCCAGCCCCCGCGCACCCAGGCCCGTCAGGGCGTGGACTCCAAGACCGCGACGAACGACACCCGGGAGGACATCCGTGGAACTGGGACTGGCAGGTAGGGTCGCGCTCGTCGCGGGAGGCTCGAGCGGACTGGGACTGGCCGTCGCCGAGGAGCTGGCGAAGGAAGGTGCTCATGTCGCCATCGGCTCGCGCGACCCGGAGAAGCTCGCCCGGGCCGAGCGCCGGTTGAAGGAGCTCGCCCGCGGCCAGGTGCATGCGACCTCCGTGGACTTGAAGAACCCCGATGCCATCCACCGCTGGGTAGAGGACATCGCCAGCCGCATGGGGGGCCTCCACATCGCGGTGACGAACAGCGGCGGGCCGCCTCCGGGCCCGGCGACGAAGTTTGGCATTTCCGCCTACAGGGATGCCGTCGACTCGGTGCTCCTGCCGCCCATCAGCCTGGCCCTGGCCGCCCTCCCCTACATGAAGTCGGCCCGGTGGGGGCGCCTGCTCTTCATCACGTCCGAGACGGTCGTCCGGCCCGTAGCCCGGTTCGCGCTCTCGGGCTTCTCCCGGCTCGGCATCGTCGGGTTCTCGTCCGCGCTCGTCCAGGAGCTCGGGGACTGCGGTGTCACCGTCAACGTGCTCGCCCCCGGCTACACCCGCACGCCCCCGGTCGAGCGCACCGCCGGAGCCGAGGGAGACATGGACGCCGGGCTGCGCGCCATGGCGGCCCACATCCCGCTGCGCCGGGTGGGACGGCCGGAGGAGTTCGCCGCCGCCGCCGCCTTCCTCGCCAGTGAGCGGGCCTCGTTCATCACGGGGACGGTGCAGCTCGTCGATGGCGGAGCGAGTGTGATCGGATGAGCGCGTCCTGCATCGTGGTCAAGATCGGCGGCGCCGCGGGGGTCGATCTCGAGAACGTCTGCAATGACGTCGCGGAGCTCGTCCGTCAGGGCGAGCGCGTCGTCGTGGTGAATGGTGGCTCGGACGCGGGAGAGCGCCTGCTGAAGCTTCACTCCATCGAGCGCCCCGAGGTGAGCACCCCCTCGGGCAACGTGGTGCGGCTCACGAACGCGGTCACCCTGCGCATCCTGATGATGGCGTGGGTGGGCGAGGTGAACAAACGCATCGTCCTGTCGCTCGGGGAGCGGGGCCTCTCCGCGGTGGGGCTCTGCGGCGCGGACGGGCGGGCGCTCGTCGCGAAACGGAGGCCACCGCTGAAGATCAACGACGGAGGGCGCATCCGGATCGACCGGGAGCACCTCGCCGGAGAAATCCAATCGGTGAACACGCTGCTGCTGGGGTCGCTGCTGGACCAGGGCCACGTGCCCGTCCTCTGCCCTCCCGCGATCACGGAGGACGGCGTCCTGGTGAACGCCGACGCGGACCAGGTCGCCGCGTCCATCGCCACCGCGCTCGGCGCCCGCTCGTTCGTGATGCTGTCGAACGTGCCTGGGTTGCTCGAGAATCCGAATGATCCGTTGACGCTCGTGCGGCACAGCGACGACGTGGAGGGCTGCATGCAGCTCGCCGCCGGACGCATGCGGTACAAGCTGGATGCCGCGCGCAAGGCGCTCCAGGGCGGAGTCCCCGCCGTCTACGTGAGCTCCTCCCGAGTGCATCGGCCGGTGTTCGTCGCCCTCACCGAGGAGTCCGGCACGAAGTTCACCCTCCCTCCGAAGCAGAAGGACGCGACGCATGCGGGCACGTGAGAAGACGATCGATTTCCTCAAGTGGATGGTGGAGCAGTACAGCCCCAGCCACCACGAGCATGCGTTCTCCCGCTCGCTGGCCGAGCACCTGGAGCGCCGCGGTTGGCGCGCGCACACCGACGAGGTGGGCAACACGATCGCGAGCATGGGCGAGGGCAACACGTGCATCGCGCTGCTCGGCCACATCGACACCGTGCCTGGCGAGGTGCCGGTGCGCATCGAGGACGGCCGTCTCTTCGGACGCGGAACCGTGGACGCCAAGGGGGCGATCGGAGCCTTCATCGAGGCCGTCGAGCTGCTCGAGGAGAGCGAGCGTGCCGGGAAGAAGTTCCTGCTGCTCGGGTGCGTCGAGGAGGAGGTCGCCATCACCCGCGGCGCGTTCCATGTGCGCGAGCGCTACCGTCCGGACTTCGTCATCAACGGAGAGCCAAGCGGCGCCCATGCCGTCACCATCGGTTATAAGGGGCTCGTCCGGGCCGAGCTCGAGTACCGCGCGATCCGGCGTCACACGGCTAGCCGCGACTACCGAGCCGCCGCCGAGCACGTCGTCGAGGCCTGGAACGCGCTCCGCGGCCACTGCGACGCGTGGAATCGCGAGCGTCCACTCTTCGAGCAGGACATCCCCTCGCTGACGTCTTTCCAGACGGGCTCGACGGATACCGAGGAGTGGGCCCGGGCCAGCGTGAACATCCGCACTGGACCGCACAGTGATGGAGACCAACTGCTGGCGCTCCTGGGCGGTGTTCCCGGTGTGAGCGTAAAGGCGGTCTCGAACAAGAAGGCGGTCAGCACGGATGGGAACGACGAGCTCTCTCGCACGTTCAAGAAGGCCATCCGCGAGCGGGGCGCCCGGCCGACGCTGCGGCTGAAGACGGGGACCTCCGATTGGAACACCGTGGCGGCGGCGTGGCAGGTGCCCACCCTCGCCTACGGCCCTGGCGATTCCTCCCTGGACCACACGCCCCACGAGCACATCGACCTCAACGAATACGAGGAGGGCGTCTCGGTGCTCGCGCGAGTGCTCGCCCTGCTGCCCGCGAAGTCGGGAGGATGAAGAGCACCATGAGCCATCCGTTCACCGAGGAGCACGAGACCTTCCGCCGGACGGTCCGCCGGTTCGTGGAGAAGGAGCTGGCCCCCCATGCCCTGGAGTGGGATCGCGCGGGCATCTTCCCGAGGGAGGTGTTCCGCAAGTGTGGCGAGCTGGGCCTCTTCGGTATCCACCATGATCCACGGTACGGAGGCAGCGGACTCGACTACTGGTTCGTGACCGTCCTGGCCGAGGAGCTGGCCCGCACGGACAACGCGGGCGTCAGCATGGCGCTGATGGTGCAGGGTCAGATGGCGACGCCGATCCTCGGCGAGGTGGGCACCGAGGAGCAGAAGCGCGAGTTCCTCGTCCCTGCGCTCGCCGGCGAGAAGATCGCCGCACTGGGGATGAGCGAGCCTGGAGCGGGTTCGGACCTGGCGAACCTGCGGACCACCGCGAAACGGGTGGGCGGGGACTACGTCATCAACGGCTCGAAGATGTGGATCACCAACGGGACCCGGGCGGACTTCATCATCCTGGCGGTGCGCACGGGTGGCCCGGGTGCCGCGGGCATCTCTCTGGTGACCCTGCCCACCGACGTGAAGGGCTTCCAGGTATCGAAGAAGCTGGAGAAGGTGGGCAACCTCTCCTCGGATACGGCCATCCTCTACTTCGAGGACTGCCGGATTCCGGCGCGCTACGCGCTGGGCCGGGAGAACGACGGCTTCTTCCACATCATGAACGGCTTCCAGTCCGAGCGGCTGGTGACGGCGATCAACGCCGTCGCGGTGATGCAGCGAATGCTGGAAGAGGCCATCCGGTACGGACGAGAGCGCGAGTCCTTCGGCAAGCGGCTCATCGAGTACCAGGTGTGGCGCCACAAGTTCGCCGAGCACCTGACCGCGGTGGCGGCCGGCCGGCAACTCACCTACCACACGGTGGAGCTCTTCCAAGGGAAGCAGAGGCCATTGAAGGAGATCTCCATGGTCAAGCTGTACACGGGAGACCTCGCCCAGCGGGTGGCCTACGACTGCCAGCAGTTCTACGGAGGCATGGGCTACATCGAGGAGACGAACATCGCCCGGGCCTGGAGGGACGTGCGCCTGCTGACCATCGGCGGAGGGACCTCCGAGATGATGAAGGAGATCATCGCCCAGACCTCCGGGATGTAGCGGCCGGAGGAAAGGCGGGAACTGGCTTCCAGCCCTCTTCCCCTTTCGCCGTGAGACGTTCTGCTCGAACGTGTTGACAACCCCACGCCGCGAGGGCTCAACCCCCTACCTGGATTGAAGATTACGGCGAGTTGCCTGAAGCTCGCATGGCAACCACCAGGGGGGATGCATGCGCCTCTTGAGGCTTTACGCCAGTTCGTCTGGCCCGCCCCTGGCGATCGTCATCGCCGTGGTGTTGGCCTCGGGGTGTGCGGGTGCGGACGCAATTCTCGTGGACAGCGAGTGCAACCAGACGGACAGCACCGTCACCTGCTGCCTGAAGATGAACCCCGGCCAGTACGAAAGGTGTGGTGTAACACCTCCGCCGCAGTCGGCTGAGCGAATCAATGCAGCGGTTCCCAAGCTCCCGACCCGCGCCGAAAAGGAGAGGTGGCGCAAGGACATCTGCACGCCGGCCTATGAGAGGTGCATCGATGCTGGCGGTGGAAGCATCGAGGGCCGCGTCTGGGACGAAACGCAGTGCAAGGCGTGCTTCGAGGCCTGCATGCGCTACGGTTCATGGCCCAAGGAGGCCAACGACAAGCCCTGTCCAGGAGCGTGACCATGCGACGCACACGAAAAGAGCGAGGGCTCGCGCGTGGACGGGAAAAGGACCAGCTCCTCGTGACGCTGCTCAAGGCCGACGCCCCCTACGAGGAGATCAAGCGCGCATTGCTGGAACTGGAGAAACGGTGGTTGCGCGAGGCGAAGACCGAGGTTGAACGCCAGCAGACCCGGCGCAGCATCGCGGAGGATCTCGTTTCTCAGGCGTACTCGTTCGACATGCCATGGGAGGAGTTCGGCCAGTGGCTTCGCCGTGTCCAGCGGCTCGGCTTCTCCAACCTCGCGCTGCGCGTCCACATCGCCTGCCTCTACGTGCAATCGCTCCACCTCTTCCCCCGCAGAGCCCGGGAAGCATGGGAGATGCTCGAGGACGCGGAGCGGAGGGTCCTGCGCATCCGCAAGGAGCACTTCCTCCGGAAGGAGAGCCTGAACGCCATTGCCCACGCGAGGACGGTGGCCACTGTGGGCAGGCCCACTTCCCGATGAAAGGAAGCTGTGCGCCTACGGGAAGGTCACGCCGTCGAGGCTCACGCTTCCGGCTCCGGCCTCTTCCGCCCACAGCTTGAGTGTGTAGGTGCCTCGGACCTCGCGCTCCGCCGCGTTCAGCTCGACCACGATGCGCCCGACCTCCCCGGCAGGAGGGGCTCCAGGGGCCACACCGTTGAGTGCCTGCTTGAGGTCCGTAAATGCTCGCCGGTCCCCGTGACCGAGGAGCTTGACGACGAGCGCAGGGCATGACGGGACGCTCACCGCGGTGCGATGGCCACTGCGGCGCCCGGTCCACTCAGGACATGCAGCAGAGAGTGCGGTGCGTCAGCCCACCTCGGACTGCTCGAGCTGGTTGGGCAGGGGAATCGGGTCTCCACGCAGAGCCGCCAGCGCGGCCTCTCGCAGGTGGCGCTTGGGGTCCACCCCGCACAGCTTCGCTGTCTCCATGAGGCTGTAGTAGAGGGCCGCCACCTCGGTGCCGCGCAGGCTCCGGCTGCCGTAGTGGTTCTTGCGGCCCAGGGCCAGCCCGCGCATGGCGCGCTGGAGCGGCCGAACAACTCCTCGGTGCGCTGGGCCAACTGCCGCTCCAACTCTTGCAAGCGCAGCTGCAGCTCCTTGGCGTCCTGGCCCTGCGCGCTCATCAGCTTGCGCGTGAGCTCCACCACTCGCGCCACCAGGCGCTTGTTCTCCGCCTCCAGCAGGAGGGCCGCCTGTCGCAGCCTCTCCACGTCCTTCTCTGTTTCCAGGTGGAAGCTCATGCACCCGGTAGTGACATGGCTTTACCCTCCCGCGCAAGTAGTCCGTGCCGCATGACTCACGAAGTCACCCCCTGCGCTGTCTGGGGTTGGAAGAGAGGCACCAGCTTGTACGGCTCAGGCGACAGCGGCGCTCGCCCCACCAGCTCGCTGCCCTCCAGGAAGAGGGCCAGCTCCGACACCGTCAGCGCCAGCGGCTGCTCGCCGCTCTCGCGCTGCCACAGCGGGGCGAAGCGTCCCTTCTCCAACCTCTTGGCGTACAGGCACAGGCCGGAGCCATCCCAGAAGAGCGCCTTGGCCCTCTTCCTGTCCCGTCCGACGAAGAGGAAGACGTCTCCCGAGAGGAAGTCCCGCCCCAGCGCCTGCGTCACCAGCCCGCACAACGCGTCGAAGCTCTTGCGCATGTCGCACGGCTGCCCGTAGGCGTACACCGCGAGCCGACGCGTCGAGCCAATCACAAAAGCCCCCGCAACAGCCGCACCGCGTCCTCCAGCGACAGCCCTTCCACCCGCACTCCCCCGGGCCCGTGCACCACCAGCCCCCCTCCTCGCACTGGGGCTCGCTCGGCCTTCACCTCCACCGGTACCAGCGCCGCCCTCGCGGGCTGCTGCTGGCCGGCTCGCCGCGCCGCGCTTCCCCACCGGCTGAGCGTCCAGCTGCTCATGCCCAACTCCTTCGCCGCTTCCTCCACGCTCGCCCCCTGCTTCTGCCGGGCTCGCACGTACTCCAACGCCTCCTGTCTCTGCTCCGTCGTGTAGCGCGCTCTCGGGCCCACTCCTCCCCTCTCGAGCACCACCTTCCGGAACTTCTCTGCCTGCTCCTTCATGTCCATCTCTTCCGCCTCCTTGGTGGTGGCGGACATGCTCATGCCTCTGCCTTCACGTCACGACGGGCTCCGGCGAGCATTTACCGCCAAGATGCACGAATGGGTCGATCGACACCGCTCCTGACTATGTCGAAAAATTTGCAAGACACTCCACTAGCCTCCGGCCCTCTTCCCCTTTCGCCGTGAGACGTTCTGCTCGAACGTGTTGACAACCCCACGCCGCGAGGGCTCAACACCCTACTCGGCAGGGCATCACGCCAGGAGCTCGATTCCGACCAGGACTCCATCCTGGTCGAAGTCGAGCACCACATCGGGGCCCGTGTAGGATCCCATGAGTTCGGCCAGCCTGATCGACTTCGACATCTTGCAGGTCTCACCGGAGTGACTCGGGAGGCGCAAATAGGCCACGGCCTGATCGTCCTCGGAGACTCGTAGCTCGAAGCGCCCGAGCTTCTTCTTGGAATCCGTCTGCTCCATTACGGCCTCCAGGCCAAGAACTACGGCGTTTCCCCCAGCTCACGGAGCTTGCCGCGTGCAATCTCGTTCAGCGGCTCTTTCTGGAGGATGCGGCGATAGAGCCGCACCTTCTCGGCCGGCTCACGTGCCAGCGCCGCCTCCAAGGTGAGAACCTGCACGTGCTCCGGGTCCAACGCCTGGGCCATGCAAAGTTGCCGACTCGCCTCGCCGTCTTCTCCCATGAGGAAATAGATGAATCCGAATTCAACCCGTGCGAGCAGATCCTTGGGCAACAGCTCCAGGAGTCGTTCATAGGTGAGCACCGATACCTCGGGCTCAGCGTAGAACTTTCCTGCAAGCGCCCGGAGTACAGCGGGGTCGGAAACGTGATGGAGCGCACTGCGGAAGGCCCGCTCTGCCTCTGCTCCTCCTGTCTCCAGCACTCGCTTCGCCAGAAATTCGAGATGGTCCATGGGCTCTTTCCCATCACGGGCCCAGGCGCGAATGCGCTCATGGGGGAATGAAAGCGGTGTTGATGGTGATTCGACCGTCCGTGTACTTGAACCAGCGAATGGTCAGGTTCGCAATCCCCCCGAACCTATCATTGATCTTGAGGGTGCTCTCGAAGATGGACCCTTGGGGGGTTGTGGCCAATGCGCTGACCTTCCCATCGAGCTGGCGGACAGCGTCGATGAGAAACCGTCGTTGCTCTGGCCACGTTGGAGCCAGGCGGTCAAGGTTGTGCTTGGGAACGTCTACGTGCGCATCTTTGACCGAAATGTCATCACCGCGCGCCGGGAGCGGAGCGCTCGTGGCACCCGACCCCTGAGCCGACATCGCCACGACGCCCGGAGCAAGTGCGATGGTGATGGTCTCGGCACTCACGGCAACCGTCTCCACCTCCCCCACTGCCGCGAGGCGGATACCCACCTGCGTCTCCGCCTGTGCCGCCGCCTGCATCGCACCGGGCAGCGTCGGCACCTTCGCCACCAACCCCGGCGCCGTGTTGCCGAGCACCACCATGGCCACCATGGCCAGCATGGCGAACGCACGCGCCGCGTTGCGGCCCATCACCTTGCCGTACCGCTCCCCGGCCTCACGCAGTTCGTTGAACGTGATGGCCCGATCCGCCTCGTCCATCAGTCGCTTGAAGCCCACGACGAGACCCCAGAAGGTGTCGACGCCCACGTACGAGATGAGTGTGGCGGTCATCACCGCCGCCAGGCCTTTCGAGACCGTCACGTCGGGAAGCGAGATGAGGACCATGTACGTGGTCCAGGTCCAGAGAACCGCCGCCACCATGGCGTGTGGATCGGCCATGTCCTTGAACGCCTCCAGCATCTCATCGAGCACGGCGCCCTTGGCGAGGGCCAGGGCCAGAGCGAAACGGCCATCCCCGTTGATGATGGGGCTCTCCGTCAACAGGCGGAGACAGTCTCCGGGTCTGCCGGTGCGCTCGCACCAGCGCAGGTAGGCGCGAGTCAACTCCACCTCCGCCGCCGGTGGTGCCCTGTCCTGATGTTCGTCCGGCCCTAGCGGAGTGACGCGACGGCTGAGTGTCTCGTACGTGTACGAACCACTCCGCGCCTCGACATCGAACAACTTCCGGGCGGCGTCCTGGGGTCGAGTGGAGGGCTGAACCTCCCAGGCACGCTTCGCCACGGCCTCCTTGAACTCGTCGCCGTTCAAGTTCACCGGCCTGGCACCAGTACGTGGGGTGAAAACGAGAGTGTCGGCCTGACCCGTGTCCAGGAGCACGGCCCGAGAAGCGGTACCACACCCGGCGAGGAGCACCAGCAGCGCCGCCGTCCAGCCCAGCTTCATGGGAATTACCCCCGATGATGGCCACACCCTGATGAGTAGCCATTCAAATCTGGTACCCTATTGGTCTGACAGTTTCCGATCCTCCCCGTTCTCGGCGGCGTCATCCGAGGGGAGCATCAAAAACGCCGGTGCTTCGGCATAAGGACCTTGTGAGCACCGCCGCCTCCTCGCGGAGCCAAGAGCAGAATGCATTGATGGCCGCGCTCCGGTACCGCCTGGCTGGGATGTCCCCACTTCCACGTCGTACCAGCCGTTGAGTGCCTGCTTGAAGTCCTGAAGGCAGAGCTGCCGCAGGCCCTTCCCGCAGAGCACCTCGGCCACTGCGCAAGGTAGTGGAGGACGTTCCTCCGGCTCCGCTCGAAAAGCTCGGCTTATGGGTACCCGGCGGAATGTCCTGGGAAGTGAAGCGGCGCGGTCCGCTGTTCCCATCCCAGGAGTGTGGAAGGCCGGTCTCGAAGCCCGGCTCCAGGGCCCGGCTGGCCGTCCCCAAGGCAGTCAGATTCACATCGGCTCACCTATCCTCTTGCAGTGGGGCGAAGGTCCCGCTATGAGAGGGCCCACTTTTTGGCCAGGTAGCTCACCTGGTTAGAGCGGCGGTCTCATAATCCCGGCACTGCCCCTCACCTGCTGAACCCCTGGCCATAACCCCCTATTCTTCCTGACCGTGGCTGTTCGCTGGCGTTCACTCGCCACCGGCCGGGTCCGTACAGAATCCGTACAGACCACGAACTCGATCTCCAGCCTGTTGGGCGACCGAGCATTGACCGGTACGGTTCCCGTTCGGGCTGTTGAAGAGGGGCGGCGGTGACCTGGAATCCGCTTGGCTAGCCCTTCGTTTTATCACCAAATAATCTCCGTCGGTACTGCGCCGCTCTACTCCCGCTTCACCCATTCTTCACGGGTGATTCGCACGATCTTGTTTCATCTCGACCTATGCCTATGCGCGCCCGAAACGCGCGCCCGAGGGTACGATTTTGGATAAGCTTCTTAACGACAAGGAACTCCGAAAGCTCGTAAAGGGATGGCCTAGTGACTGGGAGCAGGCTGCAATCCAATTCCGGCGAAGTTACACGCGCATTCTTCTAGAAGAGGATGCCGTTCGAGGTATTGGAAGCCAGCTCCAAAAGGCTGTAGCTGCCGGAAATTTGGGGGTAGCAGTCAACTGGGGACTGCTCGGGCTTCTACTTTCTGACGGCGCTCTGATTCGAATGGCCCGGTACACCGAGGCGCTGCGTGCTTCAGTGTACCCCGAGGGACAACTGCCAATCCTGACGGCGGTACTGACTCAACTCCGCCAACGCGCATCTCTCCTACCCGAGTTGGAGAAGAGCGCAGAGGCTCTCTCGGATTTTCAGAATTACGTCGAGTTGTACAGGGCGACCCGTAAAGATGAGGCAGCGCTGCTCAGCCGTCTCCAAGAGAACTCCGACGTTTCTCTCCACGCACTACTCTCCCTTGCCGAGATCGCCTTCTTTGATTGGCGACCGCGCCCATCGGTGCCACATGCGCGCTCCTTTGACTTACTAGAAAGGGAGGCAATTGCATCCGGTGTCTCCTATGCCCTCGAAGCGTACGACAAGATGCATGGTCTTTCTCTTTCCCAGTTTGGGCGTTTCAAAGAGAGCGACCCGCATCCAAGCACATTCCAAGAAGACGTCCTGCTGGCCTATCGACTGCGCGAACTCATCGATTTAGAGGCGTATGTATATCGAATGGGTTACCGCTGCACCGCTTCATCACAGGGGCACTACCAGATCAGCCCGCCCGATAGCCGTATCGGCATGGCTCTTTCGTTTGGATACGCGCGTCAAGCAGGCGCACCGTTCCTGCACGCTCCAACCCCTCCCTCCAACGCGGTCTCGCTTATTCAATTGTGCGGCGACTTTGTCGAACGACTAGGCAGCAAAGTAATGGCTCTGAAAGGCGATCCAGGAGAGGAGGCACTACGATTCCAACTTCCTGAGCCCGCCTGGAAGCTGTTGGGAAAAGAAATATTCTCAACCGAAGAATACTTCGCTGAGGAGGGAGCCGCGCTTGGATTGACCTGTCAGGAACTGATGACCGACGCGAGCACGCTGGAATCATTCCAACCCAATCCTGGCCTAACCCTGGGCGAAACAATCCGACTCCAGCGCGTCTTTGTCTTCCTGGCTATCGCGCGTCGTCAAGCTCTCGCAAAGGAACAGGTCGATGAGCGCGTGCTCTGGAATTCCCTTCTAGGTGTAATGACCGAAGAGGGCTTAACCAGCATGCTCGTCTCTCTTGGGTTTCGGGAACAGTCCGTAACTGGATTTCTTAAACTTTTCTCCTGGAAAGCGGGAAGAAAATCCTTTCTGGACCTGCAATACCAACCCTTGCTCCAGCTTGGAGATGCAGTAGCTTTGCCCTTTTTTATCTTGGCCTCATCAAATGTGGTCCGCAATGCCCTGCAAGTTTCGAAAACTCGCCTCCACTCGGACGGGCGCAATGATCCGCTCCCCAAGACCCTTGCTGATGTGCTCGAGAAATCGGGCGCCCAGGTAAAGGCTGAAGTTCAATACGAATACCCTGGACTCAATGGCGATCCTATCAATGGCGATCTTGACGTTTTCGCCAAAATCGGAAATCGCGTATTCGCATTTGAATGCAAGCGCCCACTGCATCCATGTAGTGCGTTCGAACTACGGACAACCTGGGACTATCTGGAAGAGGCCGCGTTGCAACTCGACCGAGTGAAGAATCTATGGGAGGACCCTGGATTCAGAAAGTACCTTGGCGGACGACTCGGCTGGGATCTTTCTTCGTGCGATCTTTCCACCTGCATTGTCCTCAGCCACAGATTGATGTCCGGCGCATCGTTCCGTGGGCACCCCATCCGTCAGATTCGCGAACTGTTCAACATGATCAATACTGGCGAGAGTCGCCTATTGATTGGGAACTTCAAACATGCAGTCCGAAATTGGAAGGGCGATCGCTTCACGGCGGATGATCTTGAGGATTATCTATCAGAGGATTCAAAACTATATGGCCCCGTGTGGAAGTCCTATTTCGTGGATGATGTAGTCTGGAGCTTTTCAGACGCCCGACTGACGATTCCCCGCTACGCGATGAGTCCGCTGAAGCAGCTTGCAGCATCTGGCTTGGTAAATGAAGAACTCACGGCCCGGTTGCTAGATCTTGGAGATCAGATTAGTGCAGCCGAACTCACACTCGACAGCAGCGAGCCGAGCATCGAAAAGCTCAGAGTTGCTTACGCGCAAAGAGACGAGCTATTGAAAGAGGTGCAACAGGCCCTCTCATCCTCCAAATTGGTAGACGAGAACGGTGTGGAGTGAGAACGAATCGGCGCAATACACAGATAGTGTAGACTGCTGGGGGGAGATTCATTCCCCCGGCCAGTAGAGGCCCACTACTGGGTGCTCAGCTCAAAGCGGGGCCATGCGCGTCATCATCGGCAGGGCATCACGCCAGGATCTCGATTCCGACCAGAACTCCATCTTGGTCGAAGTCGAGCACCACATCGGGGCCCGTGTAGGACCCCATGAGTTCGGCCAGCCTGACCGATTTCTGCATCTTGCAGGTCTCACCGGGGTGACTCGGGAGGCGCAAATAGGCCACGTCCTGATTGTCTTCGGAGACTCGCAGCTCGAAGCGCCCGAGCTTCTTCTTGGAATCCGTCTGCCCCATCACGGCCTCCACTGCAAAACGGTCTTCAGCTTCAATACACCATCCCTGAGCTGATAGACGACCGCACCACCTCGGCCAAAGCCAGGAACGATGACGCGGTCCGCGTGGACCATGTCCCGAATGGTTCCAGGCAGAAGCCCCAACTTCTCGATTTGCCAACCGAACTCCTGCAAGGGCCGCGCGAGCATCCTGCGCGCAAGCGCATGTTGGATGCAAGCTTCAGCCCTGCGGCAATCGGATACATCACTCCGCCGCCCCCTTGCTGCAACACAGGTGTCGGGAGGCTATCTGAAATCGGAGGCCCGGCATTCAAGGCCGTGCTTACCTCCAGCCTGCGCGTCAGCTCAGCGTAGCCACCCACAGACCGTTATTATTCTGAACCGAGCCACATGAAGTGCATTTCCACACCGCCCCGCCGCCAACCAATGTCCACGCCGCCCCGCTGCCAATTAGAGTGTTGTGCTGGTGGCAGTTGAGGCAATACCCGGTTCCGATGGTGCGACGGATCGGCCACTCCGCGATGAGTTTACCAGCGGGGTCGACCACGCGCACCCCGCCAAGTCGCAGAATTTCTTCTGCCCCCACATTTGGAACGAGAGAGCGTACGAGTTCGCGAAGGATGTCCCCCTGGTAGAATGCGAGATCTTCACGGACCTCCTTGCGCACGCGGATTGTTGTCGGCCTCCAGTCGGGACCAGCGACAACACGGAGCCTCTCCACAGCAGGGTGGGTCAGTTGGAACGAGGTTTCTTCGTCTGGCGATACTTTCATTTCAATCGTCAGCGGCTCAAGGCCACGCCAAGTTGATGCGGGCGGTGAGCGCAGCAGACGGTCCAGCCTCTCGCGGAGAGCATCGAACTCAGCGGGTCGTGCCTCTGGGGCAAGGCCTACTTCGGCGCTGAATCGGACACCTACTGCGCCCCGAAGCACGGCAGGAAGCGAGCCGAAGTCCGATGCGCGAAATCGATCGAGCGCTTGCGTAATCGCGGTCACAGTTGTCGAGTCATGAGCGACCACATCGAGATAACTGCGGACGAGATTGCCTCCGGGAGCAACCTCAACCTCATCGCTGGCGAGTTCACCGGGCTCAGTCTCAGGCACGACGGTGGGGTCCGGGTTCGTCCAATCAACCTTTGCCCCCTCGCCGTGCCGATACCGGAAGGCGTTGATTCCAGTGCGACCGGTTGCGGGTGAAAAGATGCGGTGAGCAGTCAAATACATATCACGCCACCTCGTCGAGTCGGCGCGGAGCGATGGCCCCGTGTGCGAATGCGAAAACATCTGTGTCGAGCCGGACGACTTGACCGGGCACCCGTCGCGCCATCGGTCGAGTTAACTGCATAGGCGGCGGTCGCCGCTCCAGTTCAGCGAGGTCCGACTCACTCAATGCTGCCCAAGCCTCGTCCATCCGGTCGAGCAGTGCATCCTCTTCCGGTGATTCGAACCCGGCATGAGCCCATCTGATTCGCGCCAGTTCAGCACGAAGCCTCAGGTATTGATCAAGGGGCACTGTCATGACGCGATCTTCCTCCACCGAGAACGTGTGGCGGCCAGGAGTCCTTCGTACTCGTCACGACCACAGGCCTTGATCGGCTCGACACTCGCGTGCTTATGCGGCGGCCGTTCTTGATGGATACACAGGCTGCTCGAAATTGGCACGGTAGCCGAGAATACCGGGTCGCGCCCCGTGCCGCCGAGCGAAGGTGGTCGACGATGCTCCGGCAGCGCCTTCGGATCGTCGATAGCGACGGACATTCCGCCCATCAGCGGAACAATGACTCCATCAACAAGGGGCGGCTCGCCAGGTCGGACGCCGAGCGTTCGAGCCGTTGGTGCCACAGTCGGTAGGCCATCAGGGTCCTCCTTCATGGCGCGGAAGACGCTTTGGCCGTCCTTTGCGAAGACTGCGACCACCATCATCGATCCTTACCCTCGTCAGGAAGCCGGGCATGTAGCCAAGCGAAGCAAGTTACCAAGGATAGTTGGATGCCGACCCGAAAAAGAGCCGGTGAGCGACCGTAGCCCATAGTAGGAGAACAAACCACCCCCTCTTGAACTTGCCCTCGTGGCCCCGAATCAGCTCCCATGCGGCCCGGCAACTCCGTGGAGAGTGGCCGGTTAAACCCGCGTGTTCCTCGGAATAAGGCTCATGGCGGTCATCTCCGCTGACGTCCTGACTGGTTGGCCAGTGCGTCTTCATCCAATCCACCCGAGGAGGAATCCAGATGGAACACGTCAGCCTCTCCGCCGAGTTAGGGGAAATTCGTTATGCCATTGAGGGCGCCCACTGGATCGCAGACAGCGTCGCCATGGGCGCGGTGCCCGACCCGGAGCGGGTGCACAGCGCGCCCGTCATCATCAGCGCCATCCTGCTGCTGGTGGAGACCAGGCTGCATCAGCTCGGCCGTGTGCTCCGAGGCGAGGAGAACCCGGCGCACCTGTTGACGCCGCACAACGTCACCGCCGGGGAGAACGCGGACAGGGATGATGTGGTTCTGCGGCCTTGGGACTGGAGCGCAGGGCCGAGGCCGTCTCCGTCCGAGAAGAAGGAAACCGAGCAACCCGGTCCAGTAGCGGGAATAGAGCCTCCTCGTGAGGACAGCCCTCCCGCCCAGCCCGGCACGCAGGGGGCGCAATCGCCCTCCATCGGGGAGCCGGACTGATCGGCTGCGGCCTGTATCGTGCCTGGAGTTCCAGGGGAAGGGAGGTGACGACGATGCTGGGTGCCGTGAAGAAGCTGGCCGCCTCACCAATCACCCTACGGGTGGCAGCGGCCATTTTGATCGGGCTGGCCGAGCACCTGCGCGAGGTGACGCGGCACGGGCGGTGAAGATGCCCGGAGTTGAAGCACGGCCCCTGTCGCACCAATACCAGCGATGATGCTCCCGGTCTTGGCCGGGTGGTGTGGCGGGGGCCGGTTCGTCTCCACGGGCCCCGATCCCGGTGGCACCAGCTCCGGTGCAGTTCCATCGCCGGAGGTCCCCGGTCACTTCTGCCGGTGGTCCTCCAGATTTTTAAGTATCAGGGGTGCCCTACCCCCTCGTGCGCGAGGAGCTGGAGGGCGAACACTGGGTACGGCCATCAGTAACCCCTGGGCGAAGCCCTCCAGGGATCGCGTACCGGGAGCAGCCCGCTGGAGAATCCCCCAAAAAAATCTTGAGAGCCCCCATCCCCCAGGGTCTGGAAGAAGACCAGGGGGCTTACAGGTGGACCTGCGACAAGGGAACCCCTGTCCCCCCCATCCCGGGAGTGCTCACCCAGGTTGGATAGGGCTACCGATTAGCGAGCCAGGGCGAAGAGGGCCCGGAAGAGGCGTCAGAACGAACCCGAGGAATCACTTCACGAGCCGCAGGCGCACGCGCAGCTCCTTGGCCTCGGCCGGGTTCTGGGCCTTCACGGCGGCCACCTGGGCGCGGAGCTGGTCGAGGAGCCCGAGCTGCCGCTGCATGGCGGTCTCCAGCAGCTTGCGGTGCCGCTCCAGCTTCCGCAGGTCCGCGTCGTCCAGCAGCAGCACCTCGGCGGCCAGCCGTTCGCGTACCGCCGCCAGCGCACCCTCGTCCTCAGCCAGCTTCGCGGAAAGGGCCCCCTTCAGTACCTTGGCGGCGTTTCCCAGGGCCCGGTAGGCGTCCGGGTGCATCCGCCCTTCCTTGGAGGTCTCCCGGGCATGGCCGAGCGAGAAAGCGAGGGGCTGTATCACTGCCTCCGGCAGCTCCGGCACCTCACGGACGATCTTCGTGGTGCCATCCACAGCGACCAGCAAGGCGTCGGTCTGCACCGCATCCTGCGGCGCCGGGCAGGCGTCCACGATCTCCACGAAGGCGCTCACGGCCTGGAGTGCGCGGCGGGTGAGGACGAACCTCTCGAACTCGGGCGTCTTCTCCAGAGCCTCCTCCAAACTGGCAAGGCTCCGTCCATTCTCCAGCTTACTCAATCGCTCCAGCTTCCAGGCCGTATCCCCGAGCTGCGCCACCAGGGTGGCTTCGGGCAGGCTGGTGGGCGCCAGAGTGGAGAACCACGAGTCCATGTGCGCCTCGTACTCGGCGGCATTCTCTCCAGGTAGGAGCAGATGCTTGGCACTCAGACCGTGGCGTAAGGAATTGAATGAACTCCGCTCTTTCCCCTCGGGACTTTTCGGACCACCGCGTTTCTTGAACTCGTTGATGGCGGACCTGGCGGTCTGGACAGTAGCACGGATAGAGGGGGCGGACATGCGAGAGATTGTCCAGCAGGGCCATCCTCTGTGGGAAGGGGAACTTCTCGCCTCCGAGCAGGTTGCCGAGAGCAGGGCTCTTCGAGCCTCAACGGGTCTCGGTATCCACCAGGGTTGCTCTCCCTGTTCATCAGGACGAGGCAGATGTTCCACTTCGAGCGGGTGGAGAAGACGAGGAAGAGAGCAACCGTCCCCTAATATGCTGCAATTCTCCGGGACACACTCAGGAGACGAGAGCTGCCTCCATTCCGCTGAAGCTCAGTCGAGGACAGATAGTATCCTGTAAATCCTTTGACTCTTTCTCTTCGAGGGAGGGACCTACTGTTCCCTCCCTCTCCTCATCTATCTTCTATTATATCATGTAATTACATCATATTATAGGACTAGAAGAGAACCCGAGAGAAAGCCGAGGGTTCTCTCGTTGAGAAGAAGGCAGAGGAATTCCAATATACTATGAGCCTTGGAAGGACTCCGCGGAGAAGAGAGAGGAGAACCTCCTCGACAAGTAAGGGTTGGAGGATCTGCAACATACTAGATGCCCTCGACGGGCTCTCCTCCTCTCCCTCTACTTGCTCCTCGACAGTGGAGAAGTCCCCAGATTTACAACATTCAAAGGACCTCCTCCGCTTGGCTCTCGGAATCACCCTGCCGGCCTCACCAGCCCCGTCCCTGTGAACGTCAACCCGAGGGTTTTGGCGGCCTCCTGCTCGTCGTAGCGGCCATCCTCCAGGACGAGCTTCAACCTGTAGGTAGCCGCCCTCTTCCCTGCGCGGTGCCCCGCCACCTTCTCAAGGACATGCTCCAGCAGCAGCGGCTTCAACAGGTGCTGGTACGTGGAAGCCCCTCGAATGGCGTCCGAATTGGTCTTGGCCCCACGCAACCAGGTCGAACGCCAACGGACGTGGTAGGCCCCATCCTCGGCAACCCACTTCATACAGGCTCGGATCCTCTGCATGGCGCGGAAGAAGTAGAAGGCCACCATGGGCCCGTGAACCCGGGCGATGTCCTCGGCGAGCCGCATGTGCTTATGCGAAAGCTTGGCGAAGGAGTTTTCCGGAAGCGCGTTGAGCTCGCTGTGGGTATGGGCCCGGAGCAGCCTCTCCAGGCCTCGCAACGTGCTGGCGTGCCGAACGCCGGAAGCAAGAGCCCACCAGCGGATGCAGGTGTGGAGATCGAGGTTGTGGTCCGGACGCTCCACCACCAGTTGTAGGGAGTGGTCCTGGAGGAGCACTCCCACCAGCTTGAAGAAGGGCTTGCCCTTCGTGAAGAGGGTCCCCCAGACGAGCAGGAGTGAGTTCACGTCAATACTCCTGTTCTGCTCGGCCACCCCCACCAGCGACTGGCGCATGTTGAAGAGGGGGTGACGAGGGTGGATGCCCAGGTCCAGACTCTCCAGCCAGTTGAACTCCGCATCCGATATGTCGCGCGTAGCCAGGAACCGGGAGATCGCCGCCTCTTGCCAGTAGACGTTGTAAAAGTAGGTGCCGAACCCGCGCTCGCAAAACCTGACGAGTTCCTGGACGTTGGAGATGTTCCGGAGCCCATCGTCGATGTACCCGATGAGCGGGTAGGCATCCAGCACGCTGCCAGTAGGCAGTTCCAGCAGGCGATGGAGAGGAGGCTCGTCTCCTGGGTTGTTCTTGGTTCTGAGGTTCATGGTGTCGCTCCAAAGCTCCCCACCTCCGGAGGAGCATGAGTAGTTCAGAGGGTGTGCTGTCCCCGTCTTGAGGGATGATGATGAAACCCTTGCCAGATGAAGAGGGGGCCGGTTCCTCGCTGGCTTCCCAGACACAGGACGACCAAGCTGACGAGCTGGCTCCTGCCAATCAGCGTGGCGTCACCAAGAAGCCCAAGCGCCGGAAGTCGGAGGGCATCAGCCCACCACCGCCTGTGCTCCCGCCAGATTACAGATGCCCCATCTGCCCCCCTGTAATCTCCGTCAGAAATCCCTTGATTCGGGTTATCGACGACCGTGGAAGGTGGTCCGTGTACTCGGCCCCGGCTCACTACCTCTCGGAATCCCGGCCCCAGGAGTGGGTCTGCCGAAGATGCACGGAACGGTGGAGATGGAAGCCGTACAAGTTCCCAACGGAAGCCCAACTCGATGACCCCTGTGTTGAGTGCGGTGAGGTGCTCGACCTCCAAGAGCGAGCCGTGGAGGTGCAACGCCAGCTCCTTGCCCACCTTGCAGGCAGACCTTCCCCCCTGGCCGTTCCAGGCCCGGAGGCATCCCCAGCGAGCAGCAGGCCGGGCCTGACCTGTACCGTGAAGGAGGCAGCCGCCTTGCTCGGGTGTGGGACTACCAAGGTCTATGAACTTCTGAGTCATGACCAGCTCGTGGCCTCGAAGATCGGCCGGAAGCGCCTGGTGCTCCGGGCATCCGTGGAGGCACTGCTGCAAAGAGGAGGAATCGGGTCCACGCCGGAGCGTCCGAAGAAGGCAGCTCCGGCGAAGACCCAGGCCAAGGATGCGAAGGCCCTAGCGGCTGCCATCTCGAAGCTGCCGCTCAAATAGCGAGATGGGATCCTCCGGATGCTCCAGCCGGATGGGGAGCTGAATCATCGGAGGCACCTTCACGCCCTCGTAGAACTTCTTGGTTGTCACCGCCGACTGGTGCCCGATGGTGGCCGCGATGCGCGTCAGCGGCACGCCCCCGTCCACCGGACGCACCTCGGTGCCACACTCGGCGGCCCAGGTGACGAAGGAGTGGCGCAGCTCGCCCATGCATAGCGGCTCCAGTCCCACGGACTTCGCCGCGCGCTTCACCACCTGTCGAATCCACCAGTCCGCCGGAGCCGAGCCCCTGGCCTGGAGGCGCATGGCCGCCGCGAGGGCCTGAGCATCCACGGACTGGACGTGGACCCGCCCCGACTTGTGGATGAAGGTGATGGTGCCCGCGATGGCCCCCTGCCCTTGCAGCACCTTCACCTTCCCCTCGCCGCGAGCCAGCCGGTCAATCTCGGTGCCGTGCATCCCGCACTTGGCGTGGAGCATCAGCACGTCCCGCACGCACTGCACCTCGGTGACGCGGCCCGTCCCCTTCCACCCGTACCTGGCCGACTCCCACCCGCTGATGGCGGCGTAGATGCGCTCGACGTCGCGCATGGAGTAGCCCTTGTCGCGGAGGGCCTTCTCGGGCCGGGCCGGTGGCACCTTGAGCGCGAGCGTGGCGTCCTCGGCGGTGGTGAGCACCGCCTCCTCCTCGCGGAGCCAGGAGCAGAACGCCTTGATGGCCGCGATCCGATGCCGCTTGGCCGGGATGTCCCCCGCCTCCGCGTCGAACCAGCCGTTGAGTGCCTGCTTGAGGTCCTGGAGACGGAGCGTCCGCAGGTCCTTCCCGTAGAGCACCTCGGCCCACTGCGCGAGGTAGTGGAGGACGTTCTTCCGGTGCCGCTCGGTGCGGCCCTGGCTCTTCAGGTAGCCGAGGAACCTCTCCACGGTGGGAAGGTCCAGGAGGACCGGCGCGTTGCCCGGTGTGGTCTCCTCGGCGGCCTTGGCCTCCTGGGCACGGGCCACGTAGGCGGCTGGGTCCCTCCGGAAGAGGGCCAGCTCAGCGAGCGCATCCTTCTCGTTGCCCGCCGAAAGCCTTGTGGTATAGAGCCGCCCGTGGACCTGCTTTTCGAGGACCCACACGGTGTCGCCCTGCTTGTTCACGTAGGTGCGTCCACCGTCCCATCGTCCCGTCCAGCGGGGCATCGAAGTTCTCCAGTCCGTACGAAGTCAGTACGAAGTTGCGCATCGACTGGAGGGGCGGTAGAAAGCAGTCGAAGTTCCGCAGTAAAAGCAGCCGGTTGCACCATTTGGCCAGGTAGCTCACCTGGTTAGAGCGGCGGTCTCATAATCCGCAGGTAGTCGGTTCAAGTCCGACCCTGGCCAAGGCCCCGGAGTCACTTTCCCAAGTGATTCCGGGGTTTTCTTTTGCCCGGAGCGTCCGGACGGGTTCGGAGCAGTTCCCGGCCCACCCGGAGCGTAACTGACCCAATCTCGAGCCGGCCCGGGGTTACACCACCGGGCGCCGCTGGGCACGGGACAGGTGCTCCTCGCCGCTTTCCTCGACCCAGCTGGTACGCCAGCTCCGAGGGCAGCAGCGCCTTGACGGTGACGAGCTTCACCTCCCCATACGGTGTGGAGAAGTGACTCGGCAACGTGCGTGACCCCACTCCCAACAGCACGGCCACCCTCCCCTCTTCGGTGACACTGGAGGGACCCATCCCCGTCTCCGGGTTCACTCGGTAACGAGGGTTCTTCCCACCCACTGTCGGGCGCGTGACTCCCCTGGACGATTTCTCCCCCAACGGGTCTGGAACCGGTGGACTCTGGCGCGGGGTGTGGGGTCACTCCGCCTATGGCATCCATTGCCGACCTCATCGAGCAACACCGCGAGTTCCTGCTCCAGCGCTACCTCGAAGAGGCCAGCCGCCTCCCCTCCGCTCGTGACGTCCAGCCCCAGGACGTCCTCGACAACCTCCCCGAGTACCTCGACTCCCTGATCGCCCTCTTCCGGGAGCAGCACAGGGAGCCCGACCCCATCCGGCGGCGAATGGAGGAGACCCACCTCGGCCTGCGTCTCCGACTGGGCTACACCCGGGAAGACGTGACGGCCGAGTTCGTCCTCCTCGGCCAGCTCCTCTCGCAGCTCTTGGAGTCCCTCCCTCCCGACCAGCAGCCGCCCCCCGAGGACACCCAGCGCCTCTTCGCCGAGCTCCAGGCCGCCAGGGAGCACACCGTCTACCTCTTCGGCATCAAATCCAGACCCCGCCCCCTGCCCTCCCCAGCCTCGAGGTACTGCACCTCAATGAGGAGCGCCTGCGCCTCGCCGTCGAGGCCACCCACCTGGGGACGTGGGACATGGATCCCCTGACAGGCGCGCTGCTCTGGGACGAGCGCTGCAAGGCCCTCTTCGGCCTGCCTCCGGATGCCCCCATCGATTACGACACCTTCCTCTCCCGCGTGCACCCCGAGGACCGTGAGCGCGTGCAGCTCCTGGTGCGGCAGTCCCTGGAGCCGGCCAGCGGCGGCACCTTCCGGGACGATTACCGCGCCGTGAACCCACAGGACGGGAGCGAGCGCTGGTTGGCCTCCACCGGCCGCGCCTTCTTCGATGCGAACGGCCGGGCGGTGCGCTTCCTCGGCACGGTGCTCGACATCACCGACCGGGTGCGCGAGCGCGAGGCCATCAAGCGTGAGAAGAACCGGGCCGCCACCATCCTGGAGAGCATCTCCGAGGCCTTCGAGGCCTTCGACCGGGAGTGGCGCTTCATCTACGTCAACCGCGAGGCAGAGCGCCTCCTGGGACAGCCACGCGAGGCGCTGTTGGGCCGCAACCACTGGGAGGCCTTCCCCGCCAGCCTGGGCACTCCCGTCGAGCACAACTACCGTCGCGTGGCCGCCGAGCGCATCCCGATCTTCTTCGAGAATCACTACGGCCCGTGGGATCGCTGGTTCGAGCTCCACGTCTACCCCACCGAGGAAGGGATCGCCGTCTACTTCCACGACATCACCGAGCGCAAACTCCACGACGCGGAGCGCGAGCGGCTCCTTCGCGAGCAGACCCACCTGCGCGAGCTGACCCAGAAGGTGCTACGCGAGCAACAGCGCACCCTCGAGGCACTGGAGCACGGCGAGGCGTTCTTCATGCTCGACAAGGACTTCCGCTTCATCCTGGTGAACGAGAACCAGGAGCGACTCTCCCAGACGCATCGCGAGGACACGCTCGGCCGTGTCTTCTGGGACGTCTTCCCCGCGGCCGCCACGCCCACATCGCGGTACTGGACCGAGTATCACCGCGTGGTGGAACAGAAGGTGCCGGTGCAGTTCGAGGAGTACTACGCCCCGTTGGATCTCTGGACGAGCGTGAGCGCCTTCCCCACCACCGAGGGGGGGCTGGCCGTCTTCTTCCGGGACAGCACCGAGCACAGGCGCGCCGAGCAGTTCCGCGATCGGCTGGTGGGAATCGTCAGCCATGATCTGCGCAACCCGCTCCACAGCATCTCCCTGGCCGCCGAGCTGCTCCTGCGCCGGGAGGATGTCCCCGAGCCCGTGCTCGCCGGGGTGCGGCGCATCGCCCGGAGCGCGGACCGCATGTCTCGGATGATCACCGATCTGCTCGACTTCACCCGCGCACGCATGGGCAGTGGACTTCCCCTGCAGCGCCGGCCCGGCGAGCTGGTGGAACTGGTGCGTGCCACGCTCGAGGAGTTCGAGGTGACGCACCCGGGCCGTGTCGTCTTCTCCCCGGGGCGGGGCCCGTACACCGGGGAGTGGGATCCGGACCGGCTCGCCCAGGTCGTCTCCAACCTGGTGGGCAATGCGCTGCAACACGGCTCCGAGAACCTCCCGGTGGAGATCTCCCTCCGCGAAGAGGACGGGACATACGTCCTCACGGTGACGAACCAGGGCTCTCCCATCCCCGAGGAGTTGCTGCCCCATATCTTCGATCCCTTCCGCCGCGCCGCGAGCAGCTCGCGCCAGGGACTGGGACTGGGGCTCTACATCGTGCAGCAGATCGTCCTGGCCCACGGGGGCTCCATCTCCGTGGACTCCAACGCGGCCTCGGGAACCACCTTCACCGTGCGACTGCCCCGCGATCCCACCTCACGGTGAGCCGGAGACGCTCCCTCGGAGGCATCGGTGGTTTTTTTGACGGCTCGCTCGCCTGCCCCCCTAATGCCCCCCACAGGCCAGTAGTGGCCTGTAGCAGCCCCGAGGAGGATGTTCCGATGCAGGATGCCAGCGCCAGCCCGATGAGCTCCGAGGCCACCCCCGCCTCAGCCGACTCGAACGGTGGTTCCGACGCCTCCGAGTCCGTGGTCTCCACCCACGTGCTCGTTCCGATCGAGCAGGTCCACAAGCTGCGCGAGCTCGCCCGCCGCACCCGCATCCATCAGAGCGAGTATCTCCGCGAAGCCGTGGAGGATCTGCTCGCCAAGTACGGCCGTCCGACCACTGGAGGCAACCAGTGAGGACCGCCATGCCCATGCAGGGACGCAATCAGGCGCTGGCCCGCGAGAAGGCGCCACCGCCCGCGGACTCCCGTGGGTTCGGCACCCGCGGCAGCAACGAGCGTCCCGCGTCCATCCGCGACGCCATCATCCGCTGGCTCAACGAGGAGCTGTGAGGGACCCGGGCCCGTGCTCGAGCGCGAGGCCCGTGAGCGCCCACCCCGTCCCTCTTCCCCCGGAGGGGGACGTCACGCCGAAGGCACCGAGGCCTGCTGCTCCTTGTCGAGCTTGCCGGCGATGTCCTTGAAGGACAGGTGCCCCAGCGACATCAGCACCACGCCGAAGCCGATCTGCTGCACCGTCTGGCACAGCCACATCACGTTCGCGTACGCCAGACCGCTGCCGTTCACCACCGTGGCCGGGACGAACAGCGACAGGCCCACCTTTATCGCCGCCTGGAACGTGCCCACCATGCCGGGGGCCGCGGGAATCATCACGCCCACCACCAGCACCGACATCACCACGTAGGCCTGGAACAGCGACAGGTTCAAGCCGAACGCCCGCGACAGCACCGCCATCCCCGCGCCGTTCAGCCCCCAGTACAGGGCCGTGTAGACGAAGAAGCCCACCATCTGGCGCCGATCCGGCAACTGCCGCATCGCTCCCACGAAGGTGTCCACGACGTCCGCCATCTTGTCCGCCACGCCCGGCGCCACCCGGCCCACCGTGGCCCGCACCAGATGCACCGCGCGCGCCTGGTGCCACAGCGCGAACAGGAGGAAGACGAGCCCGCCGGCGAACACCGCGAACATCAGGTTCGCGCCCAGCTTCACGTAGCGGACCTCGGGCACCTCCGCCGGCACGAAGAAGAGCAGCACCCGCATCAGCACCGCCACCGAGATGCCGTCCGTGATGCGCTCGAGCACCACCGACGTCATCGCCGCGCTGCGGCGGATGGAGCTGCGCTGGGCGATCAGCAGGGGCCGCGCGAACTCGCCCAGCCGGAACGGCAGCACCAGCAGCATCATGAAGCCGATGCCCGAGGCCTCGTTCAGCTTGCGGAAGGGCACCCGCTCCATGCCCGACAGCAGGCAGCCCCACCGCAGCGTCCTCGCCACGTGGATGAGCGTCAGGATGACGAAGTAGGGCCCCACCCAGAGGTAGTTGGCGGACTTCAGGCTCGACACCTGGGACTGCCAGTCCGTATCCCGGAAGGCCCACCAGGAGAAGACGAGGGTGACGAGCAGGCTGGCGATCAGCTTGACGGCGCGGTTCACGGCGCCCGTATATCGTCACCTTTCCCCGGACTCCAGGGGTTCCCCCGCCAGCAAGCGGGCCGGCGACGTGGCCATCAGGCGGGTGAAGGCCCGCTCGCCCACCCTGCTCCGCAGCTCCGTCAGCGCCTTCCCCACCCACTCCCGTGCGCCCACCGGCCCGTGCAGGTCCGTGGCTCCGAGGGCATACAGTCCATCCTCCAGGAAGGCCCTCGCCAGCTTCTTCGCCGTCCTCCCATACCGCCCCGTCAGCGCGCCCACATCCAACTGCAGCAGCGCCCCGGCGCGTACCGCCTCCGCCGCCCGGCCCGGACGCTCGAACTCGAGGCAGCGCTCCGGGTGCGCCAGCACCGGCGTCACGCCCTTGACGCGGATGCGGAAGAGGATGTCCGCCAGCGCTGGCACCGGCGCGGTGTAGGGCAGCTCCACCAGTACGTATTTCCCCGCGCCCAGCAGCCGCGCCTCCGGCGTGCCCAGCCCGCGAAGGAAGGCCTCGTCCAGGAAGTTCTCCGCGTTCGTCCCCAGCGTCAGCCTCACGTCCGCGCGCGCCAGCGCCTCGCGCAGCTCCGCCAGCTTCGCCTCCACCGTCTCGCGCGAGTGCGAGGGGTACTCCGGCCGCGCGTGCGGACTGGGCGCCACCGTGGTGAAGCCCAGGTCCACCAGCGCCCGCGCCATCTCCAGCGCGTCCTCCACCGTGCGCGCTCCGTCATCCACCCCGGGCACCAGGTGGCAGTGCAGATCGCACAGCCCACTCATGCGTCGCCGCCGCGCTCGGGGTGTTGATCGACGGGGAGCTCGTCCTCCTGCTCATCCGCCTGCCGATCCGGCACCCGGTACTCCTCTCCCAGCCAACGCCCCAGGTCCACCATGCGGCAGCGCTTGGAGCAGAACGGAAACGCCGGGTTCTCGGCACGCGGGGCGACCGGCTTCCGGCAGATGGAACACTCTCGGACAGTCGTGGACACGCGGTACTCATAAGCCTTGATCCCCGCTCGGGCCAGCGCGTTTACAGTCCCCGCGTGGCCACCCCCGACGAAGAACATTCGTTGTTGCGCAGTGACAGGCTCTCGCGTGACTTCGTCGCAGTGGGCGTCGAGGACACCGTCGCCCAGGCCCTCGAGAAGATCCGCTCCACCCCCGGGACCAATGAGATCTTCTACTGCTACGCGTGTGATCCGGCCGGCCGCCTGGTGGGCGTGGTGCCCATCCGCAAGCTCATCCGCGCCGCGCCCGAGGAGCGCATCTCCTCGCTCATGTTCACCCGTGTGGTGAAGCTGCCCGCGGATGCCCCGGACTCGCTGGTGGAGGACTTCTTCGTCACCTACCGCTTCCTCGCCTTCCCCGTGGTGGACGCCGAGGGCCGCATCGTCGGCGTGGTGGAGGTGGGCAACTTCGTCGACACCTTCTCCGACACCCTCTTCGACGAGGTGGAGGGCCGCGTGCGCGACGAGGTGTTCCGCTTCGTCGGCCTCCCCGAGGACGAGATGAAGGAGACGCGCCCGCTCCACATGGCCCTGCGGCGCTTTCCCTGGCTGCTCGTCAACATCGTCGGAGGCTTCCTCGCCGCCACCGTGTCCCGCCTCTTCGAGCAGACCGTGGAGCGGCTCGTCGTCGTCGCCGCCTTCATCCCCATGGTGCTCGTCCTCTCCGAGAGCCTCGGCGTCCAGACCACCGCCGTGTCCGCGACCATGCTCGCCGAGCAACGCGTGGACCCGCCCCAGGTGCGCCGCGAAGTGATCGGCACGAGCCTGGCCGGGATGATGGCCGCCGCCGTGGTGGCCCTCCTCGGGAGCCTCTACGCCCACAACCTCACCTTCCCCCTCGCCCTCTTCATCGCCATCACCTTGTCCACCGCGCTCGCCGCCGGCCTCGGCGCCGTGCTCCCCTTCCTCTTCCACCGCTTCCGCGTGGACCCCCACCTGGCCTCGGCCCCCCTGGTGCTCGCCATCTCCGACAACATCACCCTCTTCACGTACTTCACCCTCGTCACGCACCTCGTCATCTGAAGTCCCTCGTGAGGTGTGTTCGACTGCCCCGGTTCAACAAACACAGAGGTGTCCTTCATGCAGGTCCTCCGCATCACCCGCCCGGGCGGCCCCGAGGTGCTCGACTTCGAGGAGCGCCCCGCCCCCACTCCCGGCCCCTGGGAGCTCCTCGTGCGCGTCCGCGCCACCGCCCTCAACCGCGCCGATCTCCTCCAGATCCGGGGTGCCTACCCCGCCCCCGCGGGCGTCCCCGCCGATGTCCCCGGCCTCGAGTATGCCGGTGAGGTGATCGCCACCGGTTCGCTCGTGCGCCGGTTCAAGGTGGGCGACCGGGTGATGGGGCTCGTGGGCGGCGGAGCCTTCTCCGAGCAGCTCATCACCCACGAGCGCGAGGCCCTCCCCGCCCCGGAGAACCTGGACCCCACCCAGGCCGCCGCGCTCCCCGAGGCGTACCTCACCGCCTTCGACGCGCTCGTGCTCCAGGGCGGGCTGCGCATGGGCGAGTCCGTGCTCATCCATGCCGTCGCGAGCGGTGTGGGCTCCGCCGGCGCGCAACTGTGCCGCGCCATGGGGGCCCGGGTCATCGGGACGGGGCGGAACGCGGAGAAGCTCTCCCGCGTCTCCGCGTGGGGCGTGGAGAAGACGGTGCTGTGTGACACCTCGCCCCCGCGCTTCGCCGACGCCGTGCGCGAGGCCACCGGGGGACGCGGCGTGGAGCTCGCGTTGGATCTCGTGGGCGGGGACTACCTGCCGGAGACGCTCCTGGCCATGGCTCCCCAGGGACGGGTGTTGCTCGTGGGCCTCGTGGCCGGCCGGCAGGCCACCTCGGATCTGAACGTCATCCTCACCCGGCGCCTGCGCATCACCGGCACCGTGCTGCGCAGCAGGCCTCCCGAGGAGAAGATGGCCCTCACCCAGGCCGCGGAGAGGAGCCTCCTCCCCCTCTTCCAGGCCGGAACGCTCACGCCCGTCGTCGATGCCGTGTACCCCATGCGCGAGGCCCGCGAGGCGCTCGAGCGGATGGCCCGGAACGAGACCGTGGGCAAGCTCGTCCTGCGCTGGGAGTGAGTGCCGGAGGTCCCCTCCTCTGGCGAATGCCGCGAGGAGGGGTGACGGGAGTCATGGGACTGGGGGGGAACGGCGGCTACGCGCGGCTCTGCGCGGTCCCCTCCTGCGCTTCCCGCGCGACCGTGGCTGGCTGCGCTCGTACGCCGTCGGGGATTCCGTCACCGAGCGCCGGCTCGTCCAGGACGCGCTCCGGTACCTGCGCGAGCGCATCCCGGAGCACCTCCATCCCCGCCCCGGGCCGGCAGGCCCGCTCGCTCAGCACCCGCCTCCAGCCACGCGCCCCCGGCTGTCCGGCGAAGAGCCCCAGGATGTGCCGGGTGAGCCGCGACAGGTGCACGCCGCGCGACAGCAGGTCCTCGGCATACGGCAGCAGGGCCTCCACCACCTGGCGCCGCGTGGGCGCGGGGTGCTCCTCGCCAAACACCTGGGCGTCCGCCAGGGCCAGCATGTACGGATTCTGGTACGCCTCGCGGCCAATCATGACGCCGTCCGCCCACTCGAGGTGCGCACGCGTCTCCGCCAGGGACTTCACGCCGCCGTTGAGCACGATCGTCAGGTGCGGGAAGTCCGTCTTCAGCTGCCGCACGACCTCGTAGCGCAGTGGAGGAATCTCGCGGTTCTCCTTGGGGCTGAGCCCCTGCAGCCACGCCTTGCGCGCATGCACGATGAAGGTGTCACAGCCCGCCCCGTGGACCGTTCGCACGAAGTGCGTCAGCAGCTCGTACGAGTCGAGCTCGTCGATGCCGAGCCGGTGCTTGACCGTGACGGGCAGGCGGGTGGCGCCGCGCATCGCCTCGACACAGCGGGCCACGAGATCCGGCTTCGCCATCAGGCACGCGCCGAACATGCCGTTCTGCACGCGGTCCGAGGGGCAACCCACGTTCAGGTTCACCTCGTCGTAGCCCCACTGCTCCGCGATGCGGGCGCACTCGGCGAGCTGCTCCGGCTCACTCCCCCCGAGCTGCAGCGCGACGGGGTGCTCCTCCTTGGAGAAGTCCAGGTGCCGGGCCTTGTCCCCGTGCAGGATGGCGCCCATGGTGACCATCTCGGTGTAGAGCCGCGTGCGCTTGGAGATGAGGCGCAGGAAGTAGCGGTCGTGCCGATCCGTCCAGTCCATCATGGGCGCGACGGACAGACGGTGGCTCGGCACGGCGGACGCGGTGGCGGTGGGCAGGCGGGCAATCATCTGAGGCAATCCATGCCGGGGATCGGGCGTCCGCGCAAGCAGGCGTGAGTCATTCCGGGCTCGAGCCCCAGGGCATCCGTTCAGGAACGCGGAGCCCCTTCCGCCACCATCCAGCGTCCCCCGAAGGCTCGCCGCGCCGCCCGGCCCATGAGCGTTCGGGTTCCCTGCCTCCGCCCCGCGTACTCAGGCGGGGATGAGCTCCACCGGCAGCGTCGCGGGCCCATGGATGGTGTACCCGGGGAGCCACTGCACCTCCGGCGAGCGGAGCCGGATCGCGCCGACCCGCGAGACGAGCGCCTCCAGGCCCAGCCGCGCCTCCATCCGCGCCAGCTGCGCACCCAGGCAGAAGTGGATGCCGTACCCGAAGGTGAGGTGCTGGGTGCCCTTGTCCCGTCCCGGGAGGAAGCGGTCCGGCTGCTCGAACACCCGCTCATCCCGGTTGGCGGACCCCACGAGACCCAGCACGAAGCTCCCCGCCGGAATCTTCGTCCCCGATAGCTCCACGTCCTGCGTGGCCATGCGGAAGCTCAGCTGCACGGGCGACTCGTACCGCAGCACCTCCTCCACGAAGCGGGGGATGTGCGTCTTGTCCTCCCTCGCCCGCGCCAGGTGCTCGGGATGCCGGGCCAGGTAGATGATCGCGTTGCCGAGCAACTGCGACGTCGTCTCCATCCCCGCCGGCAGCAGCAGGAAGAGGAAGGACAGGATCTCCTCATCGGTGAGCTTCCGCCCGTCCACCTCCGCCCGGAGCAGATCGCTCACCATGTCCTCTCCCGGCTGGCGGCGGCGTGCCTCGATGACCTCCGTCAGGTATCCCTTCATCTCCCGCACCACGAACCGGATCTCCTCGTGCTGCTCGGGCGTCGTGGCCGAGGTGATCAGGCCCATGGCCAGCGACCACCGCTTGAAGTTCGAGAAGGTGCTCGGATCCAGCCCGAGCAGGTACCCGATGATGTCCCGCGGCAGGACGAAGGTGAAGGCATCCACGAGCTCCACCTCGCGCCGCCGTACGGCCGCCTCGGCCAGCTCCTCGCTCACCTTCCAGACCTGCGCCTCCAGTCGGGCCATCCCGGCGGGGCCAAACGCCCGGTTGACCAGCGCGCGCAGCCGGGCGTGGTTCGGGGGATCCTTCGAGATCAACGCCTGGGCCACCGGGTTGGGTCCGAGCCAGGGCGGCTCCGCGGTGATCGCGAGCGCCTCGGACGAGAAGCGCTGGGGATCCTTCAAGATGGCCGCGGCGTCTTCGTAGCGCGCCGCCGCGAAGGCCCCAAAGGGCTCCACCCGGCACAGCCCGGGCTCGCTCCTCATCTGCGCGAAGACGGCATGGGGATCGGCCAGAACCGCTGGGTCGAACAGGTTGTAGGTCCGCAAGGTGTCCTCCGTTGTAGGTGGCTCGACGGTAGAGCAGCCCTCCGACAGCTCCCAGTCACCATGGGTGGGGGGTATTCAGGCAAGGGCTCGGAGTCTTTCGTGACACGGGTGGGAACAGGGGGGCGCCTACCCTCACCCCGTCCCTCTCCCAGAGGGAGAGGGGTGATTGGATTGTCCGGGTGAAGAGGATCGTTGCTTCGCTCGCACGTCCCCTTATCCTCCGCCACCATGTCTGCCGCCTTCGACCCCAGCGCCGCCGCGGCCCCCGGCTCCGGCATCTTCGGCCTCCCCCACTCCCCCGACGAGGCCCACGTCGTCCTCATCCCCGTTCCCTTCGAGGCCACCACCAGCTACGGCGGTGGCACCTCCGATGGCCCCTCCGCCGTCCTCGAGGCCAGCCGCCAGGTCGATCTCTTCGACGTCGAGACCGGCCGCCCCTACGAGCGCGGCATCGCCATGATCCCCGAGCCCGAGCAGTGGCGCGCCTGGAACACCCGCGCCAAGGAGCGCGCCGCCCCCATCATCGAGGCCGGTGGTATCGACCACTCCAACCCCGAGCTCCGCGCCGCCTCCGCCGAGGTCAACCAGCTCTGCGAGCAGCTCCACGACGCCGTCTACCGCACCGCCAGGGAGTGGCTCGACAAGGGCAAGCGCGTCGGCGCCGTCGGCGGTGACCACTCCATCTCCTTCGGCATCATCCGCGCCCATGCCGAGAAGTATCCCGGCCTCGGCGTCCTCCACCTCGATGCCCACGCGGACCTGCGCAACGCCTACGAGGGCTTCACCTGGTCCCACGCCTCCATCATGTACAACGTCGCCGAGCGCATCCCCGGCGTGAAGTCGCTCGTCCAGGTCGCCATCCGCGACATGAGCGAGGACGAGCACCGCTACATCGAGTCCTCCAACGGCCGCGTCCGCGCCTTCTTCGATTCGGACATCAACCACAAGCGCTTCGACGGCATCCCCTGGAATCGGCAGGTGGATGAGATCGTCAAGGACCTGCCCCAGCACGTCTACCTGTCCTTCGACATCGATGGGTTGGATCCCGTGCTCTGCCCCCACACCGGCACGCCCGTCCCCGGCGGGTTGTCCTTCCCCGAGGCCATCGCGCTCATCTCCGGCGTCGTCCGCTCCGGCCGCACCATCGTCGGGTTCGACCTCACCGAGGTCGCCCCGGATCCCGATGGCGGCGAGTGGGATGGCAACGTGGGCGCCCGGATGCTCTACAAGATGATCGGCTGGATGCTGAAGTCCGAGCAGCGCAAGTAACACCCAGGGCTGGGAGACCCTCACCCCGGCCCTCTCCCAGGGGGAGAGGGGGTTCAGCCTCGGGGCAGGACCACGCTGAACGTCGTGCCCTGCCCCCTCTTCGACTCCACCGAGAGCCCGCCGCCATGCAGCCGCGCCAGCTCCGATGCGATGTAGAGCCCCAGCCCTCCTCCCGTCCCTCCCGCTCGGAACGGCTCGAAGATGTGCTGCAACTCCTCATCCGAAATGCCCGGCCCCCAGTCCCTCACCCTCAGCGTCACCAGCGAGGGCGTGTACTCCAGCTCCACCCGCACCTCGCCTCCGTGCCGCCCCGCCTGGCCCAGCAGCGCGTCCACCACCCGGTGCATCCGCTCCGGATCGAACCGCAGCTCCACCGGCCCCGTCGGCAGCTCCTCCCTCCACCCCACCTCGGGCAGCCGCTGCTTCCACGTGGCCAGCGACTGGCGCAGGTGCGCCCCCAGGTCCGCCACCACCGGGTGCAGCGTCATCGTCCTCGCCGTCAGGTGCGCCGCCTCCTGGAGATCCCTCGTCAGGTTCTCCAGCGTCTTCAGCTGCGCCCCGAGCGTCTCCAGCGCTCCTCCATCCGCCTTCCCCTCCCTGCGCAGCCGCTCCACCTCGCCGCGCGCCGTCGACAGCGGTCCCTCGAAGCCCCTCGCCACCCAGTCACCCAGCGCCTCCACCGCCGACGCACCCTCCAGCGACTTCGGCCTCGGCACCGCCGCCAACGCATCGCGGATCAACGCCTCGAAATCCGTGATCTCGAAGGGCTTGTGCAGGAAGGCGTGCGCTTCGGGTGCACCATGTGGGAGCACCGCGCTCAACAGGATGATGGGTACGCCGCCGAGGAGCTCGTCGTTGCGCAGCTTGCGGCAGAGCTCCAGTCCGCTCAGGCGCGGCATCATGTGGTCCGTGACCACCAGGTTCGGCCGGCGCGCTCGCGCGAGATTCCATGCTTCCTCGCCGTCACGCGCTTGGATGACATCGTGGCCCAGGTCCTCGACGACCTGGCTCAACACTTCGAGCACCGCGGGCTCATCGTCCGCGACGAGGACGAGACTCATGGGCCCATTCCATTCAACCCGGGGCGTGAACGTCCAGTGCGCTCGTCGGGAATGCCGCACACGCTGCGGGGTTCCCGACAATCACTGCGTCACGCATCCGACATTGCACTCATGCAGAGGGAGGACCTGACGTGAAGACCCAGGCAATCCGGTGGGGACTGTTGCTCGCGGTATGTGTGGTATTCACCGGAAGCACCAGCGCCCGAGCCGACCTGGCCCGGCGACGCAATGAGATCGTGGAAGTGGTGCAGAAGGTCTCCCCCGCCGTCGTGTTCATCGGCACCGAGCAGGTGGAGGAGTCACCCTTCCGTGGACGCCGCTCCCTCATGGAGGAGTTCTTCGGCGCGCCCCCGCAGGTGCAGCGCAAGCAGGGCCTGGGCAGCGGCGTCATCGTCGATCCCAGCGGCATCATCATCACCAATGACCACGTCATCCGCGGCGCCTCCGCCATCCACATCATCCTGGCGGACGGGCGGGAGATGGAGGCCGAGGTCATCGGCAGCGACGCGAACAACGATCTGGCCGTGCTCAAGGTGAGCTCCAAGCAGCCGCTGCCCGCGGCGAAGCTGGGCACCAGCTCGGATCTGATGATCGGCGAGACGGTGGTGGCCATCGGCAGCCCCTTCGGGCTGAGCAAGACGGTGACGTCGGGCGTGGTGAGCGCCACCGGCCGAACCTTCAAGGCGGACGGGCGCACCTACAACGACTTCATCCAGACGGACACGGCCATCAACCCGGGCAACTCGGGAGGGCCGCTGCTCAACGTGGACGGAGACGTCATCGGCATCAACACGGCCATCTTCGCCAGCGCCCAGGGCATCGGCTTCGCCATCCCCGCGGACAAGGTGCGCCGCATCATGGACGAGCTCACCCGCTTCGGAAAGGTGCGCCCGGTCTGGGTGGGCCTCGAGGTGCAGGAGCTGTCGCCGCGGCTCGCCCGGCAGTTGGGGTGGGACCGCACCTACGGTGTCGTCGTCAGCGAGGTGGAGCCGGGCAGCCCCGCCGAGCAGGCCGGTGTGCGCCGGGGCGACATCCTGGCCGAGATGGGAGGCTCGCGCATCTCCGACGCCGAGGACTACCTCACCCGTGCTCGCGGCTACCCCGCCCGCGCCGCCTTCCCGCTCGTCATCTTCCGCGACGGAGGACAGCGCACCGTGCAGGTGACGCCCGTCGAGTTCCCGCCCCATCTCGTGGAGGCGCTGGTGTGGAACCGGTTGGGACTGAGGGTGAAGCCAGCGCGTGGCGCCATGGTCGTCCAGTCGGTGCGCCCCGGCTCGGCGGCGGACGAGGTGGGACTGCAGCCCGGAGACCTGGTCCTCCGACTCAACAACCGGCCCGTGGCCGAGCCCGCGGCCTTCCAGGAGGTCGTGCTCTCCGCGCGAGGCTCACGGAGCGTGCTGCTGCTCGTACGGCGCGGGCGTTACGGGTACCACGTTACCCTGCCCTTCTGAGTCGGGGGCCCTAGCGGTCCTCGGGCTGGGGCCTCTAGCATGGGGCTCCAATGAGTCAGGTTCGCTACCATCCGCTCGGGCCCCTCCTGGCGGGCGAGGGCTCTCGGGCCTTCCTCGGGCTGGCACTCGAGGCCAGTGCTCCGCCGCGTCCCGTCGTCCTGGTGTGGGCGCTTCCCGAGGTCACACGGGACACGGAGCTGTGCGCCCAGCTCGAGCGCGAGACGCGGCGCGCCTCCGCGCTCGAGCACCCCAACATCCTCCGCGTCCACGGAATGGTGAACCTGGAGGCCGGCCTGGCCCGCGTCACCGAGTTCGCCGATGGCGAGTCGCTGCGCCGGGTGTTGGAGGTGCGCCCGCGCATTCCCCCCGCCTTCGCCGCGCTGATCGTCTCGGACGTGGCCATGGGCGTGCACTACGCGCACCTGGCTGGCAATGACGACGGCACTCCGCTCGTGCACGGGGACCTGCGCCCCGAGACGGTGATGGTCTCCTTCAGCGGCGTCTGCAAGGTGACGGGCTACGGGGCGCTGAACGTCGCCCCACGCGAGCGCAACGGCCGCCGCGTGCGCAACCGCCGCAACTACACCGCCCCCGAGCAGCTCATGGGCGGTCGCGAGGCCATCACCGCCCGCACCGACGTGTTCCTCCTGGGACTGCTGCTGCATGAGTGCCTCTCGGGGCGCATGCCCTTCCAGGACTCGCCGGACGCGGATCAAGCCGTCATCCACCGGCAACTCCCGCCCCTGCCCGCCGACATCCCGCGCCCCCTCGTCGAGGTGGTGCGCCGCGCCACCGCCAAGCTCGCCAACGAGCGCTACGCCACCGCCCTCGAGTTCCGCGAGGCCGTGGTGGCCGCCGTCGAGGGGCTCCCTTCCGCCGAGACCTTCTCCGAGTTCCTCGCCCAGCTCTTCCCGGCCGACCGCGACGCGCGCGCCACCCGGCGCCAGATGTTGGAGATCGGCCTGGTGGACATGGCCCGCCGCGCCTCGCTCACGGGAATGCCGGCCGTGCAGCCCGCTCCCGTGGCCGCGCCGCCTCCGCCCCCCACGTCCCAGCGGCCCTCCGGCAGCGTCCGCCCCCTCACCCCGCTCGCGGCCATCGACGACGCCGAGCTGGATGAGGCCTTCCATGACGTGTCCTTCGAGGAGGAGGACGCGGACGCCGTCGACTCGGTCCTGGAGATCACCGGCCGCCACGCCCGTCCCGGAGTGGCCCGACCCCTGCCGCCTCGTGAGGAGCCCCGCGCGCAGCCGCTGAACGAGGAGCCCCGGACTCCTCCCCTGGCCCAGGAGTCGCGTCCGCCGTCCGCGCGTGGGACGTCCCCCGAGGAGCCCGCCGAGGTGGAAGACGAGCCCCGGAGTCCGAAGCGGCGCTCGCGCGTCCCGCTGCTCATTGGAGCGCTGGCCACCGCGGCCGCCGCCGGTGGCTTCTTCCTGTGGACCGAGCGCCAGCAGGCCCGGGAGAAGCCCGCGGCTCCGAAGGTGGCCTCCGTCACTCCCGCTCCGCCCAAGACCCCACCCGCCGAGGTCCCCGCCCCGGAGAAGGCGGAAGGGCTCGCCCTCGCCGCCCCTGAAGTGGCTGAAGGGACCGGGAGCGAGACGCCGGCCGTGGTCGTCGCGAGTGGAGCGTCTCCCTCCACGCCGGGAGGCACCGTGGTGCCCGCCTCGGGTACGGCCCCCGCTACCCCGCCCACCTCCGCGAGCACGGAGACTCCCGAGGCGCCCAGCATCCCCCAGGCTCCGGTGACCACCCGGCTCCAGCTCTTCGTGATGCCACCCGTGGAGGTCTCGCTCGACGGCAAGCGGCTCGGCCGTACGCCCCTGGCGGTGCCGCTCGCTCCCGGCCCGTACACGTTGGAGCTGACGAACCCGACGAAGGGCGTGAGGACCACCCGGGCCATCACCGTCCTCGACAAGGGCACGACGAAGCAGCGCATCCTGCTGCGCAAGGGCACCGTGCAGGTGCGTGCCCCGGCGGGCTCCCGCATCTTCCTCAACGGACGCAAGGCGGGGCCGAAGCTCTCGATCTACGAGGGCGAGCACCGGCTCGTCGTCACCTCCGGAAAGGACCGTTGGGAGAAGTCCTTCCGGCTGGAGCCCCGCCAGAAGGTGACGTTCGACGTCGCCTACGAGAAACAGTGAGACGAATCGAGGGGGGAAGACGATGAGAGCCAGAATCACGGTGCTGTTGCTGGGCGCTCTGTTGGTGACGACGTCCGCGTGGGCCCAGGAGGCCCAGGTGCTCGCGACGGAGCCCCAGGTGGTGGAGGAGCCCGCCGCGCCCCGGATGAACCGTCTCCAGGACGTGGGCGACATCGACGCGCGCGTCATGGCCAACGCGGACATCGTGCTGGCCTTCGTCGACCTGGGCGTGGGACTCGACGTGGGCGTGCTACGGCTGGGCCCCGGCGTGCTCGCGCTCGGAGGTGAGTTCGAGGCCGGCGCCTGTGTCTCGCCCTGCATCGCGCTCAACCTGGCCACCGGCTGGAGCTTCAGCCACCTGTTCTACTCGCCCCATGCGCGCGCCACCTACCACCTGCTGCCGAGCCAATCGCCCGGCATGGAGAAGGTGGACCTCTACGGGCTGGTGCTCGCGGGCCTCACCCTCACCACCACCCGCGTGACCGGCACGGACTTCGATTACGCGGGCAGCGACGTGGGCCCCTCGGTGGGCCTGGGTGTCGGCGGCAAATACTTCTTCCAGGACGACTTCTTCCTCGGCGCCGAGGGCCGCCTGCGCTACTCGGCCGGCGAGTACACCTACTCCCTCCGGTCGGGCAACGTGACCCTGTCCGACTCCCAGTCCTCCTGGAGCCTGAGCGGCTTCAACGTGCAGTTCTTCGCCGGCCTGCGGCTCTGAGCCGCCGCGGACTCCAGCCGGCTCACACGCTCTTGCGGCGCCGGATCATCGCCTCGTACGAGCGGCCCACGCCCTGCGAGAGGATGAGCAGCTCGCCCACGTCGGGCGGAGTGAGCTGGCCGGGGCCATTGTCCACGTACAGCAGGTGCACCAGCTTCCCGCGCACCAGCAGAGGGAGGATGACGGCCGTCGTCGGATAGTCCCCGCCCAGCAGCTTGTAGAAGAAGCCCGACGCCGCGTCCTTGCGCACCGGCCCCACGTAGTGCGCGCGCGTGTCCCGTACCAACCGGAAGGTGCTCGGCGCCGCCAGGCCGATGCCGATGCGCTTCACCGCGGCCTCGCGCACCCCCTGCCCCATGCCGCGCCAGCCCGTCACGATGTTTCCCTGCACGCTCAACAACAGGCTGCGCTTCCACTTGCCCAGCGCGAAGCGCAGCACCGTGGTGGCCACCTGCTCGCGATCCGAGCTGCGCGACAGCTCGGCCTGGGCCTCGGCGAACGTGAGCGGTGTGGGCCGCGACTCCGCCGCCACCGGCACCTGTGGGCGGGGCTGAGGGCGGGGTCGCACGGGCGCCACGGGAGGTGGAGCAACGGGCGCGATGCGCGGAACCACGACCGGAGGCACGATGGGCTCCGGCGGAGGCGCGATGACGGGTTCCTCCTCCACGAGCTGAGCCTCGGGCAGGTTCTGCTCCTCGGCGGCCTCGGAGGGCGGAGCCACAGGCTCCACTGGAACCTCGGGCGCGTACCCCTCGACGATGGGCGCGGGCGGCTCCTCCTCCTCCGCCACCATCTCCACGAGGTCCAACACGGGCTCCTCGCCCAGGGCCTTGCCCCCACCCTTGAGCGCCTGGGCGTAGAGCGACTGGAACTCCTCCTCGCTGATCAGATCCTCGGATTGCGAGGCCGCCTTCAGCCGCTCCTGCTCGGCGCGCGTGGGCCGCACGGCGTTCATGTCGATGGCCCGCATCGCCCGGAACGCCTTGCAGTAACGCCGCAGGAGCTGGTTCATCCGGAACTCGGGGATGACCACCGGCACCACACGCTTGCCCGTCCTGAAGGCCAACGCGTCCAGCGTCTCGATGTCGCGGGGGTTGATGACCGCCACGCTCATGCGCGTGGCGTCCACGCGCATGGGCAGGTAGTCCTTCTCGTCCGCATGGTCGAGGTCCACCAACTCCAGCGCGCGTGGGTCCGGCGTCATCTCACCCGAGGCGGACGCCACGTTGTACTGCTTGCCCAGCACCCGCGCCAGGTCCTGCTCGGACAGCAGCCCCAGCTCGACGAGGTTCGTCCCGAGCCGCCCACCATGGACGACCTGCGACTCGAGCGCCTCCTCCAGCGCCTCGGGGGTAATGAGCTTTTCCTGAAGGAGCAGTTCGCCCAGGCGCATGACGCCTCCGGCTTGTAGCCGCCCCGCGCCGCCTTCCGCAAGGCGTGCCTGCGGCCCCGGGATGCTCAGTCCTCCGGGTGGTGACTGAGCGCCACCCGGTTCCCCTCTGGGTCCCGGACGTACACCGTCCACTTCGTCTCGTGCTCCAGCGCGAGCCCCGCCCGCGCGAGCTCCTCCACCACCCGGGCCCGCTCCGCCCTGGCGATGCGGAAGGCGAGCAGGAAGAGGCCCGGCCGCTCGTTCCGGAAGGGGCCGGGCTCGGGCTCGCCCGACACCTCCTCGAGCGCCAGGAAACCCCCGCCCGGGACGCCGACCCATACGCTGCGTAGCGAGCCATCCGGCCTGTGGTGTCTTTTGAGCTCGGATAAGCCCAGCACCTCTCTATAGAAAGCGGTGACCTTCTCTACGTCCCGAACCTGGATGGCTAAATGGTGGAAGCCCTGAACGTCCATGAACGGAATGCTATGGTGTCCGGCCCCCATGGCGCGACTGCTCATCGTCGAGGACCACCCTGAACTGGCCTCCCTCATGGTCGCCGCAGCCGAGAGCCGCGGTCATGAGGCCACTGCTGTCCACACCGGCGAGGCCGCGCTGGCACTCCTGCGCCCGGCGGCCTTTCACGCCGCGGTGGTGGACCTGTTGCTGCCCGACATGCGGGGCAGCGCCGTGCTCTCCGCGCTCCGGGATCATGCGATCCCCTCCGTGGCCGTCAGCGGTGTCTTCAAGGGAGACCGCTTCGCCCGCGAGGCCACCGAGGTCCATGGCGCGCGCGCCTTCTTCGAGAAACCCTTCGAGCTGCTCCAGCTCCTGGAATCCGTCGAGCAGCTGTGCGGCCTGACCCGCCCGCTGTCCTCCCCTGATGTCGACGAGGAGGAGGTGGTGGTCTTCGAGGACGCCTCGCTCCTGGACATGGAAGACGAGCCCGTCTTCACCTCCCAGGAAGACGAGCCCGGCTTCACCTCGCACGAGGACGAGCCCGTCTTCGGTCCGCAGCCAGAGGGGCCTGCCCCCTTGGTGCAGGGGCTCGTGGTCGTCGAGGAGGTTCAGGATCCCCTGGGCCAGGAGGCCCCAGCGGCCGCCACGGACGCGGAGGCATACGTCCCGAACTACCTCTACCAGGCCGAGGCGCCTCCAGCCGGGTCCCCGGGCGAGGAAGAGCCCGCCCCCCTCGCGCCAGACACCGTTCCGCCCGAGCAGGAGCCCTCCGACCACAGCAAGACGCCCATCACCCTCAAGCCGGAGGATCTCGAGGAGCTCGAGACGATGGTTGCGTTCGAGTCGGCCGAGGAGCAGCAGGCGGAGGCCGCCTCTTCCGAGGAGCACGCGGCGCTGGAAGCACTCGGCTCCGTCGAGGAGCAGCCGGCACCCGCGGCCTACTCCGAGGAGCACGCGGCGCTGGAAGCACCCGGCTCCGTCGAGGAGCAGCCGGCGGAGGCCGCCTCTTCCGAGGAGCACTCGGCGCTGGAGGCACTCGGCCCATCCGAGGAGCAACCGGCACCCACGGCCTACTCCGAGGAGCACGTGGCATTGGCGGCACTCGGTCCATCCGAGGAGCAACCGGCACCCGCGGCGTACTCCGAGGAGCACGCGGCATTGGCGGCACTCGGTCCGGCCGATGAAGTGCCAGCGCCGACCGCCTCGTCCGCGGACACGTCCGAGACGCTGGAACCCGAGCCCGGACTCGCCCTGCCCTTCGGTGAGCGCGAGAAGGTGTGGACCAAGACGGACCCCTCGGCTCCCGGCCGCCGTCCTCCGCCCGAGTGGTCACTCTCCGGAGACCTGAAGAACACCAGCGTTCCCCGGCTGCTCAACGCCTACTACGAGGCGCGCCACAGCGGAGAGCTCAAGCTCCGGCAGGGCTCCGTCTTGAAGGTCGTCTACTTCGAGGCGGGCCGCCCGGTGTACGCCGCCTCCAATCTCGCCCATGAGCGCTTCGCCCGCTTCTGCGTGCGCCGCGGCGTGCTGCCGGAAGCGAAGCTGCAAGAGGTGGGCTCACTCGCTCGCGAGCAGAACATCCGCACCAGCGAGGCGATGATGCGCCTGGGCCTGCTGGACGCGCGGCGGCACCCACAGCTCATCGAGGAGCAGGTGAAGGAGATCCTCTGGTCCACCTTCTCGTGGACCGAGGGCGCCTATGGCTTCAGCCCCACGCGCCCACCTCGCGCGGGACTGGTGAAGCTGTCGGTGTTTCCCGGGGATCTCATCCTCGAGGGCATCCTCCGCTCCGAGCCCCTGGAGTCGCTGCGCCAGCGGATGCCGCGCTCGCGCCGGCTCTTCCCCACCGCGGCCCCACCCTATGCCCTGCACGAGCTGAAGCTGAGGGGACCGCAGGCCCTGCTGCTGGCCTACGCGGACGGCAGCAAGACGGTGGAGGATCTGCTCACCCTCACGGAGCTCCCCGAGCGCGGCGTGCTCGCCACGCTGCGGGGCCTGGAGCTGATTGGCGTGCTGGAGGAGCGGCGCGAGGAGCCGAGCAGCCGCAACCGCATCAGCTTCGGCCTGTAGGGCGCGGGCGCCCCCTCCTCACCGACGCCGGCGGCGCACGGCCGCCACCAGCGCCCCGAGCGCGAACAGCACCGGGCCCGGACCCGAGCTCGTGCAGCCACAACCGGAGTCCGGCACCTGGGGCCCGGGAGTCGTGACGATCGAAATGGGCACGTCGCGCAGCCGGGCCTCGCCCTCCATGCGCCGCTCGCCCACCAGGTGGGGACGCGCCACGTAGGTCAACGTCCCAGGGACCTCACTCCCCAGGGACAGCCCCGTCACGGTGAGCGCCCCCTCGTTCCAGGTGGCCATCACGGGTTGGCCGTCGAACTTCGCGCTGCCCTCCACGTACGTCATGCCCTCCATGCGCTCCACGTAGCGCACGTCCGTCACGCCACACGCGGTGGTGTTGAGCATCTCCACGGAGACGCCGACGAGCCCCGTCTCCGACGCCGCCGGAACCTCGGTACGGCGGCGCAGCTTCACGAAGGGCTCCACGGTGATGGGCAGCGTGTGCGTAATCCCGGTCGATTTCTCCGGGCCCGCGTCCGCCGTCACCTGCATCACCACGGACCTGCCCACCAGCGAATCCAGCCCGGTGTCCCGCGTGGCCAACGACACCGTGTGACCGGACAGGGAGCCCTGCTCGAGCTCTGGGCCATCCACCTGTGTCCAGGTGACGGCCGGCGTCTGACAGGCTTCCGGAGGGAAGGTCTGGGTCAGCGTGGCGCGAACGCCCTCGTTGCAGCGGGCCACCAGCACTGCATCCTCTGGTGGTAGCGGCTCCAGCCCCGCATCGAACGAGGGTACAGCCACGTCCTTCGTCATCACGAGGGAACGCAGACCCGTCTCCTCCGTCATCGAGGCCTTCAACTGGAAGTCCCCGCCCTGGCAGCCCAGGCCCAGAGGGAACCGCCACTCGCCTGGAATATCCACCTGTGCCACCTGCGTCGGCCCCCCTCCGTCCATGGGCTCGAGCTGGAGGTCGGCACGCAGGCCACGCTCCGCCGCGCAGTTGAGGTTCGACATCACGCTCACGACCAGTTCGCCCGAGGGCTTCGGGTCCTCTTCGAGCACGAGCACGCCCGCGTCGAACGGCTCCTTGTCGGTCTGGATCATCACCTGACGCACCGAGGACGGACCGGCGAGACCATCGGCGGCTCCCACGTGGTGCTCGGTGCGGATCATCAGTTGGGTCGTATCGACGCAGTGCGGTGCCTCCACCACGAGCGCCGATGCTGGCGCCGGGAAGCCCTGGATCGGCGGCCCGCCGCTCCCATCCCGGAACGTGACGCCACCACCGGGCACGCCTCCGTCGGACGACGTCACGTGCCACAGGCGCACCACTCCCGGAAAGGAGGGGCTGTCCACACAGTCGTGGGGGCGCGGGTTGTCGGGCGTGAGCGCCAACGACTGCCCGGCGTTCAGGTACTCCACTCCCGAGTCCGCGCTGAACACCACGTTCGGCTGGCCCCAGGGCGCCACGTGCACCTTGTAATCCCTGAAGGTGGAGAGCCCTCCCTCATCCTCCACCTGGAGCCGGAAGCCGAAGTCCCCGCCCCCCGCCTGACAGAAGACCCGCGGAGGTGTGATCACGGCGGTCCCCCCGTCCTGCTCCAGCGACGGGACCCCCGTGCCCGAGAACCGGGGCTCCCAGCGCTTCTGGATCCGACATCCCGCGGCCGTCGTGTCGCCACCGAGCGCCCGCAGAAGCAAGGGGGCTCCGCCCGCGGCCAGCTCGATCGCGACCGGACCGCTCGGGACCTCTCTGCCATCGGGGAACACCACCGAGGGAAACCCCGGAGCCCGCGTGTGCTTCACGTACACCTGGAAGGTCTTGGAGGCGTCGTGCGCGGGCAGGCCGTCCGCGGCCCGGACCAGGAAGGTGCCCACGTGCGCCTCGCGCTGGCAGATGGCGCCGGGGGTGACCTGAAATACGACGGGATCTCCCGGCGCACCACTGACCGGAGTCACCGTCCATGGAGTCGAGCCCACGAGCTGATGCGAGGCCGTCACCAGCACCGGATCTCCCTCCGGATCATTCGCCGCGAAGGTGAGCTGGCCAGGCACGCTCTCGTCGAACGTCACCGAGGCGCCCATCGGGTCATCCACCACGGTCGCCGACAGGGCGCTCGCGGAGATGCTCGGCCCCGCATCGTTGGTATAGACGAAGATGTTGTTCCCACCAGCCCGGTCCACGGTGAAGACGCAGTAGCTCGCGCCCGTGCAGGCGACCTCCTTCAACGGAGCCGATGCGACCTCCGCCGGAAGCGGCCTGAAGCGCCAGATGCGCCCCGCCTCCGTGTCCGCGAGCATGGGCACGGAGCCCATCACCCCGGTACCGCCATCCGCCCGCGACACGACGGCCATGCCAAACCCGGTCCCGGCATCACCCCCGGCCATCACGTTCATGGACAGGCTCTTCACGCTCCAGCCGTCGAGCACCTGGACCGCTCTGAGCGGGGTCCCAGCATCCTGCAACGTCCCTTGAAGGAAGCCCTGCTGAGTGCCCACCACGGCATGGGGAGCCACCGGGCTGCCCGCGGGGAACATGTCAATCGCCATCACGGCGCCCATCGACGGAGACTGAGACCGCTTCTCCTTCAACCCGCTGCTGGTGATCCAGTAGACTAGGGAGTTGGAGCTCGGCGTACCCACGAGCGCATGGAGCCCGCCGTCCGTCCGTACCACCCCCAGGGCCCTGCTGAGCGAATCCGGCGGGCTGTAGGCCGGGGTGAAGGGGAGGGAGTCGTAGATGCTGGTTTCCGACAGATAGACCCCGAAGGAGCCGAAGCTGCTCACCAGCGCGGCGGCTCCGCCCTGGGCCGCGTGCTTCACCCGAAGGACATCCGACTCGGGAAGGGTGATGGACCTGTTATCCAGGGAGTCTTTTCCACACGTGCCCCCATCCGCCCCCAGGAGATTGCGCGTCCCAAGGCCATCCCTCCTGACCGACAGGAAGCAGTCATCGGACGGAACGTAGTAGGTGCCGGCCGACTCAGCGGAGGCCGTGGGCGCGGAGATCCTCCAGGGAACGCCCCCGTCCACGAACAGATAGGCCCCGGACCTGCCCGCCTCCGAGAACCCCAACGAGACCTTCTCGGGGCCCCACACCTCCAGGACGTCGTTGGGCCGCTCCGGCACGGACATCCCCGTGCGCCAGTCGGCATGCGCGTGGGCGGCGGCGAACATCACCAGGCCCCCCACCGCACCCAGGGAGAGGAGCCGCATGCGCGCGCTCCACCTAGTACGCCAGTTCCGCCCGAAGATAGAGCCTGTCGGAACCATTCTGTGCCTCCTCCGGCAAGCCCGTTCCCGTGAACCCCAGCAGAGTATAGCCCAGGGCCACACGCAGCTTCTCGTCCACGCGGTACGCCACCTCGCCACGTAGCGAACCCAACGATTCCTCTTCGGGCACCACCGACCGCGCCGCTCCCTCCACCGCCACCTCCAGCCCTCCCACCACCCGGACCGATGGACGCAACGAGCCGGTGAAGACCCATATCGCGACGTCATCCTGGTTGCTCCGGCTCGCGTGCAGCCCCGCCGCCAGCGCGAACCGGTCTCCCAGGCGCACCGCCGGCAGCAGTGAAAAGACCTGCTGGGCCCGCTCCCCGAAGACGGAGCGTACGCCGGGCTGCAGCTCGCGGGTGATGCCATAGCGGGCCACCAGGAGGAAGGGACCTGGCCTCCACGCGAGTGCCGTGTACCCCTCGAGCAACCGGGCCTCCGCCACCCTGCTCTCCCGCTCGTAGGTACGGCCGTAGTTCATCCGCAACGAGAGCGACAGGTCCTCGCGCAGCACCGCCTCCGCCGCGAGCACCAGGATCGCCTGGATGCGATCCACCGGCTCCGACACACCCCGCTCCGGCGTGCCGCGATCGAAGCGCATCTCCAGGCGGCCATCGGCCCGGAGGCGCTCCAGGACGAGGTTTCCGGAGACGCTCGCCACGTCGCGCCGCAGCGAGCCCGGCACGTCGAGCACGCTCCTCACGCCCCGCTCGTAGCGCACGCCCACGTCGAGCGCGCCGAAGAGGGTCTGATGGAAGCCCACCGCCCGCGCCAGGCGCACGGCGTTCGTGTCGTGCGAGGCGACGTCCTCCACGAAGAGGCTCGTCCCGTCCGCCAGTTCCGTGCTCGCCCCGCTCACCGCGCGGCTGGCGCCGAAGTCCGGCCCGTCCACATCCACCGAGTAGCCGCCGTAGTAGACGTCCTGGCCCCGTTGCCACGTGCCCCGCACCCACGCCAGCGGTCCCAGCTGGGGACCCCAGCCGCCCCGCACGCCCACCACGGCCTCGTCGACCGTCACGTCCACGCCCGCCGAGGAGAAGGTGTCGTCCACCCGGCCCGGGCCCTCGCCGCGCAGCACCAGCGCCTGCCGGTGGCCGGCCGACACACGCAGCCAGTCGTTCACCACGTAGTGGCCCTGGAGCCCCGCGGAGGTGCGTCCGCCCTCGAGCAGCGGCCCCTCACCAGGCACCTCGCTGGCGCGCAGACTGGCGTCGCGCAGCTCCGCGCTCACGCCCCACCGCTCCCATGTGTAGCCGAGCCCCAGTCCCAGCGTGCGCGCTTCCAACAGCCCCTGCTCGAAGGGCCGCCGCGGATCCGTCGAGAGCCGATCATCCCCGAGCAGCGTGAGGCGCCAGGACCCCAGCGGCTGCACGGCACGCAGGGACCACTGGCGGAAGGAGGAGGTGTCCGCGTGCGCCCCATCGGAGAAGCCCTCCGTGCGCCGGCGGAAGGCCGCGTCCACCGAGCCCTGACCGAAGAGGCCCGGCCCGCGCAGGCGCAACCCCAGGGCATCTCCGCCCCGCACGTCCCGCTCCTCGTCCGGCCGGAGGAAGGAGAGGCCTCCGTCATCCGAGACGCCGAACAGCTCCGCCAGCACCGCCGAGCCCCGGCTCCGGGCCACCTCCGCCATGAGCGTGTAGCCCCCCAGGGTGGTGCGCGCGTGCCCCGAGAGGAGCTGGTAGGGAGCCCCGGCTCGCTGCTCGTGCACGGCGGACACGGACACCCGTCCCCCCTTCCACTCCGCCCACGCCTCGCCTCCAGCGGAGTCGACCGGGGAGGCCGCCTGCAGCACGGCGTACTGCACGGTGAGGACGGGCTCGGGCGTGGCCGTCAGCGGATCCGTGCGCAGCAACGACTCGCCAGAGAGGAAGGACAGCGGGCGCGCGAGGAAGACGCGACCCGCCGTGTAGTCGATTTCATAGTCCCGCCCCCGAACGAGGTGGCGCTCGGCGAGCGGCAACCCGGTGACGCCGTCGCGCAGCTCCACGCGCAGCAGCTCCGAGCCCTCCGCCACCGGCACCGAGCCCAGGTAGTAGAGGCTCCCGCCCGTGCCGCGCAGCTCCTCGTACGCCGGCAGGGCCGAGAGCGAGCGCGTGGGATCCGCCAGCCCTCCGGCGAAGGCGTTCACGCCCGCGCGCAGTTGGCCCAGCTCCGCCGCCAGCTCCGCGAAGGGGCCGAACAGCGGCCGGTGGTAGCGGCCCACCTCCCCTTCCACCTGCAACGCCCGGTACGTCCCCAGGCCCACCCGGCCGAGCTCGTCGTGGCGAACCTCCAGCCGCAGACGGCCCTCGGCGGGGTTGGGCGTGAAGCCCACGGACGCATCTCCCCACTCGGGGATGGCGAGGTCCGGATCCGGCACCCGGCCCAACCGCGGAATGCGGGGGCGCAACCAGTCCGCCACCGGGCTCCCGCGCAGGTTGTCCACGTCCGTGTCCCGGAGATCCAACTCACCCGTCAGCGAGAAGGAACCCAGGCGCGCCTCGCCATGGGCCGCCCCCCGTCCCCTCAACCGGAAGTCCCTCGTGGAGGGAGAGAACGTGGCCTCCATGTCCAACAACCCCACCGCGAAGGACCGGGGCACCGCCTCCAGCTGCACCGACACCGTCCGGGCCGGCATGCCCGGCGGCTGGATCTCCAGCGCCACCAGGTTGCGGCCCACGGCGAGCACCACCGGCACCAGCGCGGACCCCTCGGGCCCCACCGTCACCTCGCCCCGAGGCGAGCGCACACGCGTACCCGCGGGGAACTCGACGAGCAGCGAGGAGGGACCACTGGCCGGCGGCTCGCCCTCACGGCCCGGCAGCCGCAGTGTCCCCTCGGGCTCGGGCTCACGCGGGATGACGAGCAGGTTCCCCTGTCGCGACACCACGTCGATGCGCTGACGGAAGAGGCGCAGGGAGCCCTCGGAACCGAGGACGGTGAGAGGCAGCACGTTCTCCCCGGGAACGAGCCGGACACGCGCACTCCAGCCGCCGCGCGCGTCCACCTCCGCCGGGCCGACGCCCACCGTCACCTCATCGCCCGGAGAGGCCTGCCCGGCCACGAGGAACTCCACCCCACCCGGCACCACCGCCGCCGTGGGCGGTGACGCGTCGTACGAGAGCGACAGGGGAGACAGGGCCTCGGCCCGGGTGCGCACCGCGAAGTCCTGGAGCACCAGGGCGGCCCACGGCACCTCCACCGTGACGGCCGCGGGGCTGGCCTCGCTGTCGGGCGGCAGCGTCCGTGGATCCAACCGCAGCCGTTGCCGGCCAGGCCGCAGGTGCACCCCGCCCGTCACATCCGGGCTGCGCGCGTCCACCTCGGCGAAGTGGTAGCGACCCGAGGCGTCCGTGCGCACCTCGCGGCCGGTGGCCAGCACCAGACGGACGTCGGACAGGCCCGGCTCCTCGGGGGCACACCGTCCGTCCCCGTCCAGATCCCTGCACACGCGCCCGGCGATGGCCGCCGCGAGCTCCGGGGGCTCCACCCTCGCGAGCTGCGCCCCGGCGGCACCCGGCAGCAGGGCGAGGCACAATGCCCAGGTGACCCGCCTCAAGGCAGCACCTCGGCGAGCGCGGTGACTCCAGTGGCCACGTCCCCCACCGACACGCTCACGGGCCCCCCATGCCGCACGAGGAAGCTGCCGCGTCCGTCCTTCACCTCCACGGGGCTCCGCTCACCCGCGGACTGCCACACGTGGGCCGCGCGACCCTCCAGCACCCGGCCCGAAGCGTCCTCCATCCAGAACGTGACGCGCGGGCCCTCCACCCTCAACCGCACGTTCACCGGCACGGCGGGCACCAGCCGCACCCGCTGCTCCGCCGTGGCCGGAGCCAGGGGCCGCATCAGGGGGAACACGGGCCCTCCCTCGGCCACCACCTCCACCGTCTGACGGAGCCCGGGCCACTGGCCGTGCACCACCTCCATGCGGCCCGGACGCACGGGGCCGAGCACCACCGTGCCCTCCTCCCCCGTCACCCGCTCCTCACCCCCGGCACGCAGCGGCTGTCCCGGTACCGGAAGTCCGGCCAGGTCCGTCACGCCCGCGTACAGGACGCCTCCCTCCACCCAGACGTGCAGGCGCGCCGGCTCCGTACCGACCGGGCCATACGCGAGCACCTTCACCTCCGCCTCGCCCACCTGGCCATGCGGAGGCAACGTCCAGTCGCTGGTGAACACCCCCCGGGCGTCCTCGCGTGGCGGGCTGAACGAGCCCTCGTCCGCCCGCGCCACCACCACGGCTCCCGGCCTCGGCCGCCCGAAGGCGTCCCACGCGGTGACGGTGACGGGCACCGTCGAGCCGAGGTGAACCATCGGCTCGGCCAGGGACAGGGCGACACGCGCCGCCGGCCCCTGCACGAGTTGCAGCGACAATTCCTCGCGCGAGCTGCTGCCCCGCTCCGGCCAGGTGGCCACCAGCCGCTCCGGCTCCGCGGGCAGCGTGCGCGGGGCGGTGTAGATCCACTCGAGCAGGCCTCCCTCGGCGCGCGTCGGGCCGCGCAGGGTGCCATGACGTGCCGAGGCCTTCACCCGTGCGTCCTTCACCGGCCGGCCCTGGGGATCACTGGAGGCACACAGCAGGCGCGCCTGGGACACCCCATCCGCCGGGAGACGCTGGGGGTTGAGGACGCACGCCAGCCCGTCGGTGGGAGGCAAGGCCAGGTTCATCCGCGAGCGTCGCACGTTGCCCGCCGCGTCCACCGCGCGCGCCTGCCCGATGCTGTGGCCCGGCGGAACGATGACGGGCAGCCGGAAGCGCCCGTCCGGCGCCGCCTTCGTGGGCCCGAAGGTCTCCCCGGCGATGGTGACGGAGATCTCCACGTTCGGCTCGGTGCGACCCGGCAGCTCCACCGACGTGGCGAGCGGCACCAGCACCTTGCCGTAGGCCCCGTGAATCGACTGCGGATGGGGCCACGCCGAGAGGGCCACCAGGATGGCCACCTCCGGGTAGCGCGTGTCCGGTAGCACGTAGCGAGCCTGCCAGGTACCGGGCCCGGTGCGCGCGAGCTCCTCCACCCGGCCCACATTGGCCCGCAGCACGGGGGGCGCCCCGGTGTCATCCGGTGTTCCATCCGGCTGGAGCATCCGCACCGTGAGCAGCGCCTCCTTGTCCCGGCCCTTCACGGGCGCGGGCGGATCCAACGTGAGCGACACCTGCGTGGCCGGCGGGCCCAACACGTACCGGGCCTCGGCACGCGACCCGGCGCTCTCGGCGGCCACCCTCACCTCCCGCGCTCCCGGCTCGGGGATGACGAGGAACGTCTTCAAGGGAGGCTGCTCGGGCCCTGGCGACAACCGCGCCCCGCTCGCCGACACGGAGATTCCCGCCGCGGACACGGGCGCACCCGTGGCGTCCCTCCGCACCAGGGCGATGGAAAAGCCCTCGGGTGGGACGGCCGCGGACGGCCCCAGGATGTCAAGGGTCTCCGCCGAGGCCGCAGAAGCGACGAGCAGCAGGACTGGCAGGAAACGGTTCAGAGCATTGGTAATTTATCAGCCTCCATACCGCGCCCGAAATCCTATCTCCCCGATTCGACACGGCTTCACGCCCGAGCGGCCCTGCCTCGGAGCAGCACCACGGCGAGCATCCACACCCCCAGGAGGGACGCCGAGCCGCCCCCCGCGCTGCAACCCGGAGAGGCGTGATTCGACGCTTCGTCGCCCTCCGTCAGGCCAGGAGCCGAGGCCTGTTCCCCCTCGTACCCGCTCGGCACGAAGTAGTGCGTGAAACCGCCCTTGTCCGACCCCGTCCCCAGGGACTCGGCGGGCACCAGCTCGCCATAACGGAGCTCCGAGCCCTCGAATGACTCGTCCTTCTGGCTGTCCTCGCACGACAGCGTCCCATAGAGGCGCACCCGGAAGGCGCTGCCGGGCTTGTCGTCCAGCCGGGCGGACAGCATGCGTCGGCCCTGGAGCGGCACCGCCCGCGCCATGCCCGCGACGTCCCGCCCGAGCTCGGAGGGCCCCACCAGCAGGCCCCTGCCGAGCCACACCCTCCCCGCGCTGGCACGCGTCCCCTCGAAGCCATTGTCCACGCACAGCACGCCCGTGCCGATGCCCTCGACCTCGGAGGAGACCACCTCCGACTCGCCGTTGGCGTTGCTCACCACCAGGGTGCCCAACAACGGCCGCACACCGGGCGAGGCGCACACGGCGGCGGGATCCGCGTCGGTGGGCGACAACTCGCAGTCGCTCGGCACGCGGAACATGTAGGCGTACACGTTGAGGTGGCCGTCCTGCCGCTCCGTCCACACCACCCGCGCCTGGCCATTGGCATCCACGCTGATGTCGCTGAGCGACTCGCTGCCCGGCGTCTCGGTGAGCCGGTAGTACGTCTGCGTACGCAGGTCGTACAGCATGAGATCGAAGTTGGGGGTCCCTTCGGACACCCCCCACCGCTCGAAGGCGATGATCGGACCACTGATGTTGGGGTTGGTGTCCGTGCCCGGGAGCGAGAGCCGATGGACCTCACCGCCCCCCACCGGCTGCCAGGCGATGTCCGCCTCCGGCGCGCCGTCGACGGTGCTGCGCGTCACGTACACCACGACCTCGCCGTTGGTATCGGGCAGGGACTCCTCGCCCTCCGCCCCGGTGAGCTGGGAGACCCGGTAGCCCCCTTCGACCGCCTGGGCCGCCCAGATGTCGCACCCATCGATGCTGGTGGCGCACTTCGTCCACACCACCGCCTGACCGTCCGCGCTGACCGCGGGCGCGCGATCCACGCTCGAGTCCTCGGACAGCCGGGTGAGCGCGAGCGAGTCCATGCGGTAGGCGAAGATCTCCGGCGGCGCGGACTCGGCGGTGTAGCCCAGCTCCTGCCAGACCACCGTCTGGCCTCCCACCGTGGCGGCGCGCCGGTCCGCGCCGGAACGGGGAGCGAGCTCCTCCGCGAGGCCGCCCTTGCTCACATCGAAGCGGAAGACGCGGCTGGAACTGGTGGAGCGGGTGAAGACCACCACCTCGCCGCTGATGTCGGAGATGGCGTCGTATCCCCCCTCGGTGGGGATGGCCTGGTCCCTACCCGAGGCCAGATCGTGATAGCGAATCTCACTGCTGCTGAGGCTCAGCTGATTGGTGTAGGCCACCAGCGACCCGCTCACGTGGGGATCCGTCTGGTCTCCCGGCCCTTCGTTGACGACCAGGGACGTGCCCCGCAGGGGCGCCCCCACATTCTGGCCCAGGGCCATCACAGGCATCAGACACGCGAGGGTGGTGAGTGTCCGCAGCATCGTGGCTGACCTCCGGTTGCACTTCGGGCGACAGGCCCCAAACCCCTGTGACCAAGGGCAATCCCGGGCTCAGCCCCCCCCAAGCGCCAACCAGCGCCAGTTCCCACGGCAGCCACAGCCGGCCGTACTCCGGGCCCCACGGCTTTGCGCACCCGGGCTTTCGCTCGGGATTGCCCTTGAACAAGGGTGATTCTCGGGTCAGGAGGTCATGCAAGTAACAGGCCTGGCAATCAGGCATCAAGGCGCTCGTCTGTCAGCCTGCCCTCACGGGGCCTTGGAGGGTGGGTCATCCCATATCCCTGGGTCAACCGTGACCTTCTTGGGCGGAGTGGTGTCCACGGTCAGCTCACGCTTCTCCTCCTGACGGAGCCCCCCGACGGACGAGGCATGGACCCGCACGGCATTCGTGCCTTCCTTGAGGGAAACGACTTCGGAGAAGTGACCCTGATCGTCGGTGGGGACGACGCGACCCGCCACCTCCACCCGGGCACCGGGGTCGCTCTGTCCGGAGACGACGACCTGACGCCGGGGACGGGCGGGCCAGTTCACCTTGAGGAGGAGGCTGGTGGGGATGGGGGTGGGATCCGAGGGACCGCGGCCCGGACGGACGATGGACTGCTGGCCGGCACGAACGATGACGACCTTGCGCGCGCCACTGAAGGAGGCCTCGCCCGCGAGGGTGGCCAGGGCGACGGTGCCCGCGCCGTTGTTGCTCAAGGTGAAGGTACCGCCCTCGGTGCGGGCCACGGCGTCGCTGCCCGCGGCCATCACCTCGATCGCCTGTCCGGCCTCGGGTTTGACGCGGACCGTCGTCATACCGTTGCCGAGCAGGAGGCGGGAGAGCGAGTCGGTGAGATCCTCCACGGACACCTCGGTGCCGGCGTCCATGCGGACCTCCACGGCCTCGCCACCAATGAGCACCGCGTAGGCGCCGTCCAGGGTGCGAACCGCGTCCGAGGGGCGCAGCGCCTCGCCGACGCTGGCGGCGCGCCACTCCCCACCGCGGCGCACCTGCACCGTGCCGCGGATCTCCTCCAGCGTCAGACTCTCCGGACGCTTGACCGGAGGAAGCGTGGGGCCCGGGGCCTCCACCACACGGGGCGGAGGCGGAGGCGGAGGCGCGGGGGGTTGATGCAGGAAGAGGAAATAGCCCAACGGCAACGCCGCCAGGATGGCGACGAGGCCGATCAGGAAGGGCGCGCTGCGCCGGCTGGAGCGAGGGGCGTCCATGGGGCTCCGAAACTACCTCACCCGGCCCCCTCGCTCACGCCTTTGGCAACCACACGGTGAAACAAGTGCCCTGCCCCACTTCCGTGCGCAGCTCGATGCTTCCGCCCGCCTCGCTGACCACCCGCCATGCGACCGACAGGCCCAGACCCACGTTGGACCAGATGTCCTTGGTGGTGAAGAAGGGCTCGAAGATGCGCGAGCGGTGCTCGGGGGCGATGCCCTTGCCCGTGTCCTCCACCTCGAGGAAGCCGCGCCCATCCCGCTCGCCCGTGCGCAGGGTGAGTCGCTTCGTCTGGGTCTTCAGCATCGCGGTACGCGCGTTGGACAGCAGGGCCAGCACCACCTGGGACAGGTGTCCCGGGTCCGCCTTCACCCGCACCGGCGGGCAGACCAGCTCGGTGGAGAGGACGACTCCCTCCCCCGAGATCTGATTCTCCGTGAGCGTGAGCGCGTCACGGATGACGGCGTTGAGGTCCACCGAGCGCAGCTCGGGTTTCGCGCGCTGCTGGGAGAAGCGCAGCAGGTTCTGGGTGATCTCCTTGCAGCGCTTGGCGCTCAGCTCGATCTTCCGCAACGTGTCGAAGTCGGGATCCTTCTCGTCCCGCTCGAGCATCAGGAGCTGGGTGTTGCCCAGGATGCCAGCCAGGGGGTTGTTGATCTCATGGGCCACGCCGGCGCCGAGCTGACCCACGGCCGCGAGCTTATGGGCCTCGAGCAGCTGGGCCTGGGCGGCCTTGAGCTCGGCGGTGGCCTCGTCCACCCGGGCCTCGAGCTCGTCGTTCCAGCGCAGCATCCGGGCACGGGCGGCCTCCAGCTCGGAGCCCATGCGGTTGAAGGTGGCGGCCAGGTCGGTGAGCTCGTCATCGCCCTCCACCGTGACGCGCCGCTCCAGCTCGCCGCGGCTGAAGGCCTCGGCACCGGCCACCACCTCGGACAGGCGGCGGTTGAGCCTGCGGGTATAGAGCGCCCCCAGGCCGAGCAGCACGGCGAAGGCGCCCCCGATGGACACCAGCACCGTGCGGCGCATGGCGCGTACCGGGGCCAGCGCGACGCCCTCGTCCACGGCCGCCACCACCTCGAAGCCGGGCACCTTGGGCACCCGCGCGGCGCTCACCCGCATGGCGGGAGCGTCCAACCGGAAGCTGCGCACCTGCGCGTCGTCCGAGACGAGCCGGGTGGCCAGCGGGGCCTCCAACGACCGCAAGCGGCGCTCTGGGACGGAGCTGGCCAGGATGCGCCCGGCCGAGGAGTCCACCAGCTCGAGCTGTCCCGGCTTGCCCCCGGCGCGCCGTGCCAGCAGCGCCTCCAGGTCGGAGAAGACGATCTCGGCGAGCGCGAAGGGAGCGTCCTCGCCATCCGCCAGCTTCACCGCCACCGCCACCGCCGCGCGTCCGCTGGGGGCGTGCGCGTAGACACGGCCCAGGGCGGCCTGTCCCTTGTTCCCCCGGCGCAGCGACTGCACCGGCACGGCCTGGGCGAGCGCCATCGTGGCGGAGGGATCGAACCCCGGGTGCTCACCCTGGCCGAGCTCCTGGAAGACGGGCGTGCCGCGCGGGTTGCCCTGCGCGTCGAGGTGCAGCACCGCGCTGACGGCGGGAGACTGGCCGTAGAGCAGCTGAAGACCGCCCTGGAACTCCTCGGGGGTGATGCTCTCCCAGTTGAAGAGCTCCGCCGAACGCGCGAGCGCGTCCACCGTCTTCATGAGCTCCACGGACACGCTCTCGGCGGTGGCCTCGGCGAGGACGCGCTGCTCGGAGACGATGCGCTCGGTCAGCTCCGCCTCGGCGCGAGACAGCAGCATGAACCCCACGGCCGCCAGGGGCAGGACCGTGGCGGCGAGCATGAAGAGGATGAGCTGCTGATAGAGCCTCATCCAGCGGCCGTCCGGAGGACCGCGAGCTCCTTGTCACTGCGCAGGTAGACGGAGCCCTGGATGGCCTTGGCGCGCTTCTTCATGTCCGCGGCCCGCCGGGCCAGCTCGGCATGATCGTTGGACACGCCATCGCTCAGCACGGCCACCACGGACACGCTCATGATGGGGAACTTGCGCTTCTCCCCGTAGCGGTCGTCCGTCTCGATGTAGCCGCGCTCCCGGTCCTGCTTGTCGTAATAGAGCGGGATGATGCGATCGAAGGCCTCGATGGCGCGCTGGCAGATGCGATCCACGCTCTCAAGGGCGGTGACGAAGACGAAGTCATCCCCCGCCACGTGCCCGAGGAAGTCACCGGGCAGGCCCTCCTGGCCGAACACCTCGCGCAGCAGATCGCCCGTCTGGCGGATGACGCCGTCGGCCTTCGCGAAGCCGTAGTAGTCGTTGTAGGCCTTGAGGTTGTCCAGGTCGAGGTAGCAGAAGGCGAAGGGCTTGCGCTCGACGAGCCGGCGATGCACCTCGCGCTCGATGGCGCCCGAGCCGGGCAGCTGCGTGGTGGGCGAGGCGCCCAGCTCCTGCTCCTTGCGGCGCAGCACCGTCTCCACGCGAGCCCCCATCTCCAACGCGTCGAAGGGCTTGGTGAGGTAGTCGTCGGCACCGAGCTTGAGGGCGCGCACCTTGGCGCTCGTCTCCGCGAGGGCGGAGATGAAGATGACGGAGATGTAGCCGCTGGCGCGCTCGGCCTTGAGCTCCTCGAGGAAGTGGTAGCCGTCACCGTCGGGCAGCTGCACGTCCAGCAGCAGCACATCCGGGCGGCGCTCGCGCAGGGCCCGGTGAGCCTCCGCGAGGGTGAAGCATGCCTCGACCTCGTAGCCGAGGCTCACCAGCACCTCGCGGCAGATGGCGGCCACCTTCTCGTCGTCGTCCACCACCAGCACGCGCCCGTGGTGCTGACCGGCGCGCCCGCGCACCAGCGAGTCCACTGTGGCGAGCAGCCTGTCGGCCTGCAGCGGCATGGACAGGAAGGCATCCGCCCCGGCCCGGAAGGCGCGCTGGCGCTCGTCGAAGGCGGAGAAGAGCAGCAGCGGCACCTGACGCGTCTCCGGATCATGCCGGAGGATCTCCGCCAGGCGCAGGCCGTCGATGACGGGCAGCCGGGCGTCCACCAGCAGGGCGTCCGGGCTGTGGGCGCGCGCCAGGGTGAGACCCTCCTCGGCGCTGGTGGCCAGACGCACCTCGTAGCCGCGCGCACGCAGCAGGGCCTTGGTGATGTAGCCGATGTCCGGCTCGGCCTCGACGAGCACCAGCGATCCGCGCCGCTCGGGGCTGCGCTTCTGCGTGAAGTCCAGGCCGTCCGGCCGCAGGTACTCGGCGGGCGGCTCCACGGGGAGCACCACCACGAAGCGCACGCCATCGTGACAGGGCTCGCACCAGATGTGACCGGCGTGGGCCTCCACGATGTTGCGGCAGATGGCCAGACCCAGCCCGGTGCCGCGCACGGTGCGATTGGCCTTGGTGCGCGCCTGCTCGAAGCGGTCGAAGATGCGCTCCAGGTTCTCCTCGGCGATGGGCTCGCCGCTGTTCCAACACGTGAGCGCCACGAAGCCGGGCACCGCCGAGGTGGCCTTGAGCTCCAGCCGGACCTCACCGCCCTCGGGCGTGAACTTGGTGGCGTTGGTGAGCAGGTTGTTGAGCACCTGGGTGAGCCGGTTGGGATCCGCCAGCGCCCGCAGACCGTGCTGGGGCAGCCCGGCGGACACCTTGATGCGCCGATCCATGAAGGCGGGGCCGTACTTCTCCACCGCGCGGCGCACCTGCTCGTCCACGTAGGCCCACTCGAAGTTCATCCGCAGCCGGCCCTTCGCGAACTTCGCCAGGTCCAGCAGGTCATCCACGATGGCGTTGAGCTTCTCCGTCGAGTCGCGCGCCAACATCAGGTACCGGCGCTGCTTCTCGTTCATGTCGCTGGAGAGGAAGTTGAGCACCAGATCCAGCGAGCCGGAGATGGAGGTGAGCGGCGTGCGCAGCTCGTGGCTCACCATGTGGACGAACTCGTCCTTGCGCTCCTCGAGCTGCTTCTGCTCGGTGACGTCGCGCAGCACCACGCACACGCCGCGCAGCACCCCGCGCGCGTCGTTCACCGGGGTGATGGTGGTGTGGATGGTGCGCTCGTCGAGCTTGAGCTCCTCGCGCAGCACCTGGGCGCCGCCGTACTCCCAGCCCCGCACCAGCTCGAAGGGATCGAACCCGAGCTTCTCCCGCAACCGCTTGCTGGCGTCCGGGGTGGTGGGGCCCTCCCCCAGCATCAACATGCGGCGCGCGGCGGGGTTGAGCACGACGATCTCGTTCTTCTCGTCGGTGAGGATGACACCATCGGCCATGGACTCGACCATGCGGTCGATGCGCTGGCGCGAGGCCTCCTCGGAAGCGCGCAGGGACTGGATGGCGTCCGCCGTCTGGTTGGCGAGCGTGTCGAGCAGCGCGCCATCCTCCTCGGAGTAGACGTTGGGACGCTGGGAGAAGAGCGACAACAGGCCCACCGGGCGGCCCCCGGCGGTGAGGGCCACGGTGACCTGGCTGGCCCAGGCGGCCGGGGCGGCATCGTCCTGGGAGGTGGTGCCGGCGACGTGGGTGATGACGCGATCCTCGGGCAGCACCAGCCCCGAGCGCTGTCCCCACGCGGCCAGCATGGACTCCTTCACGCCCAACAACGACTGCTCGCCGACGACGGTGCCCTGGCAGCGCAGGCGCAGGGTGGCGGTGCGATCCCAGCCGAGCGCGATCAGGGCCGCGCCACAGTCATAGGGCAACACACGCGACACCGCGGTGAGGACGCGGTCGATGATGGCGTCGTAGCCGAGCGGCTCGCCCGCGCTGGCACGGCTCACCTCGTAGAGGACGCCGAGCGCCTCCACCCGCTGGTGGAGCTTGCGCAGCAGCCGCTCCTTGTCCCGCCGCAGCTGGGTGTACTCCACCGCGTTCTTCACGGTGATGAGGAGGTCGTTCAGGTCCCAGGGCTTGGTGATGTAGCGGTACACCTGGCCCCGGTTGATGGCCGCGATGATGTCCTCGGGATCCGTGTAGCCGGTGAGGAGCAGCGCGGTGACGTCGATGCCCTCGGCACGCGCGGCCGCCACCAACTCGATGCCCGTCATCTCCGGCATGCGCTGATCGGTGATCAGCACGTCCACGCAGTGCTGCCTCAGAAGCCCCAGTGCCTCGCGGCCGGAGTTGGCCGACAGCACGTGGTAGCGCTTCTGGAACATGCGTACGAGCAGATCGATGACGTCGGGCTCGTCATCGACCAACAGAAGGGTGTTTCGAGGCTCGGACAAGATGTTGGGAATTCTACGCCTAGACGCAGGGGGACCCCAGACCCTGTTGGGCACCGGAGGACCCACACGGATTGTACGTGCTCAACCTTGAACGAATTGACTCTATACGTATGTTCAGGGAGCATGACGGTACTGAAAGCCTGTTGCGCCGGTGGGCTGCCCACCGAGCGAGGGAGCGAGGCATGGAAGAGCTGACCGAACGCCAGCGTGAGATCCTGGCCTTCATCGTCAAGGAGACGGAGTCACGGGGCTTCCCGCCGACCATCCGGGAGATTGGCGAGGAGATGGATATCCGCTCGACCAACGGGGTGAACGATCACCTCAAGGCACTCGAGCGCAAGGGGTACCTCAACCGCGGCGAGCAGCAGAGCCGTTCACTGGTACCGACCAAGCGGGCCCGGCTGCTGCTGGGCCTGGGGGTGAAGAAGGAATCCGGGATGGTAGAAGTCCCCCTGCTCGGCAAGGTGGCGGCGGGCGCTCCCCTGCTCGCCCAGGAGAACGTGGAGGACTCCGTCCGGATCGACAGCTTCCTGCTGGGCGGCCAGGGGCGCGAGGTCTTCGCACTTCGGGTGAAGGGCAACTCGATGATCGAGGACGGCATCTTCGACGGGGACTACCTCTTCGTGCGCAAGACGCCGCAGGCCCAGGCCGGGGACATCGTGGTGGCGCTCATCGAGGACGAAGCCACGGTGAAGCGCTACTACCCCGAGGGGGAGCGCATCCGCTTCCAGCCGGCGAACGCCACCATGCAGCCCATCTACGTGAGCAAGGCGGACTTCCGCTCGACGATGATCCTGGGCCAGGTGGTGGGCGTGTACCGCAAGCTGCCGGGCGGAAAGGTCTAGCTCAAGGGCACTTCTTGAGCTTCACCCCGCTGCTGGCGATCCGGTTGCACACGGTGGTCACGATGGCCTCGTCCTCGAGCTCCCGGGCGAGGGCCGCCGTGCGCAGTTGTAGCTCCAGGTCCTTCGCGTGGTCCGGCTCGGCGCTGAGGTTGGAGAGGATGCGCAGGGCGTCCGGCTTGCGCCCGAGCGTGGAGAGCAGCTCGGCCAGCGCGGTGAGCTCGTGCACGTCGGAGCCGGAGACGGACTCGAGCGCCTGCCCCAGTTGCTCCTCGGCGGCCTGACGCTCGTTGCGCCCCAGGTGGAGGCGCGCCATGGCCACGTGGACGACGGCCCGGTCCTTCACGCGCAGGGACTCGCGGTACGCCGCGAGCGCCTCCTGCGGCTTGTCCAGCTTCGTGTAGATCTCCCCAACGAGCTCCCACAGCGTGGGATCCCTGGGCGATTTGCTGGCGGCCTCACGGTAGGACGCGGCGGCGGGAAGGAGCTGGCCGTCGCGCACCTGCTCGTCGCCGAGCGCGGTGAGCAGCTCGGGGGTCCGCACGCCCTTCCCCACCCAATCTCCCAGGAGCAGGAGGGCCTCGGCGCGGCGCCCCTCTCCCGTGAGCACCTCGACGGCGCGCAGCACGAGGGGGCTCTTGCTGGCATCGGGGCTGGCCTCGGCGGCGAGGACGAAGTGCTTCACCGCGGCATCCTTCTCGCCGCGCTTCACGTGAATCTCCGCGAGTTGCTCGAGCGCGTTGAAGTCCTTGGGGTGGAGGGCGAGGGCCTTGTTCAGGGCGCTCCGGGCCTCGTCGAGCTTGCCGAGCTGGGCCTGGATGAAGCCGAGCCGGCTCCAGTTGGTGGAGCGCTTGGAGTCGCGCGTGAGGGCGAGCTCGAACTGGGCAGCGGCCTCGTTGAGACGGCCCATGGACAGGTAGACCTCTCCGATGGCCGCGGGCAGGCGGGGATCATCCGGAGAGAGCTCCTTCATGGTGTTGAAGGAGGTCAGGGCCTCCTCGAACCGGCCCTGGAGGTAATCGGAGGTGCCCTTGACGTAGTAGCCCTCGGCCTGCTCCTTGGGGCCAGGCTGTGAAGGACGCTCCTCGCAACCAGCGGCGAGGAGGGCGAGCAGCGGCAGGACACGCCAGCGCGAGTGCATGTGCGGGAGACTCCGGGCTCAGAAGTGCCAGGCGATGCCGGCGTTGAGGTCGAGGTTGAGACCACTGCCGAGGCCCCCGTCGGTGAGACCGAGCATGGCCTGGGCGATGTTGGTGGAGGCCTCGAGCTGGAGCCCGAGGTGGCCGATGATGAGGTACTCGAAGCCGACGAAGCCGATGACGGTGGGGAGCGGGCCGGTCTGCCGGAAGATGCCGAACTCACCGAAGGACAGCTGCACGCCGAGCCCCAGCCCCCAGTACGGTCGGAAGGGACGCTCGACGTTGTGGTAGTGGCGCAGGCCGAACACGCTGGGCAGGATGCTGAGGCCGCCCTTGCGGCCCTCTTCCGTGGAGGTGACGTAGGAGAAACCCACCTGCCCGAAGACGACCCACTCGGGATGGAACTGGAAGCCGAGCTCCACGTCGCCGCCGGGGTTGAACGTGGAGAGGCTGGTGATGGCGCTGTTGCTGAACCGCAGGCCGACGAGGAACGAGCCCGCTCCGGGATCCTTCGTCGCGACGGCCGGAGATTCCCCGGCCTCCTGCCCCTCCTCATCCGGAACGAGCGTGGCGAGGAGCTGGTCCGCGATCGACACGGCGGCACGAGGCAGGGCCTCCCTGGCGGACACCTCGATGCGAGGCCGACGCAGGGCTCGACCACTCTCCGCGTCCACGACGCTGCTCGTGAGCACGTAGCGCGAGCCGAAGCCATCGAGCCGGCCGGTGATGATGTAGCGCGCCCTGGTGGAGCCAGGGGTGCCCGGAGTGGCTTCGTCGCAGGGGTCCTCCGCGCAGTCTCCCGCGACGCGCACGGCCGCCTGATCCGACGTGGTGGACACCGCGAGCTGGGGAGACTCGGCGAGCCGGCTCACCATGAGCGCCGTCACGCCCGGCGCCTGGTCCCGGGCCTCTTCGTTGGACTCCAGGGGCAGGAAGGTGACGACGAGAACCTGTGAGGGAGCCGCCTCCGAGGGCGTCGCGGTCTCCGGTTCCGCGGAGGACGACTGCGCCCGGGCAGCCGGGACGAGCAGAAGGGCGAGGAGTAGCGGCGAGAGACGGCTCACGGGGCCGCCACTCTAGTACCAGACAGCCTAACGTGGAGCGGGGAGAGAGGCCACGCGCGGCACACCTGCTCGCCCGGTCTGCCACCGGGCCCCGAGGCCCACCAGGGCCTCACGAGGAGGGCAGCGGACCCAGATAGTCGAGGGGGTCCACCGGCTTGCCGTCGACACGGACCTCGAAGTGGAGCTGCGGACCACTCGTCTTGCCGGACTCGCCCACGGTGGCGACGACCTGCCCGCGCCGCACCTTCTGGCCGGTGCGCACACGCAGGTCGCGGTTGTGCGCGTAGAGCGTGATGAGCCGGTCCGAGTGCCGGATGATGACGATGAGGCCGTAGCCGCGCTGCTCGCCCGCGTACAGCACCACCCCTTCCTGGGCGGTCTTCACCGGGGTACCCACCGGCACGGCGAGGTCGATACCGTCGTGAGGCTCGCGTCCCTTCTTTCCGAAACGGGCGTACAGCACACCCCGCAGAGGCCAATCCAACATCCCCTTCGTCTCCGGCTCGGGGCGCGCAGGCGCTCGCTGGGAAGCGGGCCGGGGCACCTGGCGCGACGGAGCCGTGACGACGACCGGAGCCCTGGCCGGAGTCCTGGACGGGGGTGACTTCACGTCCCGCGCCGGAGTGGGAGAGGATTCGGTGGCCACCGGAACCAGCCTCTCGATGCCGGGGATGATCAACTCCTGGCCGACGGCCAGGGTGCGCGGATCATCGATGCCGTTGGCCTCGGACAGCTCCTGAACGCTGATGCCGTAGTTCCGGGAGATCCGATACATCGTCTCGCCGGGAGCCACCTTGTGCCGGACGGAGACGAGCTCCGGCTCGGGGTGGGGCTCGCGCAGTTCCCCGAGGATGACGGGGGGCGGCGGCTCGGAGACGAGCTCCAGGGAGGAGGGACGGGTGGCAGCGGACGTCGGCCCCACCGCGCAGCCGGTGGCACCGAGAAACGCGAGCAGCAGGAACAACGCCGGCCGCGCCTGGATGACACCCGCCACCGCCAACCTCAGTCGCCTCCCCTGCCCACATCGAAACGTGGGAAGCCCTCGAGGTTCCAGCTCATCAGCGCCGTCATGGCCTGGGTATCGGTGCGCTCGAAGTTGAGCGGCGTCACCGAGATGCGGCGCTCCAGGTGCACGACGTTGCAGTCACTCCCGGGGATGTCCTCGTGCTCATACTCGTTGCCGCCGATCCAGTAGTACTTGCGACCGCGCGGGTCCTCCTTCTCCACCACGTTGTAGCCGTACGAGTGCCGGCCCAGCCGGGTGATGGCATAGCCCGCGGGCTCACCGCGGGGGACGTTGACGCTGAGCAGCATCCGCGGGGGCAATTGGGGCTGGGCGAGCGCCGCCGCCACCAGCGAGCGGGCGAACCGGGCCGCGTGCTGGAAGTCGAACGGCGCGCGCGACACCAGGCTGAAGGCAATCGACGGGATGCCCAGCAACGCCGACTCGCGGGCGGCGGCCACCGTGCCCGAGTAGTTGACGTCGTCGGCCAGATTGGCCCCGTGATTGATGCCGGACACCATGAGCTGCGGGCGATCATCCTTCAAGAGATGGTTGAGCGCCAGATAAGCGCTGTCCGCCGGGGTACCGTCCACGGCGAACCAGCGCTCACGCACCTCGGTGAGGCGCAGGGGGCGGTGCAGGGAAATGGCGTGCGAGGCCGCGCTCTGCTCGCGATCCGGCGCCACCACCCACACCTCCCCCAGCGGGCTCACCGCGTCCACGAGGGCGCGCAAGCCCTCGGAGAAATAGCCGTCGTCGTTGGAGACCAGGATGCGGGGTTTCTTGTCGGCCACGGCTCTTTCTCCCTCTCTTTCGTTCGTTGTCTACTTCGCCCGCAGACCCTTGAGGGCCTTCATGCCGCCGTAACGGGCGCCGGCGCCCAGCTCCTGCTCGATGCGCAGCAGCTGGTTGTACTTGGCGATGCGGTCCGAGCGCGATGCCGAACCCGTCTTGATCTGTCCGCAATCGAGCGCCACGGCCAGGTCCGCGATGGTGGTGTCCTCGGTCTCGCCCGAGCGGTGGCTCATCACCGAGGTGTAGCCGGCCTTGTGGGCCATGCGCACCGCCTCGAACGTCTCCGTGAGGCTGCCGATCTGGTTCACCTTCACCAGGATGGAGTTGGCCACGCCGCCCTGGATGCCGCGGCCCAGGCGCTCCACGTTGGTGACGAAGAGGTCGTCACCCACGAGCTGGATCTTGTTCCCGAGCGCGTCGGTGAGGCCCTTCCAGCCCTCCCAGTCGTCCTCCGCCATGCCGTCCTCGATGGAGACGATGGGGTAGCGCGACACGAGCTGCTGGTAGTAGTCCAGCATGCCGGACCCGTCGAACTCCTTGCCCTCGCCCTTGAGGCGGTACTTCTTCGTGCCCTTGTCGAAGAACTCGCTGGCGGCCACGTCCAGCGCGAGGAAGATCTGCTCGCCCGCCTTGAAGCCCGCCGCGGAGATGGCCTCCATGATGAGCTTGAGGGCCTCCTCGTTGGCCGGCAGGTCCGGGGCATAGCCGCCCTCGTCGCCCACGCCGGTGGCCAGCTTGCGGCCCTTGAGGATCTTCTTCAGCGCGTGGAAGATCTCCGCGCCCCAGCGCAGCCCCTCGGAGAACGAGGACGCGCCCGCGGGCACCACCATGAACTCCTGCACGTCCACGCGGGTGTCGGCGTGGGCGCCGCCGTTGAGGATGTTCATCAGCGGCACCGGCAGGGTGCGCGCCTGGGCACCGCCCACATAGCGGTAGAAGGGAATGCCGAAGGCATCCGCCGCCGCGCGCGCCGTGGCCATGGACACCGCGAGGATGGAGTTGGCGCCCAGCTTGCTCTTGGTGGGCGTGCCATCCATCTCGATCATCTGCATGTCCACGGCGTACTGGTCCGCCGCGTCCATGCCCACGAGCTCGGGAGCGATCGTCTCCATGATGTTGGAGACGGCCTTGCGCACGCCCTTGCCCAGGTAACGGCTCTTGTCATCGTCACGAAGCTCGAGCGCCTCGTGCTCGCCGGTGGAAGCTCCGGACGGCACCGCCGCACGGCCCTTGGCCCCACCCGCCAGAAAGACCTCGGCCTCCACGGTCGGGTTGCCACGGGAGTCGAGCACTTCACGCGCCACGATTTGAGCGATCTCGGTCATAGGCGCGCGGTTCTAGAGGACGCTCCCGTCACTCGCAAGCTTGCTCGTTGGTGGGACTGCTACACTGTCGACCCACCGAAGCCCCCCCGCTCACCTCATGCCCCCCCGCCGCCCTCCCCCACCCGAGCCCGATCTGTCCCCCCACCTGCGTGGCCGGGGCGCGCTCCTGGGGCTCGCCGTGGGCAATGCGCTCGGTGTCCCCTTGAAGACACGGGCCCTCTTCGCCCCCGCCTTCCCCCAGCTCGTGGAGGGGCCCCACCGCAAACTCAAGGGCGGCGGCCCCTTCGAGCTCCGGCCGGGCCAGGTGGGCGAGAGCGGGCAGATGGCGAGCTGTCTGGGCGTGGGCCTGCGCGAGCTGGGGAGCTACGACGCGACCCACATGCTGGGCCGCTACCTCGCCTGGCAGGGCCACGCCGTGGGCATGAGCGATTCCACCCAGGAGGTGCTGACCGAGATGCTCGAGTCCGGCCTGCCCAAGGCGACGGCCGGGCGCCGCGTCTGGCTGCGTGGCATGAGGCGCGTGGCCGGCAACGGCAGCCTCGCGCGCACCGCGCCCATTGGCGTCTTCTTCCACGAGGACACCCAGGCCCGGGTGCAGGCCTCGCTGGCCGACTCCGCGCTCACCCACTTCGACCCACGCTGCCAGCTGGCGTGCGCCGCCTTCAATGGCTCCATCGCACACGCCCTCACCGCGGGCGAGCAGCTCCGCAAGGAGGATCTCCTCACGGCCGCGCTGAGTGGACTCACGGTGGCCAGCGCGACCCTGGGCCGCTCGGCGGCCGAATTCGTCCACGAGGTCTCGACCGCCACCGCCTTCCTCAAGGAGGACCTGGCCGCGGCGCAACGGGATGATCCGATGCTCTACTGGCCGGAGCTGCACATGCTCCGGAAGCAGGACCATGTGCGGGTGGCCTTCCGGCTGGCGTATTGGGAATTGCTCCACGCCCCCAGCTTCGAGGCCGGGCTGGTGGACGTCGTCAACCGGGGCGGGGACGCGGACGTGAACGGGGCCGTCGCGGGAGCGCTCCTGGGCGCATTCCATGGCGAGGACGCCATCCCGTCGGACTGGCGGCACGGGGTGCTGGAGTCCCCGGGCCCGAGCGCGGGAGCCCTCTGGAGCCTCTACCACCCTCGAAACCTGCTGCTGCTAGCACCGGAGTGACGGGCTTATACCCGTGCCAGGAAGCACGAAGCCCGCGTGGAACCGTCCCCGGGAAGGGACGTCCACTGCGGGCCTCGGAAGACGGAGCGGAGCGGTCGCTCAGCCGAGCATGTCGATGATGATGACGCCGCGCTGGGGCTTCTCGTCATCCTCGGCCTCCGACCGGCGCCGGGGGCGCTCCTCGGGCACCGGAAGCGGAATCTCGAGCACGGGACGCTCCCGCTCCTCCCGGTTCCTCTCCCGGCGCTTGATTTCCTCGATGATGAAGGCGTCGAGCATGGGTTCGATTTCTCCCTCAGCCTACGTACCCGGATGTGTACGCCCGCCATCCCGCTCCTGGTTTCCTGCCACCCTATCGGCTTCTGAGTTCTTCAGATGCAAAGTAAGGGCCCTGGTTCCTTTCTGAGTACGTGCCTGCAACCTCGTATGCCTGCCCGTCTACCACCCGACGACCAGACCTGGCGGAAATGTCTGGTAGTCGAAGTGGCCTTGAACCACTGGACGCCGAGAACGTTGACTCGATTGTAATCGAGCCAGCGATCCCCGCAAGCGCTCCAACTCGTAGGAGTCCTGAGCACATCCAATGTCACGGGACCGTCAGGCCCTGGCCCGGCCTCCCGCCTGCCCCCCGGTCGTACCGGGGGGTACTTGCCAGATGGCGGACTAGGCGCCCTCGGCCCGGCGCTTGAAGGCCTCCAGCATCTTCGGCAGCGACTGCTCCACCAGCCCGTTGATGATGGCCTTGGGCACCAGGGGCCCCAGGGCCATGTCCACCGTGTAGGTGGCCTTGGTGCGACCCTCGCCCTCGGGCTCGAGCACCCAGCTGCCCTGGTTGTCCTTCATCACCTCGCCCTCGACGAAGGTCCAGGACATCCGCTTGGGCCGCTCCTCCTTGGCGAGGAGGGTGTAGTGGATCGTCTTCACGATGTTGACTTCGTAGTGGAGCTTGACCTCGTTGCCCTTGCGGTCCGAGGTCCGGAGCTTCTTCACCTCGGGGATGAATTCCGCGTAGTGATCATAGTCGACGATGACGTCGAAGACCTTCTCCGGGGGAGCGTTGATGACGATGGAGCGAGTGGCGCCAGCCATGGTTCGTACCTCCGCAATCGGGGTTGCCTAGAAGTTGTAACCCGGTTTCTGGTCGAACCGGTGCCGGGATTGAACGAAGCGCACCGTGCCGGTCTTGCTACGCATCACCACCGAGTGTGTCTCGCAACCACTGCCGAAGAAGCGCACACCGCGCAGGAAGTCGCCCGTGGTGACGCCGGTGGCGGCGAACATCACCTCGCCGCCGGCCAGCTCCTCGGCCGAGTAGATCTTCGAGATGTCGGAGATGCCCATGCGCCTGGCGCGAGCGATCTCATCGTTGTTGCGGGGCACGAGCCGGCCCTGCATGTCACCGCCCACCGAGCGGATGGCCGCGGCGGTGATGACGCCCTCGGGAGCGCCGCCGATGCCCATCAGCACGTCCACGCCGGTGTCCTCGAAGCAGGTGGCGATGCCGCCGGCCACGTCCCCGTCCTCGATGAGGCGGATGCGCGCGCCCGCGGCTCGCACCTCCTTGATGAGGTCCGCGTGCCGCTCACGGTCGAGGATGACCACCGTGAGGTCCGACACGTAGACCCGCATCTTCTCCGCGATGGCGTGGAGGTTCTCGGTGGGGCTGCGGCGCAGGTCGATGGCGCCCTTGGCGCGCGGGCCCACGGCGATCTTCTCCATATAGGTGTCCGGCGCGTTGAGCAGATTGCCCTTGCTGGCCATGGCCACCACGGAGATGCCACCCGGCCGGCCGTAGGCGCACAGGTTGGTGCCCTCGAGCGGATCCAACGCGATGTCCACTTCCGGATCCTCCGGATTGCGCCGGCCCACCTTCTCGCCGATGTAGAGCATGGGGGCCTCGTCGCGCTCGCCCTCTCCGATGACCACCGTGCCGTTGATCTGCAGGGCGTCGAAGGCCTTGCGCATGGCGTCCACGGCGACCTGATCCGACTCGTTCTTGTTGCCGCGGCCCATCAGACGGGCGGAGGCGATGGCCGCCATCTCGGTGACGCGCACGGCCTCCATTGCCAGGTTGCGATCCATTGTGGGTGTCTCCTTGAAACGCTGGGAAGAAGTGGGAACTCAGGGCGCTTCCTGCAACATGCGCACGATGGCTTCCGGCAGACGGGTGGGCTTGCCTTCGCGGCTCACACAGGCATGGACGGTGCGCCCCGTGCACAAGGGGATGTCCGGGCTCCCCTCACGGAAGATCTCGTAGGTGAAGGTCAGTGACACCCTCTTCACCTCGCTGACGAGGGTGCGCACGACCAGCACGTCCTCGTAGCGGGCAGGCGACTTGTAGGAGGCGGTGGCCTCCACCACGGGCAGCATCAGCCCGTCGCGCTCCAGCTCGCGATAGCTGCCGCCACGCGCGCGGAAGTACTCGCCACGTGCCAACTCGAAGTAGCGGAAATAATTGGCGTGATACACGACCCCCATCTGGTCCGTATCGCCGTAGATCACTCGAACGCGTGCCTCGACCATGAGTCGCGGCGACCGTAACAGGGCAGTGTTCGACCGGAAAGCGTGACGCTCGGGAGTTGGTTGCTTCTGAGCACGAGGCATGGAGGATCGAGGCCATGTTCCGCTTCCGCGCCCTCCCCTTCCTGCTGCTGCTCATCACCCTGCCCGCGCTGGCGAAGCCGCCCCGGCTGACGCTCTTCATCACCGTGGACGCGCTGGGCTCGGATCTCCTGCTGCGCACCCGGCCACGCCTCAAGGGAGGGCTGCGGCAGCTGACCGACTCGGGGGCCTTCTACCCGTACGCTCGCTATGACTACGCCAAGCCGCGCACCGCGCCCGGCCACGCCACGTTGGCCACCGGGGCAAATCCCTGGCGCCACGGCATCGTGGACAACCGGATCATCAACCGGGCCACGGGCAAGCCGGAGCGCGTCTTCCCGGATCCCTCGCACCCGGTGCTGGAGGCGCCGCTCTCCCAGGAGGACGTGAGCCCCGCCAACCTCCTGGCGGAGACGGTGGCGGACAAGCTCCGGCTCGCCACGCAGGAGCAGGGCAAGGCCATCGCCCTCTCGGGCAAGGCGCGCTCGGCCATTCCACTGGCCGGCAGACTCGGCCAGGCCTACTGGTACGACGAGACGGTGGGGAAGTTCGTCACGGGGACCTGGTACACGAAGGAGCTACCCGGCTGGTTGAAGACCTTCAACGCCGCCAACCCGCCCGATGCCTGGTTCAGCAAGACGTGGGAGCCGCTGCTGCCACGGACCGGGTACATGGGAGAGGATGACCGGAGCTACGAGGGCGAGTTCTACGGGCTGGGCCGCACCTTCCCCCATCCGCTCACGGGCGGCCTCACCGCCCCCGGCCCCCTGTCGTACTCCGCCTTCGCCATCTCCCCCCTGTCCCTGGACCTGATGGTGAAGGCCGCCCGGGCCGCCATCGAGGGCGAGAACCTGGGCAAGGACGAGGTGCCGGACCTGCTCGCGGTGAGCTTCAGCGCCACCGATCGCGTCTTCCACCAGTACGGCCCCAACTCGTGGGAGATGCAGGACACGTTGTACCGGCTGGACAAGGCGGTGGGCGACCTGGTGGCCCTGGCCGAGCGCGCCGCGGGAGGACGGGCCAACCTCCTCGTGGTGCTCACGGCGGACCATGGCGGCGCGGCGGTGCCCGAGCAGTGGGCCGCCTCGGGAGTGGCCGCCGAGCGCGTGAATCCCGCCGCGCTCTCCAAGCGGCTGACCGAGGCGCTGCGCGCGCAGTTCGGCGGGGACATCACCGCCACCATCGAGGAGCTGGACGTGTACCTGGGTGGCAAGACGCTGGAGGGCGGCAAGGTGGACGGAGCGGCGGTACGGAGGGCCGCGGCGACCTGGCTGGCGAAGCAGCCCGCCGTCACCCTGGCGGTGGCGAGCGATGACCTCTACACGATGCCGGACGTGGCGGGGCTGGTGGCGCCGCTGCGGCGCGGCTACTTCCCGGGGCGCAGTGGCGACGTGCTCTTCGTGGTGAAACCCTTCCACGTCATCAGCACCGAGTCCGTCGGCACCAACCACGGCACCCCGTATGCGTACGATCAGCTGGTGCCCCTCATCCTTGCGGGCAAGGGGGTGAGGCCGGGCACGTACATGCGGGAGATCAGCACCACGGACGTGGCGCCCACCGTGGCGGCGGCGCTGGAGATGGGCCTTCCCTCGTCCGCCGAGGGAGAGCCCCGCTACGAGGCTCTCGGCGCCGGCCGCTGAGCGGCCGGGCTAATGCGCCTGGACGATCTCCAGGGATAGGTCCATGGCGCGCGCCGAGTGGGTGAGCGCGCCCATGGACACGAAGTCCACACCGAGCTTCGCCAGGCGAGGCAGACGCTCCAGGGTGATGCCGCCGGAGACCTCGAGGGGAATGCGGCCACCGGTCAGCTCCACCGCGCGGCGGATCTGCTCGTCGTCCATGTTGTCGAGCATCACCACGTCCGCGCCCTCCTCGAGCGCGGCGGCGAGCTGGTCCAGGTTGGTGACCTCGATCTCGATCTTCACCAACTGGGGCGCGTTGGTGCGGGCCCGGCGGAGCGCCTCGCGGACGGAGCCGCCCACGGCCGCGATGTGGTTGTCCTTGATGAGGACGCCATCGAAGAGACCGAAGCGGTGGTTGAAGGCGCCACCGGCCTTCACGGCCAGCTTGGACAGCGAGCGCATGCCGGGAGAGGTCTTCCGCGTATCGAGGATCCGCAGCTTCGTGCCGCGCACCGCGGCCATGACCTGCTGGGCCATGGTGGCCATGCCCGAGGTGCGCTGGACGATGTTGAGGGCGGTGCGCTCGGCCGTGAGGAGACCGCGCATGCTGCCACGCACCCGGGCCACCAACGCCTTGGATTGCACCTCCTGTCCGTCGCGCGTGAGGAGCTCGACCTTGGAGGAGGGATCCACGCGCTCGAAGACGCGAGCGAAGGCGTCCAGGCCCGCGATCACGAGCCGCTCCTTGGCGATCAGCTCGGCGGTGCCCTGTGCATCCACGGGGATGAGGGCGTCGGTGGTGATGTCACCCGCCGCCCCGAGGTCTTCCTCGAGGGCGAGCGAGATGAGGCGGTCCAGGAAGGCGTCCATGCGAGTCGCGTCTCCGATTGAGGTCAGCGCCGGGTCTTGGCTACACGGGAAGCCGCCGACTTCTTCCGGGCGGGGGCCTTGCGAACCGCCGGCTTCACCTTCGTCTTGGCCGAGCCCCGGGCAGGCACCTTGGCCTTGGCCGCGGCCTTCTTGGCCGTGACCTTCTTCGCCGCGGCCTTCTTCACTGGCGCCTTCTTCGCCGCGGCGGCCTTCTTCGCCGGAGTCTTTTTTGCCGGAGCCTTCTTCGCCGCGGCGGCCTTCTTCGCCGGAGCCTTGCTGGCGGGAGCGGCCTTCTTCGCCGGAGCCTTCTTCGCTGCGGCCTTCTTCGCCGGAGCCTTGCTGGCGGGAGCAGCCTTCTTCACCGTGGCCGCCTTCTTCGCCGGAGCCTTCTTCTCCGCCGGAGTCTTGATGGGCGTGACCTTGGCCTCGGGCGCAGCCTTGGTCTTCACCGCGCCCTTGGCGATGCCGCCCTTGCGCTCGGGCTTCGCGGGAGCCTGCTCCTCCTCGCTCTCGACGGCCTCCGCCTCGGATGGTTCCTCGCTCTCGACAGTCGCCACCTCGGGCTCGCTCTCCTTGTTCTCGACGGCCTCCGCCTCGGGCTCGCGCGCCTCGCTCTCGACAGCCTCCGCCTCCACCTCGGGCTCGCTCGCCTCGCTCTCGACAGCCTCCGCCTCCACCTCGGGCTCGCTCGCCTCGCTCTCGACAGCCTCCGCCTCCGCCTCGGGCTCGCTCGTCTCGCTCTCGAAAGCCTCCGCCTCCGCCTCGGGCTCGCTCGCCTCGCTCTCGACAGCCTCCGCCTCGGGCTCGCTCGCCTCGCTCTCGACGGCTTCCGCCTCGGCCTTGACGACCTCGCCTTCGACGGCACCCGATTCGGCCTTGACGACCTCGGCCTCGGCGTCCGCCTTCTCGGCCCTGGGCTCAGGGGTGGGCGCGGGCGCCTCGTCCACACGGGCCGGCGTCTCCTGCTCGCTGGCGGGAGTGGCCGCCTCTGGCTCGAGCCGGGACAGGCTGTCCTTCAGCTTGGAGATGCGCGCATCCAACTCCTCGACGCGGGCGCGGTCCTTCTCCACCACGTCCGGAGGCGCCTTGGCGACGAAGTTGGGGTTGTCCAGCTTGCGCTTGATGCCGCCCAGTTCCTGCTCGGAGCGGGTGATCTCCTTGCGCAGGCGCTCGCGCTCGGCGTCCACGTCGATGAGGCCCGCGAGCGGCACGAAGACCTCCATCTGCGGACCCACGAAGGCCGCGGACTGCGCCGGCTTGGGACCCGGAGCCCCGATGCGCAGCTCGCCCAGTCCGGCCAGCGGCATCAGGTAACCGCGCCACCGCTCGAGCAGCTCGCGGGTGCGCTCGTCCGGACTCTGCACGTACGCGGTGATACGGGCCGAGGGCGGCAGGTTGCTCTCGCCGCGGATGTTGCGCAGCCCCTCGATGGCCGCGATGACCGGGCCCATCTCCGCCTCGGCGGCGGCGTCCTCGAGCGACGCGTCCGGCTTGGGATACGGGGAGATCATGATGGAGTCGGCCACCCGCGACATGGGCAGCTTCTGCCAGATCTCCTCGGTGATGAACGGCATGAACGGGTGGAGCAACCGCAGGATGCGGTCCAGGCAGAAGACGAGCACCGCGCGGGTGTTGTCCTTGGCCCGGGCGTCCTCGCCGTAGAGCGCGCCCTTGGAGAGCTCGATGTACCAGTCGCAGAACTCGGCCCAGAGGAACTGGTAGAGCGTGGAGGCGGCCTCGCCGAAGTTGTAGGCCTCCAGCGCCTGATGGGCCTCCACGGTGGCGCGCTGCAGCCGCGAGAGGATCCACCGGTCCGCCAGGGTGAGCTCACGCTCCTTGATGGGGCGCTCGTCCAGCTTGAAGTCGCCCATGTTCATCAGGGCGAAGCGGCTGGCGTTCCACAGCTTGTTGGCGAAGGCCTTGTAGCCGGCCACGCGGTCCAGCGAGAGCTTGATGTCACGGCCCTGCTGGGTGAGCGACGCGAGGGTGAAGCGCAGCGCGTCCGCGCCGTGGGCGGGCATGCCCTGGGGGAACTTGTTGCGCAGGTTCTTGGCGAGCTGCTCCGGCGGGGCGCCCTGGATGATGTCGAGGGGATCGATCACGTTCCCCTTCGTCTTGGACATCTTCTCGCCCTTCTCGTCGCGCACCATCGCGTGCAGGTACACGGTGCGGAAGGGCACGTCCTTCATGAAGTGCAGGCCGAACATCATCATCCGGGCGACCCAGAAGAAGAGGATGTCGTGGCCCGTCTCCATGACGGAGTTCGGGTAGAAGGTCTTCAGCTCGGGCGTCTGCTCGGGCCAGCCCAGGGTGCTGAAGGGCCACAGTCCCGAGGAGAACCACGTGTCGAGCACGTCCGGATCCTGCTCGAGGCGCGAGCCCTCGCACCTGGGGCACTTCTCCGGGGCCGTGCGCGAGACGAGGGGCTCGGCGCGCGAGAAGTCGATGCCACCCGTCGCCTCCAGGCGCGGGCTGCAGTCCACGCAGTACCAGGCGGGGATCTGGTGGCCCCACCACAGCTGGCGGCTGATGGTCCAGTCGTGGATGTTGCGCATCCAGTGGAAGTACGTGTGGGTCCACGACTCCGGGATGATCTTCGTGCGGCCCTGCTCCACCGCCTCGATGGCGGGCTTCGCCAGGGGCTCGATCTTCACGAACCACTGCGGAGACAGGCGAGGCTCCACCACGGTGCCGCAGCGCTGGCAGCCGCCGACGGACAGCTTGTGCGGCTCCTCCTTCTCCAGCAGGCCCTGCGCCGTGAGGTCCTCGAGGACCTTCTTGCGAGCGGCGAACCGGTCCAGGCCCGCGTACGCCCCACCCTCCTGGTTGATGCGCGCGGACTCGTCCAGGACGTTGATCATCGGCAGCTGGTGCCGCAGACCCGTCTGGTAGTCATTGAAGTCGTGGGCCGGCGTCACCTTCACCACGCCGGTCCCGAAGGCCGGATCCACCAGCTGGGCGTCGGCGATGATCGGGATCTCCCGGCCGGTGAGCGGCAGCACCACGCTCTGGCCGGCGAGCCCCAGGTAGCGCTCGTCCTCGGGGTGGATGGCCACGGCGGTATCACCGAGCATCGTCTCCGGACGGGTGGTGGCGACGGTGAGCTTCCGGTCACTGCCCTTCACCGGGTACTGGAGGTGCCAGAGCGAGCCCTGCTTCTCCTCGTGCTCGACCTCCAGGTCGCTGAGCGCGGTGTGGCACGAGGGGCACCAGTTGATGAGCTTCTGGGCCCGGTAGATGAGGCCCTCCTCGTGCAGCCGCACGAAGACCTCGCGCACGGCGGCCGAGACGCCCGGATCCATGGTGAAGCGCTCACGGCTCCAGTCCAGGCTGGCGCCGAGCACCTTCTGCTGCTCGTTGATGCGCTGGCCGTACTTGTTCTTCCACTCCCAGACGCGCTCGAGGAACTTCTCGCGGCCCAGGTCGTGACGGCTCTTCTTCTCCTTCTCCTTGAGCTCGCGCTCCACCACCATCTGCGTGGCGATGCCGGCGTGATCCGTCCCCGGCACCCACAGCGCGTTGAAGCCGCTCATGCGCTTCCACCGGATGAGGATGTCCTGGATGGTCGCCGTGAGCGCGTGTCCCAGGTGCAGGCTGCCCGTCACGTTGGGCGGAGGCAGCACGATGCAGAAGGACGGCTTGTCGGAGGTGGCCTCGGCGCGGAAGTAGTTCCGCTCCATCCAGCAGGCATACCAACGGGCCTCGACCTCCGTGGGGTCATAGGCCTTCGGAAGTTCGGTCGTATCGCTCATGGAAAACGAGAACCGGCCCACGCGGGCCGGTGGAAGGACCGGCCCGACGGGGGCCGGTCGGGGTGTAGAAGCCAGTTACGACGAATCGAGCTCAGTGTTTCGTCTCGCGATCCTTGATCAACCGCTCCAGCTCCTCGCGGATGATCGTCTCGGCCAGCTGGGGAACGACCTCCCAGGCGATCTTCTCGATGACCTCGCGAGAAGCCTTCGAAAGAGCCTCGCGCAGCTGCGCCTCGCCACCATCTGCGGCGGGAGCGTGCCGGGCCTCCACGGCGGGAGCCGGGGTCGGCGCCGCGGGCTCATCGAGCGACAGATCTTCCAGCCCTCCCACCTCGGACACCGGCTCCTCGACGGGAGCGGGCTGGTGGGCAGCGGGTGCCGCACCGAGTCCGAAGGGATCCTTGCCGCGAGCGGCGGGCATCGCTCCGGGAAGGGGCGTGGCACCCGGCGGACGAGGCAGACCCCCGCCCACGGGAGCAGCGCCCGGCCCCGGGGGCATGCCTGGACGCGCCATGCCCGGCGGAGGAACGCCACCCGGTCCCGGAGGCATGCCCGGACGCGCCATGCCCGGCGGAGGAACGCCACCCGGCCCCGGCGGCATACCCGGACGCGCCATGCCCGGCGGAGGAACGCCACCCGGCCCCGGAGGCATGCCCGGACGTGCCATGCCCGGCGGAGGAACACCCCCCGGCCCCGGCGGCATACCCGGACGCGCCATACCCGGCGGAGGAACACCCCCCGGCCCCGGCGGCATACCCGGACGCGCCATACCCGGCGGAGGAACACCCCCCGGCCCCGGCGGCATACCCGGACGAGGACCCGCCCCCGGAGGCATCCCCGGCCCGGGGGGAACACCCGGACGCGCCATGCCCGGAGCGCCCGGCCCTGGCGGAATACCCGGCCCCGGAGGCCGCGGCATGCCCCCCGGACCGGTGGGACCCGCGGCGGGAGGACGCGGCTGGGCGGGGGCGGCGGTCGCGGCGGAACCGGCGATCACCTGCGTGGCGGCGGAAGCGGGCATCGTGTTGGACTTCTGCCCCACCAGCGTCTTCACCTTGTCCAGGAGGACCTGACTCTCGAAGGGCTTGGTGATGTGGTCGTCCGCCCTGGCCGCGCGCGCACGGGCCTCGTCGAAGGCCTCGAAGGTGCCGGCCAGCAACAGCACGGGGATGTTCTGCGTGGCCGGATCGTTCTTGAGCGCCTCGCAGACCTCGTAGCCGTTCTTGCCCGGCATCATCACGTCCGCGAGCACCACGTCCGGACGCAGCTCTCGCGACCGGGTAATGGCGTCCAGCCCGTTGTCGACCGCGGTGACCTGAAAGTCCTCGGTCGCGAAGATCATCCCGATCACCTTGCGGATGGTGAGCGAGTCATCGGCGACCAGCAGATTCTTGGGCATCGGTTCGGGCCTCGGGGGATCCAACCCCCTAGAATTCGGTGAGAAAAGGGGACGCGAAGTCCCACTGTCAGGCCGGGCAGCTTACGGTTCGACACCCGGGCCTTCAAGAAAACAAGCGGAAGCTCAAGAAAACATGCGCCGGAGGTCCAGAAAGAGCACGGGGGCCGACACGCCGGGTGCGGTGAACTCCCCCGGCTCCCCGGCGGGCACGAAGCGCGGATGGACCCCCAGCACCCGGCAGGCACTCAGCCCTAGGCGCCGCCCCTCCACCTCGGCGAGGACGAGGAAGGACTCGGCGGTGGCGGGAGCGGCCCCCAGCAGGGCCGGAGCCGAGTAGAGGGGCCAGAGCGTCTGATCATGGGGCATGACACCGGCGACCGCTCCACTGCGCCCCGGCAGCGCGCTGAAGGCGGGCCCCCGCATCACCACCTGGGAGATGAGGGGAAGCGGGAGACCGAACAACCGCCCCTGCGACTCGAAGACGAGCGAGCGTTCAGGAGTCGACTCGAGCCGATGCACGGGGCGCTCCGGTGGAGGGCTCACGGGGCCAGGCTCGTGCGGCAGCGAGTCGGGGTTGAGCTCCAGGTAGAGCCGCTCCTTGTGGAGCACCGCGCTGCGGCTGAGCGCGGCCAACGTGTCCCCCAACCCCGACGGCAGCAGGAAGTGGGGAGCCGGGGCCACGTCCACCACCTCGACGATCGAGCGGACGCGTACCGCGAGGGAGGGGCTCACGTCGAACACCACGACCATGCCGGGCCCCTGCTCCGGTTCACCCCCGAGCAGCACGGACAGGTCCACCACTTCCTGCACTCCACGCAGGCTGGTCTCATCGGGTCCCGGCGCGGCGACCTCCATGACGGAGGTGGCCTCGACGGAGAAGCGCGTGTCACCCGCTTCCATCAGGAGACAGAGCCGGCGTCCGCTTTCGTAGGGAGGCACGGTGGCAGGCTAGCAGCCCCGGGGCCTTGGTGCTAAGCCCTTCGCGATGGCGCGCCTGCTCCTCGTCGATGACGAAAAGATGGCCAGGACCCTGTACGGGGACTACCTGCGCGGCGTGGGTCACGAGGTCACCGCCGTGGCCACCATCCCGGAGGTCAAGGAGGCGCTGGCCTTCGGCCGCTACGACGTCGTGGTGACGGACCTCATCCTCGCCCAGGGGGACGGGATGGAGGTGCTGCAGCACACGAAGGCGCACTATCCGGGCATCGAAGTGATCGTCATCACCGGCGTGGACAAGGTGGATCCCGCGGTGCGTGCCATCAAGAGCGGAGCCGCCGAGTACCTCGTCAAGCCCGTGGCCCCCGAGGTGCTCCAGCACGCCGTGAACCGGGCACTCGCCACGCGCGCGTTGCTGCAGGAGAACGCCGCGCTGCGCCGGTACGTCTCCTTGTTGGAGACGGGACAGCGGATCTCCACCACGTTGGATCGCATCCGGCTGGCGGAGACCGCTTGCGCCGCCTTCCTCGCCATGAGCTCGGCCAGCGCGGTGATGCTGTTCCAAGCCGATGGCAGCGGCCGGTCACGGCTGCTGGGCACGCAGCAGCTGAACAACCCGGAGCAGGAGGCCGCCCTCATCGCCTTCCTCGCGCCGCGCCTCGGGGAGTCCCGGGAGCTGCGGGTGCTGGAGGGCCTGCCGGGCATCCATCCGCTCGCCCTGCTCGTCCCCGCGGTGGAGGGGGAGGATCTGCTCGGGTACGCCCTGCTCCTCTACCCCGGCTCGCCGCCCGAGGGCATCGCCGAGGCCACGAGCTTCCTCGCCCGCTGCCTGGCGCTCGCCCTGCGCAACCTGGGCCGCATCGCCGAGGTGGAGGACCTGGCCTACCTGGACGACCTCACCCACCTCTTCAACACCCGCTACCTGCACCTGGTGCTGGACCGGGAGGTGAAGAACGCCCAGCAGGCCCACGGCGTCTTCAGCCTCCTCTTCCTGGACCTGGACTACTTCAAGTCCATCAACGACACCCACGGGCACCTGGTGGGCTCGCAGTTGCTGGTGGAGATGGCGCGCGTCCTCAAGGGCTGCGTGCGCGATCGCGACGTGGCGGTGCGTTACGGAGGGGATGAGTACGTGGTGCTGCTGCGCGGCACCGACTCGGGGGGCGCGCTGAAGGTGGCCGAGCGCATCCGGCGCACCGTGGAGAACCACCGCTTCCTCGCGCGCGAGGGGCACTCGTTGTCGCTCTCCACCTGCATCGGCGTGGCCAGCTTTCCCGAGCACGCATTGGACAAGGCCACGCTGTTGGATCTGGCCGACCGGGCCATGTACCGGGGCAAGAAGGGCACCCGCAACGTCGTCTACGTGGCGGCCAAGGACCTGGAGGCCACGCCCCCGGCTCGCCACAGCCAGCCCACCGGGAGCTGAGCCGGGCTAGCGACGCAGCGAGCCCACGGTCAGCCGCTTCGCCAGACCGGGCTCGGTCGACGCGGTACCCTCCTCGCCCTCGCCCACCGCCTCCACGGCCTCGTGCGAGGCGCCGGAGACGATCAGCTGGTACTTCCGCGACATGACCTTGACGTGCTCGGCCTGCGCGGGATCCAGGCGGGCGATGAGCTGCCAGAAGAGCGCGGCGTGCTCGCGCTCCTCGTCCATGATGTGGTGGAGGATGGCCTTGGCCTCCTCGTTGTCCGTGGCGTCGATGTGAGCGGCGTAGAGGTTGATGGCGTCCAGCTCCGACTCCATGTCCAGCCGGATGGCGCGGGCCAGCTCCGAGTCCGTCAACTTCCTGGGAACCATCGAATGGAACGGGTTGGTTTGCGGCATGGAGGCTCTCCGGGGACACACGGCCAGTATGAGCGGACCGTCAGGAAGCCGGGAGCATCCGTGCGCCGGGGGGAGATGGTCAACGGAATCCGGTGCCTCGCGTTGCGGCCGGGCGGGTGCGTCGGCCATGCTGATGACCCATGGACATCCCGGCCCCGCTCGCGCACCTGCTGCAGGCCCTGGAGGCGGGTGATCTGCCCGCGGCGAAGGCAGCCGCCGCGGAGCTGCAGCGCACCAGCTCGGGCTCCACCCAACTCGCCGCCGAGGTCCTCCACGAGTTGCGCCAGCCGCTGTTGGGCGTGAAGGCCTATACCCAGCTCCTCTCCGAGGAGATCGGCATGCGCGGCCCGCTGAGGCAGATGCTGGCCCAGGTGGAGCGGATGGAGCAGATCATCTCCGACTTCACCCGGCTGGCCAGCGAGCGCCCCGCGCCGCAACAACCCGTGTCGTTGGTGACGCACGTGCAGGCGGCGGCGCGCTCCTTCGGACTCAACCCGGACTCCTCCCGCGTCACGCTCCAGGTGGAGGCGCCCGAGGACTTCCGCATCCAGGGCAATGGCCGGCTGCTGGAGCAGCTCACCCTCAACCTCCTCAACAACGCGCGCGACGCGGTGTCGGGGCCAGGCCGGGTGAAGGTGGTGCTGACGCGCGAGGGCACGTCGCCGGTGATGTACGTGGCGGACTGGGGTCCGGGAGTCCCCGAGGCCGTGCGCGGCCATCTCTTCGAGCCGTACGTGACGGGCAGCAAGCGCGGCACCGGCCTGGGGCTCGCGGTGTGCAAGCGCATCGCGCAGGAGCACCATGCGCGGTTGGAGCTCGTCCCGCCCTCGGTGCTGCCGGATCAACCGCCGCCCACCACCGTCTTCCGCGTCCTCTTCCCCGCCCCGGGCTCCCTTCCCTCTGCGCCTCCGGTCCGCGCCTCGACTCCCGCCCCCACCGCTCCGGCCACCTCGCGCCGCCGCATGTTGGTGGTGGATGACGAGGACATCATCCGCAGCGTCTTCAAGGACTTGATGGGCAGGGAGTGCGAGGTGCTCGAGGCCGCCAACGCCGAGGAGGCGCTCGCGCACCTGAAGCGAGGGCCGGTGGACCTGCTCGTCACGGACAAGAACCTGCCGGGCCTCTCGGGCCTGGAGCTGGCGCAGCGGGCCCGCCAGCTCGACCCTGGCTCACGCGTCATCCTGATGACGGGCTACCCCTCGCTGGTGACGGCGCAGCAGGCGCTGGAGCTGGGGCTGCTCGACTACCTGCTCAAACCCTTCGACGACATCCGCGAGGTGCGCGCGAAGCTGCGCGAGGCCCTCGCCGGAGCCACCCCCACCCGGAGAGGCCTGCGCCCCGGCAGCCGCCGCGTGGACGTGCTCGATGACAGCCCCGCCTCCGCGAGGCAGCTCACCGAGGCCCTCTCCCGATTGGGGCTGGAAGCACGGGTGCTGACCACCGCACCCGGAGAGCCCGCCGCGGAACCACCCGCGGCCGTGGTGGTGAGCTGGGACTTCAGCCCCGCCTACGGACGCCAGGCGTTGGAGCTGGCGCGGAAGCTGGGCCAGGGAGCGCCCTTCGTGGTGCTCGCCGAATACCTCTCCCAGGAGACGATGCTGGAGGCCCTGCGCGCCGGCGCGTCCGGCTGTCTGCCGCGAGAAATGGAAGCCCGCGAGCTCAGCCACGAACTGTCCCGCATCCTGGAGCAGGCCCCCTCACCCTGAAACACCACGGCCCCGAGCACCTTCCGCTGAGGGAGACACCCGGGGCCGCCGTGCGACGTCAGCCCTCTACGGGGCGGAGTCTCAGTACTCCAGGTCGTCGCCGCCGTAGTCCGGGGCGCCGCCAGCCGCACCGGCCTTGGCCTTCTTCTTCGGGCGCTCGGCGACCATCGCCTCGGTGGTCAGCAGCAGCGAGGCGACGGAGGCCGCGTTCTGCAGCGCGGTGCGCTCCACCTTCGTCGGGTCGATGACGCCGGCCTTCTCCAGGTCCTCGAACACGTCGGTGCGGGCGTTGTAGCCGAACGCGCCCTGGCCCTCGCGGACCTTGTTGATGATGACGGCGCCCTCGAGACCCGCGTTGGAGGCGATCTTCCGCAGCGGCTCCTGCAGGGCCTTGCGGATGATCTCCACGCCGAAGTCCTGCTCACCGCCCAGCTTCAGCTTCTCCAGCGCCGCCAGGCAGCGCAGGTAGGCCACGCCGCCGCCAGGGACGATGCCCTCCTCGACGGCCGCGCGGGTGGCGTGCAGCGCGTCCTCGACGCGAGCCTTCTTCTCCTTCATCTCGGTCTCGGTCGCGGCGCCCACGTGGATGACGGCCACGCCGCCCGCCAGCTTCGCCAGCCGCTCCTGGAGCTTCTCGCGGTCGTAGTCGCTGGTGGTGGTCTCGATCTGCGAGCGGATGAGCTTGATGCGGCCCTCGATGTCCGGCCGCTTGCCCGCGCCGTCGACGATCGTGGTGTTGTCCTTGTCGATGGTGATGCGCTTGGCGCGGCCCAGGTCGTTGAGCGTGAGGGACTCGTACTTGTGGCCCAGCTCCTCGCTCACCACCATGCCGCCCGTCAGCGTGGCGATGTCCTTGAGCAGCTCCTTGCGGCGATCACCGAAGCCCGGCGCCTTCACCGCCGCCACGTTCAGCACGCCGCGGATCTTGTTCACCACCAGGGTGGCCAGGGCCTCGCCCTCGATGTCCTCGGCGATGATCAGCAGCGGCTTGCTGGCGCGCGCCACCTGCTCGAGGATGGGGATCATGTCCTGCATCGACGAGACCTTCTTCTCGCTGATGAGGATGTAGGCGTCGTCGAGCACGACCTCCATGCGCTCGCGGTTGGTGACGAAGTACGGCGACACGTAGCCGCGGTCGAACTGCATGCCCTCGACCACGTCCAGCGTCGTCTCGAGGCCCTTGGCCTCCTCCACCGTGATGACGCCCTCCTTGCCCACCTTCTCCATGGCGTCGGCGATGATGTTGCCGATCGTCTCGTCGCCGTTGGCGGAGATGGTGCCCACCTGGGCAATGGCCTTCTTGTCGGCGGTGGGCTTGGACAGCTTCTTGAGCTCCTCGACCACCGTCTCCACGGCCTTGTCGATGCCGCGCTTGAGATCCATCGGGCTGTGGCCGGCGGCCACCAGCTTCAGGCCCTCCTCATAGATGGCGCGGGCCAGCACGGTGGCGGTCGTGGTGCCGTCACCCGCCTTGTCCGAGGTCTTGGACGCCACTTCCTTCACCATCTGGGCGCCCATGTTCTCGAACCGGTTCTCGAGATCGATCTCCTTGGCGACCGTCACACCGTCCTTGGTCACCGTGGGCGAGCCGAACGACTTCTCGATGACCACGTTGCGGCCCTTGGGACCGAGCGTCACCGCCACCGCGTCCGCGAGGATCCGCACGCCGCGCAGAATGGCGTCACGGGCCGACTGGTGGAAGAAGATCTCCTTCGCTGCCATCGCAACCTCCTGAAAAGATTGAAGAATGTACTACGGGGGCCGGAGTACTGGGGTTGGCACTCGACCCAGGCGAGCGCCAAAATAAGAGCCGGCTCCGGGTTGTCAACACGGAACACAGCGCGTGTGGGGGAAAGGACGGCCCGGCTGCCGGGTGGGCTACTCGGCGAAGCGCACGAGGTTGAGAAGCTGATTGAAATCCAGGGGCTTCTCGAGCGTCATGGCCACGCCCTTGCGCAGGCCCTTGTCGTGCACGTTGCCGTCGGCGTTGCCCGTCATGAGGATGACGGAGGTGCCCTGGTGACGCGGATCTGCCTTGAGCATCTCGGTGAACTGGATGCCGTCCATGTGGGGCATCCGGTAGTCGCTGATGACCAGGCCCACGTCGTGCCGCTCGAGGATGTCCAGGGCCTGCAAGGCATCGGCCGCGGAATAGACGGTGTACCCGTGCTTCTCGAGGAACCGAGAGAGCAGCGTGCACAGCTCGACATCATCATCCACGACCAGAATGTTCACGGACCCTTATGAGCGGTGACGGAGGTCGCGGAACGTAACAGCCGTGCCGCACGTTGACAACGCGCGGAAGGGGTTCGTATGTCGCCGCACATGGGGAAGCGGACGTCGAAGTGGGCGGCGCCGTCGGACATGGAGGTTCGACTCGGCGCGGTGGCGGCGGCCTTCGAGGAAGGGTCCTTCGAGGAGGCCCTGGCCAAGGTGGAGGCACTGCTGGCCGAGGCCCCCGGGCTCGCGGAGGCCCTGCACTGGCGGGCGGCGATCCTCGCGGAACTGGGGCGCATCGAGGACGCCCTGGAGGCCTACGCGAGGGCCCTGAAGGCGGCCCCGGAGGACCTGGAGCTGCTTCTCGGGGCGGCCGAGTGCCTGGTGGGCCGGGTGGGAGACGATCGCGAGGCGGTGGAGGAAGGCCTCGCCCTGTGCGCCCGGGGAAGGAAGCTGGCCCAGCGGACGGGCGACGTGGAGCTCCTCTTCGAGTTCCTCCTGCTGGAGGGCACCGGACTCAATCAGGTAGGTGAGTGTGCGCGAGCCATGGCGAGCCTGGAGGCGGCGCTGGGGCACGTGCCGAGGTCCGTGGAGGCGCGGCTGGAGCGGGCCATCGCCCTGTTCGAGCTGTGCCGGTTCCCGGAGGCGCAAGCGGCGTTCGAGGAGGTGCTGAAGGACGCCGCGGACGAGCCCTGGGCGCACCACTACCTGGGGCTGCTGGCGGAGCGGCGCGGAGACGGGAAGGAGGCGCGCAAGCGGTTCGGGAAGGCGCAGGCCCTGGCGCCGGAGGAGTTCCCCCCACCCGTGGAGCTGGGCGAGGAGGCCTTCGACAAGGCGGTCGAGGACGCGGTGAAGGCACTGCCCGGGCACGTGAAGGAGTACCTGGACAACGTCACCATCGCGGTGGAGGACATCCCCAAGGACGAGGATCTGCTGGGGGAGTCGCCACCGCTGTCACCGTGCATCCTCGGGGTGTTCAGGGGCTCGCCGGTGGGCGAGCGCAACAGCATCCTCGGGGGGTTCGATCCCTACCCCGCGTCCATCGTGCTGTACCAGCGGAACCTGGAGCGCTTCGCGAAGTCGCGGGAGGAGCTCATCGAGCAGATCGGTATCACGGTGATGCACGAGGTCGGACATTTGATGGGGCTCGACGAGGATGACCTGTGGCAACGCGGGCTGGATTGAAGCGCGACGTTGACGCGGAACACGCGGCCCGGCAGTAATCGCGAGTGGTAGGACCTCCGGACCTGGTGGCCGGCCCGGTCTTCAAAACCGGTGGGGGGCATGGAGACATGTCCCTGGGAGGTTCGATTCCTCTGTCCTACCGTCCTGTTTTCATTGAGGTTTTCTGAAACCGCTCCGGTGGGGTTGCGGGACGCCCTACCCTCCGTTAGCTCTTGTACCCAACTTTTACCCAAGTGGGGGTTGGGTACGGGAGCCGGACATGCCCAAGTGGAGCGGGAAGTGGCTCGGGGGCCGCACGTACACGGCCAACGACGGCAGCACGCGGTGGATCATCCGCAAGACCGTTGCCGGGACCGCCTACAACATCACGCTGGACGTGCGAAGCGAGGCCGAGGCCCTGGCCGAACTGGCGGTGTTCCGCCGGAACCCGGCCGCGTACCGGACCGCGAGCCAGGAGCGCGTGGAGGAGGCCCAGAAGGCCCAGGAGGACGCCGCGAAGGCTGTGTTCCTGGACGAGAACCGTGCCCAACGGTTCCTCCAGCACTTGAAGGCCAGCGGCAGGTCCGTCGAGTACCTCAAGAGCACGCGCAGCTACCTGGCCGCATGGGCGACGGCGCTCGCGGGCAAGGATCTGCGTGCGTTAACCGGTCCGGCGCTGAAGAAGCTGCTGGCCACCTGGGACACGGGCAAGAAGTGGCGCATCATCGTCTTCAAGTCCTTCACCTCGTACCTCCAGGAGGCCGGCGAGCTAGACCCGATGGAGAACCCGGGACGCTTCCTGAAGGTGCCTCCTGCGCGCCGGAACCACGAACTCAAGGGCTACGGCATCGAGCACATCCAAAAGCTCTACGCGGTCCTCGGCTCGCAGGCCATCCGCGACGTGCTGTGCCTCCAGGCCAAGAGCGGGATGCACGGCACCGAGGTGGATCGGCTGGCCAGCGGTGACGGCAAGATCGCGGTACTGAAGGATCAGGGCGAGATCGCGGGCACCGTCACATTCAAGCACAAGACGGGCAAGCGCTTCACCGTGTCCCTCGATACCCAGGCGCTCGCCGCCGCCCAGCGTCTCCAGGTACGAGGCTCAGCACCGGATCGGCAGACCATCCGCGAGGCCGTCGAGCGGGTGTGCAAGCGCACGGGCCTGGAGTTCGTCCACTTCGGCGCCATCCGGCACAGCTTCGCTACGTGGCTGGTTGAACGGGGCAGCACCTACAATCAGAAGGGCGGCGGCTTGCCCCTGGAGGCCGTCGCTCAAGCGCTCAACCACAGCAGTACACGTACCACGGCTCTCCACTACGTCAGCGCCACCGTCCCGCCGATGTACGTCGTGCCCATCCGCCTGGAGCACCCAGAAGATCCCGTCGTACTGAGTGCGGTCCAGGCCCATGTTGGCTGATCAATTCAATTTCACTCCTGACGCACTTGGAGGCCCCAAATGACTCGTCGCTCTCGTCGCCGAAGCCCAGGATGGACAATCAAGAAGGACATGTCTCCTGAAAAGCACAAGAAGGTCATGGCCCGACTGGCCAATGAATACCCAGCAGTGGTCAAGAGCATAGACAACCTAGTCGATCAAATTGCTGATCGCGTCACGCAATTCCACCCACCAGCGCTCTTACAACGCAGCTATCTAGCACATGCACTTTCCGCGCTTAAAGAGCAATCCAAAACCAAAGAAGAGCTTGGCCTCAATGAAGCGTCACCGCTTCTAGTATTGGATTACACGCAGAGCATAATAGCCGCCCGACCTCCGACCGATACAAGGATCCCCTCGGACGAGGAATACTTCGAACTTCAATCGCTAATTGGGAATCTCTACGCAACAATCAATCTAAACTATCACATACACAAGAGCGCACACTCCCAACTAAACGATCCATCCTATGACACCCAACAAGACTCCTTTTACGTCAGAGCACAAATGCTCTGGATGAACGTCTCCGTCGATCGGTACCTCATACACAACATCCCGCATATTCGGGATTTCATAACGCCACACAGCGACATTCTGAAAGAACTCTTCGGAATTTCAAGCGACGACCTGATTGAAGCACTGTCGTCCATACAAAAAAGCCTGACTGAAGAACTATTTACCGCATATTTCGACATCCGAGAAATACAGAAAAAGACCCTAAGCGTCCTCAAACCAAGCTCCGTCGGCAGCAAAGAAGAGTTCCAAAAGCAATTAGGCAAAGCAATAGACGAAATGGGGCTTCGCGAAAAACTCATCGAAGCTCAACACAAGCTCACTCAATACGATCTTTTCGACCTCCAAAAAACCACCAAGCTACCCACAAAACTATTGGACGCGCTCTCCTGGGGCCCTGGCGAAGAACAATCATTCTTTGCCCCTGGCGAGTACAGAGGGTGGCCTCTCAGACTCCTACCCGTTCGAACTCGTCCGTTTCTCAAATTCGACGGCCGGTACTACTGCTTCAACAACAACAACCTACAAGACCACATATACAGAACACTTCAGATGCTGGTCACCAGCATCAAGCCCGAATACAGACCCAAGTGGAATTCGCACCAGCGAGAGGTCTCGGAACAACTTCCTCTCGAAATGTTTGGACGACTCCTCCCTGGAGCAAAGTGCCATTCATCCATCCAGTACCAGTGGACCAACAAGTCAACCAATAAACTAGAGTGGGCAGAGGCCGATGGGCTTGTTGTTTTTGATGAAGTCCTCCTTGTTGTTGAAGTCAAAGGAGGCATATTCACCCCTGTCTCCCCAACGACTGATCTTCAAGCCTATGTGGCGTCAATACGCAACCTCGTTTGCACTCCAGCAACCCAAGCTCGCCGATTCATAAATGAGCTTGAGTCACGCGGGGAAGTCGAGATCTTCGATCAAAAGAGACAATCCATCGGACGTATACGCAAGACCGACTTTTGGAGGATCTGGGGAATTTGCGTTACCGTTGACAACATTTCGGATGTGGGAACGCGTCACGCTGACTTCAAGAACGTCGGGTTGACCTTCGCTGAAAATCCGACGTGGATCGTCTCACTGGACGATTTGCGTGTATTTTGCGACCTGTTCGACTCTGCGGCCGTCTTTATTCACTACTTAGAGCAACGGCTCCGGGCATTCCATAACCCGCTGGCTCATCCGGATGACGAGCTTGACTTTATTGGCATGTTCTTCGCGCATAACAACATCGACCTACATGCAAAAAAGTTCGGCAACCTAGACCACATCGCATGGCATGGGTACAGACAGGTTGTTGATAAGTATTATGACGAATTGATCTCGGGAGGAGCGCCGCAGAAGCCAAGCCAAGGCTTTTACGATTTCTTTTCCACGGCACTGTTGAAATTGGAGAAATCTGGGCGACCGGGCTCAACAAGATCTTGTAGCTGGCTTTTGGAGCTAGCAGACGAGAGTCGGAGACAATTTGACGCTCTTGTGCGCCACTGCATTGAGCTTCAAAGTGCTGAGAGGACAATCAAGCCGGCCTCAATGTTATCCGATGACAGTTCCATCCTGATATTTTGCGTAACCCCTGATTTCACCCCACCATCCAGGTCGTGGATGAGAGAGTATGCTCTCGCGCTCGTTCACTCCATGCAGGGGAAGGACTTGCTCGTTTTTGAACTTGGATTTAAGGATGGAGACATCGCATGGGCGCATGGGGATATATTAGGGCAGCGTCACTTGAAAGAAATTGCACCTGATCGCCTAGCTCAGTTGAGTGAAAAATACAGCCAAAGCCGTTTGAATACGCTCAGGTCCACTAGAAAAGCCGGCAAAATTGGTCGAAACGAAAAATGTCCATGTGGAAGCGGACGCAAATACAAGGCATGTCATGGCCAGAAGAAAACGTGAAACCCCTTCTACACCTTAGCATCTCAGTTTGAATTACCTGATAGAGAGCTTACGGATAGAGTCCCCTGGATCCTGTTTCGCGCTGCCACTGCGTTTTTCGCACTTGAGAATCCGGCGCCTCGTGTTGGCCAAGCTGGGCCGACTTAACCGCTTGCCGCCCTCCTGAGGCAGGCCCTCTGCAAGCAGGGCCTCAATGCTGTCCACCGTGATCATCACTGAGCGCCCGACCTTCTGCGCTCGTTTCAATAGGCCCTGCCTCAAGAGGTCGAAGATCTTCGACCGTTTGCACCCGAGCATCGCCATGGCGCTCTCCAACGTCACGAACGTGGAGTTCCGGGCTACATCCTGGGCTCGAAGCGCTTGGAGTTCGCGCAGGATGATCTCTGTGATCCCTTGGAGGATGACCCCCACCAGTTCAGGGCCATCGTCCACAACGGGCACCTCCGACCGGAAGACCGGCACCGGGATCAACTCAGGCGGCGGTTCTGGCTGAGCGATGGAACAACTCGGAGGGATGTAGCTGAAGTTCTCGGACATGAAGGGCCTGTGGTCGGCCGGCACCTGTCCGTGCCGGTGCATGGTGTGGATCGAACCGGTGGCCACCAGTACCAAGATGAATATATCGAATCCTTGAGCACGCTCCGGCAGTCGGTTTCCCCGCCGCATTCCGCCGAGCATGGGCACGAGCTTCCTGTACGAGAACTCACCCCTCGCGAAGCAGCGCCCATCGGACGATCCGATACTTTCACTATGTATCTATGTGGTTCTCCCGTCCGCGCGGAGCGCGGACGGGTCCATCACGCCGCGTGAGCGGCGCTCTGTTTCTTCGCTCTATTTCTTCTGTTCTTTCTCTCTCTCTAGATCGGCTCTCACCCAGATGAGAGTACGGAAACCTGGAGCTGAGAGTACCGACACCTCAAGGTGAGAGTACCGACCGTGACCCAGCGCAACTGTTACCGCGCAGGTTTGTTGATGGGGATGTGAGCACGCTTGCTGATGGACTCTCCTTGGTGGCTCTATCGCCACACTGGGAGATGGGGAGGGGTCCGGGGAGGGGCGGCCCAGGGGTTGCAAAGGGGAGGCGGCCGACCCTCATGAGGAAGGGCACGGGATAAGGTGAGGGGAATCGGGCGTCGCTCGCGCAGCCCATCCAGGCCATCCGGAGTGGGCTTGCCCCGGTTACGTGGACAGTAGGGTTAAGATGCCAACTTCTGCGGTAAGGGCGCAAGCTCAAAATCCACTGGACTGACGTAGCCCAGCGAGGAGTGCCGCCGCTGGCGGTTGTAGAAGACCTCGATGTATTCGAAGAGGGCCAGCCGGGCCTGCTCGTGCGTGGCGAAGGCGGTGGTGTAGACGAGCTCCTGCTTCAAGCTGCTGAAGAAGCTCTCCACCACGGCGTTGTCCCAGCAGTTGCCCTTGCGCGACATGCTGCATTGGATGCCCCGAGCAGCCAGTGCCTGCTGGTAGTCGGTGCTGGCGTACTGGCTGCCCCGGTCCGAGTGGTGCAACAACCCCTGCGGTGGCTGGCGTCCCTCGAGGGCCATGTCCAGGGCGTTGAGCACCAGGTGCCGGTCGATGTTCTCGCTCATGGACCAGCCCACCACCTTGCGAGAGAAGAGGTCCATGACGACGGCCAGGTAGAGCCAGCCCTGCCCCGTCCCCACGTAGGTAATGTCCGTGGCCCAGGTGCTATTGGGCTGGCCGGGGGAGAAGTTGCGCTCGAGGATGTTGGGGGCAACGGGCTGGTTGTGGCGGGAGTCCGTCGTGCGCACGAAGCGCCGTCTCTTGCGAGCAGCGATGTCGTGCTCGTTCATGAGCCGGGCCACACGCTTTCGACTCACGCGCTGCCCCCGGGCACGCAGCTCCGCGTGGACGCGAGGACTGCCGTACGTGCCGCGGCTGTCGCGATGTATCCGCGTCACCTCCTCGGCCAGGGCCCGGTCCGCCTTGTCCCGCGCGGACTCCGGGCGCTCCTTCCAGGCGTAGTAGCCCGAGCGCGACACACCCAGCTGCTCGCACATGAAGTCCACAGGGAAGTGGGCCTTCTCCGCGTCGATGAACTCGAACTTCACCTCGAGGTCTCCTTCGCGAAGAAGGCCGCCGCTTTTTTTAGGAAGTCGCGCTCCATCTCCAGATGACGCACCTCCTTGCGCAGCCGCACCAACTCCTCCCGCTCGGCCGTGGAGAGTGCACCTGCCGACTCCTTGCCATCGCCTCCGTCGGCCTCGCGCACCCAGTTGCGCAGGGCTGACTCGGTCAGGTCCAAGTCCTTGGCCACCTGGGGCAGGCTCTTGCTGCCCTCGCGCACCAGTCGGACCGCCTCGGCCCTGAACTCCGGGGTGAAACTCCGCCTCTTCCTTCGCTCCATGAACACTACCTCCTGTGTAGCCGACTTATGAGGTGTGTCCACAAAACCGGGGCAGGCTCACTCGAAGGCTCAGCATCCTCGACGGTCAGCCCTACGACTTCACGCGGCGATTCGGGATGCTGACATCCCCACCGACACCACTACCGACACCGCCGCCCCCTACCCCTCCGCCCAGAAGCAAAGAGGAACGGCTGCGAGTGCATCTCGACGCGATCCGCAGTTACTTCTCGATAACGCTACGGATGAAGGGTCTGCACTGGACGCTCCGCCAGCCGACCGACGAAGAGATCCTGGAGGTGGGACTTCCGCTCGTTCCTGATCAGGAAGACCCAACTGGACGCGATGACATTCGCATGGTTCCCGCCATTGATGAGGCTCTCTTGCAGAAGCTGCTCGCGGAACACGCAAGCACCCAAAGCATGTAGAGCGGATGCCCGGAGCACGAGCGCGCCAGCCGGCACGCCACTTCGATGGAGGGCAACGGCAACCTTCCCGATCATGAGCTGGGAGAAGAACACCTCCATGACCGACAACCAGCGCGCCGCCATAGCGCGAGGGTGGGCCTCGTCCGGAATGGACCAGGCCGAGTACGCCCAGCTCCATGGCATCAGGCCCAGGACCCTGCGCGAGTGGATCCAGCGCTGGGCTCCAACAACTCCGGCCGATTTGCGTGCCCTCGCCATCGTCCGACAAACCCTCCGCGACCTTCAGGCGCTACACGATGCCCTGGCCGCCAACGTGGCGTGCCAGCAGGCGGAATCCCAGGGCGAGCCCCAACCCACAGGGGGGACACCAGCTCAGCAAGATGCCGAGCCGGCACGCCGACCGGCAGCCCCCGTGGACATGGGGCCGGTCATAGCCACGCGGAGACCTACCGCAGGAGGCTTCCAGTGGTAAGTGCGTAACCCGCTGACTCTTCGCACGACTTCGCCCCCACCACCGCTGCTCCGTGGCCAGTGGTGCTGGCAGAACTATGCTTGTAACCGTTCACCGCCTTGGCCTGGTTGAAGAGGAGCCGGGCACGAGGTGACCGGAGACGTGGTGCTGGACAAGAGGACGTCTGGCGTGGTGTAGCCAGGGCATGGTGCAGGTGGATGCCCGAGACGTGCAGATAGCGCAGCTAGAGAAGAGGCTGGAAGCAGCGCTGGAGCGTATCGCGCAGCTGGAGGAGGAGAATGCGAAGCTGCGCGAGGAGAATGCGAAGCTGCGCGAGGAGAATCGACAGCTCAAGGAGCGGCTGGGGCTCAACTCGAGCAACTCCTCCAAGCCACCCTCCTCGGATGCACCCGGCACCCGGCGCCAGCGCAAGAGGCCCACGGGCCGGCGTCCCGGGGGCCAGCCTGGACACAAGAAGCATGAGCGCGCGCTGCTGCCGCCCGAGCAGGTGCAGCACGTCGTGGAGTTGGTGCCCCAGGAGTGCAGGGGTTGCAAGCGACGGCTGCGGGGGCAGGACAGCGCGCCCCGGCGGCATCAGGTGGTGGAGGTGCCGCCCCTGTCGGCCATTGTCACCGAGTACCGCTGCCATGCACTGCAGTGCCCTGACTGCGGGGTAGTGACTCGAGGGAGGTGCCCGCGCATGCGCGCAGCGTCTTCGGCGACCGGCTCGCGGCGCTCGCCTCGTTGCTGGTGGGTAAGTACCGCCTGTCCAAACGACTGGTGAAGGACGCCTTGTCGGACATGCTGGGTGTGGAGTTGTCGGTGGGCAGCGTCAGCAACCTGGAGGGTGAAATCTCGCAGGCGCTCGCGCCAGCGACGGCCGAAGCCCTTGCCTCCGTACGCGCCTCGGAGGCGGTCAACGCCGACGAGACGGGATTCACGCAGGGACGAGAGGGTGGCCGGGCCGCTCGCGCCTGGCTGTGGGTGGTGGCCACGGCGCTGGTGGTGGTGTTCCACATCGCCACAAGCCGCGGCGGCAAGGTGGCCCGCCAGTTGCTCGGCGCGGACTTCTCAGGCTTCCTCACCACTGACAGGTGGAGCGCCTACGAGTGGGTGGACGCGGGGCTGCGGCAGCTGTGTTGGGCCCACCTCACCCGCGACTTTCAGGGCTTCATCGACAGGGGAGGAAGGGGCGGGAAGATAGGCCGAGAGCTCATGCGCGAGCGCAACCGCTTCTTCAAGTGGTACCACCGCGTGCGCGACGGCACCCTGGCACGCGAGGATTTCGAAAAGCGCATGCGCGGTGTGGAACGCAGAGTCGGCCAACTGCTGCGCAAGGCAGCGCGGCGGGCGGAGAAGAAGACGGCCGGCATGGCCCGGGAAATCTGAGCCTGCCCCGGTTTTGTGGACACACCTCATAAGTCGGCTACACAGGAGGTAGTGTTCATGGAGCGAAGGAAGAGGCGGAGTTTCACCCCGGAGTTCAGGGCCGAGGCGGTCCGACTGGTGCGCGAGGGCAGCAAGAGCCTGCCCCAGGTGGCCAAGGACTTGGACCTGACCGAGTCAGCCCTGCGCAACTGGGTGCGCGAGGCCGACGGAGGCGATGGCAAGGAGTCGGCAGGTGCACTCTCCACGGCCGAGCGGGAGGAGTTGGTGCGGCTGCGCAAGGAGGTGCGTCATCTGGAGATGGAGCGCGACTTCCTAAAAAAAGCGGCGGCCTTCTTCGCGAAGGAGACCTCGAGGTGAAGTTCGAGTTCATCGACGCGGAGAAGGCCCACTTCCCTGTGGACTTCATGTGCGAGCAGCTGGGTGTGTCGCGCTCGGGCTACTACGCCTGGAAGGAGCGCCCGGAGTCCGCGCGGGACAAGGCGGACCGGGCCCTGGCCGAGGAGGTGACGCGGATACATCGCGACAGCCGCGGCACGTACGGCAGTCCTCGCGTCCACGCGGAGCTGCGTGCCCGGGGGCAGCGCGTGAGTCGAAAGCGTGTGGCCCGGCTCATGAACGAGCACGACATCGCTGCTCGCAAGAGACGGCGCTTCGTGCGCACGACGGACTCCCGCCACAACCAGCCCGTTGCCCCCAACATCCTCGAGCGCAACTTCTCCCCGGCCAGCCCAATAGCACCTGGGCCACGGACATTACCTACGTGGGGACGGGGCAGGGCTGGCTCTACCTGGCCGTCGTCATGGACCTCTTCTCTCGCAAGGTGGTGGGCTGGTCCATGAGCGAGAACATCGACCGGCACCTGGTGCTCAACGCCCTGGACATGGCCCTCGAGGGACGCCAGCCACCGCAGGGGTTGTTGCACCACTCGGACCGGGGCAGCCAGTACGCCAGCACCGACTACCAGCAGGCACTGGCTGCTCGGGGCATCCAATGCAGCATGTCGCGCAAGGGCAACTGCTGGGACAACGCCGTGGTGGAGAGCTTCTTCAGCAGCTTGAAGCAGGAGCTCGTCTACACCACCGCCTTCGCCACGCACGAGCAGGCCCGGCTGGCCCTCTTCGAATACATCGAGGTCTTCTACAACCGCCAGCGGCGGCACTCCTCGCTGGGCTACGTCAGTCCAGTGGATTTTGAGCTTGCGCCCTTACCGCAGAAGTTGGCATCTTAACCCTACTGTCCACGTAACCGGGGCAAGCCCAATCCTGAAGTGGGAGAAGTGCCTCTGGACGTTTGTCGATGTGCCTGGCCTGGAGCCCACCAACAACTTCGGCGAGCGCTGCATCCGGCACGCCGTCATGTACAGGAAGACGTCCTTCGGCACGCAGAGTGAGGAGGGCAGCCGTTTCGTGGAGCGCATCTTCACCGCCACCACCACCCTCAAGCTGCAGGGCCGTGACGTGCTCTCATTCCTGACCGATACCCTCGCCGCACACCGCCGCGGCCTGCGCGGGCCTTCTCTCCTCCCCTCCGCCCCCGTACCTCAGCTCGCTCTCACCGCCTGAGTTGGGTCGGGTGGCCCCGGGAGTTGCCGTCCCGGGGCTCCCACAGATCCGGACGTGCGGAACTACCGCATCCGGCTCCTCGGTTCATGGATTCGCTGCGCGTCGGTAGAGGCTATGAACTACACGCGGTTTTGGTAACGGAAAGCGTCGAACGATTTGGTCGAACTTCTCCCATGTCGTCCGAGCCTGCCGCGTTCGTCGCGATAGCCATTTGTGCCACCTCTTGCGTACCTCCCATGCAAACGCCACGAGTGCCTTTGAGTTCCCGGTGATACCGAAGTACCCATAGTGCCCCCGTAGCTTCTGCGTGAGGACGCGGTGCTGCTCGGTTAACGGCCGGTGCCGATTGAGACGACACCATTGCGTCACCTGTTTCAGCGCTCGGCTCAACCGGTTGGAGGCTGTCTTGCGTTTCACCACCCAGGCGCCCCGCCGAGATCTTCCCCAGTAGTGCGTGAATCCCAGCAGGTCGAAGCTCCGACCGCCCTCTGCCTCACGTGGAGGCTTGGGGCGGTTGGATCGGAACTCCACCAACCGGGTCTTTTCCGGGTGGAGCGTCAGGCCATACTTCCCGAACCTCTTGGGGAGTACCGCCATGACGCGGCGAGCATCTTCCTCAATGGTGAAACATATCACGAAGTCGTCCGCATAGCGGATGAGTTCCGCGCTACCCTTCAGGCGCGGTTTGACTTCACGCTCGAACCACACGTCCAGAACCTCGTGGAGGTAGATGTTCGCCAGCAAGGGCGAGATGACACCACCTTGTGGGGTCCCCTGGTCGGGATGCGTTACTTCCTTCCCGTCCAGAACCCCTGCATTCAGCCATTTCCCGATGAGACGGAGCAGCACCCCATCTCGCACCCTTCGCTGGACGAGCTGCTGGAGCCGGTCATGTTCCAGGGTGTCGAAGAACTTTCGGATGTCCACCTCGAGGACCCATCCACCTCTCGTTCTCGTCAGCGACTCCCAGAGGCGTTGCAGTGCCTGATGCGCACTTCTCCCTGGGCGGAAGCCGAACGAGCAGGGCAGGAAGTCCTGCTCGTAGACTGCCTCCAGCACCATGGCCACCGCCCTTTGCAGTACCTTGTCTTCAAAGGTCGGGATGCCCAGAGGACGGGTCGTCTTCCCATCCCCTTTGGGAATATGCACACGCCTGACGGGCGGTGCCCGGTAGAGGCCGGACTTCGCGCGGTTGAGAAGCCCCTGGAGGTTGACTTCCAGGTTCTCCGCATATTGCTCCGCCGTCTGCCCGTCCGCTCCGACTGCACCGTCCTTGCGTGTGCGCCGATATGCCTCTCGTAGCCACTCCAAGTCGATGTGGTGAGCCAGCGTGGTGAACGCCGTGTCCGGCGCCTGCCTCGCCAACGTCGCTATCCGCTGGAGTTTCGTTGATACGGTTGTAGGGCTCGGTGTCCCCGCCATCTTTCCCTCCTACGGCTCCATGTTCCGGCGCCCCCTTCCCTCCACAGGGTCCGGACGGGTCCGTTCCCCTGCTTCCTCGGTACTACGAGGCGCTCCGACTCCCTGACGACCCTTCCGCCCGGCTTCGTTCTCCTTCGCCGCGGCGGTACCACCGCCACCCGTCTTTCGCTCCCGTGGGTCTCGGGCGCCCACCTCCCACGGGCCAGGGTTGTTGACCGGCTTCCCCAACCGGCTTCCGACGTGGAGTCGTCAGGGCCTCCCAGGTTCCTGGGGGACCCTCTGTACACGTGCCCCGCTCTTCGACCCCGGCGAGACCGAGGGGCCAGACCTTCGCGGCCTCACGGTGCTGCCTTCCGCTCGTTCAACGGCGTCGGCTCTCGCACGAGTGTAACTTTCGAGGCTCAATCACGCGGCCCGCGCACTCGCTGTCTACGCTTCGCAGTTCGGGTTTCCCCGATACCACGCAAGACTCGCTTCCGGCTGGTGGCCTCCTTTACCGGACAGGGGTTGAACCTGCTGGGTCCCTCGTGAGGTTTCCACTCCGCTTGTCGCTACTGCATCGTTTCCTCCTCACCCAGGCTTCGCCTGGCGCACTGAACGGTTACCTATGCTTTAGGTCATTCCACCAACCAAGAGCGGGCTATTTCTAAGGCCGCATACCGATCTCGTCCGGGCTCGATTACTGTGACGCCGTCCAACTGGGATCATTACTCTCAGCTATTATGGGAGGCAAAGATGGTCATCAAATCCACTAGTGATATCGGTCTCCACATTCTCCGTGGCCTTGCAGGGCCGCTCGGCAAGCTTGGGGACGACTACTCGGTTCCGTTGCTTGCCAAGCAGGCCGACGGTCTCCCTTGGCTCCTTGGAACAGGATGGTTCTTCCGTTGCGAACAAGAATGGTTCTTGGTCACCGCCGGGCATGTCCTCATGGAGCTTTCCACACCGAAAGCTCGAAGGGCGGGCGCTCCGAATGATCTCGATCTGTTGGTTCCAGGAGTCGGCGACGTTCTGGTGCCTCTGTCAGGCAGAATGAGCACATCACAGAGGTACGATGTAGGCATCCTCTGGCTCAAGGACCCGACTCCAATCCGAGAACGATGGACTCCAGTCACGGTGGCCGATCTGGCGCCGCTGAACGATCCTTCGAAGGCGTGGTACCACGTCACCGGATGGCCGCGTCAACTCAGCAAGAGCCTTACAGGAGGGATAGGGGCCAAACAGTTCCGGTTCACGGCCAAGTTCGACGCAGGAACGGAGCCTCACGACCCCGGGACCGAGATCCTTTTCCCCCTCCACAGGAACGACTTCGGAACGTTCGATGGAGAGCCCGACAAGCATCCCTCATTACAGGGGATCAGCGGGGCGCCCGTGTGGCAAATCTTCACTGATGACAATGACAATGGCCGCTATGCCCCCCGCCTTGCCGGTGTCCAGATCAGCTACTTAGAGCGGGGTACGATCTGGTACATCCGGGCAACCCGCTGGGGTGCTGTCCGGTTGCTGATCGAGCATGTCTCTCCGGGTCTTTTCAGCTCCGCCGAACGGTTGGTCGGGCTGTAGCGGGACGGCCATACTTATTCGGCTTGGGTCGTCCGGGAGGCCATCAGGACGTGCCCTTTCCCCCAATGCGAGGAGGCCGCCCTCGCCGCCCAATCTTAATTTGGGCGGGCTCGAACAGCGCGACCACGCGGACCCGCAGGTGGCGCGCGAGCTTCACCAGTGACTCGATGGTCAGGTTCTCGCGGCCTGCCTCCACCTGCTGAAGGTAGCGCAAGCTCACCCCGACCTCGGCCGAGAACTCCTCCTGCGTCAGTCCTTGCTCGCCCCGTAGCTCCGCCACGCGGCGACCTACGTTCCGAGCAACGGCCTTGGGCGTTTCGATGGTGCGCACACCCTCGAAGGTGGTAGCCAAGGCTCAGCTATAAAACGAACCTAAAGAATCGTATTATCCGTCGCTGTAGTTTCGCGGAGCCCACGGAGGATGAATGGCCGAGTGGTCCATCAGGCAGTTGAACAGCGGTGAGCTTGAGGTCCTGTACCTGAACAACTTCACGCAGGAGATCGTGTCCTGTGGCGTCAACAGGAGAGGCACCCCGGTGCTCATGATCGCGGACTGGATGATGGAGAACGCGGACGAGCACGACCTGATCCGGCTCCTGGACCAAACCGTCCTGCTCAAGCTCCCGGCGGCCCATGGGTAGTAGCACGTACGACGCCCACAGTAGGGGCGGAGAGCCAGATCTTGGTTCTGTTATCGTGCCTGATTTCGGAGGTTGAGTGCATGTACGAGGACAACGCCCTTCCTGCCGCTGATACGAGGACTAACGGGGACAATGAGCCGATGGGAGCCACGCCAAGAACGAGCGGGACATGCCGGACCTGCCGCCCGGCACGAGCGTCAACGGCGCGATAATCGAAGAGCTGGTGGATAGAGGGGGCTACGGCACCGTGTACCGGGCACGGGACAAGCTGAGTGGCACCCTGTTGGCCCTCAAGTTCGTCCCGCTCCACCGGGCCAAGCAGTGGGCCGAGCGCGAGGGCACCCTCGCCATGTACTTCCAGCACAAGAACCTCGTGCGGCAGGTGGGCTTCAGCTACTGGCCGCCCGTGCTGCCCGAGTTCTTCTGCTTGAAGATGCTCTACGTCGAGGGCCGCACGCTCGACGTGTGGGCCTGGGAAGAGAACCCCGACACGCTGGCCGTGGTGGGCAAGATGGTGGGTGTGGCGCGGGGGCTGGCCGTGGTGCATGACGAGAACGTCGTCCACCGCGACGTGAAGGAGGCCAACATCATCGTGCGCGACGAAGATGGGGAGCCGGTGCTGTTGGACTTCGGGGCCGCCAAGCGTGAGGGGCAGACTACCATCACCGAGGGCATGTTCCCCCCGGGTACGCCCAACTACCGCAGCCCCGAGGCGTGGCGTTTCGGCCTGGAGCACTGGAACGAGCGGCGAGTCACCTACCGGCCCGGGAAGGCCGATGATCAATATGCCCTGGGCGTGGTGCTCTACCGGTTGCTCACCCGTCGTTTCCCCTTCGAGGTGGCGTGGGATGACGAGGCATCGGTGAATGCCGTCATCAACAAGGAGCCGCTGCCGCCGCACATCGTCAACCCCAACGTGCCGCTGGTGGTGAGTGACGTGTGCATGAAGCTGCTGGAGAAGAAGCCGGAGAAGCGTTACCCGAGCGTCCTGGAGCTGGGGAAGGAGCTGATGCACCTGCTGGCCCGTGCGGATGCTTCCTGGCGGGTGCCCCTGCATGACGGGCCCCGTGTACCGAGGAGAGGCCGCCGGGGGGCCGCAGCGCGGAAGAAGAAGCCCGAGGCTGCCGCGCTACCCGTGGAGCCCATCCGGGCGCCGCCGACTCCGGCAACACCGACTCCTGCCACGGTGGCGGACGTGCCCGTGCAGGCCATGGCGCTCCAGGCGCTTCGGCGTGCGGTGGTGTGGATGGCCGTGCTGGTAGGCGCGGCCCTGGTGGGGTGGTGGCTCTCGGAGCGAAGGAAGCCCGAGCCCCAGCCCATACCCGTGGCTTCGCCTTCCCCGACGTTGAGGTCGCTTCTCGGTCAGGAAGTGGCGCCCTCGTGGCCGCCGCCGGAAATTGAGCAGGCCGCAGCTCCGCCCTCGGTGGAGAAAACCCCTGCGGTCGTCGCCTCGCTGGTGACGCGACCCAAGGACGACGCCTTGAAGAAGCCGCAGGCCCCCAGCCCCCAGGGGGACACGAAGCAGAAGGGGATCCTCTCACCTATGGCCAAGTGGTGCCTCGGCGCCGCCGCTGCCGCCAACACGGCCTGTCCCGGTGCCCAGGTGCGTCCCGCCCCCGAAGCCGAGCCGTGCCCGGCCGGTGCCGTCGAGACAATGACCGAAACGCTCGGCATCGACATCGGGAGTTCGGGCCTCGTCTCTTTCACCCACGAAAACCCCAAACCCATCACCGTGCGCGAGGGCGTCACGTCCGCGAGGTTGATTTTGGGGGGCGTCCCCGAAGGAGTGCCGGGCCCTCGGTGGAAGCTGCCAACGGGGAGCATCCTCTCCGGCCGGCTCCTTTTCGGAGACGGTCGCGTCTATGCCCGTTTCACCGAGGCCCGAACACCCACGGGGGACACGTTCAAGGTCTGCCTGGAGGCAGGGGATGAGGGTAAACGTGGTGTCCCAGCGGAGCCCGATGGGGGGCCGGAGACCGCCAAGGTCTTCGCCACCATAGGCGTGAAGGCGGTTCGCCGTTTCGAGTAGAGCTGTCCGAGCGGTTCGCGAGCAGGGGCTTGGAATCGCTCGTGCCCTACCGGGCGGGAAGGTGTGGTAGAGGCCCACGTCTCCGGTCTCTACCCCATCTGCTGGAGGTCCCCGCTCCGTGCTCACCTCGCCCCCCGCCGTGCTCTTGCTCCTGGCGCTCCTCGCGGATGCCAGCGCCACCGCGCAGCCACCTCTTCCGAGCTGTGAGGCGTCGCCACACCGGATCGAGCTGTTGGCGGCTCCCACCGACAAGGCGCCAGAGGTGTGCATCAGCCCCGACCTTCCCACCACCTTCCGGTTCGACTCGCCGCTGCCTCCGGGTGCGGTGGAGTTGCAGGAGCGCGAGCGTTTCGAGGACGTGTCCACGGGGACGCGCAGCCTCACCGTCATCCCCCCGAAAGACCTCCGGCCCGGGGAACGGCTCAAGCTGGTGGTGCGCTTCACGGATGGTGCCGCCCCAACGAGCGCCACCTTCGAGTTGGTGGGCCACCCGGCACGGGCCGCGCGGCAGGTGGAGGTCTTCCGCAACCGGCGCACCGTTGAGGACTACCAGCAAGAGGTCAAGGAGAAGGAGGCCCGAATCCAGCAGCTTCAATCGGAATTGGGGCGGGCGCAGGCGGAAGGAAGCGGGCTGGGCATCATGGGGCTGATCGCCAGCGGGCTGTTGAACGTGTATGCGGTGAACGTGCAAGGCGTCCTGGCCAAGAACCTCAAGAGCACCATCACCGACCCCCCGGCCAACGCGCTCCGCACACAAACGGTCATCAGCTACCGCTCCACCACCACGCGCGTCGAAAAGGACGAAGACGTGATGCGGGTGGCCGTGGCGATGGCCATGGAGAATCCCGGCACGGCTCTCTGGACGGCCAAAGATGCGGCGCTGCTGGTGGGAAAGGGCCAGGACGTGAAGCAGGTGAAGGTGTGGCAGCTCGCGCCTATTCCGCCGGGAGGGTCGGGCCTCGTTGTGGTGGAGACGGAGCTGCTGGCGCAGGATGCGCGGGGCACCTTCACCCTCAAGTTGTGGGACGAGAACGGAGGTCGGCTTGTCACCCTTGGCGGCGTGACCTTCCCGTGAACCCCGCTCCGGGGGTTGTCGTACCCATTGGGTATTCTTCCGGACTGGCTACTCATAGAGGGGTGGCCAGGAGGAATCCCCATGAAGCTGTGCTGCACGGCCGTAATGCTGGTTCTCCTCGTCGGGTGTGGCACGGCGTCCCGGGTCGTGCGCCTGGACACAGGCCAGACCGACACCCTCGTCTTCACACCTCGTTCCGGCGCCAAGCCGGTGACGCTGGGCAACAGCGAGTTCGAGGAGGCCGTGTCGAAACTGGCTCGGGATGTTCGGCCCCCCACCCGGCCCCAGGAAGCCGCCCGGCGGCTGTTCGAGATGGCAGCGCGGAGCGGTTCGTACTCGTACGAGACCCCCAGCCATCGAATCACTCCGCTCAAGCCGGGAGAGCACCTGGAGGGGCAGTCCACAACACCGGAGGTGGAGTTGACGCGCGACTACCTGCGCTGGTGCGAGCGCACCGGCAGGCCCGGGGACTGTCTCCGCCTGCTGACGGAAGGCCCCACCGTCAACGGGGATGGTCGTTTCGCGCTCGCCATGGCCCTGGCCAAGGGCGCCGTACTGGACGAGATGCTGGAAGCGTTCAAGGACATGGCCGACCCACACGCCATGGTGGCGGCGGTGCTCTGGACCTGGACCACGTACATGCTCCTCGTCTCCATTCCCGACGTGACGATCTCCAAGGGCCTCGCGGCCGTGATGACCGCCACGATCATTTCCTACGTGGGCGTCGATACCTTCTGGGGTCTCGTCGTGGGCTTCAAGCGGCTGATGGACGAGGCGGACCGGGCCACCACGTTCAACGAGCTGCGCGCGGCGGGCGAGCGGTACGGCAAGCTCATGGGCCGGAACGCAGCGCGAGCTTTCGCCATGCTGGCCATGGCGGCCATTGGCAACACGGCGCCAGGGCTGGCCGCGAAGGTGCCGAAGCTACCCGGCTCCATGCAGGCGGCCGTACAAGCCGAGACGCAGGTGGGCATCCGGCTCGCGGCGGTGGGGGAAGTGAAGACGGTCGCCGTGAGTGCCGAGACCATCACCATCGCCCTCGCTCCAGGTGCGGTGGCCATGACGGCACAAGGCACGAGTGGTGGCGGCAATCCGAAAAAGGACATCGTCATCCCGGAAGGAAGAGCGAAGCACATCTTCCGCGCTGCGCCAGGTCATCTTCGTGACACCCCTACCAATCGGCGATTGCTACAGGAGGTGGCAGCGGATGAATCAGCCAAACTCGGAACAGATAAATTCGGGAACGAATGGTTCGCGAGAACCAACCAGGATGGAACGCAAGTATGGGTGCAGGTGCGTCATGGAGAGATAATCAACGGTGGCCTGAATCAAGTTCCGCGCAACTACAATTCGCAAATGGGTCTATCCGCTCCTTCGAAACCTTGAGATTGACATGGAAGACAAGATCACGATCAAGGAAGCATACGCGGCGATGTACGCCTACCTTAAAACGCTCTACGACATGACAGGCTCGGATGACTTGGGCGGTTTCTTGGGCAGCATGTCGCTGCTCGATGACGGTACGCCTGCGGATCCCGGTGTCTGGGACGATTGGATGCGTGCCGTACAGCAGGCAAAGCACGGTCAAGTCGATCTAACCCTGGGACGCCCTGATGAGTGAGTACCACCCGTCTGACAGTTTCGGTTCTCAGGAGATCTTGTGGCCAGAAAGGAGGAATCAGATGGATTGGAGGACAATCGACCTGCATGGTGCCGCGAGCATTTCGCGGGTGGTCAACGTCTTCGAAATTCGCGACATGCGCGGCATTCCATGGACCAAATACAAGATCAAGGTTCTCGAAGAAGGCTCCGGGCGATTCCTCGCAATTGCCAATGTGCGTGTAAAAAATGCCAATGGCACCCCCGATGGGGAGGCAGGACTCGGACGGACAGAAGTAGAGGCCCTCCAGGATCTCATCACGAGACTGGGTGAAAGATTGAACTCTCGCAAGGACTGGGGAGATGAAGACTTTGAATGGACTGACCCACAGGATTTCTGAGGGATGATTAACTCGACGCTGTATAGACTGATCAATGTCTTTCGACGCATCAGCGGAGAGGAGGCCGTGATCTACCGATGCTTCGAGCTGATTCCGGGACGAGGTTTTGTCGTCCAGAGCGCTGACCGGATCAATCTGCCGGTGAGCATGGACGACGTGCGGTACCAGGAACGGCAGCTCTGGGAACTCTTTTGTGAGGAGGCTCCTGAGCAACGATCTGTACCCTATGCCTCCATTGAGGAGGCAATCGCCGCGTTCGATGCTGAATTCGGCAACTGACGTTGAGGCATCACATGGACGACAAGCTCATGAGCAAGGAAGCATACGCGGAGCAGATCTTGTGGCTCCGTGCAAAGGACGTGGATGAAGTGCAGCGCCTCGTCGCCGTAGCCGCCCTCGGCATGTGTCGCGCGCTGGTCGCGAGCGCGCTCAGCCCGGCCTACGCTTGTCACCGGCTTTTCGGACCGGCCCTGCTGGCGCGACTCGACCAACTCGACGCTCACCCCGCACTTCGCCATGCAATCCACATGGCCACCGAGCTTGAGGATGTGGCCGACCTCATCCCGGACAAATTGGCCAGCGCGATCGCGGATGTCGAAGCCGAACTCCTGAAGGCCCTGGCGGATCTCGCTCCGTCCGACCTTGCTGGCGAGAAGTGGCTGGTGAGGGCCCCGTGAGGATCCAGCTTTCCGACCTACGACGGGTGGCAAATGCCCTGTTCGATCACCTGGAGCGGACAGGCCGCACGGAGATCGACCTCACCGAGGACTTCTACTGGAACATCCCGGAGAAGCGGCTGTATTCGGTGTACTCCCCTCCTCCCGAGTCCGAGCTGACGGTGGGGCAGTTGTCCGATGACTGGAACGAGGTGGCGAAGATCGCGTCCGGCCAACGCCCTCCCATCGCCTACGCCCTGGTCTGGCTCTCGTCGCTCCTGCGCTTCATCGGCTCGAAGCTCGTCTCCTAATGGGACCACGGGGACATGCAGCCGCCGCGTACCCAAAGCGTACCCAAGATGAACGGACGCGGGTGGACCTCCACGGACGCGCCGCTGGCCCCGCTCCAGAGGGAAGCCGACCCCCACGAGGAACCCGCCGATCCGGGCGGCGGGGCTTCAAAACCGGTGGGGGGCATGGAGACATGTCCCTGGGAGGTTCGATTCCTCTGTCCTACCGACCCTTTTTCCCCCTGAATCCGGGCACTTGGAGCTGATGGACCGCTGAGTCCAAGTGTTCGGACGGGTACGCGGGCGTTCAGTCGGTTACGTACAGATTGCGTACAAGATTGGGCGACCGTACTCCCCCGCCGCGCTTCAAGCACAGGGACCGCTGGGCAACCGACATGAGGTTTTCCCTGGGCCCTTGGTCCCGCCCTGCCCCCTGCTCCTCCTGAATCCGCGCTGAAGAGGCACACTGGGCGCGTTTTGACTGTTTCCGGCAGCAGCAGGCATTTCCCATATGCATCAAGCGAGCAATGCGGCTCAGGCTCCTGGCCACCATATAGCCGAGCAGCTGTCAGACGCGGATGACCAAGCGGCGCGCAGCGGTTCAGCAGCACTGTCGTCCTTGTCTACGAACGCCTGCTCGGCCGAGGAGCAAATGAAAACCGGGGCAGGCTCACTCGTGCACCAGGGGCACCAACTCAGGGTCGTCCTCCAGCCGAGCGGGTGAGCTTGAGCCCCCCAGCGTGCCGGGGATGAGGTGCCGCACTGGCCAGGAGAGCATCCAGCCGTAATACCGGCCGTCATCGCTCAGCAAGTCGAGCGACGGGGCGACGTTGATGCGGTAGCGCCGTTCCGTCGGGACGAATTCGTCGAAGAAACACAGCAGCGCCGAGCCATCGCGTGCGAAATACCGCGCTGTCGTCTCGTCGAATAGGAACGACTCGCGCTCGCGCAGGCGCAGCAGCCCTGGAGAGACGGGACTCTCCTTCCAAGCTGCAAGTTCCCCACGGTCCAGGTTCCGCTCCGGCACGTTGAGAATCAGCGTCTCTAGAAGCAGCGTATCGTCGCTGAACCGGAACTCGTCTCCAAAGTCACAGGTGCTGCCCATCGTGCGCGCGAAGTGGGCGTCATAGCCCTGCGCGGAGCGGAAGGGACCGACGTTGAGAGCATCCAGCGTCCATCCCGGCAGGGTGGTGAGAGTGGAGCCGGGGACCGCGTCCACGGTGCAGTTGGAGGGCAAGCGGAGCGTCACTCGAGCATCTCCAGGTCCGTCCATTCACCGTAGACGTCTGACTCCCAGCCGCGTCGAACCCATTGACCTGAACGCCATTCCACTGCAAGACAACATTTGCCCTGTTCGGCGACGCGTCGTTTATCGACGAAGAAGAATACGAGCGCCCAAACGGCCACGTCACCATCATCCTTCCGGGTCGTCAGCAGCTTCACGACGAGCTCGATGATGATTCCCGGGTGCGGCGGCCCGACCACTCCCTCGAGCGTCGCGGAGGCAGCATCGACCTCAAGGCTCTCGCTCCCTTCAACGAGCCGCAGCTGGCAGCCGAGGAACACCGATAGGGATCGGATCCATTCGATGTGCTCCGACCAGACGTCAGCGGTCTTCATCGTTCGAACGCTCCCTTCCGGTCAGCCATGGCTCACCGCAGCCTCTCATAGGGACCACCATTGGGCACCGGATTGGCCGGCTTCCCCGTCCCGCGTTGGATTGGACGGCCTCTATTGTCCTTCGTCGCGAGTTTACCAAACGCGGTGATCACACGCGTCGGATCACCTTGTTCGGTGATGACCGTCGTCCCGTCGCGGTGGTAGTGGTCGACGGGGCGCCCGTTGGCATTGAGCCCGCGGTGCACCGTGGTCTTCGGGTCGTTGATGATGTCCGCTTGATCTTGCCGGCTCACGCCATGGGCGTCAGGATGCCCGGGACGACCATCGGGACCGTATGGTCGGGCGCCCTTGATGTCCTTGGCATCTATCTTCGCTCCGTCCGGTGCGGCGCGGCCCCGCGTTGAAGGAGCCCCTGAGCGCTGCGAATCGGCTACGGCCAACATGGCCTGCCGCGCCCTGGGCACGTTGCCCCGGGCTTCATAGAGTGCCGCCGCGCCGGCCTCTCCCCACTCTGCAACGAGGAGCCCAGCCTCCCGCTGTGCTTGAAGGTACCGGGTCAAATCGCGAAGCGCATTGACCCCGAGCTGCTCCCCAAGCCGATCCACTACTGCCTTCAGTCCCTCCACGTCGAGCGCGGACACCTGGGGTCGCCGCACTCCGCCCCACCCGGCTGCTTTGGCATCGGAGAGATAGCGCACACCCTTGCCGCCAGCGTACAGGCCCACCATCAGCGCCGCAGGCGCGAGCTCCCGCGCGGCCCGCTCGTAGCGGCCTTGGTACAGCGAAGACACCCCGTGCCCCGTCCCCGCTGCCAGGTAGTAGAAGCCCAGCGGCACTCCGAACGTCATGGAGTCAAAGGTGCCCAGCGCCACGTGGCCCGGAGAGAAGTGCTCTCTCGTCAGGGCCCGCTCCGTCTCATCGAAGGCCTTCTGGTAGGGCGGGGGCAAGTGGGCTCGTGTGGCGAACACGCCTCCTCCGCGGGCCCCATCCATCGCGGGGATGGTGGAGGCCACGTCGTCGGCGGCACGGCCCAAGCCTCGCACCACGTCACGGAGTTGCTCCTCCCGCTCCGGGTAGTCCGAAAGCTTGAAGCCCCGCTGCTCCAACGCCTCGCGCACGGCCTCCATCGGCCCCAGCGTCTGTTCCAGTTGCTTGTCCCTGGCCAGCAGCACCAGCAGCTCGCGCACCTCGTCATCGAAGGCCGTGTCGAAGAGGAAGAGGGTGAGCACCTGGGCGTAGGCCCCGTACTTCCGGGTGGCAGTGACGAGGAAGGAGAAGCGCTTGCGCTGGAGCACCTCTGCGGCCCGGGCCTCCATAGGCCCCAGCGCACCGAGCCTCACTGCGTTCCAGTCGCCCAACGCCTCCACCAGCCGCGGCATATCCACCCGGCGCTGTAGAGCGAGGAACTCGCCGGGCGAGGTGCACTGAAAGAAGGGAGCCAGCAGTTCTTCATCCCACCAGGAGGAGTAGTCCGGCCAGCCTTCCGGCACGGCCTGCCCCCCGCATGAGGGTGGGCCTTCCGGGGAGGGCTGCACGCCGGCCGCCTGGCGCAGGGCCATCTCCTCCGCGCTCACCACCGCCACGTCCGTGCCCACCACGGGCGCACCGTGGCGGCGCCTCAGCCTCACCAGCGCTCTCTTCTCCCACGTCGTGGCACCGGAGTGTGTCTGGGCCAGGTGGGCCCCTGTCGCCGGCTCCTCTCGTAGCACCTCGGCAGGGCCGTGAGGCTCGCCCGCCCTGGGCAGCGGCGGCAGCGTGGCGCATCCCGTGGCGAAGAGGGCGGCTGCCATCCACAGCACCACCCACCTGGGCCTCCGCGCTTCAACGCGCATCGTCCACTCCCATGCCCAAGGAAGCGAAGGCCACCGGGCTCAGCGTCCCATCTGCCCCCGGGTAGAGCCGCGTGCCGCCCTGGGCCAGCGCGTACAGCCTGCGGCCGAAGCGCCAGCGCACCTCCGCCGAGTACAGGTGGCGCGCTCCCGGCTGGCCCAGTCCTCGGGCCAGACCACTCACCGCCACCTCGAGGCTCCGCTCAGCCAGTTGCACCGCCAGGCGCCCGTCCACGTCCACCCGGCCCCAGTCGAATACCTCCGCGCCCACCGAGAGGTGCAGGTGGCGCTGCAGCACCTCTCCCAGCCGCACTCCATCCCACCCCACCACCGCCTCGCCGTACGCGGAGAGCCCCTCCGGGAAGGGTGCCTGCGTCACAGGAGTTCCGGAGCGGCTCACCGCGATCAGCCGGTCCAACTCGTAGTCCGGCCCGAAGTACCCCTGGCGGAAGCCCCCTCGCTGCCGCCGCACCTCCAGCCGCAGCTTCATGTCCAAGGTGGGCGTCAGCGCGTCCGCGCCCATGCCCACCACCGCTCCCCACCCGGCCAGCACGTGCAACTCGAAGCCAGGGCGCACCATCACCACCGCCGTCCCATCCACATGCGCCAGCGTCACCTGCGGCGACTGTCCGCCGGCCCTGCCCCACTCCCTCACTGCTGACAGCCCCAGCGTGTAGCGCCCCGGCTCTCGCAGAGGGCCTGCGAGGACGTGCGCCAGGTCCACCTCTGCTTGCGCTCCCACCAGGCGCGCGCCCAGCATGTCCGAGGTGAAGACCTCCACGAACAGAGGGCCCACGGTGCTCGTGAGGTACCCACCTGCTGGGTGGTAGTCCGGGTTGGCCCGGTTGGAGTAGCGCCGCACCAGATGCCCAGAGAGCAGGCTGTAGTCCTCCAGCGCCCCCACCCACAACGCCACCGCGGACGCCTCACTGCCCAGCTTGAGCGCTCGCACCACCTGCCCCCAGTCCGACAGGCTGTCCCAGTCCTCCTTCCGCACCCGCCCCGCTCCCGCCTCCCCTCCCCACAGCCGCAGCCGCACCGGGGCACCCATGTGCAGGCCCCACGCTCCTCCGCCGTCCACCACCAGCATCGGACTCAGCTGCGCGTAGCCCACCGGCTCTCCCCCTCCTCGGGGCAGCAGCGCCAGCGTGCTGGCCTCCAGGCGCAGGAGGGAGTTCCACCCTCCGCCCTCGCCAGCTGCCGTGGCCGGCGCAGGTAGCACGGCCTCGGCCGAGGAAGCCGAAGGCCACGCGCCGTCGGCTGGCTCCTCCGCTCCGGTGACCTGCGTCAGCAGCAGCACCGCCACCCAGGTGAGTGTCATGGGGTGGACCTCGCAGTCGGGTGCGCAACCTCGGAAGGCTCAGGCAGGACCGGCTCGGTCCCGGCCCAGTCGCCTACGGCTACCGTCAGCGCAGCAACCGCGCCCTGGGAGAAGTTCGAGAACATGTGCACCCCCCTCGGCCACTCAACGAGCCAGCGTCTCGTGAGCCCTCCGCAGTTCGCCAGCGTACGCGGGCTCCCTGTCACTGCCCCCAAGGGCGCGGGAGCGCTCCACTCAGCGCGTGCATCTCACCTAGCAGGATAAGGACCTACCACTCGCGTGCCGGCTCAGCTCGTGTCCAGCCCACTCCGCCAAGCTGGCGCGCGCTCGTAGTTCGCAGCCGGGCGCTGATGCTCCTATCCGGTGGGCTGAGCAGGGAAGCACCTGAAATCACTGGGTGATTCCGGTTGCGCTCTCTGGGCGGAGCCGCGAACGTGTTCGCAAGCGGCACCGAATGGGGACGCGTTCGACCTCCGTCTTCACCAGCGAGGGAAGCGGGAAGTTGCGCCAAAGTTCCTCGTTGTCACGGAGCCACTGGAGCACCTGCGGCTCCGTCAGCTTGTCCTCGGTGATGATCTCCGACAGCGCCACGCTCGACGTGCGCGAAAGGCCGACGCCGATAAGAGCGATCTGCGTTTGAAGGCTGACGCCAAGCTCCAGAAACACGTTGAACGGCGGGATGCGCTCGATGAGATCCTCGCGCTCCACCTCCCGCAGGAACTGCCGGAGCACGTCGCAGTAGGCGCTGAGACCGCGCGGCGCCTCGAATCGTGCGATTTGCTCGACGTCGTTCATCACGTTCCTGATCTCTGCTGCTGCTTTGTCGTCGCCCTTCCTCTTGAGCCGGTCATCGATCAGACGTGAGAGTGGGAACCCCGACATCCACCGCGTGACGAGCAGCGCCAGCATGAAGGCTCTCGGGCCCTCGGGACCGAGCTTGGGGCAAGCCCGCCTGCAAAGGCGCCCGAAGATCCCTGCGTACACCTTGGCGGCGTCCTTGCTCGACGGCTCCGACGGCAGGAGCTCTTCGACGTCACCCTCTCGCTCGCGGAAGTACTTGAGGAGTTCGTCCAGAGCGAACGGACTGATGCCAGGGTTCCTCACGATGATGTCGTGCTCGATCGCCAGTCCGTCGACGGCTTCCTCCACGATGGCGGCCAGCTCGCTGAGCATCGTTTCGTCGTAGCGCCCCGCCCATCGCGCTTCGAGGAGTCCTCCGTAGCGCACGTGAACACCGGCGAGGTACGCGAACACCGACTCGAACTCAGGATGCTCCTTCAGCGTCTCGAGCGGCGCACCGTCCTTGATGAACTTCACGAGCTGCGGAGCTACTTCGATCCGAAGCACCTCGTCGGTCGTGCGACGAATCGGCTGCCGCACGATGCGCCGCGAGCGAGAAGAGGAGCCGACCGGCAACCTGCTGTTCCCCGATCTCGCGACTGACGAACCGCAGCAGCTCCTCGACGGTTCCGCCCGCCTTGCGCTCAAGGCGCGGGGCTCAGGAGCCCCGGAGGATGCTCCTCGCTTCCATCGCTTCATCTTCATCGAGCGCGACGCGAAGCGCTGCGCGGAGCTCGAGGCGCTGAAGTCCGAGCCCGAGTTCGCCGCCCTCGCGGCTGACATCCGCGTCGAGCAGGGAGACGCGAACGCCGAGATCCAGAAGATCTGCGCGAAGAACTGGAGTGGGCACCGCGCCGTGCTCTTCCTCGACCCCTACGGCATGCAGGTCGAGTGGCAGACCATCGAGGCCATTGCGAAGACGAAGGCGATCGACCTCTGGCTGCTCTTCCCGCTCGGCATCGGCGTCAGCCGCCTGCTCACACGCTCGGGCGAGATCCCGAAGGGCTGGCGGACGCGGCTCGATAAGCTGCTCGGTACCACGAACTGGTACGACGAGTTCTACAAGGTCGAGCACAAGGCCGATCTGTTCGGCAACGACGAGGAGCGCGTCGTCAAGGCGACGAACGAGACGATCGCGCGCTACTTCAACGACCGCCTCAAGACGATCTTCCCCGCCAACGGCGTCGCCGAACCGGGCGTGTTGCGGAACTCGTCGAACAACCCTCTCTACCTGCTGTGCTTCGCTGCGGGGAACAATAGAGGCGCGCCCATCGCAGTGAAGATCGCCAACCACATTCTCAAGGAGACGCGCTGATGGCACTCGGCTCCGGCATCGAGTGGACCGAGTCCACCTGGAACCCCGTCACGGGGTGCAACAAGATCAGCCCCGGCTGCAAGTACTGCTACGCCGAGCGCATGGCGGAACGCCTCCAGGCGATGGGGCAGCCGAACTACAGAAGCGGCTTCAAGCTCACGCTTCAGCCGCAGATGCTGGATCTGCCCCTCCAGTGGAAGAAGCCGCAGACGATCTTCGTGAACTCGATGAGCGACCTGTTCCACAAGGACGTGCCGCTCGCGTACATCCAGCGCGTCTTCGACGTCATGCGCCGGGCGCACTGGCATCGCTTCCAAGTGCTCACGAAGCGCGCCGACCGGCTCGCCGAGCTGAGCCCCGAGATCGACTGGCCGAGGAACGTGTGGATGGGCGTGAGCGTCGAGAACGCGGACTACGTCGACCGCATCGACGACCTGCGCACGACAGGCGCGCACGTGAAGTTCCTCTCGCTCGAGCCGCTTCTCGGCCCGCTGCCGAAGCTGAAGCTGAAGAACATCGACTGGGTCATCGTCGGCGGCGAGTCCGGTCATCGAGCGCGCCCGATGGACCCGGCGTGGGTCACCGACATCCGCGACCAGTGTGCGCGCGCCGGCGTGGCGTTCTTCTTCAAGCAGTGGGGCGGCAAGAACAAGAAGAAGGCCGGTCGACTGCTCGACGGGCGAACCTGGGACGAGATGCCGACCGCACCGGAATCGACTCGGTCGGCGCGCTCTACGCGGACGCGCGCCCTGCCGATCGTGGCCTGAGGCAGCCTACGCCGCCCGCTGCTCGGCCCACGTCCCCGCGTGGGTCACCGCTCGGAGGGTCCGCTCGGCCAGCGGCTCGGCGCCGTCGACTGCTTCGAGCGCCAACACGGCGTCTTGGAGATCGGGCGCCAGCATGAGTAGGTAGAGGAGCTGCGTCACCCGCGCCCGCGTCAGCCCCAGCTTCCTCGCCACGGCGGCCCGGTCGGCGACGAGGCCCCGGTCAATGGCCCCTTGTAGGTGGTACGCCAGGGCGAGCATCCGGGCCACGTGCACCTTGGTCACCTTCGCGGGCAGTCGGAGTACCACTTCCGCAGCTCGTCGGCCACGTCCCTCTCGAACCTGCCGTCCAGCGTGCCGATCACGTCCATCCGCGTAACGAAGTCCCGGAAGTCGAGACGCCGGGAGACGTGCCCGAGTAGCACCGCGGCAAGGTTGTCGTGGAAGAGCGACGCCAGCTGCCGCTCCGCGCCCCTCACCCGCCCCGCCGCTCCTCGCACCCAAACCGGCTGGTTCATTTTCCCGCGCTTCTTCATGTTCAGCGACAGTTGTCCGATGACTGGAACGAGGTGGCGAAGATCGCGTCCGGCCAACGCCCTCCGATCGCCTACGCCCTGGTCTGGCTCTCGTCGCTCCTGCGCTTCATCGGCTCGAAGCTCGTCTCCTGATGGGACCTCGGGGACATGCAGCCGCCGCGAACCCAAATCGTACCCAAGATGAACGGACGCGGGTGGACCCCCACGGACGCTCCACCAGCCCCGCTCCAGAGGGAAGCCGACCACCACGAGGACCCCGCCGATCCGGGCGGCGGGGCTTCAAAACCGGTGGGGGGCATGGAGACATGTCCCCGGGAGGTTCGATTCCTCTGTCGTACCGTCCCTCTTTCCCTCTGAAAAGGTGAGCACTCGTTCCAGCAGGGTCGAGCAGAGTCGGCGGCAGTTCCCCGTCGTTTCCCCCGCCGCGCAGCGGCTTCGTTCAACAGGTGGCCCGCCACACGCGCTGCTGGGATGAGGGCAAGAGGCTCGAATGTGAGGAGCACCTGGCCGCCCTCGCCGCCCACGAGCGCCACGCCCACGAACTGCGCGGGCGCGACAGGCTGAGCCAGTCCTGCCCCAGCGCCGACGCCCTCGTCGCCGCGCTCGCCTCGCGCAACGTCCACCTGGCCGGCCACACCTCTCGCCCGCTCAAGCTGCTCGACGCCCATGGCCACCAGGCTCTCGAGGCCGCCCTGTCCACCGCGCTCTCTCCCGGTGCCATTGCGTCTTCTGCGTCAGTCGCACGTCGCGAGCGAACCGCTGGAAGGCCTGCTGGAACTCGGCCCTCGGTATTGGCACCGGCCGGGTGGTGACGGCACCGGGCTCCATGAAGTCCACGACGTACACGGTGGCGGACTCGAGCCGGGCTCCGGTGTGGCGGCCACCCGCTCCTTGGGGTCAGGCGGGGGCGTGAGCGAGTTGCGGCGGTAGCCCGCAAGGAGGCTGCCGTGTGGGGTGCCCGTGGACGCGAGGACTGACGGAGCACCCCACCGTATAGGGTGGGCCAGGGGAGAGACGCCCCAGGTGGTCCTTCAGAGGGAAGGCGAGTTCTGGTTGAAGGCCGGGGGTGAGCACCACCTCGAGGAAGAAGCCGGAGCAGGCTGCCCTGTTGGAAGTAGCCGCCAGTGAGAGGCCGGAGCGGCAGGAGACGAAGAGCAGTGCCCGCTACGCCTCGCCGAGACCGTTCCGGGAGTGGCAGCCGGAGCAGGGGCAGTTGCCGCCGCGGTATGCGGCTTCGCTCCGTCTCACTCTCAACAACAGACATCCTTTACCCGTACCCGCTCATGGGAGAGGGCTTTCCCAAGGGGGGATGGAAGCGAGGAGGAAGTACTGGACATGACGGGCGAGGTCATGTCATAGAGCCCCATAGGAGAAGTAGACCCCAGGAATGCCCATATCGAGAGAAGAATGGGAGACACATCCGCGCGAGCGGGAGGGGTCATCGCTCTGCGGCGAGCTGTTTGGCGCGGCCACGAGCGTTGGCGCGTGAGCTGAAGCTGCGGCTCCGATTCTGTTTTGTATGGAGCGCCGGTCGGAAACGACTGGCGTTGATTTGATGTTCACCTGGCTGAGACGCCTGTTCATTGGACGTTCAGGAGTGCCCGGACTCCCGGGGACCACACTACCTGCCGAGTCGCCTCCCACCTGGGGCACCCTGCTTCTGGATGCCGTCCAGAAGTCCTCCCGGGCCCAGGCCCGTTTGGCCCTCCATGTCGAGGATCTGGAGCGCAAGCTGGAAGGGGGACTCGCGGAGCTGAGGGGCTCGCTCTCTTCTCTCCGCGGCGCGACGTCTGGCAACTCTTCGGGGAGCGAGCCCCCCTGGGACGAGTTCCTGGATGCCCTGGATCTGCTCGAGGAGGCCTCCCGCGTCGCGGCGGATGAGGCGCTCGCATCGGGACTCATGGGAGTGGCGGCCCGGCTCGAGCGATTTCTGACCTCCTCCGGGATCACTCGCCTGACGTCCATCGGCCACATTCCCGACGGGCGCCTGTTCCGGATTGTAGGCACTCAGCCCCACCCCAGCTTCGCCGAGGGCGCCATTGCCCGCGTGGTTCGCGCCGCCGCCCTGCGGGGCGAGCACCTCATTCGCGAGGGCGAAGCCATCATCGTGAGGAATACCCCTTGAGCCATGTCTTTGGAATCGATCTCGGTACGACCAACTCCGTCATCGCCCACCTGGTGGAGGGCCGCCCGGTGGCCGTGTCCGTGGAAGGCAGTCGCATCGTCCCCTCGGTGGTCCTCTACGAGGACAATCGTGTCGTCGTGGGGCGAGAGGCGCGCAACCTCGAGTTGCTGAGGCCCGAGCGGTGCATCCGCTCGGTCAAGCGCAAGATGGGGACGCTCCACCGCTACTCCATCGCCGGGCGCGAGGTGTCTCCCGAGGAGGTCTCCGCCGAAATCCTGTCCGCGCTCAAGCAGGGAGCCGAGAAGGCCACCGGCGTCCCCGTGCGTGACGTGGTCATTACCGTGCCTGCCTACTTCGATGACGCCCAGCGCCGCGCAACCCTCGAGGCCGGCCAGCGCGCGGGGCTGCACGTGTTGCGGCTGCTCAATGAGCCCACCAGCGCCTCGCTCCTGTATGAGCACGTGCTGCATCCCGAGGCCCTCCGTGTGGCCGAGCCCGAGATCCTTCTCGTCTACGACCTGGGGGGCGGCACGTTCGACGTGTCGGTGCTCGAGGTGTTCCAGGGGGTGCGCGAGGTGCGCTCCACCGCGGGCAACACCCATCTGGGTGGGGACGACTTCGACGACAAGCTCGTTCAGCTCTTCCTCGAGGATCTCAAGAAGCAGGGCGTGGATCCTCGCGAGGACGTGCGGGCCATGGCGCGCCTGCGCCAGCTGGCCGAGGAGACGAAGATCCGTCTGTCCGCGGACGTTTCCGTGCATGTGAAGGAGGAATTCCTCACCCAGGCGCAAGGCAGGCCCATCCACCTCGAGTTGGAGGTGCGGCGGCGCGTCTTCGAGGAGCTCATCGAGCCGCTGCTCGAGTCCACCGTGGCCCTGACCCGCCAGGCCCTGGCGGAGGCCCGGCTCGAGGGGCAGTCGCTGTCCAAGATATGCCTGGTGGGAGGCTCGACGCGGATCCCTCGGGTCCGCCAGATGCTGGAGGAGGCCTTCGGAGTCGACATCCACGAGGAAGTGGATCCAGACCTGGCCGTGGGGCTGGGCGCGGCCATCCAGGCCGGCATGTTGTCCGGCGAGCCGGTGGGACGCATCCTCGTGGATGTGGCGTCGCATAGCCTGGGCATGCGCGTCATCGGAGAGGACGACCTCGGGAACGCCACGCCGGATACCTTCGCCCCGGTCCTCCGCCGCAACACGGTGTTGCCGACAACGAAGGTGGAGGAGTTCTACACCCTGGTGCCCGAGCAGAAGCTCGTCCAGGTGGAGGTGTTTCAGGGCGAGTCGCGCCGAGCCTCGGAGAACACGCGGGTGGGGGCCTTCGAGTTCCCACTCGAGCCCCGGCCCGCGAACTCACCGGTGCGGGTGGAGTTCGCCTACGATCTCAACGGGGTGGTGAAGGTATCCGTCAGCCAGCCCGGCACGACGAACGCCAAGACGGTGGCCCTCTCGGTGGCGGACGTGGGCAAGGCCCTCCCGGCCCTGGCGCCGGGGCAGAGCGCGGTGGAGCGCAAGGGGCACGCCCTGCTCGAGCGGCTCCCTCCCGAGCTCCACGCCGAGTTGAAGCGGCTTCTTGACCAGTACGCGCAGGCCCAGGGCGTGGCGCGCGAGCGCGCGGAGGAGGCGCTCCTGGATTTCTTCCTCAATCACGAACACGGGTCGGGACTCCCGGAGCCTTGAGCCATGGTGAAGCACGACCGCACCGGGCGCCAGCACCGCCAGTGGCTGGAGGAGGCCCGAAAGTACCAGAAGCGAGGGAACCTGGAGGGGATGCTGTCCGCGCTCCTGCGGCTGCCGCCGCCGCTGAGGGAGGAACTGCTCCCCAGCGGCGCCGCCCTCTTCCGGCAGGCCGTCCGGGAGCAGCACCGCCGCGGCTCCTGGGGGACGCTCAGCACCCTGGCCGTGCGCGTGGACGCCGAGCCCGGCCTGGTGGAGCGAGGCGCGGCTCCAGAGGAGGCCTGGGCCACGTACTGGCCACTGGTATGGGCGGCGGGCCGCACTCGCGACTGGGAGCGCGCGCGGCGGCTGTGGCAACCCCTCACCGACCCGGCGCGAGCGCATGCGCCCCTTCTGGCCGAGGCGATGGATGGATGGCTCTCCTCCGAGGGGAGCCCCGCTCCCGAGCTCATCGCCCCGGCGCTCGAGCGCCTGCCCCCGGTGGATTCGCGCCTGGGAATCGAGCCGACGAGCCAGCACGTCTCCCTGCCGCCGCCCCGCTCGCTGGAGGAGGTGGAAGGGGCGCTCCTCGCCCTGTACGCGCTTGAGCCCTTCCCCGTCTTCGCCAGCCGCGCCGAGGAGTGGGCACGAGCGGCACCCGCCGGGGTCTCTCGGGCGGTATGGGAGCTGGCGGGACAGCTGGCGGCGCGAGAGCTGTGGCTCCGGGCGGAGGGGGGCAAGGGGCACGACGCTCTCTCGGAGCCAGCCTCGCTGTTGGCCCGGGCGGTGCGAGAGGGAGGAGCCCCCGAGGCCCTCTCCGCTCCTACGTTGCAGGCGCTGCGGGTGGTAGCCGCGGGGCTTGCGCGGACGGTCGTCTCGCGCATCGAGGACGCCGAGCCCCTATGCACCCTGGCTCAGGCCGCGGCGATCCAACCGTCGGCCCGGTCCTGGGTGGTGCAGGCTGTGTCCGGGCTCCGCTTCAAGGGGGCGGCCCTGCCGCGGGCGCTGGGCCTCTACCAGGAATTGCTGGCCCGGATCGCGAACGCGCCCCTCTGGGCGCGGGCCTTCCTGGCCTGGTGCGAGCAGAACCCCGAGGCGCTAAACGCACCCGGGTGGCTCCAGGAGGGCTTGGGCCGGCTGGTCGCAACGGAGGCCTCTTCCCTGCTGTCCTGGCTGGGTGGAGCCGTGCCCTCCGAGCGTATGGGGTTGATCGAGTGCGTGGCCGCTACCTGCGCACCGGACCTGGTGGCGTCATGGGTGGACGTCTGCTGGGAGGGCGCGAACGAGGAGCTCCGGAGGGAGCTCAGCGAAGCCGTCCGTATCCTGCTGGACCGCAGTCGGATGAAGCAGGGAGGACGGGATTTGGAGCGGCTGCTGCGCGGCGTGCAGACCATGGAGGATGTAGAGCGGATGCTGCTGGGGGTGGAGGGGGCGCTGGAGCAGGTCTACTCCTCGATGAAGCTGACCGGGGACGGCCTGCGCATCTGGCGCCGGTTCGCTCCCAGGGTGCTGACCTACCAGGTGGGGTTCCTCGAGGAGGCGGTGCGCCATGCTTCCTCGGACGCCGAGGCATGGGATGCCGCCGTGCGGTACCTGGAGGCCCATCCTGGAAACACGGGGCATATCGAGGCGCTCCGAACGATGGAGGTGCTCGGTCGGGAGGCGCTCGCCAGGCGCATTCTGGAACGCTGGCTGGAGCGCCGCGCCGCCAATGTGCAGGCGCTCGCCGAGGCGGCGGTGGCCGCCGAGAGGATGAACACCCCTTGCAAGTACCTCCACCCGGTGCTGGAGGCCTTCATGCGGGCCCTGTCGGAGCAGTTACCCGCTCTCCATGCCCCGGTGGTGGAGCAGGCGCAGGCGTTGGCGCACGAGCATGGGTACCGGCCGCGCAAGCGCGGGGCTTCGCGGAAGAAGAAGGCCGCGAGCACCCCGGCGCGCCGCGCGTCACGTTCGAAGAAGGAGCCCGAGAGAAGCCCTCCGAAGGCTGTCTCTCCGGAGGAAGGGGAGGAGAGTAGCTGATATGACGCCCGAAGATCCGTTCGCCGTATTGGGGTTGGCGCCTACGATAGACCCGGTCGCCGTCAAGAGCGCCTACTTCGCCGCGCTGGCGCGGCACCCACCTCACCAGGATATGGAGGGATTCCAGCGGTTGCGCCGCGCCTACGAGGCGCTCACCCGACCGGGAGGCCTGGCGGTGGCATATCTGACCAGCCCCGTGGACGTGCAGAAGCTGGCCAGGGACGCGCGCGAGCGTTTCGATGCACCGCTCGAGAAGGCCGCCGTGGTGGCGCTGGCCGCGCGAAGGGAGGCGGAGACCGTGGCACGGTGGGTGGAGCGGTGCTCCCGGATGAGCTGGGATGAGGCACTCCGGGCTTTTGCCAGGTGATGCGACCTGCATTCAGCGCCCTCCAACCCGCCACGTCGCCATCGTGAAGGGGCTCGTCGATGCCCTCGGCGGACACCTCTGGGTCGAGAGCATTCCTGGAGTGGGGAGCACCTTCTTCTTCACGCTCCCCACCGCGAGCCGGCCGAGGAACATCCCTCTCATCACTGAGTAGCCTGCTTCCAATCCTCGGGAGCGCCGGTCCCCCCGAGTGCAGGTGCGCGTCCTGAAGGCCACACCTCGCCCGGGAACGCCCCCCCGGCACATGCGGTGCACGCTCACACGTGGCCTTTTTCGGAGGGTCTGGCATGGAGCGGAAATCCGGTTGGAGTGGGCGATGGGCGAGCGGGTTGATGGCATTGGCCCTGCTGACCCACTGTGGTGGAGACACGGCGGTGGAACCCCAGGGCAGCGCCACGACGCGCGCCGCCAGCGTGGAGGACCTGCAGCCACCCGTGCCCGAGTGCATGCCGCGCCTGGAATCCTTCTTGTCCGTCACCACGCCCTTCGAGGACGGCTTCGTCTCCCGGGACGCCCCGGACCAGAGCTTCGGCGGCGAGCCGGCGCTGCTGGTGGATGGCTCGCCCCGGTTGGAGTCCTACCTCAAGTTCTACGTCACCACCGAAAGCATGCGCGTGCGTGACGCGAAGCTGGAGCTCTCCGCCTTCGATCTCACGACGGATGGACCGGTGCTCTACCGTGTCAGCGACGAGTGGAACGAGGGCCTCACCTGGAACACGCGGCCGAGCCTCCTGGAGGGCCCGCTGGACGACCTGGGGGCGATCAACGCCGGCACCCGGGTCGCGTACGACGTGACGCGGGTGGTGACCTCGGAAGGCCTCTACAGCTTCGGCCTCATCCCCGAGTCGGGCAATGGCGTGGACTTCTACTCGCGGGAGGTGCTCCAGAGCGAGCTGATCCCGACCCTGCGCCTCACCCTGGAGACGCCCCTCTTCTGCTCCTACCGTGGAGTGGGAGGCGGCCTCACGCAGTGGGTGCGGCAGATCGGAGGCCTGGGCAGCGAGCGCCTCCATGCCCTGGCCACCGCGCCGGAGGGCGACTTCGTCGCGGCGGGTCTCTTCGGAGACGCGGCCTTCCCGGAAGGAGCGGGCCTCGCACTCGCGCGCTACACCGTGGAGGGCGTCTACCTCTGGAGCCGCGTGGTGGCCACCGAAGACGTCGAGGCGCGGGAGCTCACCCTCACGGGGCGCGGAGACATCCTCGTGGCGGGCAACTACGAGGGCACGCCGGACCTGGGAGCGGGGCGCCTTCCCTCCGTTACCGGGGAGGCAGTGGGAAGGGTGGGCCTCTTCATCGCCAGGTTCTCCCCCACGGGAGAAACCGTGTGGACCCGGGGCTTCGTGGCCACGGACGCCAGTGGCGCCCCCCTGCTGGTGAGCCCGCGGGCCGTGACGACCGACGCCGAGGGCAACTTCGTCGTCACCGGCAGCTTCCAGGGGCGGATGAACCTGGACGGGAACGTCCTCTCCTCGGGTCCCACGATCGATCCGAGCCTTGGACCGCCCTTGGCTGGCTTCCTGGCGAAATTCTCCGGAGACGACGGCCGGCACCTCTGGTCGAGGGCCTTCGAGGCCAGCGACACCTCCCGGACGACAGGAGGCGATGCCGTGGCCGCGGACACCGGGAACGAGCTCCTCGTCGCGGGCTGGGCGAGCCCCCGGACGGACCTCGGGGATGGGCCGCTCGGCGAGTACGCCCCGTTCATCGCCAGGTACAGCTCCTCGGGGAGCCTGCTGTGGAGGCGGGTGTTCAGCGGGGCCGAGGGAGGCATCACCGATGTGCGGCCCCAGGGCGAGGACAGGGTCGTCCTCATCGGTAATCTCGCGGGCGCCTTCACCTTCGCGGGCGAGACCTTCTCCAGTCCCCCGTTCCTGCCCAGCGGCTTTCTCGGCGCGCTCACCCGGACTGGAGCGGACCTCTGGATGCGGGAGCTCAACCAGCCCATCGAGGTCCCCTCGCTCCGCCCACAGCTCGCCGCCCTGCTCTCCCAGCGAGGCATGCCCCAACTCCTGCTGAGAATGGGCTACGGGCCCGAGGTGTACCCCAGCCCACGCCGGCCGGTGGAAGAGGTCCTCCTCTCCTGAAGCCCCGGCGGAGCAAGTTCAATCCCTCCAAGCTATCGCATCCACCAACCACGGATTGCCAGGAGCCATGGACTCCACCTACTCCTCCACTTCGATGGAGGTAACGGCGAGCCCCGTCTCCCCGAGTGCCTCCCCCTCGGTGCTCCCACACTCCGGACACAGCAGGAGGTGGTAATCGGGAGCGTAGGTATCGCCACAGGCCCGGCAGCGCGCCACCACGTGGATGAGGTCCAACAGGAGCCGGGCTCCTTCCGCGCTCGTGCCCCGGGCGTGGGCGGAGAAATGGAAGGACAGGCTCTCGGCGGACAGGGACCCGGTCTCCGCCACCCAGCCCCGCACCACGCGAACACGAGAGGCGCCCTCGGTGACGGCACGCTGGAGGACGGTCTCGAGCACCTGACGGGCAAGTGTGGACTCATGCATGGCTACGCTCCTTGTTGGGATGGCGCCGTCCCGCAGGGCCTCGAATCCCTCCACGGACAGAGAGGAAGCGTTGCCGCTCGGCTTCCGGTGGAGCGACCTCGGGCATACGGCCTCCTGGAGCAGAGGACACGGGGACGCGGCTCGCCAGCCTATGGCACCAGCCACGAGCGCTCGCGAGCGAGGGGGCCCGGCTCGTCATCCGGAGAACGCTCGCGGCCCCTCGCTTTCCCTATCGGACGTCCGCCTCGGCCTTGAGGGCAGGTGGGAGTACCTCTCGAGGCCTACCTCACCTCAGCGACCCCGTGGGCGCCGCGCCCAAGCTGGAAGAGCCTCTGGGCAATCAATACCAGCCATATCCACATCGGGACCAGGGAGACGAGCGAGAAGATGACACCCGCCTTCCCCGCGGAGGCTGGCACCAGACTGAGCACGCCGAACACCAGTCCGACGTAGCCCGTCACCCGGCCGAACACCTGGCTCCGCAACATGGCGGTCGAGGTGAGCAATGTGGCGATGGCGCCCAGCACGTAGCTCACGTTGAACGCGCTCCCCTGCTTCCAGCTCGTGACCATCACATGGCCCGCGGCCAGGAGCGCCCCCCTCTGCGCCTCCGTGGTCGCCGCGGCGTATTGCTTGCTCAGGGAGAGCATCTCGAACGCCGTATTCGAGCCGAGGTATGTCGTTATCGCCACGAACTCCAGGGTGACTGCGAGGGTCGTGAGGGATGGACTCGCATCTCGAAGCGCGGCGTAGAGGGCGAGATAGATGAGGGCCATGAGGACATTGCCGACCATCAGCAGGACGTCCATGTCAATGAGCCCGATGAGGCCGTGGGACTGGAAGAGCGCGAACCAGTCGAGCACCGTGCTCGGTGGCGGCCAGAGCACGTAGAGGACGATCTGGATCGGAACGAGCACGAGCACGGCGACGTTCGCCGCCGCCCCCACCCTGAAGAGGGGCCTCCAGGAGTCGTCCATGCTCATGTCGTTCCACCGCTCCCCGCCCCTCCGCCGCCCGCTCAGCGGTGGAAGTAGCCGTCCGACAAGGTCCGCAAGAAGGCGATGATAGCGCGCTCCTCCTCGACGGTGAGACCGAGATTACCCAGCTCCTCGGTGTTGACGTTCAGCCCGACCTCGGGCCAGGGCTCGCACGAGAGGCCCCCCGAGGCCTCCCCAGCCCCTGGCGCCCTGAGTGCTGTCCCTCCAAGAACCTTCGTCGTCTGAAGCCAGGGGGGAACTCGCTCCCCCCGTGTGCTATGGCCCACTCCGAGGAGGACCCATGGCCGCCCCGCATGAACCCACGTTCCAGGAGATCTCCGAGACCGTCCGCCGCCTCGAGGAGATGCTCGACCGCGTCCCGGATCCCCTCGCCCGGGACATCCGCCAGAAGATCTCCCACCTGCGCGCCCTGCTGCTCGAACAGCGCTCGCCCCAGTTGGTCCTCGTGGGCCGCCGCGGCGCCGGCAAGTCCTCCCTCATCAACGCACTCTTCGGCACCCGCGTCGCCGAGGTCGGCCACGTCAAGGCCCAGACCGGACAGGGCCGCTGGTTCGACGTCCAGGGTGAGCTCGGCACCCTCTCCATCCTCGACACCCGCGGCATCCAGGAGGGATCCCTCCCCGAACAGGCCGACGAAGCGGAGACCCCCCTCGACTCCATCCTCACCGAGGTCCGCCGCAAGGCCCCCGACGCCCTCCTCTTCCTCATCAAGGCCACCGAGGTCGATGCCGCCATCGACGCCGACCTGGACGTGCTCGCTCAAATCGTCTCCGCCGTCGAGCAGGCCCACGGCATGCGCCCTCCCCTCATCGGCGTCGCCACGCACTGCGACCTGCTCGAGCCCAAGCGCACCGACCTCCACCTCTCCGACGTGCAGGACCCCACCGAGCTCCAGGAGAAGCTCCGCCACGTCGAGGCCGTCGAGCGCCAGCTCCGCGAGAAGCTCCGCTCCCGTGACGAGCTGCGCGGCGAGCTCGTCAACGTGATCGGCGTCTCCACCTACCTGTCCTGGCGTCAGGACGGCAGCATCCGCTCGGACGAGCGATGGAGGCTGGGCGAGCTCGCCCAGATGCTGTTTCGCGAGCTTCCCGAGCAGGGCCGGCTCGTCCTCGCCCGCGTAACGCGCGTGCGCGCCCTCCAGGAAGAGCTCGCCTCCTCCCTCACCCGCGCCATGGCCTCCGTCTGCATGGGCTTCGCCGTCGTGCCCATCCCCATCGCGGACATCATCCCCATCACCTCCGCCCAGGTGAGCCTCATCGCCGGTATCGCGTGGATCTCCGGCCGACAGCTCGACCTCGAGGCCGCCGCCGAGTTCCTCCCCGCCCTGGGCGTCAACGTCGGCGCCGCCTTCGCCTTTCGCGAGGCCGCTCGCGCCCTCGTGAAGTTCGTCTTCCCCGGTGCCGGCAATGTCGTCTCCGGCGCCGTCGCCTTCGCCGGCACCCTCGCCCTCGGCACCGCCGCCCGCGCCTACTTCCTCCGCGGCGCCTCCGCCGAGGAGGCCCAGCGCCTCTTCGTGGCCACCCGCGCCTCCGCCGAGACCCACCCCGACCCCACCCTCCCCGACGAGATCTGAGCACGGGCCTCCGGACCCTGGGAGCCACGGAAGCCACGGGTCCGGGCACCGGCTCACATCCTCTCACCCCGTCCCTCTCCCAGGGGGAGAGGGGTGGGTGGGTTGCTCGTCTCCTTTCCCTCTGGGAACGGAGTCCGACATTCTGGTGAGTGAGCACTCACTTTCTTTTTGGATAAGACGGCATTACACTTCGCTCATGCCTGACTCATCCCCGGGCTCCGAGGCGGCGCCTCGCGTCCGACGCACCCAGCAGGAACGGCGGGACGCCACCCGCCTCAAGCTGCTCGACGCCACCGTCGAGTGCCTGGTGGAGCTCGGTCATGCGGGGACGACCACCCTCGCGATCGCCCAGCGCGCGGGCATCTCCCACGGAGCCCTGTTCAAGCACTTTCCCACCAAGGCCGTGCTGCTCGGCGCCGCCGTCGAGCATCTCTTCCCCCGCCTCATCTCCGAGTACCGCGCGGAAATCGACGCGGCGCCCGCTCCCGTGGGGGACCGCGTCGTCCAGGCCATCGAGCGGCTGTGGTCCATCTACCAGCGCCCCGAGTTGCTCGCCGCCATCGAGTTGTATGTCGCCGCGCGCACCGATCCCGAGCTGGCCTCGGCCCTGAGCACCGTGGACCCGCCGCACCGCCGGCATCTCCACCGCGTCGCCCGCGAGCTCTTCCCCGACGTCGCCTCCACCCACCCCGACTTCGACGCCATCATCGAGCTCATCCTCAACGCCGTGCAGGGTGCCGCCGTCGGCGGTGTGGCGCTGCCCGCCAATCCCGATCACCGGCAGATGCTCGCGCTGCTCGTCCGGTTCGCCCGCGGCTCCTTCTCCACCCCACCCCAACCCTAGGGAGCCGCACCATGGCGGACCTCGCTTCCTTCGATCCCACCCAGTTCGCCACGCCGGCGTTCATCCTCCTCATGCTCGTGGAGGGCATCTGGCTCGCCCGGCACCGTCAGGAGGGCCAGGTGGGCTACGCCGCCAGGGATACGGCGGCCAGCCTCACCATGGGCACCGTCTACTCACTCATCTACATGGTCTGGAAGGGCGTGGAGTACGCCTTCTACTCCGTCCTCTACGAGCTCTCTCCGCTGAAGCTCGGCTCCGGCGTGCTCGCATGGGTGGCGCTCTTCTTCGCCGAGGACCTCTGCTACTACTGGTTCCACCGCGTCCATCACGAGTCCCGCTTCTTCTGGGCCTCGCACGTGGTGCACCACTCCAGCCAGCACTACAACCTCTCCACCGCCCTGCGCCAGACGTGGACGCCCATGACGCACATCCTCTTCTGGGCCCCGCTGCCGCTGCTCGGCTTCCATCCGGCCATGGTGCTCACCGCCCATGCCATCAGCCTGCTCTACCAGTTCTGGATCCACACCGAGGCCATCGGCCGCATGGGGCCGCTCGAGTGGGTGCTCAACACGCCCTCCCACCACCGCGTCCACCACGGCTCCAACCCGCGCTACCTGGATCGCAACTACGCCGGTGTCCTCATCATCTGGGATCGCCTCTTCGGCACCTTCCAGCCCGAGAACGAGCGCCCCACCTACGGACTCACCAAGAACATCCAGACGTACAACCCGGTGCGCATCGCCTTCCACGAGTACGCCGCCATCGTGCGCGACGTGCTCCGCCCCAACCCGCTCCGCGTCCGCCTGGGCTACGTGTTCCGCAATCCCGCCTGGAAGCCGCCGGAGGACTCAATCCCGGCAGCAGGCGATGGCGCCATCCTGCGAGCGGAAGAAGGCGGTCGTCAGCTCCCCTCCCACCCAGGCGCATAGCACCTCGTACGTCCGCCGCCGCGCGCCTCCCACGCGCGCGGGCTCGCGGATGAGCGACTCCGGGTGCCGGATGAAGACGTTGTAGCCGAGGATGTGCCCGTCCGAGCGCAGCACCGTGATTCCATCCGTGGCCATCATCCCCCGCAGCAGCTGCGCCGCCGAGCTCACCGCCGACGCCGCCGCCACGTCCGGGCTCTCGTGGTAGCGCATCACCCGCGCCACCATGTCGATCGGCTCCGACAGCAGCACCCCATCCACGAACATCGGCGAGCCCTCGCGTCCCTTCGGCAGCACCGCCACCAGCGTGCCGTGTGAGGCCTGCATCGCCTCGAAGAGCACCCGCCGGTAGAAGTCCCGCGTCAGGCTGCGCGCCGGCTCCTTCACCGCCGCGGTCAGCCCCAGCGCCAGCTCGTCCATCGCCACCGTGGGCAACGTGACCTCCGCCCGCGCGCCGGACAGGAAGATGTGCCGGTACAGGCCGCCCAGTCCCCGGAGCTCGATGACGTTCTCCGCCAGTTGCAGCACGCCCACCAGACGCAGCGAGCCATCCCCGGCCCGCCGCATCCGCTCCAGCGGCGTCTCCACCAGCGGAAAGGGCTCCGTGCGGAAGATGCCGTAGGCGAAGCCCTCCGGAACCAGCAGCACGTACAGGGACCACCACCGCCCCTGGCCCAATGGCGCGCATTGCTTGAGCGCCCGCTGGATCGTCTCGCGTGTCCTCGGGCCCGTGCCGATCGCGATCGGATCGCTCCCGCCCAGCACCCGCAGCATCCCCTCCAGGTCGTCGCCCATGAACGCCACCGGGAAGAGCGGCTCGCCCTCCTCGCGGTAGCGCGACAACGTCACGACGAGCTCGCTGAGGGGATCGCCCACCTGTGCGGAACCCAATCCGGCCTCATTGAGGAAGGAACAGACCGCGTCTGACAGCAAGTGACGGAACGACAGGACCGGGGACTCTCCCGGAGCCGGGGTGCTCATGGACACACGCAGTCTCCCCCAATCCCCACGTTCGCGCACCTCCTGATGGGTTTGACTCAATGTGGGATTCCAAGAAAAAATGGAGCAACAGGGGTGCAATTCGCCGTTCCTCCTGCACGACCCCCACCTCTCCCCCCAGAGGCCCCCTTGAGCAATCGGAGTGCGATCGCGGTTTCGCCAGCCGCCGCCATCGAAGTGGACGCGGGCGTGGCGCTGCCCGTGGCTTTCGGTGGACTGAGGAAGATCCTCCAGGCCTGCGAAGACGCGGCCCCCGAGGCCGTGCGCTCGCTCGCCCGGCAGCGACCCTCCGAGTGGAACCGCCTCTTCCCCGGCTCCATCGAGGGCGCGCCGGATCTCACCGACCTGGCCCTCACGCCGTCCGAGCGCCGGCTGCATCGCGAGTCCGAGCAGATGTTCTGGGTGCTCAACCTCGCGGCGCGCGCCATCGTGGAGACGCTGAGGGAGAGCGGACGGTCGCTCGTCATCCACGGCGCGGGCGAGTGCGATCTCGTCAGCCTGCGCGCGGTGATGCGCGCGGCCGAGTGGGGCCGGCTGGAGCGGCTCGAGGGCCGCATCCTGCTCACCGGTTGGAACACGCGCCGGCCCTACTCCGCCGCCTTCTTCGAGGAGCGGCGCCGGGCCTTCCTGGACTCGCTGTGCCAGCGGATGCGCACCCCGTTCCCCGAAGGCGGCGCGAGCCCCATCTCCGGCCGGGCGCTCGAGCCCGCCGTGGACTTGGAGGGCCGCTACCTGGGTGCCGTGGTGGATGACGCCGCGCCGCTGGAGTACCGCATCGCCGCGGCCGTGCTCGCCATCCGCGGCTGCTTCTTCACCACGAACTACGAGGGCGCCATGTTCGCCGCCGAGCGAGGGCTGGCGCTGCTCGATGCCGCGGGAGGCGCCCTGTCCCCCGCGCGGGTGGCCGAGGGTTGGGATGCGCTCGACACCGGCTTCACCACGCCGGCCATCGAGATCGACCGGAGCAGCCTCGGGGACGCGGAGGAGCTGCGCCTCCTCTTCGAGCGGGGCATCGGCGTGGTGCACGTCTTCACCGGCCAGCACGACGAGGCGCTGGCGGCATTCGGCCGGGGACTCGAGCGCCGGGCCCCACCGGAGCGGCTCGCCCACCTGCACATGTTCCGCGCCCTCACCCGCACCAAGCGCCTGGCGCAGATGCCGGATGCCCGCGCCGAAGTGGAGGCCGGGCTCGCGCTGCTGCGGGGCGGAGAGACGCCGCTGCGCTCCCTCCACGAGGCCTGGCTGCGCAACGTCTACGCGCTCACGTACTTCCTGGAGAAGAACCTGCCCCAGGCGCTGGTGCAGGAGAAGCACGCCATGCGCTGCGTGGGCGACCTCCACGACGCGAGCGCCACGCACCTGAAGATCAACCTCATCTCCAACGCCAGCTACCTCCAGGAGTCGGCGAGGAACTACGCGGACTCCATCGCCATCTGGCGGCGCTTCGAGAAGATCAGCGCGAGCTGGGGCGCCAACTTCGCCAAGCACCACCGCTACCGGCTGGCCGCGCTCCAGATGGCCAATGGCGAGCGCGAGGCCGCCGTGGCCAGCTACACCGAGGCCTTCGAGTGCGCCGGAGCGCTGGGAGATCCCCTTCACCAGCAGGTGATCGCCGCGGACCTGGGGCTGCACCTGCTGGACTCGCAGCCAGCCATCGCCGCGCAGTGGTTCTCCCGGGCGGTGGAGCAGGCGCGCGCCATCGGGGATCCCCTCCGGGTGGCGCAGAGCCTCGCCGGCCAGCGGCTCGCCGAGGGCAGCCATGACTGGACGGAGGCCCTGCGCTGCGCCCAGGAGAGCACCACCACACCGGCGGAGACGGAGCCGCTGGTGCGGGCCCTCTCGAACGGTGACGCCGAGGCCGTGCGAAAGGCGATGCCCCGCCCGCGCAGCAAGCTCAACCGCCCCTTCGACGCGGTGAACCTCTACTGAGCGGGCGAGGCCCGGCTCACCGCCGCTTGAACCGGACGCGGATGGGCGGCGAGGTGGCCAGGTAGGGACGGCCGTCCCGATCCAGGGCCGCGTCGAAGCGCGCGCGCCGTGCACACTCGAGCGCCGCCTGTCCGAAACCGTTGCCCGGATCGGACACCAGCTCGGCCGAGGTCACCCGGCCCTCGGGGGTGACGACGACGCGCATCACCACCGTCTGCTCGGAGATCCGCAGCGCGTCCGCTTCCTGGGGCCAGGGGCAGTCCCAGTTGCGCGCCGGGAGCTGAACGGGGCGAGCCCTGCCCGTGCCCGAGCCCTTGTCATCACCCTGGCTGCTCGCGACCTCTTCCACCGCCCGCTCGGAGGTCCCGTTGGACGCCGTCACGCCTCCGGCGTAGCTCGATCCTTGACCGCTCACGATGTCGAAGCCGGTGAAGTCGAGAGGAGCCTCCGCCGCATCCACGGCGACGACCTGTCCGGCCTGGGCGGGCGCGGGAGCGGGAGCCTTGGTGGACTTCGCGCGGCTCGGGGGCGAATCGGCTCGGGCCACGCGCTGCTGGGGCCGCGGTGCGGGCGGAGGAGGTTTCGGGGGTGGCGGAGGCTCGACGGGGGCCGGAGGCGTCAGATCCACCACGTGATCGATCCGGATCGGAGGCTTCGCCGCCACTACAGGTGGAGCCTGCTCCTCCCCCATCAGCCATGCCCGCCACGCGAGGACGCCCGCGACACCGTGCAGGGATACCGTCACCACCGCCGCCCACACGAGTCGCCCCGGACTCCTCGGCTTCACGGGCCCGAAGATGATCGACGCGATGCTCTCGGCGCTGGTCGCGCTCCGCGAAGGAGACTCAGGGCGTAGCACGCTGCTCCTCCTCTGGAGGCCGGACCGTGCCGAAGGCCACACGGGAGAGGCCTGCTTCCTTCAGTTGATCCAACACGGAGATCACCTGCCGGTGCGGGACGGCGCCGTCCGCCTGGATGACCGCGCGAAGCTCCGGATCCCGAGCGAGCGCCTGGCGCACCTTCTCCCGCATGGCCGTGCCCTCCGTGGCCTCTCCATCCATCAGGATCTGACCGCTCGCGGTGATGGAGATGGCGAGGATCGTCTGGAGATCCTCGCTCTGGGAGGCCTGGGGCAGATCGAGCGGCAGGGCGGGATTGTCGACGAGCTTCGCCGTGACCATGAAGATGATGAGCAGCACCAACGTGATGTCGACGAGCGGCGTGACGTTGATGCCCTCGATCATTCCGCCCCGGTTCTGTGTTCCGCCCGCCATGGTCAAACCACTCCCCGTGCCGACTTACTCTCGAGGGCACTGTACTGAGCCATGGGCACTTCGGGGAGTGCTCGCTCACCGGAGCCCCCACCGGGGGTGCTCCGCTCCCGGGCGGAGAGATAGGCCAGCACGAGGTTGGTGAGCGCCTCGGAGTCCGAGAGCATGCGGGTGATCCGCCGCTGGAAATAGTTGTACGCCGCGACCGCGGGCAGGGCCACGCCGATACCCACGGCGGTCGCCACCAGGGCCTCCGCGATGGCGCCCATCACCGCATTCGACGCGACCTGACCCGCGCGCCCGCCCGCCCCCGTCGCCCGGCCGAGCTCCTCGAAGGCGAGGAGCACTCCGATGACGGTCCCGAAGAGCCCGATGAAGGGCGCGTTGTTTCCCAGCGTGCCCAGGTAGGCCAGACGGTTCTCCAGCGTCGAGCGCTCGATGGCCAGGGCACTCTGCATGCCCTTGTCGGCGGCGGCCACGCCCCGCGGCGCGAGGCGGAGCCCCGCCCGGGCCACCATGGCACCCAAGGACGTGCGCTTCTCGAGCTTCGCCAGCGCTCCGGGAAAATCCCCGCTCGCCAGCGACTCCTCGAGGGTGCTGGAGAGCTCGCGCAGGACGTCCTGCTTGCCGCGGAAGAAGAACCAGCGCTCGACGATGATGCCAACGCTCACCAGGGACAGGGCGAACAGCAACCAGAGGATCCAGTTGGCGCCCCACAGCACGAAGACATTCTTCACCATTTCAACGATGGGCATCACCGTCCTCCTTCTCAGTGGTCGTCGCTCTCGACACGCGTCATGACTTCCGGGGCGGGCACGGCTCCCGCGGGACGCACCGCGGCCGCGGCTGGCTTCGCCTGCGCCGGGGGCGGCTGTCCATCACCCGGGCCGGTGCGCTTCTGCACGTTTCCAAACTGGAGCTCCGCGACCGTCCCGCCAATGAAGACCAGGCCCAGGCCGACCGCGAGGCTGATGGCCCCGACGCCAATCACACGCGTGGGCTTCATCTGCCACCACATGAACAAACCCGACACCGCCCAGAAGACGATCATCAACCCGGTGATGTCCGCGAACAACGCCCAGACCCAGGTGAAGCCGGCATCGAGCGGATAGTGGTGCGTCTTGTGAAGCTTCGTGAGCAACTCGTTGGCGCTGATCTCCGGAGTGGCCTCGGTGGGACGGCCATCCAGGCGGCCCGAGCCCAGGTTATAGGTGACGTTCCAGACCCGCTGCTGCGCGTCGGTCATCCGGAACCGCACTTCCGGAGCGCCGCGAGGACTGGCGCGAAGAGGCGTCTTCGCCTTCACGTCCAGCTTCGGCAGGAGGTGGGCCACCTTGGATTCGATCGCGGCCATCGAGTGGTCCGGCAGGGACACGGTCGCCCCCGCGAAGGGGGCCGTCTCCCGAGGCTTCGAGGAGCCGGTGGTGCGCGTCGACAGCGTCGCGGTTCCATCGTTCAGATCCACGATGAAGATGTGATTCTCACCCTCACCGGGAGCGAGCAGCACCGTGAAGCCCGAGAAGCTGCTCTCGAAGCCAGGGTCGAGCTGATAGGCCCCACCCTGGCCGTTGTTGCCCTGTGCGTTCAACTGAGCAACGACCTCCCGGGCGATCTCACCGGCCTGCACCGGCTCCAGACCGGTGAGCGAGCGGAGCTGCTCGCTGGAGATCTCCCGCACCTTCACGTCCTCGCCGAGATTGGGATGGTTGAACAGCATCCCGCTGATTCCGAAGACCAGCAACCAGGGGAAGAGCAACAGCCCCAGGTACATGTGCGTCCGGCGGACGAGCTTCATCACGAGCTGATAGCGCTTTGGAGAACGCGCCGGGCGCTCGGGCGAAGTGGGGGTGTCGGGGAGGTCGTTGGACATGGGGTGTTCTTAGCGCAGCTGCACGAAGGAGAAGCTGACGCCAGAGTAGGTGGCCGTCACCTTTCCGCTCTGATCCGTCAGCTCACGGAGGCTCGTGCTCGACGAGTCGGTCGCGAACTCGGTGAAGAGGGTCCGACCATTGGCCTCGAAGAGGAAGGTGCTGCCGCTGCTCGCCGGGAGCCCCACGGCCGGAGTGGCCGTCGGGCTGTCGCCGAGCTGGATCTGCCACCACGTCCACGCCGGCGCGCTCGCCAGGGCGCGGGGAACGGTACTGTCCTTCACCTCGAAGCTCTTCTCATCGAAGACGCGCAGGTAGACCGTCCCGTTCGGACCAGGGAGCAGCGAGCCAGCGGTGCCTCCGTTGACGAGCTTCTCGAGCTCCACGAAGAAGGAAGAATCGAACTCCAACGTCTGGGGGTTGAACCGGAGCAGGCACGGCGGCGGAGCTGTCGCCCCCTTGACCCGGCGCACGGCCGAACCATACACCTCGGTCGCGAGGTACAGCATCCCGTCAGGGCCCAGGACGCCATCGCGCACGTAGCCGCAGCGCTCGTCCTTCGTGATGACCTTCGCCGTGTCGTTGGTCGTATCGACGACGATGAGGCCCACCTTCGTGACGATGTCGCCCGTCTCGGTCGTACGCCACCCAAGCGGCATGATCACCTGGTTCTCACGGCGGATCGGCAACGTCGCGAAGGTCTGGATCGCGCCATTCACGGCGAGCCCGGTGAGGTTGATGGCCCCCGTGACCGACATGTCGCTGGGGTTCCAGACGATGACCTTCGAGTTCCGCCCGTCGAAGTAGTACGCCTTGGTCTCCGAGATGAACTGGAACTGGTGCTGGTACTCGCCGATCGACAACACACCCTGGTTCGCGAAGCTCACGGAGGTGCCCTTTTCCAGGCGCCCGTCACTCGTCAGGTTGTAGCGGGTGACCGTGGGGCCCTCGCTTCCGGCCACGAAGAGGGACCCCGACTTCGGAATGCCCACCCCCAGCGCACGCCCGGGAACCTCGGTGGCGTTGTCCAACGACAGCGGCGCGGTGTGGTCCACCGAGTCCGTCACGATGATGTAGCTCTGGGAGTCATCCGACGCGCGGACCTGCGTCGTGATGGCATACACCGACTGGGTGGAGGTGCCACCGTCCGGGGTGGGGGTCGGATCCTCACCCGGGCAGCCAGCGAGGATCGGAAGGGCGAGCACCGTGATGGCGAGACGCAGTGAACGGAGAGGGATCGTGAATCTCATCTGGGGCCTTTCTGATGTCTGGTGTTGCTTTCTTACAGGGGCGTCGTGCGGCTCAGAGCTCCACCGTGAGCTTGGTGAAGATGCTCCGCCCGGGACGTTGGATTCCGAAGAAGTCGAACGCGGGTGTATCGGTCAGGTTCTGTGCGTCGACCGACCAGCTCAGCGTGGTGCTGGCGCCGCGGATGACGTAGGTGACGGACAGCGAGTGCAGCAACTGGGACGGGATCACCTGCTTGGAGTCCTTCTGTCCCAATCCCTCCCAGCCGCGGAAGAAGGACTGGACATACTGGGAGTGCCACGTCAGCGAAAGCTCGTCCCGGGAGCTCAACAGCTCCTTGAGAAGGAAGCGGGCGCTGCCATTGGCCTGCAGGTAGGGACGGTTCGGGATGCGCTGTCCCGTGAAGAAACCGAAGGCGCCCTCGGTGGAGATGTTGCGGAAGTCCTGCCAGGTGACGTTGCCGTCGAGTGCGAGGTATTGCCCCGGAGAGGTCCACCCGGCCGCTCCGGCGGCGCCCAGTGAGCGGGCCGCGAAGACGTTCTGGTAGGTGAAGAAGCTCTCCCGGCCGATGAGCACGATGAGCTGGTCCGCGAGCCGCCCGAAGCCCGTCACGTTCGCCCGGAACGATCCCGCCGGCGTCTGCTGGCTGTCGAAGACGAGCCCGAGGTTGACGTTGTGACTGGTCTCGGGCTTCAGGCCGAGGTTGTCGCTGATGAGGACTCCATCGCCGAAGAGCTCGTCCGGACGCGGCAGGCGCGTGGCCCATTCGTAGGAAGCCTTCGCGTAGAGCTGCCGGGACAAGCGCAACCGGGCGCTGTCGCCCACCCCGACTCCGTGCGTATCCCGGTCGAGCCTCCCGAAGTTACCGGTGGGCAGGAGATTCTCCGTGCGCGCCAGCTGAACGTAGTCCTTGATGAAAACGATGTTCTCGAGGTTGCCGTCGAGAGCGTCGAGCTCGTACTCGAGACCGCTGACCAGCGAGAACACGTCGCGCTCACCGGCGAGCGGGTCGATCCCCTGGCGGGCGCGGAGGAGCACGTCCTCGCCAGTCCGGCTCACGAACGTGGGCGCGAGCGAGAAGCGGAGCGTGTGGGGGGGGGAGATGTTCCACCCCAGGTTGAACCGCGCGAAGCCGGTGTGCTGACCCACGTACCGCTCGACGGCACGGGAATCGATCTCGCCGGGCTGCGGGAGCTTGACGATACAGCGGCCGAACCAGTCGTAGGCACATTCGCCCACGTCCTTGAAGCTCGTCTGGCGGAAGGTGTAACCGGCGACCGCGTCGATCGAGAGCCCCTGGGAGAGGAGCTGCTCGAAGCGAAGGGTGGCGCCCCCCGAGAGCTCCCCGGAGTCCACCTCACCATACGGCACGTCCATGGTGGCGCCGTGCTGGAGCTCCTTGGCGTACGAACCCACGAAGGCACGAAGGAGCAGACGCCTGGCCCAGGGACGATCCACGAAACCCGCCTCGACACCGGCACCACGGGCCCGGTAGGCGTCATGGAAACGGTAGACACGCACGGGACTGAGCCGCCCCTGGTAGTCGGCCGCCTCGACGTCGACGGGATAGTCGTTCTTGGCGTAATCCAGGAAGCCGTTGGCCCGGACGAGGAACCCAGAAGGCTCATGCAGGTGCCGGACGCTGGCCGTGAGGCGATGCGTGTCGAAGGACCCGAGCTCGTAGGACGCGGCGGCGCCCGTGCCGTGAACATCCTGGTCGGTCACGAGATGGATCGCCCCTCCCAGCGCATCGCTCCCGAAGCGGACGGGGACGACCCCCTGGAAGATGTCCACACGCTGGACGAGGTTCACGGGGACGTTGGCGAGACCGGTTCCGAAGCCCGCCAGCTCGAGCGGCACGCCGTCGACGAAGAAGCGGATCTGCTCATCCGTGAGCCCGGCGAGCGAGAAGCGCGTACGGCTGCCGAGTCCTCCCGAGCGACGCACCCCTACCCCTTCGGTACGGGACAGGGCCTCGCCCATGTCGGCGCTCTGGCGCTGCATCTCCTCCATCTCGATGACCTGCACCGCTTCGGCGGACTGGCGCTGGCGCTCCGCTTCCGACTCGCCCTCGACGGTGACCTCGATGGGCTCGTCGGCGCCCGCCGCCGGGCCAGGCGCGACAGGCGGAGGCTCGGACCCGGACGGCCCGCCCTGCGAAGGCTCCTGGGGTGGAGGCGTCACCTGGGGAGGCGGAGGCAGGCGGAATTCATAGGTATAGTTGATGCGCGAGGGCATCGGCTTTCCGTTGCGCTGCGCTGGCTCGAAGCGGAAACGGAGTGCCGCCTCGCGGGCCGCCTCGTCGAAGCCATGTCCCGCGGGCTCGACCACCTCCGCCTGTGTGACGTTGCCCTGTGCGTCCAGGGTGAGACGCAGGACCACCTTCGCCTCACGCCGCTCGCGCTCCGCCTCGGCCGGGTATGGCGCCTCGACGAACTCCACGAGCTTCGGCGGCTTGAGTGACACAATGGGGGGGACCGCTTCGGGCTCCCCCGCTCCGGATGCACCCGGATCTCCAGCCTGAAGCGCTCCCGCCTGAGCCAGGCCGGCGACAAGGAACCACGCGATCGGGATTATGAAAATGGTTCTCATTTTCAATTTCGCGTTGCGTCTAACCGGGAGCAGGCAGGCATGTCAAGGAGGAACTCGACTCAGGCGGCCCTGGCTTCGGGAGCGCGCAGGGACTGGAGCTTCTCGGCCACCATGAAGGCGAGCTGCAGCGCCTGCTCGGCGTTGAGCCGCGGATCGCAGTGGGTGTGATACCGGCTGGACAGGTCGTCCTCGGTCACCGCCCGGGCGCCGCCCAGGCACTCGGTGACGTTCTGCCCCGTCATCTCCAGGTGCAGGCCTCCCGGGTGGACGCCCTCGGCGGCGGCGACCTGAAGGAAGGTCTTCACCTCCGACAGGATGCGATCGAAGGGCCGGGTCTTGTAGCCGTTGCTCGCCTTGAGGGTGTTGCCGTGCATCGGGTCGATGGACCAGACCACGGGGCGGCCGTCGCGCCGGGTGGCGGCCATCAACCTGGGCAGACACTCGGCGGCCTTGTCCGAACCAAACCGGCCGATGAGCGTCAGCCGTCCGGGGATGGCCTTGGGGTTCAGCACGTCGATCAGCCGCAACAGCTCGTCCGGCTCCAGCGTCGGACCACACTTGAGCCCGATGGGATTCTGGATGCCCCGCATGAACTCCACATGGCCGCCGTCGAGCTGGCGCGTCCGCTCGCCAATCCAGAGCATGTGAGCGGAGGTGTCGTACCAGTCGCCCGACGCGGAATCGACGCGGGTCATGGCCTCCTCGAAGTTCAGCAGCAGGGCCTCGTGGCTGGTGAACAGGTCGACCGGGTTCTGGCCCGACTGCTGCTCGGGGTGGTGGTGCCCGCCGAGCGCGCTCATGAAGCACAGGGATTCGAAGATCCGGTCCGCCAGCTCGCGGTAGCGATCGCCCTGGGGGCTGCCCGCGACGAAGTCGAGGGTCCACCGGTGCAGGTTGCAGAGGTCCGCGTAGCCGGCCTGGGAGAAGGCGCGCAGCAGGTTCAGCGTGGCCGAGGACTGGTGGTAGGCCTTGAGCAGCCGCTTCGGATCCGGCACGCGCGAGGCGGCATCGAACTCCATGCCGTTGATGATGTCGCCGCGATAGGCCGGCAGGGTGACTCCGTCGATCGTCTCGACGGGGCTGGTGCGGGGCTTGGCGAACTGGCCCGCGATGCGGCCCACCTTCACCACCGGACGGCCACCCGCGAAGGTCAGCACCACCGCCATCTGGAGGATGAGCCGGAAGGTGTCGCGGATGTTGTTGGTCGTGAACTCCTTGAAGCTCTCCGCGCAGTCACCGCCCTGCAGCAGGAAGGACCTGCCCTGCGAGACCTGGCCCAGCGCGGCCGTCAGGCGACGGGTCTCCGAGGCGAACACCAGGGGCGGCAGGTGCGACAGCTCGCCCTCGACGCGGGCGAGCTCCCGCGGATCCGGATAGTCGGTCGGGACGTACTTGACGGGCTTCTCCCGCCAGGAATGTGGGGTCCAGTTTCGGGTCATCATGAAAGTGCCCTTTCAAGGGGGGGAGGGCTTGAAGTCATCGAGGAGCGGGCAGGAGGCCCTGCTCCACGCAGTAGTCCAGGTAGCGGAACAGCAGGTGGCGGTCGGCCGGCGGGCAGGAGATGCCACTTCCCGCGAGCGCCCGTGTCACCCGCTCGCAACGAATGGCTCCCAGGCCGAAGGTGGGCTCCGCCGAGCCCGAGCGCAGATCGAAGAAGGCCAGCGTGGTGCTGTGGTCCGCGTTGCGCTCGCCCGCCGCCAGGCGCTCGCACCACTCGGGGACCGGGTACAGCTCGACCGGGTAGCCGTAGTCGCGGACCCAGCCGAACAGCTCGGGCAGCCGCACCTCCGGCGTGGGCGAGAGGTTGAACACCTCACCCGACGGCGTCACCAGCGAGAGCCGCACGAGCGCCCGCGCCACATAGTCCACCGGCGTCCAGGCCTCACCCACCTCGAGCTGGGGCAGCGCCTTCGCGGGGATGCCGGCCAACAGGATGCGCCAGACCAGATCCTGCGGATTGACGATGCCACTGTCGGGCGCGCCAACGACCCGCCCCAACCGGTAGACCGCCACCGGCAGGCCGCGCTCGGCCGCCTGTTGGACCAGTCTCTCCGCCACCCACTTGCTCTGCTGGTAGCCGTCGCGCAGCCCCGCGTGCGGCGGCACGAACTCCTCGGGAACCTCGGGGCTGAGGTTCGACTGTGGGGCCACCGCCAGCGTCGAGACGTAGTGCAGGGGCTTGGGACGCACCGCGGCGGCCAGCCGCAGCAACTCGCGAGTCCCTCTCACGTTGACCGCCTGCAGGCTGCCGTACTCGCGCACGACGCTGACCACCGCGGCGTTGTGGTAGATGGCGTCGCACTCGGCGGCCAGTCCGTGGAACCGGGTGGAGCCGAGTCCCAGCCACGGCTGCGTCAGGTCCGCGGGCAGTGCCACCACCCGCTCGGCGAGGCCCGCGGTCGAAAGCCGCTGGGAGACCAGGGCCGAGCGAATCCGCTCCATCGCATGGGCTTCGTCACGGGCCCGCACCGGGCAGATCACCCGTGCGTCGGTCTGGCGCAGCAACTGATCGAGCAGGTGCGCGCCGACGAAGCCGGTGGCCCCTGTCAGCAGGACCTGCCGCAGCGGGGCCTGCGACGCGGAGTTGGAGGCCTGTCCATTGGCGGTCAGGCGAGGAACGATCTCCTCGGGCAGCTCGGCATCCGCGAGCATGGCGGCGGTGAGGCCACCACTGTCCGCCCCGGACTCCGTGCCCCCCTCCAGCGCCTGCGCCAACGCGGCGGCGGTCGGGTAACGGAACACCGTGGCCACGGGCACCTCTCGGCCCAGCTCGATGCCCAGCCGGTTCGCCACCTGGATGCTCTGGAGCGACTGTCCGCCGAGCTCGAAGAAGTCGTCCTGCGCCGACATGCCGCTCATGCCCAGGACCTGTTCCCACACGCGCAGCACCACGCGCTCGAGCTCGGTGGCCGCCGCCGCGCTCGGAGCGGACTCCTCGGTGGGAAGCGCGCGGCGCAGCTCGGCGCGATCGACCTTGCCCGTGCTGGTGCGGGGCAACCGCTCGGAGAACATGAAGACGCCGGGCACCATGGGCGCGGGCAGCTTCTCGAGCAGGTACCGGCGCAGCTCCGCCGCCGACGGAGCGGGAGATGCGGCGACGATGTGCGCGCACAGCCGCCGCGTGCCCCCTGGCAACACCTGACCGACCACGGCGGCATCACGCACACCGGGGTGGCCGAGCAGCACGGTCTCCACCTCGGCCGGGTCGATCCGGTGGCCGCTGATCTTGAACTCGTCGTCGACGCGGCCGACGAACACCAGCTGTCCATCCTCGCGCAGCCGGACCCTGTCTCCGCTGCGGTAGGCGCGTGGGCGGTCCGGCAACGCTTCGAGCGAGGTGAAGCGCGCCGCATCCAGCTCCGGACGCCCCAGATAGCCTCGCGCCAGACCACCCCCCAGGAGGTACAGCTCGCCCTCGGAGCCCGGAGCGGCGAGCCTCCCGTGCGAGTCGAGGAGGACCGCGCGCACACCGGGAAGCGGACGGCCGATCGGCACTTCCTCCCCGGAGGACACGGGCTCGGAGCCACCGCTGAGCGTGGCGACGGTGGCGACCACGGTGGCCTCGGTGGGGCCGTAGGTATTGAGCAGCTGGACTTCTGGCCCGACCGCGGCGCGCCACCGTGCGACCCGCTCGGGCAGCGCGGCCTCTCCACCGATGATCACCGTGCGAAGGGAGGACGGCAGGCGGGCCACGCCCGTCGAGACGCTGTAGGCCAGCTCGTGCCAGAACGCCGTGGGAAGATCCAACACGGTGATGCCATGCTCGGCGCAGGCGTCGAGCAGCCTCGGCACCGACTGGAGCATCTCATCGGTGCGCAGCACCAGCTTCGCGCCCGCGCACAGGGTCAGGAAGATCTCCTCGACGCTGGCGTCGAAGTGCAGCGGCGCGAACTGCAGCACCCGATCCTCACGGCGCAGCCCGTAGCGATGCGTCGCGCCCGCCACGAAGTGGGCCAGCGCGCCCCGGGAGATCTGCACACCATTGGGCTGGCCGGTCGAGCCGGACGTGTAGATGACATAGGCCAGCTGCTCGTCAGCCGCTCGTGGGCTCTCGGGAGCGGGACGAGGGACGGCCCGCTCATTCTTCCGGACGACGAGGTGACCCGGAGCCATCGGACCGGTACCGGGCTTCGGGCTCTCGGCGGTGGTGACGATCAACGCGGGCGCGGCGTCGTCGAGGATCGCCGTGGTCCTGGACGAGGGCCCGAAGGGATCGATCGGCAGGTATCCGGCCCCGGCGAACAACACGCCCAGGCTCGCGATGATGGCATCGATGCCTCGCGGCACCATCACCGCCACGGGTGTGTCGGACCGAGCACCCGCCACGACGAGCTGGTCCGCCAGCGCGTGGGCCGCCTGGAGCAACTCGCGGTAGCTCAGCCCGTGAGGACCGTGCTCCACGGCGATGGCGTCGGGCTGCTCCTCCGCCCTCTCGGAGATCTGCTCCAACACCGGGCGAGCCGGCGCGGGGAGCGGTCCTCCATCGAGCACGGACGTCGGACCCGTGGACCGGCCAATCGCCTGCTCGGGCGCGGCGACCAGCGACTCCAGCAGCTGGAGGAAGTCGCGCTGATGGGCGTCCAGCACGTCGGCGGTGTAGCAGGCCGGGTTGGCGTCGAAGTCGACCCGCAGCCCTCCCCCATCGGACCTGGCGTACAGACCGATCGACAGATCCTCGACCGGCCCGGCGGAGATGTTGTGCGCGGTGGCCGGTATCCCCGCGAAACGCAGGGCGTAGTCGAACGGCATGATGTTGACCACCGGGCCGAACAGCCGGCGCTGCCCACCGACCAGCCGCAGGTCGCGGCGGAGCTGCTCGTAGCGGTAGCGCAGGTGGGGCCGCATGGCGCGGAGCTCCGAGCCCACCTCGCGAGCCAGCGCGAACAACCCGGCATCCGGGCGCACCGGCACACGCAACGGAACGATGTTCATCGCCATGCACGGCACACGCAGCGCGGCGGAACCCAACCGCGACATCACCGGCAATCCGAGCACCACCTCCGGTGCCTCGGTCAGCCGGTGCAGCCAGGCCGCCGTAGCCGCGAGCACGAGGTCCGGCCAGCTCAGGCCCGCCTGGCGCGCGGCCTCCTGCAGCCGCTCCACGGTCCCGGGCGGCAGGTAGCGCGTCTGGCGCACGAAGCTGGACGACATGGGCGCGGGCCGCGCCAGGCTCACCGGTGAGGGCCGATCGGCGAAGCGCTTCGTCCAGAAGTCACGGTCGAGCTCGTACTGCGGCCCGGCCCGATAGGCCGCGTCCTCGTCCAGCACGGCGCGCAGGGAACCGAAACCGCCCGTGGTGGGCCGGCCGGCGACCCGCGCGGTGTAGAGCTCGGCCACCCGCCGTGCCAGCAGCGAGAAGCCAAAACCATCCATGGCGATGTGGTGGACCCGCTGGAACCAGAAGAACCGATCGGACGCGGCCTTGAACAGCGCCTCCGCGAAGAGCGGCCCCCGGCCGAGATCCACGGGCCGGGACAGGTCTTCCCGCATCCACGCCTGGGCCGCCTCCCAGGGATCGGGAGTGCCACTGAGATCGACCACGTGCAGGGTCCAGTCCGCCCGTGGCTCGATGACCTGCGTGGGCCCCTCCCCTTCGGACACGAAACGCGAGTGCAGCGCCTCGGCCTCTCCAACGGCCTGCCGCACCGCCGCCTCGAAGAGCACCGGGTCGACGGGCCCGCGTATCTCGATGCACTCGCCAGCGTTGTACACCGGGCTGTTGAGATCGAACTGCTGGCCCAGCCAGATTCCGTGCTGGGCGGCCGACAGGGGCCAGCGGGCATCTTGTGAATCGCGCATCGCCAGGTACTCCGTAGGGGGGGGAAGGCGTCCGGTGTGGGGAGAGCCCCACGCGTTCCGCGGACTACGAGGGGTGGTTGCTGTTCCGAGGCGCCGACATGCTCGAGGACAGCAGCGCGTACCAGTCCGTCAGGGTCGGACGCTCGGCCAGCTCCACGAAGGTAATCTCGGCTCCGGTGCGCCGCCACCGCTCGACCAGGCTCATGATCCGGATCGAATCGAGTCCCCTCTCGAGCAGATTCTCGTCATCGCTGATCGCCGCCGACGACTGGAGCAGGATCTCCGCGACGTCCTCGCGCACCTGCTGGCGGCTCAGGGCCTGGTCGCCCACCGCGGACGCGGGCCGCAGCACGTCGATGACCTGCTGCGCGGTGGTGGTGACGGCGCACAGCTTCGCCGCGTAGTTCAGCGCCATCTGGTGGTGCTCCAACGAGAAGTCACCCACCGCGTCGGCGACCAGGAACGCCTGCACGTCGTTCATGAACGCGTGGCTGGCCGTCTGGAGACAGCCGATGTGCGCGTAGATGCCGGTGATGATCAACTGGTCGCGACCGCGCGCGCGCAGGAGCTCCAACAGCTCGGTCTTGACGAACGCGCTGTAGCGCCACTTGGTGAGGAGGATGTCTCCCTCCGCCGGAGCCAGCGCCTCGACGATCTGCTTCTGGTGCGGTCCGTCGGGAATGCCCGGGCCCCACAGATCCAGCTGCAGGCCCCGCTGCTCGGGCGTCTGACCGCCGGGCTGGGCCGAGTACACCACCGGAATGCCCAGCTCGGTGCAGTGCCGCCGCAGCTTCTGGATGTTCGCCAGCAGCTCCGTCACCGGAGAGTGGTCCGGCGTGAAGGCATTCAGGAAGTAGCGCTGCATGTCGTGGATCAACAGCACCGCGCGCTTGGGATCCGGCGTCCACGACACCTTGTTCTTCGGCAGGTCGGCCGCGCCGGGCATGGCATAGGGAGAGATGGAGGGGAGTGCCATGGGAATGACTCCTTTCAGCTCGAGGGAGAGAGAACAGCGTTTCGTCGGGAGAGCGCCTCGCGCAGCGCCTTCTTGCTGACCTTCCCGACTCCGGTCTGCGGGAACGCATCGATGAACTCGACCCGATCCGGGATCTTGAAGGCCGCCAGTCCCCGCTCGCGCAGGAACGCGGTGATCGCGGCGGCCGGCGGCGGGGCCTCACGCGGGACGATGAACGCGCAGGTCCGCTCGCCGAGGAACGGGTCGGGCATGGCGACCACCGCCGCGTCGTGGACGGCGGGATGGGCCAACAGGTGATTCTCGACCTCCTCGGCCGCCACCTTTTCGCCACCCCGGTTGATCTGATCCTTCGCGCGCCCCTCCACCACCAGGTACCCCTCTGGTGTCACCCGCACCAGGTCTCCCGTGCAGTAGAAGCCATCGGCCGTGAACGCCCGCGCGTTGTGTGCCTCGGCCTTGTAGTAGCCGCGGATGGTGTAGGGACCGCGCGTCAGGAGCTGGCCCGTCTCCCCCGGCGCGACGTCGTGACCGTCCTCGTCGACCACGCGGATCTCATCATCCGGAGAGATCGGCCTGCCCTGCGTCGTGACGATGAGCTCCTCGGGATCGTCCAGCCGCGTGTAGTTGACCAGGCCCTCCGCCATTCCGAAGACCTGCTGCAGCGTGCACCCGAGCGTGGGGCGCACCCGCCGCGCGACCTCGGCGCTGAACTTGGCCCCGCCAACCTGCAGCACTCGCAGGCTCGACAGGTCGTGCCGCCGGGTCTTGGCGGAATCCAGCCAGATCATCGCCAGCGGAGGCACCAGCGCGGTGATCGTGACACGCTCGCGCTCGATCAGCGGGAATGCCACATCAGGGCTCGGGTGCGGCGCCATCACGGCCGTGCCACCCGCGTAGAAGGTGCCGAGCACACCCGGCGAGCTGAGCGGGAAGTTGTGCGCGGCGGGCAACGCGCACAGGTACACGCTCGACCCGTCGAGCTGGCAGCACTCCACGCTGCCGCGCAGGCTGTAGATGTAGTCGTCGTGGGTGCGCGGAATGAGCTTGGGGACACCCGTGCTGCCGCCCGACAATTGGAAGAACGCCACATCGCTGGGGCGCGGCCCCTCCGGCAGCTCGGTTGGCGAGGCGTACAGGCCGCTCAACGCGGTGAACGGGCCCGCCTCTCCAGCGACAATCACGTGCCGCAGGGTCGGCACCGCTTCGCGAACCTGTCCGGCCAACGTGCGGTAGTCGAAACCCGCGTGCTTGTCGGCAATGACGTAGGCGACCGCCTCGGTGAACGAGCAGAAGTAGTTGATTTCGGAGCTGCGGTGCGCGGGGAGCGCGAACACCGGCAGCGCGCCCATCCGGAACAGCGCGAAGATCACCTCATAGAACGCGGCGACGTTGGTCAGCTGGACCACCACCCGGTCCCTCGCCTTGATGCCCAGACCATGAAACCCGGCGGCCAACTGGTCCACGCGTCCGTCGAGCTCGCGGTAGCTCAGGCGCTGGTTCCCGGAGACGATCGCGGTGCGCTCACCGTGACGCTGGGCCCGCTCACGCAACATCTGCCCGAAGGTCTCGCCGCGCCAGTAGCCGGCCTGCCGGTAGCGCGTGGCGAACTCCTCGGGCCACGTGGGGCAGCCCGGGAGCGAAGTGGCCTCCTGCCCGGGGCCCGTCATGGCTGCACCTCGACGCCCTGCCCCAGCCCCATCGCCTGGAGCATGGTCCGGAACTTCGCCTCGGTCTCGGCCAGCTCGGACTCCGGCTTCGAACCGACCACGATTCCCGCCCCCGCGAACAGCCGCAACGAGTGTTCGTTGGCCTCGGCGCAGCGGATCGTCACCGCCCACTGGCCGTCACCGTTCGCGTCGCACCAGCCCACCGTGCCCGTGTAGAAGCCACGCTCGAACGGCTCGATCGTCCCGATGGCCGCGTGGGCCAGCTCGGTCGGGTAGCCGCACACCGCTGGCGTGGGATGCATCGCCACGGCCAGCGTCAGCGACGAGATGGACGGATCCTTCAGCTCGCCGCTGATCCGGCTCGACAGGTGCCACAGGGTCGGCGTGCTGACGAGGGACGGCCCCGCCGGCACGTCCAGCTTCTTGCAGAACGGCCGCAGTGCCTCCGCGACCGACTCGATCACCACGGCGTGCTCGTGGAGATCCTTTGGCGAGACCAGCAGCGCGGCGGCCCGCTCCTGATCCTCGATCGGGTCGGCGCTGCGCGGCACCGTGCCCGCCAGCGGATTGGCGAGCACCTGCAACCCCGAGCGCGAGACCAACAGCTCCGGACTGGCGCCGATCAGCGTGCGCTGCCCCTGTCCAGGAGTGGCCGCCAGCTGCGGGGGCAGATCCACCGCGAAGGTGTAGCCGGCGGGGTTGCGCCGGGCCAGGTTGCGCAGCAGTTGCCGCAGATCAATGGGCGTGGCGGCGTTGAGATGCAGCGAGCGGGACAACACCACCTTGCGCAGCGGTCCGCTCTGCATCAGCTTCAGCGCTTGCGCCACGCCGTTGAGATAGGCGGCGGGCTCGGGCACGGGCTGCACCGTGTAACGCGCCGCCAGCGGGCGCTGCACGGGCGCATCCGTATCGAACACCAACGGCCCCGCGCGCTGGATGGTCGTGGGCACCACCAGCTGGGCGGGAATCGCCCCGTCGAAGGGCACCGCGCCCACCACCACGGGGATGTCGTGGGAGGCCTCGCGGGCCTCGGCGAGCACCGCCGCCACGCGCTCGGGCAGGAGCTCCAGCGAGTTCGCGCCTCCGGGATGCGGCACGGTGGCGAACGCGCCTCGTGCCAACATCGTCCGTTTGGGCGAGGCGAAGAAGAAGGACGAGCCCGCCTCGTAACTCTCGAGCAACTGCGTCGCCAGCATCTGTGGCACCAGGGGACGTTCGTTCATCACAGGCACCTTCTGCTATTGAAAATGAAAACCATTCTCAAATTTTGGGTGAAAAAAGGGTGTCGCGGAGAGGGAGCCCCGCGAGCAATCGAGGGCTAGGCGCCCAGGGTCGCGCCGCCGTCGACACACAGGTCGTGCAGGGTGATGTGGCGGGCGCGGTCGGAGACGAGGAACGCCACCGCGTCGGCGATATCGGCGGGAGTGGCGATCCGGCGCAGCGGAATGCCCAGACGGAAGGTCTCGAGCGAGCCGGAGATCACCGCCTGCGCGCCGTGCTCGTCGGCCCACAGAGCGCGCTGCATGGCCGTGTCGGTGGAGCCGGGAGACACCACGTTGCAGCGGATGTTGTGCTGCGCCAGCTCCAGCCCCAGGCACTTGGTGAACATGGTGGAGGCGGCCTTGGAGGCGGCATAGGCGGCCATCTGCATGCGGGGAACTCCGGCGGCGTTCGAGCCGACGGTGACGATCACCCCGGACTTGCGCGGCACCATGCGCCGGGCGACCGCGCGGGAGACATGGAAGACACCGTGGGTGTTGACGGCGAAGGTGGTCGCCCAGTCCTCGTCGCTGAGCGACACGACCGAGCCCATCCGCAGCACCCCGGCCACATTGGCGAGGATCTCGATGGGCCCCAGCTCGCGTTCGACCCGCTCGACCACCGCCTCGACCGCGGCGCTGTCGCTCACGTCGACCTTGAAGGCCGCGGCACGGCACCCGCGCTGGCGCAGCTCCTCCACGAGAACGGACAGACCCTCCTCCCGGGTGTCGAGCGCCGCGATCGACGCGCCCTCGGACAATGCCCGAGCCACCGCCGCCCCGATGCCCTGCGCGGCACCCGTCACCAGCGCCACCTTGTTGGTCGTTCCCATCCGTTCCCTCTTCCCAATGGCCGGAAACCGCCGGCCTGAATGACCAGGAGATAATGAGAATGGTTCTCATTATCATTATCTCGCGAGCGCACTCTTGCCATGTCCCGGCACGGCAAGTCAAGGGCCACTTTCACGGGTTGTGCCAGGAGACAGGATGTTGGAGGTTGCGAGGTCCGGCCCGAGACATCCCATGCGCCATTGGCTCCAAACACACCCAGCAGTGCTCGCCATGAGCACCCTGCTTCTGATCCGCGGCTCGGCGGGTCACGCCTTCGACTCGGCGACGAGCGCCTGTCGGCAGAATCCTGGTTACTGCGCTCGCATCGCGGGCGAGGAAACCGTGGTGCCCACAACCCTCCGAGGCGCCGCCGAGGTCGCCTCCATGGCGGCCACCCTCGAGGTGCTGACCCCCAATATGAAGTCCAGCATCGAGCGCGAGTTGGTGGAGTGCGCCGAATGGGCGAACGAGACGGTCAATCGCCAGCACTTCGGCGGCAACAATCCCTCACGAAGCCAATGCCAGGAGGAGTTGGGGAAGGACCCGTGTGGAAGGAAGGTGACCCGGGCCATGCAACTGGGCAATGAGAAGCACCGCCTGGCCCTCCAGTGCGCGAAGCAGAAGCTGGGCGCGCGAATACCGGGGCGATTCAGCGTGGAGCAGCGCTATCGCTATGACCAGCAAACAGGGAAGAAACAACTGGTCGGCTCCGAGGAAGAACATGCCCTCCGTCAGCAGGGATGCGCTGACGAACTCGTGGGGACGCTCGTGCCCGATGTGGTCATCCACTCGGGCAACCCTCTCGAAGTCCTGGCGGTCTATGACTTCAAGTTCCCCTGCCCCACCAGCAATGAGCCCAGGTGGAACGACTATCCTAAAGGACACCCCTATCATGAATCCAATCAAGGGGCGATGTACCACAGGGCATTGGGAGTGAGGCCCTTTCGCGTGGCTCCCATCTGGAGGATCTATTGATGAGCGAGCACTATCCGAGAATACGGCTCACCTCGTGGCATGGCGGGCTGTTGATGCGCGAGAGCTTGAGTCTCTGCTTCTATATGCAGCGCTCTCACGAAGAAGTAGCTCCCGCCGTGGCGCGCTCGTTGGAAGTGTACCTGCGCGCCGTGGGACCTCGGGCGCTTGCCTGGTATCCCGATGACCACGGCGAATGGTGGGAGTTGGATGCCTCGGGATGGGACGTCGTCCAGCGACAGTTGTCCGACGAGAGCTGGCCCGGCAGCCACATCTTCGACTTGTGTGAGAGTCCGGATAGCGCCCGTGGTTACGAGGTCGAGTACTGTGGGAAAGGGCTTGAAGCATTCCACCCGGGCGCCGTCTGCGCCGTGTCCTTCTGGTTGCCCACGGAGTATCTGGAGGAACATGGCCCGAGCCATGTTCGCAAGTTGGCGCTGGAACTCGCCGCTCCGCTGCCCTTCAGCTCCGGCCATGCGGGCCTTGCGTTCAATCGCCTCGGCACCCCTCCGGAACTCCAGCACCTCCGATTCCGTTACCCGGGGATGGATGTTCCCGACCTGATGAGATTGTCCTGGAACATCGGCACGCGGGTGAAGGGTCCCTCCTGGCTGACCTTCCTCGGCCAACCCGTGCTCGGCGAGTTGGGGGGCTCGACGGGCCTGCGCTCCCGCCTTTCTTCTCCGGACATTTCCGTCCAAGAGATGGAAGGCGAGCGGGCCGTCGTCACCCTGGGGGAATGGCCCGAAGCGGGCGACACCGAGCAGGGCCGCGACCTGCCGCTCTATCGCGAGTTAGCGCGCGTGCTGGAGCCATGGCTCTATCAAGAGCCCCCGAGCCGGGACAGCCTCGCCGCGGAGGACATGCGCCGCTGGGAGCGCCGCTTTCTCGACTGAGTGCTCAAGACCATGACCATTCGATGGCTGAACTACCTTTGGCAGAAGCCACATCCAGCGACGCTCGATGAGATCGAATTGCTGGCGCGCCATTGGGGCGTACGGCTCCCCGAGCAATACAGAACAATCGTATCCCTTCACCAGGGCATGGTCCCTGAACCGTGCGTCTTCGATGTAGGCAGGGGCACCGATGTCTTCAACACCCTCTTGACGATCTGTGAGGATGAGAAGTGGCGCGCGTACTCCGCGCGAAACGCATACCAGACACTAAAGCCTCATGTGCCTTCGGGAATATACCCATTCGGCGACACCCCTGGAGGCCAATATGTATGCTTCGACTACCGAACCACGCCTGATGAGCCCAAAATCGTTCTCGTCACTGTAGAGACAGACATCCACCCCATCGCGGACAGCTTCTCGGCGTTTCTCGCAATGCTGCACGACTAGAACGTGTCGCCTGCCTCGCGGAGCAGCACCGTCACGCGTCTCAAGGCGCGGACCAGCAGCCCGGGCCCGTCCAGCCCTCGCGACCGCTCGCCAGCACCACCTTGCGCCACCCGCTCTCCTCCGCCACCACTTCCAGCCGGCTCCCCGCCGAGAGTCGCTCCAGCACCGGCGCCACCGTGGTCGCCCTCTCCCGCGCCATGCAGTCCTGGGGCAGCACCTCGGCTGGGAGTTCGTGCTCCACCTGCTCCTGTACCACCAGAGGTCGCGCCACGGTCATCGGCTCCGTGCGCCCCGGGGACCTCGTCATCAGGCCCACCAGTCCTCCCAGCACCACGGCCGCGACCAGTCCCAACACGCAGCGCGGGTCCTCCCACACTCGAGGCTTCAGCGCGGCGTCCATCGCCGGTTGTGCCGCCGGCATCCCCAGCGTGGCCCTCATCTTCATCTGCTGCGCCCCCTCCACCTTCGCCGCCAGCTCTCCCGAGCGCTTCACCATCTCCTGCGACCACGTCCGCAGCGGCGCCACCTCCGCCTCCAGCCTCGAGCGCAGCGATGCCTTGCGATGCAGGAAGTGCGACACCAGCGCCCGCCGCTCCGCCTCGCTCACCGCCAGGCTCGGATCGAACCGGAAGCCCTTCTCCACTTCCTTCGCCCACGCCACCAGCCTCGCCGAGCGCACCGCTCCGAAGCCCGGCACCTGCCTCACGTCCTCCTTCAACACGTCGTACGCGGACTCGATGCCCCAGCGCACCAGGTTCGACTTCAGCCCCTGCTTGATGCCCTCGATCTCCTGATCCTCGATGAGCACTCCGCGCAGGAACTGCTCGCGCTGCAACGCCTCACGGTGCTGGAGCTGCCGGCGCTGCTCGGCCTCGTACTCCGGCTGCAACCTGCCGTACTCCGCTCGCAGCCCGTGCAGCAGCTGGCGCGCCCGCTCCCCCAGCCGGTTCAGCTCCTCCTTGAAGCGCTCGTACTCGGCCTGCGCCGCAGCCAGCCCTGACTCCGCCTGCCGAAGCAGTTCCTGCTGCTCGGCCATCAGCCCCGGGAGCCGGAGATCCCTCCGGCCCTTCCACCACAGCACCGAGGCACTCGCCAGCAGCGTACAGGCGGGCACCAGGATCAGCTGACCCACCCTCGAGGACGCCAGCACCAGCACCCACCAGCCCACCGTGGCCAGCACGCCACCCACCAGCATGGCCAGGCTCGCCTGCCGCACCCGGTTCACTTCCGCCTGGAGATCCTCCGGCAGCCAGTCCGGCAACGCGGGCATCGGCGCAACGGGCACCGGCGCGGTCAGCTTCGGAGACAACAGCCGCTGGGCCTCGACCCACAAGGGCTCGATGTCCGGGAAGCCACACGTGAAGCCCTGCGCCGGCGCCTGATTGCCCGGCGCGGTGAAGAAGGCCACCCCGCGCGTGGCCAACATCTCGCACCATGGGCAGGCCGCCAGGTGCTGCGGATACTTGTGGGTGGGCTCCTGGGGGCACGTGCGCAGCGCTCGCGCCAACCCCTGGAGGGCCCGGTACCACGCCGTGGCTCCTGGCCTCCCCGTCCGCGAGGCCTCCGGAGCGAAGGCCTGCTCGAAGAGCCCCGCCAGTTCCTTCGGCAGCGTGGCCAGTGGCAGGTGGATCGCCGGTGGCGTCATCTGGAGCGCCCGCGCGTTGCGCCCGTAGGCGAAGCGGAACTCGCGGATCGCCCGCTCCGGTGTCATCTCCCCCTGTCCGGCGAAGACGCCCGTGAAGGGATGGCGCCCCAGGAAGAGCAGGTGGAAGAGCAGCACCGCCAGGCTGAAGCCCTCGTGCGACGCGGTCCGCTCCAGCCCCGCGAAGCTCTGGCCCTGCAGCTCGGGTGGCGTGAAGAGCGGGACTCCCACCTCGCAGCGGTACACCCGGCTCCCCGCCCGGATCTGGAACGAGTCGCAGTCGATGAGCCGCACCGTGGCGTCCTTCGGCGACACCAGCAGGTTGCTCTCGTTCACGTCCCCCACCAGGTGACCCAGGGCGTGCAGCTCCTCGAAGACGCTGGCGCAGTTGAGCGCCGTCTGCACCAGGAAGGCCCAGTCCGCGGTGGGGAACTCCTTGCGGCGGCTGGCCGTGGAGTACAGCAGGTGGATGGGCTTGAAGCCGTTCACCCGGGGCATCGTGAAGCCACGCACCGGGCCTCCGGCTCGGCCCTCGTGCAGAACCTCGCGCGGCCAGGCCGCCAGCTTCTCCACTCCCTTCGGCGCGTGGGCCGCCATCCACAGCAGCTTCTGCCCCTGCTCCGCCGGTGGCGCCGACAGGTACACCTTCGCCACGTGCCAGGCATCCCGGGGCAGCGCGTACACCGCGCCCTCTCCCCCTCGTCCCAGCTCCGGGCCCAGGGCGATCCGCTCACCTCGCGCGTTGAAGAGGAGCGTCTGCGACACGGCCTACCCGCCTGGAGAGGCCGAGCGCCCCGACCCGGACAACGGCATGGACCCGGCGCTCATGGCGTCCCCTCGACGGGCGCACGGCCTTCCCGGACGGCGAGCACGAGCGTCTTGTCATCGTCCGTCCGCTCGTTCACCGCGGGCGAGTCCAGGAACGAGCGCAGGGGCACCACCAGGTCCTCCGGGTGCGCGGCGCCGCGCAGCGCGGTGAACAGGGGCTCGAAGAAGGGGCGGTGCACCGAGCGCGACGCGAAGTGGAGCGCCAGCATCTGCAGCCCGTCGGTGAACAGGGCCACCTCGTCCACCGGCTCCCCGCACACCACCTGCAGCACCTGCTCCAGGTCCGGCGAGGTGACGAACCAGGTGGTGTTCGCGTACTCGCCCACCTGCGGCCAGAAGATGGGCACGTAGCCCTCGCCCTGGCGCACGACGATGGCCCCGTCACCCACCTGCGCGAACACGGCCGCGTTCTCCCCCACCACCGCCGTCAGCAGCGTGCAGGCCAGCTCGCGCACCGGCACCTCGCGCCTCGTGGCCTCCTCCTCCAGCGTCCGCCGCACCTCCCGGTACCAGCCGCGGATCCGCTCCGGGTCTCGCAGTGCCTCCGGACCCTCGCGCTCGAGCGCCTCACAGGCCACCTCCACGAAGCGCCGGCACGCCAACGCCGAGCCCTCCTGACTCAGCCCGGCACTGCCCGCCCCATCCGCGCACGCCACCACCAGGAAGGACTCCTGCCCCGGACACGTGGCCGTGCCCGCGCAGCTGTCCTGACACGGCGTGGCCGAGCGCCGGTGCGAGGTCCCCTCCAGGGACTGCTGGAGCAGCCTCCACATACGGTGTGCCCTGTCCCTAGACGGAGGCCCAGCCGCCGGGAGCCGCCGGGTTGGCCAGCCGCACCTCGTCCGTCGTCTGCGAGCGGGACACGGCCTTCTGCGAGTTGGACAGCCACTGGAACAGGTCCCGGAAGCGCAGGCCGTCCAGCTTGAGCGGCTCGCGCACGGAGATCTGCTTCAGCACGTCGAGGTTGGCCCCCTCCACGCCCACGGCGAAGAAGGAGAAGGCCTTGGAGGCCTCGCCCTGGCGCACGCGCTCGGCGGCGGACTGCCACGCATCCGTGGGGCCCCCATCGGTGATGAGGAAGATCCACGGCCGGTAGAAGAGGATGCCGTTCTGCCGGTAGAGGCTCTTGCGCACCGACAGCATGTCCGTGGCGCGGACGATGGCCTCGCCCATGGGGGTGTTGCCCTCGGCCATCAGCGGGGAGGGGAAGAAGGCGTCCGCGGTGGAGAAGTCGTGCAGCGTCTGCACCTGGCCCCCGAAGGTGACCACCGCCACCTCCACCCGCTTGGAGGCCAGACTGTCCGCGGCCAGCTCGTCCCGGTACTGGAGCAGCCCCGCGTTGAGCGCCTCGATGGGACGCCCATTCATGGAGCCGGAGGTGTCCAGCAGCAGCACGCACGGACAGCGCGGCTCCGGGTTCTCTGCGAACGACAACGCTCCAAACGGTACTTGCTCGGCCACGTGGCTCCCTCTCGGGTGCGCGGGGCGGGTCTCCCCCCCAGGCGGGTCACCGGGGATCTACCAGGGCGGCCCTGGGTTGAACAGGCACACCCGGAGGGATGCCCGACACGCCAGGCTCCGGACACCCACCGCGTGACGCCAGGCCGCTCACTCCCCGGCCAGGGAGAGACGGGCCCGGAGGCGCTCGGACCCGCGCTCCAGGACTCCGGTCGGCACGGGTTTGCGACGCAGTTTGAGCCTCAGGTTCGTGGCGGGCAGGCGCACCTCGCCCCGGGCCTCGAAGAAGGTCTCATCCGGTGAGAGCTCGTATTCGTAGCGGCCGGGAGCGAGCCCATCCACCTCGAAGCTCCCATCCCCGGCCGTCGTGGCGCTGCCTCCCCGAGGGACATCGCCCCGCGCTTCCCCGGAGTCGGGGAGGCTTCGCGCCTCGCGCGGGAAGAAGCGGATACGGACGCCCCGGAGCCCCCGTCCTTCCGGATCCAGGATGCGCCCGCGCACCGGAGCGGCCTGCTGAAGGGTGAAGTCCGCCGAGACAGAGCTCCCAGCGGCCAGGTCCCGCCTCATCGGCTCGCTCGGGAGAACGTGGCCAGCGGCCTTGATGGAGAGCCCCACCTGGCCCGGGTCCACGCACTCGAAGCGGAACCGCCCGTCCGCGGAGGTGGTGGTGACGAGCCTTCGCCAGACGTCGTCACGGGTGAGGAGCAGCTCCAGCTCCGCGCCCTGAATGGGTGCCCCATTGGGACGCGCGACACGTCCGGTCACCTCGCCGCAAGGCTCCAGGGAGAGCCGGGCGTCCGTGAAGTCCCCCTCCTCGGGGATGCGCACCGCCGCCGTCGCGATCTCCTTCCCCTCACGCACCCGCAGCGTGTAACGGCCGGGTGGCAGACCCTCCATCCGGAAGCTCCCGTCCGCCCGGGTCTCCTCGAGCCGCCGCCATCCCTCGCCCTCGAGTTGGACACGGAGGCCCGCCGCCCCCTCCCCCTGCCGGAGCACGCGGCCCGAGAGCGTCCGAGGCACGTGCAGGCGGAGGGACAGCGCGTCCCCACCCACCGGGCCCGCCTCCGCGAGGCGTCCGGGAAACGAGGCGACCGCGTGGAACTCGCCCGTGGGCACTCGCGGGAAGACGACCTTTCCTCCAGCGTCCGAGGTCGCCAGGAAGGCGTAGCCTCCGGCCCGGGGAAGCAGCGCGACCTGGGCACCGGCCAGGGGCTGCCCCGAGTTCCCGTCCATGACGTCCACCGTGACGGGCCTGCCCGCTTCCAGCGGGACCTGGGCCACGTTGGCTCCGGCGGGAATGGCGGCCACGAAGGCGGTCCCCTTGGGTCCGCTGGCCCAGAGGTCGTAGGTCGCGGCCCGGAGGTTGGAGAACTCGAACCAGCCATCGGCATCCGTCACGGTCTCGCGGAGCGGGGACCTGCGACCGAGCCAGTCCGCCGTCTGTGCCAGTTCCCCCTTCATGGCACCGCACCCGGGGTCGAGGATCGTCATCCCGGGCTCACCCTGGACACAGTCTCGCGCGGAGAGGGGCACGTCGGCATGGAGCACGGCGCTCACCGTCGCGCCCGCCACGGGCTTGCCCTCCCAGGTCACGACGCCCCGGAGGACGAGGGACCCCGTGGGAAGCGGCTCCCGGACAGGCGTCCCTTGGGGAGCGGAAGCCTCGGAGCGTGAAGGCCCGACGGGCTCGTGCGCACAGCCCGAGACGACGAGCACGAAGACTCCCACCACTGCTCCCAGCAGGCGCGACACCCAGAGCTCCCTGACGAACATGAGACGCCGCGAACTCTACCCTGCTCCACCCCAGACGGGGGCTCGCGGGGAGGGGGCTCGCGGCCTTCGCCGGGTCGTGCTACCGATTCCCCCCTGAAACCTCTCCCGGAGGAGAAAACGTGTCGCTGTCCGTGGTCCACGAGGCCCCCTCCCCCTTCGGGACCGTGTACGTGGTGGACGAGGGCGATCAGCGCACGCTCCGCTTCGACAGCCCCGAGGGAGCGCTGCAGAGCGCCATCCTCAAGAGCGATCCCCTGGCGGTTCCCACGAACTACGTGCGAGTGGCCACCGCCGGGCTCGCGCTCACGAGGGGCCGCTCCCGGGTGCTGGTGGTGGGGCTCGGAGGGGGCGCGTTCCCCATGTTGATGCACCGGCTCCTGCCCCGCCGCGCGCAGGTGGACGTGGTGGAGATCAACCCGGTGGTGGTGGACGTGGCCCGGCGCTTCTTCGGCGTCCGCGAGGACTCCCGGCTCCATATCCACGTGGGGGACGGGGCCCGCTTCATGGCACGGCAGGGGGCTCGCTACGATCTCATCCTGCTCGATGCGTTCTCGGACAGCGGGACGCCGGACCACCTGAAGGAGGCACTCTTCCTCGAGGACGTGCGGCGCAGGCTCGCGCTCGGGGGCGTCGCGGTGCTCAATATCGCGCTGGAGGAGTCGAGGAAAGTGGCCCAGCGGCTCGAGACCTTCGCCGGCGCATTCGAGGGCTGCGCGAAGCTGCGCGGAGCCTCGGGGTACAACAACCTCATCCTGGTGGGCACCCTGGAGCCGCTGCCCCCCGAGCCCCTGTTCCGGCAGCAACTCTGGAGGCTCGCGCGCGAGCTGGACTTCCCGGCGCTGACGGAGAGCGTCGTGTCCTTCGAGAGAGCAGCGCTGAGTCGCGCGGAGCCTCAAGACTGATCGCACGCACCTGCGCATTCGTTTGCCCCTATGCTGTACCCACTGTCAGTAGGAAGCAGCTATGAACTCAGCGCTGAGTTCCGGAAGGTCACGCTTCCCTCTGAGGTAGACCATTCCCCAGGTCCACGAGAGCTTCGGTTTGACAGGCGAAGTCGCAATGAGAGTCTCCTGCTTTTCGCCTTCGTCGGCATCGGAGATGACAAGGGTCCCGTCGAGAACTTCGTTGCCCTTAAGTGAAAGCCGCTGGTCATAAGGAACCTCGAACTTCGCTTCGTACCCATCATCCCACCATATTCGCGACGACTGGCTCAAGACATGCATGAAGGCTGAGGTCGAGCGCGTTGGGTTGAGTTATCGGGCACAAGGCAGAGGAAGCCCGCCCCGGGGCAGCGGGTAGCAAGCAGGAGGAGATGGAGAGGGGAGTGGGGAGAGTGCGACACGTGAGCTGCAATTGACTCCAGGCAGCTACGTGATTTGCGCTGTGCTCAGCGAGCCCAGCTTCGTCCACAGCTTCTGCCAGAGGCTGGCCGACTCCCGGCCAATGACCAGCACCACTCTTCTGGCGTGTAACAGCACCCGCGCGGCTACTTTGAGCACCCGCTCGCGCACACGGAGCAGCCCCAGCCCTCGCCCGTGGCCTGCTCCATCAGCACGCGCGCGGCGTGCACCAGGTTGTAGGCCAGGGCATTGAGCAACAGGCGTACCTCGTTGTTGGCGAAGGCGTCGATGGACACCGCGCGCTGGACGGGCGGCTGCCCCCGGTACTTGGACTTGGGCCGTCTGGCCGAGGAGAGCGCCGGGGCCAGCACGTCCATGAGCTCTCCGAAGTGGCCCTCCGCCGTGCCGCGTTGGCGGTAGTGCTCCAGCAGCGCCTGTGCCGGCATCTGCTCCTTGCTCCAGCTCGTCACCAGCCAGAAGGCGTGCGGGAAGAGCTCGTCCTTCCTCTCCAGCACTACCAACACCACGCGCCGCGCACGGCTCCAGCCCTGCGCCTGGTACTCCCATTCGTACAGGTGGGTGCCCGGCTCCCCCTGCGGCACTCCCGAATTCATGAAGCGCGGCAGCGCCGCCTCCCGCTGCAACACGCTGGTGTTGCGCACGCGCGCCACGTAGGGCGTGCCTCGCTCCTCCAGCTTCGCCAGCAGCTTCTCCTCGGGAAAGCCCGCGTCGAAGCGCACCGCCGCCACCTCACACACCTCCTTCTCCACTCGCCCCAGCAACTCGTCGATGAATTCCAGCGCTCCATTGGCGCTGTGCACGTTTCCCTCGCGCAACCTCACGTCCAGCAGGTCTCCCGTCTCGGCCAGACTGGCGACAATCGGGTGGTACATGCGTACTCCGTAGTGCCCGTTGTACGCGCTGCCCTCCTGGTGCCCATGCACCTCCACCGGCAACCCGTCCACGTCCACCGTCACCTGCTTGAGCTTCTGGCCCTTGGGCTGCTGCGCCCTCAGCCTCCGCCCCGTCTGCCACACCAGCGCCTCGTGCAGCACCTTCCGGTTTTCCTCTCGCGCCAACATGGCCGTCAGCCGCGACAAGGTGGGCTGTGAGGCCAACCCCTCCGCTCCCCCCTCTTTCCCCCTCAGCGGCACGCTGCTCTTGCTGTCCGACACCGCCAACCTCAACGCCGCGTCCCTCCTGAGCGCGTCCGCGTCGTCGTGGTCTCTCCACCCTTGCCCCAACAGCAGAAGGTCCGTGCGCACCAACTCCCTCAGCGAGTGGGTTATCCGCTTCTCGTCTCGCGTGTCCGTCAACATCTCCCCCAGCCAGCGCGTCAGCCCCAACCGCTCGTCCACCTCCCTCAGCAGCACCGCACCTGCCTCCGACGTCAACCGCTCCGCCCTCGCCTCCAGCTTCACGGAGCCGTTGAACTCCAGCCCGAAGTCGTTGAGGATTTCACCCATGACGCGCCTCCTGCCTTGTGGTTGTGGATGTCTGAACAACACCCCTCTACCACTCGGGAGGTCAGGCGCGTCACCCTCCTTTTCCGGTCATCCTCCTGCACCTCTCGTGAATAAGGCGGGATCATCCGTCAGGGCGTACTCCCCCCGCAGGACTCCCTTCGGCGTAGGCGAGTTCGCGGAAACGAGCCAGATTTTGTCTTCATCAAAATACACCAGATTCTGCCACCCTCCCGCTATCAGCCCCCAAAGTTCGAGGTGGTCCGCATGGATGCTCTTACCAAAGCGGACGAAATCGTCACGCACCTTCAGCTTGAACCGAATCCGATCGACTCCCCAACTCATCACCAACTGAGCCGACAAATCACTGTCGTCCTTGCGGCTCTTCTCGCCATACACGGGTAGGAACTCGCGAAAGACCAAACGCTCGTCGAAATCGCTACCCGCGACAAGGAGAGCCCCACTGACGTTCGGAAGGGGCTCCATGGAGGAGGATTTCGATACAGCCCCAGCCGTACCCTTGAGGCCCGAAACCTTTGTGAACGTCCTTCCAATGAGATCAACAGCCTGTTCCGTGAACTTCTCCTGGCGTGGCTCATCCGCCATCACATCAATGGTGCTTTGATGCAACTTCCAGCGACTGACCACGAATACATCGTCCCTGAAGTCTACATCCAATGAATGTGTCGTCGTGGTGATTTCGTGACTGGTACTCGAGACGTCCTCCTGCTTGTACCGAATCGTCACCAAGGTCTGCCGCCTGGGCTGCTCGTAAAGCAGGTCAACGCTCTTGTCTTGCTCCGCGAAGGGCTTCGAGAGCAGGAGTTTCCCATCCTTGCGAGTGCCCAGCTGCCACTTTCCAGCCTTGTCACGTACGAGCAACAGTCCCTGCTCTGCGAGTTCCTTCTCGATCTTCGTATCCTGTTTCTGGTCGAGAGGAGGAGCACCGACCGGCTGCTGACCACCAGGAACCTGTGCAGCACCTGCCACAGACGATGTCGGCTGTCCTCCGGAACTGGAGCAACTCCATAGAAGTACCGTGGTGAAAGCCAGGAATCTGCGGGAGCGTCCCATACCTGTTTGACCTCGTGGAAGTTCGTAAACATCTTGGTGTGATAACCGTGTTGCGCATACAAAGCGCCGTTGTAGCCTTTTGCCAAGTCCCGGCACTGCTCCGCGCTCCCCACATCGGAGAGACTCAATACATCGACTGGCGTCTTCGGGGTGAAGTCGGAGAAGACCTTCTTGCTTGCTCGGCTCAGCGGGCCGTGTACCCTCCGCGTTCTTCGGCTTTATCACGAGGCTGAGGATCATTTGCAAGCTCACTACCTGGGCTGAGAGGTGCGTTTGCGGTAGTGACAGAGCCTGGCAATGGCTTGATGCCGACGTCGCCAGAAACTCCATCGGAGGGAAAAAGCGCTCAGGGGTTGCCATGATTGCAGCAGACGGATGAAGAGCCGTCTCACCTCCTGGATGCTGAAGAGGACGAGTTGGACGCCGAGGCTGGAGAGCGAAGGCCGCGCCGGTGCAGAAAGAGATGCATGCTGCTCTTCTTGCACGGCGGGCCCAGGACTTTTGGGAGGAGGGACTCCGGAGAAGCGCGTTTGCGGCCTGCCGTCTCCCGCACAGTCCCTGCCCGCGCGGGAATCTGGTGTGCTGGAGCAGGAGACTGCTCCCGCGTGTCAGCCGTAGCTGTCTCCGGGTGGCCGGAGCCAGAGTTCGCCGGCTCCTGAATTCGCATCGCATTGAGCTCCAGACGCGCCGTCGTGAGAAAGGAGTGCGCCACCAGGCACAACGTCATGTGGCGGTACCACCCCGTCCACGAGCGCACTTCATATTCATCCAGCCCTACCTCCTGCTTGGCGGATTCAAAGCAGGACTCCACGGGCCAGCGGCCTCCCGCCGCCTCCACCATGGCCTCCAGCGAGGTATTCGCGGGCGCGTGCACCAGGAAAAAGTCGTAGTTGCTCAGGGTGAGTGTTTCAAGGGTTTTGTCCACATCTCGCCGCACCAGCAGCCAGCGGCTGAGGCTCTCCACGTCCGGATTGAGCCGCACCCGAGCCCAATCCGACTCGCGAGGACCCTTGGCGCCGTCGCCCGCGGACAGTCGCTGGAAGTCCTCCGGGTGCACCTCCTCGAGGAGTATCTGGGCGGGAGTCATCTTGCGCAGTCCTCGCTCAACCGGAGTGTTCGAGGCGACTGTCAAGACATAGCGTTGGCGACGTTGCTCCAGAAAAGCGCGCAACTTGCCATCCCGGCCATACACTTCATCCCCAAGCACCCAACGCGGCGTGTACCCCGCTTCAAAGGCCCGCTTGCGCCAGTTGCGGTTTGGTGGCGAACTCCACCTCATCCGCAATGCCCGCCCGGCGGCAGCGCTCCCTGTCAGAAGTCCACTCCTCGGGCAGGTACAGCTCCCGGTCGAGGAGGGTATGCCCCTGGGCGGTGGCATAGACGAGGAAGACACCCATCTGGCAGTTGGCGATGCCGCCGGCCGTGCCGGTGTACTGGTGCGCGACACCGGCGGACATGTCCCCCTTCTTGAGGAAGCCCGTCTCATCCAGGATGAGGTCCCCCTTGGGGCCCAGCTTGCGCAAGACATCGGCTTGCATGGAGTCGCGCACTTCGTCCGGCTCCCATCTGGCGCGCCCCAACAGGTACCGGAAGGCGTACGGAGTGGGACGGCCAGCCTCCTCGCTCAACCCCCAGGAGTTCTTGTGCTCCACGCGCGCCAGCAGGGCTCGCAGGAAATCCTCCACGTTTCGCCGTGTCTCGGGACGGCGAAAGTGCGGATTGAGCTACTCCACTACTGTTGCCGCGCACGCTTGTTGATGGAGATTTGGACCGGCTGGTTGATGGGCATCAGCGGGGATGAGCGGGCCTGGAGCAGGCTGGCTGATGGGCATCAGCGAGGATGAGCGGGCTTGGAGCAGGCCCGGTGATGGAGCCCTCATCTTCCATGCGCGCGGGGAGGGCACTGCCGATGAGGGGCCATGGCTGGGAGTCCAACTGGTGCGCTGCTTCTGGAGTTGGACTCGCACCGGATTGGGATTGACGGCGTCGACGTGCCGTTGAGGCCGAGGGCCCCGGCCGGTGCCCTCAGGCACTCCCGCCAGCCAGGGAGCGGGCAGCAGCCATGGCTCGCGGAGCACCAGTCAGACTCCATGTGCTGCCTCCGGTGAGGCCCTGTCGGCCCCGGGGCCGACAGGGCCTGGGCGCAGGACATACCTCCAGCGTGCCCGGCCGGGAGCGGACCAGGAAGGGGACTTGTCGGGTGGGTGAAGCTGTCGGGCCCTGGGCTTGAGGTCTGTCCCTCACTGAGCGCGCACGGCGCCCAGGAATGCCTGCACACTCAGCGGCGGGGAGGGAGCGGCGGGCGGGGCGTAGCCGGCCACGACACTGGCGACGTGGGCAGCGGCCTTGCGCGGGAGCCAGTGCGGCGGCCAGGGGCGCAGGGCGTGCACTTGTGGGAGCATCTGCCCCTGGTGCACGGCGCGCAGCCAGCGCCGCGGCGTGCGCCAGCGTCCGGCCTCACTGGCGCCTGTGTGTGTCCAGGGGTTGACCAGACGGCGCACGGCCGTAAGCCCCATCCCCACCAACCCCCACAGCGCCAGGGCCCACGCTATCGCCGCCACCGAGTACAGCCGCCGCCACGCCACCTCCCAGGGGGCCACCGTGCACGTGCCACCGCACGCCTGGCAGCGGTAGCGCCGCACCTGCACCACCCGCACCCGCGCCTGCTGCCCGGGTTGCGCAGGGCCTCGCACCTGACGGCTGCGCGTGCCATGCCCCTGCAACACCGTGCCGACTCCCACCGGCCGACTGGCCGCTCCACACCTCGGGCATTGCCCCGGCCTTGCCGCTTCCACGCTCGGCGGGGCCTTCGCCCACCCGTCCACTCCCACCCGACTGCGCACCAGTTGCTGACGGCCTGCTGTCCGCTTCTCCATCGCCTCTCGCGGAGCCCGGGGCCCTGGCCTGTACCTGCCCCTGTTTCTCTTCCCCGCCCTCGCCGGGACGTCGGGGACGGCTTCATGCCGTTTCAGCTCCGCCCTCCTCGGCTCCCCCTACTTCGGCCGTCAGGCGATTACCCGAACCCGCTGGGTGATGGGGCGCACCACGACCCGGGCCCCCTTTCCATCATCCAGTCGGTCCGATTCCGGGCCGCTCTCCCTCATCTACGCTGCGCGGTAACAACTACTCGCTTCAACGCCTCGGAGAGTTTCGCAACGAGGGTTGCCTCCGTGCCGGTGGGGACGACACGGGTGGACTCCGCCGTGATGGACTTGGACATGCGTTCCCCCTTGGACTCGACTTCTTCCATGGGATGGAACCACATGACCTCCGCCGTCACGTCCATCCCCTCGAATTGTTCGCCCCCATGGCTGCCTCCCTGCCAGGTGGTTACAGCGGCGTGACGTGGGAAGTCACCCTCGCCCTCTGCTGTTTCCAGGGGAAAGCAAGCACAGGGACAGGACGACGATGCCCCTGCGGACGAGCAATTTGAGGAAGGTTGATCTCCGTTTGTTTTTGAATCTACAACTGTAAGGTTATGGTATCACAGGTGAAAGCCTTCGATGGTCCGGAGCGAGTATCCGAGCCGCGCGGCTGTTTCGCTCTCCTCGGTCAATGCGGCGGTAAGGATGTCGCGGATGGCGGCATTGACTCTTAGGCGGCTGTTGTCCGCTCCCGCAGCGAAACCGAGACGGGTGGCGTCGAGGGTGCAGATGTTGTTCGCCTCGAAGGTCGGCGAGGTCACCTGACCGAAAAGAGCATCTCATTCATCGGGCGCAGGCCCTGTCAGGGGTGCGACACCATAGTCCTGCTGAAGCTTTTCGACTGTTGTGATCGTGTATTGAGGAACCGGCTGAGACCTAGACGGTGCTGCCATCACAATCCCCCCAAAAGCGCAATGAACCTACGAACGCTCCGGAACTGTCGCGAGTACGCGCTCCGGCGCGAAAGCGGCGGCAATCTCGCTGCGCCCGTGCTCGATGAGCTCGGCCACGGCACGGCCCGTCAGTGCGCTCGTGAGGATGCCCTGCCCCGCATGCCCGCTGGCGATCAGCACCGCCTTCGTCCCCGGGTAGCGGCCAATGAGCGGCTTGCCCCCCGGCGTCACTGAACGCAGTCCCGCCCACGCCTTCCCGAAGCGGGCCTCGCGCAGTCTCGGCGCCAGCTTCGCCACCGTGGCTCCCAGGTGCATCAGGCCCGTCGGCGTCACGTGGCACGCGAAGCCAACGTCCTCCTCCGTCGCCCCCACGACGCTCTCCCCCATGCGCCAGGGCGCCAGGTACGTGGGCCCCGACACCACCCGCGTGAGCCGCACCTCCGGGTGGAAGATTGTCAGCATCTGCCCTCGCAGGGGCTTCACCGGCAATGGCGGCAGCCCGGCGATTCCTCCGGACCACGCCCCCGCGCACACCACCAGCGTCCCGGCTCGGAGCGTCTCGTGCTCCGTCCGTACCTCCACTCCGCCCTCCACCTCGGATACCGCTCGCGCTCCCTCGCCCAGGCGCACCCGCACACCCCTCCGGTGCAGGTCGTGCAACAGCGCGTTCAGGTAGGCCTCCGTGTCCACCATGAAGCCCTGCTCGGTCAGGAAGGCCCCGAGGATGGGCGTGCCCTCCAGCGCGGGCTCCAGTTCCACCACGCGCGCCGCGTCCGTCCAGGCTCCCAGCCACTCGGGGTGATTCGCCGCCTTCTGTCCGAGCGCGTCCCGGCCCTTCGCGTCCATCGCCACCCGGAGCACTCCCTGTCCCCGGCGCAGATGCAGGCCTTCACCCAGTGCGGCCAGCTCCTCGGACAGTGCCCCGTGTGCCGCCCTCGTGAAGGCGAGCATGTCCGGGTCGTCCAGCAGCCGCACCGAGGGAATCGCCACCCCCGCCGCCGCTCGCGAGCCCTGCCCTCCTGGATCCATCGGATCCAACACCGTCACCCGCGCCCCCAGCATCGCCAGCCGGCGTGCCACCGACAGGCCCATCACTCCGGCTCCGAGTACCAGGACGTCCCGGGTCGCGCTCATCGGTCAGCCTCGCTCCTCGCTCCAGCGCACCGCCTGCATTCGCATCTCGCAGGTGTAGCGGCCCCGCTCGTCCTTCAGCCACAGCTGCTCCGGTGCCGGGTACATCTCCTCCACCGAGAGCTGCTCCGCCGCGCGCGACAGGTACAACAGCAACTCCATCGCGAACGGGGAGGCCGTGTCGATCAGGTACGGCTTGCGCTCCGTGGTGCTGCGCACGAATACGAAGCGGGGCCAGCCGCTCGCGTGGCGCTCGCGCTCCACCGCGAGCAGCAGGTCCATCCCGCTCACCTGTGAGAACGAGGTTGTCGGCAACTCCCACCGCTCCCGCTGGTACACCGCGCCTCCGATGCTCAGCCTCGGCAGGTGTCGGCCCTCGGTTCGCAGCTTCGCGTGCAGAACCTGCGGATGCGCCAGCGCCGCGAACGGCGGGTACGTGTTGAAGTCGTCCAGCGGCATGTACAGCGAGAGCCGCTGTCCCTCCCCATTCATCAGCACCGGCCCCTCGGGCGTCGGCAACACCTTCACGTCGTGTGGCTTCAGGGCGTCCTGCTCCACGTCCAGGACGTCCGACACCGAGTACACCAGCCGCCGCCCCGGAAAGACGTAGAAGCCCTTGTTGCGCCGACGGATGGCAAGCCCCACCAGCCCCTTCGCCGCCGGCTCGCGCTGGAGCCACTGACCCGCCACCGACTCGTAGCGCGCACGGTCCGGGTAGAAGGCGCTCAGCCAACTCCACAGCATCAGGTGGTGGTGCACGCGGGCGAGCAGCACCTCATAGCCGCCTCCGGTCGCCGCGAGACACACGTCCGGCAGCGCATAGCGGCCTCCCGGCCTGGAGGTGCCCAGGAAGTCCTCCGGCAGCGTCCGGGCTCGCGACATGTCCTCATCGAGCTGGATGGGGGGCACCGGCGCGAAGCGGCTCCCCGATACCTGGTCCGGCCGCAGCCGCACCGCGTACTCCAGGAAGTCCAGCGGGCGCTCCTCGGGGCCCAGCGCGTCCCGCACCTGCTCACGGTAGCTGCGCTGCACGCTGTCCCCGTACGCCGCCGAGAGTTCCAGCCCTCCGGACAGCTTCGCCGCCACCTCCTCGCTGAAACGCCGGCCCAGCTTCAGCCGAAAGGGCGAGGACGCCTCCTCGTAGAGGATGAGCCGATCCGAGTACACCTGCCCTTCGCCTCGCCTCGCGGGCTTGCCCGTGTACTCGGTGAAGCGCGACTCCAACGTCTGGAGCAGTTCCCGGCGACGGGCCAGCCCGGCTTCCTCGAACGCGGCGCGCAGGCGCTCCAGCTCGTCCAGCCGCGACAGCCAGCGCTCCCGGGCCTCCGAGTCGGGCAGCGCCGCCACGGCCTCACGCAGGCTCGCGAAGGCACCGAAGTCGTTGGGGACGAAGGGCAGCCCCAGCAGCACCACCGCTGACTTCACCAGCGGCACCACGAGCCGCTCCACCGACTCCACTGGAAGGCCCAGTGCGCGCGAGGCCGCGTCCAGCGTCGGAGCCGTGGGCAGTACCGCGAGCAGCCGCTCCGCCTCCGGCGACAGCGCAACCTCCAGCCTCAACGGCGCGCAGCTCGCCCGGCCCGCCTCCACCTTGAAGATCGGATTGGGACGCAGCGGCAGGTACGGGCGCACCCCGCGCTCCCGAGCCACGGCCCGCGCCAGCTCGGTGATGGCCCAGAAGGTGAGGAAGGTGCGCCGCCGCGTATTCCCACTCGGCACCACGCGCACGTCCGAGCCGTCGTCCCCATCACACTCGCCATAGGAGATGGGACCGAAGAAGCTCGTCGTCTCGTTCTTCGCGCAGAAACGCTGGAGGTACGTGTAGACCTGCCGCTCCACCCGGCGCGCATCCGAGTTATCCGGCTTCGGCTCCCCCTCCAGGTAACGCGACCAGACGTTCTCGTACATGGCCGGGTTGGAGAAGAAGACCGCCTCCTGGATGGAGGAATCCGCCGCCCGCTCGCGCAGGCGCCTTCGCAGCTCCTGTCGCTCCTCCGCGTACCGGGCCGACAACGTCTCCCGCCGCGCACGGTAGCGCTCCAGCGCCTGTGCACACCCGGGCCCGTACTTCGGCTTCAGCGAGGGCTCCTTGCCCCGCTCCAGTGCCTCACGTGCCGTCCGCGCCGCGTCCTCGCCCGCGGAGGTGCGCACGGCATCCACCAGCGCCCGCTCGTCCTCGAGCAACACCGCCACCTCGGAGCGCAACTCCTCCGAGAACCCCAGGCCCTCCAGCCAGTCGAAAGGGAAACCCGCGTGACGGAGTACGAAGACCTCGCCCAGCGTCCAGCGCTCGCTCATGCGTGTACCCTCTCGAGGACCGCCCTCCCCACCAGCGCCGCATCCACCTTGCCGCGCTGTACCTCCGGCAGTGTCGCGAAGAGCTCGCCCACCGTCACCGGATGCTCCGCCCCCGCCACCATCGGCGCGAGCCTCGCGTCCATGGCCAGCACCCCACCCGTACGCAGGTTCGCCGCGTACCAGGAAGGTTTCACCACGCCGTCCAGCGTCGCCGGCAATTGCACCAGCGCGCAGTCTCCATCCAAGCGCACCCGGTCGCCTCCAGGCGCCCCAGGGCTCGGTGGATGGATGGAGGCCCAGGCCACCCGGCCCGGGCTGAGCGGCGCGCGTTGCAGCAGCCTCCCCGCCAACGAGGTGAGCAACTCCGGCAGGCGGGCGTGAGGCACCGTCCCCTGCGCCTCGAAGGGCACCGTGCGCGCCAGATCCCGATCCTCGGGCGGCGCGAGGAAGCGCACCGGCACGCCCGCGAAGTCCTCGCCAGGGCGCCCGCGCGTCCAGTGGAACGGCCTCACTCCCGAGACCCAATCGAACACGGGACGCTGCCCGAGCAGCGCGAAGGTCCGCTCGTGCGCGGCCTCGTCCACACCGGGAGCCCCCACCCACCACTCCGCCACCACTCGAGCTCCACCGGAGCGCAGACGTTCCACCGAAGCGACCAGCGACTCCAGCGGCACACGCACGCCATCACTGCCCACGACACCGCCCTCGTCCATCGAGCAGAAGCCCACCACCGCCGTGCGACAGCCGCTCGTCACGAGGGATTCCGGGTCGAGCAACGCCCCCTGCGGCACATGGCCCGCCCAGGGCCCTCCGTCCACCGGTGGACGCACGTTCTCGGGGACCCAGGTGAGCGGCTCTGGATCCGCCGCGTCCAGCGCCGCCACCCTCCAACGCAGAGGCGCCACGTCCTCGGGAAACGAGGCCCGCTGAAAGATAGGGAGCGCCGCCAACACCGCGCGATGCATCGCCGCGAAGGGGCCCGCCACCTCCAGCGGAACCGACGCCGGACACGCCGCCGCCAGCGCCACTGCCGCGGGGAGTTGCAGATCCCTCTCCAACCACAGCCGCACCCGCTCCGCGCCCGGCAAGTGCTCCACCGTACGGGACAGGTCCTCGTCGTAGAGCGCGGGCCGCTGGACAATCCGCAGCACGTCGGCCGAGCGCTCGGTGGTGCCACCCTCCAACTCGATATCGTCCAGCCGCAGGCGCACGCCCGACGGTGGACCGGAGAGCGCCGTCAGCACCGCGCCCAGGGCTCGCAGGGGCCGCAGTGGATCCGCCCTCCCCCGCTTCCCCAACACGAGCGCGGCGCGCAGCAGCAACAACTCCCGCATCGTCTCGGGCGTGGCGGGCCCGCGCTCCCGCGTCTCCACCGCTCGCGCCAGGGTCTCCGGTGCCATCACGCGCTGACAGAAGGCTCGCGCTACGTCGAGCACCCGCCAGCCCTCGGGCGCATCCGGCACACACGTCACGTCACGATGCGGAAGCAGGACGAGCAGCCTCATTCCCGAGACTCCGTGCCCCACAGGAAGCAGCAACGCAGCTCCGCCGTGTGCCGCCCGTCCTTCGCGCCCAGCCACAGTTGCTCGGGCGAGGGCCGCATCTCCGACAGCACCACCTCGCCCTTCTGCTCGAGCAGGTTGACGAAGACGCGCAGCAGCGCCGGGCTCCGCACGTCGATGAGCACCGGCTTGCGCTCGCCAGGGAACTTCGCGAACACGTGGTCCGGCAGTCCCCTGCGCGCCCAGATGGCCACCGCCATCCGGAGCCGGGCCCGGTCATCCTTGCATGCGAGGAGCGCCTCCCCGTCCGAGTCCTCCAGCGTCCACTGCTCGCGCTGAAGCACCGCGCCACCGAGCACCAACCGGGGCGTGTGCGCCCCCAGCGAGACTCGCAGGGGCCGGACGCGTGGCAGGGCGAAGGCCGTCTGCACCAGGCTCTCCATTTCGCCGTTGTAGAGACACACCTCCGAGCCCAGCCGCGTGGACATCAGCCGAGCCGTGCGCCCGTCGCTCTCCACCTGGAGGTCATCGAAAGGCAACCGCCACGCCGAGGGCCGGGCACTCACTCCGCCCAGCTCGACGACGGGCCCGGGGAACTCGGAGGGCAGCAGGCCGGTGCGCCGCGAGGCCAGCACGGTGATGAAGGGCATCGGCCGCCGCAGCGCCCCGAGCGCCCGCACCATCTCACTCTCCACCCGCCCGCGCGCCTCGTGGAATTGCAGTGCCCAGCCCCACACCAGGGCCGTGTCATGCACGTCCCCCACCACCAGCTCGTAGTCGCCGCGACTCCAGGCCTCCACGTCCGAGGCGCCCACGAGCAGATCAATCGAGGTGACGATCGGCAGCTCCACGTCCGCGCGAGGCGTGGGGAGCACCGCCGGATCCAACTCCACGCGGGAGGCCGCCGGGTCGGAGATGGCCGCCGCGAGCGCCGTGGCCACGGACGTGTCATAGGGCAGCGGCTTCTCACCGTACGCCGCGACCACCTTCCAGAACGGCACCGTCCGAGCGCCCACCAGGGCCGCCACGGCCGACCGGGCCGCCTCGCGCGTGCGCAGCGCCGCCTCGCCCATCAACCCGAGCGCCGGTTCCAGCCGCCGCGCCAGCTCCCGAGCGCGCTCACCGCCCAGCGAGAGGCGCAGGTCTCCGCCGCACTCCTCCCGCATCGGGAGACGGTCCTGGTAGAAGTTGTGGCCCTCGGCGGACGTCGAGGTGGGAGCCTGTGGCGCCACGCTCCAGCACTCCCGGGCGCGCTTCGCCATCTCCTCGTTGAGCGCCATCTTGGCCGCAGCGTCCGCCGCGCCATAGCGAGCCATCAACCCCAGCAACCCCTCCAGCGCGCGCAGGTGCCCACGCGCCGCGGTGCCGGGGAGACCAGCGAGCCGCTCGGCCAGGTCCTCCAGCGGGTGGTGCGACGCCGCGGGCACCTCGAGCTGATGGGTGAACAGATTCCGCCGCAGGCCGAAGCCCACGGTCTCGAGCAGCAGCGGCCACTCCACCCCGAGCGCCTCGCGAAGGGCCGACAAGGGTCGCGTCCCATCCACGGCCTCCACCAGCCTCGGGAGCAATTCCTCCACGCTCGCGGGACGGGGCGCCGCTCCCTTGCTCGGGGGCAGAGAGGCAAAGGACTTGAGGCGCAGGACGAGACAAGGCGCCACCTCTGGATCGGCGGCGATGGCGCGCACCAGACCCAGCACCAACCACGAGGCGGCGAAGGTGTTTCGCCCCACGAGCGACTCCGGGCCGGACCAGCGCACCGTGACTCCCGTGGGGGCGTCGGGCTCCACCCGGCCGTAGTTGATGGGGCCGAAGAAGCTCATCGTCTCGTTCTTCGCGCACAGGCGCTGCAGGTAGCTGGCCACCTGCCGCTTCAGCCGGGCCCCGTCCCGGCCAGCGATCAAATCCCTCGCCACCGGAGGGCTGGAGCTGGCCACCGCCTCCAGGAAGCGGGGCTCCGTGCGCAGCGCCGCGAGCGCCTCCTCCACCCGGGCCGACTCGCGGGTGAAGGCCGACTCGAAGGCGGAAGCAGCCTCCTGCGCGGCCCGGGCGTGGACGTTGTAGCCGGCGAAGAACCCGGGGGACTCCAGGCCCTCCACCTCCACCGGGCGCCCCGCCTTCAACGCCGCCAGGACGGCGGGCGGAGGCCGGTGCAGACGCGGACCGCTCGCCTTCAGCGCCTCCAGAGCACGCTGCTCGGCCCACAGCGTCCGGGCGCTCGCCGCCGCCTCGGGACAGCGCAGGCTCTCCAGCCGCTCGAAGGGAAACCCCGTGGTGCGGACGACGAGGTGGGGAAAGAGAGTCCAGCCCTTCATGGGTGACGCACCAGCCCTTCGGGCCTCTGGAGAGCGAGGGCTCTCCCTAGTTCTTCGGCAGCGGGACGACCTGCACCTCCTGCCCCGGCACCGCCATCACCCACCGCGACCACACCGGCTGATTGGGGCAGGTGACGATCACCTCGATCTCCTTGCCGGCCTCGATCGGCATCGACACCGGCGTCGCACCGGGCGCCATCTCCTCGCCCACCTTGACGAAGCAACCCGGCTGCCCGCCGACGCTCAACGTGCCCTTGCTGCCCGGCTCCGGCCTGGCCTCGGGCAGGGTGCGCACGTCGATGAGGTCCTTGCGCACCGCGATTCCGAAGCGGCGCAACTGACCGTTCTTCGCGGTCGAGACGACGTTCTGATTGACGCCGGCCAGATCGAGGCTGCCAGGGTCATCCACCCGGAGGCCCGCGGCGTAGAGCTGCTCGCCCGGCTCACGGTTGATCACCTCGACACCGCCGCCCGAGAGCATCTTGGGAACCACCACGCCGGCCCCACCCACGACCACGAGCCCGACGGCGCCCAGGATGATCCACTTGAGCGGCGAGGATTTGGGAGCGGGGGGCTGCGCCGCGGGAGCCGGAGTCCTGGGAGGCGCACCCACGGGAGGAGCGCCAGGCGAGACCTGGGTCGCAGTGCGGCCGGACACCGGGACGGCGGGCTGCAGCGCGGGCCCGGACGGACGAGGAGGCGCCACGGGCGCGGAGGCCAGGGACGGCCTGGGCGGTACCGCGGGTACGGACAGGGACGGACGCGCCGGCATGGACGCGGGCACGGAGGCCATGCCCGGCGAGGACAGAGCCGCCGGACGCGACGCCACGGTCGGCGGCGGAGGTGGCGGCACGGGAGGCGCCACGGCCGGCACGGAGCGCGAGGGCACGGCCGGCATGGAGCGCGAGGGCGCGGCCGGCACCGCGGGCTCATGAGCCGAGACGTTCAGTGTGGGAGGCTCGGGAGGCAGGGCATTGGGAGCGATGAGGCCCTGCTGCGCCGACCGGTAGACCTCGGTGCGCTCGTCCGCGCCAGCAGCGCCGGGAGGAGGCGGTGGTGGACGCGGTGCCGCCACCGCCTGGGGCTGCGGCATTGCGCCAGGCTGTCCGGTACCGGCGCCAGGCCGGGGACTCGAGCCCGCCGCGGGCTCGCCCGTCCCGCCCGGGGCGACGAGGGGGCGAGGCGGACTGCCCGAGCCCGTGCTCTGCTGTCCTCCCACGCTCGGGAACGAGCCCGTGAACGGACCATTCTGGGTGGGTCCGAACTCCGCGAGCCGCTCGCCCAGCGTGGCCTTGAAGAACTGGGCCACCGCCGCTGGCGACGAATTGAGGCGGTGGTGGGCCATCACCGCTTCGATCTCCTCGCGCATGGCCGCGGCGGACGGCGTGCGGCGCGCCGGATCCTTCACCAGGGCGCGCAGGATGAGATCCGACACGTCCTGGGGGATGTTCGGCTTGAGCTGCGACGGCACGGGCGCCGGCTCGCGCACGATGGCGCTGAGCGTGGCCGCGTCGTGGTCGCGCTTGAAGGGCAGCTGGCCGGTGAGCAGCTCGAAGAGCACCACGCCCAGGGCGAACACGTCGTTGCGCGCGTCCAGGGGGCGGCCCGCGGCGGCCTCGGGGGAGATATAGGAAATCTTCCCCTTCAGCACGCCCGCCTGGGTGTTCTCCTCGCCCTGCACCTTGGCGATGCCGAAATCGCTCAGCTTGATGGCGCCATCGAGCGAGATGAGGACGTTGTGGGGGCTCACGTCGCGGTGCACCACCGGGTGGGGCACGCCAGCGGGGTCCACGTAGCTGTGCGCGTAGTGCAGGCCCGCGGCCGTCTCGGCGACGATGCGCAGCGCGTGCTCGATGGGCAGGGCCAGGCCCTTGCGCCGCAGCTCGTTCATCAGCTTCTTGAGATCCGGGCCGCGCACGTACTCCATGAGGATGTACGCCACGCCGTCGTTCATGCCCACGTCGAAGGTCTGCACGACGTTGGGGTGCGTGAGGCGCGCGTTGGCCCGCGCCTCCGCGAAGAGCATGTCGACGAACTCCCCGTTCTCCGCGAACTGCGGGAGGATCTTCTTCATCACCACGAACTTCTCGAACCCCTTCACGCCCACCTGCTTGGCGAGGAACACCTCGGCCATACCGCCCTGGCCCAGCCGGCGGATGATCTGCAGCTTGGTGGCACTGATGGAGTTGCTGATGTCCGTGCTGCCGCCCTTGACGTTCGGATCCACGTTGGTGGAGCCGAAGAGGTACTGGCTGAGGGCCCGCGGCTCGAGCGCCTCGAGGTCCTCCAGTGGCTGCTCCACCAGCGACGAGCGGCTGAGAAGCGGCACCAGCTGGGGAATGGAGGGAAGCCGCGCGGTCCCGCCGCAGATGGGGCACTCGCGCTCGGGGCTGGCGTTGGCGCGCAGCTTGGCCAGGTACTCGGAGGCCAGGGCGCGCTGGTGGTGCTCGTGGCCGCAGTTGCGGCACTCACACGGCAGCCACAGCGTGCCGATCCGCGCGGTGAGCTGTTTGGTGAAGCGCGCCAGCGCGCTGAGCACCGGCGGGGGCACCCGGCACAGCACCACCTTGGCGCCCTGCGCCGCCGTGCTGAGCACCTGCTCCAGCTTGGGGACGGCCTCGGGCTCCACCTTGGTGACGTGCGAGAAGTCGAAGGCGACGCGCCCCTCCAGGCCCGAGGCCAGCCGGCGCACGTTCAGGTCCCCCTTCAACTCGCTGGCGAGGGTGATGTACGTGATGTCGTCCTGGACGATCTTCAGGTGCGCGGTGAGCGAGCTGGGCGCGCTGGGCGTGGTGGCGCGCAGGTAGCGCATCACCACCGGATCCACCGTGCCGAACTGCTGGCGCCGGGCGTAGTCGAAGAACTCGCTCGGCAGATCCGCGAACTCCAGCTTGCCGGCGCACACCGGGCAGGAGTGCTCGGGGGCGCGGCCCTCGGCGATGATGGGCGCATCCGCCTGCAAATCCACCAGTCGCAGCCGATCCTCGCCGCAGGCGCGGCACGTGTAGGGCGCCAGCACCGACAGCACCCGCATCACGCCGGCGAAGCCCTCCACCATGTTGAGCTGGTCCACCATCACCGGTGGCGCGTTGACCACGTAGAGCGCGATGCCTCCAGGAGGCAGCTTGCTGGCGAACTCGATCCACCGCCGCACGCCGAAGGAGCTGATGCGCTCCACCTGGCCGAGATCGACGATGATGAGCCCACCGAGGTCCGGCGAGGACGACGTCAGCGGGAACGTCTCATCGATGACGCCAGCGATGCGGACGTGGTTGATGGTACCCACGCGCACGCGGCTGATAGTGGCATTGGAACCCTGCTGCGTCTCCACCGTCCCGCTCCTCATTCCGGCTTGAAGTACAGCAACGACTTGGGGAGCGCGGCGCGGCGGCGCGCCTCCCCGAGCCCGACAACGCCCAGCATCCGCGTCTCCTTCCCTGGCACGACGCGCACCGCGATGAGATCGCACGCGTCCAGGATGCGCCGCATCCCCAACCCCGCCCCACCACCCGAGGCGTTCACCTGCAGACGCCCACCCAGCGAGGCCACGGCTCGCGCGATGGGCCCGGGCGTCAACCGTCCGAAGAGATCCACCGCCTCCAGGTAGAGGCCGCCCTCGCCCACCGCGAACGCCACCTGGCAGACGTGCTCCGGCGCCACGGCCCGCACCGAGTCGCGCCGGTGGGCATAGAGCGGCGTGCCGTTCGCATCCACCGGAGCGTCCAGCAGCGCGTTGGCCGCCAGCTCGTGCATCACCTCGGCCGCGAGGTGGGCCGCGCTCCGGCTGCCCTGGGAGGACTCCACCCGCGCGGCGGCCTCGGACGAGGCCCTCTGGATGTCCACCACCTGCTCCAACCACAGCTTCGCCACGGCCGCCCCGAGAGGCAGCATCGACTCGCCCCGCATGAGCGCGGCCAGCACCCGCACCTCCCACGCGGACGGGAGGCCCCCCGGCTCGCGCGTGGCCAGCAGCAGCGCCGCCGGGTCTTTCTCCAGCAGCGCCGCGTGGGACGGCCCCAGACGACCGTCGAAGAGGACCAGCTCGCGCACCGGCTCCCGCGGCACGCCCGCCCGCCCCGTCACCAACGGCAGGCCCCCGCGCACGAGCGTGGGCGCGGCCTGCTCCAGCGAGGCGGGAGCCAGCGAGGGATCCGCGATGAGGTGGAGGCCGGTGGCGGCCCCCGGGCGATGGGCGACTCTCACGTGGCGACTCAGTACTGGAACTTGACCTCGCTGAATACACTCAGCGGGGGCGCGGGGAATCCGTGGGACTCCTCATACTTCGCGTTGAAGAGGTTGGAGCCAAGCACCGATACCGTCAGCCCCTTCGTGACATTGGCCCCCACGCGCGCGGTGGCGGTGAAGTAGCCGGGCAGCTTCACCTGCTCGAGCTCACCCGTGTCGGAATTCTCCAGGAACCCCGGATCGAAGCGGTCCCCCACGTAGATGGCGTACAGCTCGGCGAAGGCGAACTTGCCGAAGTTGGTCCGGCCGCGCGCGTACACGCGGTGCTGGGGCGCGTAGTCCAGCGGGCGCTCCGGCCGGCCCTCGAAGGCGAGCGCGCGCGCGTTCAGGAACTGGTACGACACGTCGAACGACGAGTTGATGGCCGCCACCTGCGCCGCCGCCTCCAGCTCGAAGCCCGCCACACGCGCGTCACCCACGTTCTTGAACTGCGACGTGGAGCCGAAGAGGAGCTCCTGGTTGATGAAGTTCTTGGCCAGGTTGTAGAAGCCCGTGCCCGTCATGCGCACCGTGCGGTCGAACGGCCAGAAGTCGATCGACGCCTCGAAGGTGTCCAGCGTCTCGGCGTTCAGGTTGCCGTTGCCCAGCAGCGTGGCCGCGTACATCTGCTGGTTGATGGCCAGCTCCGCCAGCGTGGGGGCGCGGAAGGCGCGGCCGTAGTTGGCGCGGAAGGACAGATCCGGCCGGGCGTGGAACACCACGCTGGCGCGCGGGGAGATCTGATCCGTGCGTGCCTGCCAGACCGTCTCCGGAATCATGTACTTGTCGTAGCGGGCACCCGCGCTGAGCACGAGCTGGCTGACGGGCCGGAACTCGGCGTCGACGAAGCCGCCGAGGATCTGCTGCCGCGTGTCGTCCAGCGACAGGCCGGGCAGCACGTTGGGGTTGTTGACCAGGTCGTTCTTGTAGTCACCGCCGAAGGTGACGGTCAGGTCACCCAGAGAGAGGAGCGCGCGAGCCTCACCGCCCAGCCGGCGGCGCTTGCCCAGCGGCGCCTGGGGATTGCCCTCGTCGAAGGCGTTCTCCATCTCCACCTGGCGGCGCTTGAAGAGGGTGTACGCCTGGGCGAACACGCGCAGGTTGTCGGACACCTGCTGGTCGAACTGCGCGCTCGCGTTGAAGTTCTGCACCTTCTCGACGTCGTCGGGCGTGTAGTGGCAGCGGCCGCAGTTGCCCACCGTGGAGATCTGGTGGCCACCGGGGCGGCCGAGCTCGGCGGTGGTGAAGTCGGCGTCCAGCCGCAGCCCCTTCACCTGCACCTTGCCGCTCACCTGGTGCACCAGCGAGTCCTCGTTGGTGTCCACGAGGTTCTGCCGCGGATCATTGAAGAGCTGGGGGCCGTCCGAGCCGAAGCCGTAGTAGTTGACGAGCGCCTCCACCGGTCCGCCCCGGCCCGCCGCAGTGGCCTGGGCGCGCCAGGTGCGATCCTGGCCCGCGAGCAGCCGCGCGTCCGCGCCCCAGTTCCGCCCGTCCTGCATCAGGTCCGAGGGCTGGCGCTCGATGATGTTGATGACGCCGCTGAAGGCGTTGGAGCCGTACAGCGAGGAGCCGGGGCCCCGGATGACTTCGATCTGCTTGAGGTTGCTCAGCGGCGTGGTCTCGTCCGCGTAGAACTGGCCCGTCCAGGGGTCCGTCAGCGGCCGGCCGTCCTTGAGCAGCAGGAGCCGGTTGGAGAGGTAGTTGGAGCCCAGGCCGCGCGCGCTCACCGCCGCCTTGCGCATGGAGCCCCGCCGGCACTCCATGCCGGGGAAGTACTGGATGGCCTCGCACAGGGTGAACTGGCCGGTGCCCTCCAGCTCCTCGGCGGGAATCCAGGAGATGGTCATCGGCACGTCCGCGATGCGCTGGCTGCGCTTGGAGGCCGTGGACACCACCGCCTCGCTGAGCAGCTGCTGCACGGACTCCTCCAGCGAGGAGTCACTGGTAGCGGAGAGCGGATCCGGAATGTCCACCCCGGCCAGGCCCGAGGGCGGAGGCAGCGGTCGCGAGGTGGACGGACCCGTGAAGGGCGCGCGCTGGGGGACGTTCGACGTGGAGGGAGGCGGCAGCGGCAAGGGCTTGCGCGCCGTCGGGACATCCGCCGCCTGGGCGGTGGGCCCGCTCTTCGTCTGCGCCGCCCCAATTCCAGAGGCGAGGCCACACATCAGCCCGACGAGGGCCGGGAGCCAAGCGATTCGAGTCGAGTGCATCGTTCTCTACGTCCCGCGAGGTGAAGGAGAAGCGTTCAGGAGACACCAGGACTGGCCGGGTGGCGCGTTTTCCTGGCGGTCATTGCGTCGGCTGTCGCCGAACGCCCAGGTTGTTGAATTGTGATTACTCTAACTTTTCAAGAAGGGGAAAGTCGCCCCCCCTTCCCGGTCAGTCATCCGGCTGTTCCGCCGAGACCTCCAGGGCATCGGCGAAGGAAGGAAGAACGGGCTGGAGGGCGGAGGGCTCCATGAGGGCCCTCGTCTCCACGCGCAGTGCGGGCGCCTCCACCAGCACGGGCTGGCGGCGGGGAGGACCTCTCTGGAGCAGCTTGCGGAAGTCCTCCAGCTCCTTGCCCTGCACGGCGACGAAGGCACCGAAGGGGGCCACCGGCTCGAGCTTCTGCAGGTTCTGTGTCAGGTCGTCCGCGTCGCCGCGCATGCCCACGAGGACGGCGCCCGGCACCTTGCTGCTGCGGAAGAGCACCCGGACCCCCTCGGGCACGTGCGCCAGCGGCACCAGCGCGGCCTCGGCGCCCTTGGCCTCCAGCATCTTGAGGGCGGACTCCACGTTGGGCACCGAGGTCAACTTGAAGTGCTTCTTGGCGTCCAGGTCACCGGCCAGCACCACGTTGGTGACGAACCTGGAATCCGTCGCGCCCGCGCCCTTGACGATGGCGAGCCGCTTGCCGGCCAGATCCTTCACCGAGCCCTTCGCGGTGGAGATGATGGCCCAGCGCTGGGACGTCTCACCGGAGAGCGGGGCGAGCGCCACCGGGGTGGCCTTGGCGCCGAGCTGCACCGCGGCCCAGGAGTCCACGACGGCGAAGTCGATGATGCCCTCGGAGACGGCCTTCGAGAAGTCCTCGTAGCGGGCGAAGCTCTTGGCCGCCGTGGCACGACCGGTGGCCGCCGAAAGCTTCGCGGCGAGCGACTCGGCGTACTGGAAGCGCTGCTGACCGTCGGTGAGGGTGGTGGGCAGGAAGACGCCCAGGGTGGCCTTCCTGGCGGCCGCGCCAGCGGCGGGCGCCCACGCGCACACCAGCGCGAGGCCCAGGAGGAACGAGCGGGAGGAAATCATGGCGTGATATCCGAAGCGGTGGCGCTGGAGGGCTCGGGGTTGGAGGTCGGGGCGGGGTTCGCCGGCTCGGACAGGCCGTAGATCATCTGCAGGCGATCCTTCCACTCCCGGACGGCGGCGGCGCGCGGCCCGCCCGAGGCGAGGTAGCGGCGATAGGAATCCACGGCCTCGCCCATCTCGCGGCGGCGCTCCTGGGCGTCGATGCCCAGGTTGAGCGTGGCCTGGGGCACGGTGCCCTCGAGCTTGCGCCAGATGGCCACGGCGTCCGCGGTCTTCTTGCCGCGGTAGGCGACGCAGGCGAGGTTGTGCTGCAGGGCGGCGCTGTCCGGCGAGAGGGCCAGCGCGGCCTTGAGGGCCTTCTCCGCGGCCCTCATGTTGCCGGACGCATAGGCGCGCTCGGCCTCGCGGCGGTGGAGCGCGCTGGTGAAGGCCGCCGTCCATTGCGCCTGCTCGGGGATGGGGCGCTTCGTGGCGGCCGTGAGCGCCCTGCGCGCCTGTGGCAGCAGATCGCGGCGGTAGAGGACGAAGGCGTCGGCGAGCTGACGGGTGTTGGGACGGGCCCACTCGGGCGTGGGGGTGAGCGAGCGCTTGAGGCCCGCGCTCGCTTCCGCGAAGCGGCCCTCCTCCGCCTGGGCGAGCGCCTTGGCGAAGGCGGCCAGACGGCCCAGGCTGGACGAGCCGCCACCGACCCCGGCGCGCTCCGCGGACTCCACGTCCTGGCGGGCGCCCGCGCCGTCACCGGCCTCCAGGCGGGCGAAGGCGCGACGCAGGTGGGCGCGCGAGAGGTTGGCGCGCGTCACCTCGATGGCGCGCTTGGAGGTGCCGGGCTCGGCCAGCCGCTTGAGGGCGGCATCCACCTGCCCGAGCTCCAGCTCCGCGAGGGCCGAGCCGGCGGATACGTCGGCCAGCGAGGCCACGTCCGGGGCCATCCGTCCAGCCGTCTCGAAGGACTCGAGCGCCTCCTTGGGAGCGCCCGCGCCCAGCCGCGCGTAGCCGAGCAGCAGGTGCTCGCGCCAGGCGGCCTCGGGCATCTGCACGCCCTGCTCCATTACCTTGCGGGCCTCGGCGTAGGAGCCCTGCTGAAGGAGGACGGCGCCCAACCGGCGCGCCATGGCGGACGAGCGCTCCAGATCGAAGGCACGGCGCAGGTCGCGCACGGCGTCATCCACGCGCCCGTTGCCGGCCCGATCCCGGGCGCGGTGGGCCAGCGCGCGGGCCAGCCACTTCTTCGCCTCGGCGTGCTCCGGCTCCAGCTTGAGGGCGTGGGTGTAGTCGTCGATGGTCAGGTCCCACTGGCCGGTGGCGAAGTGGTCCGCGCCCAGCAGCACGTAACCGAGCGCCTGCTTGGGGGTCATCTCCAGCACGCGGCGGTGCACTTCCACGGCGCGCGCGTAGCGGCCGGCGCGGCGATTGACGCTGCCGAGCGTGGCCCACAGCTCCAGGCTGTCCGCGCCCGACTGCACGGCGCCCTCCAGGAAGGAGATGGCCTCCTCGTTGCGGCCCTGCTGCTGCAGCGCCATGCCCACGGCGATCTGCGCGGTCACGTCGTTCGGGACCTGCTCCAGCACCTTGCGGTACTCGGTCTCCGCCTCGGCGGGACGGCCCTGGGCCAGCCGCACGTCACCCAGCAGCATGTGCGCCGCCGGCGTGCCGCCCAGCTTCACCAGCGCCAGCGCCTGCACCTCGGCGCGCGGCAGATCCTTCGATTCCAGCAACAGCCGCCCCAGGCGCTCGCGGACCTCGGGCACCTGCGGGAAGCGCACGGTGAGGCCCTCGAGCAGCGCCATGGCCTCGGCCAGCTTGCCTTCCAGCTCCAGCACCGCGCCCAGCCCCATCTGGATGGAGACGGACTCGGCCCGGCCCACCTGGGCCCGCTCGAAGGACAGGCGCGCCGCGGCCGGGTCGTTCCTCAGCAGGTGGCCGCGGCCGAGCAGCTCGTGGATTTGATGGTCGTTGCCGGCGATCCGCTCCGGGCGCTGGGCCAGGTAGGCCTGCAGCTCCGCCACCGTCGCGTCACCATCCATCGCGATGAGGGCGTAGTAGCTGCCCAGGTAGTAGTGGACGAGCAGGTGCTCGGGCTGGTTGGCCACGGTCACCTGCTGCAGCACCGGCACCGCCTCCTCGTAGCGCTTGAGCTTGAAGAGCGAGATGCCCAGCGGATAGGCCAGGTCGAGCGAGTCGCGGTTGGCCGCGTACACCGGGGCCAGGCGCTCGGCGACGCGGGCGTAGTCCTGGAGGGCGAGGCCCACGGCGCCCAGGCCCGCGGCGGCCGGCACGGAGGTCGGCTCGGCGGCGAGCGCCTTCTCGAAGAGCTCCAGGGCCTTGCGGTACTTGGTCTCGGCGCGCTTCTTGTCGCCCGAGGCGGCGGCGGCGCTGGCGTCCACCTGGGCCGACTCACCTTCCCGGACGAGCCGCTGCGACTCGGTCATAGGGGGTGGGCGGTACTGGGCGAACGCGGCCGTTCCGGCGAGCGAATGCGCGACGACGAGGGCCGCGACGAGGCGGCGGACGGGGGGTCGGAAGAGGCGTCTCATGCGACTCATGGGGAGGCGGGGCTGAACTCGGCGACGACCACGGTGATGTCATCCTGCGCCTTGAGGCCGGCGCTGAAAGCACGCGCATCGGCCAGGATGGCATCGCGCAGGGCCTCGGCGGACAGGTGGGCGTTGACCTGGAGGGCGGAGGCCAGGCGCTGGGTACCGTATTGCTTCTGGCTGGCGTCACGGGACTCGGTGAGGCCGTCCGTGTACCACACGATGACGTCACCGGGCCGCAGCTGGGCCTGGCGCGAGGCGTACTGGGAGCTGGCGGAGGCGCCCAGCAGCGCGCCGCGCGCCGGCAGCGAGGCCACCTGGCGGGTATTGCGGTTGAAGACGATGGGGCTGGGGTGGCCGCCGCTCGCGTAGTCGATGACGCCCGTCTGCACGTCGATGACGGCCAGCGCGCTCGACATCTGGTGCTCGCCCCGGCCCACGTGGGCCATGGTGACGTTGAGCGAGGTGATGAGGAGTTGGGCGGAGATCTCCGCGGGCGGGCGCATCGTCATGGCCGCGGCGAAGCCGCTGGTGGCGCTGGTGGCCACCAGGGCGGTGGCGAGGCCGTGGCCGGTGACGTCGCCGATGCCGATCACCACGCGCCGATCATCCAGGGCGGCGCGCGTCCACCAGTCGCCGCCGCACGCGTCCGCGGTGACGACGAGGCCGGCGATGCGCAGCGGGCCCGCCTGGAAGCCCTCGCGGCCGGGAAGGAGCGTCTCCTGCACGGTGCGCGCGAGCGACACGTCGCGCTCGAGCTGGGCCTTGGCGCGCACGTCCTCGAGCAGCACGTTGATGCGCTCGGCCATGTGGTTGAACACCACCCCGAGCGTGGTCACCTCGCGCCCGGCGCCCCGCACCACCTCGGCGCGCGCGCCCAGGTCTCCAGCGGCCAGCTGCATCACCTTGCCGGTGAGCACGCCCAGGGGCCGGGTGATGCGGCGGCTCTGGATGGCCACCAGCACACCGGCCACCAGCAGGAAGCCCACACCCAGTCCGGCCATGGTGGTGGTGTTGCGGCGCAGCGACTCCTGCTTGGACGTCTCCAGCTCGTGGAGCTGCTTCTGCAGGGACTCCAGCGAATAGCTGATGACGACCACGCCCTGGCCGCTCTGGGAGCCGTAGTCGATGGGCTCCTGGTACTCGATGATGGGCTTGCCCTGGTAGAGCGCGCTGGCCCAGCGCCGCTCCGGCTTGCGCTCGGTGGAGGTGCCCAGCTTCGCCTCCGGCGACGAGTCCGCCGCGAGCTGGCTGTCCGCGTCGTAGATCTGCACGCGGAGGATGTTGGGGTTGTCGGCGATGATGGAGCGCGCCACCTCGGAGAGGAAGGCGTAGTTGTTGTCGCGCAGCGAGGTGGCCGAGGTGAGCGACAGGGTATGGCTGAGCGTCTGGCCGAGCTCGGTGGCCTGGTTCTGGACCTGCTCGGTGAAGCGCCCCGACGTCTCCTCGAACTGGGACTTGGTGGACACCCAGGCCACGGAGGCGAGCAGGCCCACGATGACGCCCACCAGCACGCCGGTGGTGACGAAGAGGAGCTGATCCAACCGGAGCCCGCGGATGGCGGCCACATCGGGGAGCTCGCCGGCTTCCAGGGGGGCCACGATGGTGCCCGTCATCTCTGGATAGAGGGGAGAGAGCGTCGTCGAGGTAGTGCCCGCCACACGGGTGGCGGTACCGGTAAGGGTAGACTCCGGATGCTCGACCGGCCCACCAGGGGGGGGTTGGGAGGGCAGAGGGGCGTTGGACAAGGCAGGACTCTGTTCGGCGCTTGGGGGGGAGCGCGACGGCTATCGGACTCTGAGAGGCCGCGACTCTAGCGCACTTTTCCTGCCAGGCGAGTCCCCCCTGTTGGAACACAGAGGGGTGGACTCGCGACGGGTCCGGGCGGAACTTCGCTGGTAGTGAGGTCCTTCGGGATTGACCCGTCCCCCTGGAAACCCTACAGGGCTGGCGGTGTCCCTGAACAAGCGCGCGCGTTCCTTCGGGCAGTGGCTCGCCCTCGGCTCCGTGGTGGGTGCCGTGTGCGGCGTGGCCTCGGCGGTGTTCCTGTATTTGTTGGATCAGGCCACGCACTTCCGGACCTCGCACGAGGCCATCGTCCATACCCTGCCGCTGGCGGGCCTCGTCCTCGGTGCGCTCTACGCCCGATGGGGAAACCCCATCCGGGGCGGTAACAACCTCGTCATCGACACGGTGCACGAAGGTGACAAGCAGATTCCCGTGCGCATGGCGCCCATGGTGCTGCTGGGGACGGTGCTCACCCATCTCTTCGGAGGCAGCGCCGGGCGCGAGGGCACCGCCGTGCAGATGGGGGCGAGCCTCGCCGACGCCGTGGCGCACCGCTTCCGCGTGTCGCCCGACACCCGCCGCGAGCTGCTCGCCGCCGGCATCGCCGGGGGCTTCGGCTCCGTCTTCGGCACGCCCATCGCGGGCACCGTCTTCGGGCTCGAGGTCGTCTGCGTGGGGCGCATGAGCTACGAGGCCCTCGTCCCGGCGCTGGTGGCCTCGGTGGTGGGGGACCTCGTCACCCGCTCGCTCGGCATCCACCACACGGTGTACCCCACGCCGGCGGCGCTGCCCCTCACGCCGGGGGTGCTCGGCAAGTGGCTCGTCTTCGGTGTCGCGGTGGCGGGGGTGGCCGTGGTGTTCGTGGAGCTGGTCCACTTCCTCAAGAAGCGGCTGGAGAAGAGCGTCCCATCCCTCCCCCTGCGCATGGCCCTGGGCGGGGCCCTGATCGTCGTGCTCTGGAAGGGGGTGGGCACGAGCGACTACCTCGGCCTGGGCGTGCCCACCATCGAACGCTCCTTCGTGGACCCCACCCTTCCGTCCGAGGCCTTCGCCCTCAAGCTGCTCTTCACCGCCATCACGCTGAGCGCCGGCTTCCTCGGGGGCGAGGTAACCCCCCTCTTCTTCGTGGGCGCGGCGCTCGGCAACGTGCTGGCCCGGCTGCTCGGTCTGCCGCTGGACCTGGCGGCGGGCGTGGGGCTCGCCGCGCTCTTCGGGGCCGCGGCCAACACTCCGCTGGCCCTGTCCCTCATGGCCGTGGAGCTGCTCGGGGCGGGCGTCCTCCCCCACGTCGTCATCGTCACCGTCACCGCCTACCTCCTCACGGGGCAGCGGGGCATCTACCCTTCGCAGCGCATCGCGCGCCTCAAGCACGGAGGGCCGCTGCTCTCGCGGCTGGTCCCCCTGCGGGACGTGGAGTCCCAGCCCGATCCCCCTCCCGGGGAGCAACCCCCATCGGAGCCACCAGCGACGCGCGAGGGCTCCCGTTAGGAGAGAGACGCGCGGGCCGGTCACCCGCCCCCATCAGCCCGCCTGCTGGCTTCGAACAGCCCTCCCGGCACGTCCGTGTAACGACTCGTGCCAGGTGTGAACGCTTCGTGACGAGGCCTCCGCCTACGCCGCAGCGCGGCATGTCCGATGGACATTTCATCCTCGGGGGCGTTGGAGATTCCGGGGCACCTTTGCGCTATAGGGGGGCCGCCGATTCCCACCCATGACGAGAGAGACGCGCGTGCCAAAACCCCGCCTCCTGAATCGCGAAGAAGACTCGCTTCCGCTCGAGCGGGAGCTCCTGGTCCGGATGCACGACCTGATGGTGAAGGCGCGCGTCCTCGAAGAGCGCCTCATCCAGATGTACAAGCAGGGCCACGGCTACTTCTGGATCGGCGGCCCCGGTGAGGAGGCCTTCAATGTGCCCCTCGGCCTGTTGATGAAGAAGGGCCAGGGCCCGGCCTACGACTACCTGCACGCGCACTACCGCCAGTCAGCCACGATGATGGCGCTGGGCGAGGACCCCATCGGGGCCCTGCGGCAGATGAAGAACGTGGCGTCTGATCCCTACTCCGGCGGCCGCAACTTCGCGGGCCACTTCTCCAAGCGCGAGTGGAACATCGCCCCGGTGTCCTCGCCCATCGAGGTGCAGTACGTGATGGCCCCGGGCACGGCGCTGGCGCAGAAGCGCCACGGCGGCGACGGCATCACCATCGTCACCGGCGGTGACGCGGGCACGGCCGAGGGCGATTTCGCCTCGTGCCTGGTGTGGAGCTCGCGCCCCGGCAACGAGCTGCCCGTGCTCATCATCGTCACCAACAACAAGTGGGGCATCTCCACGTCGGCCGAGGGCCAGCACGGCGAGACGCATGTGGCGGATCGCGGCAAGGCCTTCAACATGCGCACCAAGACGATCGATGGGAACGATCCCATCAACGCCTACCTGGAGCTGCGGGAGGCCATGGAGTACGTGCGCAAGGAGCGCAAGCCGTTCCTGATGGAGGCGATGGTGTCGCGCCTGTACGGCCACTCCTCCGCGTCCGGCGCCAACTTCGTGGGCAACGAGACGGACTGCCTGGCCCTCTTCGAGGAGCGCCTGGAGAAGCACGGCGTCCTCTCGCGCAAGGAGATGGACGACCTGCGCAACCGCTACACCGAGGACATGGCCGCCATGGCCCGTCAGGTCCGCGAGGAGCCGCTGCCGGCCCCCGAGACCATCTGGAACCACATCTTCGCGGAGAGGAAGTAACCCATGGCCAACATGGCACAGGCCGTTCGCATGGCCCTGCACTACGCCGAGGAGCACCTCGGCGTCACCGACATCTTCGGCGAGGACGTGGGTCCGCCCCTGGGCGGCGTCTTCACCGCCACGCAGGGCCTCAAGACGGCGTGGAACTCGCCCCTGGACGAGCGCGGCATCATCGGCATGGCCATCGGTCTGGCCATGGCCGGCTCCAGGCCCGTCGCGGAGATCCAGTTCGCCGACTACATCTACAACACCATCGATCTGCTGAAGATCGCCGGCAACACCTGCTGGGCCACCAACGGGGACTGGAACCTCCCCATGGTGGTGAAGACGCCGGTGGGCAGCGGCATCCGCGGCTCCATCTACCACTCGCACTCCTTCGACGCGACGGCGACCCACATCCCGGGATGGAAGATCGTCATCCCCTCCAACCCGCTGGATGCGTACGGCCTGATGATCTCCGCCTGCCAGGAGATCAACCCCGTCATGTTCCTGGAGCCCAAGGCGCTGCTGCGCATCAAGGGCGAGGAGCGCATTCCGGGAGAGCCGGACGACGAGAAGCTGCTGTCGAAGATGATCGACGCGCCGCTGGGAGACCGCTCGCAGTGGAAGCCGCAGTGGCCGCGGCTCGAGGCCTACGCGGTGCCCATCGGCAAGGGCAAGGTGGTGCGCGCGGGCTCGCAGGTGACGGTGGTGAGCTACGGCCGCACGCTGCCGCTGTGCAAGAAGGCCGCGGACGACCTGGCCGGCGAGGGCGTGGACGCCGAGGTCATCGACATGCGCACCCTGTGGCCGTACGACTGGGAGCTCATCAAGGGCTCCGTGGAGAAGACGGGCCGCGTGCTGTACGTGAACGAGGACACCGAGGTGACCAACTTCGGTGAGCACCTGGTGCGCCGCACGGTGGAAGAGCTCTTCTACAAGCTGATGGCGCCACCCCGGCTGCTGGCCGGCAAGTTCGTGCCGGGCATCGGCCTGGCGGACACGCTGGAGATGGCCTCGGTCCCCCAGCAGGGGGACATCACCGCCGCCATCCGCGCACTGGCGGCCGAGCAGCCCTGAGCCACACACCGCGAGTGGGGATGTAAGCGTAAGCGCGTGGGGGCGGCCCGGATAAACACCCGGAGCCGCCCTCCGCCTTTGCGAGGTTGCCCGCGCCTTGGTTACACTGCGAGGGCCGTGCAATCGACGCCCTCAAGAAACCCTGCCCCGGACGCTCCTCCCTTCCGCATCCGCCGCGCGCGTCGCGGTGATGCCGAGAGCCTGGCCTCCCTTCTGCGCGAAATGGGCTATGCCCACGGCTCGGATGCCCAGACGGTCCATTGGGTCATCAGCCATCCGGAGATTGAAATCTTCGTGGCGGCGGACCCGCAGGATCGGCCCGTGGGCATGGTGTCGCTGTCGCACCGGCCGCAGCTGAGGCTGCGTGGGCGCATCGCCACGGTGGACGAGCTGGTGGTAACGGAGACCTGGCGGCGGCGCGGCGTGGGCCGGGCGCTCATGCAGCAGGTGCTCGAGCGCTGTGGCGCCCGGGCGTTGAGCGTGAAGCGGCTCGAGGTGAGCGCCTACGCCCTGGTGGAGCTGCGGGACTTCTACGAGGCCTGCGGCTTCGTGCAGGTGGACAACCTGGTGATGCGCCACGCCGACCTGGAACGGCAGCACGGCCAGTAGCGCACCACCCGGCGGGGCCATGATGGCCCCGCCTCTTCAGCGCTTGAAGCTCGTCACCACGCGCTGCAGGCGGGCCTGGTCCACCTCGGAGACGTCGACGAAGCGCACGCCGATGGCCTCTGCATCATCACGCACCCACGAGATGATGCCCTCGAGGTCGAAATCCTCACCGCTCACGGTCATCTGAAGGCGCACACGCGAGCCCACGTCGTAGGAGCGGCGCGTGCGCAGGCACAGCCCTCCCGCCGACAGGTTGAGCGAGTACGCGCGAAGCGCTCGCGCGGCATCCTGAGCTTCCTGGAAGCGCACGTCGAAAGTCGCCGTCACCCTCTCGTGAGTCCTCCGGTTGGCCTGCATCACCGCCGGGGACTCCGCAGCTTCGGCCGTCTTCATGGTCATGCGCACTTGCTTCCCTCGGGAGTGTTTCTCAAGGACTTCGTGACAGCCACAAGTGTCCGCTGTCACCCACGTCCTGTTCAAGGGGGGCCCGTTTCTCCCCGAACGTCTTATTAGTCCCGTTCGTGAATGCAGTGGGGGACAGGAATGCGGGCGAATGTTCTTCTAGTGAGCAGTGTCCTCGTCGTGGGGCTGATGGTTGGAGCGTGCCGCAACGGCAACGGCAACACGGGGGACGCGGGGAGCGACTCGGGGCTCTCCAACGGTGGGCGTGATGGAGGCGGAGGGACGACACCGGATGGGGCTGGGGGCGAGACGCCACAGGTCTGCGACGTGGCGCGTCAGCAGGGCTGTGCCGCGGACGAGCTCTGCTTGCGAGGCCTGCTGGAGGGAGGTGGTCAGGGAAACCGCTGCTTCCCCGGTGAGTGCGATCTGGTGGCGCAGAACTGCCCCGCGGGCAACAAGTGCACCTACGTGCGCCAGGGGAGCGAGACGACGCGCCGCTGCGTGCCGGACGGGACGGTGACGGAGGGCGGGGCCTGCGAGAGCACCACGCAGCCAGGGGGCGACATCTTCTACGACACGTGCAAGGCGGGGCTGTACTGCACGGATCAGACGGGGCCGGACGGGGGCACCACGTTCACGTGCCAGAAGTTCTGCTACGGGAACGAGCAGTGCACGGCACCGCGAGCCTGCGTCGAGGTGCTGCGCTTCACGGGCTCGGATGAATTGCCGAGGGTCTGTGGGGAAGCGGGGTCTGGGTGCGATCCGCTGGCGCAGGGCTGCGCGAGCTCGCTGGGGTGCTATCCCACGCCCGGGAGCGGCGCGGTGTGCGTGACGGCGGGCACGGTGGAGGACGGGTCGCCCTGCGCGTACTCGAACGACTGCAAGCCCGGGAGCGCGTGCGTGAAGGACGGAGCGGGACTGGTGTGCCGCAAGCTGTGCCGCGCTCCATCGGGAGAGCCCGGCTGCGCGAGCGGACGCTGCGAGCCGCTGCAGGACTTCGCGGGAGTGGGGGCCTGCGTGCGGTAGTCGCGAGGCCCGACGGAGGCCGCGCCCCCTACACTCCGGGCTTGTTGAGCATGGGTCCGGAATGTAAGGGGCCCGCGTGGACTCTCATCGATTGCGTCCGGGGCTCGTGTGGCTGATGGCGGCCGCCGCGGGCCTCTCCGTCGCGAACCTGTACTACCACCAGCCGCTGCTCGGAGAGATCGGACGGACGTTCCAGGCCTCCGATCGGGCCCTGGGGCTCATCCCCGCCTTTTCCCAGGTGGGCTATGCCCTGGGATTGCTGTTCATCGTCCCGCTTGGGGATAGCCTCGAGCGGCGGCGCACTATCGTCGTCATGACCGCGCTGGTGAGCCTCGCGCTCATGGCCGTGGCGCTCGCGCCCAACATGCCGTGGATGGTGATCGCCAGCGGCGTGGTGGGCGTGACGACGGTGGTGCCCCAGTTGCTGGTGCCACTCGCCGCGCACCTCGCGCCCGAGACCCAGCGGGGACGCGTGGTGGGCACGGTGATGAGCGGGCTGCTCATCGGCATCCTCCTGTCGCGCACCGCCGCGGGCCTGCTCGGGGTGCGGTTCGGCTGGCGCGCCATGTTCTGGATCGCCGCGGCGCTGATGCTGCTCCTGGTGGTGGTGCTGCGGCTCACGCTGCCGAGCCAGGCCGCGAGCTCCACCCTGCCCTACCCGGCCCTGCTGCGCTCATTGGGGAGCCTGGTGCGTGAGGAGCCCCTGCTGCGGCTGCACTCGCTGCTGGGCGCGCTCACCTTCGGGAGCTTCAGTGCCTTCTGGGCCACGCTGGCGCTCTATCTCCAGTCGATGCCGGAGCACTACGGCCCGCAGGTGGCGGGGTTGTTCGGCGTGGTGGGCGTGGCCGGAGCCGTCGCCGCGCCGCTGGTGGGCCGCTACGCCGACGTGCGTGGAGATCGGCGCATCAACATGCTCGCCGTCGGCGTGCTGTTCCTCTCCTTCATCGTGCTCGGGCTGCTCGGCCACTCGCTGTGGGGCATCGGGCTCGGCGTCATCCTGCTGGACCTGGGAGCACAGGCCAATCAGATCGCCAACCAGGCGCGCGTCTACGCGCTGCGCCCCGAGGCGCGCAACCGGCTCAACACCGTCTACATGGTGACGTACTTCGCGGGAGGCGCCTCGGGAGCGTGGCTGGGCAGCATGGCCTGGAGCCACTGGGGATGGATCGGCGTCTGCGTCGTGGGCGGAGGCATGGCGCTCACGGGGTTGCTGGTGCTGGGATTCGCCGGGCTGCGGCGTCCGGCGGCCTGAGCGGGCGCCTCCTCGAAGGAGCCACGGAGCGCTTCCGCTGGAGGGAGCGGAGTGTGGCGGGTATGATGGAGTCCTTCGCGGGGGGTGAAGAATGTCGAAGGTCCATACGGTGAAACAGGGCGAGTGCCTGTCCACCATCGCCTGGTCCCACGGCTTCTCGGACTGGCGTACGATCTACGAGCACCCGGACAACGAGGAGTTCCGCCGCCTCCGGCCGAATCCCCACCTCCTCTATCCGGGAGACCAGATCCACATACCGCCCTTGAAGGCGAAGACGGTGAGCGCCAAGGCAGGGGCAACCCACGTCTTCACCTTGAAGCGGAGCCCCCGCCGGCTTCGCGTGGGCGTGCGCGACCATGACGGCACGGTGCTGGCCAATACGGACTACGTCCTGATCGTGCGGGGGCGAGAGAAGTCGGGGAAGACCAATCAGGACGGGCTGCTGGACGAGGAGATTGGCGATGCCACGCGGTGCAAGCTCGTCATCCGTGGACGAACGATGGAGCTGGCGGTGGGGGAGTTGAACCCCATGGAGCACACGGACGACGGGGGGATATCCGGAGCCCAGATGCGTCTGCGGAACCTCGGCTTCAACCCCGGACCCGTGGACGGGAAGATGGGTCCACGTACTGCGGCCGCGCTGAGCGCCTTCCAGCGCGTGCAGGGCCTGGAGGTCACGGGTGAGCTCGACTCCGCCACGCGCCAGAAGCTCACGGAACGATTCGGCTGCTGATACCCCACGGAGGCTTCATGTTCTTCCAGGTCGCTCCCGGAGAGACTGTCAGCAATTACGTTCAGCTCGCCCCCGCGGTGTGGTTGTTCCTCTATCCGAGGAGCCGTGACACCGTATTCCAATCCGGCGCGAGGCAACTCCAACGGCTGCTTCCGGGTTACAGCACCGCCGCGGAGCCCCAAGCGGCCACCAGCGACTCCGCGCGTTACTTCTACGTCGACGACACGACAGCCGATGAGAGCGGGCGAAGGCTGCTGCGCGACCTGCTCCCGGGATATAGCGCCGCCGACGTAGCGCCCCCCACCCTTCCTCCCGAGCAGTGCTTCGCCGCCCTCGAGAATCTCTTCTACATCGACATCGCGACCGCGGCGGCGGGAGGACAATTCGTCGCACGCCGGCGACTGACCCTCCTCGCCTTCAACCATGACGGCAGCCCCGCCTCGGGAATCCGCGTGGAGTGGTCACGCGAGCGGGGAAGCGCGGCGCTCCGCTTCCTCGACGCGAGTGGAACGGCGAAAGAAGCCCTCACCGGCAACGACGCGGTGACCACGGATTCCCATGGCATGGCCGAGGTCACCCTCCAGCACCCCTCGACCGAGGTGGCCGAGGCCGATCGGACCCTCCGTATCCTGGCGCAGGTGAGCTCCCTGGAAGTCGCGCTCGAGCTCCGCATCGTCCGCAACGAGCGGGCCACACAGCTGAACGATCTGTTGGCACAGGAGGCCGCCGAGCACCTCTGGGTGTTCCAACCCGTAGCCAACTCACGTACCCCGCGAAACGAGGGCATTGTCGAGCTCCAGGAGATGCTCAACGAGGTCGTCTCCCGGCACCGGGCCATCCAACCCTTCAATTTCATCCCGCTCGACGGAGTCTTCAGCGAGCGGACCCGGGATGTGCTGCGGAGCTATCTCACGCACTTCGCGACCATCGACGGGAAGGGAGACTACCCCTATGACCTCCAGGAGATCGGTCTGTCCCAGGAGCTCGAGGACTACCTGCGCAAACAATATGCGCCGTTCGATCCGGACACGGCGCAGGGGTGTGTCGTCGATCGCCACCTGCTGATTGGCGAACGGCGAGATACGGCGCCGGCCGCCATCGATGGGCTGGCGGAGCTCTATGAAGGGGTGGTCCAGCGGCTCAAGCAGGAGATGGTCCGGGTCGCCGACTCCTACATCAACAACAACACGTTCTGGCTCCACCGCACCACGCACCTGCCCTATCAGGCGGCGACCACCTGGTGCTTCCGGTGCACGGCGCAGACGACGCTGAAAGCACAGCCCACCCCCCAGGCTCCCGATCTGACGCTGGAGGGGGGGCCGCTCACCCTGACGCCGGGGGAGTGCTTCCCCTCGCCCGCCCTCCAGGGCAACTGGGCCCAGGTCGTCCATCCGGCGGGAACCGGCTGGGTACGCATGAACACGGGGCGCCGGATCCTGGATGACCAGAGCCTGGCGCAGAACGCGGGGACGCACGGAGGTGCCGGTGTGGCCTACAGCTTCGGCTGCAAGGATCTGCCCGCGACGTACGCCGCACGGCTGCGGGACAACGCCCACGCTCCCGCGGAGAATGGTGAAGGCAACCGGAGCCGTATCGCTTCCTGGGACGAGTACCAGCAAGGCCACCGCGTGGGCCGTATGTCGGCCGAGGATGGCTGGGCCGGCGACAACCAGATTCCCTACCACACGGGATGTGATTGCAGCGGCTTCACCCAGAACTGCATCACTGAATCCCTGTTGTCCAACAACATGCGAGTGGTCCCCCAGGGGCTGCTGTCGGCCATCCGCGTCAATACGAACCGCGTCCCGCTCGATACCGTCGGCTCGGGAGACTTCGTGGGCGCCACCGCCTACGCCCGCCCCATCCCCCATCCGGGGACGGATGACACCCTGAACTGGGTCCGACAGGGCGACATCATCGCGAATACCGGCCACATCGTGTGGTGCGCGGAGGAGCGCCCGAACGTCTTGAACAACAACAACACCTTCGAGGTCTTCAACGAATACGGGAGCTACACCTATCAACTCCCCAACGGTGTCACCGCTCCACTCGACACCCAGCGCTTCCTCCGAAAGGCACTCCGCATGCCCTTCCACTACTGGAGACGAACCCTGCAGGGTCTGGAACTCGGCAAGGCCTACATATGGAGATGAGACGCTCTTTGTCGCTCGGGGTGATGGTCTTCGCGCTCACCGCATGTCCCCCCTTCACCGGAAACTCCGAGGGAAAACCCAAGCAGCCGCCTGCTCCGAAGGCACGCGAGGCCCTTGTGCCCAACAAGCTTTATGAAGAACCCACGCAGCTCTTCTCCCTGACCCTGGCCAAGGAAGGGTTGACCTTCGTTCAGGACGATCTCGGTCCGGAGGATGCCCGGCGCCCGCTCCCCGTTCTCCATCCCCAGGGACTGTGGCTCTTCGATCGAGGCCCGGACGACCGGACCCTGCGCCTGCTGGCGTACGATCTCTCGGGGCACCGGCTCGGGGTGTACGACCTGGTCGCGAGACTCGGGTTGACGGCTCCTGGAGAATTCCTGGTCGCCACGGCTTCCGTCGACGCCCATGGCACGCTGCGGCTCCTCGCCTCGCGGCGCTTCAATGCGTCGGCCATGAAGATGGAGGACTTCGTCCTGGTGGGAGTCTCCCCCAAGGGCGAGCTCACGTCCGTGAAGGAACTGCCGGGCTTTCAATATGACGGCACCGCGTTCATCGAGGGCGAGTCCGTGCTCAACCTCGAGCGGGGTGAAGGCACCGCCGCCACCTGGGTCCTCTACCAGGAGGGTAAGAGGCGGACCCTGACGGGCTCGACGTGGGGGCGTCAGATCATCCGGGTGGACGGTGGAGTGTTGGAGGCGCCCTCCAGCCCATCGGCCCGCTTCCTGCGCATCTCGGATGGCACCCACGCGGCTATCAAGGCCGCGGGAGCTCCAGGGCCAGGCCTCATCGGCATCCCCGGCCGGGGAGACATCTTTGGAGTGGAGCAGCGCGCCTCCTACACTCGCCCGCCGGAGGGTGAGTGGTACCAGCAGGAGCGCACGGGCAAGGCGTTCTTCTTCGCTCGGAAGACGGGAGAGGTGCTCCCGCTCGGCTCCAGCCCGCTTCCGGCGAATCGGGTTCGAGGGCAGGCAGGGCAGGACTTCGTGGTGCAGCTCCTGAACCAGTCCTTCATCGACGAGCAGGGGCGGCTGTACGAGATCGCATGGACGCCGACCTCCTTGCGCGTGCTGCGCCATGAAATGACCCCACGCGAGAGAGAGCGGCTACCCAAGCCCTGAAGAGCGCCTCGCGAGTACGCTCCAGGACATTCCTTCCGTGGAGCGGGTAGAACCGGGAAGAGGGCCCTGCTAGCCCTCGCGCCGCCATGGCGGCTCGCGTACTCCCCTCCCGGTATCCCCTGCTCGTGGACGTCGGATGCCTCGGTGTCCTGCTCCTCGCGTCCTGGAAGCTGGTTCACGCTATCGAGCAGGTCCTCGACCTCGGCATGTGGGACGAGGCGGACTACCTGCGCCGGGGACTCATTCTGTCCTGGAGCTCCCTCCCCAACGCGGAGTGGGGGCCGCTGTACTCGATCTGGTATTCCGCCCTGTCCCGCGTCTGGGTGGACCCGGTGGCGCTCTACTACGCCAACCACAAGCTCCTGCTCCTGCTCACGGTGGGAGGCTCCTACGCCTTCATGCGGAGAATGGGGGCGAGGCCGACACTCGCGCTCCTCGGCTCGGCCATCTACCTGCTGTCGGCGGCCCCCCACACCCTTCCGAGGCCGACGCTCCTCGCCCTCCTCGTCCTGCTGGCCGTGTGGCTCGTCGCCTCCTTCGTCGAGTCGAAGGAGGGCTTCTGGGCCGTGGTGGCGGGGGGGCTGCTGCTGGCGTCCTTCGCCCGCCCGGAGTTCTTCGTGGCCTTCCTCCTCACCACCGCCGTCTTCCTGTTCCTCGTGGGCAGGAAGGTGCTCGGCGAGGGCCGCGCCGCGCTCCCACGAGCCGCGTTCCTCGTCGCGGGTTTCGGGCTCATCACGCTGGTGCTGCTCCTGGTGTTGGGCAACCCGTTTGGCAACACGAGCAACCGGCGGTTCTATGCCTTCTGCCAGCACTTCGCCGTCAATTACGTCGCGCGCACCCAGCTCCCCATCGACGCCTGGGGTGAATGCGATCAGGTGATCCACTCCGTCTTCGGGAACGTGGACAGCGTCGGTGCCGCGCTCAGGAGCAACCCGCGGGAGTTCTTCTGGCACCTCGGGGTCAACCTGAAGCGCTACTTCGTCGTCTCCGTGGGTCTCTTCTTCGCGGGGTATGGGGGCACTTCGGCGGTGGCCGGGGCGTGGACGGTGGAGCGTGTGGGGCGCCTGCTGTTGCTCGTGGCCGTGGGCTGGCAGATGGCGCTGCTGGCGTGGCGGTGGAGACGTTTCCGAGCGGCGATGGCGGAGCCACGGCTCCAACGCATCATCGGGATGCTGTTGCTCGTGGAAATCCCCATCGTGTTGTCCGCCATCCTGATCCAACCCCGGACCCATTACCTCATCATCCAGGGGGTGATGGTCGCGGCCGTCCTGGCCACACTCGGTTCCGTCCTGGGAACGTGGGATGAGCGCGAGCCCGTGGGTCGGGTACTCGGCGTGCTGTTGGGACTCGGGCTCTTGGTGGTCACCCCGGACCTCTCACTCGGCGCATCACCCGGAAGAACGGATGAGCACCTGCGAATGGTGCGGTCCATCGCGGCCCTCCGTCTGACGGAGCGGCTGGAACCCGGGAAGAGCCTCGGCATGATCGAGGCGCAGGGCGGATATGACGCCTACCTGGGTCCTCGCTATCGCCGGGTGTACTTGAACGCCGGCCAGGAGCCCTTCGGAGAGTTCCTCCGGAAGCACGAGATCGGGCTGATCCTCCTGGATGACGCGCTTCGCAAGCACCCGCGATTCGCCCGGGACGCGGAGTTCCTCGCCTTCCAGTCGAACCCGGAGGCGTTCGGCTTCTCGATGCATCCCCTGCCGGAGAAGGGAAAGGCCCTGGCCATCTCCAGCACCAGTGCTCCCGTCTCTCGCGCGAACGGATACTCCGACTGAGCGAGGGGAGAGACGACGCAGCCCCCTCGCACCGAGAACGGACCGGGATACGGCTCACCCGGTGTTGCGCATGCCCGCGGCGATGCCGCTCAGCGTGAGCAGCAGCGAGCGATCGCAGTTCGCCTCCCCTGCCCGCTTGCGCCGCATCAGCTCCACCTGGAGGAAGGACATGGGGTCCACGTAGGGATTGCGCAGCGCGATGCTCTGCCGCAGTTGCGCGTTGCCCTCCAGGAGGCGCGACTCGCCCGTCACCCGCTTCACCCAACGGCGGGTGCGCGAGTACTCGGCGCGGATGCGCTCCCACAGCGGGCGCGTGGACTCCGGCGCCAGCGCCGCGTACCGGGAGGCGATGGCCATGTCCGACTTCGCCAGCACCATGGCCACGTTGTCGATGACGGTGTGGAAGAAGGGCCACTGGCGGTACATGCGCTTGAGCAGTGCGAGCCCCTCGGGCCTCGATCCGTACTCCTCCAGCGCCGAGCCCACGCCGTACCAGCCCGGCAGGATGGCGCGGTTCTGCGTCCACGCGAACACCCAGGGGATGGCGCGCAGGGACTCCAGTCCTCCGGCGGCGCGCTTGCTGGGCCGCGAGCCGATGGGGAGCGCGGCGATCTCCTCGATGGGCGTGGCGGACTGGAAGAACGGCACGAAGCTCGGGTCCTCCCAGACGAGCGCGCGGTAGGCGCGGCGGCCGATCTCCGCCAGCTCGTCGAAGGCGGCGCGGAACGGGCCCTCTTCCTCGGAAGCCACGCGCGGCTGCGCATCGAGCGAGTGCAACAGCACCCCGCCGAGCACCAGCTCCAGCGTGCGCCGGGCCAGCTCGGGCCGGGCGTACTTGTGATCCAGGGCCTCGCCCTGCTCGGTGGCCTTGTACGTGCCCGCGACACTGCCGGGCGGGAGCGCGAGGATGGCCTCGTGCGCGGGGCCACCACCCCGGGCAACCGTCTCGCCGCGGCCGTGGAAGAGGCGCAGGCGAACCCCCGCCTCGTGGGCCACCTGGGTGAGCGCGGACTGGGCCCGGTAGAGCGCCGCGCTGGCGGCGAGCAGCCCCACCTCCTTGCCCGAGTCGCTGTACCCCACCATCACCTCCTGCACGCCCCGGGCTTGCAGGTGCTGGCGGTACTCGGGGTGGGCGAACAGCTCGCGTAGGATGCGGGGGCCATCGTCGAGTGCGCCGAGCTGCTCGAAGAGCGGCACCACGTCCACCGTGGCGCATCCGCGCCCCTCGTCCCACAGGCCGGACTTGCGCGCGCACGAGAAGGCGGCGAGCACGTCCTCGGCACTGGAGGCCATGGAGAGGATGAGCGTGCGGCAGCACCCCTCGCCCGACTCGGCCTGGGCTTCGCGCATCCGCTGCAACACGGCCAGCAACCGGGCACCGCCCTCGGTCGGCGCGGGCCCGCCCTCCAGCGACGCGGCGGCGCTGCGTGCGTCGTCCGCGGGCGCACGCACCTCCAGCTCGGCCAGGTGGAAGCCCATGGCCTGGACCAGGGAGACGAGGCGGCGCACCTTGCGCAACCCGCCCTGCCGGGCCTTGGCCTCGATGAGGGAGCGCTCGATGATCTCCAGGTCGCGCAGGAGATCCGCGGGCGAGCGATAGGCGACGGGAGGAAGGGGATCGGTGCGGCCGGCGCGGCGGCCCTCGACGTAGGCCAGGGCGGCCTGGAGGCGGGCCTCGATGAAGCGCAGCTTGCGGCGCCAGGGCTCGCCCACCGTGCGGGGTCCGTAGCGAGCCATCACCTCCGGCAGGTCCGCGGCGTCCTTCTCGAGCGAGGCCCGCAGCTCCTTCGAGACGAAGGCATGCCGCTCGGACTGGGTGAGCACCCAGCCCAGCTGAGCCACCTGATTCATCATGTTGCGCAGCCCGCGGGCCCGGTGGGCTCGCAGCGTGTCCGCGAGCACGTCCGGCGTCACCAGCGGATTGCCATCCATGTCACCGCCCACCCACGAGTGCAGGCGCACGGGCGTGGCGAGCACGCCCAGGGGCTCGCCGTAGGCGCGCTCGAAGGCCCAGTCGAGCGTCTCCGGCATGAGCGCGAGCTGCTCGCCGAGCACCTCCTCCACGTACCAGAGGACGTTCTTCACCTCGTCGCCCACGGTGGGGCGCTCGCGGCGCAGCTCGTCCGTCTGCCAGAGGGCGGTGATCTCCTCGCGCATGGACAGATGGGTGTCGGCCTTCTCGCGCGGCGTGAGGTGGCCGCGATCGCGGTTCTCCAGGAGCCGGGCGAGGCGGTAGGTCTTCTCCAGCACCGTGCGGCGAGACGCCTGGGTGGGGTGCGCGGTCAGGGTGAGCGTCACGCGCATGGACAGGAGCAGCTCGCGCACCCGCGAGGCGGGGACACCGGCCTGCCGCAACGCCAGCATCACCGCCTCGAGCGATGAGCGCTGGGGGCCCTGCTGGCTGAGGGCATGCTCCCGGCTGCGGCGCATGCGGTGGTGCTGCTCGGCGAGGTTGACGAGTCGGAAGTACGTGGAGAAGGCGCGCAGCACGGGCTCGGCCTGCCCCAGGGGCATCTCCCGCAGCAGCGCGGCCAGTTGCGTGGCGGCGGCCCGGCGCTCGGACTTCGGCCCGCGCCGACGTTGGATGGACAAGTGCCGGACGCGCTCCTCCAGGTCGAAGAGGGACTGCCCCTCCTGCTCGATGAGGACTTCTCCGAGCAGTCGGCCCAGGAGCCGGACGTCCCGGCGCAGCTGCAGATCGATATGACGAATGGGGGACATGCGGAATGCCAAGCTAGTGCCGCTCGCGCGCGGGGATCCACTACCGTGTCGAAGTCATTCGAGACTTCAACTTCCTCAGGTTCCGATACGACGCAGAGTGAGCAGCGGACCGTCGTCCACCTTACGTCCCGTGAGGTCGATGAAGCAGTCGAGCATCCAATCGCCGTGACCCTCGGGGTCCATGATGCGCTGTTGGACCTCCCACTGCCGCTCGCCCGCCTCCTTGAGGAAGGTGTTGGCCGGCCGGCGCGCCTGCGGCGTGAGCACCACGCTCCCGTTCGCCTCGAAGTAGGGGGCCATCGCCGCTTCCAGCTTCGCCGCCGTCCACTCCTCCCCTCCCGCGTCCAGCCGCAGCAGCGCCAGCGCGTCCGCGTAGCGCTTCTGCCCGAGCGCCCGCAGCAGCCGGTGCACCTCGTTGCGCACGTGCGCCGCGAAGGCGCGAGGGTCGTCGGTGAGATCCGTCGGACGGCGATCCGGAGCCTCCGCCCGCCGGAGGACGACCTCGCCCGGGTTCTTCATCCGCTCCCACTCGTCCAGCAGGCTCTGGTCGACGTGGCGGATCATCGCCCGCATCCAGTCGATGATCTCGTTGACCTCCTGGTTGCGATAGCGCTCGGGCACCGTCTGGGTGAGCGCCTTGTAGGCGTCACCGAGGTAGCGCATCAGCACGCCCTCGCTGCGCTGCAGGCCGTACTCGCGCACGTAGTCGTGGAAGGACATGTACCGCTCGTACATGTCGCGCATGATGGACTTGGGCCGGATGTTCTCCGCGCCCACCCACGGGTGCTTCTCCGCGAAGGCGTTGAACGTGGTGTAGATGAAGTCGCGGTTGGGCTTGGGCCACTCGAGCTTCTCCAGTTCCTCCATCCGCTCGTCGTACTCCATGCCCCGCGCCTTCATCTCGGCGATCTTCTCGCCCTTGAGCTGGTGCAGCTGGGCGTAGAGCACCACCTCGGGGTTCTCCAGGATGGACTCCACGAGCGTCAGCACGTCCAGCGCGTACGTCTCCGACTCGTGGTCCAGCTTGTTCAGCGTGTCCAGCAGGTACAGCGACAAGGTCTGGTTGAGCGAGAAGTCGCGCTGCAGCCCCGGCGCCACCGTGATGCTCGCGCCCGAGCCGCCCTCTCCCTTGTGCACCAGCACCAGGCCCGCGTTGCGCAGGGTGCGGAAGCAGGCCGCCGCCTCCTTCAGGTTCCTGCGCTTGATGTAGTCCGAGCCGTGCGAGCGGAAGATGAGCCGCACCAGCCGCTGGTAGCCCTCGGCGCCGCCCACCATCTCGCTCTGCAGCAGGTTGAGGAGGAAGCCGTGCGTCACCTCGAAGCGCGACTCCAGGGGCTCGGGGAGCCCGGTCTGAAGACGCTCGAAGGTGCTCTTGTCGTAGTTGACGAAGCCCTTCTGCGGCGGAGGCTTGCGGGGCAGGCGCTTGCCGCCCTTGGCCTCCTTCTGGGCGATCTTGACGTTCTCGATGACGTGCTCGGGCGCCTGCGCCACCACGCTGCCCTGCGTGTCGAAGCCCTTGCGGCCCGCGCGCCCGGCGATCTGCTGGAAGTCGCGCACGCTCAGCGTGGCCAGCTTCTCGCCGTTGAACTTGAAGAGCTGCGTGAAGAGCACCGTGCGGATGGGGATGTTCACCCCCACGCCCAGCGTGTCCGTGCCGCTGATGACCTTGAGCAGGCCCGTCTGCGCCAGCCGCTCCACCAGCAGCCGGTACTTGGGCAGCAGGCCCGCGTGGTGCATTCCAATCCCGTGGCGCAGGAAGCGCTGGAAGTCCTTGCCGTAGGGCGTGTCGAAGGGGGCCTCCAGCAGCGCCTGGCGGATGGCCTCCTTGTCCTCCTTGGTGGAGAAGTCCACGCTCATCAGGTTCTGCGCCTGCTCGGCCGCGGCGCGCTGCGAGAAGTTCACCAGGTAGATGGGCGCCTTGTTCTGGCGGATGAGGTCCTGGATGGTCTCGTGCAGCGGCGTCTCGCGGTACTCGAAGTCCAGCGGCACCGGGCGCTGAGCGCTGCGCACGCTGGCCACCTCGCGGCCGGTGAACTCCTGCAACCGCTCCTCGATGAGGTGCGTGTCGCCCAGCGTCGCCGACATCATCAGGAACGTGGTGGACGGCAGGGTGATGAGCGGAATCTGCCAGGCGATGCCGCGCTCGCGGTCCGCGTAGTAGTGGAACTCGTCCATCACCACGTAGTCCGCGCGCAGCATGGCGTCGCGCAGGGCCAGGTTGGCGAGGATCTCCGCCGTGCAGCAGAGGATGGGCGCCTCGCGGTTGATGGCCGCGTCTCCGGTGAGCAGGCCCACGTTCTCCGGGCCGAAGGCCTCGCACAGCGCGAAGAACTTCTCGTTGACGAGCGCCTTGATGGGGCAGGTGTAGTAGGACACCTTGCCCTCGGCCATGGCCTTGAAGTGCAGCGCCATGGCGACGAGCGACTTGCCCGAGCCGGTGGGCGTCTTGAGGAACAGGTGCTTGCCCCCCAGCAACTCGAGGATGGCCTCCTCCTGCGCCGGGTAGAGGGACAGCCCGGTGGACTCCACCCAGCCGACGAAGCGGCTGAGGATCTCATCGGAGTCCAGGGGACCCTGCGAGCGGTCGGGAAGCAGCGCCGCGAGCGGCGCACGGGGGGATTCGATCGTGACCATGAAGAGCGGACTCTAGGCGGGAGGCCGGACAGGCCGAGGGGAAAAGTGCACGACCCTGCCCGGAACCATCCAGGAGCAACAGAGGGCTCGCAACCCCCCATTCCGGAGCCCGCTCAGTGCTCAACGCACGTCATCGGCACGGAGGGTGAAGCCCGTATCGAACCCATCCGTGGTCGAGGTCTCGACGCCATCCTCTCCACAGACGAGCAACAGACCCGACCCGGCACCAGGCGACAACCCGGCGAGCGAGAGCGCTCGACGCAACGCCTCGTCGTTTTGCGTGTGAGCCCTGGGCATTCCCCGGCAGGCCTCGGACGCGACGGCATGGACGAGGTGGAGATTCCGGTACTCCCGAGCCCAGGACGCGAAGACGGAGAGCACCAGCGCGGACAGGACCACGGAAGCACCGCCCAGGACGAGCGTGCCGCCAGGCGAGCGCGGGAACATGGCCGCGATGGCCAGCGTCACGGCAGCGCCAATCAAGCCCTCGAACAGCGTCCCGAGGTGGAGCAGCTGCTCTGGATACGGCGAACGCGCGAGCAGCACCACCGCCACCGAAATCATGAGCAGCGCACACCCAGCCAGGAGTCGCCCTCTCACCGGGTACAGGACCTCATGCCGATTCATCGTTTCACCTGGCTTCGTGGCATCCCCATACGGGGAGCGACAGGGCGCAGCATATAACCTACAGGCGCCTACCTGCTCCACCCGTGGATCAAGTGCATACAGGCTGTTCCAGGCTCCCCCTGAACTCCTGGTTTTTGTTCACTGAGCGTACACAAGTGCACGCTCCCTGAACGGGCCTGTAGCGCGGAGGGCAGGCACCGGATATACCGGCATTCCTATGACCGGCGAAAAGCTCGTCTACGCAGGAACCGTCGAAGCGCTCTTCCTCAGGGCCCTCGAGAACCGTCTCACGCCCGCGTGCCGCATGCGCCTGCGCGAGGCCGGCCTCGACCTCGACCAGAAGCTGTCTCCCACCTACACACTCGAGCAGTGGAAGCAGTTCCTCCGCATCGCGGCGGATCACGTCTACGCGGGGATGCCCGCCGAGGCTGCCTACTACTCGCTCGGTGAGCGGTTCATCGATGGTTACTTCTCCACCCTCTTCGGACGCGCGCTGCTCGGCATGGCCCGGCTGCTCGGCCCCAGGAGGGCGCTGACCCAGGCCCGGCTCTGCTTCCGGACCAGCACCAATTGCAGTGAGGTACGAATCGTCGAGCGTGGGCCGAACGAGGTGGAGTTCTCGCTCACGGACATCGGGGCGGACCTGCCGACCTTCGTGGCGGGCGTCCTGGCCCGTGCGGCGGAGCTGGCGGGCGGTCAGCGCGTCGTCGCCATTCCCGAGGGCTTCGACGGCCAATCCGCCACCTACCACGTCCGTTGGTCCGAGCAGGCCGAGACCGCCGTCGCGCCCGAGCTCGCCGCACGGGGTACCGCCGCGAGCGGTGCCTCGACGACCCAGCCTCCGGCGTAGGAGTCCCTCGTCCCACCCGGGCATCGCCCGAGCCTCACGGAAGGGCTCGGGCGCTACCGGCGCTCAGCCCACGCGCCACTGGGGATGGGCGAGCACCCGCGCCTCGAGCTCCGGCGTGAGTGGCTCCCCATGGGGCGCGCGGGAGGAGGAGCGGCGCCAGCGCTCCAGCCAGCGCTCCCCGAGCGGTAGAGCCAGGGACTCGCGGCGCGTGGCCGCCACCGTCGTCTCTCCCTTGGTGCCCGTGGACACGCCCGCGCCCACGTAGAAGCCGGCCAGCAGCAGCGTGACGCGCGTGGGCGTGGCCGCGCTGTACGTCAGCAGCAACGCGCCCTCTCCGTCCTCCCGGCAGCAGGCCCTCACCCGCGACAGCACCGCGGTGGTCCACATCTCCGGGTTGGACGCCGGGGAGAACGGATCGAAGAACACCAGGTCCGCCCGGGGCAGCCCCGCGTCGATCAGTCCCTGCGCGTCTCCCAGGTGCAGCCGCCAGCGCAGGCCCTCCCCTTCCCAGACACCGTCGCGCATGAGCGCCTCGGCCGCCTCGCGGAAGGGTTGCAGGAAGGGGAAGCCCGCCGCGTCCGCCAGCGCGAGCCGCAGCGGCGCCAGGTCCACCTCGAAGCTCACCAGCTCCAGGGCCCGCCGGCGCTCGGAGCCCAGCTCGCGCGCACAGGTGAGCGCCGCCACGGCGTTGGTGGCGGCCCCCAGGCCCACGTCGTGGATGACGAGCGGCTCGCCCGAGGTACGCAGGCGCTCGGCCAGGCACGGCTGCTCCACGTAGAGGCGCAGGGCCTCCTGCCATGGGCCCACCGAGGGGTGCATCACCTCTCCGTGCCCGAGGTGCCGCACCGCCCGCGAGCCGTTGCGCAACGTCACCAGCTCGAAGTCACCATCGCGAGGGTTCTCGGAGTCCACGCGCTCAGCCCACTTCCTTGAGGGTCACGGCGCCGGGGCCCACCTCGAGCTTCGCTTCCTTGAGATCCTTGGGCGTGGCGACGGCCTGCTTCAGCTCGCGATAGGCCTGCGCGTAGGAGCCCTTGAGGATGGCATCGCGCATCCTCCAGGTGAGCTGCTGGTAGTGGTGCACGTTGTGCACGGACAGCATGCGCGAGCCCGTGTGGTGCTTGCCGCTCATGAGGTGCTGCAGGTAGCCGCGGCTGTAGCGCTTGCAGACGTAGCAGTCGCACGTGGGATCCAACGGCTCGTCCGAGAGACGGAACACCTGGCGGGTAATCCGGACGAGGCCCTGGAAGGTGTAGGCGTAGCCCTGCTGCGCCATCTTCGTGGGGATGATGCAGTCGAACATGTCCACGCCGCGCAGCACGGCCTCGAGCAGATCCGTGGGGGTGCCCACGCCCATGAGGTAGCGGGGCTTGTCCTGGGGCAGCGACGCGGCGGCGCGAGCCGTCATGGCCTTGCGCTCCTCGTTCGTCTCGCCCACCGCGAGGCCGCCGATGGCGAAGCCGTCGAAGGGGTGCTGGGTGAGGAAGGCGGCGCTCTCGTCGCGCAGGTGCGGGTGCACGCCGCCCTGGACGATGGCGAAGAGGGCCTGGCCGGTGTCCACCTTGTTCTTGGCCGCGAGGCTGCGCAGCGCCCAGCGGTGGGTGCGCTCCATGGCCTCGCGCGTGCCCGCCTCGTCCGTGCGCGAGTCGATGCACACGTCCAGCACCATCATGATCTCCGAGTTGATCGCCTGCTGCATGGCGATGCTGGACTCGGGGCTGAGGAGCTGGCGGCTGTTGTCGTGGAAGCTGCGGAAGTGGGCGCCCTTCTCGGTGATGAGCCGATCCTCGGGGAGGGAGAAGATCTGGAACCCGCCCGAGTCGGTGAGCACCGCTCCATCCCACTGCATGAAGGGGTGGATGCCGCCGAAGCGCTGGAACACGTCGATGCCCGGCTTGAGCATCAGGTGGTACGTGTTGGACAGGAGGATCTTCGCCCCGGTGGCCTTCACCTCCTCCATGCTCAGGTGGCGGAAGGAGGCGTGGGTGCCCACGGGCATGAAGACGGGCGTGGGGATGGAGCCACGACGGGTGTGAAGCACCCCGGCACGGGCTCCCGTGGGGTCGGTGGTGACGAGCTCGAAGCGAACGGCCATTTCCGAGCCCTTATACCCGTGACGGGCGCGGGACATGCCCGCTATCTGCTCGGCGCTCGTCTCCTTCCCCTCCAAGCTCGCGCTCCGCCTCCTGACACTCCATGGCCGAGCGGCGCTTCACTGAGGGAGCACCTTGGGACAAGGAAATAATTGGTTCCATGTAAACCAAGAGCGCCGCTGAAATTCCACGTTCTGGAATGAACGCATGTGCCCTGCGAACCCACTGCCCGACAAAGGCCCTACTGGGAGAGCGCCCGGGCAGGCGCAGCGCGTGTCCGTCAGCAACCCTATTCGAGGGCCACGAAATCTGGTTTAAGCCCCCTCCTTTGCGGAAGAACTTTGACTCCACATGGATCCGACCGGCGAGAGATTCCTACCCAACATGGGCCTCCAGATCGCGCTGGAGCACTGGCACCGCTACTTCCTGGTCGCAGAGCTCGTTCGGGGTAGGACCGTGGTCGATGTCGCCTCGGGTGAGGGCTACGGCAGCGCGTACCTTGCCCGCTTCGCGGATAAGGTCGTGGGCGTGGATGTGAGCCGGGAGGCGCTCGAGCACGCCCGTTCCCGTTACGTGCGGCCCAACCTCGAGTTCCTCGAGGGCTCCGTGACGGCACTGCCCCTGGCCGATGCGAGCGTGGACGTCGTCATCTCGTTCGAGACGCTCGAGCACGTCGGGGAGGCGGAGCAACAGCGTTTCCTGCAGGAAGTGCATCGGGTGCTGCGCAAGGGCGGACAGCTGATCCTCTCCACCCCGGACAAGGCCGTCTACAGCACGGCGCGCGACTACGCGAACCCCTACCACCTCCACGAGCTCGAGCGGACGCAGTTCACCCAACTGCTCGAGGCCCGCTTTCCCCAGGTCCACATCGCCCAGCAGCGGGCCGGGTACTTCAGCCTCGTCACGAGTGACAAGCCCCTGGCCTCGTACTCCGTGACGACGGATGACCGGGGTGAGTTCGTGAGCGCGGAACGCCCGCTCTCGTACGAGTACCTCATCGCCGTGTGCTCGCTCGAGCCGGGCTCCGACGTGCGCCTGCCGGAGAGCGTCACCTTCGACGCGAGCATCCTCACGTCCATGCAGGACCACGTGACGCAGCAGCTCGTGTCCGCGCAGGCCGTGGCGGAGGAGCGCGCCCAGGAAATCGCCCGGCTCATCGCCGAGCGCCGGGAAGAGAAGGCCCGGCTGGATACGCAGCTCATCTCCGCGCAGGCCGTGGCGGAGGAGCGCGCCCGGGAAATCGCCCGGCTCATCGCCGAGCGCCAGGAAGAGATGGCCCGGCTGGATACGCAGCTCATCTCCGCGCAGGCCGTGGCGGAGGAGCGCGCCCGGGAAATCGCCCGGCTCATCGCCGAGCGCCAGGAAGAAAAGGCCCGGCTGGATGCGCAGCTCATCTCCGCGCAGGCCGTGGCGGAGGAACGCGCCCGGGAAATCGCCCGGCAGAACGAGCGCCTCGACCAGTGTCGCCAGGAATGCGAGCAGCTTCGCACCCGGCTGCGTCCCATCAACTACTCGCGAGCGCTCATCTCCCGCCTCTATTCGAAGGGACGACAATGGATCAGCAATCCGCACTCGTGAGTGTCGTCATTCCGTCCTACAACCATCGCCGGTTCATTGGCGAGGCGGTGGATGGCGTCCTGCGGCAGACGCACGCGAACGTCGAGTGCATCATCGTGGACGACGGCTCGCGCGATGGCTCCCCCGAGTACCTGAAGGAGCGCTACGCGAACGAGCCGCGCGTGCGTCTCTTCAGCCGCGAGAACCGGGGTGCGCACAACACCCTCAACGAGGCCATCGGCCACGCGCGCGGGCAGTTCATCTCCATCCTGAACTCCGACGACGTCTATGCGGACACGCGCCTCGAGCGGATGCTCGCCGCGGCCCGCGAGGCGAACGGTCCCTTCTTCGGGATCTCCGCGGTGGAGATCGTCGACGAGGCGGGTCGGCCCTGCACCGGAGGTCCGCGCGGCTACTACGAGCGCGTGTGCCAGAAGGCCGCGGGCGGGCCGCCGTCCGCCGGGTTCTGGGTGGGCAACATCGCCATGACCACGTCGAACTTCTTCTTCTCGCGAGAGGTGTTCGACACGCTGGGGGGCTTCCGCTCGCTGCGCTACGCGCACGACTGGGACTGGGCCCTGCGGGTCACCGAGCGCCATGGTGTTCGCCGGCTGGAGGAGCCGCTGCTGCACTACCGCGTGCACGACACCAACACCATCTCCGAGTCGAACATCTGGAAGCACGTGTGCGAAAACGCCTTCGTCTTCGCCTCGGCGCTGGGGCGGCAGGGACTCGCGCCGCGCGGGGTTCCGAACGGGTGCTCCGCGTCCGAGGTGATGTCGTTCCTGCTGCGCAACGAGAGCTTCCTGCCGCTGCCCACCCTGTACCTGCGCTCGCTCGGACAGACGGACGCGGAGTTGGAGAGCGCGCTCGCGGACGGCTCACTGGAGCGAGCGCTGAAGGATCTCCTCGATCGATCGGGGGTCTCACTCGATCTGCTGTTGTCGGCCGAGCACCTGCAGGGGCTGGTTCGCAAGGCGAACGCTCCCGCGGAGGCCAGGCCGCAGCCCGAAACGGGGTTGCTCGAGGACGGCAAACGCCTGATGGCCAAGCACCTGCCCGAGGTTGTAGTGCGCAACGCCTCCCTCATGCGGACGTTGCTGCACGCGATGAGGGCCCGCCTGGCGCCCAGGGCGTGAGAGGAGTTGGGACGGTCACGGCATGATAGGACAGAAGGGGACTCTGGCGGTGAATGTGACCACGGTCGATGTGTGGGATACGCTTCTCAGGCGACGCTGTCATCCCGATGAGACGAAGCTCGCGGCGGCCCGGTATGTGCTCCTGAAGTACGGGTCCACGCTGCTTCCGGGCTACCGTACCCAGCGAGCCATCCACGAGCGGCGCCGCGCCAGCGAGGTGGAGATCGGCGACCAGCGCAAGCGCGAGGGGCTGGACGACGAGTACGAGCTGCGCGAGGTCTGGGCGCTCACGTTGGGCACCATCGCGCCGCACGTGTCCGAGGCCCAGCACGCCGCGATGGTGAAGGACGTCTGCGCGCAGGAGTGGGCCGCCGAGTTCAACGTGAGCTACCCGGACGCGCGCATCGGCCGGCTGTTGTCGCGCGTGGCGTCCGGGCACGAGCTGTACTTCCTCAGCGATTTCTACGTCCCCAGCGCGCAGCTCCACGAGCTCATCGCGGCCAAACACCCGGAGCTGGCCCTTCACGGAGGCATGTCCTCGTGCTCGGAGCGCGTGAACAAGCGCTCGGGGCGGCTCTTCACCCGCTTCCAGGAGAAGAGCGGCGTCACGCCCCCACGGCACCAGCACATCGGGGACAACGAGCAGTCGGACGTCGCCGTTCCGCGCAGCCATGGCATCAAGGCCGTGCACTTCTTCAACCCGGACGAGGAGCGCAAGCGGCAGCGGCTCGCGCACCAGTTCCAACGGCGCATGGCGGGAGACCTCACCCCGTACTGGCGGGCGCTCAAGGAGCGGCTGCGCACGCACCACAAGGCGGGCGCCCTCACGCGAGCGGATCGCCACTTCAACCTGGGCGTGAAGTATTCACCCGTGCTCGTGCTCTACGTCGTGTTCGCGCTGGAGCGTGCGCTGGCCGAGGGCGTGAAGCGCGTCTACTACTTCACGCGCGAGGGGGAGATCCTCAAGGAGATCCACGAGCGCATCCTCGCCTCGAATCCCGGGCTGGAGCTGCCGGCGGCCGAGGTGCTCGAGGTCAGCCGTATCGCCACCTTCGGCGCATCCATCCAGCAGCTCAACCTCACGGAGCTCAACCGCCTCTGGACGATGTACCCGCGCCACTCGCTGCGCACCTTCCTGACCTCGCTGGGGGTCCAGGTGGAGGCGGTCGCGGAGCTGGTGAAGGAGTCCGGCGTCTCCCTGGAGGAGGTCATCGAGCGGCCGTGGGAGGACGCGCGCTTCCGGGGGCTGCTCGCCAACGAGCGGTTCTGCAACACCCTCCTCCAGGCCCTGAAGGGGCGGCGCGATCTGCTGCTGCGCTACCTGGAGCAGAAGGGCATCACCCCGGAGTCGAAGCGGGTGCTGGTGGTGGACATCGGGTGGCGGGGCACCATCCAGGACAACTTGGCGCGCGTTCTTCCCCAGGTGCACTGGAGCGGTCTGTTCCTGAGCCTCTTCCGGTTCCTCAACCCGCAGCCGGCCAATTGCACCAAGACCGGCTTCCTGTTCGACGACAACCGGGGCGATCACGGTGAGCACCTGCTCGCTCCGCAGGCGCCCATCGAGATGCTGTTCAACTCGGAGAACGGCAGCGTCACGGGCTATCGGCTGGTGGAGGGCAGGGTCCAGGCGGAGCGGCTGACGGACCCTGGCGAGAACCGGGTCCACGAGCAGTTCACGCGGGACTTCCACCGGGGCGTCCTCGCCTCGGCGCCCACCGTCTGGGCGTTCCTGCAGGAGCGCGGTCTGCTCTCGAGCGACCTGTCCCGGTTCGTCACCCAGACGCTCTCGGGCCTGCTGGCCAGACCGCCCTTCCCGGTGGCCAGTGCCTACTTCCAGCTCGAGCACAACGAGACGTTCGGCAATGGCGTCTTCGTGAAGCAGAACCACCAGCTGCAGTTGGACCAGCTCGTCCGCACGCGCCGCCCGAGGGCCATGCTCGAGGACCTCAAGCGCCAGGCCACCGCGAGCGGGTGGAACGCCGGCTTCTACGCGGTCAACCACCTGACGGGCATGCAGCAGCTTCGCCATGGCGCGAAGGACGTCGTGCGCGGCGCCATCCACCGCGGACGGCTGCTGGCCGATCTCGGCCGCAACATCTGGCGCGAGTCCCGGGCGAAGGGCATGCCCTCCGTCCTGGAGGAGATGCGCGGCGCGCTCCAGAAACGCGGCCCGGGCAAGGAGCTTCGCCCCTTGTTGGAGGTGGTCGGCGACGTCGATCTCCAGGACGAGCTGCGCCTGAACTTCAACGCCCTCCACCGCAAGGACCGTCAGCTCGACGCGCTCCCGCTGGTGATGAGTTGGATCATTCCGGACATCGGGATGGGCTCCGGTGGCCACATGAGCATCCTGCGCTTCGTGCGCTACTTCCAGTCGCTGGGCGTCACGAACCGCGTCTATGTGCACGGCCGTTCGGAGCACGGCTCGCCGCAGGCGCTGCGCCAGTTCATGGAGGGGCACTACCAGCCGCTGCCGGGCGTGGACATCCACGACACGACCGCGCACGTCGAGGAGAGCGACGTCCTCCTGGCGACGCACTGGTCGACGGCGTACGCCGTGTACGAGCGCCAGAACACCCGTTTCAAGGCGTACTTCATCCAGGACTTCGAGCCGCACTTCTACCCGAAGGGCTCGCTCGGGGTGTTCGCGGAGAACACCTACCGGATGAACCTGTTCGGCATCTCGGCCAGCCCCTGGCTCCACCAGATGATGACCGGCCGCTATGGAATGCAGGGGTGCTTCTTCCACCTCGGCTACGAGCCCGGCGTCTACTTCCCCGACCCCCGGTTCGAGCGCGACCCGCACCGGGTGCTCGTCTACATGCGTCCGAGCACCGAGCGGCGGGGAACCGAGCTGCTGCTGGCCGCGCTGGCCCACGTGAAGGAGCAGCGCCCGCAGACGCGCATCGCCATCTTCGGCACGGGTGACCTCGGCTACCGCGACGTGCCCTTCGAGGCGACGGTCCTGGGACTGCAGAACGAGGAACAGCTGCGCCAGCAGCACAGCTCGTCGGCCATCACCCTGCTGACCTCGCTCACCAACTACTCGCTCCTGCCCATCGAGGCCATGGCGTGTGGCGCGGTGGTCGTGGACGTCGACGTGGAGAGCATGCGTGGCACGTTCGGGGACGACTCGCCGGTGGTGCTCGCCCCGCCCGATCCCCTGGGCATCGCGCGCACCGTCATCGGCATCCTCGACGACCGCGTCAGGCGCGAGCGGCTCTCGGCCGAGGGGCTCGCGTACGTGAAGGAGTTCAGCTGGGAGTCGTCGTTCGTCCACGTGGAGAACGCGTTCGTCGAGGCCTACTTCGGCAAGCGTCAGCCCGCGGGACTCCCGGACGGCTCGCTCGTACGAGGCATCGGTGGCGCCCGCGTCTTCCTGGTCCAGGGCGGCGTGAAGTACCACATTCCTTCCGAGGCCGAATTCAAGGCGCGCGGGCTCCGCTTCGAGGACGTCCTGGAGCTCCCGGTGAAGCAGCTGCTGATCATGCCCAATGGCGGGCCCATCCAGAACGCCGACGCCCAGCCCAGGGCCAGCGACGCCATGGAGCCCGCGCGCAGGAAAGAGCGGAGCCACGGCTGAGCGGTTCGAGGGGGAACTCCGCTCGGTAGCCCACCAGGCGGGCAGTCAGGTATCTGGCGGGCATCCTACATCGGAGCCTGCCTGATGGGGCCTGATTCCCGCCTCTCCGGGGGCATAGAAGACCGCTCATCGGGGGTTACAAGGGGTCCTCACTTCCGGCCGCCTCCCCCTTTCGCTAGAAGCGCCCCCATGTTCACCATCACCAACGTCTCCAAGGCCTACGGGCCCAAGAAGCTCTTCGAGGAGGTCAACGTCGCCTTCTCGCCCGGCCGCCGCTACGGTCTCACCGGCCCCAACGGGGCGGGCAAGTCCACGTTCATGAAGATCCTCGCGGGAGACGAGGAAGCGGACATGGGCACCATCTCCCGCCCCAACAAGCTGGGGATCCTCCGCCAGGACCACTTCCGCTACGAGAACGATCGCGTCCTCGATGTCGTCCTCATGGGCAACAAGGCCCTCTGGGACGCCATGAAGGAGAAGGACACCATCCTCGCGAAGTCCGACATCACCGAGGAGGACGGCAACCGGCTGGGCGAGCTGGAGATGGTCATCGCCGAGGAGGACGGCTACAGCGCCGAGTCCGAGGCGGCCTCGTTGCTCGAGGGTCTGGGCATCCCCGCCTCCACCCACGAGGGGCCCATGAAGCAGCTCACCGGCGGCCTCAAGCTGCGCGTGCTGCTCGCCCAGGCGCTCTTCGGCAAGCCCCAGGGGCTGCTGCTCGACGAGCCCACGAACAACCTGGACATCGCCTCCATCCGCTGGCTGGAGACGTTCCTCATGGCCTTCGAGGGCGTGCTCATCACCATCAGCCACGACCGGCACTTCCTCAACTCCATCTGCACGCACATCGCGGACATCGATTACGAGACCATCATCCAGTACACCGGTGGCTACGATGACATGGTGAGGCAGAAGGCCCAGCTGCGCAGCCGGGTCGAGTCCGAGGTCTCCGAGAAGAAGAAGAAGATCGCCCAGCTGCAGGACTTCGTCGCCCGCTTCCACGCCGGTACGCGCGCCTCCCAGGTGCAGAGCCGCATCAAGCAGATCGAGAAGCTGAAGACGGACGATCTCAAGCGCTCGAACATCGCGCGGCCCTTCATCCGCTTCGACGTGAAGCAGGCCAGCGGCAAGCAGACGCTGCAGTTCGATGGCATCACCAAGAGCTACGACGGCCAGACGGTCGTCCAGCCCTTCAGCGGCCTGGTATGCAAGGGCGAGAAGATCTGCGTCATCGGCCGCAACGGCGTGGGTAAGTCCACCCTGGTGAAGATGCTCGCCGGACAGGTGGAGGCGGACGCGGGGAAGATCACCTGGGGCCACCAGGCCTCCATGGGCTACCTGCCGCAGGACCACCACGGCACCATCCGCAAGGGCACCACGGCCTTCGAGTGGCTGCGCGACATCAACACCAAGCTCACCAACGAGGAGATCTCCGGTGTGCTGGGCCGGATGCTCTTCTCGGGCGAGGAGCGGATGAAGCCCACGGACACCCTGTCCGGTGGTGAGACGGTGCGCCTGCTGCTCTGCAAGCTGATGCTCAACCAGGACAACGTGCTCATCTTCGACGAGCCCACCAACCACCTGGACCTGGAGTCCATCAGCGCCCTGGCCGAGGGCCTTCAGAAGTACGAGGGCACCGCCATCATCGTGACGCACGACCAGGAGCTCATCTCCGAGGTGGCCACCCGCATCTGGAGCCTGGAGGCGGGCAAGCCCGTCAACGACTTCAACGGGACCTTCGCCGAGTTCCTCGAGAAGAACCCGTACCACGCCGCCCAGCGTCGGTAGCCGAGCGGCGGGCCGTGCGCGCGCGGTGGCCTAACGGCTGCCGCGGCGCAACAGGAACCACCCCAACCCGAAGCCCGTGGCCCAGGTGGTCGCCGCCCCCAGCGGCGTCATCCGGGCCGGCTCGGGCCTCCTCGGAGGCGGCGGACGCAGGCGCTCCTCGAGATCCTTCTGCTCCCGCTCCCGCTTCTGGCCCTTGGTCATGGTGGGGCCTCCCGGGCGTGGCCGCTTCTCCCCTGGGGACTTGCCTTCCGGTGAGCGGTGCTCGAGCACCGCGTTGATCTCCGCGCCCAGCAGGATGACCTGCGAGGAGATCCACATCCACAGCAGCAACACGATGACACCGCCGAGCGCGCCGTAGTTCGCGTCGTAGCTGCCGAAGTTGCGCACATACACCGAGAAGCCCCAGGACGCAGCCAGCCAGATGATGACGCCCACCACCGAGCCGGGCGTGATGAACCTGAAGGTCTGCTTCACGTCCGGCAGGAAGTAGTAGATGAGCGCCCACACCAGCATGATCAGCAGGCCCGCGAAGGGTAGGCGCAGCCACATGACCAGGGTGCCAAATGGCTCCCCCAGGAAGTTGGCGAAGGCCGGCGTGGCCACCATGGCCAGCGAGGCGAGGATGGAGAGCACCGCGCCCCCCAGCGTCACCAGGATGGCGATGCCTCGCACCTTCCAGAAGGGCCGGGACTCCTCCACGTCATAGACGGTGTTGAGCGCGTCCATCATCGCCACTACCCCGCCCGAGGCGGCCCACACCGCGCCGAGCGCACCTACCGTCAGCAGCCCCACGTTGCTGCCCTCCGCCAGATCATGCAGGCGCTGGCCGACGATCTGCGTCACCGCATCCGGTGCCACCCGGCCCAACTCCTGGATCAGCACCTCGGCTCGAGCGGGATCGATGATGACGCTCGCGAGCGCCACGAGGAACAGGAGGAACGGGAACAGCGCCAACACGCCGAAGAACGTCACCGCTCCAGCCACATTGCTGATCTTGTCGTTCTGGTACTCGTTCTTCAGTTCCGTGAAGAACTCCTTCCAGCTCATCCCCTTGCCTGGGAGAACCATCGCGCCTCCTTCCGGGTGACGAGGCAAGGATGCGCACTCCGCTCGCCTACCCCAGCCTGTTCCTCGGAGCATACGGGCCCGCTCGCTCGTCCCCTCTCGGAGCATCCGGAGCAGCGGCCCCCGGGCCGTCACCGGGTGACACGGCCCGAGGCGGCGCGCTCCAGGAACACGAGCAGGGGTGTCCACACCTCGAGGGGCGCCCGGTCGCCGAGGATCAGGTCCACGTGGCCATAGTCCGCGGCGAGGCCCGTCCGGGTACCGAGCAGCCGCCACGCCTTGGGTCCGCCCAGGGCCAGATAGCCATCATGCACCGCGCGTACGGAGGCCAGCTGGTCCCCCTCCCCCGCCATCACCAACACCGGCACCCGCACGCGTGCGAGGCCCTCGCGGTAGTCCCGGCCTCCCTCCCTGCTGGTGAAGCGACCGGTGCGACTCATCCGGACGAAATCCTCCACCACGCCGCCGGAGAGCTCGCCGAAGACACACGAGGCGAAGCGCCGCCACCGCTCGCGCGGGGTGTTGCGCGTGTCGAAGACGAAGCGCTCCACCGGATTGCCCCGCAGCCAGGCCTGCACCGGAGCCGTCAGCGAGGACAGGAGGCCCATGTCGAGCGTGTCCTCCCGCGACACCAGGCCCGAGCCCAGCTCCGCGAGCCCCACCAGCCAGGGCGAGCTCCGGTCCAGGCGCGTGGGCCCGGCCAGGGTCACCGCCGCGCCCACGCCCTCGCCGTCCTCGGCCAGGTACGCGTAGAGCAACAGCGCCCCCAGGCTGTAGGCCACGACATCCACCTGCTCGGAGCGGGTGCGCTGGCGCACGGTGCGCAGGGCCGCGCGGAAGTCCTCGCGCCAGAGTGTGTCGAGCCCATAGCCCGGCATGCGTCCCGCCGCCGCGTCCGTGCGATCCGAGTCACCGGTGCCTCGTACCGACACCGTCCACACCTCGCGGCCATGCGCCGCCAACCATCCCGCGAGGCTGTGAGCCGGCTCCAGCAGCAGGCTCACGTCGCCCGACGCCAACCCTGGCACGAGCAGCACAGGACGTCCCCGCGCCGGCCCCTCGGAGGGGATGCGCCGCATCGCCAGGCTCCAGCCGTCCGATGTCCGGATGCGCAAGGACTCGGAGGGCAGCGCGACCGCGGCCCGGAGCCCCGGGCCCGTGGCACAGCCCGAGACCAACAGCGCGAACAGCAGCACGGGCACATGGAGGCCACGAACCACCCCGCGTCCATCACCACCCTGGCGGAACTCCGTCATATCCCCGGATGATGGTATAGAGCGCGCCCGCGAGCGACCATCCGCGGCGTCTGGCGAATGGCGCGCGCAGCGAATCCATGGCGCAAGACAATCCGTTGGTGACCGTCATCATCCCCATGAAGAACGGGGGTGCCCTGTTGAGCGAGTGCCTCTCCTCGGTGTTCTCCCAGCAGACGGACTTCCCCTTCGACGTGCTGTGCGTGGACTCCGGCTCCCGGAATGGCTCCGTGGACGTCATCCGCTCGTTCCCCGCGAGGTTGCTCGAGCTCGACCCCGCCAGCACCCGTCTCGGCTCCGCCCTCAACCTGGCCATCCAGAACAGCCCCAGCCCCTTCGTGGCGCTCCTCTCCCCGGAGGTCGTCCCGGCGGACGCCTCGTGGCTGCGCGAACTGCTCGCGCCGATGCGGGAGAACGAGCAGGTGGCCGGCGTCTTCGGACGCCACGTGGCGCCCCCCGGCGGCTCCCCCTCGCGAGGAGACACCGACACCACCTTCACCCGCATCCGTCCGGGCCCCGAGGGCTGGGCCCACTACGAAGCCCACAGGCCCCAGTACCACCTCTTCTCCGACAACACGGCCCTGCGCCGCTCGGTATGGGCCCAGTTCCCCTTCCGGGACATGGAGCCCATGGTGCTCCAGCGCTGGGTGGCGGACATCCTGGAGGCTGGCTACACCAAGGCCTATACCCCCCGGGCCGTGGTGCGGGACAGCCGCAACCCATCCCCGTGGACCCAGGTCCGCCGTGCCTTCGACGAGGCGCGCTTCTATCGCGAGCACTTCGATTCTCCGCACATGCCCGGCATCCGCGAGCTGCTGCGCGACAGGCCGGGCGTCACGCTCGGACGAGACGTGGGGCAGGCGTTGGGCTGGTTCCTGGGCGAGCGCCACGAGTTGCTCCCCACGAGCATGGTGCGCCGCTTCTCCCCGCATCCCGGGCTCGGGGAGGAGGCCACGCACGGCGCCCCTCTGCCACCGCTGCACCAGGAGGTGAAGAGGCTCTGGCGGGACACACGGGCCGAGCGTGGCCGGCTGGGTACGCTCGCCCAGCTCACCCGCCAGACCGTCGCGCACTGGCGCAAGTACCAGACCCAGGGCCTCAGCCGGACCCTGGTCGACATCCGGCGCGCGCTGCGCTCCCAGGGGAAGACCTCGCGGCCCTGGTGGGAGGAGGCGCACTACTCATTCATGGACACGGCCAGTGGCCTGTCGCCCGGCACGCCGGTCGTGCGCCGACAGGTGGATCCAAAGCACCTGGTCCTCAACTGGGTCGTCCCGTCCTTCGGCCGGGGCGGAGGTGGGCACATGACCATCTTCCGCACCATCCAGTTGCTGGAGCGGCTGGGGCACTCGTGCCGGATCTACCTGGTGGACAGCGCGCACATGCCCACCGAGCCCATGCGGCTGCAGGCACTGGTGCACGAGTGGTACCTGCCCATCGCCGCTCCCGTGCGTCATCTGAACGGAGAGATGGAGCCGGCGGACGTGGTGCTGGCCACGTCCTGGAACACCGCCTACCCGGTGCGGGCCAGCCACTGCGCTCCGGCCAGGGTCTACTTCATCCAGGACTTCGAGCCGGCCTTCTACCCGATGGGAGCCGAGTGGCAGTTCGCGGAGGACACCTACCGCTTCGGCTTCTACGGGCTGACGGCGGGCCCCTGGCTCGAGCAGATGATGCGCGAGAAGTACGGCATGCACGCCCGGAGCTTCCCGCTCGCGGTGGAGCATGACGTCTACTACCCGGAGCCCGTGCCGAAGGGAGCGCGCCGCCGGGTCTTCGCCTACATGAGGCCGCACACGCCCCGCCGGGGCTTCCAACTCGCGGCCCTCGCCCTGCGCAAGGTGAAGGAGCGCTTCCCCGAGGTGGAGATCCACATCGCGGGCACGCACATGCCGGACTCGTCCCTGCCCTTCCCCTTCGTGGGGCATGGCATGCTGGACTTCGCCGGGCTGCGGCGGGTGTTCTCCAGCAGCGACGTGGCGCTCTGCATCTCCTTCACCAACTACAGCCTGCTGCCGCAGGAGATCGCCGCGTGCGGCTGCCCGGTGGTGGACATCGACGTGGAGAGCACCCGCGCCGCCTACCCGAAGGACGCGGTGGTGCTGGCGCCTCCCAACGTGGAAGGCGTCGCACACGAAATCAGCCACCTCCTCGAGGACGAGCCCTACCGCCAGCGGCAGATCGCCGCCGGTTTCGAGTACGTGCGAGGACTGTCCTGGGACACGTCCATCCTCCATACGGCCCAGGCGCTCGAGGAGTTCGCCCTGCTCGGCGCGAAGAAGTAGCGGAGCTCAACCCGCGTAGACGGGCAGCACCGGCGCGTCCTTCAGCCGCGGCGCGGCCGCGTCCTTGGGCGACAGCAGCGGCGACGTCACCGGCCAGGGGATGCCCAGATCCGGATCGTTCCAGGCGATGCCCCGCTCGGTGGTGGGCGAGTAGAAGTCCGTGCACTTGTAATGGAAGTCCGCGCTCTCGGAGAGGACGCAGAAGCCGTGCGCGAACCCCGGCGGCACCCACAACTGGCGCCGGTTGTCCGCGCTCAGCTCCACGCCCACCCACCTGCCAAAGGTCGGCGAGCCGCGGCGGACGTCCACCGCCACGTCATAGACGGCGCCCACCAGCACCTGAACCAGCTTGCCCTGCGCGTTCGGCTCCTGGAAGTGCAGGCCGCGAAGGATCCCCTTCGCCGAGCGCGAGAAGTTGTCCTGCACGAAGGGCCCGGAGATGCCGACCTCCGCGTAGCGCTTCGCATGGAACATCTCCATGAAGAAGCCACGATCGTCGCCGAAGCGCTTGGGCTCGAGGAGGAGGACCCCTGGCAACTCCGTCTGGATGATGTTCATGTCCGGGCCCCCTTGTTCTCGATGAGATCCAGCAGGTAGCGCCCGTACTCGTTCTTGCGCATGGGGTGCGCCAGCTCCGCCACCTGGTCCGCGGAGATGTAGCCCATGCGGAAGGCGATCTCCTCGGGGCACGCCACCTTGAGGCCCTGTCGGTGCTCGATGATCTGGATGAAGTTGGAGGCCTCCATCAACGACTCGTGGGTACCGGTGTCCAGCCACGCGTAGCCACGCCCCATCAGCTCCACCTGGAGCTGATTCTGGCGCAGATAGGCGATGTTGACGTCGGTGATCTCCAGCTCGCCACGCGCGGAGGGCTTGAGGTTCTTCGCGATGTCCAGCACCTGGTTGTCGTAGAAGTACAGGCCCGTCACCGCGTAGTTGGACTTGGGCTTCGCCGGCTTCTCCTCGAGGCTCAGCGCACGGCCCTGCGCGTCCAGTTCCACCACGCCGTAGCGCTCCGGATCCTTCACGTAGTAGCCGAACACGGTGGCGCCCGACTCGCGCGCCGCCGCGCGCTTCACCTGCTCACTCAAGCCATGGCCGTAGAAGATGTTGTCGCCGAGGATGAGGGAGACCGGATCCCTGCCCACGAATTCGCGGCCGATGATGAAGGCCTGGGCGAGCCCATCCGGGCTGGGCTGAACCGCGTACTGGAAGTTCACGCCCCACTGCCTGCCGCTGCCCAACAGTTCCTCGAAGCGCGGCAGGTCCGTGGGCGTGGAGATGATCAGGATGTCCCGGATGCCCGCCAGCATCAGCGTGGTGACCGGGTAGTAGATCATCGGCTTGTCATAGACGGGCAGCAGCTGTTTGCTGACCACACGCGTGAGTGGATACAGCCGCGTGCCGGAGCCACCGGCGAGAACGATTCCCTTCATGACTTTCCTCGCAGGGTCCGCCGGACGCGGTACGACCTGGCCCTCGGACACCATCGGATACGGGTGTCATCGGGCTATATCCGGCCCGATGGAACCGGTTCAAGCACTGCGCCCCACCTTCCAGGCGGAGTGAAAGCGGGCGAGCGCCTCGGCGAGCGGCAGCGGCTGCGAGCGGAGCTGCGAGCGAACCTTGTCCACCTTCAGGCCGCTGCGCAGCGGGCGAGGGCTCGCGAGCTTCATGTCCGCCAGGCGGGTAGGCGTGATGAGTCCCGGGTCGAAGCCGAATACCTCGCAGAGCGCGCGGCCGAAGCTGACGCGATCCACCACGTCCGCGCCGCAGGTGTTCCAGATGCCGCCCAGCTTGCGCTCACCCAGCTCCACCAGCATTTCGGCCACGCTGTCGGCGAGACTCGCGGAGACGAACTGGTCCTCGAAGAGACGGACCTGCTGCCCCTTCTCCAGGGCCCCCACCATCCAGGCGCCGAAGTTGGGACGACCCGCGGCCGGCCAGCCGAACACCACGGCCGTGCGCGCGATGGCGCAGCCGGGAACGAAGGTGCGCGCCGCCTGCTCCCCCATGTGCTTGGTGAGGGCGTACACACCGCGAGGGTTGGGCAGCGCCTGCTCGTCATAGGGCCCGTGCTCACCGTCGAAGACATAGTCGGTGGACACGTGCACCAGGTGCGCGCCCAGCTTGCGCGCGCCCCGGGCCACCGCCTCCACGGCGGTGACGTTGGCCGCGTACGCCTGCTCCGGCTCGCGCTCACAGGCGTCCACCTCCGTCATGGAGGCGGGATGGATGATGACCTCGGGGGCCGCGGCCGCGATGGCGGAGCCCACGTCCTGCTCGCGCGTGAGGTCGCACTCCACATAGCGGTAGGCGCCCACCGTGCGGCGTGGACCGCGGCCCAGACCCACCACCTCGTGCCCGCCCTTCTCGAGGAGCGCGCACACGCGGCTGCCCACCAGCCCGTTGGAACCCGTGACGAGGAATCGCATGGAGAGGCCCTTGGCTCAGCCGTTGAGGCGCGCGCGATACTGCGTGTCGAAGTATTGGCGGTACGCGCCGCTCATCACGCGCTCCCACCAGGCCGGATTGTCCACGTACCAGCGCACCGTCTCCTGGAGGCCCTGCTCGAAGGTGTGCGAGGGCGTCCAACCCAGCTCCGTGCGGATCTTCGTCGGGTCGATGGCGTAGCGCCGGTCATGCCCCGGACGATCCTTCACGTACTTGATGAGGGACTCGGGCTTGTTCAGCAGGCCGAGGATCGCCTTGACGATCTCGATGTTCTTGCGCTCGGAGTTGCCACCGATGTTGTAGACCTGACCGGCCCTGCCCTTCTCCAGCGCGGTGAGCAGCGCCGAGCAGTGGTCCTCCACGTGGAGCCAGTCGCGCACGTTGGCGCCGTCGCCGTAGACGGGCAGCGGCTTGTCGTGCAGGGCGTTGACCACCATGAGCGGAATCAGCTTCTCGGGGAACTGGTAGCGGCCGTAGTTGTTCGAGCAGCGCGTCACCACCACGTCCATGCCGAAGGTGTGGTGCCAGGCCAGCGCGAGAAGATCCGAGCTCGTCTTGGAAGCCGAGTAGGGGCTGGAGGGCTGCAGCGGCGAGGTCTCGGTGAAGTAGCCGGTGGGGCCGAGCGAGCCGTACACCTCGTCGGTGGAGACCATGAGGAAGCGCTTGATGCCGCGCACGCGGCTGGCCTCGAGCAGCTGCTGGGTGCCCAGCACGTTGGCCTGGATGAAGGCCTCGGGGCCGAGGATGGAGCGGTCCACGTGGCTCTCGGCCGCCAGGTGCATGACGGCGTCGATGCGGTGCACGCCCATCAGGTGCTCGACGAGCTCACGGTTGGCCACGTCACCGCGCACGAAGACGTGCTTGGGATCGCCCTCGAGCTCCTTGAGGTTCTCCAGGTTGCCCGCGTACGTGAGCTTGTCCAGGTTGATGACGGTCCAGTCCGGGCGCACACGGCGCAGGTACTTGACGAGGTTGGACCCAATGAAACCGCAGCCACCTGTGACAAGGACGTTCATCGACGAACTCGGAGAGTAAAGATGTGAATACCGAGGGGCCTGAGTAGCGAAGGGGCCAGGGGACGTCAAGGCGGCCTTGTGCGCTGCCCGCCTCACAGGTAGACGCTGGAAGTATCGTGAAACTCCCGAAAAGCAGACGGGCGGCCAGCCCATCAACAGCCCGTGGGGTTCATCAACTGGTACCGCGATTGGCCTGGGGTGATGCGGTAGGCAACCAGGTGCGCTACCTGCGCGAGTTGCTGCGCGGCTGGGGCTACGCCTCGGAGATCTACGCGGAGCAGTGGGATGAGGAGTGCCGCTCGCTGGTGAGGCCCGCGAAGGATCTTCCGCGTGAAGCGGACGAGACGAGCGCGCTGATCATCCACCACAGCTTCGAATCGAGGCTCGTGCCGCTGATCGCCCGCTCGCCGGGACGCAAGGCACTCGTGTACCACAACGTGACGCCCGCCCGGCTCTTCGAGGGCTTCGAGCACAAGGTAGCCCACGCCTGCGAGGCGGCCCGGGACGAGCTGCTCGCGATGCGCTCGCTAGTGGAGTGCGCGTGGGCCTACTCGCGCTTCAGCGCCGAGGAGCTGGTGGCCGCCGGCTACTCCCAGGTGTCGGTGCTGCCCTTCGCGGTGGACTGGCGCACCTTCGACGTGGCGCCGGATCCGGTCCTGCGCGCCGAGCTGGACGACGGGTGCGCCAACCTCCTCTTCGTGGGCCGCGCCGTGCCGAGCAAGCGTGTCGATGACGTGCTGCGCGTCTTCACCGCCTGGCAGCGGCTGTACCAACCCCGGAGCCGCCTCATCGTCGCCGGCTACCTCAACCGGGAAACACCCTACGGCGCGTACCTGTACGGATTGAAGGAGATGCTCGGGGCCGAGCGCGTCCAGTTCCTCGGGAGGGTGAGCGCGGCGCAGCTCTCCGCGTGCTTCTCGGTGGCGTCGGTGTACCTCTCCATGAGTCGGCACGAGGGCTTCGGCGTGCCTCTGCTGGAGGCCATGTACCGCGGCGTGCCCGTGGTGGCGTATGGCGCCGCCGCGGTGCCCGAAACCATGGGCGGTGCGGGAATCGCCTCGCTGACGAACGAGCCGCTGGAGATGGCGCGGCTGCTCGCGGTGCTGGAGCGCGATCCGGCCCTGCGGCGTGAGATCATCGCCGCCCAGCGCGCGCGGGTGGGGCAGCTCGGCCAGGAGGCCGTAGCCGAGGCCGTGCGCGAAGCGCTCCTGCCCTTCCTGGAAGGCACCCCGCGCGCACCGGCCGCCAGGAGCGAGGCCTCGGGAGTCAACCTCGTGTGCCCCGGCTTCGTGGCTTTTCCGGAGGCGCCCGGGTCCCAGCTCGCGCGGCGGCTCGCGGAGCAACTCCCCGGTGCCCGCCTGCTGACGTTGGATCCCCAGCCACGGCCCGTGGAACTGGCACCGCGCTCGATGCGCGCCGGTGGGCTGGAGGTGAGCGCCTTCACCCCCGACGAGCCCCTGCCCCGTGACGCGACGCGGGAGCTGCCCGGCTCCTCCTCGCTGCAGACCGCGCTGCGCACCTCGCGCGCGCCCACCGTCTTCCTCCCCGCGGATTCGCTCCTCGCACGGGACACCCTGCCCCACCTGTCCATCGAGGCCTGGGGCGTCCGTGACGCTTCCCACCCCGCCTTCACGCCTGGCCTGGCCGAGCGCCTGGGCCAGCGGCTGCTCACCTTCGAGCCCGGCCGGATGGAGCCCACCGTGTCCGCGCTCGTCCAGGCCCTGCGGGCCACTGGAGCCCACCGTGCGTCCTGAAGATCTTCTCACCACGACTCCGACTCCCGAGCGCCTCGTCGAGGAGGCCGGACGGCTGCCCGAGCCCGATCCGGAGCAGGTGGAGTCGGTCCGCCAGCTGCTCGCCGCTTCCCAGCGAGCTCCGGCCGTAACCGAGTGGCCGCCCCTCCTCCAGGCACCCCGTTCGAAGAAGGACAGCCGCTACGCGGAGCCACCCACCTCGCACCGTCCGGTGGTCGGCCCCGTGCTGGTGGTGGCCAAGCGCGCCTTCCGGCTCGCCTTCCAGCCCTTCATCAACGAGGTGCTGCGCAAGCAGGTGGAGTTCAACGAGGCCATCCTCGACTCGCTGGCGCTCATCTACGAGCACCAACGCGAGGAGTCCCGGACCCAGGCGGCCTGGCGCCGTGAGGTCATGGCACGACTGGCCGCGCTCGAGCGGACCGGAAGGCCCGCGAAGGAGGAGTCCGCTCCAGCCCCCGCTTCCGAGCGGTCGCCCAGGAGCCGGAGACGGAGGTCCTGAGCGCACGCCCGTAGGCCCGCCAGGGTCGAGTGCCGTGGCAATGGCCTTCTTGCATATTCTGAGTATACGAGAAGGTCACACGTCTTCGATCCAAGCACCTGCGCCCCATGCGAGTCCTCTTCTTCGTTGAACCCTTCCCCGTCCGTGGGCGTCCACTCGACTTCCAGTGGGTGGTGGGCCGCTGGCTGGCCCTGAGTCAGGAGCTCACCCGGAGAGGGGCCTCGCCCCTGTTCGCCGTCTCCGATGCGATCAAGGCGGCCCGGCCGGATGCGGCGCCGTGGTTGCTCTCTCCAGCGGACCTCGGCGTGAGCCCGGCCCTGCCCGAGGAGCCAGCCCAGCTCGACGCCGAGTGGGTGCGGCTGATGACAGACCCGGACATGCCCATCTGGCACCCCTTCATCGAGGCCCTGCTGGAGCGCACGCGCCCGGACGCGGTGGTGACCTGGACCGTCAATGCGCCGCTGCGTGCGGCGACCGCGGAGCGAGGCATCGTGCTGATGCACCAGGAGCTCGGCCCGATGCGCCCACCCAACCCCGTGCTGTACTTCGCCGATCCGCGGGGGGTGAACGGGGCCTCGTCCCTACCCGACGTCTGGCCCATGGTGCGCGAGCAGCCGCTCACCCTCGAGCAGGAGCTGGAGCTGGAGTGGCTGCGCACCGAGGCCATGGCGCCCTCGCCCCTGAAGAGCAGTCGATAAATCCCTCGCGGGAGCAGAGCGCGATCAGGAAGTGGAGGGGAGGGCGGAGGAAATCGCCCATCCCGAGGCGCGGAGTTGGAGGGGGGGGTTGTACAGGTGGGAAGCAGGCGAGAGCGGGATTCAACCACACAGCCCGGGGGCTCATCGCCTGGTTGGAGCCTGAGAGGCCCGGTCACACCACACGCGGCAGGGGGCTGGCCGTCAGAAGCCAGCAGGCAAGGCGGTGACCTGGTCCACCGGCACCGGACTGATGCCGCCACCGAGAGAGGCCGCGTTGCCTGGAGCCAGCTCGAGGAGGTGAGCCGGCTCGGCAAGCGCGCTCTGGCGCGCCAGCAGCGCATCCACCAGAGGCTGGCCGTGTGCGGCCAGGTTGTGCGCCAGGGCCACCAGCAAGGCGACACACTTCACCTTCTCCAGCCCCCGCACCGTCACCTGCGTCAGGCCATAGCGCCCCTTCACCTGCGCGTTGACGTTCTCCACCAGGCCGGCGCGGGCCTTGTACTGCTCCTTGGCCTCGTCGGTGCGCATGCGCTCACGCCACGCCTCTACCTCGGGGGAATGGTCCCCCTGCTGCCCGGCCTGGGCCATGCGCTCGGGCACCGAAATGAGCGCTTCAACCCCCTTGGCCGCGCACTGCTTCACGTCTGCGCACGTGGCATGGCCGCCATCGGCCAGCACGCGCTCGGGCACCTGGCCCGTGCGTTGCTCAATCTGCTCCACCATGGGGCTCACGCTGCCCATGTCGCTGCCCTGGTTGGTGACTTCCACTCCCACAATGGTTCTTGGCCCTCCCAGCGCCTCCCCAGCCACCGCGAATTGCAGGTTGTAGGCGGGTCGGAAACCCCCATCGGCCATCTTCATCACCCGTGCATCCGCATCCGTGGTGGAGGCGCGCACCTTCTCCTTGTCCGCCCCCTTCTTCCTGGCCTGCTGTTGCTTTATCGCCTCCAGCGCCGCGTCCACCCGCGCCTGGTAGTCACGCGCCTTGGCCTCTCGTGTCGCCTGCTGCCCACGCGTCAGCTCCGGGTCGTCCTTCTGCGCCAGCACCGCTTGCAAGTGCAGCTCGGCCTGCTCCTGGCACTCCCGCAGCGACTGCTCTCGCCGGAACGAAGGCGCCGAGGCACTGGCCCTCACCCGCGTGCCGTCCTGCGCCACCTGCTCCAAACTCACCAGCCCCTGCTGCAACAGCACCGAGAGCACGTCGGTAAACACCTGCTGCAACACCTCCAGGTGCTCCACCCGGAACTGGCTCAGCTTGTCGTGGCTCACCTTCACTCCACCGGCCAGCCACTGGTACGCCCTGTCCTCCTCGCACCGGCGCGCCAGCTCCGTCGCCGTCCCCACTCCCTGCTGAATCCCGTACACCCACAGCGCCAACAGCAACCGGGGACTTGTCACCGGGCGTCCCGCATGTCCCTCCACCGCCTTGGCCCCGGCCAGAAAGCCTCTCAGGTCCAACGCCTCCACCGCCGCCGCCACTACCCGCACCGGGTGCTCCGGCTCCACCAACTGCTCCGGCATCTGCTTGAACAGCCAGCCTTGCGACCTGTCCGGCTCTTTCGTCCGGACTCTTCCCTCTGCTGCCCGCGCTTTCTTCTGGCTCACTCCCCCTGCCTACTTCACATGGTACCTCTTGCACCCGAACCCCAGGGGTGGGGCTTTGCCTTCCCCACCCACCTTTGGATCACCCAGCTTTCACTTCCTGGGATTTATCGAGCGCTCTTGAGCCGCGAGGAGATTGCCCGGCGCCTGGAGCTCACCCCGGGCCGCCGGGTGCTGGCCGTCTTCCTCCAGGTGCCGCGTGACTCGAACACGCTGCGGTGGTCCCGCCTGGGCGGGAGCGAGTTGCTGGAGCTCGTCACCGCGGCGACGTCGCCGGAGCAGCACCATGTCCTGGTCCGGCCCCACCCGCACCACCCGCTCCCTCCACGAACGCTGGCGAGCCACGTGAAGCTCGTGCAGGAGCTGCCCGCCGAGGCCCTGCTCGAAGTGGCCGACGCGGTGCTCACCATCAACTCCTCGGTGGGGCTGGAGGCGCTGGCCCGCGGCAAGGTGGTGTACACCTTCGGCGAGTCGCCCTATGCGGGCCGGGGGTGTACGCGCGACCTGGGGCCGGATCCGGAGCAGCTGCGCCAGGCCCTCGCCGAGCAGCCCTTCACGCTCACGGAGGAGGAGGAGCGGCTGCGGCGCCGGCTGCTCCACTTCCTGGTATTCCGCTACCTGATACCCGATTGGGAGGCCTGGTCGCCGGAGGCACTCCTGGGGCGGCTGGGGCGCTGGAAGCGGCTGCTCGATCGCGGGGCGCCCCTGCTGGAGTGGTTCGCGCCGGAGCCAGCGGGAGCGCGGCTGGGGCAACTGCGGATGGAGAAACTCGCCACCGCGCAGGACTCACGGCTGAAGCGAATGGAGGCGGAGCTGGCCGCGGTGCGGGCCGAGCGGGAGGAGGCCCGGGCACGGCTCGCCGCCACCACGCAGGCGCTCGAGGCCCAGGCGGACGCGTTGCGCCAGCAACTCGACTCCACGTCGCAGGCGTTCCAGGCGCAGCTCGGTGAGGCGCGGGCCCAGGCGGACGCGTTGCGCCAGCAGCTCACCGCCACGACCGAGGAGTTGGAGCACCTGCGCCACTCGTTGGGGCACCGGTTCCTCGGTCTGGCACGGCGCCTGCCGGGCATCTACCCGGGTTACCTCCTGGGCAAGCGCCTGCTGCGTCGGCGGTGAGCGGCTCCCACGCTTCGCTGGCATGTTCAAGTACCGAGGTCCTGGCCGGTGCGCGGGCCCCGGACCTATCGCAGCATGCGGGAGGCCAGGGCGCGAACCCGGGCGTGTACTCCGGGAAAGCGTTCCCGGATGCGCTGGTTGAGCCGATCGATGGCCTGGTACCGGAGGCCCCTGGTGCTCTCGCCGCGGGCCTGGGCCCGGGCCATCCGCTCCTCCAGAGAGGAGAGCGGGAGCAGCACCTGGAGGGATGGGGTGGGAGGCGCCACGGGCTCGGTTCCCAGCGCGCGCCACTCCCACGTCGCGAGTCCGGCGGCGAAGACGGGCTCGAAGAGACTCGCCAGCCGCAGGGGCAGGTCCGCCCGCGGGGCCTCCAGCGGGTCCACCACCTCCAGCGGCAAGGTGCCCACCCGGGTGCGATCGATGACGAGCCCGTACATCAGTGCCGGGTGCTCCAGGAGATGGGAGAACTCGAAGTCATCTCCCAATGGGAAGGGCTTCTTGTCCGCGATGAAGCGGCCCCCCTCCGCCTGGCGGACGAGGGTCCACCGGGAACGGGCGAAGGCCCACGCCGCGGAGCCCTCGCGCAGCCGCTGGACGAGCTGCGGGTAATGGGCGGGGTATACGACGCAGGAGGCATCCAGGAAGGACAGGTACTGGCCCCGTGCCTCGCGCACACCCCGGGCCATCCCGCCGTCTGGGACGCGGATGAGCTGGAAGGAGAACTCCCGGAGGCGCCGGTAGCGCTCCAGCAGCGTGCGGGCCTCGGGTTCCGCCAGGGAGGCGCCCGGAGGCAGCACCACCAGGAGCTCCAACGGGCGGTATTCCTGACAGGCGAGCGAGAACAGCGTCTCGTCGAGCGAGGCCGCCGGCGTGTCTCCCGCCCAGAGCACGACGCTGAGCAGCCCCGGTTCCCGCGCGGGAGGACGTGAGGGCGCGCGTCCGAGGGCCAGGAGCAGCCCGTCCGCCTCGGCGGTGGGGCTGAGCTGCGCCAGGAGCCGTCGGAGGGCACGCGCGGTGCCCGGAGCAAGCGCCTCCGTGGAGTCATCGCGGGGAATGAGCTCCTGGTGCCGCACCTCGAGCCCAAGGGAGGACAGGCCTCGCAGCAATGCCTCGGCCGAGAGGCCCGGCCGGCCCGGAGCCAGTCCCAGCAGCGTCTCCAGGAGGGCGGCCGACGCACCGGCGTTGCGCATCGCCAGGAGGAGCTCGGTACCGGGCACGGCCTCGGCGGCCTCGCGAGCCTGGTGCAACGGCTCACCGTCTTCCACCGGAAGCACCACGTGGGTGGGAGCGAACGCACGCAGCCGCTCCACCCGCTCGGCTGGAGCCGGAGCCACGAGCACCTCGCAGCCAGCGGCGTCGAGGGCCCGGGTCAGCTCCGGAGCCTCGCCGAGGAGGGCCACGCGGGCCCCCTCCCGGACGCGCTCCAGCACGAGCCGCCGCAGCCGGGTATCCAGCTCCTCCAGGAGAACTCTGTCGCGCTCCCTGGTGCTCACCAGCGTGGCTCCGCGAACTCGAAGAGGTGCTGGAAGTCGGCCACCCGGGCCAGCTCCCGCGGCGGACGCGGCTCCTTCGGGAGCGAGAAGGGCTCACCCCCGAGCTCCAGGTACTCCTTCATGCGTGCCCGGGCGAACTCCAGATCTCCATACTTGGCGCCGAGCAGGGCCGCGCTGCGGCGCACACGGCGCTCGCGATCCGCGCTGAGCTCCCGCGTCACCGTGTAGTGGTGCACGAAGGCCCGGGGTGCCACGCGGATGGAGAAGCCGGCGGCCCGGGCCCGCCAGGACAGGTCCACGTCCTCGCAGTACATGAAGAAGCGCTCGTCGAAGCCGCCCATGGACTCGAACAGCTCGCGCCGCACCAGCAGCACGCACCCGGAGCACCAGGGCGTCTCGTGCGTCTCCGGGTCGTACGGTTTGGGGTGCTCGTCGGGGAAGAGCTGGGCCTCCACCAATCCCGTGCGGGGCCGCCGCTCCGCCTCCGTGACGAGCTCGCGCAGGCACTCGGGGTGCAGCACGCCGTCCGGATTCACGCAGACGTAGTGGCGCACCCCGGGATCCGCGAAGGCCTCGGCCATGAGCCGGTTGTGGGCGGCACCGAAGCCGAGGTTGGCCCCGGAGAAGCGGTAATCCGCCTCCGGCGACAACGCGAGCACCACGTCACGCAGCGCCTCGGTGGGCGAGTTGTCCAACCATCGCACCTGGAAGGCCGGCGTCCCCGGCGTCTCCCGGTTCGCGGCCAGCGAGGCGACGAGCCGCTCCAACTCCTCGCGGGGGTTGCGGTACAGCACGATACCGAGCCACACGGGACTCGAGCCCCGCGCCGTACCGCCCCGGCTCAAGAGACGACCTGTCTCACGGAGACCGCCTCGGCGATGCCATCCAGCCGCCAGCGGTGCACCGGCCGCACCAGCCCCTCGTCCAAGCCGGTGGCACGCACCGAGAACGGGCAGGCGCTCTTGCGCTCGTCATGGATGGCCCCGTTGGAGCTCCGGGCCGCCACCTCGAATGCGTAGTCCCCGGCCAGCAGTCCGAGCCGCTCGATGCTCAGCCGCACCGTCCCCCGCCCGGAGACGGGGCGCGGCAATTGGACGCCCTCGGCGAAGGTACTGGTGCGGTACACCAGGGTGCCATCCGCGCGCAGCAGCCCGAGCGAGAAGCCCAGCTCCTCCACCGGCTGCTCGGCGTTGTAGCCGATGTGGAACTCCAGGCCCTCCTCCGTACCCACCGCCTGCACTTCCTCGCCCCGGGCATTCGTCAGCCGGAGGAACTCGAGGACGACAGGGGAACCGGGGCGCAGCCCCGACACCTCCAACGTCGGCAGGGCACCTCCGTCCTTGGCAAGGGCCGGCGCGTGCATGGGCAGGCCGCTGGCCTCCGCGAGTCGCACGGCCTGCTTGTAATGCCGGACGACATCCTCGGGCGTCCCCACCTCGCGGATGCGCCCGCCGTCGATCCACGCGGCCAGATCGCACCAGCGCTCGAGCGTGCCCAGGTCATGCGTGACGATGACGATCGTCTTCCCGGACTTCCGGAACTCCGTCATCTTCTGCATGCTCTTGCGGCTGAAGTGCTCGTCGCCCACCGCGAGGATCTCATCGATGATGAGGATCTCCGGGTCCACGTGCGTGGCCACCGCGAAGGCCAGACGCATGTACATGCCGCTCGAGTACGTGCGCACCGGCTCGTCGATGAAGTCGCCCAGCTCGCTGAAGGCGATGATCTCATCCATGCGCGCCCGGATCTCCGCGCGCGACATGCCGAGGATGACGCCGTTGATGAGGATGTTCTCCCGACCGGAGAAGTCCGGGTGGAAGCCGGCGCCCAGATCCAGCAGCGCGGAGATGCGGCCGTTGAGCTCGATGTGTCCCGAGGTCGGCGTGTAGATGCCGGTGATGAGCTTGAGCAGCGTGCTCTTGCCCGAGCCGTTCCGGCCGACGATCCCCATCGTCTTGCCGCGCGGCACCGTGAGGTTGATGCCCCGGAGAGCCTCGATGACCGTGGCATCCTGCTTGCGCCGCTGGCCACGCAACCAGCGCACCAGCTCGGACTTGAAGGTCGTGTACTCGCCCCGGATGGTGCTCTTCCGGAAGCGCTTCACCACGTCACGCAGGACGATGGCATCCTTGGATGGAGCTTGCATCAGATGAACTCCGCGAACTCCTCGCGGCGACGCTCGAAGATTTCGGACGCAACCCAGAGCAGACCGAGGGCAATGGTCATCCATATCAGCAGGGGCGCCGGATCCGGCAGGCGCTGCTCATAGAAGATGGCCTGGTAGGATGTGACCATCACCGCCATGGGGTTGGCCAGCACGGCCAGCGTGCGGAAACGCTCGGGGATGGTGGTCGCCTGATAGAAGATGGGGGTGACGAAGAACCAGAGCGTCATCAGGTTGGCGACGATCTGCTGCAGGTCTCGGAAGGTGACGTTGAGCGCGGAGAGCAGATACACGAGCGCAAGCGTCACACACAGCTGGGTCACCATCACCGCCGGGAAGGCCACGATGTGCCAGGTGGGGAAGCGGCCGAAGAACATCCCCAACACCAGCATCAACGGCAGGGACAGCAGGAAGTTGATGAGGTTGGTGGTCACCACGGCGGCCGGCAGCACCTGGGCCGGGAAACGCACCTTGGTGAGCAGATCCCGCCGATCACTGATCGCACTGGCCCCGGCGCCCAGGGAGCTGGAGAACCAGATCCACGGCAGCAGCCCCACGAACACGAAGTACGTGTAGGCCTCCATCTTCTGCCGCATGTAGACGGAGAACAGGAGCGTGTAGACCGCCATGTGCAGCATCGGGTTGAGGAACGTCCAGAGGAACCCGAGTACCGAATTGCGGTAGCGCGCCTTGAGCTCGCGCTGCGTCAGGCTCAGCAGGAGGCCCCGGTACTGGTAGAGTTCTCGGAGGTTGCGGAACATGCGGCGCTATCCATACAGCAAGGGAAGGGGGAGGGGAACGGCCCCACGGATTCCCATTCCGCATGGCAGGCCGCCCTGCTGCCCGGGAGCGAACCACTCGGGGCCGCGCACCCTAGGCAAAGCATGCGGGCACCGTCAAACCGGAACTGAAAACAAAAAGGCCCCCTGGCTTCCCAGGGGGCCTTTTTTCTGGAGCGGGAAAAGGGATTTGAACCCTCGACCCTCGCCTTGGCAAGGCGATGCTCTACCGCTGAGCTATTCCCGCATCAGGCCGGAGTGTGTGGAGCGGGAAAAGGGATTTGAACCCTCGACCCTCGCCTTGGCAAGGCGATGCTCTACCGCTGAGCTATTCCCGCTTCTCGACTCCTGATGACCTCCGGCGTTGCCTCGCGGCGCCGTCGAAAGTGAGGGGGGATATACAGTCCGGTTCCAGGTGCGTCAAGCCTTCTGTGCGTCGGTTCCACTCCCCCGCCTGGCCAGCATGGAGAGGAAGGCGCGGAAGTAGACGACGGCACTCCACACCGAGAACGCCCCCGACAAGTAGACCAACACCTGGCCCACCTTGTTGAAGTCCACGGGGGCCGAATAGAAGCCCACGTCGATGACGTGCTCGTAGTGCACGCAGAGGGAGATGATGCCCACGAGCTGGAGGGACGTCTTCCACTTGCCCTCCTGCCCGGCGGCGATGACCATGCCCTCGCTCGCCGCGATGGTGCGCAGGCCGCTGACGATGAACTCGCGCGCCAGCAGCACGATGATGACCCAGGCGGCGATGCGCCCCAGCCGCACCATCATCACCAGGGCCGCCATGGCGATGAGCTTGTCGGCCAGCGGATCCATGAACTTGCCCACCACGGTGATGAGGTTCCAGCGACGCGCCAGGTAGCCGTCGATGACGTCCGTGATGGAGGCCACCGCGAACACCGCCGCCGCCAGCAGCGAGGAGAGCGGATCCGCGTCGTAGGTGAGCCACACGAAGACGGGGATGAGGAAGATGCGTCCCAGCGTCAGGATGTTGGGCAGGTTCCAGAACTCCTGGACGAGCACGCTGGGCTGGCGCGCCGCCCGACGCCGCGCCCGCTCCTCCTTCTTCTGCCGCTTCCGCAACGCACGCTCAGCTCGATCCATGTCGGAGCCTTCTACCGGACTGGCAGGGCGATGAGGGCAAATCCTTCACCGCTCAGTTCCACGGCACCCCGGGGAGATTCGTCGTTTCCCGGCAGCACGACCACCCGGGGGGTCACCTTGCCCTGCCAGCCCACCAGGTGGGACAGGGGGACCGTCACCGGAGCATCCCCCGAGACGGCCACCGAGCGCAGGGACCCGGACAGGCGCAGCACCACCCTGCCCTGCCCACGCAGGTACACCAGGTCCAGGTCCGGCAGCACGTCCGAGGGCACCTTGCCATTCTCGAAGGCCACCGCCTCCTCGAAGGCGAAGACGCACCCCTCGAGCAGGTAGGCCCCCTCGTCGCCCAGGTCCACCACCAGGAAGCCGCGCGATTCCGCCGACTCGAGGAAGAGCACCCCCGTCCCGATGACGCGCACGAGCTGGTCCATCCCCTCGCCGAAGAGCTCGTCCGTGGCGCGGCCCCGGAAGCGCTTCATCTCCGGCTGGAACTGGAGCTGCCCGCTGAAGGCCACCAGCCCATCCAACCGAGTGAGGAGCTCGCCCTGCACGTACGCGGAGAAGCCGTGGGGACCCACCCGGAAGGGCTCGACCTGGCTCGCTCCCGCGAGTGCCAACGCCGGGACCAGCTCGGTCAGCACCGGCACGTCCACGCCCGGCCGGAACGCCAGGAGCTTCGACGGCAGTTCGGGGGTAGCGCCCTCCAGGGACTCCGGCAATGGCTCGGCCGCCCCTCCCCCCGCCGCGGACACCTCCGCGAAGGAGGTCTCGGAGTGGGCCTCGACATGTCCAGCCGCTTCGTTGCCTGCTCCAGCGCCCTCGCCCGGCGGGCTCTGCGTCAGGGCCGGCGGCCCCTCGTCCTCGGCGAACCGCGGTTCCTCGTCCGAGGTTCCAGCCATGGCCGGACCGTCGGTGGAAGGAGCCTCGTCCAGACCGAATTGCGCGCCCCACTGGCCCTCGGAGGGAGCGGCCGGACGCACGGCGGGCGCCGGAGCCTGGTAGGCGGGCACGCTCCGGGAGGGCCGGGTGAAGCGCTCCCCCGCGATGGCCCTGGCCATCTTGTCCGCCATCACGTCGCTGCCCGCCCGGAGGAAGTGCTCGCGCGCGCGGCCGTACTCCCCGGCCTGCGCCAGCGCCAGCCCCAGGTAGTTGTGCGCCTTCTTGTGGTCCGGCTGCAGCTCCGTCGCCGCCTCGAACTCGCGCATCGCGCGCTGCAGGGCGTTCGTCTTCAGGTAGACCAGCCCCAGGTTGACGCGCAGCGTGGCGTCCACCGGGTTGTCGCGCACCAGCGCCTCGTAGAGCTCCGCCGCCCGATCGAAGAGGCCCAGCTTGAAGTAGGCCAGCCCGAGCAGGTTGCGGCCCTTCTCGTTCCTCGGTTGAAGCTGGTGGGCCCGCTCGAGCAACTGTCGGGCCTCGGGCACCCTGCCCTGCGTCAGCAGTTCTCCGCCCTGGTAGAGCTGCTTCAGGAACTCCTCGTCAACGGGGCTCTTCTGCCCCCGCCCCGTCACGCGCGTCGTCGCCATCGGAATCCGTCCCGCGGGGCTCGTCCTTCGAGAGCCGCTCGCGCTCTTTGTAATGGAAGTAGAGCTGGAGCACCTTGCGAACGTAGGCCTGCGTCTCGGCGTACGGTGGCACCTGCCCCCCGTACTTGCGCACGGCTTCGGGGCCCGCGTTGTACGCGGCCACCATCTTCACCATGTCGCCCCCGAACTGGTTGGCCAGCACCCGCAGGTAGCGCACCCCACCCTCGATGTTGTCCCGGGTGTCGAAGATGTCCTTCACGTACATCTCCGAGGCCGTCCCCGGCATGAGCTGCATCAACCCGCTGGCGCCCTTGGGGGACACCGCGTTGGAGTTGAAGTTGCTCTCCGTGTGCATGATGGCCCGCACCAGCGCGGTGGGGATGCGGTAGCGCTCGGCGGCCTTCACGATGTAAGGCTCGAGCGCCTCCGGGGTGCGCGCCCGGCCCCGCACCGGAGCGGAGGGCGCGGGTGCCTCGGAGAAGGTGCCCTTGAGCTTGCTCACCTTCTTCGTGCCTGGAGGCGGGACGTTCGTGTAGATGATGGTCCCGTCCTTCTCGACGTACCTGTAGATGCCCTCGGACGCACGGGCTCCCAGGGGGGCAAGCAACAGCGCGGGCAGCAGCAGGAATGAGATGGGTCGCATATCGGCGCCCCAACCTTAGATCCCCGCCCAAAAGTCCTCAAGAAATCGCCTTGTTTCCGGTACTTACAGCCATTAAGGGTCTGACACATGCCCCATCGGTTCGACTTCCTGGTTTTGGGTGGTGGTGTCGCCGGCCTCTCGTTCGCCCTACAGGCGGCCAGGCACGGGAGCGTGGCGGTCCTCACCAAGCGCGAGCGGTACGAAAGCAACACCGCCTACGCCCAGGGGGGCATCGCCAGCGTGCTGTCGCCCACGGACACGTTCGAGGCCCACATCCAGGACACCCTGGAGGCCGGTGCGGGTCTCAACCACCTGGATGCCGTGGAGGTGACGGTGCGCGAGGGCCCGGATCGCATCCGCGAGCTGGTGACCCTGGGCGCCGAGTTCAACCGGGGCGTCTCCGGTGAGTTCGATCTGACGCGCGAGGGCGGCCACTCCCAGCGCCGCATCATCCACTCCGGGGACATCACCGGGCGAGAGGTACAGCGCGCCCTGGTGGAGGCGTGCGACGCGCAACCCAACATCACCTTCTTCCCCAACACCTCGGCCATCGATCTGATCGTCGACCGGAAACCGGGCCAGGGCGTCCCCGGCCGGTGCCTGGGGGTGTACGCGCTCACGAACGAGGGGCGCATCGAGCGCTTCCTGGGCAGGGTGACGGTGCTGGCCACCGGTGGAGCGGGCAAGGTGTACCTCTACACCTCCAATCCGGACGTGGCCACCGGGGATGGCGTGGCCATGGCGTACCGGGCGGGGGCGGAGGTGGCCAACATGGAGTTCTACCAGTTCCACCCCACCTGCCTGTACCACCCGGAGGCCAAGAGCTTCCTCATCAGCGAGGCACTGCGCGGCGAGGGCGGCAAGCTGCGGCTGCGCAACGGCCAGCAGTTCATGGAGCGCTACCACCGTCTGGCCGAGCTGGCTCCACGCGACGTGGTGGCGCGCGCCATCGACGCCGAGCTCAAGCGCACCGGTGATGACTGCGTCCACCTGGACATGACGCACCTGGGACGCGCCTTCCTCATGGAGCGCTTCCCCAACATCTACGCCACCTGCAAGGCCTTCAACATCGACATGGCCGTGCAGCCCATCCCCGTGGTGCCCGCGGCCCACTACATGTGCGGTGGCGTGGTGACGGACCTGCAGGGCCGCACCACCCTGCCCGGCCTCTACGCCATCGGCGAGGTGTCCCATACCGGCCTGCACGGCGCCAACCGGCTCGCCTCCAACTCGCTGCTGGAGGGGCTCGTCTTCGGTCACCGCGCCGCGGCCGTCTGCGCCGAGGAGATGCGCGCCCTGGCCCCACGCAAGGAGGAGCCGCCCGAGTGGGACGAGGGCAGCGCGGTGACCTCGGACGAGAGCGTCGTCGTCACCCACAACTGGGACGAGATCCGCCGGCTCATGTGGAACTACGTGGGCATCGTCCGCACGGACAAGCGCCTGATGCGGGCGCGCCGCCGGCTGGAGCTGCTGCGCGAGGAGATCCGCGACTACTACTGGCGCTTCAAGGTGACACGCGACGTCATCGAGCTGCGCAACATCTGCGAGGTGGCCAGCCTCATCGTGGATTGCGCCAGCCGACGCAAGGAGAGCCGCGGCCTGCACTTCACGCTGGACTACCCCAACACGGACGACCATCGCTGGAAGCGCGACACCGTCGTCCGGCGCGAACTCTGAGTTCCGGATGACCTCGGACGAAACGCCCATCGAGCCCTCCCCTGAGCCGACCGGGCTCCGCCGCTGGCCTCCCGTGTGCGCGGCCGTCATCGCGGGCTCGGTGGCCCTGTTCGTCCTGGATGCCTTCCTGAGTCAGGGCGCGACCCTCCGGGCGGAGCTGGGCCCCGTCTTCCAGAGGACCGCCCTCTTCGGCCCCCTCGTCCAGGAGGGTCAGTACTGGCGCGTGCTCACCTGCGTCTTCGCGCACGGCGGCCCCATCCACCTGTTCTTCAACATGATGGTGGCGTACTCGCTGGGAGCACCCCTGGAGCGGAGCATCGGCAGCGGGCGCTTCCTGCTCATCTCCCTCGTCACCGCGATGGGGGCGTCCACCTTCGCGATGCTCTTCAACTTCACCACGCCCACGGTGGGGGCCTCGGGGATGATCCTCGGCTGGGGAGGCGCCATGTTCGTCACCTCCGGGCAGGAGTTCCGCCGCAGCCTCCTGCTCTGGTTCGCGCAGGTGGCGGTCATCAGCCTGCTGCCGGGGGTGAGCTGGGCCGGACACCTCGGAGGGCTCCTCTTCGGCCTGCCCCTGGGCCTCGCCCTGCGCTCCGGACCGCGCGTCTTCTCCCTCGCCGCTCCGTTGTTGCTCGCCATCACCGTGGCCGTGGTCTACATCGCGGCCCACCCTGAACGTTTCCGAGGGACTCCTTGATGATGGAACTCAAGTCGGTATGTGTCTTCTGTGGCTCGCGGATGGGGGCCCGGCCTGACTACCTCGAGGGAGCCAGGCACCTGGGCACGGAGCTCGCCCGGCGCGGGCTCACCCTCGTCTACGGCGGCACGAGCGTGGGGCTGATGGGCGTCGTGGCGGACGCGGTGCTCGCCGGAGGCGGCAAGGTGGTGGGCGTCCTGCCCCAGATGCTGAGCGACCGGGAGATCGCCCACAAGGGCCTCACCGAGCTGCACCTGGTGGACTCCATGCACACGCGCAAGGCGATGATGGCCCAGCGCGCGGACGCCTTCATCGCCATGCCCGGCGGCGTGGGCACCTTCGAGGAACTCTTCGAGATCACCACCTGGGCCCAGCTCGGCATCCACCACAAGCCCATCGGCCTGCTGAACGTGGCGGACTTCTACGCCCCGCTGCTGGCGCTCATGCGGCGCGCGGTCGACGAGGGCTTCATCCCCGAGACACGCGCCCAACCCTTCGCCTGTGACGCCTCGCCGGCCGCGCTGTTGGATCAGCTCCAGAAGGCCGGGCAGCCGCTCGCCCCGGACAAGCCGGTGTTGCGGCCCGACCAGACCTGAAGCACCGGGTGCGCGCGTCTCAGCGCGCGTGCACCCGCATCTCCACCTTGCCGAGCGTGGACGCCATGCGCAGCACCACGCGCTCGGTGTCGGGGGGAATGACGGGCCTGCCGTCCAGGAACGTGGTGGGGAAGCGCACGCGGTAGCCCACCCAGAAGACACCCATGTACGGGTAGAAGGCGCGCATCTCCATGTCCGCCCGGCCCAGCCGCTCGACGCTGAGGGGCCGCACCTCTCCCGCGGGCGTCACCATCACCATGTTCCAGATGGACGAGGGCCGATCGAAGTCCTCGTAGCGGTAGTTGAAGACGTGGACGCCGAGGAAGAACTCGTGCGCCTGCACCACCTCCGCCATCTCCTGCGTGAGGAGCTCCCGGACGCGCTCCTGGCTCAGCGCCTTGAAGATGGCCGCCCTCTGGAGACGGGCCTCGCGGAAGGCCTGCGTCTGCAGGGTGGCCGCGGCGAACATCATGGTGTCGAAGCCGCTGTAGAGCTCGTCGCGAGCCGAGAACCGCTCCAACACCTGCTGGTAGTGCAGCTCCTGGCGCTCGTCCTTCAGCACCGGAGCGGGATCCCCCAGCGTGGGTGGCGTGGAGACACAGCCCGCGAGCGCCACCATCAGCGCCGCGAGCCGCAACCGCGTCTTCATGGAATGAAGTCCTTACGGGTGAACAGGGTGAAGAGCCGGTGCCCGGAGGCCTCGACAGCCTCGCGTCCACCCTCCAGCCGGTCCACCAGCGCGAACGCCCCGAGTACCTTCAGTCCCTCGAGCTGCGCCCGCTCGATGGCCTTGAGCGTGGAAGCGCCCGTGGTGACCACGTCCTCGAGGATGGCCACCGGCGCACCGGGGGCGAGCGCCTTCATGCCCTCGATCCACTGGCCCGTCCCGTGCCCCTTGGGCTCCTTACGGACGATGAAGGCATGCAGGGGCGAGGCCGCCAGGTAGCTGGTGAGGCTGACGGCGGAGGCGAGCGGATCCGCCCCCAGCGTCAGACCGCCCACCGCCACCGCCTCGGGGGCCTCACGGCGCACCGCCTGCAGCAACAGCCGGCCGATGAGGTAGTGCCCCTCGGCCAGCAGCGCCGTGCGCTTGCAGTCGATGTAGAAGTCCGACTCCTTGCCGGACGACAGCACCACCTTGCGCCGCTCGAAGGAGCGCTCGGTGAGCAGCTCCAGCAGGCGGGCCCTGTCAGACGCGAGCACGTCCACCTTCACAACCTCTCCAGCCAGGCCACGAGATCCGAGGAGTAGCGCAGCTGCGTGAGCAGCTCCTGCTTCCGCGTCTCATCGAGGTCGGCGAATACGTCCGCCAGCAGGGCGAGATCCTGGTTGATATCCACCAACCGCTGGGTGGCCTCCGCAGCCAGCTCATCCGCGTCGACCTCCTCGTCCACGGTCTCCGGCGCCAGCGAGTCATCGACGGCCAGCGCCTTCTCCAGCATGTCCCGGGCGATGGGCGTCAGCTTCCCCTCGGCCTCGAGCTGTGCCCGCCTGGCCTCCAGCTCCTCCCGGTCCACCGGCGCACCATGGATGGCCGAGGCCAGCGCCATCAGCAGCGCGTCCTCATCCGACAGGTCCGTGTGCAGGCGGGCCAGCACCCGGTCCCTCTTGAGGAACCGCAGCGCCGCCACCCGGCGGAAGCCAGAGATGATCTGGAAGCGATCCGGCGGCTTGAAGCGCACGTCCACCGGGAAGAGCTGGCCCAGCCGCGCCAGATCCGTGGCCAGCGCGGACAGGTCCCCCAGCGGGCGCATCTGGAAGGTGGGATCCTCGTCGATCCGCTCCAGCGGAATGTGGGCAGGCGCCACGTTCCCGCGGCGGCGCGGCGCGACCTCCTCCGCGCTCCCGGCCGGAGGCGCGGACTGCTCGCCCGCTGGCGGCTCACCCGTGGCCGCTTCGGCGGACCCGGACGCGGAAGCCTCCGCCGTCCCCTCCTGCTGCTCGGAGGAAGCGGCGGATGCTTCGGGAGCGGGCTCCCCGGGCGACTCCTCCGCCGGGGTGCTCGGCTTCGCGTCCACCTCGTCGATTCTGTTCTCGGCGTTCATGGCGTTCATCGGCACCCCTGGATCGGCCCGTCGTCCCGCGGACGGCGGAGTGGCGGCGCGATGGCGCCACCACAACGCTTTAACGGCCCTTCTTCTTCACGACGACCTTCTTCCTGGCACCCTCGGCCACCATCGGCGGAACCGGCGCGGAGGCCGGAGGCCGGGGAGGCTCGGGACGGGTGGGCTCGGCGGCCCTGGCGGCGGGCGGCGCGGGGGGCGCCGGACGGGCCGGCATGGTGGCGGCCGGAGGAGGCGCCGGACGAGCGGGCGCTGCCATCGGACGCGTCGCGGCTGGAGCAGCCGGCGGAGTGGGACGCGCGCTCGGAAGCGCCGGACGGGCCGGCACATTGGTGCCCGGACGCACCGCGGGACGCACGGTCGCCGGACGCGGCAGCGCCGGACGCTCGGCGGGCACGCGGCCCGGCTCCACCTCACCCATGTCCACGCGACCGCGGAAGCTCGCGCCGTCCACGATGATGACGCGCGGGGCGTGGATGTCGCCCACCATGCGGCCCTCGCGGGTGAGCTCCACGCTCTCGGTGGCGTTGATGTTGCCCACCACCACCCCGCTCACGATGGCGTTCTTCACCGCCACGTTCGCCTTCACCACGCCCGTGGGCTCCACGATGAGGGTGCGGCTCAGCGTGAGCTCCCCCTCCACCCGGCCGCGCACGGTCAGATCCTCGTCACCCGTCAGCTTGCCGCTGATGAGGATGGACTGACCCACCACGGTGTTGTTGACGGCCCCTGGGGCCAGTTCCTTCGCGGTGGCCAAGGATCAGCGCTCCTTCGGAATGTCCATGTCGACGTTGCCCTTGAAGGAGGCTCCATCGGCGATGAGGATGCGCGGGGCCTTGATGTCGCCCACCACGCGGCAGTCCGTCTTCAGCTCCACCTTGTCGGAGGCCGCGATGTTGCCCGTCACGCGGCCCGCGATCTCCACGTTCTGCGTCTCGATGTCCGCCTCGACGACGCCGCTGCCCTCGACGAAGAGACTCTCCTTGAGGGAGATCTTCCCCTTCACCGTCCCCTGGATGACCAGATCCTCGTCGCCAGAGATCTCACCGTCGATGACAATGCTCGAACCAATGACCGTATTCGCCATGAGTGTAGTCCACCCCTCCCGAAGGGTTGCGCTGGCCCCAAGGCCCGCTTAGATGTCGTCCGGCAGCTTCACGTCCATCTCGATGGAGCCGTTGAAGACGGCGCCATCCTCGATGACCACGCGCGGGGCCTTGATGTCCCCCGCCACCTTCGCCGAGGCGTTGATGGCCACCCGGCCCGAGGCGTCGATGTTGCCACTCGCCTCGCCGTTGATGGTCAGCTCCTCCGCGCGGATGTCCGCCTGGACCTTTCCAGTGCCCTCGATGGTCAGGTGGTTCTTCAGGGAGATCTGCCCCTCCACCCGCCCCTCGATGATGAGATCGCCGCCACCGGTCAGATTGCCCCGGATGACGATGCCCTTGCCGATGATGCCCGTCTGCTCGCCCTGTGCCATGCGGTGACCCTCGGAAGCGTCCTCGCCAACGAAGTGTGCTCTGTAAGGAATTGGAACCTACGTCAGAGATGCGCGGAGATCCAGTTGGAGATGTCCCGCTGGACCTCTTCCTTGCCGAGCTCGTTGAGCGGCTCGTGACGCATCCCCGGATATACCTTGTACAGCTTGTCCCTGGAGCCCACGGCCTCGAAGAAGGCACGGCCGGTCTCCACGCTCGCCACTCCGTCCTCCGCTCCGCTGAGCAGGAAGAGCGGCACCGTTACTTCCGAGGCCAGCGTCATCACCCGGGCCTGGGCCTGGGTGGACTCGATGAACCAACGCGGGGTCACGGTGTGATTGTAGAGGGGATCCTGACGCACCGCCCGCTGCACCGCCTCGTCCCGGCTCAAATCCCTGGGCGAGAGCTCGGTCTTGATGGGCAGCCATGGCAGCACCTTGCCCACCGCCCGGGCGGCCATCAGCTTCATCACGGGCGGAGTGATGGCGAGCTTGAAATAGGGTGCCGACAGCACCATGCCGCTCACGCCCTGCAGCCCGCCGCGCTTGAGCAGGTGCACCGCCATCAGCCCGCCATGGCTGTGCGCGAGCACGAAGACCTTGCGCCCGTTGGCCGCGCTGCGCACCCGCTCCCAGAAGCCCGCCAGGTCGTCCAGGTAGTCGGGCCAGGAGTCGCAGAAGCCCCGGCGTCCATCGGCGCGACCATGCCCGCGGTAGTCGAAACCGTGGACGGCGAACCCCTGGGCCGTGAGCGCGTCGAATGTCGTGCGGTAGCGGCCGATGTGGTCGCCGTATCCGTGCACCACCGCCACGTGGGCGCGGGGTTGCTCCGGATGCTCGGACATCCAGTACAGCCGGAGCCCGTCCTTCCCAGTGAAGAAGCCCTCGTCGAAGCGCGCCATGGTGTCCGGGGAAGACATTATCGGCCCGAAGCACCGGTGGATAGCAACTTCAGCTTCCGCTCGATGAGCGCCCGCTGATCGGCCGGGTCGGCGGCCTCCGGATTCAAGGCCAGGAGCTCGAGCGCGCGCCTCCAGGCCCCGGCGGCGTCACCCGGGCGCGATACGCGCTGGTAGGCATCGCCCAGGTGCTCCAGGATGACGGGCTCCTCCGGCTCCAACTCCGCCGCCCGCTCCAGCGCCTCCACCGCGCGTGGATAGTCGCCGCGCTGGTAGTGGATCCACCCCAACGAGTCGAGGAAGGAGCCGGTATCCGGACGCAGCTCCAACGCGCGCCGCACCAGCCGCTCCGCCTCGGCGAAGTCCCGGCCTCGCTGGGCCAGCAGGTAGCCGATGAAGTTCATGGCCGCGGCGTGGTCCGGATCCACCTCGAGCACGCTGCGCATCCAGGTCATGGCCCCCGGCTCGTCCCCCTGCCCCAGCAGCACGGAGGCGAGCACGTAGCGCAGGGACGGCTCACGGGGCTCCCGATCGATCGCGGCGCGCAACAGGGCAATCGCCTCGGTGGCGCGCCCCTGCCGCTGCAGCGTGGAGGCGAGCGCCTCGTGGAGCTCCGCTCCCGGCGCGAGCTCGAGGCCCTCCTTCAGCGAGGCCACGGCGTCCCCGGCCGAGCCACCGCGCTCCAGCGCCCGGGCGTACTGCACCCGCAGCTCCGCGTCGTCGGGACGCTCGGCCAGGGCGTCGCGCAACAGGGCGATCGCCTTCTCGTGTCTGCCCGCCCGCGAGAGACAGATGGCGTGACGGGTGCGCGCCTCGGAGAAGAGCTCGGAGGAGTCCGGCACCTCGGCGTAGGCGGCGGAGGCCGCGTCGAAGTGGCGCAGCCGCTCGTGCACCAGGCCCGCGTAGAAGGAGGTGCGCGGCGACGCCCCCCTTCCCTTCCGGGCGGTATCCAGCACCTCCACGGCGGAGGCGGTGTCCCGCGCGGCCAGGAAGGACAGCGCCACCCGGACGGTGAGCTCCGGGTCCCTGGTGATCGACAGCAGCCGGTCGAAGTACGCCCGCGCCCGCACCGGAGAGCCGAGCCGCAGGGCGAGCCGACCCGCGCTCATCAGCACCGTCTGGTTGTCCGGATCCCTCTCCAGGGCCCGGGCCAGGGCGTCCTCCGCCTGGGCGAGGCGCCCGGCCTTCTCGTGGAGCTGCGCGAGCGTCGTCAGCGACTCCACGTCCCCGGGGTCGCGCTCGACGGCCCGCGCCAGCATCTGCCCGGCCCGAGACGCATCACCCCGCTCGGCCAGGGCCAACCCGAGCCGCCGGTAGCCGGAGGCCTCACCGGGCAGCGCCGCCGCCAGCGACTCCACCACCTTCACGGCCTGCTCGTTCGCGCGCCCCTCCAGGTGGAGCTGCGCGAGGACGAGGTAGGCCTCCGGCTCGCGGGGCTTGAGCTGGATGGCGCGCCGCAGGTGCACCCGGGCACGCGCGGACTTGCCGCTCTCCATCAACACGCGCCCCAGCATCAACCGCCCGGCGTAGTACCGGGGGTGACGCGCCACCACACGCCGCAGCTCGCGCTCGGCGCGCGTCAGGTCCCCCAGCCGCGCGTACTCCTCTCCGAGCTGCGTGAGGAGGTGCGGGTTGTTGTCGTCGGTGGCCAGCGCCAGGCGCAGCTCGTCGGCCGCGTCCCGGTGTCTGCCCTGGAAGCCCAGGAGCTTCGCACGCAGGTAATGCGCGTAGCTGGCGGACGAGGCGATGCCTTCGTCGCTGGCCGCCGCGGAGATGGCCTCGCGCATGGCCGACCGGTCCACCGCGGGCCGGCGCGAGGCGGGCGCCGCGGCCGCACCCAGCCCCACGAGGGCCAGGAGGGACACGGCTCGGGTGAGGGTTCGAGGCAGGCGCACGCCCCGAGTCTAACCCGGCCCTACAGCTTCGGCACGGGGGCGGGTGCGCCCAGCCTCTCCAGGATGCGATCCGCCGGCTCGCTGTCGTGGCTCACGTCCGCCACCGCCGAGCGGTACTCCACCCCTGTGTGCTTCTCGACATCCGGCAACAGGCGGCTGATGACGTTGCGCCCCGCTTCAACATTGCACTCGGGCAGGACGACGGCGAGCACGCCCTCGCCCAGGTGGCCGAGGATGTCCTGGGTGCGCAGGCGTGCGCGCATCACCTCGGGAATGCCGCGCAGGAGCTCGTCGGGCACGGGGCGATCCGGGCGGAGGACGGCGAGGCTCACCGGACGGTTGTAGCGCCGCCCCCGGCTCACCTCGTGGTCCAACCGCAGCATGAGGCCGCGCCGGTCATAGAGCCCCGTCAGGGGATCGTTCCCGCTGCGCCGCATGAGCGAGGAGGTGCGCTCCAGCTCCGTCTCGGCCTTGCGCAGCTTGAGGGCGCGCTCGGTGCGGCCCAGCAGCTCCATGGCGTTGAAGGGCTTGCTCATGTAGTCCACCGCGCCGAGGTTGAGCGCGCGGACCTTGTCGGCCACGCCCTGGTGGGCGGACAGGAGGATGACGGGGATGCCGGCGGTGTCCGAGGAGGACTTGAGCGCCACCGCGGCGTCCAGGCCGTCCAGCTTGGGCAGGAAGACGTCCATCACCACCAGGTCCGGCTTGGACGTGCGTGCCCGCGCCAGGCCCTCGGCGCCATCGCGCGCCACGTCCACGCGGTAGCGCGAGCGCAGCACCTCCACCAGCACCGCGGCGATCTCCGGCTCGTCCTCCACCACCAGTACGCGCGGCTGCTCCGCCGTGTCCTTGTGCGGGAGGTTCTGCACGGCCCGGGAGACTTCCTGTGCCAGCGGCAGCGTGAAGATGAACGCGGCCCCCCCCTCGGCCGGGGCCTCGGCCCAGATCTCCCCGCCGTGCAGCTCCACGAACTCCTTGCAGATGGCGAGCCCCAGCCCCGTGCCACCACCGCCCTTGGCGCCGCTGCGGTAGCGGTCGAACACGAGCGGCAGCTCCTCGGGGGGAATGCCCTTGCCGTCGTCCTGCACCACGATGCGCGCCACGTCCCCGTCCGGCCGCGCCAGCCGCGAGGCCTTCACCACCACCTCGCCCGCGTCCTGCGCGTGGTGGATGGCGTTGGTGATGAGGTTCTGCAGCACCTCGTGCAGCTTCAGCTCGTCACCGATGAGCATCATGCTCTCGGGGGCCTCGGCCCTCAGCGCCACCCCGCGCTCGGCGGCGAGGATCTCCAGCTCGGTCGCGCTCTCCTTGCAGAGCACCGCCATGTCCAGCACGCGCGGCTCGATGGACAACCGCGCCACGTCGCCCTTGCCACGCTCCAGCAGCGACTCCACCAGGCCGAGGATCTTCCGGCCCTGGCGCATCATCGCCTCGGCGGACTGCTTCTGCTGGGGATCCAACCCGCCCTCCAGCAGCAGCCGGCCATGGCCCAGCAGCACCTGCAGCGGGGCACGCAGATCATGGCTGCACACGGCGATGATCTCATCCTTGAGCCGGTTGAGATCCTTGAGGCGGCGGTTGGCCTCGGTCAGCTCGCGGTAGCGCTCCACGTAGGCCAGCTCGAGCTCGTCCCGCTTGCGCTTGAGCGCGGTGTGCAGGCGGGCGTTGCGGATGCAGTTGGCGAGCGCCGCCGCCACCGCCTGGGCGAACTCCTGCTCGTCGCGGCCGAAGCCCTCGGAGCCTCGGGAAATCCGCAGGAAGAGCGCGCCGAGCAGCTCGTCCTGGCACACCAGCGGCTGCACGAGGATGGAGCGCACGCCGAGCGGGGCGATGGTGGGACGCACCTCTTCCATCAGCGGATCCCGCTGGGCCTCCTCCACCAGCACGGGCTGGCGCGTCTCCAGGGCCCTGCGCAGCTCGGGGTAGCGCGCCAGGTCCACGTCCAGCGACAGGCCCGGATCCTCCAGCGTGGCCACCACGCTCGCGGTGCGCGCGCTGGAGTCATCCACCAACACCACGGAGCAGCGGTCGGCGTTGACGACGGCGCCCACCTTCTCCACCGCGAGGCGGAGGATCTGCTCCAGCTCCAGCGAGCTGGTGGCGGCCTGGGTGATCTCCAGCAGCCGCTCCATGCGGTTGCGGGTGCGCTCCATGAGCCGCCGCTCGCGCAGCGCCGAGTCCAACCGGGAGGAGAGCTCCTCGAGGTTGCGCACCCAGTCGTCCACGGGCAGCTTGCGCAGCACCTCCGAGCGGGAGCGCGTGAGATCCGCCAGCACCCGGACCTCGCGCAGCCGCGCATCCTGGCGCACGGCACTGAGCGCCTCGGTGGCCCGCTTGCCGGTGGCCGACACGAGGATGGCGTCCGGCCGCAACGAGTCCACCAGTCCCGGCAGCTCCTGCACGTCCTCGGTGATGGCCCACTGGAAGCCGCTATCGGACAGGTGCGCGAGCATGGCCTCACTGGCCTCCCGCGCGCCGATCACCAGGACGCGACCACGTGACCCCACGAGTTCGGCTCTCACGAACACCCTCGGTATACCTGGCCATGCGTGGCCGAATGGAGAGACCGGAAATTTTGGAAGAAAGCGTCAACCATCATGCGCGGGTCCGAATCATGCCGCTGAAGCTGGCTGGGGGCCAGCGTGTCGGACTCGACGGGTCCGAGCAAGAATTGTGAGCCAGGGCCCCCCGCGTATACTCGGCCGCCGTGCGACTTCCGCGAGCTGCGCAGACCCCTTTTCCCCTGCGTTCCCTGCTGCTGACGGCCCTCGTGGGCGCTGGCGCGGCTCGGGCGGAGGGAACTCCTACTTCCACCTCCATCCCGGCCGCTCCACCCCCGGAAGAACGAGCGCCTGCCGCCTCGTCCGCCCCGGAACCCACCCCAATGGTTGGGTTTCGGACAAATGCCCGGCCCTATGAGGCCCACAGCCCCGCCACGCTGGGCAACGGCTGGAGGGACGCGAGCAACCTGCGCCACGCCTCCACCTCCACGGGCGGTGTGGGACTGTTGCGCGTGAGCGGCGCGGACCTCGGACGCACGGGCGTGCTGCGCTTCTCGGTGACGGGCGAGTTCTTCTCCTCCCCGGACTTCCCCGTCCTGGACGCGAACAACACTCGCACGGCCGGTACCTTCGCCATCGGCTACGTGCCGCTCGACTTCCTCGACGTGTCGCTGTCCTACACGGCCTCGACCAATACCAACTCCCGCTCCTCCCCCACCCTCATCCAGGCGCTCGGCGACGTGACGCTGGGGGCCCGCGCCACGAAGCAGTGGCTGCCCGGACTGTGGGCGGGGGGCGACGTGCGCGTGATGACCTTCTCCGGCGTGGGCGATGGCAAGATCGCCTTCGGCTTCTCGCCCCGCGCGGTGGCCACCTACGACGCGCGCACGTTGGATCCGCGACTACCCCTGCGCGTCCACACCAACCTGGGCCTGATGTTCGATGGCACGGGCTCGCTGGTGGAGGCCGGGCGGCTCAACGCCTCCGAGGAGTACGCGCTGGGCATCAACCGCTACTCCCGCTTCACCGTGGGGCTCGGGCTGGAGGCGCCGCTGCCCATCGCCACGCCGTTCATCGAGTACGGCCTGGCCTCGCCGCTGGGCGTGCCGGACGGCCAGCTTGCCTCGCCGGATGGGACGGCCGTGTCCGTGGGCAGTGTGGCGCCACGAACGCTCGGGCTGGGCGTCCGGGTGACGGCCCTGCAGAACCTCACCTTCACCGCGGCGGCCGAGCTCGGCCTCACGCGCCAGGTGGGCTACGGGGTGCAGCCCGTGCCTCCCTTCAACCTGGTGCTCGGCGCCTCCTTCAACGTGGACCCCTCGCTCCAGGCCACCGGTGGCACGCGCGTGGTCGAGCGGGTGGTCCACGAGCCGGCGGTGACGCGGACCGCCGTCGCCGCGCCCCAGACGTCCCAGGTGTCCGGCGTGGTGCTGGACGCGAAGACGCGCCAGCCGATCCCCGGCGTCTTCGTGGCCCTGGTGGACTCGACGCTGCCCCCGGTCGCCTCGGCTCCGGGTGACGGCCGCTTCCTCACGTACGCGCTGCCGAGCGGCACGGTGAAGCTCTCCGTGCGCAAGGAGGGCTACCTCCCGATGGAGAAGGAGGTCGTGCTGAAGGCGGGAGAGACGACCAGCGTGGAGCTGGAGCTCGTGGCGGAGGTGAAGCCCGCGACGCTCGCCCTCGCCGTCACCTCGAAGCGCAAGCCCGTGTCGGCCACGCTGGCCTTCCTGGGCGGCCCCGAGTCGCGGCAGGTGGCCTTCTCCGCGGCCAACGCGGCGTCCCACTCGCTGCAACTGCCGGCCGGCCACTACGTGGTGGAGGTCACCGCCCCCGGATTCCTGGCCCAGACGCGCCCCGTGCAGCTCACCGACGGCACCTCGCTGGAGCTCGCGTTCGACCTCGAGCCCGAGCCGAAGCAGTGGCAGGTGAAGCGGGAGAACGACAAGCTGGAGCTGCTCCAGTCCCTGCGCTTCGCGGATGGCAAGGCCGTGCTGCTCCCGGACAGCTACCCGATGCTCTCGCAGGTGGTGGACCTCGTGGTGCGCACCGGCATCAAGCGCCTGCGCATCGAGGGGCACACCGACAACCAGGGTGACAAGACGGCCAACCTGAACCTGTCGAAGGACCGGGCGCGCGCGGTGGCCGATGCCCTCATCCAGCTCGGCCTGGAGCCGGCGCGCATCGAGTCCGAGGGCTTCGGCGACAGCCGCCCCGTCGCTCCCAACCTCACGCCCAGGGGCCGCGAGCTGAACCGGCGCGTGGAGTTCGTCATCCTGGAGCGTTGATGCCTGGCGGATGGCGCCCGGGCTAGACTGGGCGCCACCATGGCCACCTTCCCCCCGACCCGGGCCTTCGTGCGCCCGGCGCTGCTGCTGTCGTTCTTCTCGCTCGCCTGCAACGATCCCCCGCCGCCCACCACGCCGGATCCACCCCAGGTCAGCATCCAGGTGCTCGAGCCGAACACCGTGGGCAAGAGCGTCAAGCTCTCCCTCTCCGTGTCCGGCTGCGACCAGGTGCAGAGCCTGGAGCTGCTCGACAACAACGTGGTGGTGAAGCGGGTGACCTACGGCGGCAACCCCACCCAGGTGGAGCTGGGGTTCAACGAGATCCGCTTCACGCGAGGCATCTCCGCGAGCCTGTCCCTCACCGCGCGCGCCACCTGCGCGGATGGGCGCACCAACGTCTCCCAGGCCCAGTCGGCCACGTTCTTCCCGGTGGAAGAGGTGGTGGAGCCCGTGGACGCCAAGTCGCAGGTGGTGACGGACTACTTCGTCGTCGATGGCAGCGGTGCCAACGCGGCGTTCATCGGGTGCGGGATGCAGGGCAACCTCCCGTTCCTCTACAGGGTGAAGAAGAGCGATCCGACGCACCCTGAGTTCTTCGAGATGCCCATCCCCTGCGACGCGACCACGACCATCACCGACCGCATCCCCGCGGGCACCGGATGGCGCTGGGTGTGGACACGCGGCATGGGAGCCTTCGCGATCAACACGAACTTCGAGAAGACCGCCCTGTTCGAGGGGCTGGTGGACATCGTTTCGGTGGACCCGGATGGCAACGCCTTCATCAGCGACGGAGGGAGCCTCCGGCTCACGACCCCCGCGGGAGTTACGAAGTGGGAAGCAAGGAGCTTCCTGCACGAGGGCCAGCTCATCGGCGATCCGCTCCTACGATCCGACAAGACCACCGTTGTGGTGCCGCTGCTGGGAACCGTCGAGACGGGAACCATCCACGTCAAGGTGGGCGTGCTGAACTACTCCGACGGGGAGTTGAAGGAGTGGTATGACATCGAGACGATCCCCATCGACCAGCCGCCGCCGGTGGCGTTCAACCCCGCCGGCACCGTGCTGTACCTGGCCACCCAGGGAGAGACAGCCGCGAACGTCCGGGCCTGCAAGATCGGCACGGCGAGCCAGTGCAAGCCGGGCTCGGAGACCCGGCTGTGGATCACCGAGGATCTCCCGGGATACGTGACCGCGCTGGTGCCGTACGACAACGGCTCGCGGCTGGCGGCACTCACCACGAACCGGTTCTGGTTCCTGGATGTGAAGGACGGCTCGAGCACCGCGGGCAAGCTCGTGAACAAGGACCGTCAGCCGCTCACCCCGAATGGAGCGCTGGTCACGCGCTTCGCGCAGCCGGGCGCGGGCGCCTACAGCAGCACCTTCTACATGTTCAACAGCGCGGCCCCCACGACGAGCAATCCGCTCCCCTATCCGGTGGAGCTCCTCGCCACGGACGCGGCGGAGAAGGGCGAGCTGTACCGCTACCAGGTCCCGGGTGGCAGCCTCTACGGTGCGCTGGACGACGCGGGCGAGCTCTGGCTGCGCGTGGGCCCCAGGCTGGTGAAGCCGTTCGCTCCGGCCTGGTACCGGGAACGGCTCTGAGCAGTGGAAGAACCCGGGCGCGATGGGAGACAGGCTCGTGATCACGCATGTCGTATTTGATTTCGACGGGACGCTGGCGGACTCGAGGGAAGCGGCGATCAAGCTCTACAACGAGCTCGCCGAGAAGAACGGGTACGGCCTGCTGACCGCCGACAACCTCGCGAAGATGCGGGAGCTGTCCATCTTCGAGCGGTGCAAGGAGCTCGGGGTCGCGCCATACAAACTGCCCTGGTTAGTGGTTCAGCTCACCCGGAACTTCCGGCAGGCGATACAGTCGATCGAGTTCAACGAGGGCATCCCCGAGTTGCTCCAGGAGCTGAGGGCCCGGGGTCTCAAGTTGATGATCCTGTCGTCCAACGACGAGGGAAACATCCGGGCCTTCCTCCGGCGGCACTCGGCCGAGGACTGGGTGGATGAGATCTCTTGCAGCAGCAGCATCTTCGGCAAAGCCAGGCTGCTGCGCGCGCTGATGAAGCGAGCCGGGCTGACCCCCGACCAGCTCGTCTACGTGGGCGACGAGCACCGGGACGTGCAGGCGTGCAAGGACGTCGGCGTGCGGGTCATCGCCGTCCGTTGGGGCGTCGACGCCGACGTCCGACTGCGGGAGGCCGGGCCGAACCACATCGCCGATCGTCCGGCGGAGATCGCCGAGTGCGTGAGCCGCTGGTCGACGGCGGCCTGAGCACCCACCGCGTCACGGCTTGTCCGCGACGAGCAGGGCCTCGACGTTGCCCGCGGGCCCGGGCACCGTCGAGTCCATCACTCCGCGCACCGTGAGGCCCTGCTCGCGGACGAAGGCGGAGACGGAGTCGATGGCTCCCTGGCGCGCGGCGGGGTCCTTCACCACGCCGCCCTTCCCCACCTTGTCGGGCCCCACCTCGAACTGGGGCTTCACCAGCGCCACCAGCAGGCCCCCGGGCTTCAGGAAGGGAAACACCGCCGGCAACACCTGCGTCAGCGAGATGAAGCTCACGTCGATGACCACCACGTCCACGGGCTCGGGGAGCTCCTCGGCGGAGAGGTAGCGGGCATTGACGCGCTCTCGCGAGCGGACGCGAGCATCCGTGCGCAGCTTCTCGTGGAGCTGGCCGTAGCCCACGTCGATGGCGTGGACGCGGATGGCGCCCTCCTGCAGCAGGCAGTCGGTGAAGCCACCGGTGCTCGCGCCGATGTCGGCGGCCACCCTGCCCCGCACATCCAGGCCGAAACGCTCGATGGCGGCCTTCAGCTTCAGCCCACCCCGGGACACGTAGGGCAGCACCTCGCCCTTGAGACGCAGCTCGGCCTCCACCGGCACCAGCGCGCCGGGCTTGTCCACCCGCTGGTCATCCACCACCACCTGGCCGGCGAGGATGAGCGCCTGGGCCTTCGTGCGCGACTCGGCCAGCCCCCGCTCCACCACCAGCACGTCGATGCGCTCCTTGCGCGGCTTCACCGTGCACCTCCCTCGGAGAGCAGGGCCTGCGCGGCGCGTCGCAGGCCCGCGGCATCCAGCCCCAGCTCGGCCCGCTGCACGCGCGCATCCCCATGGGGCACGAAAGCATCCGGCATGCCCAGCAACGTCACCCGCGCGCTCACGCCCCTCGCGGCGAGCAACTCCAACACCGCGCCGCCCAACCCGCCGTGCGTCGTCCCCTCCTCCGCCACCACCACGCGCCCGCACGCGGCGGCCTTCAGCACCGAGGCCTCGTCGAGCGGAGAGACGAAGCGCGCGTCCAGCACGCTCCAGCCCGGCTCCCCACCCGCGGCCTCCAGCGCGGACATGCCCAGAGGCCCGAGGGTGATGAAGGACACTCGCGCCTCCGTCGCCCGCTTCAACCAGCGCGCCCCACGCACCGGACCCGCTCCCGGGTTCTGCTCCGCGGGCAGCACCGGCAGGGTGCCGCGCGGAAACCGCATGAGCGAGGGCCCGGGCAACGAGAGCGCGGTGGCGAGCATCGCCGTCACATCCTCGCCCGTCACCGGCGCCATCAACGTGAGGCCCGGAATGGGCCTGAGCGAGGCCACGTCGTAGGTGCCCTGGTGCGTGGCGCCATCCGCACCCACCAACCCGGCGCGATCCACGGCGAACAACACGGGCACGCCCGGCAGGCACACGTCGTGGATGACCTGGTCGTACGCGCGCTGCAGGAAGGTCGAATAGATGGCGCACACGGGCCGCAGCCCGGTGGCCGCGAGCCCCGCGCAGAAGGTGACGGCGTGCTGCTCGGCGATGCCCACGTCGAAGACACGCTCGGGGTAGCGCTGCTTGAGGCCCACCAGCGCCGAGCCCTCCAACATGGCCGGCGTCACCGCCACCACGCGCGCATCGCGGGCCATGACGTCCTCCAGCGCGGAGGCGAAGGCCTCGCTGAAGGTTCGCTGGCCGCCGCGCGAGCGCACCAGCTTCCCATCTCGCCACTCATAGGGCCCCATGGCGTGGCCACGCGTCTGCGCGTCCGCCTCGGCCGGAGGAAAACCCCGCCCCTTCTGCGTCAACGCGTGCACCACCACCGGGCGCGTGGAGGCTCGGGCCTCGCGCAGCGCGTGCGTGAGCGCCCCCAGGTCATGCCCGTCCACCGGCCCCAGGTACGTGAAGCCCAGCCCCTCGAAGAAGGCCCGCGCCTCGCGCGTGCGCAGCAGCGCGGGGATGGCGCCCACGTTGGCGGAGATGGACATCTGGTTGTCGTTGAGCACCACCACCAGCGGCAGGTGCGTGCCCCCGGTGTTGTTGAGGCCCTCGAAGGTGAGCCCACCGGTGAGCGCCCCGTCCCCCACCACCGCCACCACGTGCCCGGGCCGCCCCTGCAGGCGCCGCCCCTCGAGCATGCCCAGCGCCGCGGAGACGGCGGTGCTCGCGTGGCCCGCGGCCAGCGCGTCATGGGAGCTCTCGCGGGGATCCAGGAAGGGAGAGATCCCCCCGGCCTGGCGCAGGGTGCCCATGCGCTCGCGCCGGCCCGTCAGCAGCTTGTGCGCATAGGCCTGATGGCCCACGTCGAAGATGAGCGCGTCCTGGGGCGAGTGGAAGACGCGATGCAGGGCGACGATCAGCTCCACCGCGCCGAGCGAGGCCCCCAGGTGGCCACCCACGCGGCCACACAGGGAGATGATGTCCTCACGCAGCTCCTCGCACAGGCCAGGCAGCTCGGATTCGGGGAGCGATCGCACGTCCCCTGGGGATTGGATGCGCGGCAGGAGCCGCTCCCTCACGAGCTTCGCTCCACCGAGTAGCGCGCGAGCGCCGCCAACGGGCCCTCCTGGGGCTCCAGCGTCTTCACGGCGGAGATGGCCTCGGCCACCTTGCTCGCCGCGAGCTTCTTGGACTCCTCCAGCCCCAGCACCGCCGGGAAGGTGAAACGCCCGGCGGCGGCATCCGCCCCCACCGGCTTGCCCATGGAGGACGCATCCCCGGTGACGTCCAGGATGTCATCGGCGATCTGGAAGGCGAGCCCCACCGCATCCCCGTAGGTGTCCGCGCGAGCCAGCGCGTCCGCGTCCCCACCGGCGGCGAGCACGCCCATGCGGCACGCCGCGCGGATGAGGGCACCCGTCTTCAGACGGTGCATGCGGGTGAGGTAGTCGATGTGAGCCGGGCGATCCTCGGCGATGTCCAGCACCTGGCCACCCACCATGCCCGCCGAGCCCGCGCCCACGGCCAGTTCCCGGCAGAGCAGGCCGCGCACCGGCTCGGGGCCCCCCGCCACCAGGGCGAAGGCGTCCGTGAGCAGCGAGTCTCCCGCGAGAATCGCCATGGCCTCGCCGTAGACCTTGTGGTTGGTGGGCCGCCCGCGGCGCATGTCGTCGTCGTCCATGGACGGCAGGTCGTCGTGCACCAGCGAGTAGGTGTGGATGTACTCGAGCGCGCACGCGCAGTCCTCGACCATGCGCGTGACGGCGCTCTGCTTCAGCACCGCCTCCGCGAAGGCCAGGCACAGCACCGGCCGCAGCCGCTTGCCACCCGCCAGCAGCGAGTAGCGCATGGCCTCGAGCAGGCGCGGAGGCACCTGGGTGCCCATCTCCGCCGAGCGCGAGTCCAGCAGCTTCTCCACCCGCTGCTGCTGGGCGTTCAAGTACGAGTCCAAAGCGAAAGACGACATGTCAGGGCACCTCGGGAGCGGGCGACTGAATGAGCTCGCGCAGCCGCGCGATGAGCGCGTTGAGATCCAGGGGTTTCACGAAATAGTCCGCGGCACCGGCCTCGCGCCCGCGCCGCTTGTCCTCCGGCTCCCCGCGCCCACTGATGAAGACGACGGGGATGTCCCGGAACTGCTCGTTCTTCTTCACTGCCTTGCACAGCTCGAAACCGTCGATCCAGGACATGTTCACGTCCATGAGGATGACGTCGGGCCGCTTGAGCTGCAGGGAGGCGATCAGCCGCAGCCCGTTGGCCGCGGCGTTGACCTCGAAGCCCTCCGACTCCAGGGCGAACGAGAGCAACTCCCGCGTATCGCGGTCGTCGTCGACGATGGTGACCTTGGGCTTCGGCATGTGGGTACCGATAGGTCTACTCGCGCGCGCCTAGAACGGCACGTCGTCCTCGGGGGGCGGAGCGGACCGGGAAGCGCCCGAGCTCCCCCGCGACGGGGCGGGAGCGGGCGCGGAGGGCACCGCGGGGGCCTTCACCCCCGTCTGCAGCGGCACCACCGCGTCCCGGCCGTCCTCGTTCAACAGCTCCTCGATGCGCTTCTCCGCCGCGTTGAGGAGCTGCTCGCCGCGACGAACCAGCTTGATGCCCTCCTCGAACGACTTGAGCGAGTCCTCGAGTGACAGGGTGCCGCCCTCCAGCCGCGCCACCACGTCCTCGAGACGCTGCACCACGTCCCCATACTGCTCGGGGACTTCCTCCGCCGCCTTGCCCTTGCTGTCCTTCGCCACTTCCAGTCCACCTCGACGCAAAAAAGCCGGGGGACTCTAGAGGAGGCACGTACCCGGGTGCCAGGAAGACTTGCACCCGGACGTCAGCAATCCACCGGTCCCTTCACGGAGGTGACGGTGGCCTCAATCTCCTCGCACGACTGGAGTGTCTTCGCCCCGTTATTGGCGAATTTGATACCCAGGACCTCCCCCGGCTGCACATCCGAGATGGAGCGCACCACGCCCCCATCGCGTTTGCGGAAGGTGACCGCGTAGCCGCGGGACATGACCTTCAGGGGACTGAGGGCGTCCAGCTGCCCTTCCAGACGCTGGAAGTGCCGCTGGGCCGACGCCAGGGTGTCCTTCTCCAGGGCGACCAGCCGGGCCTTCTGGTGGGCCACCCGGGCCCGCATCTCCGCCACCCGCGTGATGGGAGACACCCGCTCCAGCTCCAACCGGGCCCGGGCCGCGCTCGCCCGCCGCGCCGCCACGTCCGCCCGGACCGCGTCCTTCAGCCGCGCGGAGAGCTGTACCAACCTCGCCCGCTGCTCGGCCAGCCGGGCCTGAGGACGCTGGCGCTGCAGGTGCTCGGTGTGCCCCCGGAGATTCTCGCGGTGGTCCCGCAGCAACTGGCGCATCACCCGCGTCATCGCGTCCTCGGCATCCGACAGCCGCAGCCGCTCCGTGGAGAGCCGCCGCCGGGGATCCACCACGCCCCCGCGCAGGGAGCCCAACCGCTCGCGCAGCTCCAGCACCCGGCGCTCGGCCGCCTTGCGCAGGCGCACGGACCAGGTGGCCAGGGCGTACTCCAGATCCTGCAACACCGGGGCGAGCCGCTCGGCCGCCGCGCTGGGCGTGGGCGCGCGCCAGTCCGCCACGAAGTCCGAGATGGTGAAGTCGATCTCATGGCCGATGGCGGACACCACCGGTACGGGCGAGGCGAAGATGGCGCGCGCCACCCGCTCCTCGTTGAACGTCCAGAGGTCCTCCTTCGAGCCACCTCCGCGCGTGACGACGATGACGTCCACGTCCGTGCGCGACAGGCGCTCGACGCCGCGAGCCACCTCCTCGGCGGAGCCCTCGCCCTGCACGCGCGCGTCACACAGCAGCACGGACAGGCGCGGGTTGCGCGAGTGCAGCACGCGCAGGAAGTCCTGCAGCGCGGCGCCGGTGCGGCTCGTCACCACGCCGATGCGCCGGGGCAGGAAGGGCAGCGGGCGCGGCGGACGGATGCGGTTGTCGCCAATGAGGCCCTCGGCCGCGAGCCGCTCCTTGAGCTGCTCGAAAGCGAGCGCCAGGGCGCCCTCTCCTTCCGGCTCCAGCTTGTAGGCGATGAGGCTGTAGCGGCCGGCGGGCGCGTAGAGGTCCACGCTGCCCTCGGCCACCACGGCGAGGCCATCTCTCAGGGCGAAGCGCAACCGCGCCGCCTGCGAGGCCCACATCTTCACGTCGAGCGAGGCCTCCGCGTCCTTCAGCGTGAAGTACAGGTGGCCACGGGCGTTGGGACCTCGGAAGCCGGACACCTCTCCGCGCACCAGCACGCGGGGAAAGCGCGATTCGATCGTCGACTTGAGCTGCTGGGTGAGCTCGCCCACGGTGAGCACCGTGCGCGTCGGAGCCGGGCGAGAGGGCGCACCGGGCAGCGACGGCAGCGCCGCGGACACGTCCTCCAGCTCCGAGGGAGCCGGAGGCACGGCGGGCCTGGGCGGAGCCTCGGGAGGCGGCTTCGGGGCCGCCACCACCACCGCCTTCGCCTTCTTCGGTGTCCCCAACGCGCCGCCGAAGAGGTCTCCCTGCCCGGTGGCGGAGTCCTCCGGCGGAGCCTCTCCCGTCCCTCGCCGTTTCTTCATCGCTGGAGCTTCTCGATCCAGGACTTCGCCTTCTGGTGCGTCTCGTCTTCCGCCGGGCTCATGGCGAGGACCTCCTTGAACTTGAGCACGGCGTCCTCGGGATTGGTGTCCTTGAGGGCATAGGCCTGCAGGTAGACGTCCTTGGCCTTCGCGCGCAGCTCGCTGACGATGTTGGTGGCACCGACATGGCCGGGGTCGGCCTGGAGGGCGCGCTGGGCGTTCTCCATGGCGCGGCCGTACTGTCCGGCCGCCTTCGCCGCCGAGGCGCTCTTGAAGAAGATGTTGGCGGCGCGCGTGCCCGCGGAGCGCGACAGCTTGCTCCCGCGACCGTTGGTGATCTTCTTGTCCAGGTCCAGCAGGCGCGCCAGGCCCTTGGCGTCCAGGTCCTCCAGCTTCTTGTAGAGGTTGCCGAAGTCCGTCAGCTGCCCCATCAGGACCTTGCACTGGGAGTGCTTGGACGAGCAGGCGTTGGCCATGGCCACCGCGCCCTGTAGATCTCCATCGCGGAAGCGATCCACGGCCTGCTCCCACGGCTTGGGCGCCTCCTTCGGCGTGGGGGGCGGCGGAGGCGCGTCGCGGATGGCGATGGCCTGCGCCGCCTGCTCGTTGATGACCTTGGCGTCGCGGTGCTCCGGAAACGCCGCGAGCACGTCGTCGGTGATGGCCTTGGCCTGATCGAGCTGCTTCTGCTCCAACAGCGTCTGCGATTCACGCACGCGCTTGTCGGCCTTGTCGGTCAGCGACACCCGGAGGGTACGCGCCAGCTCGAAGAGCTGGGTGTCCTTGCTCACCTTGGCCAGGGCGGCGGCCGCGGGGCCGAGCTGATTCTTGTCCAGCGCCGCCTTGGCCACGTCGAGCGCCTCCTGGTTGGGGATCTCCTTCTGCACGCGCGCCAGGTAGTCCGGCAGCTGCACGTGGTTGGGCTCCGCCTCCTGCAGCTCCAGCAGCTTCGCCTTGGCGGCCGTCCACTTGCCGTCGCGGATGAGGTTCTTGGCCTCCTGGAAGAGCGCTTCGATCTGCTCGCGCCGCTCCTGGGCGATCCGCGCCTTGGCGCGCAGGACCTCCTCTTCCCGCTGCTGCTGCACCTTCATGATGGCCAGCAGGCCCACCAGCATCACGAAGACACCCGCGGTGAGGAGCAACAGGCGCTTCTTGCGCTGCTGCGCCTTCGGATCCGGCGCCGCCGCCGCCGTCGCCGCTCGCCCCCGCGAGGAGCGCACGCGGCCCTCGGGACGGGGCGGCGGGCGGCGCGGAACGGAGGACGACACCTCTCCACTCCCCTCGGCATCGGCCTCATCCCCGGCGTCGGCGGCGGGAGCGGGCCTGGCCGCGGGGCGCGAGCGGGCCGGCCGCGTCGGGGGCGCCACCGGCATCGGCATCATCATCGTGGCGTTGGAGGTGTCGTTGAACGTCAGCTCCGTGTCGCCGAGCGTGAGGATGTCGCCGTGCGTCAGCGGCATCTCGTCGGTGAGGGGCTCGCCGTTGAGGAGGGTGCCGTTGCCGGAACCCAGGTCGCTCGCGGCCCAGCCTCCGCCCACGCGGCGGATGAGCACGTGCCTGCGGGACACCGAGGTGTCCGGAATGCAGATGGGGTTGTCGTTGGCCCGGCCAACGACGTACTCGCCATCCTCCAGCCCGAACTCCTCACCGGAGGAGGGGCCCGCGGAGCAGACGAGCTTCGTCCCCAGCACCGGCTCGGGCGCGGTGCGGGGGGCGGTGCCGGTGGAGGTCCTGCGTACCGCGGGGCGCGAACCCGTGGCTCCACCCGAGGGGGAGCCCGAGGGGGAGCCCGACGGGGAGCCCGACGTGGGACGACGGCGTGCGGGGGGGGAACCGTTCGACATGGGAAGTCACCACTTCGTTGCGTGCACGGATACGGACCTCACAGCCCGTATTCGCTGGCCTTTTCGGCCGCCAGATTGTGGCAGCGATGCGCCGGTGTAGGGAAGCGCCTGTTGATCTCATCGAGCACCCGGGCCGCCCGCTTCCTGTCCTTGAACTGGATGTTCCGTTGGAAATCCAGCATCAGCTGGCCACACTTGTGGTCCAGGTCCACCGCCACCTGGCCCATCATGTGGCGCACGTCCTGATAGAGGTCGGGCTTCTCGTCCAACGCCTCGAGGGTGATCCACGCCGAGCGGTAGTTCTCCCAGGCGAGGGTGAGGTTCTCCGCGCCGACGTCCTTGCGCTCGTAGAAGTTGCGCGCCTTGGCCACGTAGGTACGCGCCGTCTCCAGGAGCTGCTCGGGCGGCAGGTCCGGCACGGGGATGATCTCCAGCCGCAGGTTCCACACCCGCCAGCTGTCCTGGCCCGGGGGATTGCGGACGTTGTCGAAGACGAGCTGGTTGCTCGCGTTACGCTCGAGCACGGACGGCGGGAGGATCTGCTGGAGCTCCCGCTCGGTGGAGTGGGTCGTGTCCGGCGGGACCCACCCCACGGCCGTCGCGTTGACGGAGAGGGAGACCTCTTCCTTGGAGATGCCGCTAGCCTGGTAGCTGAGGACGGCCACCGCGCGCGTGGGCGAGACGAACTCGAAGTCGAACGCCTTCATGTCCGGCTGCTCCCACGTCACGCCCTCGCCCAGGCCGAACGAGTCCGGCAGCGCCTGGAGGCCGAGCGACGTGGGCTCCGGGCCGGTGGGACCTGTGTCCACCTCGGGACGGAAGACGATGACGAGCGCGGCCACCATGCCCACCAGGAAGCTGGTGGCCACGGTGAGCAGCGCGACCTTCCCGCCACGCGGCATCTCGAGCCACCACAGGGCGAGCTGTCCACCCAGGGTGTTGCTCAACTCGCGCCGGCGCCGGGCCAGATCGGCGGCGGACGGGCCCGCCGCCCCGGACGAGGCCCGAGCGGCGACAGCGGCGGGAGCCGGAACGGGGGCCAGCGCCGGAGCGGGAGCCGCCTTGACGGGAGCGGGGGCACGAGGCTCGGGCACGACCTCCATCTCCCCCACCGTGTCCGCGCGGGAGAATGCCTCCCGGGACGAGGCCTCCGACACGGGACGAAGCACGGGCGGCGCCGAGGGACGAGGCAAGGGGAGCGTGGTCTCGAGCTCGGGGCCGACCGGAGACAGATCCGACATCGGCGCCTCCATCCCATCCTCCGTCTCCGCGCGCGAGAGCGGGTAGAGGTTGCGACGGATGGGCCGGGTGGCGTCATCGTCCTCCTCCACCGGCATGAAGGGCCGGGTGGCGTCGTCCGAGCTCACGACCTCCTTGAAGAGGAACTCCACGGGCCCCAGGGCGATCCGGTCCCCGTTCTGCAGTTCCTGCTCGCCGGAGAGGGGCTTGTCGTTGACCAGGGTGCCGTTGGAGCTGCCCAGGTCCTGGACATAGAAGCGCCCGAGCCGATCCGAGATGCGCACGTGCTTGCGCGACACACCGGCATCCTGCAGCACCACGTCGTTGTCCGCGGTGCGTCCGATATGGATCTCGGCCTGCTCGAAGAGAAGTTCCTTCCCCTGCTGCAGACCCTTGGAGATGGTGAGTTGGAAACCCAGGGCCCTATCCCCCGACGTCTCCGAACATGAACTGGAACACGATGGGCCCGAAGAGCACCATGAACACCGTGGGGAAGATGCACGCGATGAGCGGGAAGAGCATCTTCACCGGCGCCTCGCCCGCCAGCTTCTCCGCGCGCTGGGTGCGATCGATGCGCAGCTGGGTGGACTGGATGCGCAGCACCTTGCCGAGGCTGGTGCCCATCTTGTCCGCCTGGATGAGCGCGGTGACGAAGGTGGTCAGCGGCGGCAGGTCCACGCGGACGATCATCGACTTGAGGGCCTCCTCGCGCGTCTTGCCCATCTTCAGCTGCTTGAGGACGATCTGCAGCTCCTCGCGCAGCGGGCCCGACTTGCCCTTCTCCACCACCTTCGCCAGCGCTCCGGTGAAGTCCAGACCCGCTTCCACCGACAACGTCAGCAGGTCCAGGCTGTAGGGCAGCGCCCGGGAGATGAGCAGGTGACGCTTCTTCACCTGATCATTCACCCAGATGATCGGGTAGTAGAGCCCGAAGAGCATGAAGGCGAGCGACCAGGCCAGGTTCTCGCCCACCGCGTTCATCAGGATGAGCCCCGCCAGCAGGCCCAGCACGGCGCTGATCTCCTGCAGCGCCATGATGTCCTCGGGCTTGAACGCCTGGGGCTCGCCGGCCTTGATGAGGCTGCGGCGCATCTTGTTCTCGTAGCTCGGCCACATCAGCCGCCGGTTGAGTGCGCCGAGCCTGCGGATGGCGACGGAGCCCAGGCTCTGGACTCCACCCGGGTCATCCCGCATCTCGGACACGAGCTGCGAGAAGTAGTTCTGGTAGACACCGAAGCCGAGGAACCCCGCGGACGCCGCGAACATCAGCGCCGAGCCCCCCATCAACGTATAGGTGAGGACGTCGCTCACGGCCGCTCCTTAAATGTCGATGTTGACGATGCGCCGGATGATGATCACGCCCAGGACTTCCATGATGGCGATGACCGTCACCAGCACATACCCGAACCAGTGGTCCATCATGGGCTCCATCAGGTCCGGACGCATGTAGTTGAGCACCATGCCGAGGATGGCCGGCATGGCCGCCACCACCCAGCCCTGCAGCTTGCCCTGGGCGGTGAGCGCGTCGATCTTCCCCTCGAGGCGGAAGCGCTCGCGGATGACGCTCGAGATGGTCTCGAACATCTCCGCCATGTTGCCGCCGAGCTGACGCGCGATGTTGGTGGCCACCACGACCAGCTCCAGGTCGTCACTGCCCACCCGGCGGCCCATGTTGATGAGGGCCTCCTCCAGCGGCACGCCCAGCTTCACTTCCTTCACGAAGAGACCGAACTCCTGCGACAGCGGCGGCTGCGCCTCGCGCGCCACGTGCTCGATGGCCTGCGGGAACGTGAGACCCGCCTTGAACGCGTTGGCCATGGCCTGCAGCGCGTCCACCAGCTGCACGTTGAACTTCTTGATGCGCCGCTTGCGGTAGTGCTTCACCAGGATGATCGGCAGGAAGAAGCCGAAGATCGTGGACCCCACGCACATGATGGGGTTGAAGATGATGTACGACAGGATGCCCAACAGACACATGCTGGCGATGTTGAGCACCAGCAGCTGACGGGCATCGATGAAGAGGAACATGTCGCTCAAGTCGTTCATCGACTTGACGACGTACCGCTCCTGGTACTGCTCGTAGGCCTTCGCCAGGACGGTGAAGATCACCAGGCTGAAGAAGAAGACCGACCCGGTGACGAGGAGGAGGACGATTCCGGCCAGCATGCGCGGGGACTTCCTTCAGCTGCGGGGGAGAGGAAGCACGAGGGGGGAAAGGACTACGGCGCGCCCGTGGAGCCCACCGCGCTCTTCTCGGTGGCGTTGCCCTTGATGATCTGGATGATCTCGCGACGCTTCTGCTCGAGCACGCGGGTGCGCTCACCCGACAGCAGCGTGCTGATGGTGGCGCGGCCGCGCTCCTCGATCATGTCCACGTCTTCCTCGTTGCGCAGCGACATCGTGAGGTTGCCCAGCTCGCTGGCCAGCGTGAGGATTTCCGCCTCCTCGGGGATGACCATCAGCGTGATGTTGCTGTACTCGCGCTGGTGCTCGGGGATGAGGTTGACGTTGGTGGTGCCGGTCACCTTGCCCGTGGCGAGCACGATGACGTTCTGCAGCAGCGTCACCGCCACGCTCTCGTCCGTCTGCGGATCTCGGAAGGTGCCGATCACGTCCACGTGATCGTTGGGGCGGATCCACCCGCCCACGGACGTGGTGGGCTTGGCCTCCACGGTGATGGCGCGCACCTTCTTCTGCACCTTGGTGGAGAGGCGCTCGGCGGCCTTGGTGGTCTCGAACTGGCTCCACAGCAGCGGATCTCCCGCCTGCAGCGCCACGAGCACCTTCTGGCCCACCACGTAGGTCGCCGAGTCCGGCTTCACCACCGACGAGGTGACGAACTGCTCCGGCACCGAGCGCTGGCTGATCATGTCGAAGGAGATGACGGTGCCCTCGGGGACATCCTGGGAGGCCACGACCACCGGCACCAGGTTCCAGCCGCGACGCACGTCCGCTTCCTTCTTCTTGATCGCCGACCACGCGATGATGCCGGCCAGCAGGCCGAGCGCCAATGCGATGATGAGCGGAGTCTTACCCTTCAGCATGTCTCGAAGACCTCCAAAAGCGGGGGGCGCCCGGCGGGGCGGCGTAGGTGGAGGAGCTGCTTTGCAAGGTGGGGGCCCGGGGCACCAGCGGGTAGGATGTTATCCAGCAGTCACGCAAAGTGTCAAAGTCACGATGACTCGGCTGGCAGGCTGGTCCGGTTTCGCGGGTCCCCGTCCCGGGTCTGGGAGGGGCTGTCTTCCCTCTGAGACCCCCCGCCACGACGGCCCCTGAGTGAGGTGGGCGGTGGCACGGATGTCGCTACATGGCCTCGTCCATGAGTGAACATCCCCACCAGCGCCGGGAATCGGGTCAGGCCGCGGTCGAGGCGGCCCTGGTGCTGCCGCTCATGGTCTTCCTGGGCCTGGGCATCCTCCAACTGACCCAGATGCAGCACGCGAAGCTGATGACCGAGTACGCGGCGTACTGCGCGGCCCGGGCGGGCATCGTCTGGAACGGCAACACCGAGCGCATGCATGACGCGGCGCTCGTGGCGCTGCTGCCAACCCTGGGCCGCACGGACGACCCGACGGGTCTGGCCCGGACGTGGAAGCGGGCCCGGCTCCAGGACGAGGCATTGCAGTCGCTGGCCTGGCCGACGAAGGACTCGGTGGTGCCGGCCTCGGTGAATGGCGCTCCCCTCTTCGGACAGGTGCGCGTCGATACGGTGAACCCATCCTGGTACTCGCCCGTGCGGAGCGTGTGGAAGCTGCGCTCGGCCCGGAACTGGGAGGAGCTGGACTTCGATGGGCCGGATGCCTGGCCGCAGGTGCCCGCGCTGGAGAGCAGGCTCGCGAAGTTCTTCGACCTCCCGTTGCCGGATGACGACGAGGAGCTCTTCCGCGGGGCCACCGTGCTGAGCATACGGGTGCGCTACTGGTACGAGCTGCGGGTGCCCTTCGCCAACTGGATCCTCTTCACCACGTGGTGGGCGGCCAACGCGGGCATGGCGCTGGGGGGAGCCATCCACCAGCCCACCTTGAATTCGAAGGCACGCATCACCCACGGGCAGGGAGGAATGCGCGAGGTGGGCCTGGCCCCCGTGCGTGGGATGGAGAACCAACGAGGCTACGACACGCTCTACCGGCCGGAGATGACCGTGCTGTGGGGGCTGGCCACCGGCGCCATCCCGCTCCTGTCGGGGCGGATGGGGAAGCGCTACTTCATCCCGCTGACGGCCACCTACAGCATGCGGATGCAGTCGAACTTCTATTTCAAGTGGCTGATGCACCTGAACCCGGACTGGGAGGTGTGAGGCCATGATGACCCGCACACTCCGCCGGAGTCTCGAGCGACAGGAAGGCCAGGCCCTCGTGCTCGCCTGTGTGCTGATGCTCATGCTGAGCATCGCGCTCATCACGACGGTCAACATCGGACACGGGGTACACGAGCGCATCCGCCTGCAGAACACGGCGGACGCGGCGGCCTGGTCCACGGCGGCCATGGAGGCGCGCGCGTTCAACTTCTACGCGTTCACCAACCGCACGCAGGTGTCCCACTACGTTTCGGCGATGATGTGGCAATCGCTGGACTCGTTCCTGTTCTCCGTCCAGGCCTTCCTGACGGACATCTACGGGTTCATGCGGACCATCGGCCCGTGCTTCCCGAGTCATGGCCGGGACGGTGCCTTCTGGATGGCGGTCTGCACCCTCCTCGACCAGCTCCCCTTCATCCAGGTGCTCATGAAGGCGCTGGACCTCGTCTTCACGGTGCTCCGGGGGATGTTGCTTCTCATGAAGCCGGTGATGGAGCCCATTGATCAAGCCATCGGCAGGGTCGTGGTCCCCGGACACCGGGTCCTCAATTCGGTCCTGGCCGGTGCCGCCACCGCGGTGATGCTGTCCACGTCCTCGTATGTGATGGGCACCTCCAGCGCCATCATCGCCGCGAATGATCCCGACGTGGATTCGCTCGTCCCGCGGACGCTGGCGGGCTTCATCAACCAGTGCCTCTACGACCGCGCGCACTACAGGGAAGCCAACGGAACACCCTCGAACCCGGTCAACCCCTTCGAGCCGTTGGATCCCACCCGGCATGGAGAGGGCGACAAGAGCGCCCGGGCCAAGCGGGTGATGGCGGGGATCACCAACGCCACGCGCTTCTCGTGCGACGCGAAGGGCGGGGCCTGCCCGGAGACGATGGTCACCCACCGGCGGATGGGGAGCCTCATGCCCATCCCCCACTGGCTCGCACCGTTGAAGACCGTGCTCGATGGCTTCCCCAAGTGGGGCCAGACGCGCTTCCTCACCTACCGGCTCGGCCAGGGCGGCGGGGAGGCAACATGGGGCAAGGCGTCCAGGGGCCGCAACAACCTCCGCGAGTCCAGGGATCTCCCCGACCGCCCCATGGGCATGCTCGCCCAGGGCGATGTCATCGGCGCGGACGACCCCTACTCCATCAAGTTCCCGGGACCGGCCTCCATCGACCTCGGGGGCATCCAGGTCTTCAATCCCTTCCGCTGCCCCACGCAGCCCGGAGTGAAGGACCCGCGAACCTGGCGTGACTGCTGGGGCGATCCGCGCGAGGACAAGAACGACACGCTCAAGACCAGCATCTGGGCCATGAGCAACACGGACCTGCGCCCGAATGGCATCCACTGGCGGGTGGTGTTCCCCGGGGAGGCCTCGAAGCAGGAGGACCGGGACGTGGGCCTCTATGAATCCAGGCCCTGCATCGCCCGGTACCAGGGCACGTGTGTCTTCGAGATGTCCGTCTACGTGGCCAACGTCCGGATCGATCCGAATGACGACAACCACCCCTGGTCGGGACTGGCGCCCTTCCCCCACTTCGAGCCGGGTGACTACGAGAAGGACTGCGCGAAAGGTCTGAACGAGACGCCGGCTCCCACCGCCGTGGCCGAGCGCAAGGACGACTTCAACCAACCCTCCACCTGGGTGCTCCTCACCAAGGGCCCGAAGGAGAGCCAGCGCACTCCGGGCCAGCTCAATTCCCAGGGCAGGCTCACCTTCGCCTTCGACGGGTCACCCGAGACGCTGGACCTGAAGAACGACGGCGAGATGTTCGTCATCTCGCGAGGCCAGACGTACTACCACCGGCCCGGCAACTGGACCGAGCAGCCCAACTTCTTCAACCCGTACTGGCGGCCACGTCTGGCGGCCGTGTGGCAGGGGAAGGACTCGTTGCCGTTGATCAACACGATGGCGAACGCACTGCCGGAGGCCCTCCGGGACTCGCCGACGAAGCTCATCACCCACTGAGACCCGCCATGTTCCGCCTCCTCGTCCAGTCGAAGGCCGTCCGGCGCGGCGCCGCCATCGTCGAGTTCGCGCTCGTGGTGCCGCTGCTGGTCTCGATCCTGATGTTCAGCGTCTTCCTGAGCGACATCATCCGGGCCCGGCTCAAGCTGCAGGAAGCCAGCCGGTATGTCGCGTGGGAGATGAGCAGCTACACCCTGAGCGACTACGCCACGGCTGATCATGAAAGGGCCTTCGACGCCGCCATGCGGGCCTCGGCGAAGGAGGCGGCCGAGCGCTACGCGGATCTCGACTCCATCGAGTCCGGAGGCAGATTCGGCACCCTGCTGCGTGCCGCGCCGCCGCAAGTGAGCATCCAGAACCAGCCCGTGACGGGCATCGACCTGGGCCGCGTCTTTCCCGACGTCGCGGGAGGAACCCGCCCCGAGGCGGCCGTCGCGGTGGGAAAGAGACTCGACTTCTTCCTGGAGCACTTCCGCTTCAACACCCGGGGCCAGGTGGAGGTGGAGGTCACCAGCGAGCTCTCCAGCTCCATGCTCCCCCGGCGCTTCCTGCAGAAGGAGCCTCACGGTTTCTTCGACGTGGACAACTGGGGAGGCAGGGACCTGAGTCACCTGCCGGTGAAGGACCGCTACACCCTCATCGCCAACGGATGGCATCTGCCCGATGGCACGGATGCCCTGGTGAAAGCCAAGAGGGCCGGCGTACACGACGGCGGCTCCCGGCACGGTCTCTCCCTGCAGGTGGACCGGATGAAGTTCCTGGGCGTGGGGAGCTACCTGGACCGGGTGGGGTTGGACCGGCTCGGTGCGGTGGCCCGCTTCCTCGTCCCGGACTTCCTGGGCACCTTCGTGGTGTCCCACAACTACGTGCCAGGAGAGAGCGCCCGCGGCTGCAACAAGACCCGGCATGGCGCCCCCATGGGCCTCAACAACCTGAACGCCTACCCCGGCCTGGACGACCCCGCCCAGCGCTGCTTCGACACCGCCCCGTTCCGTGACACCCAGGACTACGACCACTCCCTCTACCGGAAGATGTTCATGGCCCGTGGTGCCAACTTCATGGGCTGCAAGAACGCCCAGGCGGACATGCCCAACACACCCGACCTCGACCCCAGTACGTCCGAGGACAAGAACGCGCAGAGGATCCCGTGCGAGTAGGTGTCCTTCCCCTCCTGATTCTGCTGTGGGCCGCTCCTTCGTGGGCCGAGCAGGAGCTCGCGGTCTACCCCGGTGCCGTGCACACGCGGATCGGCAATGATCTGCGCATCGGCGGCCAGTACCACCGCATGGCCTATTTCACCACGACGGACTCCCTGGTGAAGGTGGCCAGGTACTTCCACGACTCGTGGACGAAGCAGGGCTACCCGGTCGTCGTGGACGGAGACCTGAAACAGGAGGCGGTGGTGTCGGCCTTCTACACGCGCGAGGGACTCCAACGGGCCGTGGTGTTGCGCACCCACCTGGGAAGGACGGTGGGCTTCACCGTGCTGAAGGACCTGTGGCTGTACGAGAAGCCACCCGATGACAGTGGGCGTCACTTCATCCAGGTGGAAGGCTCGATCTTCAACGCGGATGTGGGCTCGCACGACGAGGCTGGAGGCTCGCGACATCGCACACAGGTGGTGGAGCGTGGCCTGGATGCGGTGCGACAGGAGCTCGTCACCCGGTTCACGGCCGCCGGCTACAAGCCGGTCCGGGAGTCCGGGGGCCGGCTGGATGGACAACGCACCTTCGTTCTCGAATACGCCCGAGGGGCCGAACAGGCACTCACCACGCTCGTGGAGCTGGAGCCCTCGAGGGTCGCCGTCTCGCAGACGTGGGTGGGCACGGACCGGCCTGATGGCATGCCCAACGCGGATACCGTGCGACAGGCTCGCGAGGACGCCCTCCGCGTGGACCCGGTGCGGGAGGGGAAGCCATGAACGCGTTTCTCTGCGTCCTGTCGCTGGCGCTGCTGGGCGGCGCGCCAACGGGGCTGTCGCGTGAGGGGCGGCTACTCCTCGAGGCCCCCCCCGAGCGGCTGGACGCGCGCGTGGGCGAGTGGGTGACGTACCAGATGGACGGAGGCCCCCAGCAGGGCTTCCTGCGTCTGGCCGTCGTGGCCGAGCAGAAGGATGCCCAGGGACGGGACGCCGTCTGGGTCGAGCTGGAGTTTGGTCAGCACTCGGAGCTGAAGGCGCCCCTGGCTCAGTTCCTCTTGTTGGTGGCTCGCGATACGGGGCTGCGCGCGGAGGGGGTCTCGCGGCTGTTCGTCACCCAGGGCTTCGAGAAGTTGCAGGAGGTGGATACGAACGCCCTGCCCTTCTTCCTCGGTGCTCCCGAGAGGGGTACCTCCCGCCCGGTCCGTCCTCCGCCCACGGCGTGGCTTCCCGCGGGCCAGGGCTCGACCGTGAACCGGGGCACGCCCACGCGTCTCATGACGCGCGCGGGCACGGTGCTGGCCGAGCCCCTGGAGGTCCGCCACCGGCAGCTCGTCCTCAAGCGTTACTGGGTCAGCCGGGAGATCCCCATCCTCCGCCTGGCGAAGCTCGAGTTCCCACCCATCCGCTACACCCTGGAGGTCCGCGACCATGGCTTGGACGCCCGGCCGCGCATGGTCCCTCCCGCGCCAGGAGACAAAAAGATTACATTGGAGCCATCCGGCAACCTGCCGCCCCACTTCCAACTACAGCCACAGTCTGGTACCGGTTCGGATCACGAGGAGAACCGCCCATGAAGACGCCTCCCCCCCGTTCCCAACTCCGCCGCCGTCACCGCCGCGGACAGGCGATGGTGGAGTACTCCTTCATCAACTGGATCCTGCTGTTCGGGCTCATCGTGATGATGAGCGTCGACTTCGGCAAAGGCGACGAGAAGATGAACGTCGTCGACGCCTTCCTGCGCGCGTACCAGATTTATTACGACTCGTTCTACTTCGTGCTGAACCTGCCGTTCCCGTGAGGTACTCCTCCGCCGCGCGGACTTCCTCCCCACTCCCGCTCCGAGTCCTCCACGGAGTCGTCTTCGGAGGGTTCTCCGCGCTCTGCCTCGCGGCGGATTGGCCGGAGCTGGAGCATCTGGTCCGCACCCAGCTCCAGCCCTTCCACGCCGGGCCTCCCCCACGTCCGGAGCTGCTGTGGGCGGTGCTCGCGGCGGTGGTGGGCATGTTGGTCGTGCTGGTGCAAGCCGTGCGCGGGCGCAGCGCGCGGCTCCAGTGGTCCCTGCTCATCCTCGGCGCCCTGGTGATTTCCCTCTGGGGCAATCGCGAGGGTCTCGTGGCGGGACGTACCGCTGACTCGGCCAATTTGAAGATCCTGCAGGTGGCGCGAGAGCTCCACGGCCGGACGGTCGACGCGCTACAGGAAAGGGGTTCCGCTCCCGAGGACGTGGGCTCCTGGCAGGCCGCGCTGCAAGAGGTCTCGCACGGATTGCCCACTCCGGTGCGCTCGCGCTCGTTCGCGCCGCTGCCCTTCGTCATCCAGAAAGTCGATTCGCCGGACGCGCTCCCCGAGGATGTTCCTCCTGGCACCCTGCTCCTCTACGTCATGCAGGGCGGCGTGGCCTACGAGATTCATCCCGTGGGTCTGTCTCCTTCCGGAGAGCCCTGGCGTCTGCGGGAGCCCGGCGGAGAGCCACTCGTCTTCCGCGGCGCCTTCAACCCGGACCTGATTCCGAGCGCTCGCGACTCGCGTTGATTCCCGATGTGGGGCTCGGGCTCTCGGGCTCGGGCTCGGACCCGAATACCCTCACCCCGACCCTCTCCCGGAGGGAGAGGGAGGTCTACTTCGTCACGGGGGATTCGATCTCGTCCGCAGGTGACTGGAGCTCGTTTTCCAGACGACGCTCCGCCAGACGCGCCTCTCTCGAGCCGGGCGCCGCCATCATCACCACCTGCTTGCAGACCTCGATGGCAATCCGCCGACGGCCCAGCGCGGTCTCCGCATCACACAGCCGGGAGAGCGCATCCACCCGTTGTGCCCCCTGCGCTCCAGCGGCCAGCGCATCACGCAGCAAGGCCACCTCCTGCTCCCTATTCCCCGAGCGGCTCGCTTCATCGGCTCGCATCAAGAGCTCCGCGGGAGAAGGAGCGGCCCTCAAGGCCGACCTGTCGGCTCTCTTGGCTTCCAATCCCTCCGCCCGCGCGAAGGCGCCGACTGACGCCGTGGGAGCTTGATACTGAGCGGTGGGCGGTGGCGGCGGAGGCGCGGCACTGGCCACCAGGGATTCGCCTGGCCTCGGCTCCTGGAGCGCGGGGGCCCCTTGCTCCGCCTCAGCCAGGACCTGAGCGGGCTCGGCATCTCCCTCCGTCGAACTCGAGGGCCGGTTCTTACGGGCCACCATGCCGCCCTTGAGCTTCCATGACTCCCGGGACCCGAACGCATCGGAGCCGCGCGACTCCTCGTCGGTGTCCAGTGCGACCTTCTTGGGCGGGAAACCTCCTCCGCTGCCCGCCCCCGTGTTGGACCAGTTCGGCTGAAGGGAGCGACTCACCGGCTTGGGCGCCGGTTTCATCTGCAGGGACTCCGCGCTCAGATCGTCGCGCATCTTGTCGTCGTACTGCTGGTGCAGCTTCGCGAGCTCCGCGGGTACCGGAGCGGGAGCGGGTACGGCCGAAGTGGCTGGAGCAGAGGCTGGGGGGACTTCCGCCGCCACGGCCTCGTCCTTGTCCCCACCGCGCGGAGACTTCTCCCGCGCGGCCTCTTGCTTGAGCGCGGGACTGAGGTTCACGTCGCGGTCCACCTGCACGACCACGACGCCGAAGACGCTCATGGCCGCCACGCCCAGCGCGGGCGCGAGCAGGCGGCGCCACCAGCGCGGGGGGAGCTCGGTGCCCGCCGCGGACCGGCGCGCGGACTGCTGTGCGTACGCCAACAGCGACTCCAGCCCCGCGTCCGGCGCGGTCTCCAGCGGCAGCCGGGACATGGAGACGCGCACGCCCCGGATACCCGCGAGTGCCTCCGAGCAGCGTGAACAGCCCTGCACGTGCTGCTCCATCAACCGGGCCTCGGAGGGCGGGAGCTCGCCATAGGCGAAGTCCAGCAATCGATCCTCGTGTGCGTGGGCACCCTGGGGCTTCATCCCGCCACCGTCCTTCCATCCTCTGCCAGGTCGCCGTCTACCCCGAGCTCGGCCAGGCGCCGGCGCAGGCCCTCGAGGGCATAGCGCATGCGGCTCTTCACCGTGTTCTCGGACACACCCGTCACCTCGGCGATCTCCTTGAAGGGGATGCCGCTGTACTCGCGCAGGACGAACACCTCGCGCTGTTCCTCCGGGAGGCTGGCCAGTGCCCGCTCCAACAGGGGCCGCACGCGGGCATTGTAGGCGCCACGCTCGGGGCTCGCGCCCTCGTCGGGCAGGGCCTCACCCAGGGAGCGGCCCTCCTCGCCCTCGGCACCGGTCGAGGGTGCCTCCAACGAGGCCGCCTGCCGGTAGCTCTCTTTGCGCGCGCTGTCCACGCAGAGGTTCCTCGCAATCGTGTAGACCCAGGTGGTGAACTTCGCCTTCGCCTCGTACTCCGGCGCGCTCCGCACCACCTTCAGCCACGTCTCCTGAAGCACGTCTTCCGCCCGCGCCCGGTGGCCCGTGAAGCGAAGGATGAAGTTGAACACCGGCGTCCGGTGCTTGCGCACCAGTACCTCGAACGCACGCGCATCCCCCGCCTTGAAGGCGAGCATCAGCCGTTCGTCTGAGGTTTCCGGTCCCAACAGTCCCCCGTTTCAGGGCCCTCGTGCCTGTCCTCACCGACCTGCCCGCATCAACGGGCGAGGGGCGATTCGGGTCTACCCGTTTTTTGGCCCTCTGTAAGTGGCGAGAATGACAGGGAAAGCGCCCCCTGTCATCAGGACACAGCGGTCTGGTCGCGGGGCGGACAGGCGCGCGCACAGGGGCCTTTCGGGTTCAACCGTTCCGGGGACCCCTGAAGGTCGCGAGGAAGACAGGAAGCGCGACCACGGCCACCAGGGCCGCCTGCCACACCAGCACCGCCGGCAGGGGCTTCTGGACGTGGATGAACAACGCGCGCCCGAGCGCCGCGCCCAGCAGGACGCCGGTGAAGGTGCGCACGGCGTTGGAGCCACTGGCCGGACGGAAGCGGCCCACCGCCCAGTCCACGAGCGCCGGCAGGGTGAGGCCGAGCACCACCGGAACGTCCCACCGCCAGACCAGGGGGGCACGCAGCTTGAAGAGGCCCACCATCACGGCCAGCAGCACCGGGTACGTCCCCAGGCAACGCGCGCAGACCCGCACGCCTCCGAGCAGGTACGTACGGTTGTACTCCTCCTCGTGGTGGTGGCTGAGCCAGAACACCCTAACCTCCCGAAGCCCGTGGCGCGTCCGCTTCGGGCCCGGACGCGGTGGCCCTGCTCGCGTCCTGCTCCACCAGGAAACACGCGGAGGTGTGTCCGTTGCCCAGCGGATACAGGGGCGGCGTCTCGCGCCGGCACCGGTCCATGGCATGGGGACAACGCGGGTGGAAGGTGCACCCGGGCGGCGGAGCGAGTGGAGAAGGCACATCCCCCTGAAGGAGGATGCGCGTCCGCTTGCGCTCGGGGTCCGGCACCGGCACGGCGGACAGCAGCGCCTGGGTGTATGGGTGGCGCGGCTTCCGGTAGAGGTCCGCCGCGTCCGCCAGTTCCACGATGCGGCCCAGGTACATCACCGCCACACGGGTGGACACGTACTCGACGATCTTCAGGTCGTGCGCGATGAAGACGTAGGTCAGCCCCAGCCCGCGCTGCAGGTCCACCAACAGGTTGACGATCTGCGCCTGGATGGAGACATCGAGCGCGCTGATGGGTTCGTCCGCGACGACCAGGTCCGGCCGCAGGGCGATGGCCCGGGCGATGCCGATGCGCTGGCGCTGTCCGCCGGAGAACTCGTGCGGGTAACGGTCCAGCGCGTCGCGAGGCAGGCCCATCAGGTCCAACAGCTCGGTCACCTTCGCCTCGCGCTCGCGACCACGCTCCAGCCCGTGGATGGCGAAGGGCTCTCCCAGGATGTCGCGCACCGACATGCGCGGGTTGAGCGAGGCATACGGATCCTGGAAGACGAGCTGCATCCTCCTCCGCAGGGGGCGCAGCTCGCGCTGGGAGAGCCCCGTCAGCTCCCGCCCCTCGAAGCGGATGGAGCCGGCCGTGGGCTCCACGAGCCGCAGCAGCGTGCGTCCCAGGGTGCTCTTGCCGCAGCCACTCTCGCCCACCAGGCCGAGCGTCTCGCCGCGCCGCACGTCGAAGCCCACCCCATCCACGGCCTTGACGGTGCCCCGCACGCGTCCCAACAACCCGCTGCGCACGGGAAAGTGCGTCTTCAGCTCACGCACCTGCAGCAGGGGCTCGGTCATGGCGAGGGCACCGGGTCGTGGCACGCGGCCTCCTGGCCCTCGCGCTTGGGTTCCAACGTCGGCTCCACCCGCGCGCAGATGTCCTGGGCGCGCTCGCAGCGATCGCGGAAGCGGCAGCCTCCGGGCAACCGGCGGAGGCTCGGCACCATGCCGGGAATCGTCTTCAACCGGGGGCGCTCCCCTGCCCCGCCCATCTCGTGGAGCGCCGGGATGGAGCGCAACAGCCCCGCGGTGTACGGATGCGCCGGCTGGTGGAAGAGCGCCTTCACCGGGGCCCGCTCCACCACTCGCCCCGCGTACATCACCACCACCGCGTCACAGCTCTCGGCCACCACCCCCAGATCGTGGGTGATGAGCATCACCGCCATGCGCCGCTCCTGCTGCAATCGCTTCAGCAGCTCGAGGATCTGCGCCTGGATGGTGACGTCCAACGCCGTGGTGGGCTCGTCGGCGATGAGCAGCTCCGGGCCACACGCGAGCGCCATGGCGATCATCACCCGCTGGCGCATGCCTCCGGAGAGCTGGTGCGGGTAGCTGTCCACGCGCTGCTCGGGAGCGGGGATGCCCACCCGCCGCAACATCTCCACCGCGTGCTCGCGCGCGGCGGCCCGGGACAACCCCTGATGCAGCCGCACGCCCTCGGCTATCTGCTCGCCCACCGTGTAGACGGGGTTGAGCGACGTCATCGGCTCCTGGAAGACCATGGAGAGGTGACGCCCGCGCATGCGGCGCATCTTCTCCTCGGGGAGCGCGAGCAGGTCCTCGCCCTGGAAGCGGATGCTCCCGCCCACCACGCGTCCGGGCGGCTCGGGCACCAACCCCATCACCGAGAGCGCGGTGAGGCTCTTGCCGCACCCGCTCTCCCCCACCACCCCCAGCGTGCCACCGGGCGGAATGGAGAAGGACACGTCGTCCACGGCCATGACCGGGCCCTCCTCCAGGGAGAGCTGGGTCTTCAGTCCACGGACGTCGAGAAGGGGCTCGGGCATGGGGCTCACGGCCGGGCCAGAACACCCGGCCCGGGGCGTCACTTCCGGGACAGCTCCTCCAGGAACTCCTCCTCGCGGATGACGCGCTTGCGGATGAGGAGGCGGATGAGGCTGGCCACCATGCGCGCGGGCTTCACCTTCTCCGTGTGCAGCGTCGCCTCGGCGCCGTCCGCCATCCGCTCGATGTCCTCGAGCACCTTCAGGTCCTCGTCGGTGATGTCGGGCAGTTGAGGGGGCGGAGGCGGCTGCGGCAGGCCCTGGGCGGCGCCACCGAAGACGACCACCGGCACGGCGCCCTTCTTGTTGGGCTCGGCGGGGGCGGCGGGCGGACGCGGAGCCGGGGGCTCGGGCTCCCCGAGCAGCTCATCGAGGACATCCTCGCTCTCCTGCGGAGGAGGAGGCGGAGGCATCGCGGAGGCCTTCGGCTTCGACGGGACCCGAGGCGTGATGAGGGTGATGTCCTCATCCTCCTCGTCGAAGGGCGGCGGAGCCGGGGGCGTCGGCGGCTTTGGATTCAAAGCGGACCTCGGAGAGGCGGGCGGCGTTGGAGGCAGATCCCAATCGAGCAGGGCCGAGAGGGCCGCGGACGGCGAGGGCGGAGTCGTCTCCCCCGGGTCGTGCCAGTTGCCCGGGATCTCGCCCGAGCTCCCGTGTTGTAGATCGAAGGGGGAGCCGTCGTCGTCCTCCAGCGGGAGGGCATCCACCGCCCGGCCACTCACCAGGTCGAGCGCGCGGTCGATGTCGTCCTCGGCGGCCACGTGCACCCGGACGGGCTTGTTGAGCTGGAAGCTCAGCTCGTCGGCCACCGTCAGATCCGAGGGATCATCCACCGCCACGTGCAGCCGCTCGCCGCGCCCTTCCCGCTCGAGCTTGAACAGGACGATGCGGTGCTCGGCCTGGAAGTCGAGCGACACGAGCGAACGCACCTGCTCGGGGATCTCCGGCAGCTGGACGAAGGGCAGATCGAACTGGTGCGCCAGGGCCCGGGCCACCGCCGCGGGCGAGGCGAAGCCCAGGGTGATGATGACCGAGCCCAGCCGCTGCCGATTGCCATAGGCCCGCTGCTGGCCGAGCGCATGGCGGACCTGCTCCTGACTGACCGCACCGGACTCGATGAGGAGCTCGCCGATCTTCTTGCGCATTAGGACCGGGGGGGGCTGGACGGCTTAACGCTTGACCTTCGCCAGGTACTCATCACGGGTGAAGACGCCCTTCTCGATGAGCAGCTCCACCATGGCCTTGAGGGCCGCCACCTCCTTGCGCTGCACCTCCTCCACGCTGCGCAGGAGCTCCACCGGGCTGCTGCCACCACCGCGCACCGCCGGCGTCTCGCGAGAGGGCGCGGGGGGCATCGGGGCGGGAGTGTGAGCCGGCGCCGCGGCCGGGGCGGGCTGGTTCATGTTCTTGACGACAGTGCGGCCCTGGGCGTCCACCACCTTGAAGTTGGTGTCCGCATCCGCCAGCTCGCCCTGGTCCTCGTAGAAGCGCGCCATGCCCCGCGCGATGGCCGTACGCCCGGCCACGTTGGGGACGATGCGGCACTTGGTGACGGCGCGCAGCTCATCCAGCTGCCGCACGTTGAGCGGGTCCGCGATGGCCACCACCAGCGTCTTGCCATCATCGCGCAGCTGCAGCGGCATCACCGCGAAGTCCCGCGCCGTCTGCAGCGGGACCCGGTTGAGCACGTGCTGAGGGATCTCCTTCACCGCGTCCAGGTTGACGGCGGGAATGGCGAGCTGCTTGGACAGCGCCCTCACCAGGATGTCCTCGGACACGAAGTTCATCCGCACCAGGATCTCTCCCAGCTTGCCGCCCCACTTCGCCTGCTCCGCGAGCGCCGCCTTGAGCTGGCTCTCCTGGAGCACGTTCGCCTTGATCAGCAGTTCACCAAGCTTGATCTGTGCCATGTCGCAGTCTTGGGGAGTCCGAACGGACCCGCCGGTCCCCTCACTCTACCTGAGATTCCAACTGTTGCTGAATTCTTGAGACCACTCGCTCAAGAACCGGGCGAGGTAGGAGGCAACGAGACGGGGGGCAGGGTCTGTCCGCCCTCATCCACCTCGACGACGGGGACGCCCTCGGGCGCGGAGAGATCGAAGAGGGTGAGGTCCGGGGACTCGTTGACGGTGATGTCGGTGTAGCGCAGCCCCAGGGAGGTATCGGCCGAGGGGGCCACGAGCTTCACCTCATGGGGGAAGAGCACGCCCCCGGTTTCCTTGAAGCCGTCGTACTCGAGGCCATAGACGGGAGCACCCCGCACCTCGCTGCGCACCACCTGGAGGTACTTCGGGTGGATGTGGAGCACCTGGGAGACCGGCCCCTTGTGGAGCGTGAGGACATACAGCCCCCGCTCGTCGTCCAGCTCGAGCGTCATCCGCTCGGCGGGGATGAAGGGCACCTTGCCGAGCATCACGGAGACCAGCTCCTCGCTCGGCAGGGTGATGGGCAGGAAGCGAGACAGGTTCCGGGGGGTCGCCGGCCCCTGGTAGAACGTATTCTCCTGCGCCTGGAAGAGGCCGAAGCGCTGCCCATCCGTCACCAGCACGGCGATGGGCCGGTTGAAGAAATCGAACATCTCCACGCGCAGCAGGCCCGGCCGGGAGGCGGCCAGGTACGCGGAGACGGTCCCCGAGCCCTGGGGCGACTGCACCCGGAGCTTCCCGTCCCCCTGGAGGGTGGCCACCCGGTCCTGGGCGGCGCGCGTCAGCCGGAAGAGCTCCTCGGCCTGGGTGATGGGGCCGGTGGGCCCGAAATCGATGCGCTTGGGACAGCCTGAACAGATGAAGGCCAGGAAGATTGCTGCGGCTGCGCGGTTCATGGCTTAAGTCTCGCGCCAGGCCCACCCTCCTGGCCACCACTGCATGAGCCTTTCCGACATCCTCCACTACCTACGCATCGGCGGCTTCACACTTGCCCTCCTCCTCCTCGCTTCCGTGGTGGCGCTGGGGGTGGCCATCGAGCGGTTGATCGCCCTCTGGGGTGTGAGCGAGCGCTCCCGGACGCTCGGGGACACCGTTCACAAGCACCTGCTGCGCGGAGATGTCGTCGCCGCCCGGACGGCCACCGAGCGCTCGGACGCCGTCGTGGCGGACATCTTCCTGGCCGGCTTCGACCGCTTCGAGCGCACCCGGGGCTCCTGTGACGGGGTGGACTCGGCCGTGGAGCGCGAGCGCGCCCAGGTGGGCCTGCGGCTGCGCCGCAACCTGTGGATCCTGGCCACCATCGGCTCGCTGACGCCCTTCGTGGGCCTCTTCGGCACGGTGGCCGGCATCATGAGATCCTTCAAGGACCTGGGCCTGGACGTGTCGGCTGGAGGCACCGGAGGCACCGCCGCGGTGATGACGGGCATCTCCGAGGCCCTGGTGGCCACCGCGGTGGGCATCCTCGTGGCGGTGCAGGCCATGGCCTTCTACAACTACTTCCAGGCGCGGCTGTCCCGCGTGCTCGTGGAGCTGCGACTCCAGGGGGAGGAGTTCGTCGAGCTGCTTCGCGAGCGTCCGGTGAACGCCCCGTCCACCACCTCTTCCGCCGCGGCTCCGGCCCCGGTGGAAGCGCGTCCCCAGCCGGAAGCCTGAGGTCCACTCACATGGCAATGGGCAAGGTACCGGGGGATTCCGAGGGCGGCGAGGACGTCGGCTTCGCCGAGATCAACATCACCCCGCTGACCGACATCTTCCTCGTGCTGCTCATCATCTTCATGGTGACGAGCTCGGTCATCGTGCAGCAGGCCCCCGGCGGCGGCGCCCAGGAGGGCCTCAAGGTGAACCTTCCCAAGGGAGGCACCACGGACATCACCGCGCGCGCCACGGATCTCTCCGTGGCCATCCTCGCGGACGGACGCTTCGTCCTGGGCGGCAATGTGCTCAGCGAGGACGAGCTCAAGCGCGCCTTCGCCGACGCCCAGCAGAAGAACCCGGACACCATCGTCATCGTCCAGGCCGACGAGGGCGTGCCCCACGGCACCGTCGTCCAGGTGATGGAGCTGGCCAAGAGCACCGGGCTCGGGCAGCTCGCCATCGGCGTGCGCGAGGCGCAGTAGCCCCTCGCGGCTCTCGCACACGCCTCGAATGAAGAAGGGGGGCCGCCCCTCCAGCCAGGGCGCCCCCCCCTCATTCATTCAAGGACCTTCGTTCGACTTCAGATGGTGCCGAACGCCAGGTTGGAGATCTCCACCGGCGAGGCGTCCTCGGTCGCCATCATCCGCGCGGCCTGCTCCACGTTGGGCAGCACGTTGCGCGCGTACCACTGGGCGCTCCACTTCTTGCCCTCGTAGAAGGCCTTCTCGTCGCCGGTGGCCTTCTCGCCCACGCGCTCGGCGATGACGGCCGCGTCCAGCAGCAGCCAGCCCACGGCCAGCTCCGACATCATGTTCAGGAAGCGGTTGGCCGACAGCGGGATGAGCGGCATCTTCGCCGGATCCTGCGACCAGCCGAGGATCGCCATGGCGCTCGCCATCACGCCCTCCTGCGCCGCCGCGAGCTGGCGCACCGCGTCGCCGAACACCTTGTGCTCGCGGTTGGCCTCGATGAAGCCGCCCACGTCGGCCATGAACTGCTGGAAGTTCGCGCCACCCGCCTGGCCCATCTTGCGGCCCACCAGGTCCATCGCCTGGATGTGGTTGGTGCCCTCGTAGATGGAGAAGATCTTCGAGTCACGCGTGTACTGCTCCACCGGGTAGTCCTGGCAGTAGCCCGCGCCGCCGTACACCTGGATGGCCTGCGCGCACAGCCGGAACGACTGGTCCGAGCCGTACGCCTTCACCAGCGGCGTGAGCAGCTCCACCTGCCCGCGGTGGTAGGCGGCCTGGTCATCATCCTTGCCCGCCAGCATGTGCGCCTTGTCCGTGTGCATGGCCAGCTTGACGAGAAGCGCGCGGATGCCCTCTACGTGCGCCTTCATGTCCAGCAGCATGCGGCGCACGTCCGCGTGCTCGATGATGGGCACGCGGGGCGCCGTCGGATCCTTCAGCTTGCTCATGTGCGGACCCTGCTTGCGGTCCTTCGCGTACTCCAGGGCGTTGAAGTAGGCCGCGCTCGCCAGCGCCAGACCCTGGATGCCCACCGCGATGCGCGCGCCGTTCATCATCTTGAACATCTGGCTCATGCCGACGTTCTCGATGCCACCCACCAGCTCGCCCACACAGCCGTCGTTCTCGCCGAAGTTCAGCACACACGTGGCCGACGCCCGGATGCCCATCTTGTGCTCGATGGAGCCCACGGAGACGTCGTTGCCGCCCGCCAGGCTGCCGTCCGCGTTCACGCGGATCTTCGGCACGATGAAGAGCGACAAGCCCTTGGTGCCCGGCGCCGCGCCCTCGATGCGCGCCAGCACCAGGTGGATGACGTTCTCCGCCAGATCGTGATCACCACCGGAGATGAAGATCTTCGTGCCGCGGATGCTGTAGGTGCCGTCCGCGTTCTTGCGCGCGCTCGACTTCGCCGCGCCCACGTCCGAGCCCGCGTGCGGCTCGGTGAGGCACATGGTGCCGCCCCAGGTGCCATTGAGCATGCGCTCCACGTAGAGCTTCTTCTGCTCCGGCGTGCCGCACTCGGCGATCAGTTCCGCCGCGCCGAAGGCCAGCCCCGGGTACATGTTGAAGGCCGAGTTGGCGCCCGAGAGGATCTCCTCGATGAGCACCTGGAGCATCATCGGGCCGCCCTGCCCTCCGTGATCCGGGCTCACGGACACGGTCTTGAAGCCCTGCTCGTAGAGCTTCTTCCACGCGTCCTTGAAGCCCTTGGGCGTGATGACGGCGCCGTTCTCCAGCCGGCAGCCCTCGCGATCACCCGAGGAGTTGAGGGGCCCGAGGACCTCCTTGGCGAACCGGTAGGTCTCCTGGATGACCGCCTTCGCCTCGTCCGGCCCCCAGGCGTCGTAGGGAGCGTGACCGGCGACCTGACTGAAGCCGAATTGCTCGAACAGGGTGAAGAAGATCTCTCGAAGGTCGGTCTTGTAGGTGTTGATGCCGGCGGACATAGCCCCTCCATACGTGTGAGGGCTCACGGCCGCACAATCGACAGTTCGCGGCCCTCAGTGGGACACCGGAAGGTTACGTCGATTGATTCTGGAGTCAATCCCGAATGACGCCTCGCGTTGGGACGGCGAACGAGTGCTCGCCGCCGAACGGGGAAATCAGGGAGAGGAGGACCTACTTCTTGGCCTTCTTCATGGCGGCCCCGGGGGCCGTGGCCGTCTTGGCGGCAGGCTTGGAGCCGGTCGTCTTCTTGCCCGACATGCTGGCGGTCCTGCTCTCGTCGTCCTCGACACCCTCGGAGGACTGAGGGGCGGACTGCAGGAGGCTCTCGCGCGGCACATCCACGACGATGGGGGACTGGCCAGCGCGCTGCCGGTTCTCGTCCTCCAGTGAGTAGAAGAGCTGGATGGTGGAGTTGCCCTTCATCACCAGCTCACCGCGCTGGTTCTCCGCCCACAGCTCCACGTCGACGAAGTAACGGCCGCCCTCGCCGTGCCGGTCGCTCACGCGGCCCTTGCAGACGACGGTGTCGCCGGGCCACACCATCTTGATGAAGCGCACGTGGTAGCGCCGCAGCTGGCCGCCCCGGGCCCAGTCACTGATGAGCTGGCCCAGCATGCCCATGACGAGCATGCCCGGGGCATACACGGAGGGCATGCCCACGCTCTTGGCGTAGACCTCGTCCACGTGGACGGGGTTGAAGTCACCGGAGGCGCCGGCGTAGCGGGCCAGCTGCACCCGGTCGATGGGGGCCTTGGCCAGCGCGGGCAGTTCATCTCCGACGCGGAGGCCTTCGAAATAGAGCTTGCGCGCGGGCATCACGGATTCTCCTTGGCGGCGCGGACGATGAGCGTGCGGCGGGCGCGGAACACGAGGTTCCCCTCCTCGTCGCGGCCCTCGTCCTCGATGACGGCAACATCCATCTTCCCGGCCGGGCCGGTGCGCTCGAGCACGTCCGCCACGCGCGTGGCGACGAAGATGCGGTCCCCGGCGAAGATGGGCCGCTCGTACTCGAAGGACTGCTCGGCGTGCAGCAGGCTCTTGATGCCCACGCCCAGCAGCTCGCGCAGATCCGCGGCCGAGCTGAAGGACGCGGGGAAGGTCGGCGGAGCCACCACCGTGGGGTAACCCGAGGCCCGCGCGTACTCCTCGTCGTAATAGATGGGGTTGTAGTCGCCGAGGGACTCGGCGAAGCGCCGGATGGCGCCCTTCTCCACCTCGTTCAAGAATGGCGGTGAGGCCCGTCCGATGGCGTTCTTGTCCAACATGTCCCTCTCCCTTTATCGACCGGCCGGAAGCTCGAGCACGGTCAAGAGTCCGGCCTCGGCGGCCGTTACGCGCGGGGCGGCGTTCACCAGCGTGTTGGCGGTAGCCCGGTCACCGGGAACGCCTCCCCGAATCTCCAGTTCCAGCTTGGAATCCGCCTCAATCTCGATGCGATCTCCTGGATTGTCAGCCCCCACCGCGATGGTGAGCTCCAACCGCACCCGCTCCTGACCCTCCTCCAGACCCACCGCGGATTGGAAGATGCCCGCCACCCGCCCCTTCTTCACGGGGAAGGCGCCGCCGGTGATGTCCTCCTCGGCGAAGACGGGGACGATCTCCTCCTCGAAGTCGTCGCAGTCCAGGCCGAGCCCCAGCGCGCACAGGGCCGCGCTCTCCACCAGCCCCACGTGGCCCATCTGCTCCTTGTCCACCAGGGCGAAGAACTCGTCCTCGGACAGGCCCGCGCCCACCTTGCGCTGCAGCGCTTCACGGCGCGTGCGGGCGTCCACCACGCGCGTCACCGTGGCGTGGCGCACCGGGCCGCACGCCTGGCCCAGCGTGGCCACCAGGCGATCCATCACGAAGCCCGGATTGACGCCGGTGCCGAGCACCGCCACCCCGGCCTTCTGCGCCGCGCGCTCCAGCTTGTCGGCCAGCTCGGGATACTTGAGGAAGGGGAAGGCCAGCTCTTCACAGGTGGAGACCACCGGCATGCCGAGGTTCACCGCCTCGAGCAGTTGATCCATCACCTGCTCGAGCCGCGAGCCCGTGGCATGCAGCAGCACGACGCCCTTGCGCCGTCCCACCGCGGCCTCCAGTGAGCCGGCCACCTTCCCCTTCAACGCGGGCACCCCGAGCACCTCACCCAGGGGGCGACCGACCAATTGAGGGTTGGCGTCCATCGCGCCGATCAGCTCCACCTCGGGTGAGAGCTGGGCCACTCTGGCGATCTCCTGCCCGATGACTCCCAACCCCATGACCACCACCGGGACCGGCCCTGCGGAGGCTCTAGGCATCGGAGAACTCTCCAAAAATCAAGGAGTTACACCACATGCTGCAATGTGGCGCACCATAGACCACCCCCAGCCGGACAGGCAAGCGGCTCGTGAGACAGGTCCTCCCCCCTTTCCCGGAAAAGAGAGAGGTTTCGAGGGGTTGTAAAGCGAGCAAGAGCGCGAGCCCCCCTCCAGAGTGGGTGTGACCTTTGGGCGGAAACCCGTGTATAACGGCCCGGTTCTTCAACGTCCGTCCCTTAGGGGTTGGGAGGCAGTATTCATGGACCGCATCCTCGTGGTGGATGACGATCCTCTCATTCTTGCCGCGCTGTCGCGGATCCTCCAGTCGGAGGGTTACGAGGTCGTCACCCACACGGATCCCGCCCAGGCCGCCAAGGAAGAGGGCTTCCAGGTGGTGCTGACGGACTTCATGATGCCGTTGCTCAACGGCGTGGAGCTGCTGCGCACGTTGCGTGAGAAGAATCCACGCGCGGTGCGCCTGATGCTCACGGCGGCGGCGGATTTCCGCACGGCATCCGAGGCGGTCAACCGGGGTGAGGTGTTCCGACTGTTGGGCAAGCCGTGGTCGCTCAGCGAGCTGACCAGCGCGGTGCGCCAGGCCTTCGAGCACTTCCGGCTGGTCGAGGCGAATGAGAGGCTCACGCGAGAGGTCGCCGAAAAGAACGCGGAGCTGACGACGATCAACCGCGATCTCGAGCGCATGGTGGTGGAGCGCACCAACGGCCTGTTGGATGGCCTCATCAGCGCGCTCGACTACCGCGATACCGAGACGCAGTGGCACTCGCGCCGGGTATCGCTCTACTCGCGCCGTATCGGCGAGGAGATCGGCCTGACGCCCACGCAGCTCGAGGTGGTGGAGCAGGGAGCCCTGCTGCATGACATCGGGAAGATCGGCGTGAGCGACACCATCCTGCTCAAGCCCGGGCCGCTCTCGCCCGAGGAATGGGTGGAGATGCGCAAGCATCCCGAGTACGGCTACAAGATCCTCGCGAAGATGCCCTACCTGCACGAGGCCTCGCTCATCGTGCTGCATCACCAGGAGCGGTGGGACGGCAAGGGCTATCCGCAGGGCCTCAAGGGCAAGGACATCGTCATCGGGGCGCGCATCTTCGCCATCGCGGACACGGTGGACGCCATCACCTCGGACCGCCCGTACCGCAAGGGCCGGCCGATGTCCGTGGCGCGCGATGAGATCAAACGCTGCTCGGGCACGCAGTTCGACCCCGAGCTGGCCGAGGCCTTCCTGCGCATTCCGGACGCGGAGTGGCAGCGCATCCGCAAGAAGGTCGAGGACATGGAGAACGCGGAGAACGCGCTCTGGGCCGGCTTCACGCCGGGCAAGGTGCCCAACCGCGTCGCGAGCTGAGCGCGTCCGCGCTCGCCTCCTCCTCCTCCCTCAGGGCGACACCTCCACGTCCAGGACGGTGTCGCCCTCCAGCAGGCGATCCACCACCTCCATGCCGTGCGTCACCTCGCCGAAGGCCGTGTAGCGGCCATCCAGGTGCGGCTGCGGCGAGCGGGTGAAGAAGAACTGGCTGCCAGCTTGCCCAGGGACTCGAGCAGGGTGCGCCGCACGCGCTCGTCCTTCTCCGAGGCCTCGGCGGCGAGCAGCGCCTCCGTCAGCCTAGGCCAATTCTCCGCGAAAATCCAGGGGTTAGCCTGTAAGCCGTTTGACTTGGACCATCCGGCACCGGAAGATGCGCGGCGCTTTCCAGACTCAAGGAGCGCCGGTCCTGAACTGCCCTGGCTGTGGCACCAAGGTCGCGGATGGCACCTCCATCTGCCCTTCGTGCGATTACATCATCGACGCCTCGTTCATCTCGACGGATGCCCCCCAGGGCTCGGACGATGATGGCTCCGAGGCCAGCCCGCCCCCGCCGCGCAGACAGTCCGCTCCCTCGTCCCGCCCGGTGCGTACCGCCTCGGGTGCGCGCGGAGGCACCACTGGCTCCCGTCCCGCCGTGCGTCCCGCGGGCACCGGCTCGCGGCCCCGGGTCCCCGCTACCTCGAGTAGCCGCGCGCCCGCTCCAGCGCCCGCCGACGAAGACGCCACCAACATCAAGTCCATGGACGAGATCGTCCGCAACGCGCCCCAGCGCCCCACGGGTGGACGCGCCGCCACCGGCTCCCGTCCCGCCGCGCGCACCGCGGGCACCGGCACTCCCCGCGCGGCGGCCCCCACGCCCCGGCGCGCTCCGGAGACCGAGCTCGACCCGTCCGACATCAACTACGTCCCCACGCGCGATCCCTACTCCAACTCCGGCACCGGGCAGATCGTCGCGCCCGAGCAGGTCATCGAGGACTTCCGAGACTTCGTGGGCGTGTTGGGCCGCTCCGACAAGATCGCCTTCGCGGGTGGCGTCACCCTCATCATCTCGGCCTTCCTGCCCTGGAAGGAGACAGCCGCGGAGGGAGAAATCCTCGGCCTGATGAGCCTGGGGCTCATCGCCGTCCTGGCCGCCATCGGCATCCTCGGTGCCATCGCCGTGCGTGTGCGCCGGCTGATGCCCCACCTCAACGTGCTCGTCCCCTGGCTGGCGCAGCTCGGCCTGTCCGCCTTCAGCATCCTCTGGTGCATCATCTTCATGAAGGTCTCGTACGACGCCACCGAGGTGCCCTCGCCCATGGGCAACGCGACCATCATGAACTCCTCGCCCAGCTTCGGTGTCTTCCTCGGCCTGCTCGGCGCGCTGACGAGCCTGGGAGGCACGCTGCTCGGACTGAAGGAGAAGCCCGCGTCATGACGACCTCATCCTCTCCGGCGACCGCGCTCGCCTCGTCCCAGGGGGGCCCGGCCCTGCAGCGGCTCCTCGACGCGCTGAAGAACACGGTGCTCGGCCAGCCGCACGTGGTGGCGGACCTCGTCACCGCCTTCCTCGCGCGTGGACACGTGCTGCTGGAGGGTGTCCCCGGCGTGGCCAAGACGCTCACCGCGCGCAGCATGGCCGCCGCGCTCGGGCTCGAGTTCACCCGCGTCCAGTTCACCCCGGACCTGATGCCGAGCGACATCCTCGGCACCAACGTCTTCCGGCCCCAGGAGAACGCCTTCCACCTGGTGAAGGGCCCCGTCTTCACCGAGGTGCTGGTGGCGGATGAAATCAACCGCACTCCGCCCAAGACGCAGGCCGCGCTGCTGGAGGCCATGGAGGAGCGGCAGGTCACCATCGACGGCACCACGCACGTGCTGCCGCCGCACTTCTTCGTGGTGGCCACGCAGAACCCGCTGGAGCTGGAGGGCACCTACCCGCTGCCCGAGGCGCAGCTCGACCGATTCCTCATGAGGGTGCGCGTGGGCTACCCGCCCCCCGAGGCCGAGCTGGACATGGTGCGAGCCTTCCACCAGCGCCAGGGCCGGGCCGCCCAGGTGGAGCGGGTGTTGGACGCCGCGACCCTCACGCAGTTGCAGGCCCAGGCGGCGAGCGTGGCCTGCGACGAGTCCGTCCTCGCCTACACGGTGCGCCTCATCCGCGAGACGCGCGCCAACCCGCGCGTGCGCCTGGGTGCCTCACCGCGCTCGGCCCAGGCCCTGCTGGCGGCGGCAAAGGCGCGCGCGGCCCTCAACGGGAGCGACTTCGTCACCCCGGACGACGTGAAGGCTGTCTGCCCCAGCGTCCTCAACCACCGCCTGTTGCTCAAGGCCGAGGCGGAGGTGGAGGGCCTCACCGCGGACGACGTGCTCCGCCAGACGTTGGAGCGCGTCCAGGTTCCCCGGTGAGCCTCGGCCGACCCGTTCCCACGGGGCTCGCCGTGGCGCTCGTCGCGGCGGCCCTGGTGCCCGCGGCGCTCGCCGTGGCCGGAGCCGTCTTCCTGTGGCTCGCCATCGCCCTGGACGTGGCGGTGCTGTTGCTGTGCGTCTGGGACTTCCTCGCCGCCCCGCGTGCCGCGGACGTGGAGGTGCGGCGCACGGTGGAGCCCGTCCTCTCCTCGGGCGTCTCCAACCCGGTCCGCCTGGAGTTGAGCCTGTCCGGCCAGCGGCCCGTGCGCGGACAGGTGCGCGACGGGGTCCCTCCGGGCGTGGACGTGCGCGGGCACCAGCAGCCCTTCTCCCTCTCGCCGGACGCGCCCCGAGCCATCGTCTCGTACACCCTCACCCCGCCCGCGCGTGGAGACCTGCGCCTCGGGGACGTGCACCTGCGCCTGACAGGCCCGCTGGGACTGTGCGCGCGCCAGGTGCGGGTGCCCGCGGGCCAGGACGTGAAGGTGTACCCGGACCTCACGGCCCTCACGCGGGAGGCGCTGGAGCTCGCCGTCGCCTCGGACGCGCCCTCCGAGCGCACCCTGCGCCGCTCCGCCGAGGGCCGCGAGTTCGAATCCCTGCGCGAGTACCGCACCGGAGATGACTACCGCACGGTGGACTGGAAGGCCTCGGCGCGCCGGGGCCGCACCATGGTGCGCGTGTACCAGCCCGAGCGGAACCAACCGGTGCTGCTGCTGCTCGACTGCGGGCGCCACATGGCGGGCCGGGTGGACGGCCGCCGCAAGCTGGACCACGCCATGGACGCGGCGCTGCGCCTGGCCAAGGTGAGCCTGGACGCGGGCGACATGGTGGGCGTGCTCGCCTTCGCCAGTGACGTGCGCGCCTACCTCCCGCCGCGCAAGGGCCGCGAGCACCTGCGCCTGCTCACCGAGTCCCTCTACCGCGCCGAGGCCGCCCTCGAGGAGAGCGACTATGGCCGCGCCTACGACTTCGCCTTCGCCCGCTCCTCGCGGCGCTCGCTGGTGGTGCTCTTCACGGACCTGGTGGATCCGGACGCCTCGGGCTCGCTGCTGGCGCGCACGTTGGCCCTGCGCCCCCGTCACCTGCCCGTGGTGGCCTCGCTCCTGGACGAGGATCTCCAGTCCGCCGCCACCGGCATCCCCGCCTCGGTGCAGGACGCCTACGCGCGACAGGCCGCCGCCCGGCTCGAGGAGGACTACCAGCGCACGGCGCTCACGCTTCGGGACTCGGGTGCACTCGTGGTGCGTGCTCCCGCGAAGGGCTTCGGCGCCGCCGCCGTCAACACGTATCTGCACGTGAAGGCGCGAGGGATGCTGTAGCTGCTATCGGCCTTTACGCGGCTGCGTGGAGAAAGAGAACGGAATGAACGCACGCGACATGAGGCGGGCTCACCGCGGCACGTCGGCATTCCCAGGGAACCTGCTCCAGTGGATACCCCTGCTGCTGCTGGTTGCTGGGCTCGCAGCCATACCGTCCTTCGCACAGCCATCCATGGGCGCGGGAACAGGAGTGGCTCGAACCGCGGAAGCCACTGTGCTCGAGCCTCTCGCACAACAGGTTCTGCCCGTTGACTCCGTAGCCATCGCGGCAGGCAAGAAAGGTGGACAGTCGCATCCGAAAGGCACCGCGAATGGCGAACGGGCCTACATGCGATTCACTCCCAAGGGAAAGAAGGACGTCAAGGCGGAGAACGCCCGAAAATACGATGGCGAGAAGCGCTGCGAGAACTGTGGTGTCACGACCGTTGAGGCCCAGAAGAGCCAGAAAGGAGTCACTCCACCGAGCCATGAGGCCCAGGTGGATCACGTCATTCCGAGAGCGAAGGGCGGAGACGGAGCGCCCTCGAATGGACAGGTCCTATGCAGGGAGTGCAACAACGAGAAGAGCGACAAGCTCTGACCCGGGAGCGCGGTTTCATGCCGGATGAATACGTGAGGGTCCTGTTCGAGCTCGAAAAGGAGGATGAGGATTATCCTCCCGTCGAGTACGAGCGGCTCTGGGCCAGACCCCTGGGAGAGGGCTTGTTCGAGATCGACAACATCCCCTTCTTCGTCCGGGGTATCAGTGTCGGCGATGTGGTCGCCGCACGGCAGGGCGAGGGAGAGGTGGTGTTCTCGGAACTGGTTCGGGCTTCAGGCAGCAGCACGCTGCGCATCATCGTCTTCGACGAATCCCACGTAGAAGAGGTGCGTCGCCAGCTGCAGGAGCTCGGCTGCTCGACGGAGCTGAACGTCTCGAAGATGCTGGGCGTGGACGTGCCCCCCCGGATCGATCTCCAAGCCGTGCGCAAATGGCTCATGGAGAAGCAATCATCGGGGTCCTTGGAGTTCGAGGACGCCTGCATCCGTCACGAGGGGCTTGCTTGATGAAGGCCGGACGGTTTTGAGAACCACCAGCGCACGGCGCTCACGCTTCGGGACTCGGGTGCACTCGTGGTGCGTGCTCCCGCGAAGGGCTTCGGCGCCGCCGCCGTCAACACGTATCTGCACGTGAAGGCGCGAGGGATGCTGTAGCTTTTTCCGCACTCGCGGCGACGCTCCCGACGAAAAACCGTGCCAAGCGCTCTGGAGCCGATTTTTCGGCCTTGGAGAAGACCCCCTTTACACATCCTTCACGCTCAACAAAATGGCCCCCCTTTCGTGCTACACGCCTGTGGGAGCACGTTGTCAGCTACGGATGGAGACAGGGACTTGTCGGAAGTCGCCAGGGAGTTCAGGGACCTGCGGGTGGAGGTGGATGCGGCGGCGGCGGCGGTGGCGTCGGGGACGGAGGTCCGCGGGGACGCTGAGCAGGGCCAGCCGCTGACATCGTTCCACGAGCGTCTGCTCGCCGAGGAGCTCACCATCAAGAGCTCCGACTCGCGCGAGCGGCTCGCGGGAGCACTCGCCGAGGCCAGGGTGGATCTCAACCCCCACCAACTCGAGGCCGCGTGCTTCGCGCTGGACTCGCTGTCGCGCGGCGGCTGCATGCTCGCGGACGAGGTGGGTCTGGGGAAGACCATCGAGGCGGGCATGGTCATCGCCCAGCTCGTGGCCGAGGGGAAGACGCGCATCCTCATCCTCGCCCCGGCCGTATTGCGGGCGCAGTGGAACAGCGAGCTGCGCGAGAAGTTCGACCTGGAATCGGTGATGGTGGATGGCCGCACGGTGCGCGCCACGGGCAACTGCTTCGATCAGCCCTTCCCCGTCATCTGCTCGCACCCGTTCGCCGCCAACAAGGCGCAGCTGGTGGCCGAGATTCCGTGGGACGTGGTCATCATCGACGAGGCCCACCGTCTGCGGAACGCCTACAAGGCGGGCCACAAGACGGGCCAGGCGCTCCGCTCCGCGCTCAGCGGCCGCCCCAAGCTGCTGCTCACCGCCACGCCCCTGCAGAACGATCTGATGGAGCTGTTCGGGCTGGTGACGCTCCTGGACGAGCAGATCCTCGGCCCCGAGCACGCCTTCCGCAGCCGCTACCGGCTGGAGGCGGAGACGGGCGGGCTGCAGACGGACGCCGTCAACGAGCTCAAGGAGCGGCTGGCCCCCGTGGTGCAACGCACGCTGCGCCGGCAGGTGCGCGAGTACGTCCGCTACACCAACCGCCGCTCCATCGTGGAGGACTTCGCGCCCTCGCCCGAGGAGCAGGATCTCTACGAGAAGGTGAGCGAGTACCTGCGGCGCTCCGAGGTCGCGGCCATCGAGCCGGGCAAGAAGACGCTGCTCACGCTCTGCTACCGCAAGCTGCTGGCCTCCTCCACGTACGCCATCGCCCCCACCCTGCGGCGGCTGGCGGACAACCTCGCCAAACGTCTGGAGGCGGCGAAGCTGGGCCAGCGCGCCCTGGCCCTCTTCGAGCCCGAGGAGGCCAGGCAGTACGTCGAGGAGGGCGAGGAGTGGGCCGATGATCCCGCCAAGCCCGTCAGCATCCGCACGCTCGAGAACGAGATGTGGGAGCTGAAGCAGTACGCGGACCTCGCGGACTCCATCAAGGTGAACGCCAAGGGCGAGGCCCTCAAGCGCGCGCTGGAGCGCACCTTCAAGGTGATGAAGGCCCAGGGCTGGCCGGAGAAGGCGCTCATCTTCACCGAGTCCAAGCGCACCCAGCAGTACCTCTTCAACCTGCTGTCGGCCAACGGCTACGCGGGGAAGATCTCCCTGCTCTCCGGCGATGGCGGAGGCGGTCCGGAGGAGCGCCGCGCGCTGGTGACGGAGTTCCGCGAGAAGACGCAGATCCTCATCTGCACCGAGGCGGGCGCCGAGGGGCTCAACCTCCAGTTCTGCAACCTGGTGGTGAACTACGATCTGCCGTGGAACCCGCAGCGGGTGGAGCAGCGCATCGGCCGCTGCCACCGCTACGGCCAGCAGCGGGACGTGCTCGTCATCAACTTCCTCAACCGGCAGAACGCCGCGGACGCGCGGCTATACGAGCTGCTGGAGAAGAAGCTCAGCCTCTTCGACGGCGTGTTCGGCGCGTCGGATGAAATCCTCGGCGCGCTGGAGAGCGGCGTGGACTTCGAGCGGCGCATCCTGGACATCTACCAGTCCTGCCGCCACCCGGATGACATCAACGCGGCGTTCGACAAGCTGCGCTCGGACATGGAGGGCCGCATCAGCGCGCGCATGACGGAAGCGCGCTCGGTGCTGATGGAGCGCTTCGACGGCGATGTGCGGCGGCGGCTTCGCATCGCCGGGGCGGTGGCGAAGGAGGCGCTGGAGAAGCGCCAGCAGGGTGCGCGCGCGCTGACGGGCTCGGTGCTGGGCAACAGCAGCGCCTCGGGCCGGCTCCAGGTGGCCAAGGCGGCCTATGCCGTCCGGGACAGGACGCACGACGCCATCAACTACCTGCAGCTCAACGCGGCGGGATTGCCGGCGCGGCTGGCCCGGCTGGCGGGCAGCGAGGGCTGGTGGTTCGTCTACAAGTTCGAGACGACGGGCCTGAAGGCCGAAGAGAAGATGGTGCACCTGGTGCTGGTGCTGGAGCGCGACGGCAAGGGCTTCCGGGCGCTGCCGCTGGCGGACGGCGAGCACTTCGTGAAGCTGGCGGCGAAGGAGGAGCGGCGCCGGCAGCCGCCTCCGGTGTCCGTGTCGCTGATGCAGGAGCAGGCGCTGATGGCGGCCAAGGAGGAGATCCTCCGGGCGGCGGAGCGGCGCAACGCGCTGGAGATGGATCTGGCGCGGGAGCGGGCGGACCGGTACGCGGAGGACTGCCTCCTGGAGTCGCGCGAGCAGGTGGAGCGGGCACGCGAGGCCTGGCAGGAGGCGCGCAAGGTGGTGTGCGCGCAGGAAGACCCCGCCGAGCGCGTGAAGGCCCGTGGGCACGCGGAGCGCCTGGAGCGCGAGTACCGCAAGAAGCTGGCCTCGCTGCGCAACGAGGAGGAGAAGCGTTACGCGGCGAAGGACCGTCAAGTGGCGGACCTGGCCAACAAGTCGAAGGTGACGGAGAAGCGCTCGCTGATCGCCTCCGCCTACTTCTGGCTGTCCTAGTCAGTCCAGGGGCTTCAACCGGACCCAGGTGGCGCCCCACCCTCCATCGCCTTCGGAAGCGGAGCGGAACGACTCCACCTCGGGCAGTCGGGGGAGCAGCGACTGCACGGTGCGCCGCAGCGCGCCAGTGCCCTTGCCGTGGATGATGCGGATGTCGAGTACGCCCTTCTGACGGCAGGCCCAGAGGTACTCGGTGACGACGTCCTTCACGTCACGGGGGTGGAACAGGTGCAGGTCGAGGTTCCCATCCAGGGGGAGCTCGACGGGTGCTTCGGGGTCGAACGAGTCGTCGGAATCCTCAGGGCTGCCCACGACGCGCGCGCTCCGACTCCAGCCGTTTGCGCTCCGCGTCAAGCCGGTGGCGCTCCTGGGCGTCGCGAAACTCATTTTCCAAGGTGGAAATCTCGCTTCGCAGGGCGGAGAAATGTTTACGCACGTCTTCCCAGGTGTTGCCCACTTGCTGGCGTCGCGCGTCTTCCTCGACACCAGCGCCCGCCCCTCCGGCCGCTGAAACGCGTACCACGAGCGCTGCAACAAGGACCGATCTCATGATCCCCCCTCCAAGCAAACCGCGTGCTCAGCCAACGGGTGTTCATGCCGCGACACCACCCACCATAAACCCACACCTGAGGTGATCAAGAGTCCACAGTCCCAATGTTTCGCATGCGGAACATGACGCTCCGAGCCAGGAGCACGGCGGAAAGGGGTGCACTTCCCTCCGCCTTGTTGTTGAGCGTCACGAAGACGGGCCTGCCGGCGCCCAGGGCGGCGACGGAGGCGCGGGCCACGGCCTCGCGGGTGCGCACGTCCTCGTCCACCAGCTTGTCGAAGGGGAAGTAGCGCTTGCGGGCCTCCTCGTAGTCGAGGTGCGGCGGCAGCATCCAGCGCACCACGAGGGCCGGGGCCCGCAGCGCGCGCATGCGCACGGCCTGACGCTCCACGGGGGGCATGTTCTTCCAGGCGGCGAGCACGGGGCACACGCCGACCTCCGCGAGCGCCTGGGCCAGGGCCTCCGTCAACAGCGACTCGTTGCGGAGCTCGACGGCGTAGAGGGGCCCGCGGGGCAGCGCGGAGAAGAAGGCATGCAGCCGCTCCACGAAGGGCCCTACCCCACCAAGGTCTTGCGGATCCTGCGGCGGGAGCTGGAAGACGAGCGGCCCGGCCTTCTCACCCAGGCCCTCGACGAAGGGCGCCACCACGAGATCGCGCGCATACGCGGCATCCAGGAAGCGCTCGTTGAGCTGACCTCGCAGGTCGCCATAGCGCTGGTGGACGGGCCAGCGCGCGAGGGTACAGGCCTCATGTGCCTTCACGAGGAAGCGGAAGCCGGGAGGCACCTGCGCGGCGTACTCGGCGAAGGTGGCGGCGGAAACGGGGGCGTAGAAGGTCCGGTCCACGCCCACGGTGCGCAGCACGGGGTGCTGGGCATAGGCGGCGAGCCCCTCGCGGGACAGACGCGCCGGGGTGGCCTGGCGGTCGTAGACGAGCCCCTTCCCCAGCCAACCCGGGAACGTCCAGGACGAGGTGCCCAGGTAGAGCCCCGCGGGAAGCTGCTCCCCGAGCGCCCTCACCTCCTCGGGCTGCTCGGCGGGGCCCACGGGCTCCTCATGCCCGCGCCGGCGCCCTCGGGGCGGCGTGGGGCTGGGAGCCCCGGTGAAGAGATCGAGCTGGGAGGGGTCACGTTCTGACATGGCGCGCTCCGGCGTACTCTATTTCTAGAGTAAGCCGTAACGGCCAGACTTCCAAGGTCAAGTCGCGCGAAAAAGGCCGCCCGTCCCGCGAACAGCCGGGCACAGGGCGCGGGCTACACCTTGAGGCGGATGGCGCCGGGCAGGATGGAGATGCGGCACGGCAACCTGCCGGGCACCTCGCCATCCATCTCCAGGAACACTTCCTCGTCGCTCTCGGTCTCGAGGGTGCGGCACTGGAGGTAGCGCGTCTTGTTCCAGGTGATGTGGTCGCCGTTGTAGACGCCCTTGGACTTGATGATGAAGTCCTGCAGGCCGTAGTCGTGCCAGATGGTCAGGTCGAAGAGCCCGTCGTGGGTGACGGCCTTCGGGGCCACGCACATACCACTGCCGAAGTAGCGCCCGTTGGACGCGGCGACGACGGTGATGCCCAGTTCCTCGGGCTCACCACCATCCACGCGCAGGCGCACCTTCCGGTCCCTGTACTTCGCCATCGTCTTCACCGTGCCCCACAAGAAGCTCAGGTTCCCACCGAGCGCCTTGCTGCCGATGTTCACCTCGTGGGCCACCGCCGCGCTCACGCCGAAGGAGGCGATGTTGGCGAAGTAGCGCGACTCCTTCTCGCCCTGGAAGTTGACGTACTCGGCGAGCCCCACGTCGAAGGGCTCGGTCTTGTCGGTCCGCAGCCGCGCCAGGGCCGAGTCCAACTCCAGGTCCCAGCCGAAGGCACGCCGGAAGTCACCGCCCGTGCCTCGGGGAATGAGGCCCAGGGCGGCCTGGGGGTTGATGGCCTTGCCGTCGGCGAAGAAGCCGTTGACCACCTCGTTGATGGTGCCGTCGCCGCCCACCGCGGCGATGCACTCGTAACCGTCCGCGAGTGCATCGCGCGTCAGCCGCACGGCATCCAGGGGGCGCTCGGTGAATCCGAAGCCGAAGTCGCCGATCGCCCGAGTCACCTGGCCCGAGATCTCCGCCCAGCGCTTGCCCGTCTGGCCTCCAGCGCTGCGCGGATTCACCACGAGGAACGTCTTCATCAAGCCCTGTCCTGGGGGGAGCGATTACTTCTGCGGGGGCGGCGTGGTGCGCACGTGCACTTCGCGCAGCTGGCGCTCGTCCACGTCTCCCGGCGCGCCTGTCATCAGGTCCGTGCCCGTCTTCGTCTTGGGGAACGGGATGACGTCACGCAGCGACTCGGCGCCCGTGAGCAGCATCACCAGACGATCCATGCCCAGCGCGATGCCTCCGTGCGGCGGCGCGCCGAACTTCAGCGCGTCCAGCAGGAAGCCGAACTTCACCCGCGCCTCCTCGTCCGAGATGCCCAGCGCCTTGAACACCTCCGCCTGGACCTTCGGATCATGCAGGCGGATGGAGCCGCCGCCGATCTCGAAGCCGTTGAGCACCACGTCGTAGCGGTGGCACTTCACGCGGCCCGGCTCCGTCAGCAGGTACTGCACGTCCTCGTCGTGCGGCCGGGTGAAGGCGTGGTGCGCCGCCGCCCACGTCTTGGTCTCCTCGTCGTACTCGAAGAGGGGCGGGTTCACCACCCAGAGGAACTTCCACACGCCGCCGCTGCCGTACTCGGGGATGAGGCCCAGCTTCTTGGCCACGTGCACGCGCAGGTTCGCCATCACCGTGTGCACCAGCGACTCGCGGCCGAACTGGAACACGAGGAGGTCGCCCGTCTTCGCGTTGCATGCCTGGTTGATGGCCTGGCGCAGCGCGGGGGTGATCGTCTTGGACAGCGGGGACTGGGTCCACTCACCGCCCTCGCCCACCTTGGCGCGGGCCAGCCCCTTGGCGCCGTTCTGCTTGGCGAAGTCCTCGAGCTTGTCGCTCTCCGCGCGGCTCATCGGCTTGTCCGCGGGGATGACCATGGCCTTGACGATGCCGCCCTGCTCCACCGCCTCCCACATCATCGGCACGCCGCCCCCGGCGCCGTGCTGGCGGATGACGTCCGTGAGCACGACGTGCTCCAGCCCGAAGCGCAGGTCCGGCTTGTCGTTGCCGTACTTCGCCATGGACTCGTCGAAGTCCATCCGCATGAAGGGCGTGGGGATGTCGATGCCCAGCACCTCGCCCCACAGCCGCTTCAGCAGCCCCTCGACGATGGTGAAGATGTCGTCCTGGGTGACGAAGCTCATCTCCACGTCGATCTGCGTGAACTCGGGCTGCCGGTCCAGACGCAGGTCCTCGTCGCGGAAGCACTTGACGATCTGGAAGTAGCGGTCGAAGCCCGCCACCATGAAGAGCTGCTTGTAGAGCTGGGGGCTCTCGGCCAGCGCGTAGAACTTGCCCGGGTTGAGGCGGCTGGGGACGAGGAAGTTGCGCGCGCCACCCGGGGTGTACTTGCCCATGAAGGGCGTCTCCAGCTCCAGGAAGCGGTTGTCCACCATGTACGAGCGCGTGATCGCGTTCATCTTCGAGCGCGTCATCAGCGTCTGCTGCAGCGGCCGGCGGCGCAGATCCAGGAAGCGGTACGCCAGGCGCTTCTCCTCCGCCGTGTCGACGGTGTCCTCGACGAGGAACGGCGTGGGCTCGGAGCGGTTGAAGATGGTCAGATCCGAGGCCTTGATCTCGATCTCTCCCGTCTTGAGCTTGGGATTGACCTGAGCGCCGCGCGAGACGACCTTGCCCTTGATGCCGATGCAGAACTCGAGCCGCAGCTGGCCCGCCAGCTCGTGGGCCTCCTTCGCGATGTCCGGCTCGAAAACCACCTGCGTGAGACCCTCACGGTCACGCAAGTCGATGAAGACCGCGCCGCCGTGGTCTCGCCTGTTCTGCACCCAGCCGAAAAGGACGACCTCCTCACCGATGTTCGCCTTGGTGAGCTGCCCGCAGGTATGAGTACGCTTGACCTCGGTAATGAACGGGACCGCCATGACACCGCCTGCACAGAGGGAGATTGAAGGGCGGCACCATAGAGAGCGCGGAAACGACGCGTCAAGGAATCCGAGAAGGAGCCGGGCAAGCGGAAGGAGGGCTCCGGTCCACCGTTCCCCCGGCTTCTGATGGTCCCCGGACCCGTAGTAAGAAGGCCGGCATGGTCCGAAAGCTGACAGCCGCCGCGCTCGCGACGCTCGTCGTCTCGTGCGCGCCGGAAACCCAGAATCCCGTGAAGGTGCGCGCGCTCGTGCTCTCCGGCAATGGCGAGTACGTGCCCACGGAAGTGGAGCTCCAGACGGTCACGGACATCGTGGCCCTGGAAGGCCAGGTGGCGAAGATGCGGGGCGGCGCCCGCGTCGTGTTGGACTCGAACGATCCCGAGGCCAATGCCGCCAAGACCGAGGAAGCGTTCCTGCGCGCCCTGCTCAAGGAGGAGGGCCAGCCCGTCACCGCCCACTACATCACCGACGAGCAGGGCGTGCTGTGGCCGGCGGACTTCCACACGTGGAACCTCGTCACCACGTACTACAACCTCGAGCGCGCCTGGGACTACTTCAACAAGGTCGTCGACGTGAAGCAGGCCGAGCTGCCGCAGATGACGGCCTACTACTTCCCCGAGTTCATCATCGCCGACACGAGCGACAAGCCGATGCGCGACAACGCCATCTTCTTCGCTCCGACGCAGTCCTTCATGGTGCTGCCCTTCGAGACCATCACGAAGGCGCCGCTGGCCATCAACGCCTCGGTCCTCACCCACGAGTACGCGCACATGGTCTTCAACCGGCGCGTGTACAACGGCCGCTCGCTTCCGGATCCGATCACCGCCTGGTCGTTGAGCGGGGGCATCTACACCCCGGCCCTCAATGTCATCAAGTCGCTGGACGAGGGCCTGGCGGACTACCACGCCTACGTGGCCTCGTGCCGCTCGACGTTCGGCTGCAACAAGCGCGTGCTGTACACCTCCTTCGAGGACAAGTCCGAGTCGGATCGCGACCTGTCGAAGACCACGTGCATGAGCCGGGAGCTGCGCGAGCTGCTGGAGACCGCCAACTTCAACTCCGTGTTCTCCGGCCACGAGTACCAGGTGGGCACCATCCTCGCGAGCGCGCTCGTCAACGCCGAGCAGTCGGCGGCTGACCGCGAGATGCTGGCGCGCGAGGTGGCGGCGGCGTACTCGGACACGAATCCGAGCAAGCCCGGCTTCAACCAGCTGGCCCAAGCGGCGCTGACAGATCAGACGAAGTTCACGCTGGCCCGGGCCGCCAGGGCCATCATCCGGCACATCAGTGACTTCAATCTGAAACAGCGGGTGTGCAGCCAGTTCGCCACCCGCCTGCAGATTCCGGTCGAAGATCTCACCGGTGTCAGTACGGGGGACGCGACCTCGGATGACTGCCCTGCCAGCACCACCACCCTCGTTGGCGTCTGCGAGTCGATCAACCCATGAGGAACGCTGCCGTGCATTCCTGGATCCTGCCCTGCCTCCTCGGGGGCCTCACTCTCGCCGCGCCCACGTTCGCCCAGGACGATGACTCGCCCTACGCCTACCCGGACGACGAACAGCCCGAGGAGACGAGCTCCTCGCGCCGACGCCACGCCCAGGACGATGACTCGCCCTACGCCTACCCGGACGAGGAGCAGTCCGAGCAGAGGGACACGCCGCGCCGACGCCGCTCCCGCTCGGAGGACACGTCATCGGACTTCCGCCGGCTCGCCGAGGAGGAGGACGAGGAGAAGAAGTTCGAGCACCTGGCGCGCATGGATGACCCGAACACGGGCATCGCCTTCGAGGTGCTCGGCGGCGCGATGTTCCTGAGCAGCGCACGTGGGCAGCAGCTCGGGGACATCCTGCCGGCCATCGGTGGACGCTTCACCTGGGAGTACGGCCGGCTGCTGAACGTGGAGCCGCTGCGCGAGGCGCTCTGGTTCGACGTGCGCTACACGTACGCCGGGATGCGCGAGGGGACGCAGCTCATCGTGGGAGACACGCGGCTGCACTACGCCACGATCGCGCCGGCGTACGAGCTGACCTTCGGGGAGGGCTCGGACTATGGCGTCTACGCACAGGTGGGCGGAGGCATCGCGTACGAGCACACGACGCTGGAGATTGGCGGCAAGCTGACGCCGATGGACGAGATCAAGCCGCTCATCCAATACGGAGTGGGCCTGCGAGGCCGGACGAAGCTGTCGTCGGAGTCGAACGTGCGGCTGGCGTGGCGTGTGGAGCTGCTGCGCTTCCGGCGAGGCTACATGGACGACACGTTCCTGGGCGCGAGCCTGGGCACCGCGTTCTAATCAATCAATCCCCCCTCTCCCCTCGGGAGAGGGACGGGGTGAGGGTATCTCGCCCCCCGGGTTCCCCCCGTGAATGCCCCCTCTCCCCCTGGGAGAGGGCTGGGGTGAGGGTCAGCGAGCCTACGAGGCGCTCATGGCGGAGAAACGCGAGCGGCTCGCGAATCCCAGGTAGAGCGCCACGAGCAGCCCCACGCAGCACACCCCGGCCACATAGAAAGCGGGCCCCATCGGGCTCGTCTTCGTGAGCAGGGTGACGACCATGGGCGTGAGCCCGCCGAAGATGGCGTAGGCCACGTTGTACGAGAACGAGATGCCCGAGAAGCGCACGGCCGGAGGGAAGGCGTGCACCATCACCGTGGGCACCACGCCGACCACGCCGACGCAGAAGCCCGCCATCGCGTACAGCGGAACGAGGTGCCCCGGAGACTGGCCCACGCCGGTGTAGAACACGTACGTCGCCACGAGCAGCGCGGCACAGCCGAGGGTCAGCGCCCGGACGACGCCCCAGCCATCCGCGAGCAGGCCGAAGCAGATACACCCCAGGGTGAGGCTCAGCGTGGCGACGCTGTTGGCCTCCAGCGCCTGGGCCGGCGCGATGCCGTAGAGCTTCTGCAGCAGATCCTGCGTCAGGAGGATCACCACCACGATGCCGGCGGTGAGCACCCAGGTGAGCAGCATGGACACCACCACCCCGGCGACATGGCCGCGCAGCACGGCCTTGAGCGGCAGTTCCTCCACCAGGGCCCGGCGCTTGCGCATCTCCTCGAACACCGGCGTCTCGGCCAACCAGCGGCGCAGGAACACGGCGAAGAAGCCGAACACGCCTCCCACCAGGAAGGGCACGCGCCACGCGAACGCCAGCACCTCGTCCGGGGTGTAGATCTTGTTGATCGCGGTCGCCACGAGCGAGCCGAGCAGGATGCCGAACGTCAGCCCCGAGGTGAGCGTGCCGCAGGCGAAGCCGACGCGACGAGCCGGCACGTGCTCGGAGACGAAGACCCAGGCACCCGGCACCTCACCGCCCACGGCCGCGCCCTGGAGCATACGAAGCACCAGCAGCGCCAGGGGCGCTCCGTAACCCATGGTGGCGAAGGTGGGCAGCATGCCGATGAGGAGCGTCGGCACGGCCATCATGAACACGCTCAGCGCGAACATCCGCTTGCGGCCACTGCGGTCGCCGAAGTGCGCCATCACGATGCCGCCCAGGGGACGCGCCAGGTAGGCGACCGCGAACAGCCCATACGTCTGCAGCTGGCGCAGCCACTCCGCCGTGTCGGCCGGGAAGAACAGCTGGCCGATCGCCCGGGCGAAGAACACGAAGATGATGAAGTCGTAGAACTCGAGCGCGCCACCCAGCGCCGCCAGAGCGAGCGTCCTGGCGTCCTGTCCGGTGAGCGGTCGCTGTGCGTGAATCGGCTGGGTTTCTGGGATCGAAGGGGTTGGCACGGGGTGATCTCAACGTGAGCGGCGAGGTCGGGCAAGAGGAGGGATGAGGATCCCTCTTACCCACCGGGCCTCGTACCGGGGTGCAATCCGGCACCCGCGGGCAAGAAAAAGTTTTCCCCCCGCTGGCCGCCCCTTGCCTCTTTGTCGGACTCTCACCCGCCCAACCCCGCGAATCCACGAGTCACGCCGTTGGCACGCCCGCTGCTTTGAGTCGCCACGAAGGAAGGCGAGTCTGGTGGGGAGGCGGGGAAATGAAGGACGTATCGAAGCGACACCTGGATCCGGTCTGCGGCAAGCAATTGGAGGCGCCCGAGAGCCGTCCGTCCACGGAGTACAAGAAGCGTCGGTATTTCTTCTGCTCGGAGCGGTGCCGCACGGCGTTCGAGCGTCAGGCCGAGCGATTCCGCATGAACGACCTGGCCCGCGCGGGAGCGCTGCTGACGCCGGGACGGGTGCGCTGGGGCATTGCCTGAGCGGACTCAGGCCGCGACGCGCAGGTCCTTGAGCTTGAGGGACAGCCGCCGCTGCCCGCGGAAGGTGTCGAAGCCAGCCTGGAAGGCCAGGTCCACCGGACCCTCGGTGAGCGCCAGCCGGTCCGCCATGCCGAAGCCGATGGCGTCCACGGAGGGGGCGTCCACCAGGGCCAGCTTGAGGTGGCCGGCGCCTCCGGACTTGGGCGGCAGCACGCGCGGGCGAGCCACTTGATGGCGCAGCACCAGCACGGGCTCGGGGTTGCCCTGTCCGAAAGGCCCGAGCCGCTGCAGCGCCTCCACCGCGCGCTCGTCCAGCTCGTTCACGCGCACCACCGCGTCCACCTTGCAGCGGGGAATCAGATCCTCCGGCGTGAGCCGCTGCCGGGCGATGCGCTCGAAGGACTCACGCAGGGCGGGCAGGTGCTTCGCCTCCACGGTGAGGCCGGCGGCGTGCTTGTGCCCACCGAAGCGCGCGAGCAGGTCCGCGCAACCGCTGAGCGCGTCGTAGAGGTGGAAGCCCTCGATGCTGCGCGCCGAGCCCTTCCCTACCCCGTCCTTCACTCCGATCATGACGGTGGGCCGGTGGAAGCGCTCCACCACGCGCGAGGCCACGATTCCGATGACACCCGGGTGCCAGCCGTCCGCGTAGAGGACGAAGCCGCGCGCGTGCTCGGCCCGCTCCTGCGCCTGGGCGAGCGCCTCGGTGAGGATGCTGCTCTCGATGCCCTGCCGCTCGGCGTTGGCGCGATCCAGCACCTGCGCCAGCGAGCGCGCCGCGTCGAGTGACTCGGAGCACAACAGCTGAAGCCCCAGCGAGGCGTCATGCAGACGGCCCGCGGCGTTGATGCGAGGCCCCAGACGGAAGCCCACCTGCCCGGCGGTGACGGGGCTGTCCGCCTCGAGGCCGGCGACCTCCTTGAGCGCGCGCACGCCGTAGCGGCGGCCCGCGGAGAGCTCCTGCAGCCCATGGTGGACGAGGATGCGGTTGGCGCCCGTGAGGGGCACCACGTCCGCCACCGTGGCCATGGCCACCAGATCGAGCAGCGCCTTGAGGTTGGGCTCCTTGCGGGTGGCGAACCAGCCGTCCTCGCGCAGCTTCTTGCGCAGGCCCATGCAGAGGTTGAAGGCCACGCCGGCGGCGCACAGGTGCTTGGTGGGGTACTCGCAGCCGGGCTGGTGCGGGTTGAGCACCGCCACGGCCGGGGGCAGCGTGGGGGGCACCGTGTGGTGATCCACCACCACCACGTCCAGGCCCAGCTCCTTCGCCCGGGAGATCTCCGCCACGGAGGTGACGCCGCAGTCGAGTGTCACCAGGACCCGGGTCCCGTCCGAGGCGATCTTCTCCACCGCCTGGAGGTTGAGGCCGTAGCCCTCGTCCAACCGGTGGGGGATGTACGTGGCCGGCCTGGCGCCCAGCTCGCGCAGGAACAGGCACACGAGCGAGGTGGAGCACACGCCATCCACGTCGTAGTCGCCGTAGAGGGTGATGCGCTCCTTCTCGCGGATGGCGCGGAACAGCCGATCCACGGCGGCGGCCATGCCCTTCATCCGGAAGGGATCGGGGAGGTCCGCCAGCCGGTCCGACAGGAAGGCCGAGGCGGCCTCGGGGGTGCGCAGGCCCCGGTGCACGAGCACGCGCGCGGAGAGCGGATGCAGCCCCAGCTCAGCGGCCAGCGACGCTGCCTGCTCCTGGGGTACTTCCGGCATCAACCAACGCACGTTCGCCTCCCCTCCTGGGGTGCCCGCTCCGGGCACATGGGCCAACAAGAATACACCCCCAGTCTACCTCGGAAGTCTCTCCGAGGGAACCCGACCTGGGGCTCGCGCCTCCGTCCATGGAGCGGACGGGCGGACGAGCGCCTGTTGGATGCCTGCCCGGCCCCGGCGTTGCCAGGGATGCACAGCTTCGACTGCAAACCAGAGAACAAGGAGCTTGGCATGACTTCGAGGGGCATCCGGATGACGGCCCTGGCGCTCGGATTGGGGCTCGCGGGTAGCGCGATGGCACGAGGAGGGGACCCGAAGCAAGGAGATGTGAACGTCTTCCTGGGCGGCGGCATCGGTGGGTACACGGGAGACCTTGGAGGATTGTCCGCCACGGGTCCCACGTGGGGCGTCACCCTCAACCTCCAACCCTACAAGATGCTGGGCTTCGAGGTGGGCTACGACGGCTCGAAGAACGACGTGACGGACGATCGCTTCCGGTCCGCCGAGGCGCCCTCGCTCATGCGCCATGGGGCGACCAGCCTGGTGAAGCTATCGCCCCCCTTCATGGAGCGGGTGCGTCCCTTCGTGGGGGCGGGGCTGGGGGTGTCCTACGTGTACGTGCGGGGGGCGGGAAATGGCCCGTACAGCTCGGACCTGATGGAGGAGCTGCCGCTGGCGGCGGGGGTCGAGTTCAACAGCGGGGCACTGACGGCGGGCATCCGAGGGACCTACCGGGTGCTGGTGGACGACAACTTCGCGGACGCGGCGGTGCCGGGTGACGCGAGCGGCGGCATCCTGGGCACGAACCTCACGGTAGGAGGCCGATTTTAAGGGGGGGACGCCCCAGAAACACCGAAGGCCCTCGTCGCCGCGGATCCGCGGAGCACGAGGGCCTTCCGTGTATGCCCCCTCTCCCACTGGGAGAGGGCTGGGGTGAGAGTATGTACCCCTCTGTACCCCCACTGTGGCTCAGGCGACCTTGGGCTGCTCCATGCCGCCCTTCTTGGCCTCGCGAGCGGCGGCGCGCTCATCGAGCCAGATGGTGAGCGGGCTGGCGATGTACACGGACGAGTACGTGCCGACGATGATGCCCACGAGCATGGCCCAGGCGAAGTCGCGGATCTCACCGACGCCGAAGATGATGAGACCGACGAGGGAGAGGGCCGTGGTGCCCGAGGTGAGGATGGTGCGAGCCAGGGTGTCGTTGACGGCGATGTTGATGACCTCGGCCAGCGGCTTGCCCTTGTACTTGCCCATGTCCTCGCGGATGCGGTCGTAGACCACGATGGTGTCGTTGACCGAGTAACCCACGACGGTGAGCAGCGCGGCGATGGCGGTGAGGCTGAACTCGGCGCGGCTGAACAGGTAGAAGCCGGCCACCATCACGACGTCGTGGAGCATGGCGAGCAGCGCGCCGGGGCCGAACTTGAAGTCGAACCGGAACGCCACGTACACGAGGATGGCCATCATGGAGTACAGCAGGGCCATGACGCCGCGGTTGCGCAGCTGCTTGCCGACCTGCGGACCCACGTACTCGGTGCGGCGCATCTCGAAGTCCGGCTTGTCCTGCTGCACGCCCGACATCAGCGCGCTGCGGATCCGGTCCGCCATGCCGCTGGCGACGACCTGGTAGTCGAAGCCACCGGCCTGCGCCTGACCCAGCTCGCGCACCTCTTCCACGCCCGTGCCGGCCCCTTCCACCGCCGCGCGGACCTGCTCGGCGTCGAGGGGCTGCGCGGAGCGGAAGTTGATGATGCCGTTGGCCAGGTCCGAGCGGACGTTCTTCGGGTCCACCGGGCCCAGGGCCTGGAGGGCCGAGGCCGCCTTGCCGGCGCTCTCCTCGGTGAGCTGGGTCACGCCACCCAGGCGCAGCAGGAACGAGTTCTCGTCCGCCGAGCCGATGCTCTGCACGGCGACGTCGTGCAGCCCGCCGGACTCGGCGCGCTTGCGGACTTCCGCCGCGGAGATGGGGTGGTCGAACTTCACCTCCACCACCGTACCGCCGGCGAAGTCCACGCCGAGGTTGAAGCCCCACACGGCGATGCCGATCAGGATGATCAGGTTGATCGCCGTGGAGATGAAGAGCGCCGGCTTGCGCTTGCCGATGAAGTCGATGTTCGTCTTGTTCTTGAGCAGTTGCATGTCTGCTGAACCTCGAGGCCTTGCTAGACGGACACCGTCTGGGCGTTACGACCGTGGACGAAGTAGGTCATGATGACGCGCGTCACGAGGATGGACGTGAAGAGCGACGCCAGCAGGCCGATGATGAGCGTGGTGGCGAAACCGCGCACCGGACCCGTGCCCGTGAAGAAGAGGATGAAGCCGGCGATGAGCGCGGTGACGTGCGCGTCGAAGATGGTCCAGAAGGCACGATCGTAGCCCTGGTCCACCGCGGCGCGAGCCGTCTTGCCGTGGCTGAGCTCCTCGCGGATGCGCTCGTTGATGAGCACGTTGGCATCCACCGCGATACCGAGCGTCAGCACGAAGCCGGCGATGCCCGGCAGGGTGAGCGTGGCGTTGAAGAGCGCCAGGCCACCGAGGATGAGCAGGCCATTGAGCAGCAGCGCCACGTCCGCGATGAGGCCGGCGGACCTGTAGTAGAGGGCCATGAAGACGATGACGCAGAGCACGCCCACGCCCGCGGCCAGGCCGCCCTTGCGGATGAGCTCGTCGCCCAGCGAGGCGCCCACCTGGCGGATCTCACCGGTGGTCACCGGCGCCGGCAGCGCGCCCGCCTTGAGGGCCAGCGCCAGCGTCTGCGCGTCGGACAGCCACTCCTGGAGGGGACGGCCACCCGAGCGGCCCATGGTGATGCGCGCCCGGCCACCACCGATGCGCTCGTTGATGCGCGGCGCCGACTGCACGTAGTCGTCCAGGACGATGGCCATGCGGCGGCCCACCCCCTTCTCGGTGAGCTGCTCGAACTCACGCGCGCCAGCCGCGTCGAAGCTGACGTTCACCTCCGGCTCGTTGAGCTGGCTGAGCGAAGCGTCCGCGCCCGTCAGGCTCTCGCCCGTCAGCGGCACGTCCTTCTCCACCAGGTAGGTGCGGTAGCTGTCGCACACGCCCTTTTTCGTCGCGCTGGGGATGCACTCCATCAGCACCTCGCGGTCCTGGGGCGTCTTGTCCTTCAGGTACGCCAGCAGCGCCTCGCGGTTGGGGCCCTGCAGCTGGGGGAAGCCCTCGGCGGTGGTCAGCGTGATGTTGCTGCCCTCCGGCGGCGGGGACTCCTGGAAGGTCTTCCCGAAGAAGTCCGTGGTGTCGTCCACCATGCGGAACTCGAGCTGCGCCGTGGTGCCCACCAGCTCCTTGGCCTGCTCGGGATCATTGCGGCCCGGCAGGGAGATCTGGATGGCGTCGGTGCCCAGCTTGCGCACGTCCACCTCGGCCACGCCCCACTTGTCGATGCGGCGGCGGATGACGAGCATCGCCTGGTCCACCGACTCCTCGCGGAAGAGGTTCACCTGGCCCTCGTCCGGCGCCAGCACCAGCTTGTTGCCGTCACGCGACACCCGGACGAAGTCGGTGAAGGTGGCGAGCACCTCCTTCTCGATCGCGTCCATGGTGGCCGGATCCTGCGCCGTCAGCGTGAGCTGGAGCGCCTCGGCGTCCGTGTCCACGGTCACCTGGCCCAGCTGCTTGTCGTTGATGTAGCGGGCGATCTGATCCCCCCGGCGCTCGGTCCGCTTCTGCAGCGCCGTCTTGGTGTCCACCCGCATCACCATGTGGATGCCACCCTGCAGGTCCAGCCCCAGGTTGATGCGGTACTTCGCCGGGGGCGCCCACGCGGGCAGCTTCTCCTCGAGCAGGGCCAGGTTGTTGCGCTGGCTCTTGTCGAGCACGAACAGGGAATAATAGGAGGGAATGAGGCACCAGATGGTCAGCAGCGTCACGCCGATGATCAGGCCCAGCCTCCAGTACCAGCCGCGGTCCATTACTTCTCCTCCTTCTTCTCGTCGGTCTTCGCGACCGAGGCCGGCGTCTCGCCAGGAGCGGCGTACCTGCCAGCCACGGAAGTCTTGAGCACGCGGATGCGCACTCCGTTGGACACCTCGAGCGTCACCTCTCGCTCGGCCACCACATGGATGCGTCCGATGAGGCCGCCCTGGGTGATGACCTCATCACCCTTCTTCAGGCTGGAGATCAGCTCGCGGTGCGCCTTGAGTTGCTTCTGCTGCGGCCGGATCATGATGAAGTACATGATCGCGAACAGGCCGATGATGAACACGATGTTCGTCCATCCGCCGGTTCCGCCCGCTGCCTGCGCCAGGATCAGAAAGCTGTCAGCCACAAACCGCCTCTTCGCTTGGAAAGGGTTCCGCCCGAGCCGCCGTCCACCCTCGGACAACGGATTAATCGGAAAGGGGGGCCTCTTAGCAGCAGGCGCACACCCCGGGCAAGTGAACGGCGAGGCGGCCCCGGCCTTTCCGTGACGTGTCATGCCCGCCCGCCCACCTCTCCCGGAGGCCTCGTCCGCCACTCTGGAGAGGCTCCGGCGGACCCCGGGAACCGGCCGTTTGGATGGCCGCCAGGGCTACTTCGACCTCGTGCGCTCGGCCTCCTGGGCCCGGGCCTTCTCGCGGAAGTCACGGGCGAACGAGGCGTACCGGTCCTCGGAGATGGCCTGGCGCACCTGCTTCATGAGACCCAGGAAGTAGTGGAGGTTGTGCAGGGTGTTGAGCCGCATGGCGAGGATTTCCCCCGCCACGAACAGGTGACGCAGGTAGGCCCGGCTGAAGTTGCGGCAGGTGTAGCAGGAGCAGGCCGGATCCGCGGGCCGGTCATCCTTGGCGTACGTGGCATTGCGGATGGTGACCTTGCCCTCCGAGGTGAAGAGCAGGCCGTTGCGCGCGCAACGGGTGGGCAGCACGCAGTCGAACATGTCCACCCCGTGCTCCACGCAGGTGACCAGGTCCACGGGCGTCCCCACCCCCATCAGGTAGCGCGGCTTGTCCCGGGGGAGCAGCGGAGCGGAGAAGGCCACGCCCTCGTGCATGGCCTCGGGGGTCTCCCCCACCGAGAAGCCTCCGAGCGCGTACCCCGGCAGGTCCACCGCGCACACCTGCTCGGCGTGGGCCTTGCGCAGATCCTTGTTCAGGCCCCCCTGGACGATGCCGAAGAGCGAGGAGCGCTCGCGGCTCCAGGCCTTCACGCACCGGTGCAGCCAGCGCGTGGTGCGCGCCAGGGACTTCTCCATGTAGGCCCGGTCCTCGGTGGAGGGCGGGCACTCGTCGAAGGCCATGATGATGTCCGCGCCGAGCGTCTCCTGAATCTCGATGGAGCGCTCGGGGGACAGGAGGATGTGCCGACCGTCCAGGTGGGATTGGAAGGCCGCGCCCTCCTCGGTGATCTTCCGCTTCTCGGCGAGGCTGAAGACCTGGAAGCCCCCACTGTCGGTGAGCATGGGGCGGTCCCAGGAGATGAAGCGGTGCAGGCCGCCCATCTCCCCCACCAGGTCGTCTCCGGGGCGGAGCATCAGGTGGTAGGTGTTGCCGAGGATGATTTGAGCATCGAGCGTCAGCAGCTCATCCGGCCCCACGCCCTTGACGCTGCCCACGGTGCCCACGGGCATGAAGATGGGCGTCTCCACAAGGCCATGGGGGGTGTGCAGCCGCCCCCGGCGCGCGCGCGTGCCCGAGGCGTCCTCGTGCAGCAGCTCGTAGCGCACCAGGCTCGGTGGAACCCGGGTATCACCCTTCTCCTTGCGCGGCTCTCCCATTGCGTCGTGTCTCCTACTCCGTCACCAACATCGCGTCGCCGTACGAGAAGAACCGGTAGCCGGCGGCGACCGCCTCCCGGTAGGCCGCCAGGGTGCGCTCCCGGCCGAGCAGCGCGCTCACCAGCACCACCAGCGTCGAGCGCGGGAGGTGGAAGTTGGTGAGCAGCACGTCCACCTGCCGGAAGGTGAAACCGGGGCGGATGAACATCGTCGTCTCCCCCGGCCCGGCGCGCAGCGCGCCCGTGTCCGGGTCCGTGGCCGACTCCAGGGTGCGCACCACGGTGGTACCCACCGCCACCACCCGGCGGCCCTCGGCCTTCGCGGCGTTCACCGCCCGGGCGGTGGCCTCGGGGACGAAGTAGCGCTCCGGGTGCATGTGGTGCTTCTCGAGGTTCTCCTCCCGGACGGGGAGGAAGGTGCCGGGCCCCACGTCCAGCGTCACCTCGACGCGGTGGATGCCCCGGGCCGCGAGCGCCGCGAAGGTGGCCTCGGTGAAGTGCAGCCCCGCCGTGGGCGCCGCCACCGCGCCCGAGGCCCGCGCGTACACCGTCTGGTAACGCTCGGCGTCGGAGGCCTCGGGAGGGCGGGTGATGTAGGGCGGCAGAGGCAGGCGGCCGGCCTTCTCCAGCACCTCGGCGAGCGACGTGCCCGGCGCGGCGTGGAAGCGCACCCGGTACTCGCCGCCCCCGAGCGCCTCCAGCACCTCGGCATCCAGTCCTCCGGGGAAGGAGATGCGCGCCCCGGGCTTGAGGCCCTTGGAGGCCTGGCCGAGGCAGATCCACTCGAGGGCCTCGGCGGCGCCTCCGAGTGCCTGGGAGGTGAGCGTGGGGGCCGACGGGCGGACGACGAGCAGTTCCACACGGCCGCCGGTGCCGGCCTTGGAGCCGAGGAGCCGTGCGGGGATGACGCGGGCGTCGTTGACGACGAGCAGGTCGCCCTCGCGCAGCAGCCCGGGCAGCTCGGAGAAGTGGCGGTGGGCCCACGCACCCGAAGCGCGGCTCACCACCATGAGGCGGGAGGCATCCCGGGTGGAGAGGGGCGCCTGGGCGATCTGCGCCTCGGGCAGTTCGAAGTCGTAATCGGAGAGCAGTGACGACACGGGAGGAGGCGCTTCTAACAGCCCGGGCGCCTCGACGAAACGGGATGTATCAGTAGAGATGCTGCAGCTCGGTCCCCGGGTAGTAGTGCAGGAGGATGTCCCGGTAGGAGAGCCCCTCGTCCGCGAGCGCCTTGGCGCCCCACTGGCACAGGCCGGCGCCGTGGCCGTAGCCACGGCCATTGAAGTGCCAGCCACCGGAAGTGTGCTCCACGTCGAACTCCAGGCTCTTGAGCTTCGTGTAGCCGAGCTTGCGCCGGAGGGTCGCCCCATCGAGCGAGGCGCCGCTGGAGGTGACCACCCGGTTCACCCGGTGGGTGCTGGTGCGGGAGGTGACGCGGAAGCCCTCGGTGGACTGGCCCAGGGCGGAGCGCAGCTCGGAGTCGGAGAGGGTGGCGCTCCAGCGGCTGGCGGGCAGACGGCCACACGGGCAGTCCACGGCCCGCAGATAGGGGAGCGCGCGCCCGAGGGCATTCTGGCCGGTCTCGGTCCGGCCGCCGCAGGAGGCATGGAAGTAGGCCTCGATGGGGGCGAGCTCGTAGGTGAGCACCTCTCCCCGGGTGGCCTCCACGGCGGAGCGGGTGCGCGCGTCCTCGCGATTGACGCCACCGTAGACCTGGTGGAGCACGCTGCTGCCCATGTGGAAGGGGCTGCCGTAGGTCTCGAGCTTCTTCTGGAGGGCGTAGGTGCGGGCGGCCACGGCCTGGGCCTTGAGGGCCTCGAGGGGGAAGGACACGGGCATCTCGCTGCCGAGCACGGCGGCCAGGTAGTCCTCGAGCGGGATGACGTTGATGAGCTGGAGTCCGCCCTTGTAGATGCGCACGACGACGTCGCCACGAACCTCCATGTCACCCGCGCGCAGGGGTGAGGAGCCGGGCACCCCCGCGTCCTGCGCGTCCAGGCCGGCGCGGAAACGCACCGAGTTACCGATGACGGGGGCCCCGTTGAGCTCCAGGCGCGAGCCCTTGCGCCGGACGACGACGCTGTCCTGGTCGAGTGGGGAGAAGCGGGCATCCTCGGTATCGGAGCCGAAGGACAGACCCTTCCCACTCACACGCACCTCGCTCTGGGCGTCGCCCATGGCGATGCGCATGGTCTCCACGGCGAGCGCGCGGAGGGGCGCGAGCAGGAGCAGCAGCAGTGCGACAGGACGCAACATGCCGGTCAGTGTAGGGGGCGGTGCACGAGGCTCAAGAAATCGGCCGGCGGATGACGGAGAATGCCGCCCCCGTGTCCCCTGCCCCCGACGCCTCCCGCCTCTCCTCGACCGCCGAGCTCCGCGCGGCGCTCCGAGCGCTGCCGTACCGCACCTCCGCCTTCCTCGTGACGCGGCTGGTGCAGAACCGCTCGCAGGAGGACAGCGCGACCTTCTACGGCATCTCGAAGGAGGCGTTCTCGGTCCACCTGCTGAGGGCCGGCCTGGCCCTGACGAAGGAGGCGGCCCTCCCCTGCCGGCAGCCGGAGAACGACACGGAGGAGGACGTCTGGGCGCGGGCACTCGCCGAGGCGCTGGAGCGTGAGACGGCGGCGGTGCCGCCCGCGCTGGCGGGGACGGTGGCGCTGTGCCGGCGACTGCGCGAACTGGGCCCGGAGGTAGCGGCGGCGCTCGAGGCGGCCGAGCACGAGGAGGAGGACTCTCCGAAGCGCCAACGGGAAGACTGGCTGAGGAAGCTGGCGGTGCTGGCCCTGTTGGGACTGACGGCATACCTGTACTGCAATCGCCCCGAGGAGCGCCCTCCACCTGTCCAACCGCGGTCCATCGAACGCTGAGGCCCTGGACGGAGCGGGCGGCCGACGCATAAGGGAGACGCATGCGCGCTGCGAGCCTTGCCCTGCTGACGCTGGCCCTCGTGGGATGTCCCAAGCAGGTGGATACCCGGGTGGCCGGCTCGGACGATGACCAGCTCACCACCTACGAGGCGCGGCTCGAGGAGCTACGAGCCCGAAGCGCCTCCGCGGGAGACATGTCCTGTTCGGACCGGTGCACCCTCTCCACCCAGACGTGCGGCGTGGCGGAAGACCTCTGCGACGTGGTGACGGACCATCCGGACCGGACGGATCTCCCGCGGCGGTGCGTTCGGGCGAGGGAGTCCTGCGCGGAAACGACGGACAGCTGCACGCGTTGCCGGGATCGCTGAACCCATCTCCCTCTCCCGCTGGGAGAGGGTCGGGGTGAGGGTATCGGCTCCTGGGTTCTTCCCACGAGATTACCCACGGGTCCCCAACCTCCCATACGATGGGGAGGCCCACCAGGCCCACCCAGGAGCCTCCATGTCCCGCCGTCTCTCCATCCTGCTGTTCTCGAGCTGGCTCACCGTGCCGGGCCTCGTGCTCGCCGAGGATCTCACGCCCGAGCAGCTCGCCCGAATCCGGCGCGACGAGAAGGCCGCGGAGGCGAAGGTGAACGCGGCGCACGGCAACAAGAAGCCGTCGGAGATGACCAACGCCGAGCGGCGGCAGATGATCCGCGAGCAGCAGGAAGCCCTCCAGGAAGTGATGGAGAAGAATGGGGTGTCGCGGAAGGACTACGCGCGGCAGACGGCCCGGATGGGGCCGAAGCAGAACGCGGAGGTAGATGCCGCGGAGAAGGAACTGGAGGCGAAGGAGAAGGCCGCGGCCTCGAAGGCCCATGGGCCCGGGGAGATCCAGGTCCAGCAGGGGTTCAGCGACGAGAATCCGGTGACACTGGAGGAGCAGGAGGGCTCACTGCCCGCGGTGGAGCACGGCCTGCCCTCTGGAGAGGAAACCCCGGCCAAATAGGCGCAGGGTCCGTCCGAGGAGAAGTAACCCCCCTCCCCTACCCCCAACGCTTCTGCTGCCACACGGAGTCGTAGGGGCAGGAGCAGTCGGTCTCCTCGGGCTCGGGGTAGTCGTAGCGCTCGCCCTTGTAGTTGCGGAATACGGTCTTCTGCTCACCGCGCTCGAGCACGTAATCGGGCTGGAGCGTCACCTTGCCGCCGCCGCCGGGCAGGTCCACGGCGAGGTGGGGCACGGCGAGCCCGGTGGTGTGACCGCGCAACTGCTGGAGGATCTCCATGCCCTTGGAAATGGGGGTGCGCAGGTGCTCGCAGCCCTCGGCCACGTCCATCTGGTGGAGGTAGTACGGGCGGACGCGGATGCGCAGGAGGGCGTGGGAGAGCTCCTTGATGATGCGGGCATCCGAGTTGAGCCGCCGCATGAGCACGGCCTGGTTTTCCACGGGGACGCCGTGGTCCACGAGCCGCTCGCAGGCCTCGCGGGCCTCGGGGGTCACTTCCTTCGGGTGGTTGAAGTGGGTGACGACGTAGAGGGGGGCGTAGCGGCGCAGGAGACGGGCCAGCGAGTCGGTGACGCGCATGGGCAGACACACGGGCACGCGGGTCCCGATGCGCACCATCTCCACGTGGGGGATGTCGTACAGGGGCGCGAGCAGCTCCTCCAGCCGCTCCTCGGAGAGGAGGAACGGATCCCCACCGGAGATGAGCACGTCGCGCACCTCGGGGTGGCGGCGGATGTACTCGATGCCGCGGCGCATCTGCTCCTTGGAGAGCTCGGCCTCACCGCCCTTGGTGATACGGCGGCGGGTGCAGTGGCGGCAGTAGACGGAGCACGTGTCGAGCGCGAGGAAGAGCACGCGGTCCGGGTACTTGTGGACGATGGCCTCCTCGGGCCGGGTCTTGTCCTCGCCGAGCGGATCCGCGAGCTCACCGGGGCGGATGCGGGCCTCGGCGCGCACGGGAATGGACTGCATCCGGATGGGACAGAGCGGATGGTCCCGGTCGATGAGGGACAGGTAATACGGGCTGATGCCGATGCGGAACAGGGACGAGGTCTCCTGCACGCCGGCGCGCTCATCGGGCGTGAGGGGGACGAACTTCTCCAGCTGCGCGAGGTTGCGCACGGCATGGCGCTGGTGCCAGCGCCAGTCGGACCACTCGGCGTCGGTGGCCTCGGGAAAGAGGGCCCGGCGCCCGGCCTCGGAAGCCGGACGCGAGGGAGCGCCCTTGGAGGGCGGCGCTGAGGGGAACATCACGCCGCCTTGGCCTGCTCGCGCCACCACTGCTGGCCCGACTCGGGCAGCGTGTAGATGGGGTCGAAGTACTCGTACTTGCGCGAGAGGGCATCGGGGTCATTGCCCTCGATGCCGGTGCGGTAGTTCTTGGTCCAGTACGAGATGCCGCGCTCGCGGTCGTAATCGGCCACCTGGTGGATCCAGCGCTTACCGACGAAGGGCACGTCGCAGACGATGCGCGGGGTGGCGAAGCCGGGCATGTACCCCATGATGTCGTGCTGGAGCTGCTGGGCCTCGGCCACGCTGAGCCGCCAGTGCTCCGAGTTGGGGATCATGTCGCACATGTAGAAGTAGTACGGGAGGATCTTCGCGTGATCGAGCAGCGTGAAGCACAGCTCGAGGAGTTCCTTGGGGGAGCTGTTGACGCCGCGCAGGAGCACGCCCTGGTTGCGCACGTCGCGGAAACCCATGTCGAGCAACTTGCGCACGGCCTTGCCCACGAGCGGGGTGAGCTGGCGGGCGTTGTTGACGTGGGTGTGGAGCGCGAGGTCCACGCCGCGCTCGTTGGCCTTCTTGGCGAGGCGCTCCAGTCCCTGCAGCACCTGATCCTGGAGAAAGTGCTGGGGGATGGCCATGAGGCCCTTGCTGGCCAGGCGGATGTCCCGGATGTTGGGGATATCGAGCAGCGCGCTGACGAACGGCTCGAGGGCCTGGATGGGGAGGTTGGCGATGTCACCGCCGCTGACCACCACGTCGCGGACGGTGGGCGTCCGGCGCAGGTAGTCGAGCATCTGCTCGTAGCGCTCCTTCTGGGGGATGTTGAAGCGGTGCTTCTGGACCTGGGGGACGTCGTTGCCCACGAGATCCATGCGGGTGCAGTGGCCGCAGTACTGGGGGCAGGTGGGGAGCATCTCCGCCAGCACCTTGGTGGGGTAGCGGTGGGTGAGGCCCTCCACGACCCACATGTCCGCCTCGTGGAGGCTGTCGCGACTGGCCTTGGGGTGGTTGGGCCACTCGGGGTGCCGGTCGTCGAAGGCGGGTAGCATGTAACGGCGGACCGGGTCGTTCCACAGGTCCGTCTCGTCCAGGGTGTTGATCATCTGGGGCGGGACGAGGATGGACATCGTCGCGCGCTCGCGCTGATCGCGCTCCATGCTGGCCAGGAGATCCTCGGGCAGCAGATGGCCGAGGACGGCCTGGAGCTCCTTGAGGTTCTTGACGGTGTGCTTGCGCTGCCAGACGGAACTTTCCCACTCGGCCTGGGTCACGTTCTTGTAGCCGGGCAGGCGTCTCCAGTCCGGCTCCACGAATTCACGGCGGAGAGGATAGGAGAAAGGCTGCTGCGCGGGGCCGGCCGAGGAGGCCTTGCCGCGGATGGGCGTCGTCGTCATGGCAACCAACCTTAATGGAACCAGGGCCTGGGAACAGGAAGCCCTGGGAGAGGCCCCTCTTTACCCAACATTGGAAAGAGGGCAACGAATGCGTGATTACTCGATCGGGATGTTGATGAGCTTGGCCACATCCCCCTCGGAGATATCCACTTTCTGGGGCTTGCTCTGTTTGCCGCCGAGCTTGAAGACGACCGTGCGGCTACCCACCGGCAGGAGCAGCGGATTGCCGAGCGCCACGGGGGTCATGCGACCGGTGTTCTTGCCATCCACCCAGATCTGGGCCCCGGCGGGACGGGAGCTGCACGCGAGCTTGCCCTTGGCCACGACGCGAGGAGGAGGAGGCTTGCTGCTCCCGGAGCTGCTCCTCGAAGTCTGCCTGGTGACCTGGCGCTCCGGGGCGGGCGGGGGCTCCTCCTTCTCGAGTTCGAAGGGCACCTGCACTTCCGTGTCGCCATCGGAACGGAACTTGCCGGAGTAGCTCTTGTATCCGGCGCGCGAAGCCGTGAAGGAGTAGGTCTTCCCCACGGTGAGGTTGGCGAGCCTGGCGTCGGGCGTCTTGCCCACGCGCTTGCCACCGACCGCGACCTCCGCGCCGACATTTCCCACGAACACCGCCTCGAACGTCGTCGGCTTGGGAGGATCCTCGGCAGCGGGTGAAGTACCCGTCCCCGTCCCCGTGCCCGTATCGGCGGCCGATGCGGTCTGGGAGTCGGGGAGCTCCTTCGGATCATTCTCCGCGGACAGGGAGCCCGACGACGTATCGCTCTGAGCGCCAGTCCCCGTACCGGTACCGGTACCGGTGGCGTTGGCGTCCTGGGTGTCATTCGCCACGGGCTGATCGGGCGGAGGTTCGGCCACCAACTCCACGGACACGACCTGCGGACGCTGTCCCTTGGTGACGGTCACCGTCTTCTCCGCGAGCAGATGACCCGGGGCGGTGGCGGTCAGCTTGTGGGTCCCCTCGGGGAGTTCGATGACCTGGTTCTGCGCGTAGATCTGCCCGTCGATCCGGACCTCGGAGCCCTCCGCGGGCAGCACGGAGATCATCAGCCTGCCGGTACGGGGCCCGGAGAACAACACGACGCCCAGAATCACGAGCACGAACACCACGGCGCCCGCGGCAATCCCGAGGACGGCCTTCGAGGGGAGCTTCTTTCCGACTCCGGTGGCGGCGCGCGGTGCTGGTTTCTGGGGTGTGGGCTTCGGCTTCTCGGGCGCGGACGTCTGGGCCGTCGGCGGGAGGGTGATGGGGCCGGTCGTCTCCTCCTCCTGGGGATCGTCCAGCGGACCTCGCGCGCGGGGATCGTCGTACTCGTCCGGAGCCTCGTCCTCGGGCAGTTGCTGCTCGTCCTGTTCGGCGTCCTGATGAGAGGAGGAGTCCAGCTCCTCATCCATCTGCAGCCTCATCCGCTGCCCTGTGGGCATCGGGCTCATCATGGTGCCACCCGACTCGATCTGACCGACACGGGTGGCGTTGGACTCCTCCAGAGCGTCCGGCTCCGGGCGAGCCGTGGGAGCGGGCCCGATGACGGTGGCGCCAGAGTAACCCTCCCCTTCTTCCCCGATGACCACCTGCGGCCTCGCGCCGCGGAACCTGTCACGAGGGGTGGGAGGCAGGGTTTCATCCAACTCGGGAGGGTAGTTCGTCTCTCCGGTGAGGCTGTCGTCGACCAGCACACTGGCCGAGGGCTCCGGGCTGGAGGAATCTGGCCGCAGAATGATGGAAGGATCGAAGATCTGAGTCTTGTCCCCTGCACCATCGAGCTCGGCCAGCTCTTCCTCGGTAGGAGGCGGCACGTGGCCGTTGTTCAGGGCGGGCTGGGCCAGGGCCGTGGGCGAACGGCCGGCCACGGGCGTCGCGGGGAGAGCCTGTTGCCGACGCGGAGAACGGGAGGAGATGTCACCCGTGACGCCAGAGGCCTCGATCTGCTCCGGGCGCTCGACGGAAGCGTAGCGCTCCATCTTCTCGGCCTCGCGGATGATGTCCTCCGCGAAGGCCTCCTTCATGTAGCCCGAGAGATGCTTGGACGAGTAGATGGCATCCCCGGCCAGGAGGAACCGCATGAGGTCCTCCTGGAGATCCGACGCCCACTGATAGCGCTCCTCCGCATCACGGGCGAGGGCCTTGAGCATCACCTTCTCGAGGCCAACCGGAACATTCGGGTTGAACTGACGCGGAGTGGGCACATCCGCGTTGCGCACCTTCTCCAGGGTGGAGAAATCCGACTCGCCGACGAACAACCGCTCGCCCGTGAGCATCTCGTAGAGGATGACGCCCACCGCGAAGATGTCGCTGCGACGATCGATGGGCAGGCCGCGGACCTGCTCCGGGCTCATGTAGCCGAACTTGCCCTTGAGGATGCCGGCCTGCGTCTTCTGCGACCGGTTCGCCGCCTTCGCGATACCGAAGTCGATGAGCTTCACCTCTCCCTCGTACGAAATGAGGATGTTCTGCGGAGAGATGTCGCGATGGATGATGTTCAGGTCCTGCCCGCGGGCGTCCTTCTTGCGGTGCGCGTAGTCGAGCCCCTCGCAAATCTTCGAGGCGACGAAGACGGCCTGGGCCGTGGGCATGATCTCCTTGCGCCGCCGGTATCGCTCCAGGAGCGTGCGCAGATCCCGCCCGGACACGTACTCCATGGCGATGAAGTAGGTGTCCTCGTGCTTCCCGAGCTCGTGGATGTGCACGATGTTGGCGTGGTTCAGCTGCACGCTGATCCGCGCCTCATCGATGAACATCGTGATGAACTCGTCGTCCTCCGCCATCGTCGGGAGGATCTTCTTGATGGCGAGGATCCGTTCGAACCCCTCGACGCCGAAGGCCTTGGCCGTGAAGACCTCCGCCATGCCGCCAACGTTGATGCGCTCGAGGAGGAGGTACTTGCCAAATAAGGTCGGCTTCTTCATTGCGTGGATCCGCCCGCACCCGGAAGGCCACAGCGCCGCTCAGGGGGGAACGGTGGGTGGAAAAACCGGACGAACCCGGGACTTTAGTCGGAGCACGGACGGTGAGTCAAACCACCCCGGAGGGCGGATTCTCCAAGAGTTCCAGCCACTTGGGCCATACAAGCATCCACCGAACGGCTGGCCGGGAGTCACTCCGTCCGAATTCGCGAAGGCGGAGACCACAACGAGCACTGCCATCAAGCAGGGCGAATCCACACGCCGCGCAGCACCGCGCGAGGCGGAGCGCGTCTCGCAGCGATTCGGGCGTACGGAAGGCAGAGGTGCCCGACCAGGCACCGGTGCGGCGCCACCCGGCGGAGCAGGCCACCACCCAACGTCGGCCCGGGGGCAGGAGCGCGCGCCGCGGCAGCCCGCAAAGGGGAAGGCCCCGGGTCTCACGTGGCGTGAGACCCGGGGCCTTCAAAAAAATCCGGCAGCGACCTACTCTCCCGCGCGGTTTCCCGCGGAGTACCATCGGCTCTGGAGGGCTTAACTTCCGTGTTCGGGATGGGAACGGGTGGGACCCCTCCGACATTGCCACCGGAAAACATGTGACTCGTACATACAAAGGGTAGTTTTCAATTTCCTGCTGACAGAAGCTGGTGCCTTCTTCCGGGCCCGGCGCCGCTCGCTTCGGAGCGCGCTCAGGGGCCTCGACCTTGGCCTCGAATCCCTTACTCCCCCCTTGGGGTGGAGCCTGTGAGAGATTGAGGTAAAGTAAGCCGCACGACCAATTAGTACCGGTTAGCTCAACGCGTTACCGCGCTTACACACCCGGCCTATCAACGTCGTAGTCTTCGACGGGTCTTCAGGGGCTTGCGCCCGGGATACCTATTCTCGAGGTCGGTTTCCCGCTTAGATGCTTTCAGCGGTTATCCAATCGACACATGGCTACCCAGCGATGCCTCTGGCGAGACAACTGGTACACCAGCGGTGTCTCCAACCCGGTCCTCTCGTACTAAGGTCAGAGCCTCTCAAGTATCCTACGCCCACAGCAGATAGGGACCAAACTGTCTCACGACGTTTTGAACCCAGCTCGCGTACCGCTTTAATTGGCGAACAGCCAAACCCTTGGGACCTGCTCCAGCCCCAGGATGCGATGAGCCGACATCGAGGTGCCAAACCTCCCCGTCGATGTGAACTCTTGGGGAGATAAGCCTGTTATCCCCGGAGTACCTTTTATCCGTTGAGCGATGGCCCTTCCATTCAGGACCACCGGATCACTATGACCTGCTTTCGCACCTGCTCGACATGTCTGTCTCGCAGTCAAGCTCCCTTATGCCATTGCACTCGACGCCCGGTTTCCAATCGGGCTGAGGGAACCATCGCGCGCCTCCGTTACATTTTGGGAGGCGACCGCCCCAGTCAAACTACCCACCAGACAGTGTCCCAACTCCCGTTGAGGGGGCATGGTTAGACACCAGAATCCGACAGGGTGGTATTTCACCGTTGCCTCCACCGAACCTGGCGGCCCGGCTTCAAAGGCTCCCACCTATCCTACACAGTCGAACCCTAGTGTCACTGTCAAGTTGTAGTAAAGGTTCACGGGGTCTTTCCGTCTTGCTGCGGGTAAACTGCATCGGCACAGCTATTTCAATTTCGCTGAGTCCCTCTCCGAGACAGTGCGGAAGTCGTTACTCCATTCGTGCAGGTCGGAACTTACCCGACAAGGAATTTCGCTACCTTAGGACCGTTATAGTTACGGCCGCCGTTTACTGGGGCTTCGGATCATCGCTTCGCCTTGCGGCTGACGAATCCCCTTAACCTTCCAGCACCGGGCAGGAGTCAGACCCTATACGTCGGCTTCTTGCCTTCGCAGAGTCCTGTGTTTTTGGTAAACAGTCGCTACCGCCATTTCTCTGCAACCTCTCTCGGCTCCAGCTGTACGCCTTCACCTACCAGAGGCCCACCTTCTTCCGAAGTTACGGTGGAAATTTGCCTAGTTCCTTGGAGGAGAGTTCTCTCAAGCGCCTTAGGATTTTCTCCTCACCCACCTGTGTCGGTTTGCGGTACGGACACCCTGTAGACTCCCCGCGGAACTTTTCTTGGAAGCCGAGCATCAACGACTTACCCCGTGAGGGGCGCCATCAGGTCTCGGGGATGGCTGCCGCGCCTTTTCATCGTACGCGACACCCCTACGCCTTTGGACTGGCACAACCACCGGCCAGCTCGTCTAGCTTTCTCCGTCCTTCCTCGGTTCAACGTCTACAAGATGGCGCAGGAATATTAACCTGCTTGCCATCACCTACGCCTTTCGGCCTCGGCTTAGGTCCCGGCTAACCCTGGGAAGATTAACTTGACCCAGGAAACCTTGGGTTTACGGCGAGGGGGTTTCCCACCCCCTTTATCGCTACTCATTTCGGCATCAGCACTCGCAACCGCTCCAGCAGCCCTTGCGGTCTACCTTCGCTGCAGTTGCAACGCTCCTCTACCACTGCATACGCCTGACGTATGCAATCCGAAGCTTCGGCGCTAGTCTTGAGCCCCGTTACATTTTCGGCGCGGCCTGTCTCGACCAGTGAGCTATTACGCTTTCTTTAAAGGATGGCTGCTTCTAAGCCAACCTCCTGGTTGTCAATGACCTGCCACATCCTTTCTAGTGTTCACTTAGACTAGACTTGGGGGCCTTAGCTGTCGGTCTGGGTTATTCCCCTCTTGCCAATGGACGTTATCACCCACTGACTGCTTCCCGAGATAACAATTACCGGCATTCGGAGTTTGGTACGGTTTGGTAATCTGGTGAGACCCCTAGCCGTTCCAGTGCTCTACCTCCGGTATTGAATTCCTCGAGACGATACCTAAATATCTTTCGGGGAGAACCAGCTATCACGGAGTTTGATTGGCCTTTCACCCCTACACACAGCTCATCCCAGAAATTTTCAACTTTCATGAGTTCGGTCCTCCATGAGGTGTTACCCTCACTTCAACCTGGCCATGTGTAGATCACCCCGCTTCGGGTTATAATGCACGCAACTGTTTCGCCCGTTTCGGACTCGCTTTCGCTCCGGCTCCACCTAGCGGCTTAGCCTCGCTACGTACATTAAGTCGCC